>NZ_OZ253465.1:0-1457500 GCF_965261555.1 Candidatus Palauibacter sp.
GCGCAACGCCAACAGCGCGGAGGTCTTCCCCGTCTGCCGGGGGGCGTGCAGGACGAAGTACCGCTCGGCGTGGATAAGACTCAGGAGTTCGGCTGCGCCCAGCCGTTCCAGCGGCGGCACGCAGTTATAGGCCTACGCGCCCGGGAAATGCGTGCGCACCAACGTCTTGAATGTGGTAATGAATGTTGGGATGCGCGCCCGATTTCGGCGGGAATCTCGGAGGGGAGTGTTCGCTTCTCCTGTCCCGGCCGCGCCACCCGACTCCAACGTTAATTGTGTCGGCACGGTCACGCAATGATCGCGAGATCGGTCGATGCAGTCGCGGGGATCACACCAATCTCTACCTCATCCGAGCACGAGTGCGACACGCTGTAGGACGCTTCGCTACAGGCCATCGCGGGCGCCAGACGGTCGGAGGTTATCGACCTCCGCCCGGGCTCGACCCCTCCTCCTCGCACATCTCGAGGAACACTCTTAGCGACATCGCGCCCTCCCTCCTGAGACGTGAGACGTCTCGAGCGTAGAAGTCAGCGCCGCCGTTCAGGCCGACGAACTCGCCCCGGAACATCTCGATGTCCGGGTCGAACTGGATGACCGCCCGGTAGCCCTCGATCTCCATCGTCCCTGGGCACCGGCGGTCGATCTCGTTGACAGCGTTTCGTAACTCAGCCACGTGTCGCGGCCCTCTCCTTCTGACTGCTTCAGCGGCGTGTCTTCTCCCCGTTCCGACGTGTGAACGTTAGTCGTGTCGCGGCGAATCGCGCACAGATCGCGATAGTGGTCACAATTATCGTTTAATCAATACCATTCGTTACCACATTCAAGACGGAGTGCGATATAAAAAGGACCATCGCTCGGTCCGTTGCACGTGCAAGTCGCTCGCCGGTCGCGTTGGTGACACCGTTGTTTCAGGCTCCTTATGACGGGGACCGCACGTCAGCGACGAAACCTGGACGCGAACGTTCGTCTCGAATGGGGCGGTAGAGGACGTAATCGTTTGGCGGCCGACCCGGATGGCCTCCAGGCCAACCAGGGATTCAACGTGTCGGTGGGCAGCGACCAGGGGGATCCGGCGACGGTTGTGGTCTTCGACCTCAAGAGTGTCGAGGACAACAGCGCGGTCGATCCGACGAACGTGTCGGGTGACGTCTGGGTCGTCCTCGACGTCCAGAACAACGACGAGACCGTGGCTGGCATCGCGCTCACGCTGGGCGACGCAGTGATCCAGTGCCGGGGCTCGTCGGCGTCGGCCGACCACGCGGCGCCTGGTCTCGCGGCGTCGGGCAGTACGGAATACAACTGCCTGTTCAAGTCGGCCGCGACCATGGGCGAGTGCATGGGCGAGCAGCTCGCTCCCATGTACGCCAACGGCGAGTACGAGATCGGCGCCTTCCTCACGACGTCCGAGGGCGAGCGGCGCGACGCTGCCGCCGCGCTGCCGGTCACGCTGAAGAACGCCAGCTACGTGGACGTGGTGCACCACGCCGGCAGGGCTGTCACGCACGGCGGCCGGACGTTCCACGGCGGGCCGGGCGGCGAGGGCAACATGAACTCGTTCAGCGCGTGCCCCGTCTCCTTCATGGGGACGGAGGTCGGCTCACTCACGCTCGAGGCAAAGCGCACGGATACCGACTCCGAGCCGCGCCAGATGGTCGAGGGGCCGACCGTGAGCTTCCAGACGGGCAAGGAGGAGCCGGACAACGATCCGTCTCCGACGCTCACGGAGGCGCCGTACACGTGGACGATCGACCCCGAGTTCAACGCCATGGTCGAGACCATGGATGGTGACGAATTCTGGGTGGTGAACTCCGGCGCCATCATGAACGCCGATGGCGGGGACGTGACGGCCGAGTTCCGGAAGGCGGGCGAAGCCATGAATGGGCCGCTTCATTTCGACTTCAAGGCTCCGACGCTTGCCGAAGATGCCGAGATTCAGGTCGCCGAGCAGGCCATCGTCGCCGGCACGTCGTATTCGGGCGGCAAGATCATGAAGAAGGACAGCGACTTCTCGCTGATGGGCGGGATCGACGGTGGCGTGGGCATCAACAACGCCATGACCATGATCGCCGTCGGCGACTGCGCGAAAAACGAAACCGACGTGGACAAGGTCGATCGCACGAAGGTCGGCTTCATGGCCATTGAGGGGTACGAGGACGTCTCCGGGATTGCGGATCTGGAGGAGGAGGACGCGGGTCGCTCCAAGACGGACAAGAACGGAGCGGACTGCTACGTCGCCGAACTCGCCATGCTGGCCGACCAACTCGGCAACGCGTGGAAGGGCGGCGAGACGCCCGCGAGCTGGCTGCAGACGGCCAACTTCGGCGTCGACAAGACGGCTCCGAAGATCTCGAACGTCGAGCACGACGACGGCGATGTGTTCGGCGGCGACGCCGTGATCGAGTTCGAGGTCGAGAATCCGAAGCTTGCCTCGGGCGACAACGGCACGGCGATCTCGGGTATGTTGACCAGGCCGGGCGCGACAGCCTCGGCCGACCCGATTCCCTTCGGCAAGGTGGCGGCCGTCGGCGGCGGCGACGATGACGACTGGCAGGCGACGGTCACCGGTCTGCCCAAGGACGGGGAGTACGACGTCACCGTCACGGTCCAGGACGGCGCCATGCCGCCCAACAAGGACAGCTTCGAGGCGAATCTCGTCTACGACGCCACAAGTCCGACGTTCACGGCCGCCGAGTACCTCAGCGACGTCGCCGGCGGGCTCACGGCGACCATCGACCTCGGAGGCTCGCTGAAGGACAAGACGTCCGGGATCGAGGAGTACAAGCTGTCGGTCTTCAGAAATACCGGTAACGCGGTCGCGTTCTGCGGCGAGGCTGCCGCGACTGGCGAGCCTGCGGACACAGCGGTTGCCGCCACCCGGCTGCCGAAGGATTTCTCCAAGGCGCGGAAGGGGAAGGGTAGCACGTCCATCAACATACCGGCGTTTGCCCTGAAGCCCCCCGCAACCACTACCGAAGATGGAGAAAACCTCTGCGTGGAGGTTTCGGCGGAGGACAGGGCCGGCAACAAGTTGGCGGCCACCGATGCCGCCTTCGTCACCGTGAATTGGCGGTCGAATATCCCGCAGATTCTGATCACGGGGTTGCCGGCCGGGGCAACGGCTGACACCATCGCCGAAGGTGCTGTCCTCCCAGACGATCTGCAGATCGCACTCGGCGCCACGCCCACGGGCGAGGTGACCATCGAGTTCGAGAGCAGCGATAAGGACGTTCTGCCCGCGCCGGCAGATCTCACTCTCGCGGCCGACGCCGCCACCACTGCGGTCAGCATAGCGACAGGCGGCACCAGCAGGACCGCTCCGGAGGCGTCGAACGACGATGACGCGTCGGACGACAAGGTCACCATCACGGCTACCGCGAAGGGCGGCGGCTACGATGGCATGACGGCGAGCTTCGACGTTGTGGTCACCGACAACGACTGGCTGGTAACCGTCTCCGATACGGAGATCGAGCAGGGTGCGAGCGATACGGTCACGGTCACGCTGACACGGGCGGCGAGCGCGAAGGGGTCGGCCACCACGGGCGCCACAACAGGGGTCAATCTCTACGCCTCCGCCAACCACGCCAGCATTACGGTGCCGGCTACTACGTCGCTCAACTTCGCCAACAACAAGACAACCGCGACAGCGAAGATCAGGATCGTCGTGAGTTCGGCGACTCCCACTGGCTCGGTGATCACACTAAGGGTCGATGATGACGCCGACGCCACCAACACTCACTCGATCAGTGGTGTTGGGGATCTCTTGCCTTCGGCAGGGGCAATAATCGTTATCACGGCGCCGAGCGGAGGCTGAGCGACGCTGACGGACCAGCCAACTCAGCCAGCAGTACGGAAAGGGGGTCCCGCGAAGTTCGCGGGGCCCCCTTCTCTTTAGCCGTGCTCCAGCTTGACAAATGTATCCAATGGGATACAATCCTTCCCCGGCGGGCGAACTCTGAGGAGGCGGCGTGAGCAACGAAACCTACACCCCTTGGGACAGCACCGAGTTTCTCGATGATGACGAAGCGCGCATCGAATACCTGAAGGCCGCGCTGGCGGAGAACGATCCGGAGTTCTTCGCGAAGGCGGTCGGCGACGTCGCCCGCGCCATGGGCATGACCACGGTCGCCCGGGGGGCGCGACTGGGTCGTCCGAGCCTGTACAAGTCGCTGTCCGGCGAGCGTGATCCGCGGCTCGGTACGGTGATGAGGGTTCTCGATGCACTGGGCATCCGCCTCACCGTCGCGCCCGGAGCGGTCTGACGGAGGAATCGCGAGGCCACAGGGCACGACCGTGACGAATGCCGGGGTGAGCTGGCGGGCCGGGTAGCTCCCCGTGGTGACGGCCGGCGACGCCGACCGAATGCTCGCCACAGCGCCATTCTGAAGTGCCGTTCATGATTGCGCCCCCGCGCGGGCGGGGCGACTTTTCAGACATGCGCCGATTCAACACCGCCGGTCCCGTCCGTCCGGACGAGCACTACTGCGTTCCTCCGCTGGACCGGGTGAGTCTGGCCGGCGTGATGGATCTGGTCCGCTCCAAGGCCTACTTCGTCCTGCACGCCCCCCGGCAGACGGGAAAGACCTCCGCGCTGCTCGCGCTGCGCGACCTGTTGAACGGCGGGACCGAGGGCGAGTACCGCTGCGCGTACATCAACGTCGAGCCCGCCCAGACCGCCCGCGAGGATGTGGGGCGGGCGATGGGGGCGATCGCCACGGAGATCGCCCTCGAGGCCGAGGACACGCTGAACGACCCGGTGACGGCCGAGGCGGCGCGCGGCCTCGACACCACGGGACGCCCCGACGTCGCGCTGCGAACCCTGCTGCGTCTGTGGACGAAGGCATCCGACGCGCCGCTTGTGCTGCTGATCGACGAGATCGACGCCCTGGTGGGCGATTCGCTGGTGTCCGTGCTGCGTCAGCTGCGCGCGGGCTATGCCCACCGTCCCAACGGGTTCCCCCAAAGCGTGGTGCTGTGCGGCGTGCGGGACGTGCGCGACTACCGGATCCACGCGAGCTCCGAGAAGGAGGTGATCGCCGGCGGCAGCGCGTTCAACATCAAGGCGCGCTCGCTTCGCCTGGGCGACTTCACGCGGTCTGACGTCGAGACCCTGCTGGGCCAGCACACGGACGAGACCGGCCAGGCCTTCGCTCCGGAGGCGCTGGACGCGGTGTGGGAGCAGACGCGCGGCCAGCCGTGGCTCGTGAACGCGCTCGGGCGGGAGATGTGCTTCCCAAAGAGGCCGCTCCGCCCGCACGACCGCCCCATCTCCGAGCAGGACGTCTTCGAAGCGCGGGAGATGCTGATCCTGCGTCGCGAAACGCACTTGGATCAACTGGCCGACAAGCTGCGCGAGCCCCGGGTGCGCCGGGTGATCGAGCCGCTGCTCGGCGGCGGGGACGAGGAGTATTCGGACAGGGACTTCGAGTACGTGCGGGATCTGGGGCTGGTGGCGCCGGACCCGCCGCTGCGCGTCGCGAACCCCATCTACGGCGAGGTTCTGCCCCGGGAGCTGACCTGGATGCTCCAGCACAGGATGCCGCAGCGGACCGCATGGTACGCCGACGCCGGCGGCGACCTCGACATGGACAGGCTCCTCGCCGCGTTCCAGGACTTCTTCCGGCAGAACTCGGAGCACTGGGTCGAGCGGGCCCGGTACACCGAGGCAGGCCCGCAGCTCGTGCTGCAGGCGTTCCTGCACCGGGTCGTGAACGGGAGGGGCCGGATCGAGCGCGAGTACGCGCTGGGGAGCCGCCGCGTGGACCTGTTGGTGATCTGGCCCGGCGGGCAGGGGCGCGCCAGCCGGTTCGTGGTCGAATGCAAGCTGCTGAAGGATGGCCGCTCGCACGCCCGTACCGTCGAGCGGGGCCTCGAACAGACGGTCGCCTACATGGACCTCTGCGATGCCGATGCCGGCCACCTCGTCGTATTCGACATGCGGAAGGGAAGGACGTGGGCGGAGAAGATCTACCGAGAGGAGCGGAGCCGGAACGGCACGCCCATCACCGTGTGGGGGGCGTAAGTTCCGGCGTCGATGCGGCCGCTGTGACCATGCCATTCGTTCCCTCATTCGAGATGGCTGCGACACGATGAGGACACCCCGCTCAGTCCGTCCCAGGTGCGGCACGTTCGCCGGTCGCGTTGGCGGGTCCATCGATTCAGACTCTTCATGGAGGGACCGCACGTCAGCGACGGCACTTGGCCGCGACCGTTCGTCCCGAATGGGACAAAGGTGACGTAACTCGTATCCCGTTTGGAAGTTATGCGCAGACTACTTCGCTGGTCCCGTCACACGAAGGCCGCCGTCGCCTAGCCCGTACGCGGGGGAGAGTCGGCTCGGTGCCATCGCGAAGAACTCCGCCTCGGCAGCCCCCTGCGACCGGTTTCGGTCCCTGCTCGACCTCGCCTCGCGAGCGAGAAAATCGATGATGTGAAAATCCCGAGCGTATAGCACGTAAAACCGTCTGTCACAATCCGTTATAGCCATTCCGCGATCGTCACTATCACAGCGGCCGACCCGGACGGCCTCCAGGCCAACCAGGGATTCAACGTCGAGGTCGGCTCTGACGCCGGGCAGCCGGCGACCGTGACGATCTTCGGTCTGCGGGAAGTCGGCGACCGGAATAGCTCGGTCGATCCGAGCAACGTGTCCGGTAACATCTCCGTCCTGCTCGACGTGCAGTACAACGACGAGACGGTGACGAACATCGACCTCACGCTGGGCGACGAGGTCATCTCCTGCCGCGGCGCCTCGAGCGACGCCGCTTCGCCGGTCGGCCTCGCCGACTCGGGCGGCTCCGTCGAGGTCGAGTGCTTCTTCGACACCGACCAGGTGGCCGGCGAGTGCATGGGCATGCAGATGGAGCCCCGCTTCGCCAACGGCGAGCACGAGCTCGGCGCGCGGATCACCACCTCCGATGGGACGTTCCGGGACGCGCTCGCCTCTCAGATGATCACGTTGAAGAACACCAACTACGTGATGCTCGAGCACAGCCCGGGCAGCCAGTCGACGGTCGTGAAGGGCCTCACCTTCCACGGCGGTCCGGCCGGTGACGACGAGAGCAACGTCAACTCCTTCCACGCCTGCCCGGTCGCCTTCAACGGCACCACCGTGGGCGAGCTGTCGCTCCACGCGAAGGTGACGGGCCCCGGCGCCGCGGCGCTCGATCAGGCGCCGCCGGCGCTGGCGTTCTTCAAGAAGGGGACGACTTCACAGTACGGCGTCCCTCTGGCGGACAAAGAAGCGCCGTTCACCTGGACCGTCAGCGCGGCGCTCAACCGCGCCGTCGAGAACACGGCGGGCGAGAACGAGCACTGGCTCATCAACAGCGGCGACATCAAGGACGACGGCGGCCTGCTGGTGACCGACGAGTTCCGGACGGGCGATATGGCGAAGCTCGGCCCCCGCTACTTCGACTTCAAGGCGCCGACGTTCAGCACGGGCGATGAGAGCGGCATCTCGATCAAGACGTCTGCCGGGACCGCCGCAGCCAAGGACGAGTTCTATTCGTCCGGCAGCTTCGTGGTCAACGGTCTGGACGACGACGGCGTGGGTGGCGCGATGACGACCATCGCAGTCGGCGATGCATCGGTCGCGGCCAACGCGGACACCAAAAAGAGCACCGCCTTCGTGCCGGCCGAGGGTCTGGCGGACGTCAGCGGGATCGGTGATCTGCCCGAGGACGACAAGACGGATGACTTCAACGATGTCGCCGGCGTGGACAGCTATGTGGCCGAGGTCACGATGGTGTACGACGGGTTCATGAACGTCGCCTCCCTGCCGACGTCTCCAATCCGCACCGCAAGTACGTTCGGCGTGGACAAGACGGCGCCCGAGGCTAGCGACGAGCAGCCCTCGCGGGACGGCCTCGTTCTCAAGGCTGATGCCATGCTCGAGATGGACGTCGAGGATCCCAAACTCTCGACTGGCGAAGCAGGCAGCGGGCTCAGCGCCAACGCCGTCTGGTACACCGGATCGTCCTACGGAAAGTCGACGGCGGGCGGCGCCCGAGGCATGGCCTCCACTTCCACCGGGAGTGTCGAGGTCAGCACCGGCAAGGTCGGTGGCGGGAAGGACGGCACCTACTCGGTGAAGGTGCTCGTCTCCGATAGGGCCGTGCCCCCGAACCGCACCCTCCGGACGTTCAACTACACGCGTGACTCGGAGCCTCCCACGTTCACGATCAGCAGGAGCCAGTCCGACATCGGCCTGACTCGCGCCGCAGCCGTCACCGTGGCGGTGGGCGGAACCGTCTCGGACAAAAACGTCATCGTGACGGCGGAACTCAGCGTCCGGAGGAATAGCTGCGCCGCCGCGGACTCGGTTCCGGCGAGCAGGATCGAAGGCCGGAACAAGCGCGACCTCGAGGACGGGACGGACTCGATCACGTTCGGCGAGAGCTTCACCATCAAGCGCCCCAAGTCTCTTCGGGCAGCCGGAGCCGAGAAGTTCTGCTTCTGGTTGGACGTCGAGGACATCGCCGTCGGTACGAACAACCGCGGTCCCGGGAACGAGATGGGTTACAAGCTTGGCGAGTTCACGGTGGAGTGGGACGAAGTGACGCTGGTGAAGGAGATCGTGGCTGGCGACGAAAAGGGCCAGGCGTCCGCTACGGAGGGCGTGACCGGCACCAATGACGCTAACGGCGACGGCACTGCGGACGACCCGGTGAACCACTTCCCGGTGAAGCTGCTCACAGAGCCGACCGGCGACGTGACGGTGACAGTCGGCGACCCATCGCCCCCGGTCGGAAGCATCGACACGGACCTGGTGGCGGACGGCAACCAGAACACGCTCACGTTCACGGCTGCAAACTACGATTCGGCCCAGAACGTCTACGTCACGATCACGCACGACCTGAACGCGGCGTCGGAGTCGGTGACGCTCGATCTGTCGGCGAAGGGCGGCGGATACGCCGCCGCGAAGGGCTCGGTGACAATCAAGACGGCCGATGACGACGTCGGGCTGTCCGTGAATGTCATGTCCATCCGGGAGGATGCCGACAGCACCGCCGTAGTCGTCACGGCGACGGCGGCCACCGCGCCCACAGCTGATGCCGGCTTGACGATTCCTCTGACCCTGGCGGGTACGAGCGGCGCCGGGGACACTGACTTCCGGGCTACGATGACCGGCACCGCCAACGAAATCGTGATTCCGAAGGGCAAGAAGTCAGCCATCGACACGGTCTACGTGACCGCGCTTGACGATGCCAACACGGTGTCCGAACTCGGTGAGCAGATCGAGATCAGCGACAACACTCGCACCGAAGTGAACGGTCTCTACGTGACGCCCAGGAGGATCACGATCATCGACGCAGATCCGGACATCACGCTGTCACTGAGTCGCACTTCGCTGAATGAGGGGTCCGATGCGACGGCGGTTACGGTTACGGCGACGCTGGGTGCGCCATCGCGCGGGATCCTGACTTTCACGATCGGGGATGTCTCCACTTGCAGCGCGGTCTCGGCTTCGAGTGCGCAGACGTTCAGGATCGACACGGGTCAGACGTCGGGCAGCGGGTCGGTAACGGTGACCCCGGTGGCTGACATCAACGACAACAACGTGGACTGTGAGGTCACGGCGACCGTGGAACCGGCGACCAAGCCGGGCGGCAGCATCAACTGGACGATCAAGGCGGCCGAGTTGACGATCGTCAACGCCGATGACTCCGAGTCATAAACCCCAGACGACCCTCACCTACGAGGGCGGGCAGCAAAGGGAGGGGGGGCCGCGGCACGCGGCCCCCCCTCTTTCTCGTCGCATGACCCGACGAGGAGGACGTGATGCCCGACCGTACATTGGCCGGCGGCGCGCGTCTGGATGAGAGCGAAGCGAACTACGAGTCCGGCCGTCTGGCCTACAGGTCCCGCGTCAATATCGAGTGGTACACGCCGCCGCCGCAGGTGCTGGGCTGGATCACCGTCACCCAGTACCCGCACTGGGATAACTGGACCGCGCGCCTGAGCCCCGCGTCTCGCGACGCGTTCATCGATGGGTTGGTCGTGGACCGCCAGAGGGCTTTCGTTTCGTGGCTGCTTGACGTGGGCGAAGCCACCATGGGGACGACCGTAACGAATTCCACCACCTCGGTGCCCGCGTCAGGCGGGATCGGTGCCGGTATCCGGAAGGGGCACTCCGAACACAGTCCCCTCGAGTCTGGCCACGCGGTCGCTCAGGGCCATGCGCACCTCGACCATTTCGGAGTGGACGGCGTCGATTCGGTCGCGCAAACCGGCAATGTCGCCTTTCAGTTCGCCGCGCAGATCGGCGATGTCGCCTTTCAACTCGTCGCGGAGGCCGACGATCTCGCCCTTCACGCCGGCGATTTCGCCCTTCAGCTCATCACGAAGTTCCTTCTGCACGCTCTCGATCTGACCCGACAGCCTGTCGGTTCTTTGTGTGAGATCCTTCTTGAGATTCCCGATGCCGCGAAGGGCAAGGCCGCCCATCGGCACGCCCACGCCGAGGATCGCCACCAGGATGCTCAGGATTCCGATCACGTCCAATCCCATCGTTTCCACGCCTTCCGCACGAGGTTCGAAGGCGATGCCCGCCGCGCGCGGCACTCGCCCGTCCGCATCGAACCTCCCCGCCACGATCAATGTCGTATCAACTGCAAACGGCCTCAAGTGCATCGACGACCGTCAATAGCGCCGAGGTCACGGTGGCGGCGAGCGCCGGATTCCGGGACGATTTTGACTCGGCCGCCAGCCTGGACGACGGGGAGATCAGCAGCGCCGGTGCGACCGTCGTCGACGGTGTCTGCGCCTGACGCCGACGACCGACGACCGGCGGGGCGGATCGCCCGAATCACCCGACCGCCCTCAGGGAACGACCGTTCGCGTCAAGCGGCCGTCTCTCGGGCGAGGCTCCGCCGAGCGCTTTGTCAGAGAGACATATGTCAATAGGAGGGAGGGCGCCTGACACGGCCTGCGCTCCAGGCCTCGTAGCCGAACGCGGGCGTCAGGTGGGCCAGTCGAGGAGGATCCGCTCGGTCTCCTCCAAGTGGTTGCTCTCGTCGCGGACGAAATCCTCGAGCTGCACGGCGAGTCCCTTGTCACCATACGCCTCGGCTTCCCGCGCCCGTGTCGTGTAACCCTGAACGGCCCGCCTCTCGGCCGCGGCCACCGCTTCGAGCATCGCCCGGTTGCCCTCGGGCAATGAGACAGGGCGCGGCGCAGTCGTGGGTTCGCCTCCGAGAGAGGCAATCTTGTTGGCGAGGAACTGCGCGTGCATCAGCTCGTCAGCGACTTCGGCCAGAAGAAACTGCGACAGTTGAGGCCGATACGGACCGGTGGCACGAGCCGCGTAGACGGTGTACTGGATGATCGCGCCGAACTCATCGGCGAGATCTTCGTTGAGCCTCTTGATCAGTTCTTCCCTGGTCAACGCGTCTCCTCGTCAGCTCCGGGTCAGTTCCGCCGACATTGCGACGTTGGGGCAATCGACGGTCGGTTCCGAACGCGTCGCCGCGGCCTCGATCTCGAGCGAGCCGTCCGAGAACCGGACTTCCGAACTCGCGACGTAGCCGCACTCGTCATCCTCGAACAGGAAGGATCCCGCCCCCGACCCCGTCTCGGTCCAGACGCCGGCTCCGTCGATGGTGCCGGAGATGGCCTCGATCGATTCGGTGTCGCCGGCGGTCGTTATCGAGCCCGAAAGAGTCACCCGATCCGCGTCCTGCTGGACCAGCACTCTCATGGACCCCGTGGCCGAGATCGTCTCGGGCATTCCCCCGAAAACCGCCGTCGCTTCGACCGTGAGCGATCCGGTGTAGGTGCCCGCCACTTCGGGGATCGAAGGACCCGTCGTGCCGCCGCACGCGGCAAAGGCAAGGAGGAAGGTGGATGGCAGCGCAAGGGCGCGTAACGCTTTCACTGACACGGCATAACGGCGATGGGTATAGCGGACAGGGCGCATGTCGGCCTCCGGAAGCGTGGTCTCGGTTTAAGGTGTGCGGTCCCGGGGATCCCCCGGACATCGCGGTGGCCTTTCTCCAACCGGGCTGCAATATAGGCGCCATGGGCGTTCGGATGCGACCTTGGCACGACAGGCCGGGCCATGTTGGCGATATTTAAGCGATTTGGCCGTGAGGAGGCCGCCTGAAGGGCTTCAGTAGAGACGCCGATCGCACCCCCTGCGGGAGTGGCGGCACTTGAGGCCGTTTGCAGTTGATACGACATTGATCGCGACCGCGAGGTTCAGTGCGGGCGGGCGTACCGCGCACGGCGGGCATCGCCTTCGAACCTCGTGCGGAAGGCGTGGCAACGATGGGACTGGACGTGATCGGAATCCTGAGCATCCTGGTGGCGATCCTCGGCGTAGGCGTGCCGATGGGCGGCCTCGCCCTTCGCGGCATCGGGAATCTCACGAACAAAACCGACAAGCTCTCGGGCCAGCTCGAGAGCGTACAGAAGGAACTTCGCGACGAGCTGAAAGCCGGAATCGTCGGCGTGCGCGACGAGCTGAAGGCCGACATCGTCGGCGTGCGCGACGAGCTGAAAGCCGGAATCGTCAGCGTGCGCGACGAGCTGCAAGCCGGAATCGTCAGCGTGCGCGACGAGCTGAATGGCGACATCGTCGGCGTGCGCGACGAGCTGAAAGGCGAAATCGTCGGCCTTCGCGATGAACTGAAAGGCGATATCGTCGGCGTGCGCGACGAGCTGAAAGGCGAAATCGTCGGCGTGCGCGACGAGCTGAATGGCGAAATCGTCGGGGTGCGCGACGGGCTGAAAGGCGAAATCGTCGGCGTGCGCGACGAGCTGAAAGGCGAAATCGTCGGCGTGCGCGACGAGCTGAAAGGCGAAATCGTCAGCGTGCGCGACGAGCTGAAAGGCGACACCGGGGGTCTGCGCACGGATCTGCGCACCGAGATCCGCGAATCCGAGCGTCGCCTGGGCGCCCGCATCGACGGACTGAGTGACCGACTCGACGCCGTCCACTCCGAAATCGTCGAGGCGCGCGTGGCCATGAGCGACCGCGTGGCCAGACTCGAGGGGAGTGTGTTCGGAGTGCCCCTTCCGGATACCGGCACCGATCCCGCCTGACGCGGACGGCGCCAGCGATCAGGGATCAGGGCGTATTTTGTCCGATGATTCGGACGATCCGACCTGCCTCGTCGACCACGACGATGGGCCCGCGCCAGATGTCGTCTCCGTACGGGATCCGCTCGCTTTCATCGATGGCGCGAGCCATGTCCGCGTCGGAAAGCCGGTAGGAATCGGCTGTCGCGGGATCGACGGAGTAGCCGAGGTCCGCCAGGGACTGAACGGTGATCGCGCTCAGGGGCTCCGGGCCTCGCTCCGAATATCCCGTCATGAGTTCCGTTACCAGCACGGATTCGCGCCAGTGGCCGTTCCAGGTCCCCGGGCCGCCGGTGTTCTCGACGGGCACCTTGGCGCCGGCGTAGTTCGCCCCGCCGGCCTCGTCGAACGCCTCGATGGCCAGCCGGCCCGTGAAGTGCGTGTCGGGCTCCACGTCTTCGGAGGCGGGGTTCCGTAGCAGTCCCAGACGCCCCCACAAGGTTCCGATGCCCAGCACATGCCCCATTTCATGGAGGACGATGTCCTCGAAATCGCCGGTGCGCTCGAGCCGCCGCACGTCGGCCGCGTCGAACCGCATGCGGCCATAGAAGGGCAGCGCGCTCTCGCTCCGAACCCAGCACGGCCCCGCCGATGCGAGCGTTCCGCGCGGACCATCGATTTCCTCGACCGCCGCGACGATCATGAGGTCGTCGATCACGTCGACGCTTCGCTCGAATCTGGGATCGTCGCCGCAGGTCAGGGGCTCGCGCGGTCTGACGTCCCGAAGGTCCGTCGGCGCGAGAACCGCCATCCAGCGCTCGGCGGCGCGGCGGAACGCCGCCTCCTGGGTCGCGGTCACCGATGTCGCGAACACGAGTTCGATCTGGAAGCCGGGGGCGCCCCCCGTGACGCTCACGCCGAACGCGGAGGAGGCGCTCAGGCCTCCGGGGTCGCTCGCCGTGATCGTCACGGTCGCGTGGCCCGCCGAGACCGCCCGCACGGTCGCGACGGCGCCGGCCACGGAGACCGTGGCCACCTCGGCGTCGGACGAGGCCGCCGTATAGGAAAGGGCGTCGCCGTCCGCGTCCGTGAACCAGGAGGAGACGTCCACCGTCGTCGTTTCGCCGGCGGGCAGCGCCAGCGGCGGAATCGTCCCCGCGGGCTCCGGCGCCCGGTTGGGCACGGTCACCCGGAACGTCTGCTGCGCCGCCGCGCCGCCCGGATCACGCGCCGTCACCGTTACGGTGGCGAGTCCCCTCGCGACAGCGGTCACCGCGACCGAGTCGCCCGACACGGAGACGTCGGCCACCCCGGCGTTCGACGAGGCGGCGGTGAAGGCCAGCATCTCCCCGTCCGGGTCGGCGAACCAGGAGGATGCGTCCACCGCCGCTGTTTCGCCGACCGGCAGGGTCAGTGCGGCGATCGTGCCCACCGGTTCCGGGGCCCGGTTGGGCACGGTCACCTGAAACACACGCTCCACGCTCGCCCCATCCACATCGCTCGCGCCCACGGTGACCATCGCGACGCCAGGGGCCAGCGCGCGGATCGCGATCTCCGCCTCCGAAACGGTGACCGTTGCAACCTCGGGCCTCGACGAGGCGGCGGTGTAGCGCAGGGCGTCGCCGTCCGGGTCGCTGAACCAGGCGGACGCATCGACGGTCGCCGTCTGTCCCGCGAACACGGTTTGGGCCGGGATCTCGTCGGCCGCTTCCGGCCCCCGGTTCGGCACGGTCGCCTGGAATCGCTGCTGCGCGATCAGGCCGCCCGGGTCGCGCGCCACCACCGTGACCGTCACGACGCCCCGCGCGTGCGCCGCAACCACCACGGAGGCGCCCGACACGGAGACGGCCGCGGCCGCCTCGTTCGACGAGGTCGCCGTGTAGGAAAGCGCGTCGCCGTCCGGGTCGCTGAAGTACGGAGACACGTCGACGGCGGCCGACTCGCCGACGGATACCGTGATGGCGGGGATGGTCCCTACCGCCCGCGGTCCCCGGTTCGGCGCAGGAGTCGGCGTCGTGGGACCCGAGTCCGCGTCGCCGCAGGCCGCGGCCCACACGACCGCGACCGCCGCCCAGCCGCGCACCTGCTTCCGCGATCCAAACACCATAGACGCCGACGATTCTCCGGAGCCGGGGCCGCGTCTATCGCTTCAGCCGGATCGGCTCCGCGGCGGCGGAAGCCTCGACGGCCTCGCGCCCAAGATCGAGTCTCCGTGCGGCTCCCGACCGGCTCGACATGTCCGCGCCGATCTCCGTACCGGTCACGTGCACCCAATCGAAGAGTGCCGTGTGGTTGTGGGTTGTCGCGAGCCAAACCTCCTCCAAGCTGTGGAAGATGTCGGGCACCCTCACATCTCTGAAGGAGAGCCTCGCGATTTCCAACCTGAACAGATCCGTGTTCCCCGCAGTGAGGGCGAGTTCGCCGGACTGGTTTTGCAACACGATGTCAGTGAATTCGTTCGGCGCTTCGTTGATTGCATCGGAGTCGCCGGAGAAATTCGTGACCGTCACGTAGGCCCTGTCGCTCCGATCAAACAAGGCGAGGCTGTAATTCCGGTCTTGAACGGGCCCAATGGCGAGCCTCCAGAGGCTGAACCGCGCATGGCCGGTCACCCCGTACAAGACCACGAATTCGTCGGTCGCGGTCCGAGCCATGTTCGCGCCGACCGCCCAGTCCGTCACCGGAGTCTCGAGCACCCGGTCGGCCGTTCCAAAGGTCCCCGCTTCCGTACCGGTCAGGTTCAGTACTCCATCGACCACTTCGGCTCGAGCGCTGTAGAGATCCCAGTCGTCCAGGCTGGCGGCCGAGTCGAAGTCGTCCCGGAATCCGGCGCCGGCCGCCACCGTGACCTCGGCGCTCTGCGTCGCCGACAGGCCGCCCGGGTCCCTCGCCGTCACCGTCACCGTCGCCGAGCCGGCCGCCACCCCGATCACCGTCACACGGCTTCCCGTCACCGACGCGGTCGCCAGCGCGTTCGAGGTCGCCACCGCGTACATCAGCACGTCTCCGTCCGGATCCCGAAAATATGCGGACACATCGATCGTCCGAGACTGTCCCGCGTTCAGACTCTGGGGCGGGATCGTGCCCACCGCCTCCGGCGCCCGGTTGGCCGCCTCGACCGTCACCTCGGCGCTCTGCGTCGCGCTCAGGCCGTCCGGATCCGTGGCCGTCACCGTCGCCGTCGCCGTCCCCACCGCCACGCCCGTGATCGTCAGGCTGCTCCCCGAGATGCCGACCTCGAGCACGGCCTCGTCGCTCGACTCCGCCTCGTAGCCCAGCTCGTCGCCGTCCGGATCGGCGAAGAAGGCGGACACGTCCACCGTCACCGTGTCGCCCGCGGAGATCGTCCGGGCCGGAATCGTCCCCACGCCCTCCGGCGCCCGGTTGGCCGCCGCAACGGTCACCTCCGCGCTCTGCGTGGCGCTCAGACCGTCCGGGTCGGCGGCGGTCACGGTCACCGTCGCCGTGCCGACCCCCACCCCGACCAGCGTCAGAACGCTCCCGGACATCGAGACCGACACCACACCCGCGGCCGACGTCGCCGCCGAGTACCCCAACGGGTCGCCGTCCGGGTCGCTGAAGAAGGAGGCTACGTTCACGGTCGCCGTCTGGCCCACCCTCATCGCCTGCGCCGGAATCGTCCCCGCGGCCTCCGGCGCTTGGTTGGCCGCCTCGACGGTCACCTCCGCGCTCTGCGTGGCCGTCAGGCCGTCCGGATCGGTGGCCGTCACGGTTACCGTCGCCCTCCCCGGCGCCACCGCCGTGATCGTGAGGCTGGCGCCGGCCAGCGACACGGTGAGCACGGCCTCGGCCGACGACGCGGCCGCGTACGTCAGGGTCCCCCCGTCGGGATCGCTGAAGAACGGCGAAACGTCCACCGTCACCGACTCGCCCGCCGTCACGACCTGCGCCGGGATCGACCCGACCGCCACCGGAGCCACCGGAGGCGGCGGTGGTGGCGGTGGTGGCGGCGGGGGCGGAGCCGTCGTCCCGTCTCCACCGCAGGAGACGCCGCCGATGAGAGCCGCGACGAGCGCGCTCGCGATAGCCAGGGTGCGGTAACGATTCGTCTTTCCGTTCATTCGGTCAGTCCTCTCAGCGCTTCTCGTGACGGACCCGATGGCCCGATTCGCATAAAAAATAAGCCCCCAAAAAATAGGGGAGCCCCCCGCGCACCCGCGAGGGGCTCCCCCATCCCGGCGCGGGCGGGGGGCGGCGGGGGCGCACCCATCACCCAGACCGTCCTCGAAGACGCCGTCTCGGGCTCGGCGATCGCAAGCGTGAGGGTGTCGCCCGGTATCGCATACATACCCTCGCCGGACACCTCTCCGGTCTGCCGCCAGCTTCCGTCGGTGCACACGGTGAAGGTGCCTTCATCGGCGATCGTCAGGGCCGGCGCCATGATGTTCACCTCGTAGCTGCCCGTCGCGGAATCGCCCGAGGGCGCCTCCTGCGCGAGTTCCAGCGTGCCTGAGACCGTCGGGCGAGTGAGCAGCACCCCGCCCGTGGACGTTCCGGCCAGGTTCTCGAGGAAGTACGTCCCCGTGAGATCCGGAGGCGGAGGAGGAGGAAGAACCGTGATCTCCGCCCTGCCTTCCACACCGCCGGCCGTGTCTCGGCATCGTCGCTCCCAAACTCGTACCTCCTCATAAAGAAGGAAGCGGGCCCCCGCAGACTGCGCGGGGGCCCGCTTCCGTGAGGCCTCTCGTCAGAGACCGTTGGGGTTTACGAGTCGTCGTCGTCGTCGTTGATCTTCAACTTGACGCTCTTGAACGTGTACTCCTTGGTTCCGACAGTGACGTTGACCGCCGAGAACTCGATCGTCTCGCCATCATCGTCTTCGGCGTCGTCGACGATTGTCACCGTCGTGTTCGCCGTCCCGACCGTCTCTCCGGCGTCGATCACCAGCGCGACGGGCGACGTACCTCTGGCGTCGTCCGTTTCAGTCGTGCTGTCCGCGGCCCCGAACGTCGCCCCGTTCGCACCGGCGATCGCTATCGAGGCGTTCACCTGGCCGCCCACCTCGCTCTTGGCCGTCGCCGTGATCGTCACGGCCACGTTACCGGCATCCTCGTCCGCCTCGGTCACGCTCAGCGAAAGCTCGATGTCCGGGTCGTCGTCGAGGATCATGATCTCGGCGGGCGCGTAGTACAGGCCGGTTGGGTCGCTGCCGCTCACCGTCAGCTCGATGAACTCGTTCACCTCGTCCTGCGCGCCGTCATCGGCCGCGTTCACCTCGACGGTGTCGACCCCCACCGTCTTAGCCGAGTCAATCGTCACCGACGCGGCCGTGGCACTACCGGTGGCTATATCGCCATCTGTGGTACCGGTTTTGGGACCGATCACCACCGACAACGCATTGTCCGAGGCCTGTGGCGAACCGGCAGTCACCGTCACCACAACCTTCACGGCGTCGTCATCCTCCCGCACGGACGGGACATTCGTTGTGATCTTGAAGTCGTCGTCCATCACGCGCACCGGGAAGTCGGCGTCGTCGAAGTCCTCCGCCTTGTGGGTCAGAGTCCTCAACTCGGAGACGATGTTCCGGTCGTGCGCGGTGGCGAGCGTCACCGTGAGCGTGTCGGTCGCCGCCCCAAACTGAGTAGCGTCGCTCCCGCTACCGCCGGTAATGGTCGGCGTCACCGTGGCCGACCCATCGATCGTCATCTCGATCGGGTACGTCGCGTCCGCCGGCACATTCTTCAGCGTGACGCGGTAGGCGTTGTCGGCCGTCGCGCCCTCGACCACGCTCAGCGAATCCAGCTCGGTCACCGCGGCCGCGGCGTGGAACTGGAACGTCGGACCCGGAGGCGGCGGCGCCGGGCCGGCCGGCCACGTCACCGTGAATTTGCCGAGATTGTACGTCTCCTCGGTTCCCTTGCCGCGGGCGTCCGCCTCAACGGAGGCATCCTCGACATCCAGGCGGAAGCAGTACGTCTCCGGTCCCGCGCCGGTGCCCTCGGGCCTCTTGATCACGAAGCTCTCGTCGAACGCGATCGAGTTCGTCCCGTTCTCGAGGTTCCGCTTGTCCCCGCCCGTGGTCCGGTTGTCCGGCAGCGTGTCGGTGATCGCCGCGCAGGTGTTGACGTCATCGCCCAGGAGGAGCCTGAGCGCGGCACTCTCGATCTCGCTCGCGTCGGAGATCGTTCCCGCCACCGACACCGTCACCGACGAGGCGCCGGTCTGGCCGATGTCCGACTGGCTCTTGCTGATCGAGACCGTCGGAGCCTTCGTGTCGTAGCCGAAGCTCAGCGAATAGCTCGCGGTGTTGGCCGGCGTCGCGCCGTCGCTCACCGTGACGGTGACCGTCTTGGCGCCGTTGCTCGCCTCGCCGGCCGCCGTCTTGAAGTAGGCGTTGTCGCCGTCGAGCGTGACCGTGCCGTTGCGGTCTTCGATAGCCACGCTACCGACTTCGACGTTCTTGGTGCCGACCCGCCTCGTCACCTTCCCGCCAACTTTGGTGCCGTCGTCGCCCGACTCGAGGTCCGGATTGTCGACCTCGAACTCCATCATCGGGAGAGCTTTGAACACCATGCCCGACTCGGGCTCGATGTCGCTCAACACCGGCGCCGTCTTGTCGACACCGAAGTTCGGCGTCTGCATCCACGTCGCCGGGTCGCCACCACCCTTCCACGCGTTGCCGAGCTTGTCTGCGAACGCGGTCAGCTCGGCCACGTAGCAGTCGAGCCCGTTGTTATCCGTCTGGCCGGCCGCGGCGCGCATGGCGTCCTCTTCCGCCAATTCGGAGACCGAACTCACGTCCGCGTACGCTGCGACGAATGGAGTCGTCATCCGGTTGGGCGTCTTCTTGGCGCTGTTGTACGGCAGGTTGGCCGGATTCGAGCAGTCGCCCACCGCAATCGTGATCGATGTGGCGTCCCAGCCCGAGCCGGCGTCCATCATGCCGGTAAGCGCGATGCCGGCGGAGGCCGAGTAGTGCAGGTCCGCCTCAACGGCCTTCTTGTTGATGTGGATGGGCCCGGCCGTGGGCGCCTTGAAGTCGAAGTAGTACGGACCGTAGGGATTCTCGGTCGCGAACTCCTCGCTGGCGTCGAGACCGTCCGCGTCGGTGATCGTCTCGGCCGCGAACACCCAGTGCTCGCGCCCGCCGGGACCCGCGTCCTCGACCGCGCTGTTCCATGCGGAGTTCACGTCCCACGTGAACGGGCCTTCGCGGTCCGCCGCCTTGCCGTTGAACTTCTCCGCCTTGGTCGGGGCCTTGAAGCTGAGCGATGTCGCGGGCTGGTGCGGCTCGGCCTTCTCCGCGCCCGTGCTCAGGGCTCGCAGCGAAACCATGCCGACGTCGGTGCCCGCGTAGGAGACCGGGCAGACGTGGAACGCGTTCATGTTCCCTTCGCCCGACGGTCCACCGAAGATGTTGGCGCCCGTCTTGACAACGCTGCTGGCGCCTGCGCTGTGCGCGACCACCACATGGCCGGAGTTCTTCAGCGTGACGTTCTGCGTCGCGAGCGATTCGCGCGTCGTCCCGTCGGACGTCGTGATGCGGGCACCGAGCGCGTAGTCGCCGTTCGCGTATGCCGGATCCATCTGCTCGCCCATGCACTCGCCCGTGACCGCAGCCGTGTTCAGGTAGCAGTCGATCTCGACCGCGCCGCCGGAGTCCACGAGACCCGCGATCGCCTGGTTGGCGTCGCTCGACGCTCCGCGGCAGGAGATCACGTTGTCACCCAGCATCAGGTCTACGCCCGTGACCGTCTCGTCGTTGTACTGCACGTCCAGGAGCACCGACACCGCGCCGGAGACGCTGCTCGGATCGACCGACGTGTTCCGGTCGTTCGGATCCCTGAGGCCGAAGATCGTCACGGTCGCCGGCTGCCCGGCGTCAGAGCCGACCTCGACGTTGAATCCCTGGTTGGCCTGGAGGCCGTCCGGGTCGGCCGCTGTGATAGTGACGATCGCGGAATGGCTATAACGGATTGTGACAGACGGTTTTACGTGCTATACGCTCGGGATTTTCACATCATCGATTTTCTCGCTCGCGAGGCGAGGTCGAGCAGGGACCGAAACCGGTCGCAGGGGGCTGCCGAGGCGGAGTTCTTCGCGATGGCACCGAGCCGACTCTCCCCCGCGTACGGGCTAGGCGACGGCGGCCTTCGTGTGACGGGACCAGCGAAGTAGTCTGCGCATAACTTCCAAACGGGATACGAGTTACGTCACCTTTGTCCCATTCGGGACGAACGGTCGCGGCCAAGTGCCGTCGCTGACGTGCGGTCCCTCCATGAAGAGTCTGAATCGATGGACCCGCCAACGCGACCGGCGAACGTGCCGCACCTGGGACGGACTGAGCGGGGTGTCCTCATCGTGTCGCAGCCATCTCGAATGAGGGAACGAATGGCATGGTCACAGCGGCCGCATCGACGCCGGAACTTACGCCCCCCACACGGTGATGGGCGTGCCGTTCCGGCTCCGCTCCTCTCGGTAGATCTTCTCCGCCCACGTCCTTCCCTTCCGCATGTCGAATACGACGAGGTGGCCGGCATCGGCATCGCAGAGGTCCATGTAGGCGACCGTCTGTTCGAGGCCCCGCTCGACGGTACGGGCGTGCGAGCGGCCATCCTTCAGCAGCTTGCATTCGACCACGAACCGGCTGGCGCGCCCCTGCCCGCCGGGCCAGATCACCAACAGGTCCACGCGGCGGCTCCCCAGCGCGTACTCGCGCTCGATCCGGCCCCTCCCGTTCACGACCCGGTGCAGGAACGCCTGCAGCACGAGCTGCGGGCCTGCCTCGGTGTACCGGGCCCGCTCGACCCAGTGCTCCGAGTTCTGCCGGAAGAAGTCCTGGAACGCGGCGAGGAGCCTGTCCATGTCGAGGTCGCCGCCGGCGTCGGCGTACCATGCGGTCCGCTGCGGCATCCTGTGCTGGAGCATCCAGGTCAGCTCCCGGGGCAGAACCTCGCCGTAGATGGGGTTCGCGACGCGCAGCGGCGGGTCCGGCGCCACCAGCCCCAGATCCCGCACGTACTCGAAGTCCCTGTCCGAATACTCCTCGTCCCCGCCGCCGAGCAGCGGCTCGATCACCCGGCGCACCCGGGGCTCGCGCAGCTTGTCGGCCAGTTGATCCAAGTGCGTTTCGCGACGCAGGATCAGCATCTCCCGCGCTTCGAAGACGTCCTGCTCGGAGATGGGGCGGTCGTGCGGGCGGAGCGGCCTCTTTGGGAAGCACATCTCCCGCCCGAGCGCGTTCACGAGCCACGGCTGGCCGCGCGTCTGCTCCCACACCGCGTCCAGCGCCTCCGGAGCGAAGGCCTGGCCGGTCTCGTCCGTGTGCTGGCCCAGCAGGGTCTCGACGTCAGACCGCGTGAAGTCGCCCAGGCGAAGCGAGCGCGCCTTGATGTTGAACGCGCTGCCGCCGGCGATCACCTCCTTCTCGGAGCTCGCGTGGATCCGGTAGTCGCGCACGTCCCGCACGCCGCACAGCACCACGCTTTGGGGGAACCCGTTGGGACGGTGGGCATAGCCCGCGCGCAGCTGACGCAGCACGGACACCAGCGAATCGCCCACCAGGGCGTCGATCTCGTCGATCAGCAGCACAAGCGGCGCGTCGGATGCCTTCGTCCACAGACGCAGCAGGGTTCGCAGCGCGACGTCGGGGCGTCCCGTGGTGTCGAGGCCGCGCGCCGCCTCGGCCGTCACCGGGTCGTTCAGCGTGTCCTCGGCCTCGAGGGCGATCTCCGTGGCGATCGCCCCCATCGCCCGCCCCACATCCTCGCGGGCGGTCTGGGCGGGCTCGACGTTGATGTACGCGCAGCGGTACTCGCCCTCGGTCCCGCCGTTCAACAGGTCGCGCAGCGCGAGCAGCGCGGAGGTCTTTCCCGTCTGCCGGGGGGCGTGCAGGACGAAGTAGGCCTTGGAGCGGACCAGATCCATCACGCCGGCCAGACTCACCCGGTCCAGCGGAGGAACGCAGTAGTGCTCGTCCGGACGGACGGGACCGGCGGTGTTGAATCGGCGCATGTCTGAAAAGTCGCCCCGCCCGCGCGGGGGCGCAATCATGAACGGCACTTCAGAATGGCGCTGTGGCGAGCATTCGGTCGGCGTCGCCGGCCGTCACCACGGGGAGCTACCCGGCCCGCCAGCTCACCCCGGCATTCGTCACGGTCGTGCCCTGTGGCCTCGCGATTCCTCCGTCAGACCGCTCCGGGCGCGACGGTGAGGCGGATGCCCAGTGCATCGAGAACCCTCATCACCGTACCGAGCCGCGGATCACGCTCGCCGGACAGCGACTTGTACAGGCTCGGACGACCCAGTCGCGCCCCCCGGGCGACCGTGGTCATGCCCATGGCGCGGGCGACGTCGCCGACCGCCTTCGCGAAGAACTCCGGATCGTTCTCCGCCAGCGCGGCCTTCAGGTATTCGATGCGCGCTTCGTCATCATCGAGAAACTCGGTGCTGTCCCAAGGGGTGTAGGTTTCGTTGCTCACGCCGCCTCCTCAGAGTTCGCCCGCCGGGGAAGGATTGTATCCCATTGGATACATTTGTCAAGCTGGAGCACGGCTAAAGAGAAGGGGGCCCCGCGAACTTCGCGGGACCCCCTTTCCGTACTGCTGGCTGAGTTGGCTGGTCCGTCAGCGTCGCTCAGCCTCCGCTCGGCGCCGTGATAACGATTATTGCCCCTGCCGAAGGCAAGAGATCCCCAACACCACTGATCGAGTGAGTGTTGGTGGCGTCGGCGTCATCATCGACCCTTAGTGTGATCACCGAGCCAGTGGGAGTCGCCGAACTCACGACGATCCTGATCTTCGCTGTCGCGGTTGTCTTGTTGTTGGCGAAGTTGAGCGACGTAGTAGCCGGCACCGTAATGCTGGCGTGGTTGGCGGAGGCGTAGAGATTGACCCCTGTTGTGGCGCCCGTGGTGGCCGACCCCTTCGCGCTCGCCGCCCGTGTCAGCGTGACCGTGACCGTATCGCTCGCACCCTGCTCGATCTCCGTATCGGAGACGGTTACCAGCCAGTCGTTGTCGGTGACCACAACGTCGAAGCTCGCCGTCATGCCATCGTAGCCGCCGCCCTTCGCGGTAGCCGTGATGGTGACCTTGTCGTCCGACGCGTCATCGTCGTTCGACGCCTCCGGAGCGGTCCTGCTGGTGCCGCCTGTCGCTATGCTGACCGCAGTGGTGGCGGCGTCGGCCGCGAGAGTGAGATCTGCCGGCGCGGGCAGAACGTCCTTATCGCTGCTCTCGAACTCGATGGTCACCTCGCCCGTGGGCGTGGCGCCGAGTGCGATCTGCAGATCGTCTGGGAGGACAGCACCTTCGGCGATGGTGTCAGCCGTTGCCCCGGCCGGCAACCCCGTGATCAGAATCTGCGGGATATTCGACCGCCAATTCACGGTGACGAAGGCGGCATCGGTGGCCGCCAACTTGTTGCCGGCCCTGTCCTCCGCCGAAACCTCCACGCAGAGGTTTTCTCCATCTTCGGTAGTGGTTGCGGGGGGCTTCAGGGCAAACGCCGGTATGTTGATGGACGTGCTACCCTTCCCCTTCCGCGCCTTGGAGAAATCCTTCGGCAGCCGGGTGGCGGCAACCGCTGTGTCCGCAGGCTCGCCAGTCGCGGCAGCCTCGCCGCAGAACGCGACCGCGTTACCGGTATTTCTGAAGACCGACAGCTTGTACTCCTCGATCCCGGACGTCTTGTCCTTCAGCGAGCCTCCGAGGTCGATGGTCGCCGTGAGCCCGCCGGCGACGTCGCTGAGGTACTCGGCGGCCGTGAACGTCGGACTTGTGGCGTCGTAGACGAGATTCGCCTCGAAGCTGTCCTTGTTGGGCGGCATGGCGCCGTCCTGGACCGTGACGGTGACGTCGTACTCCCCGTCCTTGGGCAGACCGGTGACCGTCGCCTGCCAGTCGTCATCGTCGCCGCCGCCGACGGCCGCCACCTTGCCGAAGGGAATCGGGTCGGCCGAGGCTGTCGCGCCCGGCCTGGTCAACATACCCGAGATCGCCGTGCCGTTGTCGCCCGAGGCAAGCTTCGGATTCTCGACCTCGAACTCGATCACGGCGTCGCCGCCGAACACATCGCCGTCGTCGTGCTCGACGTTCGAGATCTTCGGAGCCGTCTTGTCGACGCCGAAGTTGGCCGTCTGCAGCCAGCTCGCGGGCGTCTCGCCGCCCTTCCACGCGTTGCCGAGTTGGTCGGCCAGCATGGCGAGTTCGGCGACGTAGCAGTCCGCTCCGTTCTTGTCCGTCTTGGAGCGACCCGCGTCCTCCTCCTCCAGATCCGCAATCCCGGAGACGTCCTCGTACCCCTCAATGGCCATGAAGCCGACCTTCGTGCGATCGACCTTGTCCACGTCGGTTTCGTTTTTCGCGCAGTCGCCGACGGCGATCATGGTCATGGCGTTGTTGATGCCCACGCCACCGTCGATCCCGCCCATCAGCGAGAAGTCGCTGTCCTTCTTCATGATCTTGCCGCCCGAATACGACGTGCCGGCGACGATGGCCTGCTCGGCGACCTGAATCTCGGCATCTTCGGCAAGCGTCGGAGCCTTGAAGTCGAAATGAAGCGGCCCATTCATGGCTTCGCCCGCCTTCCGGAACTCGGCCGTCACGTCCCCGCCATCGGCGTTCATGATGGCGCCGGAGTTCACCACCCAGAATTCGTCACCATCCATGGTCTCGACCATGGCGTTGAACTCGGGGTCGATCGTCCACGTGTACGGCGCCTCCGTGAGCGTCGGAGACGGATCGTTGTCCGGCTCCTCCTTGCCCGTCTGGAAGCTCACGGTCGGCCCCTCGACCATCTGGCGCGGCTCGGAGTCGGTATCCGTGCGCTTTGCCTCGAGCGTGAGTGAGCCGACCTCCGTCCCCATGAAGGAGACGGGGCACGCGCTGAACGAGTTCATGTTGCCCTCGCCGCCCGGCCCGCCGTGGAACGTCCGGCCGCCGTGCGTGACAGCCCTGCCGGCGTGGTGCACCACGTCCACGTAGCTGGCGTTCTTCAGCGTGACCGGCAGCGCGGCGGCAGCGTCGCGCCGCTCGCCCTCGGACGTCGTGAGGAAGGCGCCGATCTCGTACTCGCCGTTGGCGTACATGGGAGCGAGCTGCTCGCCCATGCACTCGCCCATGGTCGCGGCCGACTTGAACAGGCAGTTGTATTCCGTACTGCCCGACGCCGCGAGACCAGGCGCCGCGTGGTCGGCCGACGCCGACGAGCCCCGGCACTGGATCACTGCGTCGCCCAGCGTGAGCGCGATGCCAGCCACGGTCTCGTCGTTGTTCTGGACGTCGAGGACGACCCAGACGTCACCCGACACGTTCGTCGGATCGACCGCGCTGTTGTCCTCGACACTCTTGAGGTCGAAGACCACAACCGTCGCCGGATCCCCCTGGTCGCTGCCCACCGACACGTTGAATCCCTGGTTGGCCTGGAGGCCATCCGGGTCGGCCGCTGAGATAGTGACCATCGCGGAATGGATATAACTTGTTGTAGTCGTGTGTGTTACGGTCTCCAACTCCGGAGTTTCCCGCGCGGCCGACCCCCTCGCTCTCGAAGTGAGGCCGAAACAGGACCGGGACCGGGCGCGGGGGGGAGCAGGCGGCCTTTCGCGACGGCGCCGAGCGGACTCCCCCGGCCGTACAGGCTAGACGGCGGCTGTCTTCACGTGCCGGGATCAGCGAAGGGGTATCGAACGCATTAACTTGCGAACCGACAAACGATTACGTCCTCTACCGCCCCATTCGAGACGAACGTTCGCGTCCAGGTTTCGTCGCTGACGTGCGGTCCCCGTCATAAGGAGCCTGAAACAACGGTGTCACCAACGCGACCGGCGAGCGACTTGCACGTGCAACGGACCGAGCGATGGTCCTTTTTATATCGCACTCCGTCTTGAATGTGGTAACGAATGGTATTGATTAAACGATAATTGTGACCACTATCGCGATCTGTGCGCGATTCGCCGCGACACGACTAACGTTCACACGTCGGAACGGGGAGAAGACACGCCGCTGAAGCAGTCAGAAGGAGAGGGCCGCGACACGTGGCTGAGTTACGAAACGCTGTCAACGAGATCGACCGCCGGTGCCCAGGGACGATGGAGATCGAGGGCTACCGGGCGGTCATCCAGTTCGACCCGGACATCGAGATGTTCCGGGGCGAGTTCGTCGGCCTGAACGGCGGCGCTGACTTCTACGCTCGAGACGTCTCACGTCTCAGGAGGGAGGGCGCGATGTCGCTAAGAGTGTTCCTCGAGATGTGCGAGGAGGAGGGGTCGAGCCCGGGCGGAGGTCGATAACCTCCGACCGTCTGGCGCCCGCGATGGCCTGTAGCGAAGCGTCCTACAGCGTGTCGCACTCGTGCTCGGATGAGGTAGAGATTGGTGTGATCCCCGCGACTGCATCGACCGATCTCGCGATCATTGCGTGACCGTGCCGACACAATTAACGTTGGAGTCGGGTGGCGCGGCCGGGACAGGAGAAGCGAACACTCCCCTCCGAGATTCCCGCCGAAATCGGGCGCGCATCCCAACATTCATTACCACATTCAAGACGTTGGTGCGCACGCATTTCCCGGGCGCGTAGGCCTATAACTGCGTGCCGCCGCTGGAACGGCTGGGCGCAGCCGAACTCCTGAGTCTTATCCACGCCGAGCGGTACTTCGTCCTGCACGCCCCCCGGCAGACGGGGAAGACCTCCGCGCTGTTGGCGTTGCGCGACCTCCTGAACGGCGGCGCCGAAGGCGAGTACCGCTGCGCGTACATCAACGTGGAGCCCGCCCAGACCGCCCGCGAGGATGTGGGGCGGGCGATGGGGGCGATCGCGGCGGAGATCGCCCGAGAGGCCGAGGACACGCTGACCAGGCCTTCGCTCCGGAGGCGCTGGAGGCGGTGTGGGAGCAGACGCGCGGCCAGCCCCTGGCTCGTGAACGCGCTCGGGCGGGAGATGTGCTTCCCTCAGGGGCCGCTCCGTCCGCGCGACGGTCCCATCTCCGAGCAGGACGTCTTCGAGGCGCGGGAGATGCTGATCCTGAGCCGCGAGACGCACCTGGACCAACTGGCCGACAAGCTGCGCGAGGACCGGGTGCGCCGGGTGATCGAACCGCTGCTCAGCGGTGGCGACGCGGCGTATTCCGATCGGGACTTCGAGTATGTGCGCGATCTCGGACTCGTCGCGCCGGACCCGCCGCTTCGTATCGCCAACCCCATCTACGGCGAGGTGCTCCCCCGGGAACTCACCTGGCGGCCGTGAACTCGATCGACTCGCCATCGTCGTGGTCGGAGTCATCCACGATCGTCAATTAAATAGAAGCGGGCCCCCGCAGCCTTCGCGGGGGCCCGCTTCCGTGAGGCCTCTCGTCAGAGACCGTTGGGGTTACGGTGTATCGTCGTCGTCGTTGATCTTCAACTTGACGCTCTTGAACGTGTACTCCTTGGTTCCGACAGTGACGTTGACCGCCGAGAATTCGATCGTTTCGCCATCATCGTCTTCGGCGTCGTTGACGATCGTCACCGTCGTGGTCGCCGTCCCGACCGTATCTCCTGCGTCGATCACCAGCGCAACCGGAGAGGTGGCGGTAAAGTCGTCTGAGTCGTCACCGGCTCCGGTAGTCGCCCCGTTCGCACCGGCGATCACTACCGAGGCGACCACCTGACCACCCACCTCGCTCTTGGCCGTGGCCGTGATCGTCACGGCCACGTTATCGGCATCCTCGTCCGCCTCGGTCACGTCCAGCGAAAGCTCGATGTCCGGGTCGTCGTCGATGATCATGATCTCGGCGGGCGCGTAGTACAGGGCGGCTGCGTCGCTGCCGCTCACCGTCAACTCGATGAACTCGTTCACCTCGTTCTGCGCGCCGTCATCGGCCGCGTTCACCTCGACGGTGTCGACCCCCACCGTCTTAGCCGAGTCAATCGTCACCGACGCGGTCGCGGCACTACCGGAGGCTATGTCGCCCGCCTCGGTACCGGTTTTGGGACCGAGCGTCACCGACAACGTATTGTCCGCAGCCTGCGGCGAACCGGCAGTCACCTTCACCTCGACCTTCACGGCGTCGTCATCCTCGCGGATCGACGGCGTATTCACGGAGATCATGAAGTCGTCGTCCATCACGCGCACCGGGAAGTCGGTGTCGCCGAAGTCCTCCGCCTTGTGGGTCAGGGTCCTCAACTCGGAGACGATGTTCCGGTCGTGCGCGGTGGCGAGCGTCACCGTGAGCGTGTCGGTCGCCGCCCCAAACTGAGTAGCGTCGCTCCCGCTACCGCCGGTAATGGTCGGCGTCACCGTGGCCGACCCATCGATCGTCATCTCGATCGGGTACGTCGCGGCCGCCGGCGCATCCTTCAGCGTCACGCGGTAGGCGTTGTCGCTCGTCGCGCCCTCGACCACCTGCAGCGAATCCAGTTCGGTCACCGCGGCCGCGGCGTGGAACATGAACGTCGGACCCGGAATCACAGGCGGGCCTGCCGGCCACGTCACCATGAAGTTGCCGAGATTGTACATCGCCTCGGTTCCGCTGCCGCGGGCGTCCGCCTCAACGGAGGCATCCTCGACATCCAGGCGGAAGCAGTACGTCTCCGGTCCCGCGCCGGTGCCCTCGGGCCTCTTGATCACGAAGCTCTCGTCGAACGCGATCGAGTTCGTCCCGTTCTCGAGGTTCCGCTTGTCCCCGCCCGTGGTCCGGTTGTCCGGCAGCGTGTCGGTGACCGCCGCGCAGGTGTTGACGTCATCGCCCAGGAGGAGCCTGAGCGCGGCACTCTCGATCTCGCTCGCGTCGGAGATCGTTCCCGCCACCGACACCGTCACCGACGAGGCGCCGGTCTGGCCGATGCTCGACTGGCTCTTGCTGATCGAGACCGTCGGAGCCTTCGTGTCGTAGCCGAAGCTCAGCGAATAGCTCGCGCTGTTGGCCGGCATCGCGCCGTCGCTCACCGAGACGGTGACCGTCTTGGCGCCGTTGGCCGGACCGCTGCTGCCCGTGAAGTAGGCGTTGGCTCCGTCGAGCGTGACCGTACCGTTGCGGCCGTCGAAAGCCACGGTACCGACATCGACGTTCCTGGTGCCGACCCGCCTCGTGACCTTCCCGCTGAGGTCGGTGCCGTCGTCGCCCGACTCGAGGTCCGGATTGTCGACCTCGAACTCCATGTCGGGGAGAGCCTTGAACACGAGGCCCGATTCGGGCTCGATGTCGCTCAACACCGGCGCCGTCTTGTCGACACCGAAGTTCGGCGTCTGCATCCACGTCGCCGGGTCGGCGCCACCCTTCCACGCGTTGCCGAGCTTGTCTGCGAACGCGGTCAGCTCGGCCACGTAGCAATCGAGCCCGTTGTCATCCGTCTGGCCGGCCGCGGCGCGCATGGCGTCCTCTTCCGCCAATTCGGAGACCGAGCTCACGCCCGAGTATGCCGCGACGAACGGAGTCGTCGTCCGGTTGGGCGTCTTCTTGGCGGCGTTGTACGGCAGGTTGGCCGGATTCGAGCAGTCGCCCACCGCAATCATGACGGATGCGGCGTTCGCGCCCGCGCCGGCGTCCATCATGCCGGTAAGCGCGATGCCGGCGGCAGCCGAGTAGGACGTATTCGCCTCAACGGCCTTCTTGTTGATGTGGATGGGCCCGGCCGTGGGCGCCTTGAAGTCGAAGTAGTACGGACCGTAGGGATTCTCGGTCGCGAACTCCTCGCTGGCGTCCAGGCCGTCCGCGTCGGTGATCGTCTCGGCCGCGAACACCCAGTGCTCGCGCCCGCCGGGACCCGCGTCCTCGACCGCGCTGTTCCATGCGGAGTTCACATCCCAGGAGAACGGGCCTTCGCGGTTCTCCGCGGCCCCGTTGAACGTCGCCGTCTTGGTCGGGGCCTTGAAGCTGAGTGATGTCGCGGCCTGATGCGGCTCGGCCTTCTCCGCGCCCGTGCTCAGGGCTCGCAGCGAAACCATGCCGACGTCGGTGCCCGCGTAGGAGACCGGGCAGACGTGGAACGCGTTCATGTTCCCTTCGCCCGACGGTCCACCGAAGATGTTGGCGCCCGTCTTGACAACGCTGCTGGCGCCTGCGCTGTGCGCGACCACCACATGGCCGGAGTTCTTCAGCGTGACGTTCTGCGTCGCGAGCGATTCGCGCGTCGTCCCGTCGGACGTCGTGATGCGGGCACCGAGCGCGTAGTCGCCGTTCGCGTATGCCGGATCCATCTGCTCGCCCATGCACTCGCCCGTGACCGCAGCCGTGTTCAGGTAGCAGTCGATCTCGACCGCGCCGCCGGAGTCCACGAGACCCGCGATCGCCTGGTTGGCGTCGCTCGACGCTCCGCGGCAGGAGATCACGTTGTCACCCAGCATCAGGTCTACGCCCGTGACCGTCTCGTCGTTGTACTGCACGTCCAGGAGCACGGACACCGCGCCGGAGACGCTGCTCGGATCGACCGACGTGTTCCGGTCGTTCGGATCCCTGAGGCCGAAGATCGTCACAGTCGCCGGCTGCCCGGCGTCAGAGCCGACTTCGACGTTAAAGCCCTGGTTGGCCTGGAGGCCATCCGGGTCGGCTGCCGTGATAGTGACAACGGCACTTCCGCGCGCAACACCGGTCACCGTCGCGGTCGCGCCATCAAGGCTGACCGTGGCGGCGGCGGGGTTGGACGAAGTACCGCTGTACGTCAGCGCGTCGCCGTCGGGATCGCTGAAGTAGCCCGCCACGGGAACCGTGGCCGTGCCACCGATGTCGACGCTGTGCGCCGGAATCGTGCCGACTGCCACGGGCGCCCGGTTCGCCGGAGGCGGCGGGGGCGGAGGTGGCGGCGGCGGAGGCGGCGGCGGTGGAATTACCGGCGGCGGTGGAATGGTGATGGGCGGAATGTCCGGGAACGGCGGGGTGACGACCTCTACGGTGTCACCGCAAGCGCCGATGGTCAGGACCGCCCCGACCGTCAACAGCCTTTTGGTACCCTTTCTCATTCTTCACTCCTCCTAGGATGGAGTCCTTCGGGTGTATGGCTGACTCGATCGATCAACATACCACCGTTAACGAACGATGCACCACACCCCAGCCCGTGAAATCGGGCTGAACATACCGACGGCCTTACAGGGTGGCAAGAGCGCCGGAACCTGCTAAAACGCTGTGTTTTCATCGATTCGAACAAGTCCGTGAACCCGTCATGTCGGATCACGTTTTTCCGGGGGGATCGAGGCAGGCCCCGCCACACTCTCCACCACCCACTCCCCCGCGTAACCTGGAGTATGACACCGATTCGCACCTGCCGTCAAGTTTTGCGCCAAGTGTTGCCGCGCCGGACCGCGCGCTGATACGGGGCCCTACACCGTTCCTATGGCCGGGGTTCCGCTCGACTTGCGGGTCGATTTCCGGTCCGATCCGGGCAGGAGCGGGGCGAGGTGGCGGCCGGTGTGGCTGCCCGGGGTCGCGGCCACGAGTTCAGGGGGACCCTCGGCGACGACGAGGCCGCCTCCCGCCCCTCCCTCGGGACCCATGTCGATGACCCAGTCCGCCGTCTTCACGACGTCCATGTGGTGCTCGATGACGATGATCGTGTTGCCGCGGTCGGCGAGCCGGTGGAGGACGCGGAGGAGGAGGCGCACGTCCTCGAAGTGGAGGCCGGTGGTGGGCTCGTCGAGGATGTAGACGGTGCGGCCGGTGCTCGTCTTCGCGAGTTCGGTGGCGAGCTTCACGCGCTGGGCCTCGCCGCCGGAGAGGGTGGTGGCGGGCTGGCCGAGGGTCACGTAGCCGAGGCCGACGTCGGAGAGGGTGCCCAGGCGGCGCTTCACGGAGGGGACGGCGTCGAAGAACTCGAGCGCCTCGTCCACGCTCATCGCGAGCACGTCGGCGATGCTGCGGCCGCGGTAGAGGACCTCGAGCGTCTCGCGGTTGTAGCGGCGCCCCCGGCAGATGTCGCAGGGGACGTAGACGTCGGGCAGGAAGTGCATCTCGATCTTCACGAGGCCGTCGCCGCGGCAGGGTTCGCAGCGCCCGCCCTTCACGTTGAAGCTGAACCGCCCGGGCGCGTAGCCGCGGATGTTCGACTCGGGCAGGCGGGCGAAGAGTTCGCGGATGGGGGTGAAGAGACCGGTGTAGGTGGCGGGGTTCGAGCGCGGGGTGCGGCCGATGGGGCTCTGGTCGACGTCGATAACCTTGTCGAAAAGGTCGATGCCCTCGACCGCGTCGTGCGCGCCGGGGACGAGCTTGGAGCGGTAGATCTCGCGGGCGAGGCGGCGGTAGAGGATCTGCTCGACGAGGGTGGACTTGCCGGAGCCGGATACGCCGGTGACGCAGATGAAGGTGCCCAGCGGGAAGCCGACGTCGATCGCGCGCAGGTTGTGCTCGCGGGCGCCCCGGACGACGAGGCGGCCGTTTTCCGGGGGGCGGCGGCGTTCGGGGACGGGGATCTCGCGCTCTCCGCGGAGGTAGGCGGCGGTGAGGGAGCGTTCGTCCGCCAGGAGCCGGTCGATGTCGCCGGAGACGACGACTTCCCCGCCCTCGCGGCCGGCCCCGGGTCCCATGTCGACGATGTGGTCGGCGCGGCGGATGGTGAGTTCGTCGTGCTCGACGACGAGGACGGTGTTTCCGAGGTCGCGCAGGGCGCCGAGGGTCTGCAGGAGCTTGCGGTTGTCGCGCGGGTGGAGGCCGATGCTGGGTTCGTCGAGCACGTAGAGGACGCCGACGAGGCGGCTCCCGATCTGGGTGGCGAGGCGGATGCGCTGGGCCTCGCCGCCGGAGAGGGTGCCGGCGGAACGGGCGAGGGTGAGGTAGCCGAGGCCGACGTGGTCGAGGAACTCGAGGCGCTCGACGACCTCCTTGAGGATGGGGACGCGGATCTCGGCCGCCTGGCCGCCGGCTTTGCGGGCTTCGGCGAGCCAGCCGCCGAGGAGGGGGCGGAGTTCGGCCACGGACTGCGCGGTGAGCGCGGGGAGGGAGAGTCCCTCGAGGGTGACGGCCCGGCTCTCGGGGCGCAGGCGGCCGCCGTCGCAGGCGAGGCAGGTGGAGAGCGTCATGTACTCCTCGAGCGAGAGGCGCACGCGCTCGCTCGTCGTGTCGTGGTAGCGGCGCAGGGTGGCGGCGACGGCTCCTTCCCATCCCACGTCGGTGTCGCCGTAGAGGATCGCCTCCTGCTGGTCGTCGTTGAGTTCGCCCCAGACGGTGTTGAGGTCGAAGTCGAGCTTGCGGGCGAGGCGGGCGAGGGCGTGGCGGCGGCCGCTCCAGCTCGGGGTCCCCAGGGGGAGGAGGACGCCCTCGAGGATGGAGATCCGGTCTCCGCCCACGATGAGGTCGGCGTTGGGGACGCGCTGGTGGCCGAGCCCGTCGCACTCCTGGCAGGCGCCGAAGGGGGAGTTGAAGGAGAACTGCCGGGGCTCGAGTTCCGGCATGCCGAGCCCGCACCCGGGACAGGCGTAGCGCTCGCTGAAGAGGTGCGCCTCGGGATCGTCGGCGTCTTCTCCCCCGTCCCCCTTCCCCTCGCTCCTCCTGTTCCCGTAGAGGGCGACCTCGGCGACGCCGTCGGCCATGCTCAGGGCGGTGGCCACGGAGTCCGACAGCCGCTCGCGGTCGGAGGCGCGCACCGTGAGCCGGTCGACGACGACGGAGATGTCGTGGTTCTGGCGCCTGTTAAGAAGGGGTGGGTCGGAGAGGTCGACGAGTTCGCCGTCCACGCGCGCGCGCACGAAACCTTCACTGAGGGTGCGCTCGAAGAGGTCGCGGAACTCGCCCTTGCGTCCCCGTACGAGCGGGGCGCGGACCTCGATGCGGGCGCCGGCGGGCCAGCCGAGGATCTGCTGCGCGATCTCCGAGGGCGACTGCGGGCGCACGGGGCGGCCGCACGAGGGACAGTGGGGGGTGCCGGCGCGGGCCCACAGGAGCCGGAGGTAGTCGTAGATCTCGGTGACGGTGCCGACGGTGGAGCGGGGGTTCCCGCCGGCGGTGCGCTGCTCGATCGCGATGGCGGGCGAGAGTCCCTCGATGACGTCGACGTCGGGCTTCTCCATGACGCCGAGGAACTGCCGGGCGTAGGCGGAGAGCGATTCGACGTAGCGGCGCTGCCCCTCCGCATAGATGGTGTCGAAGGCGAGCGAGGACTTGCCGGAGCCCGAGAGCCCGGTGACGACGATGAGCCGGTCGCGCGGCAACTCGACGTCGACGTCGCGAAGGTTGTGCTCCCGCGCCCCCCGCACGATGAGCGCGCCGGCGGCATCGGCCGGGTCGGCTCCGTCGGCCGGGTCGGCTCCGTCGGCACCGGCCGGGTCGGCGCCGGTCGGGCTCGAGTTTCCCCTGTTTTCTTCCATAGCCCGGGATCGTAGACGCGCCCGGCGCTCCCGCGCCAGCTTCACACCGCGTCGCGCGCCTGCCGGTCCGGTGGCGCCCGGCCGGGCCACGCGCGCGAGGCCCCGGCCGGCTACGTTGGTGTGACGGGCGGTCGCGAACGGCAGGACGCGGAGTCCGGTTGATACCCCGTTGATGGCGCCGGGCAAGGTTATGGCGTCAAGCAAATCCGGGGACGACGGGAGGGACGTTGCTGATCCGCAAATTCACACGTAACGGTCGCGACGAGGCGCTGGCGGCCGCAGTTGTACGGGCCCTCGAGCCACGCTTCGAGGCCATCGACCGCCGCTTCGAAGCGATGGACGTGAAGTGGGAGCGCCGCTTCGAGGCCATGGACGTGAAGTGGGAGCGCCGGTTCGAGGCCATCGAGCGCCGGTTCGAAGACATCGACCTCCGCTTCGGGGCGATGGAAAACCGCTTCGGCACGATAGACGTGAAGTGGGAGCGCCGGTTCGTCGAGCTCCGCAACGAGATATCCGGATTCCGGGAGCAGTCCGTCAGCGCCCGCGAGCACGTCGCGCACTTGCAGGGGCACGTCGACGCGCAGTTGAAGGGGTTCGACGCGCGGTTGAACCAGATCGGCAAGGAGATCGCCAAGCAGCTCGACGAGAAGTTCGCCGCCCTCTCCGCGACCGTGGTTCACGGTTTCGACAGGCCGCAGCCTACCTGACGGCGCACAAGCAGGCGCGACGCGGAGATATCGTTGATTGGACCGCCCCCTCGTCCTCCGGGCGGGGATGGCGCATGAGCACGGACGTCACTTCCTATGGCGCCGCGCCGCCGTAGAGGGGTTACCCAACTCGGGCGGCGGCACCATGCCATGAACTTTCTTGACGCTTGAGGGGGTACCAAGTAGGGTGAAATGCGGTAACAACGGAGGCGATTGACCGATGAACGAGATTCTCAAGTTCGCGCGATGGTTGGCCCCAACCACCGACGGCAAGAGCCGGGACGGCCGCGTCGGACAAGTCGGACGGGTAGGGCGTGTTGGCCAACTCCCGTCCCAGGCACCTCGATCGCCCAAACCGCAATCTCCCCCTTCTAACCAACCGGATCGGCCACCATCCCCCTCTTCCCGCAGGTAAGCGAGGAATACCGGATACAACGCGTATCCTACATCACGGGCCTGCTACTCAATGCAGGCCCGCCGTTGTACTCTGCCATCCTCGGCGCCGGCTTGCTCTACGATGACCAGTACGGCATGGCTACCATTGCCGCCGCCGTCCTTGCCGCAGCATGGGCACTAACTCGAACTCGACCACGTACCGAACCGCCGCCAAGTGCCAACGAAATAGAATCAGCGAGCGGCGCCACGCTGATTGAAGGGCAAGACTAGTTACGCCGTCAGGTCGCGGTACATGAGCCGCTTGCCGATGAACCCGCAGCGACAGCCACCGTAGCTTCTTCGCCTTGCCGACCCCCGCGTCGCTGGAGATCTCATGACTCAGGAAACACCTGGGAACCGCCTTCATCTCCCGACCTTGGCCATCGCCGGGTTTCGGGGGATCCGGGAGCTTTCGATCAGGCGACTCGGCCGGGTGACGCTGCTCACCGGAAACAACGGCGCGGGGAAGACCACTGTCCTCGACGCCGTACGAATGGGGGCCGACACGAGCTCTCCCGCTGTCCGGTGCCGGTCCCTGGGGCCAGGCGTCCTGGAAGACGACAGGATCGCGAAATGGTGGAGCGCCGTTGCACCAACCGTTGACCAGGACAAGGTCGTCGACGCGTTGAGGCTGGTGGTGGACGGGGTGGAGAGCGCCGACGTGGTCGCGGAACACACTGGCCGACAACGACCACGTGATCGGGTGATCGTAAGGCTAAAGGGCGATCCCGCTCCCGTTCCGCTGAAGCATCTGGGCGACGGTGCGGTGCGGGTTTTCGGAGTAGCGTTGGCCCTGGCAAACAGCCGCAACGGGTTCCTCCTCATCGACGAAGTCGAGAACGGGATCCATCACTCCGTGCAGAAGCGCTTCTGGCGCATGGTTCTGGAGACGGCGGAGGCGAACAACGTTCAGGTCCTGGCGACGACGCACAGTCGCGATTGCGTGGAGGGATTCGCCCAGGCGGCGGCCGAATGTCAGCACATCGAGGGCGCCCTTGCCCGGATCAACCGGCGGAACGGGGAGACGTGGGCCGTAGAGTACCCCGAGAAGGACATGTGGGTCGCCGCAGAGCAGGGCATCGAAGTTCGGTGAACGACAACTCCCGGCCTCACTCCGGCGCGCGCGAACCGCGACGGGAGCCGGCGAGGAGGCCGACCGTCACGGTGACCGCCGTGCCGATGAGGACGAACCAGGGCCATGCGACCGCGGCGTGCGCCCCGATCCGCTCTCCGATCCATATCGCGGTGACGGACCCGATCCCGACGGCGATTCCGAGGCGGGCCGAGCGGCTCGTGGCCCGGCGCGAGAAGCGGGCGAGCGCGAACGCCCCCAGCAGCCCGCCGTAGACGAGGGACGCGATCCCGAGCGACACCTCCACGGCGGTGCTCTCCTCGCTCAGCGGGATGAACCCGATCGCCGCCGCCACGAGCAGCACCGTCCACGCCACGGCCGCGATCCTCCCCACGCGCAGGATCCGCCGCTCGTCCGCCTCCGGACGGGCCGCCGCCCAGAAGTCGTAGGCCGCCGTCGATGATAGCGCGTTGATCGAACTGGAGAGCGTAGACATGGCGGCCGCGAACACGCCCGCGATGAGGAGGCCGCGGACGCCGGCGGGGAGCGCTTCAACGATGAATCCCGCGAAGATCTCGTCGGCCCGGACGAAGGCGGCTCCGTCGTACCACGCCCAGAGGCCCAAGCCAACGAAGAGGAAGAGGGTGAACTGGAAGAGGACGGCGAAGCCGCTGCCGACGAGGGCGCGGCGGCTCGCGGCGAGGTCGCGGCAGGCAAGGAGGCGCTGGACGATGAGCTGGTCCGCGCCGTGGGAACCCATGGAGAGGAAGGCGCCGCCGAGCAGGCCGGCCCACAGCGTGTAGGGTCGCCCGAAGTCGAGCGCGGGGTCGATGACGGTGAGCTTCCCGGCCTCCCCGGCGCGGGCGAGGATCTCGGGCCAGCCGCCGGGCACGGCGCCGCCGAGGACGACGAGGGCAATGAGCCCGCCGGCCAGGTAGAGCGCCATCTGCGAGGCGTCCACCCAGACGACCGCGCGGATGCCGCCGATGAAGGTATAGATGAAGGTGACGGCCCCGATCACGAGGACGGAGGTGATGAGCGGCCAGCCCGTGACGAGCGTGAGCGGGATCGCCGTCGCGAAGAGCCGCACGGAATCCGCGAGGAGGCGCGTGATCATGAAGATGCCGGAGGTCAGCCGCCGGGTCTCCGTCCCGAAGCGGGCCTCCAGCAACTCGTAGGCCGTGCGCAGCCGCCCCTCGCGATAGGCCGGCAGCAGCCAGGAGGCGACGGCGATCCGCCCGAGCACGTACCCCGCCGCGATCTGCACGAAAGCGAGCGACCCGCCGTACGCGATGCCGGGGATCGAGAGGAAGGTGAGCGTGCTCGTCTCCGTCGCCACGACGGAAAGGAGGACGACGACCCACGGCAGGTCGCGCCGCCCCAGGAAGTACTCCTCTCCCCCGCGCGCGCCTTTGCCGAGCCACGCCCCCCAGGCCGTGATCCCGCCGAGATAGACGACGAGGATCGCGAGGTCGAGGGAGGTCAGCGGGGGTCGCCGGGATCGCGGAGCCGCACCGTCCGGTCGCGGATCGAGGTCGCGACGGCGTCGTGGACCGCGCGCCGCAACGCGATGTGCTTGCGGTTGTCCCGGGTCGGGTTCACGCGGTTCGTGAGCAGGACGACGAAGAGGTCCAGTTCCGGGTCCACCCAGAAGCTCGTGCCCGTGAAGCCGGTGTGCCCGAACGCGCCTTCACCGAAGTAGTCCCCCGCCGACGAGCGCCCGGAGGGGGTGTCCCAGCCCAGCGCCCGGCTGGAGGCGGGAGCGGCCCGCGCCGTGAACCGGGCGACGGTCTCCGGCGAGGGCGAGTCGAGACGGGCGGAGAACGAACGGGCATCCGGCCCCGGCGGGGGGCGCGCGGCGGCGGGAAGACCCCGCCCTTCGCGCGCGGCGGCGAGGATCCAGGCGGCGAATTTCGCGAGGTCCCGGGCCGACGAGAAGAGTCCCGCGTGCCCCGCCACGCCGTGCAGCGCGTGGGCGTTCTCGTCGTGCACCTCCCCGTGCACGTGCCGGTGCCGGTAGACGGTGTCCACCTCGGTGGGAGCCGTGCGGCGGTGCAGCGAGCGGGGCGGATCGAACCACGTCTCCCTCATCCCCAGCGGACGGAAGACGGATTCGTGCAGGTAGTAGTCCAGGGGCTGTCCCGTGACCTCCTCCATCAGGAATCCCAGCGTCATGAACCCGATGTCGGAATAGACCGTCATCTCGCCGTCGTCCCCCGGCTCGTAGTCGGGTTCGACGGCGGCGAAGGCCTCGCGGTACTCCTCCTCCCCCCGGAGGGTGCGCCAGAACGGCAGGAAGGGCGGCAGGCCGCCCTGGTGCGTCAACAGGTGGCGGACGGTGACGTCGCGCTTCCATCCCTGCGACCACTCCGGCAGGTGCTCGGCGATGCGGGTGTCGAGGGAGAGATCGCCGCGGTCGATGAGTTGCATCACCCCCGTCGTCGTCGCGACGACCTTCGTGAGCGACGCGAGGTCGTACAGGCTCGAATCCGTCGCGGCGGTCCCGGAGGGCAGCGTGGCGGAGGACGCCCAGTCGAGGTTCCCGTAGCCACGCAGCCGGACGACCCGGTCTCCCCGTCCCACGGCGAGGACCGCGCCGGGCGCCGCGCCGTCCGCGATCGCCGCCTCGATGATCCGGTCCACGCGGGCGAGGGAATCCCCGTCCATCCCCAGCGCAGCTGCCGCCTCGACTCCCGCTGCGGGTCCCGCGTCGGCTCCCTCCTCCGCGCTTCCGCCGATGACCAGGCCATCGCCGAGCGCGTGACGGGGCGGGAGCGAGATCGGCAGACGGCCGGAGATCGGCGCGCCGAGGAGGGCGAGCGCGGCGGCTTCCTGCGAGGCGTCCGCCCCGCCCCACGCGATGAGGTACGTCTCCGCGTCCGGCACCGAGGTGAGCAGGTAGGGGCTTCCGAAGGAGACGAGCACGGCGGTGCGGCCGGCGGCGTCGAGGCGGTCGAAGAAGCCGCGGACCTCCTCGGGGAGGTCGGTGGAGTCCCGTGCGGCGCCGGGCCGGACGTAGGCGGAGAAGATCACGGCATCGACGGAGCGGGCGCGGCGGAGGAGCGAGTCGTAGACGCCGGGCTGCGTGTCGAACCCGATCCGGGCGCGGCGGACGCGCACGGCCCGGCCGAGTTCGCGGTTGAAGACGCGCCCCGCGGCGAGGTCGTTCGTCCCGGCGAAGGTCACGGACAGCACGGAGCGCACGGCGCGCGATTCGAGGCGGTCGAGGGGCACGGCGCCGGCCTCGTTGCGCACGAGCGTGATGGAGCGCGCGGCGGCCCCGCGGGCGAAGGACTCGTGCCCCCGGGTGCCGACGAGCCGGGCGATGGCGTCGGGGTCGACGTCGGCGCCCTCGTGCAGGCGGGCCCGCGCCTTCAACTCCAGCACGCGCCGGGCGGAGGCGTCGATGCGCTCGGCGGTGAGGCGGCCGGTACGGACGGCGCCGACGACGGCCGCGATGGCCCGCAGCGGTTCGCGCGGCATGAGGAGGACGTCGCTCCCCGCCTCCAGCGAACGGATCGCGGCTTCGCTGGCCCCGTAGTGGTCGGCGATGGCGGCCATGTCGAGGGCGTCGGTGAAGAGGACGCCGTCGAAGCCGAGGTCGTCGCGCAGCATGTCCGTCATGAAGTACGGCGAGAGCGTGGCGGGCGGGGCGCCGGCGCCGAGGATGCCGGGGGCCGCAACGTGGGCCGTCATCACTGCGTCCACGCCCTCCGCGCTCGCGCGGCGGAAGGGGACGAGTTCGAGGCTGTCGAGGCGGGCGCGGTCGCCGGGAATGACCGGGAGGGCGACGTGGGAGTCCGTCCCGGTGTCTCCGTGGCCGGGGAAGTGCTTGGCGGTGGTGAGGAGGCCGGCGTCGTGCGCGCCCCGGATGAACGCCGCGCCCAGCGCCGCGACGCGCTGCGGATCCTCCCCGAAGGAGCGCGTGTTGATGATGGGATTGGCGGGGTTGTTGTTGACGTCGAGCACGGGAGAAAAGGTGATGTGGACGCCGAGGGCCCGCGCCTCGATGCCGGTGATCCGGCCCGCGGAGTAGGCGTAGTCCTCGTCGTCCGCCGCGCCGAGTGCCATCGCGGGCGGGAGGACCGTCGCGCCGGGCATCTCGAGCATGTTCGGCAGCGCGAAGACGCCGCTCACGCGGAACCCGGCGCCTGACTCGAAATCCGCGCCGACGAGGAGGGGAACGTCGGCGGAGGCCTGGAGTCGGTTGAGTCGCGCGGCGTATCCCAGGGGGGTCCCGAGCGAGATCACGATCCCGCCGATCGCGTCGTCGCGCACGAGGGATTCGATGCGCGTGAACTCCTCGTCGTCGCGCGGGGCGTAGCCGCCGCTCATCCACACCATCACGAGCTGCGCGACCCGCTCCCGCAGGCTGAGGCCGGCGAGCGTCTCCTCCACCCAGGCCCGCGCGTCGGCAGAGAGCGTCGGCTCGACCGGGGAACTGCCGGGGGAAGCGGCGGGAGCGGGGGCGGCAGCAGCGGCGGCGGACGCGCCGGGGACGGAGGCGGCGGCCGCAGCGGCGTCGGCGGCGGCAGCGGGGGCCGCGGCGGAAGCGTCGGAGGCCGCAGGGACGGAGGCGGCAGGGCCGACCGAGGCAGGGCCGGAAGCGGCGGGACCGGCGGAGGAGCGGCAGGCGAAGGAGCCCGCGGCGAGGAGCGCGGTCAGCCCGAGAGCCGCGATCGTCCGCGCCGGTACAACCGCCCTCCCCCGCCCGTCCCGCTTTCGGGGGCCGCTCCACGTCTCTAATCTCCGCACCATGTCGACCTCCGCCCGCCCCGCGTCTCGCGCTCGCTGCCCCGAACCTACGCGGCGCGAGGTGAATCCGCTCGCCGGTTTCTTCCCCCTTCATCCCCTCCTTCATCCCCTTCTCTTCGTCGTCCTCCCGATCGTCCTCCCCTTCGCCGCGTGCGGGGGGCCGGCGGGGGGATCGGCGGGGGGATCGGGGGCCGGCGAGGTGGCGGGGGGATCGGCGGCGGCGGACACGCCCGCCCCGACCGTGCGCGCGGGGATCGACGTCCTGCTCGCCGACTCCTCTCATCTCATCGACGGACGGCGCGTGGGGCTGATCACGAACCGGAGCGGCGTGGGGCGCGACGGCACGAGTTCCATCGACCTCCTGCACGGCTACGCGGACGCGGAACTCACGGCGCTCTTCGCCCCGGAGCACGGGATCCGGGGCACGGAAGCGGAGGGATCCGCGATCGACGACGCGACGGACGAGGGGACGGGGCTGCCGATCTACTCGCTCTACGGCGAGACGCTGACGCCCACGCCGGAGATGCTGGCGTCGATCGACGTGCTCGTGTTCGATATCCAGGACATCGGCTCGCGCTACTACACCTACGTATCGACGATGGCGCTCGCGATGACGGCGGCCGGGCGCGAGGGCATCCCCATGATCGTCCTCGATCGCCCGAATCCCATCGGAGGCCTCACGCAGGGTCCCGTGCTGGACCCCGCCTTCGCGACCTTCGTCGGCATGTACCCGGTGCCCGTGCGTCACGGACTCTCGGCGGGAGAACTCGCGCGCCTGTATCGGGGGGCGTTCGGCGTGGAGGTGGAGTTGCACGTCGTCCCGGCCGCAGGCTGGTCCGCGGACCGCTGGTTCGATGAGACGACCCTTCCCTGGATCGCGCCGTCGCTCAACATGCCTTCGCTGGAGAGCGCCACGCACTATCCCGGCACCTGCCTGTTCGAAGGGACGAACCTCTCCGTCGGCCGCGGGACGCCGACCGCGTTTCAGGTGCTGGGCGCGCCGTGGCTGGACGGCGAGGCCTGGGCGGCGGAGATCCGGACCGTGGCGGGCGCAGCGCTGCCGGGGGTCGAGATCCGGGCGATCACCTTCACGCCGGAATCGCCGAGCGACGGAAGGTTCGCGGGCGAGGAGATCGGCGGGATCCGTCTCACGGTGACGGACCGGTCGGCCTACGATCCGGTGCGGACCGCGGTGGCCGCGCTCCTCGCCGCCCGTCGGCTCTCCGGCGACGCCTGGGAGTGGAGGGTGCGGCACTTCGACCGTCTCGCGGGCTCCGACCGGCTCCGGCTCGCCATCGACCGCAGCGCCCCGCTCGACGAAATCACGTCGGAATGGGCGGCCGATGTCGCCGCCTTCGAGGCCCTCCGGCGCCCGTACCTGCTCTACCCCCGCTAGCTCGCGGGGCCCCCGGACGTTCCCGCGGGAACGCGTGGCCCGCCCCTCAACCAGCCGGTCGCGGTGCCGGCGACCTGGATCGGCAGTGCCGCGAATCCTCGATGATACCCCGTTGAGATCCGACCGAATACTAACCGAAGAGACGGGTGGTTCGGCGCGCGTCATCGCTTCCGGCGGTGCGCGGGCCGGCGCCCTTGTCCGCGATCACCCTCGACTTCGGAGGCACTCCATGTCCCACGACACCCCTCACGGCGGCGACGCCCCGAACAACGACGGGCGCAGCCGCGCGACCCGGCTGGGCGTCCGTCCGCCCGTTGGTCCCCTCGGCGATGAGATCGCCCACCTTTGCGCTCACCTGGACGCCAGCCAGTACCGCCTTCTCACGCTGCTTCAGCGCTTCGACGCGGCGGAAGGCTGGAGCGGGTGGATCTCGTGCGCGCACTGGCTGTCCTGGCGCACGGGCATGACCACCGGCCCGGCGCGCGAACGGGTGAGGGTCGCACGGCGTCTCGCGGTTCTGCCGCTCACTTCCGCCGAAATGGAGAAGGGACGCCTCTCCTGGTCCAAGGTCCGGGCCCTGACCCGGATCGGCACCGACGAGAACGAGGAGCGCCTGGTCGAGTTCGCCCTGCACCACACGGCGAGCCAGGTCGAGCGCTTCGTCCGCGCGTGGCGTTCGGCCGAGGCGGCCGCGGACGCATGGGATGACCACTCCGAGATCGCGACCCGCCGCTACCTGAGCGTGGGGGTGTCGGAAGATGGCATGTACCGCGTGCGGGGCTGTCTGACGCCGGACGTGGGCGCCCTTCTCATGCGGGCGCTGGAGGCGGCGGGGGACGAACTGTACCGAGCGGAACGCGCCGCCGAGCGAGAGGCCGAACGGGCGGCGGAGACGGGCGAGACCCCGGAAGCGGCCGCCGAGGAGCGTGAGGGCGAACGAGACGCGCCCTGGGAGCCGAGACCCCTGAGACTGCCGCGCACGCCGCGGCAGCGGCACCATGATGCGCTCCAGGCGTGGCTCGAGGACAAGACGCAAGCGAATGTCCAACTCGTCGTCCATACCGTGGCCGGCGCCCCCGATGTCGTGAGCACGGAGGAGGGCTCACACGTTCCCGCGGGAACGTCCCGGCGCCTGTCCTGCGATGCCGAGGCGGTGCTGGTCACCCGCGGACCGGACGGCTCGGTGCTCGATGTCGGCCGCCGCCGCAGGACGGTGGACTGGCGCCTTCGCAAGGCGCTCGAAATCCGTGACGGAGGATGCCGCTTTCCGGGCTGCGGATCGCGCTACACGCAGGCACACCATGCGGTCCCGTGGGCCGAGGGGGGAGAAACCGCGCTGCACAACCTCATCCTCCTCTGCCGATTCCACCACCGGATGGTGCACGAGGGCGGATGGCGTGTGGAGATGCCGAGGACGGAGACCGGCGCGGCGGGCGCGGCGTACTTCAAGGACCCGGATGGGACCGTCGTACCGGCTGCCCCGCCCCTGCGCGAGGACGTGGCGGCGCCGAGGACGCCCGATGCCGGGCTCGCCGGCTGGCACCGGCAGACGGGGATCGATCCCTGGACCGGGGCCGGCCGGTGGGAGGGCGACCGGCTGGACATGGACTGGGCGCTCTGGGTCCTTTGGGGTCAGTACGGAGGCATCCGTACGCCAAGCCAGCCGGACATGCCGGGGGGAACACCGCGGGCCGCCTGAGCCCTCCGCTCACGTTCCCGCGGGAACGCGGGGCTACCTGGGGAGCGCGTGGCTACCTGGGGACGATGATCCGGGCGGCCAGCGGTGAGACCTTCGCCACCATCGGAGTCTCGCCCCGCGGGTCGCCGTCGATTTCTATGGCGACGGGCGGGTCGGCCTCGATCCGGACGCTGCGGGCCTGGAAGTAGATGATCTTGTCGTCCCCCGAGAACCGGTTTCGCGTGACGCGCCAGATGATGCGGGCGACCTCGGGGAGGTTGCTGGGGGCGTAGATGCACACGTCGATGAGGCCGTCCTGGAAGGAGGCCCCGGGCGCCATCCGGAACTCCACGGGCAGGGGGCCGGCCCCGAGCTGGCCCGCGTTCGCGACGAGCACCATCGACGCCTTCACCTCCACCTCCTGGTCGTCGGCGGTGATCCGGAAGTCGGCGCCGGGGCGGTTGATGACGTTCTTGAGTCCGCTGTAGATGTAGGCCCCGAAGCCGAGGCGGCTCTTGAGTTCGGCGGTGGCGTCGGCCATGACCTGGGCGTCGAGGCCCGCGCCGGCCATGAGCGCAAACGTCTCGCCGTTCGCTTCCGCGAGGTCGATTCCCGTCACCCTCCCCTCGACCGCGACCCGCACGCTGTCCTCCAATGACGTGGGAATGTCGAAGTTGAGGGCGAGCTGGTTGGCGGTGCCGAAGGGGACGATCGCGACGGGCACGGACGTTCCGGCGACGCCGCGAAGGGCCACGCTCACGGTGCCGTCGCCTCCCGCGGCGACGATGGCCCGGTATCCCCGCTCCGCCGCCATGCGGGTGACGTCCAGGCCTTCCTCGGAATTCTCGGCCTCGACGATGTCGAAGGGGACGCCCCTCGCGGCGAAGGCGCCGCCCAGCCGCCGGCGCAGCGTCTCGGGCTCGGCGGTGCCGCCGCCCGCGCCGGGGTTGAGGAGCACGAGGAATCGCTCCGAATCGGGATAGAGGTGCGCGCCGGACATGGACGGAAGCTAGGGGCCGCTACCGCGAACCGCTGCCCGAGCCGGACCGGCCGCCGGACCCGGACTCGTCGGAATCGCTGTCGGAGCCGGAGCTGTCGCCGAACTCCCACTCACGGAAGAGGAAGAGGCTGTAGGTCCGGTCGTTGGCGACGTTCGTGCCCACGCTGAGACCGAACAGTCTCTCGTCGAAGCGGCTCGCGGTGCCGGCTTCGACGGACCATCCGGGGAGGAACGCCCAGTCCAGCGCCGCCCTCGGAGGTCCGCCACCCAGCGGCTGCCAGTAGGAGAGGAAGAGCGCGTTGCTCGCATACCATCCGAATTCCAGCGCCGTGCGCTCGAACAGGGTCCGGTTCGCCGCGAGTCCCCCGGCGCCCCGTCCGGCGGCGACGGACGTCAGGTTGAAGTAGGTGCTGCCGGTCGCTCCCCCGAGCACAGATGTGAGCCCCGAACTCAGCGGACCGAACAGGAACTGCTGCGCGAGCCGCGGTCCCAGCTGCGGGTCGGCGGAGCGGTAGCACGGGGTACCGACGGCGAGCAGGCAGAGCTGGTCGGTGTCGCTCATGGGCGGGTTGCTCGTCAGGAGGACCTCCGGCGCAATCGCGGTGCCGGTGATCCGGGCCTCGACGAACACGGGGCCGTCGACGGTCCGGTCCCGGTATTCGGCGGTTACGTCGATGATCGGATTGAAGCCTGCGTCCCCCACGAACTGCAGGCTCCCCCCGGTGATCCGGAGCGGCCGGACATAGGGCGGCACCTGGTCGAAGAAGTATGTGCCCCGCGGTATCTCGGCGCTTCCGCTGATGTAGAGAGTATCGAGGCGGCGGTCCATGTGAACGGAAATCCCCTCCCCCACGACCACCGCGTCGAGCCGCCCCGACCGCAGCGAGAGGCCGGAGCCGAGATCGACGTTCGCGTTCAGGACGAGGTTGTCGAGGAACGGGTTCCGGAACTGCGCCAGCACGTCTTCCGCGGAGGCGCCGAGGAAGTCGAAGACTCCCATCTCGCCGGGGTTGAAGACCTCGAGTTCGCGGAGGAACTCGTCCTGCTCCAGGTATCCGTCGGAGAGGACGACGTCGCCGCTCACCCAGGGTCTCGCGTAGGCGCTGTCGAGCCGCGCCCGGCCGCTCACGGCGAACGCCATGTCGTTGCGCACGATGCCGTGGAACTCGTCCGCGTCGAAGTTCAGGGCGAAGACGGGGTTGGTGATCCGGGCGATGTCCACGGTGCCGCGCGCCCGCAGCGAACCGCCGAGATCCGACCCGCCGAGATCCGACGCCACGTAGGCCGAATCGACGAAGGCGAGCGAGGAGCCCCGGAAGGCGACCCGGGCGCCGGTGTCGGTGAGCCAGACGCCGAGGTCCGGGACCCAGCCCCGCCCGTTCACGAGGCGCAGGGCGCCGTCGTAGCGGAGGGCGCCGGGGGCGCCGCGAATCGTGAGGTCGGTTTCGGCGACGCCGGTCACCTCCTCGAAGCTTCCGAGCACGAGTTCCACGAGCGCCAGCGGGAGGCGGTCTCCGGTCAGGTCGAGGTCGAACGGGTCGTCGAGGAGGCGGCGTTCCACCGGGAGGATCGCGAGGTCCGTCGCCACGGTGCCGCCGAGCCGTCCCAGGAGGGCGCCGCCATCGACGAGGTCGATCTCCCCCTCGAGTTCGCGAGCGGCGTAGCCGACCCGCGCGTTCAGCGCCTCGTAGCCCTGGTGCTGAAGGGACGGACCGAGGACTTCGAATTCTCCCCTCACGACGGGTTCCGCCAGCGTGCCCGTCGCCCTCACGGATCCGCCGAGGGTGCCTCCGAGGATCGGTTGCTCCGAGAGCAGATAGCCGAACTGGTCCACGCGCACGCCGAAGATCTCCACGTCGAGCGATCCCTCGCCGGTGGCGGGGATGAGGCCGTCGGCGCGGAGCCGGCCGAGTTGACCGTTCAGATAAAGGCCGTCGACGAGCAGCGCCGAGTCGGAGTAGACGAGTCTGGCGGGCGTCACGAGCGTGGACTCGAGCTTGCCGAGGCGGAGGCGGAGGTCCGTCAGGCCCGCGCTCCACAGGTCGCCGCCGACCACGACGCCCCGGCCGGAGACTTCGAGGCTGGAGTCGCGCTGCGCATGGAATTCAGCGTCCAGCGCGTCGGCGCCGGACTCGCCGGCGCCCGAGCGGGCGAGCAGCACGGAGAGCGAATCCACCCGTCGCCCGGCCAGTTCGACGTTCGTCGCCGTGAACCGGGACCGCAGGTCGCCGAGCCTCGGAGGGTCGAACAGTTCGACGCGGGCCGAGAAGTCTCCGGCGCGGTAGCCGCGGAAGCGCGCGTCGGAGGCGTCGATGGTGGCGTCGAGCGTGAAGTCTCCCCAGCGCCCCGTGGCGGTGCCGCGCGTCTCCAGCCGGCCCTCCAGTCCCTCCGTCGGTCGCCGGGTTCGCGGGGTCCGGCCCAGCAGCTCCTCGATACTCTCGAACAGCGCTTCGCCGGCCTCGGCCTCCGCGCCGCCCGGAATCTCATCCACGAACCAGCGGTCCCAGTCGGAGAGATCGGCAGCTTCCGCCTCGAAGGCGATCTGCCCGCTCCGGCCCTCCGCGAGGCCGAAGTCGCCCAGCACCGAGAGCGTCCCGACATCGGAGACGAGGAGCGCGCTGTCGATCGTCGCCAAGCCGTCGGCCACCCGCAGGCGCACGCGACTGTCGAAGATCTCGGCCTGGTCCACCTGGGAGGCGAGGACCTCGAGGTCGAACGCCCCCTCGAGCGTCGCGGGATCGATCCCTTCTCCCTGCACGCGCCCCCGGACGGCGAGTCTCGACGGCGGGGCGCCCTCGATCCACTGGTCCAGCGAAAGATCCGTCCCCTCGATCTCCGTGTCGTAGCGCAGTTCCTCGGAGGCGAGATCGAAGTCCCCGTTCAGGGTGAGTCGGCCGCGTTCCGATTCGAGTTCCGCCTCGAGGGCCAGCGCCTCGAGACTACCGCGCGCCCGAATGGGACCGGTTACCGAACCCGCCAGCTCGATTCCGGAGGTCCACGGGCGCAGCAGCGTGAGAGCGAGCGGGTTCGCGTCGATCGCCGCATCGACCTGCGACTGGGCGAGGTTCAGGAACCCGGAGCCGGAGAAGCGCGAGCGGTCGCCGGCCGGCGTCAGGTGCTCGACGGCGCCCTCGAAGGCGACGCCCGTGTCCTGTTCCCGGTCGAGGGTGAGCGTCCCGTCGAAGCGTCCGTCGATCCACAGGTCCAGGTCGATAAGACGGGTCCAGCGAGACTCGAAGGCTTCGACCTCCACGCCGAGGCGGCGGAGGCTCAGGAACTCCTCGCCGATACCGACGCCGCCCCGGGCCTGCAGGCGGGACGGCGGCGTGTCCGGATCGGGGTCGTGCAGGGTGAGGTCGGCGACGATCGTCAGGTCGTCGACGTAGCCCGAGCCGCGTAGCGTGCCGCGCATCGTCCCCGGCACCGTCTCCGCCATCGTCGCGGGCGCCGGTGCGGCCACCGGGCCGGGCGCTCCGGCGGGCGGCGGCTCGGACTCCGCGCCGGGTGCGGGGTCGTCACCGGCCGCGGGCACGGAATCGCCTCGGAGGAGGGGGGCCAGGTGCGCGAGATCGAAGGGAGCCAGCGTGACGCCGATCCGGCTGAACCTGGGACGCGGCTCGAGGGCGAGGGCGAACCCTCCGGTCATGCGGGTTTCTTCCGTCCGGAAGTCTCCGTTCGTGACGTCCACGACCGTGTTTCCACTGCGGCCGCTGAGGGCGACGGACATGGGGCCGGCACCGGTCTCGGGCAGGTCGATGGGCAGCCAGCGGAGGTCCCGGACATCGATCGGCTCGGCTTCGAGCGCGAACTCGAAATCGACGCCGTTCGCGGCCATCCACCCTCCCCCGCGGATCACCGACTGATCCGTCTCGAATCTCTCGATGTCGATGTGGGCCGTGTCCCCGATCGTCAGGTTCCCCCGCAGGCTCGAGACCTCCAGCGGCTGGTTCACGGCGAGCAGCGTGGCGGCCGCCTCCTCGACCTCGACCATGAAGGGAGCCTCGGGATCCGTCACGCGCGCAACCGGGAACCGGCCGCGGAGGTTCGTCAGTTCGAACACGCGTTCGAACTCGCCGGCCGGTGTCTCCTCCAGGGCCCAGGGCGATTCTCCGGCCCGCGCCTCGCGCAGCGCCTCCGCCTTCGCGGCTCCGGTCATCGTTTCCGTCCACGGCGTGCGGATCTCGATGCGGCCGGCGGCGATGGTCGCGTCGTGCAGGAGGATGCCGAGTTCGGCGTTCGACCCCCGCGTCGCCGTCGACCCCGCGTCCGCCGCCGGGTCCGGGCCCTGGTCCTGGCCCCCGGGCGGGGCGAAGGAGAGGGACACCGGGAAGAGCGAGGCCGCAGCCCTGGCCGCCGACTCGGCCGTCGATTCGGCCGTCGATTCGGCCGTGGGGTCCGGCGGCAGCGGTGCCGGCGGCTGTGACGGCGCCGGCGGCCGCGACGGCGCCGGCGACTCGGACCGCGGGGGCACCTCGAAGACGCGGTCGTAGTTCCAGCGGCCGTCCGGATACTGCCGGAGACGGAGGTCCAGACTGCGGGCGTGGAGCCGGTTCACATCGAGCTGTCCCCGCAGGAGCGCCACCAGGTCGTATTCCATCGTGACGGTGTCGAGCGCCAGGAACAGTCCCTCGTCCGCGTCGATGATCTCGAAGCGGGAGACGGTGAGGTCGCTGAGGAGGTTGCCGGAGACCGCGCGGCCGATGCGGACCTCTCCGTTCACGCTGCGGGCAATGGCGTCCTCGAGCAGGGAAAGCGCGGCGTCCCGGCCCCTGGCGGTCTGCGTCATCACGATGAAGACCCCGAACACCAGCAGGCTCGCGATGACCGCCAGCGGCAGGACGATCCGGCGGCGCCGCCGGGGCGGCGGGGGGGTCGGCGCGGGGGAGCGGTCGTCGGAACTCAGAACGCTTCTCCGATGGACACGTGGATCTGCACGCGGCGCCAGAGTTCGAGCAGGGGGTGCGGATCGTCGAACCGGAACGGGTCGAACAAGACGGGCTGCGGCATCTGGACCAAGGTTCCGTCCTCCATCGATACAATTGCCGGTAACTCGGTCGCGAATGTCGTATTGTATCCAATATCGAGCCGGATGGAACCGACCGGGCTCGCGTACCGGAGTCCCATGCCCGGCGTCCACTGGATATCCCGCAGCTCCGTGAGCCGCTGCGAGACGCTCCCCGCGTCCCCGAAGAAGACGAGGCTCCACCGCTCGCTGAGGTATCGGCGCAGCTCGAAACTCAGTTCCAGCTGGGCGTCGCCCCCGCGGGGGCGCTCGTCGAAGGCGCCGGGGTCCTCCGTCGCGAGCCGCGCGACGCACGCCTCGAAATCTCCCGCCGGGCAGTCTTCCACCTGGTCGGCCACGAGCACGCGGGGTCCGAGGAGGTTCTGGCCGACGCCGCGCACGCTCCGCGAGCCTCCGACGAAGAAGCGTCGGGAGGGATGGATGAGCCGGTCGGTGCGGGGCGCGCCGGGAGTGAAGATGCGGGTGCCGGGGAAGCGGACGACTCCGGTTCGCGCGCGCGCGGCGAACACGAGACCGGGCTCGAGTTCCCGGAAGAGCGCGGCCTGTCCCACGATCCGCGCGTAGCGGTACTGCGATCCGGTGGTCTCGTGGGCGACTTCCCCCTCCGCCGTCAGGTAGTAGCCGCGCGTCGGGCGGAGTGCGTCGTCCGTCTCGTTGTAGAGCACGGAGAGCGTGAGGGGCGCCAGCCAGCGCGATCTCGTCACGGTGACGATGTCCTCGGGTTCGCAGAAACCGAAGTTGATGCAGAAGAAGATGTCCGCGGACTGCTCGCCGAAGCCGGTGTAGCCCGGCGAATACGAGAGGGTGGCGGACGCACGGCGCCCGATTCGGCGCGTCAGGCCGATTTCGGCGCCGAAGCCCTCCTGGATGAAGACATCGGGGATCGTCTCCCGCTCGACGAAGAGCCGGGCGCTGAAGCTGTTCTCGGCCGAGAAGGCGACGGGCAGGAGCAGTTCCGCCTGGAGCAGATAGTTCAGCGTCCGGAAGGAGGGGTGGGTGCCCACCTGGGAGCAGGGGAAGGACCCGTCCAGCTGGTCCGCGAAGATGTTCCCGAGCTGGCCGGTGATCTGCAGCCGCCGGGCCCCGCCGAAGAGGTTGCGGTGCGTGAGCCGCGTCTCGGCCCGGAGACACTGGTCGGTGCTCCATCCGACGCCGAATCGGGCCGCCCGCGGCGAGGCCGGGGTGACCTGGACGACGAGATCCAGGGTGGAATCGGCGGCGGCGGCCCCGGGGCGCGGCGATTCCTGGAGGATCGAGGCGAAGCGGATCGCGTCGATTCCGAAGAGGTTCCGCTGCCCCTCCTGCTCGGCCTCCTGGTTGTAGTAGTCGCCCGCGCGCAGGGGGAGGAGGTCGCGGATCACGTCCTCGCCGATCGCCTCGCCCCCCTCGATCCGGATCTCTCCCAGGCGATATCGGGCGCCGGGGCGGACATCCAGCGCCACCTGCGCGGTCCCGTCGCGCCCGCGCTGGAAGTCCTCCAGCGCCACGGCGTTCACGTAGCCCTGGCGGCGCAGCGAACCCATGAGACTGTCCACCCCGGCCTGGAGCCGACCGCGATCGAAGGGGTCGCCGACGCCGATATCGACGAGGGCCGCGGCCTCCTCCGCGCCGAGGGTCTCGGGCAATCCCTCGATGGAGAACTCGTCGATGAGGGTCGCCGGACCTTCCTCGATGATGAACGAGACGCTGGCGTCGACGCCGTTCGTGCGGACGAGGTGGTCGACCTCCGCCTCGAAGTGGCCGCGGAAGTTGTAGTACAGGCGGAGCCGGTCGGCGTCGACCCTGACCTCGAGCGTGTCGAGGTACGCCCGGCGGTGCGCGAATCCCCAGTTCGTCACCCAGCAGAAGGGGGACACCAGGAGGCTCGTGCATTCGGTGCTGCGCGTGCGGATCACCGCGCGCAACTCGCCGTCGGAGAGCGTCTCGTTGCCGCGGAAGCGGAGGGAGGTCACCTCGGCGCGGCGCGGTCCCGCCTCTCCTGCGGCCTGCCCGCTGAGTGGAGATGGCCCGAGATACGGAGACGGCCCGGCGAACGAAGGCGGCCCTGCGAGGGTGACGGCCAGCGCCAGCCCGGCCAGAGCCGCGCGTTTCACACCGCCGCCTCTGCGGCCCGGCGGCGCAACCTGAGGACGAGCGCGATGCCCCCCGCGAACAGCAGGACCGAGATCACCTGGGCGAGCGTGATGCCTCCGAAGAAGCGGTCGTCCTTGGCGCGGAAGATCTCGATGACGAAGCGCTCGACCGCGGCCATCGCGAGCCACATGCCGAACAGCCACCCCTGCACGTGCGGGTGCCGCCGCAGCCGCCACAGGAGGAAGAAGATGATGAGAGAGAGGCCCGTCTCGTAGAGCTGCGTGGGGTGGACGGCGAGGACCTGGCTGTCCGGAATCGAGGGATCCACGTCCGCCCCGAAACCCCGCAGGTTGCCGGCGGTCGTGGGCGGAAGACCGTTGGGGAAGGCGATGCCGACGAACGACTCCGTCGGGCGCCCGTAGTCGTCGCCGACGAGGAAACAGCCGATGCGGCCGATCCCGTAGGCGAGCGCGAGGGCGGGCGCGATCGCGTCCACCCCGAGGCCGGTGGCGACGGGGCGCCGGCGCAGCACCCACAGGACGCCGATGCACCCGCCGATGAACCCGCCGTACCAGACGAGCCCGCTGCGCGAGAAGATCATCCCCAGCGGATCGGCCGCGGTCCGGTCCCAGTAGAGGAGCACATAGTAGATCTTCGCCCCGACGATGCCGCCGATGAGCGCCCCCAGCAGCATGTCCGCCGCGAGGTCGCGCCCGGCGCCGAGACGCACGGTCTCCTGGCGCAGGACCACGTACCCGCTCAGAAAGGCGAGCGCCATCATCACGCCGAAGGACGTGATCGTGACCTCGCCGAGAACCGGCAGCGTCAGTGTGAAGAGTTCGGGATACACGTCTGGTACGCTCCTCGTTGGTTGCCGTGCTGCTCGTTGGCTGCTGTGCCGCTCGTTGGCGGTTCCCTGGTTCGGCGCCGGCCGTTACGCGAGGCCGGGAAACGCGAGCGCCGCTTCGGCGTTGAGCGACCACGAGCTGCGTTCCCCTCTCGCCAGGCGGAACCGCGCGGCCGCGGCGATCATCGCCGCGTTGTCCGTCGCGAGGCGGGGAGACGGGGCGTACAACTCTCCGGACGAGCCCAGACGCTCGGCTAAACCTTCACGAAGACGCGAGTTCCGCGCCACTCCCCCGCCCAGCACGACCCGCCGGCAGCCCGTCTGTTCCACGGCGCGTCGCGTCTTCTCGGCGAGGACGTCGACCACGGCCTCCTGAAAGTCCGCCGCGAGGTCGTCGACGGCGTCGGCGAGGACGCCCTCTTCCTCCAGTTGCTCGGCGATCCGCGCCACCGCGGTCTTCAGCCCGGAAAAGGACATGTCGTAGTACGCCGGATCGCCGGGCGGATCGCGTCGGCTCAGCATCGGGCGCGGGAGCCGGAAACGCCCCGCCCCGCCGTCCGCCGCTCCCCCCGCCGCCGTGCTCCTCTCCGCCGCGCTCCTCTCCGCCGCGCGCTGGATCTGGGGCCCGCCCGGATACGGCAATCCGAGCCGGCGCGCGACCTTGTCGAACGCCTCGCCCGCCGCGTCGTCCCGCGTCTGACCCAGGAGGCGGTAGCGCCCCCACGCCCGCGCCTCGAGGAGGAGCGTGTGTCCGCCCGAGACGAGGAGGCCGATGAAGGGAGGCTGCGCGCCTTCGTGCTCGAGCGCGGTGCCGAACAGGTGTCCCTCCATGTGATGGACGCCGAGGAGGGGAAGCCCTCGGGCGAAGGCGTAGGCCTTGGCCCAGTTCACGCCCGCGAGCAGGGCGCCGACGAGCCCGGGCCCCGCCGTCACGCCGACCCCCGCGATGTCCGCGTGGTCGACCTCCGCCTCGCGCATGGCGTGCCGCACCATCGCGTCGAGGGAGCGGATGTGCTCGCGGGCGGCGATCTCCGGCACGACGCCGCCGAACGCGGCGTGCGCGTCCTGCGAGGCGATCGCGAGGCCGCGGATCCCGTTCTCATCCACGACGGCGGCGGAGGTCTCGTCGCAGGAGGTCTCGATCCCGAGGACCGGCCCGCCCCGGAAGCCGGCGGCGGGCGCCACGGGGCGCGGCGCGGCGCCCGGGGCGGCCGGCGTGCCTATCGGTCCGGCGGGACGGAGGCGATGCCCGCGCTCACCCGCTCCGGAACGAGGTCGATCGTCACCGTGCCGACCACTGCGTCGGGCAGCTCGGCGCGCACGGGATAGGAGCCCGTCGATTCGAAGGAATTGGGGATGTCGACCGTCACGAGCAGGTCCCCCGGATCGAGTCCGTCCACGACGGCCGCGGGTCCGGTGACGGCCACGGTGACGGTCGGCGGATCCACGGAGGCCATGAGGGCCCGCGGGCCCGTGGTGACGACTTCGATCGCGAACAGACGGGTGCGGAGGGAGTCGACGTCGACGGTCGCGATCACGGTGGCGGGCTCGACCGAGAGTCCCGCGAGATCCGGCGGCAGGGCGATCTCGAGTTGCTGGGTCACGCGCGTGGAGACGGCGCCGACCTCGAGCATGGCCGTCGTCACCTCGGAGATCTGGTTGACGAAGGACGCGGGACCCTGGAGCCACACGCTGTCAGGGGCGACCTGCATGCCGACGACGAGCACGCCCGCCGCTGCCCTCGCATCCGTCCGGCCGGAGACGGCGACCCGCTTCCCGACGCGCTCCTCCAGGTACACGGTGACGGCTCCCGGGGAGACTCCCACGGGATCGAGCCCGAGTTCGCGGTTGTAGATGACCTCGGAGGCCGAGAGCGGAACCTGGACCACGGTGTCCTCGACCTGGTCGAGAACCTTGCGGATCACGGGCCTCTCGAAGCGGGCGGCGAACACCTCATTCAGGCGGCCGCGGAAGGTCGTCGTGATCTCGGCGGGCCGCACTTCGCGCAGACTCCACGCGGAATCGCTCACCTGGATCTCGAGGAGCGTCGAAACCGGCTGCTCGGCGATCTCGGCGTCGGCCGATACGCTGAGCCAGAGGAGTACCGACAGCACGATCGCCGCGACCTTGTAGGGCCAGTTGCTCGTGAACGCGCTCTTGAAGTCCATCTAACTCTCCAAGCCGGGGGTCGCGGGAACGGTGTCGAGGGCGGCGTCTCTCGTGACGTCCGCGGCGGCGGAGTCGGGCGGCGTCCCGGCCACGATCACGGAGACGAACCCGTCCCCCCGGAGGGCGGAGCCGGGGGCCGGACTCTGAAAGATGACGCGTCCCGGCACCTCGGGGGCCTCGACCTGGTAGCGGACGGCGCCCAGCCGGAGATCCACCTCCTCCAGAAGAAGCTCGAGGTCGTCCACATGGCGGCCCTGAAGATCGGGAACGGCGACGATCGCCTTCCCCTGGCTGACGAAGAGGCGGACGCGGGCGGGGAGAGGGAGGCTCGTCCCGGCGGCGGGCTCCGTGCGGATCGCGCCCGCGGCGGCGCTCTCGTCGGTCTCCTCGATATCGATCTCGAAGCCGAGCCGGGTGAGGAGGGTCGCGGCCTCGCCGCTCGGGAGACCGGCGAGGTCGGGCACGACGCGTGTTTCGATGCCGGCGCTCGTCGTGAGCACGATCGTGTCCCCGGCCCGGGCGAGCTGGCCCGGGAGCGGTCGCTGGGCGATGACGCCGCCCGTGGGAATCTCGCCGTGATGGAGACTGCCCTGCTCGGTGAAGACGAGCCCCAGAGCGGAGAGGCGTGCCCCGGCCTCGGCCAGCGATACGCCCGTGAGATCCGGGATCTCGGTGAAGTCGACGTCGGTCGGATCTTCCGCCGCGGGGAAGAGCCGCATGGCGGCGTACGCGTAGCCGACGCCGAACAGGGCGGCGAAGACGAGGGTCAGGCGCAGGAGCCTCACGGGACTCTCACGCGATCCGCCGCAGACGCGCGGCGTAGGCGCCGTCCGTGCCGGTGAGCCACGGGCGCACGAAGAGGTCGCCGCGAGGCGTCACGCAGTCGCTGCGCGCGCCCGCGCCGGGCGGATCGCGCCGGTAGTCGGGCCTGCGGTCCAGAAAGGCGTCCACCTGTCCTTCGTTCTCCTCGCGTTCGAGCGAACACGTGCTGTACACGAGCAGCCCGCCCGGTCTCACGGCCGCGGCGCACGCGTCCACGATCTCGCGCTGCAGGGCCACGAGGTCGTCGAGGCCGCGCTGTCCGAGCCGCCAGCGGGCGTCGGCCCGCCGCCGCAGTACTCCGGTGCCCGTGCAGGGCACATCGGCCAGCACGGTTCCGGCCTCGGCGACCGGAAGCCGCCGCGCGTCGGCGACGGCCGCGCTCACCGGCAGCCCGAGCCGGCGGGCCGGCGCGCCGAGGCGGGCCAGCCGCCGGTGCGAGATGTCGAGCGCCACGACCGGCACGCCGTATCCCGCGGCGAGCCCGAGGGCCTTCGTGCCCGGCGCCGCGCACACGTCGAGCACCGGCTCCGCGAGCCGGTCTCCTGCGTAATCTACCACGGCGGAGGCCGCAGGGTCCTGAGCCACCGCCCGCAGATGGGAGAGCGCGGTCTCCGGCAGCCCCCTTTCGAGCCGGTAGGAGCGCGGCCAACCGGGGACGGGCTCGAGTTCCACGCCGTCGGGCGGCGCCGGATCCTCCCCTGTCAGCATGCGTACGACGACGTCGGGCGGCCGGTTCTGCTGTTCGACGAGACGCCGCACGTCCGCCAGCTCCCAGCGCGCGAGCCACCGCCGGACGAGCCACTCCGGATGCGAACCCCAGGAGCACAGGTGCCCCACCGGATCCGCGTCCGGATCGGGAAAGGGGTCGGCGTCGCGGCGCCGCGTGAGCGCCCGCAGAACGGCGTTCACGTACCCGGCGCGCCGGCGCCCCAGCGCGGAACGCGCCGCGCCGACGGTTTCGCCCACCGCCGCGTGGTCCGGCGTCCGCAACTCCGTGAGCTGGTACACGCCGATGCGAAGCCAGTCGCGCACCGCCCGGTCCATGCGGGAGGGCGGCCGGTCGGCGCAGGCACGGATCCAGGCGTCGAGGCGGGCGCGCAGGCGGAGGCAGCCGAAGGCGATGTCCAGCGCGAGTCCGCGGTCGGCCGCGTCCACGGCCGGGAGGATGCGCGATGCCGCGCGGTCGGAGAGCGCCCCGCGCCGCACCTCGCCCAGGATCCGGTGGGCCGCCGCGCGGGGGTTCAAGCCGGCGGCGGCACGCCCTCGAGCGGGCTCGAAGGCACCGCCCATTCACGCCGGGGCATGCGGCCGGCGACGTATGCGCGCCGGCCGGCCTCCACCGCCAGCCGCATGGCGCCGGCCATCTCCACCGGGTCCTCCGCCGCCGCGATCGCCGTGTTCATGAGGATCCCGTCCACGCCCTGCTCCATCGTCGCGCAGGCGTCGGATGCCGTGCCCACGCCGGCATCGACGATGACCGGAACGGAGAGGCGGGACTTGATGATGCGGATGTTGAGCGGGTTGAGGAGTCCGAGACCGCTCCCGATCGGCGAGGCGAGCGGCATCACCGCGGCGGCCCCGGCCTCCTCGAGCCGCAGCGCCGTGATGAGGTCGTCGTTCGTGTACGGGAGCACGACGAACCCCTCGGCGACGAGCACGCGCGTGGCCTCGATCAACTCCTCGGTGTGGGGGAGGAGCGTGTCGGGGTCGCCGATGACTTCGAGCTTCACCCAGTCGCTCATGCCCGCCGCCCGCCCGAGCCGCGCCGCGCGGATCGCCTCCTCGGCGCTGTAGCAGGCGGCGGTGTTCGGCAGGAGGCTGAACTCGTCCGGGCTCAGCGTGCGGAGGATGTCGTCGCGGTCCGGGTTCTCGATGTCGACCCGGCGCACCGCGACGGTGACCATGTCGGCGCCGGAGGCCCGGATCGCGTCGAGCATGATCTCGGGACTCGGGTATTTCCCCGTTCCGACGATGAGGCGGGAAGCGAAGGTGCGGCCGGCGATTTCGAGCGGCGCCATCTCAACCGCCTCCCACGAAGTGGACGAGTTCGACGCGGTCCCCCGCTTCCAGCTGCGCGCTCTCGATCTCGGGCGGACGGACGATTCGCCGGTTGAGTTCGACGACGAGCATGCGCCCATCGAGTCCGAGATCCCGGAGCAACGTCGCGACCGACGTTCCCGCGGGAACGTCCCGCTCTTTTCCGTTCACCTGTATCTGCATGATTTCCATGAAGTCGGTATCCGATTAGCCGTCCAGCCGGTCGAGCTGTCTGCGCATGCCGAGCGCGGCTTGCGCCGGGTCGGGCGCGGACCACACGGCCCGCCCCACCACGATGCCGTACGCGCCGGCCTCCGTCACCTCCTCGATCCGATCCGCGCCGACGCCTCCAATCGCGAGGATCGGGGGCGGGCGCCGAGCGGAAGGCCGGTGAACGGCAAGCCGGTGGGCGGTCAGTCGGCGGCGGACCGCGGACACGGCGGCGGGACCGCTCCCCTCGACCCCCGGATGCGAGGGCGTCGCGTAGATCGTGCCGAGCACGATGTAGTCGGCGCCCTCGCGGACCGCTCGCAGCGCGCCTTCCGCGTCGTGCACGGACGCCCCGATCGCGAGCCTCCCCGCGCACGCCCGGACCATTCGGCGCGTCTCCTCCACCCCGAGCGCGGTCCGCCCAAGTTGTACGGCCCGCGCACCCGCCGCCAGCGCGACATCGGGCCGCCCGTTCACGACGAGCCAGCCTCCGGCACGGGACGCGATGGGAGCGAGCCGGTCCGCGACTTCGAACAGCCGCCGGGCGCTGATCCGGGCCCGCAGATGGATCGCGAGGGGGGCCGCGCGCTCCAGCACGCGCTCGACCGCCGTGAGCCCGTGCGGGTCGCCTGGGCCGCTCCGGTCCCCCGGGCCGCGCGGGTCGCCCAGCTCCCGCTCCGAGACGAGGACGTGCAGTCGCGGAAGTCGTGGCTCAGTCGAAACGGACCTCCTTCGGATCCGGGAGGCCCCTCACCCATGCGGCCGCGCTCATGCGGCGGCGGCCGGCCGGCTTCACGGCGCCGACGGCGACCGTGCCCGATCCCGTCGCGACGCGCAGTCCCCGAACGGGATCGACCCGGACGACGGTGCCCGGCGCGGCTTCCGAGCGGGCGCTGTCGGCGCCGCCGCCGCCAGCGGGGGAACCTTCGACGCTCGGCTCGAAGCACTGCACGGTTCTCCCGGCGAGGGCGGCGGGTGCGGCGAGCGACGTCCACGCGGCGGGCCAGGGGTCGCAGCCGCGGAGCCAGTTCGCCACTTCGGCCGCGGGGCGAGACCAGTCTATGCGCGCCGTCTCGCGGTCGAGCTTCGGCGCCCATGTCGCGCGCGCGTCGTCCTGCGCCCGCTCCACCGCCCGCCCGGCCGCCAGGTCGTCGAGCACCGCGACGAGCCGTGCCCCCCCGGCCTTCGCGGCCTCCGCGTACAGTTCCCCGGCCGTCATCGCTGCCGGGATGGGAATCCGGGTCTGCCCGAGCACGGGGCCGGCGTCGAGTGCCGCGACCATGCGCTGGATGCTGACCCCGGACTCGCGGTGCCCCCGGATGATGGCCCAGTTGATGGGGGCCGCGCCGCGCAGCGCGGGCAGAAGCGACCCGTGCACGTTCAGCGATCCGAGAGGAGGAAGATCGAGCGCCGCCTGCGGGAGGAGTCGGCCGTACGCCGCGACGACGGAGATGTCGGGACGCAGGCGGCGGGCGGCGGCGAGGAAGGCCTCCTCGCCGGGACGCTCGGGCTGCAGCACGGGCACTCCGGCCTCGAGCGCCCACGCCTTCACCGCACCCGTCCGAGGACGCCTCCCCCGGCCGGCGGGCCGGTCCGGGTTCGTGACGACGCCCGCGATGTCGTGCCCCGCCCCCCGCATCGCCTCCAGCGAGGGGAGCCCGAACTCCGGCGTGCCCCAGAACAGAACCCTCATCGGAAGAGAACCCTCATGCCGCCCGCAGCCGCTTCAGTCCCGCTCCTGTTTCCGCCACTTCGCGAGGAGGATCTTCCGCTTGAGCGGGCTCACGCGATCCAGGAAAAGGACCCCGTCCAGGTGGTCCTTCTCGTGCTGGATGCAGCGGCTCAGAATGCCGTCGGCGCGGATTTCGACCGGCTCTCCGTCCAGTCCGAGGCCGCGGGCGACGATGGACTCGCTCCGCTCGACCGTCTCCGACAGTCCGGGGATGCTCAGGCATCCCTCCTCCTCCTTCGTCGCGCCCTCCTCTTCGACGATCTCGGGGTTCACGAGAACGCCGGGCGGGATCTCGTCGTCGCGCACATCGTACACGAAGAGACGGATCGGCACGCCCACCTGGGGCGCCGCGAGACCGATGCCGTCCGCATCGTACATCGTCTCCTGCATGTCGGCGGCGAGCCGGCGGACCTCGTCGTCGATCTCCGCCACGGGGGCGCATTTCTCCCGCAGGACGGGGTCTCCGAAGATGCGGATGTCGAGGATCACGAGGACTCGGCGAGGCGACCGGAGCCGGCGGGGACGGAGGCCGCCGAACCCGAGGCGGCTAGTTGACCTTGCCGATCTTCGAGCGCTCGACTTCGACCCGGGTGTCGCCGCTCTTGATCGTGACGATGTCGTTCGTGAGGTGGACGATCTCGCCCACGATGCCGCCGATCGTCGAAACCTTGTCCCCCCGCTTCAGGTTCCTGACCATCTCCTGGTGCTCCTTCTGTTGCTTCCGCTGCGGACGGAAGAAGATGAAATAGAAGATGGCGAGGAATCCGCCCATCATCATTATGGTGGCGGCCGGATTCGCCGTCCCTCCCTCGGGGGCGGCCATGAGGTTCAGCATCATCATCGTCCGTCCTCACCTTCGGGTTCGGTCGCGGGGCGCGGGGAGCCGCGCCGGTAGGTCGCGAGCCAGTCGTCGGCCCAGCGGTCGTATTCGCCCCGCAGGATCGCCGCGCGCGCGTGGGAAGTCAATCGGATCAGGAAGCGCACGTTGTGCAGCGAGAGGAGCCGCAGGCCGAGCAGTTCGCCGCTCACGAAGAGGTGCCGCAGGTAGGCGCGGCTGTAGTCGGTGCAGCAGGGGCCGTCGCACGTCTCGTCGAGCGGCGCGGGGTCGGATGCGAAGCGAGCGCCCTTGATGTTGATGCGGCCCTCGGCCGTGAAGGCGGTGCCGTTGCGCCCGTTCCGGGTCGGCGCCACGCAGTCGAACATGTCCACGCCGCGCCGCACCGCCTCGATGACGTCGTCGGGATAGCCGATGCCCATCAGGTAGCGGGGCCGGTCGGGAGGAAGGGCGGGTTCGATGGCGTCGAGCACGCGGTGCGTCACGTCCTTCTCCTCGCCCACGGAGAGTCCGCCGATCCCGACGCCCGGCCACTCGCCCATGGCGAGCGTGCGTTCGACGGATTCGAGGCGAAGGTCTTCACAGGAGGCGCCCTGGACGATGGGAAAGAGGAGGCCGTCGCCGCCGGGATGTGCCTCCCGCTGCGCTTCGTGACTCGCCCGGCACCGCGCGAGCCAGGCGAGCGTGCGTTCCACCGCAGTCCGCGCGGCCTCGGGGGAGGACTCCCCGGGGGGACATTCGTCGAACGCCATGCGGATGTCGGAGCCGATCGCGGCCTGGATCTCCATCGAGAGTTCCGGCGTGAGCCGGTGCAGACTCCCGTCCAGGTGGCTGCGGAAGGTGACGCCCTCGTCGTCGATCCGGTTGATGCGGGCGAGCGAGAAGACCTGGAACCCGCCCGAGTCGGTGAGGATGGGACCGTCCCATCCCATGAACCGGTGGAGTCCGCCGAGTTCCTGGAGCACGCTCGTGCCCGGCCTCAGGTAGAGGTGATAGGCGTTCCCGAGCAGGACCTCGACCCCCGCGTCGCGGAGTTCCCCGGGGGTGAGCGATTTCACCGTCCCGAGCGTCCCGACCGGCATGAAGCACGGGGTGTGGATCGTGCCGCGCGACAGGCGGAGCGTCGCGGCGCGCGCCCGCCCGCTCGCTCCCTCGACGAGAAAGCGCCCGGCGTCCGCGGACGCCGTCACGGGGTCGTTCTCATGTGATGACCATCGCGTCGCCGTAGGAATAGAAGCGGTATCGCTCGCGGATCGCGTGCGCGTAGGCCTCGAGCGTGAGTTCCCGGCCCGCGAATGCCGCGACGAGCATGAGCAGGCTGGAGCGTGGAAGGTGGAAGTTCGTCACGAGGGCGTCCACGGCGCGGAAGGTGTACGGGGGGCGGATGAAGAGGTCCGTCCAGCCCCGCCCCGGTTCGAAGGCGCCGCCTGCCGAGGGGCCGCCCGCCGATCCGCCGCGCGCGACGACCGTCTCCAGCACGCGGCAGGAGGTCGTCCCGACGGCGAACACGCGCCCGCCCGCCGCGCGCGTCGCGTTCAGCGCCTCGGCCGCGGCGGCGGAGAAGGTGTACGCCTCGGGGGCGACCTCGTGCTCGTCGATCCGGTCCGCGGTCACGGGGCGGAAGGTGCCGAACCCGACGTGGAGGGTGAGGGACACGAGGCGGACGCCGCGGGCCTCGATCGCGGCGAGCGTCTCCCGGGTGAAGTGAAGTCCCGCCGTCGGGGCGGCGACGCTCCCGGCCGGCGCCGCGTACACGGTCTGGTAGCGCTCCCGGTCCTCGGCATCGTCGCACGCGCGCCACGCCCCGTCCGACCGGAGCCGTCCATCGCCGCCGTCGCGCCTCTCCCGCCCGCCCGCCGTTGCGTCGGGGGCGTCGCGGACGATGTACGGGGGGAGGGGGACGCGGCCGTGGCGCTCGATCAGGCTCCAAGCGTCGTCGTCGCCGGCCAGCCGCACGAGGCGGGTGCCGTCGGAGGCGGAGTCGAGGATCTCGACGGCGAACCCGTCCGCGATGTCCACCGTGCGGCCGGGCTTGAGCTTGCCGCCGGGGCGAACCATGGCGCGCCAGAGGCGGGTGTCCGCTTCGTCGAAGGGGGCGAACGGCTGGAGCGCGTCGGACTCGGGGCGCACGAGGAGGATCTCGGCGCGGGCGCCGGTCGGCTTGCGGCCCAGCAGCCGGGCCGGGAAGACGCGGCTGTCGTTGACGACGACGGCATCGCCGGCGCGGAGCCGCTCGAGCAGCGCGGGAAAGGCCGCGTCCGTGAAGCGGCGCCGCGCGCGATCCAGCACGAGGAGGCGGCTGGCGTCGCGCCGCGCGGGCGGGCGGGCCGCGATCAGCTCGGCCGGCAGCTCGTAGTCGTACGCCTCCGTCCGTCCGGCCGGCTCATCCGCCATCGCCGAACAGCGCACCCTGTGCCCCGCCCCCGCCCTCCGACCCTTCCCGGTCGCTCGGGAGCGCGTAACCGAAGCGCTCGTACGCCTTCCGGGTGGCCACGCGGCCGCGTGACGTGCGCTGCATGTACCCGTTCTGGATCAGGTACGGCTCGTAGACCTCCTCGAGCGTCCCCGCGTCCTCGGCCACGGCGACCGCGAGAGAGGCGAGTCCCACCGGACCCCCGTCGAAGGTCTCGATGATCGCCTTCAGCACGCGCGCGTCCATCTCGTCGAGGCCGTACTCGTCGACGTTGAGCAGCGTGAGACCCTTCTCCGCCGTCCCGGAATCGATCGTGCCGTCGCTCCGCACCTGCGCGTAGTCGCGGACGCGGCGCAGGAGGCGGTTCGCGATCCGGGGGGTGCCGCGCGCGCGGCGGGCGATCTCCTCGGCGCCTCCGGGCGTGATCGGGATGTCGAGGAGGCTCGCGGAGCGGGTGACGATGCGCGCGAGTTCCTCCGGCGGGTAGTAGCCGAGGCGCTCGATGACGCCGAAGCGCGCGCGCATCGGGGCGGTCAGGAGCCCGAAACGGGTCGTCGCGCCCACGAGCGTGAAGCGCTCGAGCTTCATCGAGAAGGTCTCCACCCGGGGCCCGTCGCCGAGCCGGATCTCGATGCGGTAATCCTCCATCGCCGGATAGAGGAACTCTTCGATCACGGGCCGAAGACGGTGGATCTCGTCGATGAAGAGGATCCCGCGCGGCGGGAGGTTCGTGAGCAGGCCCGCGAGGTCGCCCGGCTTCTCGAGCACGGGGCCGGAGGTGAGCTTGATCCCGACGCCGAGTTCCTCCGCGAGGAGGAGGGCGAGCGTCGTCTTCCCGAGGCCCGGCGGGCCGTAGAAGAGGGTGTGGTCGAGCGCCTCCTCGCGGCCCAGCGCCGCCTCCACGAAGACGGAGAGGCTCTCCTTGACCCGCGCCTGTCCGATGAACTCGTCGAGCCGCCGCGGGCGCAGCGAGGCGTCCGGGCGCTCATCGCTCTCGAGCACCTCGGGCGTCGTGATCTCCGTGCGCGGGCGGGCCTCGCCCCCGGCGCCCGCATCGCCCCCGGCGCCCGCGTCGCCCGCGTTCCGCGTGTCGCCGGATCGGCCCGGCGGCCCCGGCGCGGTCATACGTGCTGCAGCGCGCGGCGCACGAGTTCCTCGGCCCCGATGTCGGGGTCCTCGCCCGCTTCCGCGAGTCCCTGCAGGGCGCGGCTGACGGCGTTCTCGCTCTGGGAGCGCGGATAGCCGAGGCCGCGCAGCGCCTGCACGGCCGCCGCGGCGACCCCGCCGCCCGGCACGGGGTCGTCGCCCATGTCGCCGAGGTCGTCGAGCTTGTCGCTGAGTTCGATCACGATGCGTTCGGCCGTCTTCTTGCCGACGCCGCTCACGGTCTGGAGCGTGCGGTGGTCCTTGGCCCGGATCGCGCGGACGACGCGTTCGGGGCGAAGCGCTCCCAGGATCGCGAGCGCGAGCCGGGGGCCCACGCCGCTCGGGACGCGGAGCCGCTGGAAGAGTTCGCGGTCGCGCGGTGTCTCGAAGCCGAACAGCTCGAAGGCGTCGTCGCGCGCGACGAGGACGGTGTGCAGTTCGACCTCGGATCCCTCGGGCGGAAGGCGCCCGGCGAGCCCGAGCGGCACGCCGACCTCATAGCCGACGCCGTCGCCCGTAAGGACCTCGACGACGCCCTCCTCGCGCCCGACGAGTTCGCCCCGGAGGCGCCGGATCACCGGATCGGTCCGCCGAGGAGGTGGCAGAGCGCGACCGCGCACCCGTCCGCCGCATCCGCCGGACGCGGCGGCTCGCCGAGCCGCAGATGGTGCTTGACCATGAAGCCGACCTGCTCCTTGCTCGCGGCGCCCGTTCCCACGACCCGCTTCTTCACCTCGCGCGGCGCGTACTCGTGCACCGGCAGCTCCCGCAGCGCGGCCGCGAGCACGAGGACGCCGCGCGCGTGTCCGAGCACGAGGGCGGTGCGCGCGTTCCGCCCGTGAAAGGCGCTCTCGATCGCGACGCACGTGGGCTCCAGCCGGTCGATGAGTTCGAGCGCCGCGTTGTGGATGTCCACGAGACGCCTGGGGAGGTCCTCTCCGCGCGGCCGCACGACGCCGCATTCGATGAGGCGATACGCGGGCCCTCCCGGGCGGCGCCCTTCGACGAAGCCGTAGCCGGTCGCCCGCGTGCCCGGGTCGACGCCCAGCACCTTCAGGGGGCTTCCCAGTCCGCCCCCTCCGCCTCCTCCAGATCCACGTTCGTATTCACCTTCAGCACGTCGTCGTGCTCGTCGAGCGCGTGCAGGACGGCGAGCACCTTCTCCGCGTCGCGCCCCTCCAGTTTCACCGTGTTGCCGGGCACCATCGCGAGTTCCGCCTCCTCGACCGGAACGCCGGCGTCGCGCATCGCGCCGAGCACGTCGTGGAAGTCCGGCGCCGTCGTCGTCACGACGTACATCCCGTCCTCGGACTCGAAGTTCTCCGCCCCCGCCTCGAGCGCCGCGTCGAGTACCGCGTCCTCGTCGCACTCCTCGGCGGACACGAGGATCTGGCCCTTGCGTTCGAACATCCACGCGACGGAGCCGCTCTGGCCCAGGTTGCCGCCCCGCTTGTCGAGCAGATGCCGGAGTTCGGCCAGCGTGCGCCGGGGGTTGTCCGTCAGGCACTCGAGGTAGAGCGCGGCGCCGCCCGGCGCGTAGCCCTCGTGCGTGACCTCCTCGAAGCTCGCGCCCGGCAGGTCCCCCGTCCCGCGCCGCACCGCGCGATCGATGTTGTCGGCCGGCATCCGCTGGCTCTTCGCGTTGTCGATCGCGGTCCGCAGGCGCGGATTGAAGTCCGGATCTCCCCCGCCTTCCCGCGCCGCCACGGCGATTTCGCGACCGAGCTTGGAGAAGAGCTTCCCCTTCGCCTTGTCGGTCACCGCCTTCTGGCGCTTGATCTTCGACCACTTCGAATGGCCCGCCACCGGCTACCGCCCGCTCGTTTCTAGTCGTCGTCGCGCTGCGACTCGGCGATCACCTTCTCCTGAACATGCGGAGGAACCTGCTCGTACGCAGCAAGGCTGCGCGTGTGCGTCGCCTTTCCGTGCGTCAGGGAGCGCAGCGCGGCGGAGTACTTGTAGAGTTCCGCCTGGGGGACGTGCGCCTTCACGACCTGCCGCCGCCCCTTCGAGTCCATGCCGAGCACGCGGCCGCGCCGCTGGTTCAGGTCCCCCATCACCTCGCCCATGTATTCCTCGGGCGTCTCGACCTCGACCTCCATGATCGGCTCGAGGATCACGGGGTTCGCGTCCCGCGCGACCTTCTGGAACGCGATCGATCCCGCGATCTGGAAGGCGATGTCCGAGCTGTCCACGGAGTGATGCGAGCCGTCGTAGCATTCGGCCTGGAAGTCGACGAGCGGATAGCCGGCGAGGACCCCGCGGTTCGACGCCTCGCCGATCCCCTTCCCCACGGCCGGGACGAACTTGGTCGGGATCACGCCGCCCTTGATCGAGTCCACGAACTTGTACCCTTCACCGCGCGGCAGCGGGCTGAGCCGGATGTGGCAGTCGCCGAACTGCCCGCGCCCGCCCGACTGCTTCTTGTGGCGCCCCTGCCCTTCCGCCGTCTTCGTGATCGTCTCGCGGTAGGCGATGTTCGGCTGGTGGGTGTCCACGTTGACCCCGTACTTCCGGGTCATCTTCTCCAGCGAGATGTTGAGGTGGATCTCCCCGAACCCCCGGATGATCGTCTGTCCCCGTTCGGGGTCGTAGCCGGAGGAGAAGGTCGGATCCTCCTCGTGCAGCTTCGCGAGGCCGCTGCCGATCTTGTCCTCGTCGGCCCGCGTGCGGGCGGTGACGGCGAGGGAGAGGTCCGGCCGGGGCCATTCGATCCCGCCGAACGAGAGCCGGCTCCCGCCGTCGCAGAGCGTGTCCCCGGTGTGCGTGTTCTTGAGCTTCGTCACGACCCCGATGTCGCCGGGGTTCAGCGCGTCGACGTCGATGCGGCGCGCACCGTGCGGAATCGCGAGGTGCGCGATGCGCTCGCTGGCGGAACGGTCGGGGTTCGCGAGCGTGACGCCGTTCGTGATCCGGCCGGAGAAGACGCGGAAATAGCTCAGGTCGCCGACGTGGGGCTCCGACGTCGTCTTGAAGACGAGCGCCGCAATGGGCGAGGCGGCTCCCGGGTCCAGCGAAACTTCGCCGCTCCCGTCACTCGCGGTCTGGGGCGCGGCGCGGTCGGGCGAGGGGAATAGTTCCACGATGCGGTCCATGAGCGCCGGCACTCCCGCGCTCGTCTGGCATGAACCGCAGAACACGGGGACGATGTCGCCGGAACGGATCGCCTCCGCGAACACCTCCCCGAGCCGGCCGGGATCGAGTTCCTCTCCCTCGAAATAGGCTTCGAGCAGATCGTCGTCCCCCGACACGATCGCCTCGATGAGTTCCTCCCTGAGGTCCTCCACCTCCGACGCGACGTCCTCGGACGCGTCGGCCACGCCGGCCGCCCCCTTGTCCCCTCCCTTGAAGGTGTGGGCCTTCATTGTGAGGAGGTCGACGAAGCCGCTGAAGTCGGCGCCCGCCCCGATGGGAACGTGGACCGGCATCGCGGCGGCGCTGAGTTCGTCGCGGATCTGGCCGAGGGTGTTGCGGAAGTCCGCGTTGTCGCGGTCCATCATCGATACGAAGACGGCCCGCGGCAGGCTCCGGGCGTCCGCGGCGGCCCAGGTCTTTTCCGTCCCCACCTCGACGCCGGAGATCGCATCGATGACGCAGATGCCGGCGTCCGCCACGCGGATCCCCGCCACGACTTCGCCCAGGAAATCGAGGTAGCCGGGAGTGTCGATGAGGTTGATCCGCACGTCGTTCCGGACGGCGTGGGCGACGGCGAGGTTGATCGAGATCCTGTGGCCGGTCTCTTCCGGCGTGAAGTCGGTGAGCGCGTTCCCCTTCTGGACATCGCCCTTCCGCGTGGCTCCGCCGGCGATGTAGCACATCGCGTCCACGAGCGTCGTCTTCCCGGCCCCTCCGTGCCCGAACAGGACGACGTTGCGAAGGTTGCGCGTTTGATATTCCGAGGCGGCAGGCGCCATGTACTCCTCCTGGGATGGAACCGGGGCCGGCGACCCGCGACAGGCGCTTGCTCCGGCCACGGGCCGTTCCGTGCGCGACGCTCCCGGCCGGGGGCTCGCGCGGGGCGGACATTGTAGAAACCGGCGGCGAAAAACTCCAGCCGGGCGGGCTAGTGTGTGCGGGTCTTCTTCTCCGTCCCCTTGGTCTGCTGGTACTGGCGACTCACTTCGTCGAGGAAGGCGCGCTCGCGCGCCGAGAGGGAGTCCATGCCGTCCGCGCGGATCTTGTCGAGGATCCGGTCCACTTCGTCGAGAGAATCCCCGTCCACCCGGCGCCGGCGGCGGGGCGAGGGCGGCGGCGGCGGCGGCGCGGGACGCTTGGGCGCCGACCGCTCCTTGTAAAGGGCCCTGTGCGCGAAGCGGCCGATGCGTTCTCCGTATCGGAGATAGACGAACCCGGTCACGAGTCCGCCGAGGTGCGCCCAGTGCGCCACGCCGTCCGTCGACCCCTGCACGGTCGAGAGGAGAGTGAGGGCGCCGAGCCCGGCGACGAACCACTTCGCGGGCACGGGAAAGACGAAGTAGAGGAAGATCTTCGCGTCCGGCCAGTTGAGGGCGAAGGCCACGAGGAGACCGAAGATCGCCCCTGAAGCGCCCACCATCAGCGTCGGCCCCGTGAGCGAGTAGAGGAGCACGGAGAACGCGGCCGCCCCGAGCCCGGTCACGAGGTAGAAGCGGAGGAAGAAACGGCTGCCCCACTTCCGTTCGAGCGGCGGGCCGAAGAAGAAGAGGGCGAGCATGTTCATGAACAGGTGCATGAAGCCGCCGTGCACGAACATGTAGGTGACGACGGTCCACGGGCGCGTGAGGAAGCCGGGCACGGCGAAGCCGAGCCATTCGATCGCCCCGGCGGGCACGAGCCGCACCGCCATGAGGAGGAAGACCGCGAAGTTCGCGATCATGAGCCGCAGGACCCAGCGGCTCATCGGAAAGCCGTGGCCGAAGCGGACGCCACCGGAGCGGCCGCCGCCGCCCTGGAACGAGGGCTGTCTCATCATCCCGATCCTGCCTCGCCGTGGTTCGCCTCGCCGACGCCCTGGAGGTCGATCGCCGAGGCGAGCCGCTCGTCGCGCTCCGCGCGCTCGATCGCGAGCCGGATGAGACGGTCGATGAGTTCCGGGTAGGACACGCCGCTCGCATCCCAGAGCTTGGGGTACATGCTGATCCGCGTGAAGCCCGGGAGCGTGTTGATCTCGTTTATCACCAGTGAACCGGACGGGAGCGGGCCGCAAGGCTCCGTCGCGAGGAAGAGGTCGACGCGCGCCATCCCCTCGCAGCATAGCGCGCGGAAGGCGCGGACGGCGACCTCCCGGGCCCGCGCCGTGGTCTCGGCATCGAGATCCGCCGGAATGAGAAGGTCCGCGCCGTCGTGATCCAGGTACTTGGCTTCGTAGGAGTAGAAGGCGTGCGTGGGGGCGATCTCCCCGGGGATCGAGGCTTCGGGGGTCTCGTTCCCGAGGACGGAGATCTCGATCTCGCGGCCCCGGATCGTCCGTTCGAGGAGCACCTTGGTGTCGAAGGAAAAGGCCCCGTCGAGCGCCCGCTGGTAGTCGGCGTCCGTCTCGGCCTTCGACACGCCGACGGATGACCCCATGTTCGCCGGCTTGACGAAGATCGGGGCGTCGAGCGCGGCCACGGCCTCGTCCCAGGAGGGGGCTTCGGCCCGGGACAGGACCGTGATGAAGGGCGCGACGGGGATGCCGGCGTCGCGCAGCAGCCGCTTGGCCACGTCCTTGTCCATGCAGACGGCCGAGCCGAGGATCCCGGGCCCGACGAAGGGGAGGTGCGCGAGCCGCAGGAGCCCCTGGACGGTGCCGTCCTCGCCGAAGGGACCGTGGAGGACGGGAAAGATGACGTCGAGTTCCGGCAGTTCGGCCGGCTCCGGACGCTCCTCGCCGGAATCCTCGGACTCGCCGGAACCCTCACGGCTTTGCGGGACGACGGAGACGATCCGGGGGCGGCGGCCGGGGGTCAGGGCGAGCCGGACCGGCGCGTGGGGGAGGCGGATGCGCCGCGGGTCCGAGGCGTGCCGCAGGAAGCTCGATTCGTCGGCGAGATGCCAGCGGCCGCGGCGGTCGATGCCGATGAGCACGATGTCGTAGCGCTCGCGGTCGATCGCCTCGATGACGTTCTTCGCCGAGCGGAGCGATACCTCGTGCTCCGGGGATTCGCCGCCGAAGAGGACGCCGACGCGCACGCGGGAGTCAGCCACCGGACCCCGGCGCCGGATAGCGGATGGGGAGTTGCGCCCAGATGGCGGTGGGGACGCCGCCGTGCCGCGCCGGCCGGTACCGGAGGAGGCGGGCGCCCTCCACCGCGGCCGAGTCGAGGACGGCATGTCCCGACGAGGTCACGACCGCGACGGAATCGACGCGTCCGGCATCGGAGATCCGAATGCGGAGGAGGATCTCGCCGCCCGCGCCCTCCTCCAGGGCCTGCTCCGGGTAGGGAAACGCGGGGGACGGCGGAGACTCGAGGACGGGCCACACGAGGCCGCCCTCCCGGAGCTGGTCGACGCGCAGCGCGCCGATCTCGGAGCCGGGCTCGTCCGCGCACCCGGTGGACGCGGCGCCGACGAGGGCCGCGAGCGCCGCGAAAACGCCGGACCCGGAGGCCCGCGGCAGGAGCCTGTCATGCATCGCCGAACGCCTTCCATTCGGCGAGCGTGTTCAGCGCTTCGAGGGGCGTCATCCCATCGAGGTCGATCCCGGCCAGCTTCTCGAGCACCTCGCGCGCGGCGGCGAGGTCCGCGCTCTCGGCGGGATCGGGCGCGGACGGCGCCGGGCCGTCCTTCGGGCCGGGGGCGGCGGCTTCGAAGAGGGAGAGTTGCCCCATCCCCGCTTCGGCGAGCGCGGCTCCGCGGCCGCCGGCGCCCCACGGCCCGCTCTCGAGCACGTGCAGGATGCGGGCGGCGCGCCCCACGACGTCGGGGGGCAGCCCGGCCAGCCGGGCGACGTGCACGCCGTAGGAACGGTCCGAGCCACCCGGCTGCAGCCGGTAGAGGAAGACGATGTCCTGGCCGGTCTCCCGCACGGCGACGTTGAAGGCGGCCGCGCGCGGCAGCGACTCCGCGAGGCCGACGAGTTCGTGGTAATGGGTGGCGAACACCGTGCGCGCCCCGAGTTCGTGCAGTCGCTCCGTCACCGCCCACGCGATCGAGAGACCGTCGTACGTCGACGTGCCCCGCCCGATCTCGTCGAGGAGGACGAGCGAGCGCTCGGTGGCGCCGTGCAGGATGGTCGCGGTTTCCGTCATCTCCACCATGAAGGTGCTCTGCCCCGCCGCGAGGTTGTCGCTGGCGCCCACGCGCGTGAACACGCGGTCGCATACCCCGATGCGGGCCCGGCGAGCCGGGACGAAGGAACCGATGTGCGCCATGAGCGCGATGAGCCCCGCCTGGCGCAGCACGGTGGACTTCCCCGCCATGTTCGGGCCGGTGACGATCAGGGTCCGCCGTTCGTCGTCCAGCCGCATGTCGTTCGGGATGAAGGTGTCTCTCGCGACCGCGGTCTCGACGACGGGGTGCCGGCCCTCTTCGATGTCGAAGACGATGTCGTCGCTGAGCCGCGGGCGCACGTAGTTCTCGGCGGCGGCGACCTCGGCGAGGCAGACGAGGAAGTCGATCTCGGCGACGTGGGCGGCGGTCGCCTGGATCCGCCCGACCTCGGCCGCGACGGCATCCCGCACCGAGTGGAAGAGGCGCGCCTCGAGCTTCGCGATCTCATCGTCGGCCCCGAGGACCTTCGCTTCCCACTCCTTGAGTTCCGGCGTGAGGTATCGCTCGGCGTTGGTGAGCGTCTGCCTGCGGGTCCACTCCTCCGGCACGCGGTCGAGCTTCGCGCGCGTGACCTCGAGATAGTACCCGAACACCTTGTTGAACCCGATCTTGAGCGTGTCGATGCCGGTGCGCTCGCGCTCCCTCACCTGCATGCCGGCGATGAAGTCGACGGCGCTCCCGCGCATGCCGCGCAGTTCGTCGAGGTCGGCGGAGAAGCCGCTTCGGATCACGCTCCCGTCCTTGAGGGCGTGGGGGGCCTCGGGGTCGATGGCTTCATCGATGCGGGACGCCACGTCCGGGAGCGGATCGAAGCCGGAACGAAGCTCGGCGAGACGGCCGGCCTCCAGCGGCTCGAGGGCGGCCGCCAGCCCCGGCAGCGCGCCGAGCGAGAGGCCGAGGCCGAGGAGTTCGCGGGGCGCCGCGCGACCGGCGGAGACGCGGGCGGCGAGCCGCTCCAGGTCGCGGATCGGGCGGAGCGCGCTTCGGATGCGCTCGCGCGCCTCCGTCCGCTCGACGAGTTCCTGCACGGCGTCGAGGCGGGCCGCGATCTCGTCCGGGAGGACCAGCGGGCGCAGCAGACGCCGGCGCAGCAGTCGCGCCCCCATCGGCGTCCGCGTGCGGTCGATGAGGGCGAGAAGCGACGCGCCCTCGCCGGGGCGCAGAGGTTCCACGAGTTCGAGGTTCCGCCGCGTCATCTCGTCCAGGTACATCACGCGTCCGGCCCGGTCCACGCGCGGCGGCCGCAGGTGGTCGAGGCCGGTCGGCCGCACCTCGTCCAGGTAGCCGAGGAGGGCGCCGCTCGCCGCGAGTAGGAGCGGGTCGCGCGCGGAGTCGAGGCCGAAGCCGCTGGAGGAGGCGACCCCGAACCGCTCCCGGAGCCGCTCGTCCCCGAGCGACGCGTCGAAGCGCCACGCGGGCCGCGCGGTCACGTGCCAGGGTCCGGCCGGCGCCTCCGTCTCCTCGGGGATCACGATCTCGGCGGGCTCGAGTCGCCCCAGTTCGTCGCCGAGATCCGTGGCGGCGACCTCGCGAAGCTCGAACTCGCCGGTCGAGAGGTCGACGGCGGCGAGCCCGAACGGGGCGTCTCCGGCGATCGCAACGACGTAGTTGTTGCGGCGCGCCGCGAGGAGCTTGTCCTCGAGGACCGTGCCCGGAGTGATGATCTCGACGACGTCCCGCTGCACGATCCCCCGGGCCTCCGCCGGGTCCTCGAGCTGCTCGCAGATCGCCACTCGGCGGCCCATTTCGAGCAGGCGGGCGACGTACTCGTCCACGGCCTTCACGGGGACGCCCGCGAGGGGAATGTCCCGCTTTCCGCCGTTGTTCCGCGCGGTGAGCGTGAGTCCCAGCAGGCCGCTCCCCTCCTCCGCGTCCTCGAAGAACATCTCGTAGAAGTCGCCGACCCGGAAGAAGAGTAGCGAATCGGGGTGGCGCGACTTGATGTCGAGATACTGCCGGATGAGCGGCGGGTACGCCTCGGGGCCCCTGGTCGCCGCGGCCATCAGCGCCTCACGAGACGATGGGGATGACGGCGGGCTCGAAGCCCGCGCCCCGGAGTCGGCGTGCGAGGCTCTCCGCCGCTTCCGGGCGGGCGAAGCGGCCCAGCCGGACGCGGTGGAGTCCGTCGTACTCGACGACGCGGGAGAAGAAGCCGGCGGCTTCGAGCTGTCCGCGCATCTCCTCCGCCGGATCCCGGCGCGAGAACGCCGCGACCTGTATCGCGAAGCGCGGGGCGCCCGGCGCGCAGCCGAGCGCCGAGGTCTCCGCAAGAAGCGCGATCTTGGTGGCGCCGACGCGCCGCCCCTCCGCGGCCCCCCGTTGCCACGCCTCGCACGCCCGATCGAGCAGGCCCCGGTCCTCGAAGGTCCGCGCCGTCCAGTACCAAGACTCGACCGCCTCGGCGCTCCGCGCGTGGTCCGCCCGCAGGCGCTCGAGATCGGCCGCCGCGCGCGCGGGTTCGTCGAGCGCGAGATCCAGTTGTGCGAGCCGCAGCCATGCCCGGGATCCATGGCGCGAGCCGCCGTTCATGGCGACGGAGAGGAGTTCCGCGCGCGCGGAGTCGGGGTCGGCGAGGAGGCGCGCCCGGAGGTACCGCGCACGCAGCACGTCGCCGCGCGCCGCGTTCCGCGCCTCCGTGGCGAACCAGCGCTCGATCGCCTCCGCGGCGCCTTCGAATCTCCCGGCCTCGATCCGTGCCTCGAGATGGTCGAGATCCACGGGAGAGGCAGCTTGCGCGGCCTGCGCGGCCGAGGGGACGGAGAGTCCCCATGACGACGCGCCGGCGAGAAGCGCCAGCGCCCACGCGCGGCGGCTGCCATGGCGCGGGGGGCGCCCTCCGCGGCTCCGGCGGCTCGCCGTCATCTCCCGGCGTTCTTCGCCTGCCCCAGCTCCAGGAGCATCTCGGCGAGCGCCGCCCGGTCTCCCCGCCCCGATTTGAGGTGCCGGTCGGCGCGGTGGAGCGCCCGCAGCGCATGATCGAGTTCGTGTACGGTCCATGCCCTCGCCTGCTTCGCGTAGGCGTTCGCCTTCCAGGAGAGATAGCCGCGCCCGGTTTCCGACAGGGCGGCGCGCAAGCCGGCGGCTCCCGCTTCGAGGGCCAGACCAAGCAGAAGGTGCTGTTCCACAAGTCCGGCGACCAGCCCAACCCCCCGCTCCGAAGTGAGCACGTTTTCCAACTCGCGCAAGGCGCGCGGGTAGTCGCGCGAAGCCACGAGATCGAGCCAGCTCCAGCGATCGATCCGATGAGTCCGCGGAACGATGGCCCGGATGTCCGCGTCGGTCCGGCGGTCGGCGGGAAGCGAAGCGAGCTTCTCGAGCTCGGCGTCCAGCGTCGACAGGTCCGATCCGACGGCTCCCGCGATCCACTGTGCCGACGCCGGGGAGAGGTCGAGCTTCCAGCGCCTCCGCGCCCGGTCGTGAATCCAGCCGGGGATCTCCGCCGCCCGCGGCGTATTCCACTCCAGCGTGCGACACGCCTGCTTGAGGTCGCGGTAGAAGGCCGCGCGCGACCCCTTGGGGATGCGCGCCGTGACGATGAGGGCGAGGTCGGGGGGCGCCGCCGCCGCGGCTTTCTTGAGGACCGCGCGGGCCTTCGTCCCCAGCCGCTCGACATCGCGCACGAAGACGACGCGGCGCTCCGCCATCATTGGGGGCATGGCCAGGGTGGCGGCGAGCTGCTCGTCCGTCACGTCCTCGGCGTGGAACTGGTCGTAGTTGAAGTCGCGCGTGGCGGGGTCGACGGCGGCCTCGACGAGCTGTTGCGCGGCTTCGTCCCGCAGGCGGATCGCGTCTCCGTGCAGGAACCAGGCGCCGGTCGGGGGACCCTGGCCCAGGGCTCGCGAGAGCCGCGTGTCGAGGGGCGCGCTCACGGCGCCGGGAGAGACCCGTGCCGCGGGCCGCGGCGGTGGGTCAGCGAGACTCGTCGAGTTGGCCGGAGCGTCGCTCGACCGGCAGGGGGATGGAGTCGCTCGTCGCGATCGGCACGGCGTACGTCGAACCGAACAGTCCGCCTCCGTCATCGAGCGCGGGAGCGAACGGGACGAGGAACCAGTCGGGTACGGAGGGGTCGTCGGCGAACCGGCTTCCCCGGCTCTCCGCCACCGCTTCCGTGGGCACGTCCGCCATCACCGGCGGAAGCTGCACTTCGACGAGCAGCGGCTGGCTTCCGTTCGACACGCCCAGCGTAAAGAGTCCAGCCGACGCCACGGCGATGGCCGCGGCTCGGCCGAGCTGGCCCCGCCAGGACCGCTTCGAAGACTCGTCGACGTGGTAGAGGCGGTGCTGCAGGCGGGGCAGGAAATCCGGACAGGTGGAGACGCGAGGGAGAGCTCGCCACGCTGCGAGCCCGCGAGTCAGGACTCGCTGATAGCGTCGACACGACCTGCATCCCTCCAGATGCGCGTCGAAACGACGGCGCTCGTCAGGGGCAAGCGCACCGTCGACGTATTCGGTGTATCGCTCGATAAATTCTTTGCAATCCATCTCTTCGCAAACCATCATTGCACCATCACGAAAAACGTTCCATTCGGGCTCATCTACTCTGAACTGCGTACCAGGGTTCCTTCCGCGGGCCGGGCGCGGGGTTCAATCGAGCATCGGGGAGATGATGCAGGCGAACCGGTTCCGCGCGCGATTCAGGCGCGACTTGACGGTGCCCAGCGTCACTCCCGTGATCTCCGAAATCTCCTCGTAGCTCTTCCCTTCCAGCTCGCGCAGCACGAATACGACACGGTGATGCTCGGGAAGTTCCGCGACCGCGGCCTCGACCTGTTCCCGCACGCGCCGCTTGCGGAACAGATCGTCGGGCCGGTAGGCGGTATCCTCGAATTCGAGCGGCCGATGGTCGGCTTCCCAACTCTTCCGGAGCGAATGGAAGAGTACCAGCGGGTTGCGCGCACGGTTCCGCAATTCGTTCTTCGCCAGGTTGCTGGCGATCGTATAGATCCAGGTTGAGAACTTCCGCGCGGGATCGAACCGGTGGAGGTGCCGGTAGACGCGCACGAAGGTCTCCTGCACGAGATCCTCGGCGCGGTCCCGGTCTCCGATGGTGCGGTAGATGAAATTCAGCAGGCGGTCCTGATAGCGCTCGGCGATCTCGTTGAACGCGAAGCGCTGCCCGCCCAGGTACTGCGTGACGAGTTCCGCATCCTCGAGGCGCTTCAACTCCCCGCGCCCGAGCGGTTCCATCTCACCGGGCGTCGCGTATCGGCTCGAGACTTCGAGGTTCGGCTTCGTGTCCATGCCGCTCCCTTTGCGGGGCTCTCGTTGCAGACGATTCGACGCGTTAAACCCCGGTGCCGCCGATTCGATCCATCCGGCGGGCAACCCAGCGGGCCGCGAGGGTCAGCGCGCAGATCGTCTTGCCGTCGCTGATCTCTCCCGCATCGATCATCTCGATGGTACGTCGCAGGGGCAGCCGATGCACATCCATGAACTCGCTCGCCTCGTGACGCGTCTCCCCCGCTTCGAGGTCCCACGCCGCGAAGAGGTGGATGACCTCGTCCGTGAAACCCGGCGTCGTGCGTACGGAGGCGAGTTGCTCCAGGCGTCCGGCACGCAGTCCCGCCTCCTCCTCCAGTTCCCGGAGGGCGCACGCCTCGGGAGGCTCGCCGGGTTCCAGGTTCCCGGCCGGCACCTCCCAGATGAATCCGCCGGCGGCGTACCTGTATTGACGCACCAGCGTGACGACGGGCTCGCGCGGCGGCTCACCGGCGGCTTCGCCGGGAGGGCCGGGCAGGTCCAGCGCGACGACGGCGGCGGCGCCGGGGTGGCGGATCAGTTCGAGCCGGCCGATGGACCCGTCCGGGAACCGCACGCGATCCACGTCGACATCGATCCGGCGGCCGGAGTAGACGCGCTCTCCGTCCACGCGGCCCGTCGAGCCGCCCCGCCCGATCCGTTCGGTCACGGCGCGGTCACGAGGCGGGCCGGACATCCACGGGCCCGAGGCCGTCCAGCGTGGGCGCGGCCGTCGCCGCGTCGCCCACGGCGAGGAGCGTGAGGCGGTCGGGGTCGAGGTACGTGCGGCAGACCTCCCGCACCTCGTCCGGCGTCACGGCCTCGATGCGGGAGCGGTACGTCTCCCAGTAGTCGTCGGGGAGGCCGAATACGCGCTGGCGGCTCACCTTTCCGCAGATCTGCACGGCGGTCTCGAACTGGAGCGGGAGGGAGAGGGTGAGGGCGTTGCGCGCCAGTGTCATTTCGTCGTCGGTGACGGGCGCCGTGCGCATGGTCTCGATCTCGCTCAGGATCTCCTCGAACGCGGGGCCGGTCCGGGCGGTTTCGACTGCCGTGCGCGCGACGAAGGGTCCCGCGCCCCGGCGGAACCGGAAACTCGATCTCGCTCCGTAGGTCCACCCCTTGTCCTCGCGCAGATTGAGGTTGATCCGGGAGTTGAAGAGGCCGCCGAGGATCGCGTTGGCCACGATGATCGCGTGATGATCTCCGGTGTTGTAGGGCACACCCACCGTCGCGACGCGGATCTCGCTCTGGGCGCTGCCGGGACGGTCGATGAGGATGAGGTCGCTCGCACGCGGCTCCGGCGTTTCCGGGGGCGGGACCTGTGCGGTCTCGCCGCTCCAGTCGCCGAAGCGCGCCTCCGCCGCGGAGATGAGACGCTCGCGGTCGAGGTCGCCGCACGCGATGAGGAGGGCGCCGCCGGGGCGATAGCGCGCGCCGTGGAACTCCCGTACCGCTTCCGGGCCGATCCCGGACACGGTGGCTCCGGTGCCTCCGACCGGCCGGCCGTACAGGCCGTCGCCGTAGAGTTCGGCGATCGTGGCGAGACCCGCGACGGTCGCCGGATCGTCCGCCTGGCGTTCGATTTCGTCGATGCGCTCGCCGCGGATGCGTTCGACTTCGTGCTCGGGGAACTCGGAATCGAGGATGGTGGCCGCGAGGAAGTCGAGCGCCTCCTCGAACACCTCCGACAGGAAGTGCATGGAGACGGCTCCGACGGCGTAGCCCGCCGTCGCGCGGTAGCCGACGCCGAGGCGGTCGAGCCAGCGTGCCATCTCGATCGCGTCCCGCCCCGGGGTGCCGGCGGTGAGGAGCCGGGCGGTCAGCTCGCCGAGACCGCCGAGTCGCGGCGGTTCGGCGCCCGCACCGCATTCGAGGACGAGGTGGAGCGACACTTCGGGCAGACCGCGTCGTTCGGCATGTTCGACCCGGAGGCCGTTGCCGAGCGTGTGCCGCTCGAAGCGCGGAAGCGCGAGCGGGCGCGGGGCGGCCGGCGCCGGGCGTACCGCGCGGTCGGGGGTCGCGATCCCCGGCTTCGTCACGGCGTCCCCTCCGTCGCATCCGTTGCGTCCGTCTCCTCTTCGGGCACGACGTGGAGGACCGTGAGGCCGCGCGGGTCGAGCACGGCGCCGGCCGCGTGCTCCACATCCGCGCGGGCGACGGCGCCGTAGCGCGCGAAGGCGTCGTTCACATAGCCGGCGTCGCCCCGCAACACGGCGGCGTGCGCGATCGCGTCCGCGCGGTCGCCGAAGCCCGCGCGCCCGTTCAGGAGCCCGCGCCGCGCCCGGTTGCGCGCCCCCTCCATCTCTTCCTCCTCCACGCCGTCGCGGAGCAGGTCGTCGAGGACGTCCCTCACCTCGGCCTCGAGGTCGGAGGCGTCGATGCCGGGGCGGGCGGTCGCGACGACGAAGCACATTCCGGCGCTCTCGGTCGGCCAGGTGAAGGAGGTCACGTCCGCCGCCATCTGCTTTTCGTACACGAGCGTCTTTTCCAGGCGGGAACTGTCCCCGTCGGCGAGCAGGTAGTTGAGGATGACGACGTCCTCGAAATCGGGGTCCGCGTAGCGCGGAGAATGATACATGAGGTACACGCGGGGCATCTGAACGCGGTCGCGAAGGAGGGTGCGCCGCTCGCCGTCGCGCGCGGGCACGGGCACGTCCGGGCTCGCCGCGACGGGCCGCGCGGGAATCTCCCCGAACCAGGCCTCGACCCGCGCCAGCGCCGCAGCCGGATCGAAGTCGCCGACGAGCACGAGGGTCGCGTTGTTGGGTCCGTAGTGGCGGTCGAAGAACTCGTGCACGTCCTCGAGCCGGGCCGCGTCGATGTCGGGCATGTAGCCGATCGTCGGATGGCGGTAGGGGTGCCCCTCGTCGTAGGCGCGCGCGAGGAGGGCCTCGAACGCGAGGCCGTAGGGGCGGTTCTCGTACGCCTGCCGCCGCTCGTTCTTCACCACCTCGCGCTGGTTGTCCAGCTTCTCCTGGGTGATCCCGGGCTTGAAGAACCCCATGCGGTCGGACTCCAGCCAGAGGCCGAGATCCAGTTCGTTCGCGGGCAGCGTCTCGAAGTAGTTCGTGCGGTCGAACCACGTCGTCCCGTTGAGCGTGCCGCCCGCGTCCTGGATGAGTTTGAAGTGGTGCTCGCGCGGCACGTGCTCGGACCCCTGGAAGAGGAGATGCTCGAAGAGGTGCGCGAAGCCGGTCCGGCCGGCGCGCTCGTTCTTCGATCCCACGTGGTACATGACGTGAACGGCGACGAGGGGCGCGGACGCATCGGGCTGCAGGACGACCCTCAACCCGTTGTCGAGCACGTGCTCGCGGATCTCGAACCTCATCGCGGCGGAAGACGCTGGAGCCAAGGAACCTTCCCTTTCCGTGCTGTTCTCTGTGCCCCTCCCGGCGCGGCGGCATGAGGAGAGGCGGAGGGAGATAAGCCGGGTTCTGTCACCGGCGGGCCAGGCCCGCGGCGAGGTCATCTATCTGGGACCTGCGGTTTCCCGAGGCCTCGTGCGGCCTACCCGGAACTCGAACGCGACGGGCCGCCGCTCGTTCCTGCTTGGCCTTGCTCCCGGCGGGGTTTGCCGTGCCGTCCCTGTCACCAGGAAACGCGGTGGGCCCTTACCCCACCCTTTCACCCTTGCCTGTGCGGCCGAAGCCGCCATCGGCGGTCTGCTCTCTGTGGCACTTTCCGTCGCCTCGCGACGCCCGGGCGTTACCCGGCGCCGTGCCCTGCGGAGCCCGGACTTTCCTCGAACGGCGTGCGCGCACCCGTCCGCGACCTCTTCTCCCTCCGCCGCGGACAACCTAACGCGATTGGCAACCCCTTGAGCAATTGTCTACTCTAAGGGTAGGAGGGGGAGTGCCCGGCGGAGGCGGTTGCCGGGCCCGGAGTCGTCCCGGAGAAGGAGTCGCGAACGCGCGTAAAACGTATGCTACCTGAGTCTACAACACCCCGCTTGGCGATGGCCTTGTGGGCGCTGGGAATGACGGTCGCGGCGGTTCCCGCCGAGGCCTCCCAGGAAAACAGCCCCGACGGCCTGTCGTCGTATTACGTCTACGTGGCGGCGGAATCGGAGGATCGCGTCGATCTCGTCCGGTTCGATGGCACCGGTGCGTCGGTGCTGGATTCCGTCTTCGTGGGACGCTTCCCGACGGAGATCGACGGGCCGCACGGCCTCGCGGTCGATCCGGACGGGGAACGGTGGTACGTGACGCTCGCCCACGGGAATCCGTTCGGCACGGTCGTCGCCTATTCCACGGAGACGAACCGTCCGCTCGGGAGCGCCGAACTGGGGCTCTTCCCCGCCACCATGCAGGTGACGCCGGCAGGCCTGCTCTTCGCGGCGAACTTCAACCTGCACGGCGAACACGAGCCGAGTTCGGTGTCCGTCGTGGACGTCGGCGCGATGATCGAGGTCGCGCAGATTCCGACCTGCACGATGCCGCACGGCTCACGGCTCACGGCGGACGGGGCGCGGCACTACTCCGTGTGCATGATGGATGAGCTGCTCGTGGAGGTCGACGCGCACCGGCTCGAGGTCACGCAGCGCTTCATCCTCTACCCGGGCGAGGAGCAGGCCTGGCCGTACGACTGGCTTCCGACGCGGCCCGTGGGGGCGCCCGGCTGCAGCCCGACATGGGCGCACCCGGCCGTGGACGGACGCCACGTGTACGTCGCCTGCAACCGGAACGCGGAAGTGCTGGAGATCGATGTGCAGTCGTGGCGGGTGACGCGACGATTCGAGACGGGCGAGGGTCCGTACAATCTCGATGTCTCTCCGGATGGCGCCACCCTCGTGGTGACGTACAAGAGCGGGCAGGCGACGGGGGTCTGGGATCTCGCCAGCGGAACGGAGGTGGCCCGGATCCCGAACACGCGGACGCTGCCGCACGGGATCGCGATCTCTCCGGATTCGCGGTTCGCCTTCGTGAGCGTGGAGGGCGTGGGCGGCGAGCCGGGAACGGTGGACGTGATCGACCTCCGCGACGGGGTCCGGGCGGCCAGCGTGGACGTGGGCAAGCAGGCGGGCGGCATCGCCTTCTGGAAGGTGGAGCCGCGGTGAGGCGCGGCGCGCTGGCCGTACTCGCAGGGGTGCTCGCGGGCGTGTTCGCGATCGGGTGCGGGGACGGGGGGAGCACGGAGATCGGCTCTCCGCCGACGGCCCTGATCCCCGTCTCCGCCGCCGTGGACACGATCGTGACGGGCGAGGCCACGGACCCCCCGATCGCGGTCCGGGTCGAGGATGCGCTCGGGAACGCGGTCGAAGGGGCGCCGGTCCGATTCGTCATCGTGCGGGGCGAAGGGGAGCTTTCGCCGGGAGTCGCCGTCGCGGGGCGGGACGGCGTCGCGGAGTCGGTCTACCGCGCCGGGCCGACGCCGGGCGAGGCGGAGATCCAGGCGGACATCCCGAGCGCCGCGGACGTCCCGCCGCTCCGCTTCCTCGTCCTCGCGGAGGCTGCGGACACGGTCCTTCTCAGCATCGTGGAGGGAGACGGCCAGCAGGCGGAGGCGGGAAGCCAGTTGCCGCTCCCGTTCTCCATCCGGGCGGAGACGACGAGCGGCGCTCCCGCCGGCGGCGTCCGCATCGGCTTCGACTGGACCCCGCCGGAAGAGGTCCCGGATCTGCCCGAAGGAGAGGAAACGCCGGAACTGTTGGAGGCCGGGGACACGATGGCCGTGGCGGGACCGCCCGATCCGGCGGCGCCGGAGGAGTCGGAGGAGTCGCCGGCACGCCCGGGCGCCCTCACGCACGACATCGTGATGACGGACGCGGACGGACGGGGCGGCGCCGTCTTCACGCTGGGCTCGCGGCCGGGCGACTACCGGATCCACGTCTTCGCCATGGGCGGCGTGTACTCGGACACGCTCTCCTTCTCGGCCATGGCCCTCGCCTCGCCGGGCGGGGCCGTACAACTCGACTCGATCGGGAACGGAAGGCTCGCCGCCGGGACGCGGGCGCTCCTCTACGGCAGCGGCTTCCGCCCGGTTCCGGACGACAACCAGGTCTGGATCGAAGGCACGGCGGCGACGGTGGTGAGCGCCACCGAGACGGAACTCACCGTTGAAGTGCCCGCCTTCGCCCGCACATGCCTGCCCGAGCGCGAGGTCGGCGTGCGGGTGCTCGTGGGTTCCGACGCGAGCAACGGTCTTCTGCTGCCGATGGAACCGGCCAACCTGCGCGTGGGTCTCGAGGTCGGCGAATCGCTCACGCTGCGCGGGCCCGTCGAGGTCGAATGCGTCCAGTTCGCACCCGGAGCGCCCATGGAAGCGGGCGAGGCGGGAGAACCCGGAGCGCCGGAAGACCTCGAGCCGGAGACGCCGGAGTATCGAATCGTCATCGGCAATACGGGGCGTAACGCCTCGAGCGGACTCCCGCTCCGGATCACGGTGCGGACGCCCGCCGACATGTCCGGGGATGGCCCGGCGACCGCGGTGGAGCGGGGGATGATCGATCCCGGGATCGCGGAGGCCGCGCTCGCCGGCACGAGCAGGGACATCGGGATTCGCGCCCGCACGCTTGCGCAACTTGTTCAGGCCCGGGTCTCGCCCCTTCGGCCCGATGGATCGGCGGCGGTTTCCGCGCCGGTCCCGGGAGACACGCTCGAGTACTTCTTCTCCGTCGGCCCGGAGCTGGCGGGGACCTGCGTCGACCCCGCGAGCACGGTAAGGGGAACCGTGCGGGCCGTGGGCGACGGCGTGGTTCTCGTGGAGGATCTCGCCGCACCCGCCGGAGGTCCGACGGAGGAAGAGTGGCTCGCGCTCGCCCGGGAACTGGACGGGACGGTTCTCCCGGCGGTGACCTCCTATTTCGGTCCCCCCGAGGACATCGACCGGAACGGGCGCGTCGTCATCCTGTTCACGCCCGCCGTGAACCGGCTCGGCGATGGCGAGGCGGGCGTCGGCGGGTTCTCCCTCCCCCAGGATCTTGCCGCTTCGGGAAGGGGCGACGGCGAGTTGTCGGACCCGGACGGCGGGATCTGCCCGGCGAGCAACGAAGCGGAGATCGTCTACAGCGTGAGCGCGGACCCCGATGCGACGCTCGGCCGCGCGATCTCGGCGGCGGACCTGCTGCGCGAGACGCCCGCCCTCGTGGCGCATGAAATCCAGCATATCGTCAGCGCCGGCCGCCGGGCGCCCACCTCTTCGGCCGGTTTCGGGGCGATCGAGGAGATCTGGCTGGACGAGGCGCTTTCGAGCCTGGCCGAGGAAGTGGCGGGGCTCGCCGCCCTCGGGCTCCCCGTGGGCGATCGCCTCACCTTCGACCGCGTATCCGAGACGCCCGAGGCGCTCGACACCTTCAATGCATACATGCTGGGCAACTTCCGCAACCTCGGCCTGTACATGCTCGGACTCCCCGGCGCTCCCACCGTCTCGACGGACGACCTGGACGGCGTCGGCGGGTTGCAGATGCGGGGCTTCGGCTGGTTCCTCCTGCGACGGCTCGCGGACCAGGCGGGGGGAGATGAACGCGCCTTCTTCCGATCCGTGGTCGGGGGCGGACAGAACTACGGACGCGGGATCGCGAATCTGGAGCGGGTCACGGGCAGGGAGTGGGCGAGCATTCTGGCGGACGTGTCGGTCGCCCTGGCGCTGGGCGCGGGGACGCTGGACGAAGGGACGGAGGATTCCCCGGAGGAGGACCTCGACGCGCCGGAGGCGTTGCCGCAACTCGCCGCGGCAACGTGGGACGCCGCGGATGTGTTCCGATCCTTGAATCAGGATGCGGACACCCGATCGGGTCTTCCGACCGCGATCGCGCTCCGGACCGAGCCGCTGGGGTTTGAAACCCGGGTGCTGAGCCTCGACGTAGGGCCGTCGAGCGTGCAGTACTTCTCACTCGCCTCGGCTCCCGGTGCGCCGGGTCTTTCGCTGTCGCTGGAAACGGCGGGAGGAACCCCGGCGGGTGAGACCGCGGAACCGCTAATCACGATCGTGAGGACCAAATGAGACGCCCGTCCGGCGTTCTTCCCCATCTCTCTCTCTTTCTCTGCGGGCTCTCTCTCGGAGCGTCGAGCCTGACGGCCCAGATGACCCCCGCGGCGCCGGCCGGCGACGATACCGGTCCGGAAGTGTTCGGGCTCGCCGGCGTGATCCAGCCTCTCAACAACCTCACGGACAATACCGGCGCCTACGGCATCGTGATGCCGCCGGATGTGATGATGGGGGGCGAAGTGACCTACTGGGCGTCGCGCTCGGTCGGGATCGGCGTCATGGGGCTCTATTCCCCGGCGACGCTCGAAGGCGTCGGCGGCGGACCCGGACGGGGACTCGGAACGCTCGGCGAGACGGAGTACCTGGCGGGCACGGTGAACCTGACGTTCCGGCTGCGGTCGTCAGGCTCGGCGGGCGCGCTCGAACCCTATTTCACGGTGGGCGGGGGACTCCGGCAGCTGAAGTTCTACGGCGCCGAGGTGCCGAAGCTCAGCGCGACGGATCCGATGGCGACGGCGGCGGTCGGGGTCCGGGTACATCTCATGTCATCGCTCTGGTTCCGGGGCGAACTTCGAGACATGGCGTCCTACTACATCTCCGCCGCGACGGACGCGTCGAAGCTTCAGAACGATATCGGCGTCACGATCGGCTTCGGCATCCGCTACCGCTAGCCGCCAGAGCCGCCGGGGGCCGGGACGCGCACTTCCAGCGTCCCCGGCGCAATCGGAACGGATGTCGTCTCGCCACTCGGCCACACGACCCGGAGCGTGGCGGGCGTGCGTGACGCACCCGCCGCGCCGGCCACGCCGAGCGTCTGGGTCGATTCATGGCGGGCGAGGTAACCCTCCCCCGACCGGACCTCCCGCGCCGGACCGAGCGTTCCGTCCGCGTATTCGAGCCGAAGGCGGGCGCCGATGGCCCGCGGGTTCGCGGGTGGGCCCTCGAGCGTGACCCGGAGGCCGGGCGTCGCACCGACGTTGCGGTAGAGCCGGGTCTCGCCGCCGTTGACGCCGAAGGCCAGGTCCACGCGCCCATCGCGATCGTGGTCCGCGAGCGCGACGGCCCGGGCGTCCCCGTAGACGCCGATCCCGGAGCGGGAGCCTCGCACCGGTTCGAAGCCCCCCTCGCCGTCCCCTCTCAGCCAGAGCCCGCGCCCCGCGTCGTAGCGCGGCGCCCCCGGCCGGCCGGCGTAGAAGTTCTGCGCGAGGACGAGATCTTCGTGACCATCGCCGTCGAAGTCGGCGGCGGCGACGCCGAAGGCGGGCGCGCGCTGGGCCGCCACGGGCAGCGGGGCGCTCTCGAAGCCGGAAGGACGGTTGAGCCACACCGTGTGGCGCAGTTCGTTCGCGTCGAGCCGGCGCTCGGGGTCCAGGCCGCCGATGAGGTCGGTCAGGGGCGTGCTCGCGAAGCGCTCGTACGTCACGCGCAGGAGCGTGGAGAGTCCGCCCGGGACGGCGAGCGCGTCCCTGCCCCGGAGAGGGCGCCACACGCCGGATTCCGTCCGGGCTTCGACGAGATCGACGATGCCGTCGCGATTCATATCGCCGTAGATGAGCGAATAGGCGGGCGGGACGTCGAGATTCGCGCCCCAGCCGGTCGCGACGAGGTCGGGCCGGCCGTCCTCATCGAAATCCGCAGCGGCGAGGCCGTTCCAGCGCCCCCCGAGACGCGTGAGCCCCAAGGCGTCGCTCACATCGGTGAAACGGCCCTCGTCGTTGCGGAAGAGGCGGACGCTGCCCCAATCCAGGGCGAGCGCGAGGTCGGGGTCGCCATCGAGGTCGTAATCCGTGAAGAGGGCGGCGGAAACGAGCCCGAGGCGCGCGAAGGGGTGGGAGCGCTCCGCATCGAGGCGCAGGGCGTCGCCGTCGTGGATCAACAGGCGGGAATCGACCGCGGCGGGGTAGGCGCCGGGGGCGACGCGTCCGCCCACGAAGAGATCGAGATCGCCGTCGCCGTCGATGTCGGCCTGGGCGAGCGGGCCGGTCGCGGCGGGGAGCTGCCCGGGCGGGGCGCCGGGAGCTTCGATGAGCGGGGGCGCCGGCGCGGACGCGCCGAGCGGCGCCGCGATGACCGCGGGAACGGCCGCGGCTTCCGCGGGCGTGCCCGCCTCGTACGCGCTCGTGCCGATGAGCAGCGTGACGCGACCGCCGGCCGCGCGATGCGGCAGCACGGCGGTTGCGTCCCACGCCAGCGCGGGCACGAGGGCCCGCGGGGCGGCGAAACCGTCGCCCTCGTTCCGAATCACGACCGGGCTGGCCCCCCGGCCGCTCCCGACCACGAGATCCGCGTCGCCATCGTCCTCCACATCGATCCACGACACGCCCGGGCCGAGGCGATCGAGCGAACGGGGCAGGAGCGGCTGCCGGAGCCTGTCGTCGAAGGGCGCTTCGACGTGCCGGTGCCCGAGCCCATCCGAAACGTCGACGAAATGGGCGGCGCCGGCCGCGTCGTCGCGTTCGGGCGCCGGATCGGGACCGGCCGCCTCGGCGGTGGCGGCGTCGATGACGTATTCCCGGTTCGCGACGATCCCCTCCAGCCGCGTGCGGCGGCCGTCCGGCCAGTCGACGATAAGCGTCATCTGTCCGTCGGCGGACGCGGCAAGGCTGGCAGCGGGTTCGGGGGACGAGAGGTACGCGCCTCCCGCCGTGATCTCGCGCACCTGGGGGGCCGGCGCCTCGGCGGCGCCGGGCGCGGTGGGGGTCTCGAGGCGGATCCGGGCGCCGATCCCGCGGGTGTTCGGGCCCGGACTCCTGAGACGCACGAGCATGCGGGGGGCTGCGGCGTCGTTCCGGTACAGGAGGGGGGGCGCCCCGAGTCGGGTCACGACGACGTCGAGGTCCCCGTCATTGTCGAGATCGCCCGTGGCGAGGCCGTGCGAGATATCCGGCTCGCCTCCCCAGCGCCAGCTTTCGCTCACGTCGGTGAAGCCGCCCGGCCCGCCGCGGAAGGCGACGTTCGGCTGCGCGAGCGCCGGGAACATGCGCAGCGCCTGATCCGCCGGCAGGCCGGGGATCGCCGCGATTCGGGCGTTCGCATCGCCGTCGAGCTGATCCCACGCATGGCCCGTCGTGACCAGGATGTCGTTCCAGCCGTCCAGGTCCGCGTCCATGATGAGCGCGCCCCATGTCCAGTCGGAGGCGGCGAGCCCGAGTTCCCACGCCGCCTCGGCGAAGGTCCCGTCGCCGCGGTTCAGCTGCACCGCATTCCGGTTCAGCTGCACTCTCGTGTCCGTGACCCCGGGCGGCTCCGGGGCGGCCTCGTAACTCGGCGTCTGGACGAGGCGCTCCGCCGCGTCCCGGGCGAGCATGTCGGTCGTGAGGAGGTCGAGGTCTCCGTCGCGATCGAGATCTCCGACGTCGACGGCCATCGAGGAGAGGCTCGTCGCGCGGACGGCCTCGTTCGAGACGGGCGAGAAGGTCCCGTCGCCCTCGTTGAGCCAGATCCCGTCCTCGCTGTTGAAGTCGTTCGCAACGTAGAGGTCCGGGTCGCCGTCCTCGTCCCAGTCGCTGAAGCGGGCCGCGAGTCCCCAGTCCCGAGCCGGCACCGGGACGTTCCCGCGGGAACGCGTGAGGGGCGGGCCGGCGGCCGCGGGCGCGAATCTTCCGTCCCCGAGTCCGGTGTAGAATTCGTCCGGCTCTCCGAGCTCGAAGCGGCGCACGAAGCGGCCATCGAGCAACTCCACGCGGTAGTGCTCCGCGTACAGTTCGCGGAGTTCGGGCGGAATGAAGGGCCCACCGTCCTCGCCCCGCCGGATGTGATTGATGTCCAGCACATCGGGCGGATGGAGGTCGTCCACCTGCCGCGTCTTGTAGTTCGCGATGTAGAGGTCGAGATCCCCATCCCCGTCGGTGTCGGCCAGCGCAGGGGTCGTGCTCCCCCACGCCCCGGCGAGACCCGCGTCCTCGAGTTCCGAGAAGCCGCCCGCGCCGTCGCCGAGGAAGATCCGGTTCCGGCCCCCGTGGACCGTGATCACGAGATCGAGGTCATCATCTCCGTCCAGGTCGACGAGCGCCGCCCCTCGCGCGAGCACGCCTTCGAGCGCGAGGGAGGGGGGCGTGATCTCCTCGAAGCGCCAACCGCCGAGGTTGCGGTAGAGGGCGCTCGCGCCCCCGAAGCCGGCGAAGAAGACGTCGGCCAGACCATCGCCGTCCACATCCCCGATCGCCACGCCCTGCCCCTCGGCGAGCACGCGGTTGTCGAGGCGCGCCGCCTCGTCGACGTCATAGAGGAAGGCCACGCCGCGACGCGACGCGTCGAGCGGACGGAAGCCTCCGGAGCCGCGCGGCTGCAGCTCCCGCCACCGGTATCCGTCCGCCTCGACCCAGGGGCCGGGCTCCGGCGTCCCGCAGGCCGAGGCGAGCAGGGCCGCCGCGAGGAGGGCCCGTGTGTTCAGCCACCCTCCCCGTTGGGCGAAGCGCCGCTGGCCGATGCCCCCTGGCCATCGCCGATCACGTGCTCGAACAGCTCGTAGATGCGCCGGTATTCGTCGGTCCACGACGAGGGCTCCACGAACCCGTGGTTCTCCACCGGGTACACGGCCATCTCCCAGTTCTCCTTCCCCAGTTCTATGAGCCGCTGGGCGAGGCGCACGACGTCGGAGAAGTGCACGTTCGTGTCGTACATCCCGTGTGCGATGAGGAGGTGTCCCTCGAGCCCCTCGGCGAAGTAGATGGGCGAGGACTGGCGGTACGCTTCCTCGTCCTCGTGCGGGAGGTTGAGGATGCGGCTGGTGTACCAGTGGTTGTAGTGCGCCCAGTCGGTCACGGCGCGGAGCGCGCCGCCCGCCGCGAAGGACTCCGGCGCGGTGAAGAGCGCCATCAGCGTGATGAAGCCGCCGTACGAGCCCCCGTAGATCCCCATCCTGCCGGGATCGACGCCCTCCTCGCGGACGAGGTACGCGGCGCCGTCCACCTGGTCGGAGAGGTCCCAGCCGCCCATGTGCCGGTAGATCGCCGTGCGCCAGTCGCGCCCGTATCCGGCGGAGCCGCGGTAGTCGATGTCGAGCACCGTGTAGCCCTGGGCCGCCAGGAAGTGGTGGAACATGTATTCGCGGTAGTAGTTCGACCACCAGTTGTGGACGTTGTGCAGGTATCCCGCCCCGTGGACGAAGATGACGCCGGCCCCGTTGGGTTCGACCCCGAAGTCGGCGGGCCGGTAGATGCGGGCGGGCACGGGCACCCCGTCGCGGGCCTCGAATTGCACGATCTCGGGCACGAGCCAGGGGAAGCCGAGCCACGTCTCGGTGGGGGAGGTCGTGACCTGGGCCAGCGCGGCGCCCGGCGCGGCGTCGGCGAGGTAGAGTTCGGGCGGCCGGTTCGCGCGCGAATGGAGGACGGCGAAGCGGCGCCCGTCGGGCGACGGCGTGACGGTGAACGAACCCTCTCCCTCGAGGAGCTGAACCCGGTCCGAGCCGTCGAACTCCATGCGCCACGGGTGCTGGTCGAAGGGTGACAACTCGCTCGTCTGCATCAGGAACGAATCCCATCCATCGGGAATCGTCACGCCGAGGACCTCCCACTCTCCGGCCGTGAGCGCCTCGCGGTTCCCGCCGTCGGCGTCGATCGCGTACAGGTGGGAGTAGCCGGTCTCCTCGCTCACGTACCAGGCGCGGGGCATCTCGCCCGCCGCCTCCGCCGGGAGCCAGCCGATGCAGCCCGCGCCCTGGAAGCCGAAGCAGGGGCCGCCGACCCAAGCCTCATCGTAGTGGGTGTCCAGCATCGTGAGCGCGCCGGTCGCCGCCTCCCAGGCGTAGAGGCGCCACGTCTTGTAGTCGTAATCCACCGCGAATACGAGCCCGTGTGAGCCGGAATCGTTCCAGCCCGCGAAGCTCGCCACGGCGAGGCGGTCGTCTCCCTTCGGGCCACCCTCCGCATCGCCCGCGTCGTCGGCATCGTCCGCGCCGGCCATGTCGCCGGTCTCGTCCCCGGACTCCGCATCCAAGCCGTCGCCGGTGAGGTCGAGCCACGTCGCCTCGCCCGTCCCGGTGTCGACGATGGCGAGGCGCGAGACGCCCTGCTCGTCCCCGACCTTGGGGCGCATCTCGGTGTTCTCGGTGTAGCCGGACTGCGTGACCCAGAGGGGGATGTCGGTGCGCCGGCCACCTTCGTTGAAGCTGCCGCGAGTGACGGTGACCGCGACGCGGCTTCCGGTCGGGTCCGCGGCGAAGAACTGCGCGCGTTCTCCCTGTGCGAGGTGCAGCGTCTCGCGTTGCCCGGCCTCCCGGAGTTCGCGCCGCTCCTCGGCGCGCTCCTCGCGGATGTCCTGGACGCGGATGTGCTCGAACAGCTCTCGCTGCTGCTCTTCGAGGAAGGCCTTGTGCCCCTCCGCCTCCGGGTCCTCGGGCTGTTCCGGACCGCCCACGGAGGTGAGTTGCCGGATCTCGCCGTCGTCGATGTCGAAGGCGAAGAGGTTGCTCCCGCGGCGGAAGAAGATGGAGGCGCCGTCGCCGGAGAAGACGGGACCCGCCTCGGAGTCCTCCGTGTGGGTCAGCCGGCGCGTCGTGGCCCCGTCCCGGTCGATGAGATAGAGGTCTCCGGCGGAGGAGGTCACGCGCCAGCGGCCATCCGGGGAGACGTCGCCGGGCGCCAGGATGGGACCGAGTCGAAGCTCTTCCTCGTCATCGACCCGCTCGGGCGTGCCGCCGGTCGAACGGACGCGGTAGAGGGCGCGCGGCTCGTGCCACTCGGCGCCGCCCGGGAGCCAGCGGAAGTAGATCCATTCGCCGTCGTCGGACCAGCTGACGCCGACGGGCGCCTGCCCCACGTGCTCGGAGCCCCGCATGATGGACTCGAGCGTGAGCGCGAAGGCGTTGTCGCGCGCGGGGACGGGCTCGAAGCGGGCCAGATTCTGCGCCTGGAGCGGCGGGGCGGCCGCCAGCGCCACCGCGACCGTGGCGGTCCACGCGGCGACGCTCCACGAGTCGGCGGGCCACGCGGCGGCAGAGCGGAGTTTCGGGGAAGACTTCACGGGGCACCTCCTCCGTTCCCGGAAGGCAGATACTGTCCGGGGATCGGCAGGTCGGACCGCTCCCCGGCCCAGTAGATCGTGACGACGTACCAGCGGTCGCCGTCGTGCATGAGCTGGATCGAGTTGATGCCGCGGGCGAACGGTTCGGGGTCGTCGGCGTTCCGCTTCGAGTCGTAGGTCGAGAACGCGTGCACCACCGGGCCGAAGCGCTCCTCCGTGCGGGCGATCTCCCGCTCGAAGAACCCGTTCTGCTCGAGGAAGCCGCCCGCCTGTTCCGCGTATTCGCCCGGGCTCCACACGTTGTAGCCGTGCTCGCCCTGCGGGGACCGGCCCGTGGGAATGAGGCGGGCCTCGGGGATGAAGAGGGAGCGGAAGCGGTCCCAGTCGCGCGCCTGCCCGGCCGGGCCCGAGATCACGTCGTAGAGTGCCGTCAGGATGCTGTCGACCGACTCCACGTCGCCGGGATCGGCATCGGGCCAGCTCTCCGCCATGGCCACGTTCGGCCGGCCCTGGGCGAGCGAGGGGGTGGGCATCGCGAGCGCCGGGGGTCCGGCGGCCAGCACGCCCAGGAGGAAGAGTGTGCGCAATCGTCGCATCGTTCCGCTCCGGTTCTGGTGGAAGGCGTCCCCGAATCTAGCCCGGACCCGACGCCGGGTGCGACCCGGAGGCGACGACGCGGACCGTCGGGGCGGCCGCGTTCGGTTGCATCGGACGCGGGCTGCGTCTACCGTTTTCGGCTCGCGGCGCCCGCGCCCGTAGCTCAATTGGATAGAGCGTCTGACTTCGGATCAGAAGGCTGGGGGTTCGAGTCCTCCCGGGCGCATGATCCCTCGTCCGATGACCCCGAGAACGCCGAGCTTCGACGAACTTCACCGACATGAAGCCGAATCCGAACATGCCCCGGGGCCGGACGGCGACCCCTCCGCAGGCGGCCCAATGCCCGGTCGATCACCGGGCTGCGGAGCGCGCCGCGAGGGCGCTGCCGGGTCCCGTGCGACGAGCCGTCTTCCTGGGGGTCGGGACGCTGAGCGTGACCGCGGGCATCATCGGCATCGTCGTGCCGCTCTGGCCCACGACGTGCTTCCTGCTTCTCGCCGCCTGGTGCTATGCGCGCAGTTCCCCGCGCGCGGAGCGCTGGCTGCTGGAGAACCGCGTGTTCGGACGCTACCTCACCGCATACCGGGAGCGCGGCGTGATCTCCACCCGCGTGCGGCGCGGCGCGACGATCTTCCTGTGGAGCGCGATCCTCGTCTCGGCGGTGCTCGCCGCCGGACACCTATGGGTCGTGGCCCTCCTCCTCCTCGTCGCCGCCCTGGTCACCGCCCACCTCTACTCCCTCCCCGGCGAAGGCTGATCCGCCGCGAGGCGCGTCACGCCAAGGCCCAAAGCTCCGTGTCGGCGTCGTACGTCACCTCGCCCCTTCTCTTCAGGGATTGCTGGGCGTTGCGCACTCGATGCTTCCACCGCTTTCCGTAGCGCTCGTCGTTGATGACGAGTTCCTCGGAGTCGTCGCAGAGGTCCGGTAGCAGTTGACGCACCTGTTCGTTGATCGCGTCCGTGGTCAGCGGGCCCCTTCTCAGCACGAACAGAATCGCATCGCTAAAGACCGCGTTCGCACTTCTGTTTCCGACATGAGCCTGGACGAACCGAGGCTTGGCGTGCCGCATGACTTCCCGGAACCTCGCTCGTGCGCCGGATTCCGCATCCGCTTCGGCCTCGGCCTTGTCGCGGGCTTGGCGGAGGTCGGCCTGTAGCGACACGAGCTGGGTTAGCTCAGTCGGGCCGACTTGCTGCCCCAGCTTGGCGAAGGCGCCCATGTCGCTGCGAATCGTACGGACCAACTGCGGTTCGCGTAGCAAGACACCGTATTCGATGTTCGTGTCCAAGCCCGAGCGCGTCAGGTTCCCCGACGTCACAATCGCGGCCTCGTCGTCGGCTACGAAGACCTTCGCGTGAAGATTCGGAAGCGCGATCACATGCGTCTCGTCCGAACGCTCGGCCAGGTGAAGGAGGGCGGTCATGTCGAGCCCGGGCGAAGCGACCGCATCAGCTCTAATGCTTGCAAGCGTGGTGAGTTCCACGTCTGCGGCGAGTTGGCGGCGGAACCAGACGGCCGCTTCGTACGTGATGAAGGGAGCCGCCACGATCATGGAACGGCGAGCACTTGAGGCCACCCCAGCCAAGTCGGCACGCCAGCCCGGGCCTAGGAGTTGGGTTGCCTTGGGAACGTTCCCCTCCCCGACCGCCCCGGACGTACGCTGGAGATCGGACCTCACGGCGCCGCCAGGAGTCTTCGACCCAACCCTTGCCATATGTCCCAACCGTTCGAGGCTGCGGCAACGGCTTCCAACACCGCCGCGACCTCCGAGGCCGTCCTTCCTTCGGTGTCGTTCCACTCCCCCGCGTCGCCGACGTGGGCTTCCAATAGCTCTTGGAGAAGAACGTTGTCGACACTCGGTCCCGTGTCGTGCGCGTTAGCTGCCTCCAGCGCACCTACCGCGCACCACCTGACAGCCGCCGGATCGCCTGTGTCGCATGAGCACCAATCGGCGTCCGCCGCTGCATCGCCTTGGATCCAGCCGCGCCGGACAAGTTCCGCCGCCCGCCGCATGATGCGGCGAACTCTCGAGTACTCGTACCCGCTCCTAGGCTCCATCGACATCTCCATATCAAAGTCATCAGTCGTTTCTTCGAAGAACACTAACGCCTCCGGGGCGAGGCGGCGCACGATGCTCATGGGGTGATGACCCGGCAGGTGCCAGCGGCGGCGCGGGCGAGTCGCCGGTCCAGCGTCAGCAGCGGGCAGGAGAGGGCCTCCGCCAGCGCCACGGACCAGCCGTCGTAGATCGTGAGGTTGTGGCGCAGTTCCCATGCGCGAGCGGCCAGAGGTTCGAACGGGAACAACTCGATGTCGAGCTTGAGCAGGTCACGCTGGGCGACATCGGCTTCACGGCTCGGAAGTCGCTCGGCAAGCTCCAGCCTGCGAATGACGTTGGCGGCTTCGGCGAGGGCTATCTCCGGACCGGCCAGCCAACCTGTCGCCCGCGCCTCCGCGATGACGGCCTCGGACCAGGCACCCTCCGGTCCCGTCTCGGCGGCCGCGGCCGCGAGGACCGAGGCGTCAACGACGACCGTCACCTCCGATCGGCGTCCCGCGCTTCCAGGATGCTCTCGGTGGTCACTCGATTGACCGAGACTCGCTTCCGGGCGCGAACTTCCGCGAGCCAGTCATCGAGGGTGGGCTTCGCCACGATTCGCTCGAGTTCGCCACGCAGATACTCCTGCATGGATTGACCGCGCGACGCAGCACGGACCTTCAGCCCGTCACGCACCTCTTCGGGAACGCCTCGGATCGTGATCTGAATAGCCATGACATCATTCTGACATCATCGCCATTGAACTGCAAGCACCGACGTTCCCGCGGGATCGTCCGGCCGTGCGTTACGAGGCGCTCTCGGCTCCCAGGGCCGAGATCAGGTCGGAGCGGGTGAGGATGGCGAGGGTGCCGTCTTCTCCTCGCACCAGCACGGCAGGCTGGTCTCCGCTCAACTCGTTGGCGAAGGCGTGCACGGGGCTCGCGGCTTCCACCACCGGGAAGGGCGGGCCCATGAGGTCGCCCACGAGGCGTGCCCGCGCGTCGGGGTCTCCCATGAGGAAACGCAGGATGTTCTGCTCGATGAGGCTCCCGACGACTTCTCCCTCCTCCATCACGGGAAGCTGTGAAATCGCGTGCTCCCGCATCGACGCGATCGCGTCGTCCAGCGACATGTCGGCCGGGGCCGACACAAGCGGCCTTTCGGTCGAACGACGTGCGACGAGCGCGCCCGCGGTGAGGGTCTCGCCCTCGTCCAGGAAGCCGTGCTCCTGCATCCAGACGTCGTTGTAGACCTTGCCGAGGGCCCGGTAGCCGCCGTCGGGCATGATCACGACGAGCACGTCGTCGTCCGAGAGCGTCTCCCGGTTCGCCTCCATCCACTGGAGCGTGCCGGCCATCGCCATGCCGCACGAGCCGCCGAGGAACATCCCCTCCTCGCGGGCGAGACGGCGGGTCATGAGCATCGACTCGCGGTCCGTGACGCGCACGTAGTCGTCCACGATGTCGAAGTTCATGTTGCCCGCGAGGATGTCCTCCCCGACCCCCTCGGTCACGTACGGGTAGATCTCGTCCTCGTCGAACTCCCCGGTGTGGAAGTACTTCCAGTAGACGGAGCCGAAGGGATCCACGCCGATGATCCGGACGCCGGGGTTCCGTTCCTTGAGGTAGTCGGCGGAGCCCGAAATCGTGCCGCCGGTGCCGGAGCCGACGAAGAGGTGCGTGATCCTCCCCTCCGTCCCCTCCCACAGTTCCGGACCCGTCGTCCGGAAGTGGGCCGCCGTGTTCGCGGGGTTGTCGTACTGGTTCATGTAGAAGGAGTTGGGCGTCTCCTCCGCGAGCCGGCGCGAGACCTGGTAGTAGGAGCGCGGATCTTCCGGGTCCACGGCCGTGGGGCAGACGATGACCTCCGCCCCGAGCGCCCGCAGGATCGCGATCTTCTCAGGGCTCTGCTTGTCCGTGGTCGCGAAGATGCACTTGTAGCCGCGCGCGATGGCGGCGAGCGCGAGGCCCACGCCGGTGTTCCCGCTCGTCCCCTCGACGATCGTGCCGCCGGGCGCGATCTCTCCCCGCGCCTCCGCGTCCTCGAGCATCGAAATCCCGATCCGGTCCTTGACGGAGCCGCCGGGGTTGAAGTACTCGAGCTTCGCGAGGACGGTGCCGGGGAGGTGCGCGGCCAGGCGGTTCACGCGCACCAGCGGCGTCCCGCCGATCGTTCCGAGGATGTCGTCGTGCCACATGGCGATGTTCGCTCCGCTACCGGATGAGGCCCGGGGAAACCTTACGGGCCACGGAGACCCGGCGCCAAGAAAGCTCTGTGGGTCAGCGCACGGCATCCGCGCGGATGGCGGCGATCCCGGCGGGGCCCACGCGGCAGCAGCCGCCGACGCCGTCGGCGCCCTCCCGCCGCCACTCGGTGGCGCTCCGGGCCCAGTCCAGCGGGGTCGCGGGGCCCGTCCAGCGCTTCGCGTCCGCGTCCCATTCCTCCCCCGAGTTGGGATAGACGAGGATCGGTTTTCCGGTCGCCCGCCGCGCCGCGTGGATGAGCGGCGCAACAAGGCGCGGATCGACGCAGTTCACGCCGACCGCGACAACGTGGGGTTCGGCCTCGCACAGGGCGACGGCGGTCTCGAACGGCGTGCCGTCCGCGAGGTGGGCGGCGTCGCGACACTGGAAGCTGATCCACGTCGGATGGTGGGACACGGCGGCGAGCCGGCAGTAGGCCTGCGTTTCCTCGAGGGAGGGAGTGGTCTCGCACGCGAGGACATCGGCCGGGGTTTCGGCGAGGGTCTCCCAGCGCCGGGCGTGGAAGTCGTACAGTTCGGCCGCGGAGAGCCCGTAGTCGCCCCGGTACTCGGACCCGTCGGCGAGGAAGGCGCCGTAGGGTCCGACGCTGGCGGCGACGAGGGGTCGCGGGCGATCGGCCGGCTCCGTGGCGGCGGCGGCGCGCTCGGCCACGAACCCGTCGCGCGCGGAGACGGCGATCTCGACGGCCCGGCCGAGGAGACGCGCCGTGTCGGACGCGTCGAGGCCCCGGGCCGCGAAGCCCTCGAAGGTCGCCTGGTAGGTCGCGGTGGCGATGCAGTCGGCGCCCGCCTCGAGGAAGCGGAGGTGCGCGGTGCGGATCGCCCCCGGGTCGTCGATGAGGGCGCGGGCGGACCACAGGGGATCGTCGAGATCGCAGCCCAGGGTCTCGAGTTCCGTCGCCAGGCCCCCATCGAGGACCAGAAAGCCTTCTCGCTCGATGAAGTCGCGGATCGGGTCGGTCAAAGCTGCTCCCGTCGCAACAGGATGGTGAAACCCTCGAACACGAACTCGACTCCTCCGCCCGGTAACGCGTTACCGATGGCGATGCCCTCGAACATGGCCTCCACGGCATCGTTCAGTTCGAGCAGCCGGGAGGGCTGCGCGACCGGCGTGTTGTGGGCCGTGAACAGCGTCGTCAGCTCGGGGGCGAGTTCGGCGAGCCGGGCCACCGAGGTGCGGTACGCCTCCAGGTCCGTCTCCGGCGCAAAGAGCCAGATCGGGCCCTCGTAGAAGGAGTCCCCGGTCCAGAGAAACCCGGCTTCGGCGTCGAGGAGGGCGATCGCGTCGGGAGCGTGGCCGGGGACGGCGAGGACTTCGAGCGTGCGTCCGCCGAGGTCGATCCGGTGTCCGTCCTCGATGAAGGCGTCGATCTCGAAGGCGGGCGTGTGGTAGTCGTCCTCCGTGATCTCGGCGGGCAGGGCCCGGCAGAGCGCGTCCGCGGCCACCTCTCCCCGCACCTCGGCGTTCGTGCGGCCGCGGGCGTGCGTGCGGGTGAACTCCGTGTCCATGGCGAGCACGCGCTCGAACTCCGCGTTCCCCCCGACGTGGTCCAGGTGCGTGTGCGAGTTGAGGACGGTCACGGGCAGCGCCGTGAGGTCGTCCACGACGGTGCGGATGCGGCCGATCCCCATCCCCGTGTCGAAGAGGAGGGCGCCCTCTTCACCCAGGATCAGGTAGGAGATGACCTCCTGGAACTGGAACGGCTCGTAGATCGCGTACACGGCCGGCGCGACGCGATAGACTTCGAACCAGTCGTCCGAGACCTCGACGCGCTCCAGGCTGGCGTACTGCGATCGGGGCACGTTCGAGCAGAACCCCGCCGTCGCCGGGCGCGACTCCGGGGCGGATTCCCCGCCGGGCGCGCAGGCGAGCGTGCCCCCGGCCAACGCGCCCGCGGCCGCCAGCCGGAGGACCACCGGGTACACTGCCGCAGCTGCTATTGGACGCGCCCGCATGCGTCGAGTCCGCATTGGCCTGCGTTCATCGGATCCTCCGACGCGTAGAGTGAGGTGTCTCCCACAAGAACTCCCGCCTTGCCGTCGGGTCAAATGGAGCATCGGGCGGCGATCTTTCGATCTCTGCTTGCCCCCCCCCCGGCTGCGCCGCTTACCGTTCTTCCGGCAGTTTCCGGTAGTCGATCATCGTTACATGATACGTGAGAGGGGTGGTGATACATGAATCGGAACCCGTTGGCCGTTTCCGTGCTGGGGTTCGCGCTGGCCGCATGTGCCGATGAAGGTGAAGTTGTGTCACCTGCGTCGGACGATGGCGCGTGGGCCGTTCAAGCAGTCGCGTCGGCGATGGATGACCTCCAGCCGGGACAGTACGCGGCGATCCAAAAGAAGTCGCGCACTGTTGACATCTACTGGATGGGCGAGGGGCCGCTTGCAATCTCACGCCGCGACGCGGATAACGTCGTCAAGGATATGAGTGACCCGGTCTTCCGCGAGTTCATGGGCGGGAGCCTCACGGGTGTGTCCGCCGACGGCCCCGATCCCGACTGTGCGATTTCCCGATCCGACATTGGTGACGACGAAGCTTTTGCCGCTTGGAACGACTGTGTTGACGGTCTCATGGCTGACGATGCCTGTGCCACGGTTACCCTTGAGTACATAAAGAAGGAAGAAATGTACCACGCGCATTGTCTGGCGTAGCACGATAATCGCCTGGGGCCCGGACCTCGCCGAGGTCAGGGCCCCAGCGGCAAGCGCAAGTTCTCCCTTTCGCTTTCGGTTCGGCTTGCCGCGCTCTATTCCGTCGTGATGACGCGGCCGACCCTCGCCTGGAGCATCCGGTTGAACTCGGCGAGTTCGTCGGCCAGCACCGCTTCCAGCCGCACCTGGACCTCGTCGATCTGGTCGCTCAGGATCTGCGCCACCTCGGCGTGCTGGTCGGTGGGCGGGAAGTCCGCCGTCCCCACCGTGCGCTGGAGGTAGGACAGACGGCCGCCGATCATCGAGGGCCAGCGGACCCCGTCGGATCCGGTGTTCTTCAGCTGCACGAGTTCGCCCTCCACCTCCATGAGCGACTCGTCGAGCGCCTCTCCCGCCTCGATGACATCCTCGGCGTCCCCCGCGTCTTCGAGCACGGGGCGCAGGTCGTAAATCTGCCGCCTCAGCAGTTCGATCTGGTTGACGAGATCGGCGAGCCGGTTCCGGTCATCGACGATGTCGTCGAGCAGAGCCTTCTGCGCCAGGATATCCGCCATGGACCCTTCGGAGCTGGGATCGCGCAGGACGGTCAGTTCCTCGGACCCCACGTCCTCGCCGTCCACGACCAGCGTCACCGTGTAGGTTCCCGGCGGCTGCCGGGGCCCGCCGCCGAAGCCGAAAAAGCCGCCGCCGACCTGCCGGGACACCTCCGGCATCGGCATCCAGTCCGCGAACTGCGGCTTCGTCCGGTACTGGATCGGCTTCGCGTCCGGCCCCCGGAAGTTCCACCACACGCGGTTGAAGCCGTCGTGGCTGGAGCCGTCGAGCGTGGCGAGCGTCTCGCCGTCCCCGTTCTCGACGCGGACCTTCACCTCGCGTCCCTCTCCGTCCGCGAGCCAGTAGTTGATCGACGCCCCGTTGGGCGGGTTCTCGCCCACGGACCAGTCCTCGTACATCACCTGCGGTTCGGAGATGTCGTTGAAGCGGTAGGCGTCGCGCGGCGCGAACAGGTGCGCGTCGGAGGCCGCGATCTCGGGCGTAAGCTGCTGGACCGGGCTCAGGTCGTCGAGGATCCAGTAGCCGCGGCCGTACGTGCCCGCCACGAAGTCGTTGAAGTGCTCCTGGATGATGAGCCCGTAGTACGGCGTCGGGGGGAGGTTCGGCATGAAGAGCTGCCAGCTCTCCCCGTCGTCGTAGCTGATGTAGACGTTCGTCTCCGTACCGAGGTAGAGGAGGCCCGGCCGCACCGGGTCCTCGAGCAGGTAGCGGGTGTAGTCGACCGGGTAGTTGTCGACCCCGTTCGTGATCTGCGTCCACGTCTCGCCGAAGTCGTCCGTCCTGTAGGCGCGCGCGTCGAAGTCGCCGACCTGGTGGTGCTCGATCGTGATGTAGGCCTTCGCGACATCGAAGCGGGAAGCGTCGATGCTCCGCACGATGCCGTCGGGAGGCAGGTTCGGGATGTTCTCCGTGACGTTCGTCCACGTGGCGCCGTCGTCCCGGCTCACCTGCACGAGGCCATCGTTCGTGCCGGCCCAGAAGACGCCCTGCTCGATGGGCGACTCGTCGAAGGCGTAGATCACGCAGCAGAACTCGACCCCGATGTTGTCGGGCGTGAGCCCGCCGGAGATCGTCATCCGCTCCCGGTTGTTCGTGGAGAGGTCGGGGCTGATGATCTCCCAGCTCTGGCCCCGGTTGCGCGTGCGGTGCACGTGCTGGCTCGTGACGTAGATCGTCTCGTTGTCGTGCGGCGAGATGAGGAGGGGGAAGGTCCACTGGAAGCGGTAACGGATCTCCTCCGCCGGATACCCCATGGTGGACTCGGGCCACACCTCGACGTCGCGGAACTGGCCGCGCTCCCTGTCGTGGCGCACGACGATGCCGCCGACCGCGCCGGCCCCGGAGGCGCTCGACCACACGATGTTCGGGTCGGTCGGGTCGGGCGTCGCGAAGCCGCTCTCGCCGCCGCCCACGGTCGTCCAGTCGCCGCGCGGGATGAGGCCGCGCGCCCAGAAGCCGGTGTAGCGCGTGTTCGACGGCCCGTGGTAGGAGGGCCCGTCCTGCCGGTTCCCCATCACGTTGTAGGGGATCTCGTTGTCCACCGTGACGTGGTACATCTGCGCGATCGGAAGCTGCATCCGGGACCACGACCTCATCCGGTTCTCCGTGATCGCGACGCCGCTGTCGCCGCCGATGAAGACGCGGTCCGCGTTGGTCGGATCGACCCAGATGTCGTGCAGATCCCACCCCGGGGCCGCCGGGTCGCCGCCCGGAGGTCCGCCGCCCAGGAAGTTGAACATCTCGTACGTCGCGCCCCCGTCGCGGCTCACACTGAAGCTGGACGAGAGGAAGTAGACTTCGTCGCGGTCGTCGGAGGCGACGCCGCAGCGGGTGTAGTAGGCCTGCCGGGTCGCGAGGTTGTGGCTGTAGTTCACGAGCGTCCACGTGCGGCCGCCGTCATCGCTGCGCCACAGCTCGCCCGTGTCGGCCTCGTACCCCTCCATCGGCACGCCGTCGCTCGTCTCGATGAGGGCGTACACGCGGTCGGAGTCCGAATGGGACATGCAGACGGCGATCTTGCCGAGCGTGCCGGTCGGAAGCCCGTTCCCCTCGAGTTCGGTCCACGTGTCGCCGCCGTCCATCGTGAGGTGGAGGCCGCTCCCCGGCCCGCCGCTGTCGCGCTTCCACGTCTTGAGGTCGATGTCCCACATCGTGGCGAAGATCTTCCGCGGGTTCGCCGGGTCCATGACCATGTCGTAGGCCCCCGTCCCGCGGTCGACGAAGAGGATCTTCTCCCACGAGGCGCCGCCGTCCGTGGTCCGGTACACGCCGCGCTCGTCGGATTCCGCGTAGGCGTGGCCGAGCGCCGCGACGTACACGATGTCCGCGTCAGTGGGGTGGATCAGGATGCGGCCCACGCGGCCGGTGCCCTCCAGTCCCATGTGGGTCCAGCTCTCGCCGCCATCCGTCGATTTCCACACGCCGTTTCCGATCGAGACGTTCGAGCGGATCGAGGTTTCGCCGGTGCCGGCCCACACGACCGCGTGGTCGCTCGGGGCGACGGCGAGCGCGCCGATCGAGTGCACGGGCTGGTCGTCGAACACGGGCCGCCAGTGCAGGCCCGCGTCGTCCGTCTTCCAGAGCCCGCCGGTCGCGGCGCCGGCGAAGTAGGTGTTGCGGTCGCCCGGGACCCCGGCCACCGAGGAGACGCGGTTGCCGACGGGTCCGATGTGGCGCGCCCGCAGCCCCTCGTACTGCTCGGGCGCAAGTTGCTGCGCGCCCAGCGGCACGGCGGCGGCGAAGGCGAGGGCGAGACTGATGGAGAAGCGGCGAACGTTGGACATGGCTCTCTGCCTCGTGAAACGGGTCGTTTGAGCGAAGAAACGTGCGGCTCCAAACGAATACGGGCCAGAGCCCGACCTCCCTCGTCCGGTCGTCAGTTGTAGGCCGGGAGTCCCGTCGCGTCGTGTCCCAGGATGAGGGAGTGGATGTCGTGGGTGCCCTCGTACGTATAGACGGACTCCAGATTCGCCATGTGACGCATCGAGGCGTACTCGGCGAGGATCCCGTTCGCGCCGAGCAGCCGCCGCGACTCGCGGGCGCACTCGCACGCCATGTTCACGTTGTTGCGCTTCGCGAGCGAGACGTGTTGCGGCCGCATCGTGCCCTCGTCCTTCATGCGGCCGAGCCGGAGGCAGAGAAGCTGCGCCTTCGTGATCTCGGTGAGCATGTCGGCGATCCGGACCTGCTGGATCTGGGTCTGCGCGATCGGCGTCCCGTCGAACTGCACGCGGTTCTTCGCGTATTCGACCGACTCGCGATAGCAGCCCATGGCGGCCCCGACGGCCCCCCACGAGATCCCGTAGCGCGCCTGCGTAAGGCACTTCAGCGGGCTCTTGAGCCCCCCGCTGCCCGGGAGGAGGTTCGCCCGCGGCACCCGCACGTCCTGCAGGACGAGTTCGGAAGTGTCGGACGCCAGGAGGGAGAGCTTCCCCTTCTGGTCGCTGGCGGAGAAGCCGTCGCGCTCCGTCTCGACGATGAAGCCGCGGATCGAGCCGACGTCGTCCAGCTCCCCGGTCTTCGCCCAGATCACCGCCACGTCGGCCATCGATCCGTTCGTGATCCACATCTTGGCGCCGTTGAGGACCCACTCGTCCCCGTCCTCGACGGCGCGCGTGATCATGCCGCCGGGGTTGGAGCCGAAGTCGGGCTCGGTGAGGCCGAAGCACCCGATGGACTCGCCGCTCGCCATCCGCGGCAGCCACTCGCGCTTCTGTTCCTCGGATCCGAAGGCGAAGATCGGGTACATGACGAGGGCGCCCTGGACGGAGACGAAGGAGCGGAGGCCCGAGTCCGCCCGCTCCAGTTCCTGCATGATGAGGCCGTAGGCCACGTTGTTGAGGCCGGCGCAGCCGTACTCCTCCGGGAGGTTCGCCCCGAAGAAGCCGAGTTCGCCCATCTGGGGGATGAGTTCCCGCGGGAACGTGCGTTCGATGTAGTGGTGGCCGATGATGGGTAGGACTTCCTGGTCCACCCACTCGCGCACCAGGTCGCGAATCGCGATCTCCTCTTCGTCGAGGAGCGCATCGAGATTGAAGTAGTCGACACCTTCAAAAGTCATTCGGGAGTTTCTCCGGATTCCGGGCAGCCCGTGGCTGCGGGGTGAGGGACGGCGGACGAATCCGCGCGGAAACAATGGACGCCGAGCGCGACGCCGGCGGCGGCGAGGAGGATGCCCGCGGCGACTCCAGGCCAGCCGTACACGTGCGCGTTGATGACGAGGACGATCCCGAGCATGGCGGCGAGCGCCGCGGCCGGAAGCCCCAGCACGGTCCGTATGCCGGCCCGCCTTACGGGCCGGGCGCCTATCGGCCGATCCGCCATCGGGTGTAGCCCTTCACGACCTCGCGGCCGATGCGGAAGCCGAGATAGTACGCCGCCACAAGCGGCAGCCCCCACGCGTACGCCGGCAGGAAACCGAGGTCGGGGGAAGTGCGGAGCCAGAAGACGACCCAGACGGCGAAGGGCAGCGTGATGCACGCGGCGACCAGATGGCGCCCGCGCCGCATGCGCCGCTGCATGCGCGGTCCGCACGCTTCGCACGAGTCGTTGCCGTCCAACTGTCCCTTGGGGAACATCTGGCCGCAGGCGTCGCACATCACGCCCTTGAAGTGAAGCTCTTCCATCCGCTCGCGCTCCGTGCCGGTCATTCCGCCCCGATCGTTCCGCGCCGGTCATTCACCGGCTGCATCCAGTCGTTCGATCACCGCGCCGGCGAACTCCGCCGTGCGCGCGGAACCGCCGAGGTCCGGGGTCTGGGCGGCGCCGTCCTGCAGGGTGCGGTGCAAGGCGGCGCGAATGCGCGCGGCCACCCCGGGTTCCTCGAGGTGGTCGAGCAGGAGGCAGCCCGCGAGCAGGAGGGAGGTGGGGTTCGCGATCCCCTTCCCCGCGATGTCCGGCGCGGATCCATGCACCGCCTCGAAGATCGCCGCCCGCTCGCCCAGGTTCGCGCCCGGCGCGAAGCCGAGCCCGCCGATGAGTCCGGCGACCTGATCCGAGAGGATGTCGCCGAACATGTTCTCGGTCACGATCACGTCGAAGCGGTACGGATCCAGCGCGAGCTGCATCGCCGTGGCATCCACGATCTTCTCGTCGAATTCCACCCTTCCCTCGTACTCGGCCGCGACGTTGCGCCCGACCTCGAGGAAGAGACCCTGCGTGTACTTGAGGATATTCGCCTTGTGGACGAGGGTCACGAGCCGCCGGTTGTGGGCGAGGGCGTACTCGAACGCGAAGCGCACGATGCGGCGCGACCCGTAGCGCGTGATGAGCATGACGGATTCGGCAACGGCGCGGGGATCGTTCTCCATCCCGATGAAGTGCTCGATCCCGGCGTAGAGCCCCTCCGTATTCTCCCGCACGATGACGAGATCCACGTCCGGATAGCGGGCGGCCGGGAGGAGGGTGACCGCGGGACGGACGTTCGCGTAGAGGTCGAAGTGTTTGCGGAGCGCGACGTTCACGGACCGGAAGCCGGAGCCGATGGGGGTCGTGAGCGGCCCCTTGAGGGCGACGCCGGTCGCCTCGATCGATTCGAGCGTCGCCTGCGGAAGCGGCTCTCCGACGGTTTCCATGGCGGTGACGCCGCCGAGGCTCTCGCGCCAGCGGATGGGCGCGCCCGCAGCTTCAAGGATCGCGACGGTGGCTTCGGATATCTCCGGGCCAATGCCGTCGCCCGGGATCAACACGACGTCGTGTAGCGGTTTCATCGTCAGGAAGGTGCGAGTTGATCGGCCACGCGCAACGCGAGCGTGGTGAGGGCGAAGGGAGATGCGGCCTCCGCGACCGCGCCCGCGACGGGGCCGTGCCAGAGGACGGCGCTGCGCCGCACGTCGATGATCGCGAGGTGCAGAACGGCCCGACGCTCCCGATACGAGACCGCGAGCGGCAGAACGACGAGGCGCGCTCCGAAGAGGGCGGCCACCTGGCGGAGTTGCGTGTGGAGCGGTTCGTAGAGTTGCGCCCGGGAATCCGGCGCGGTGAGCAGGCCCCGGTAGGCGAGCCGCCCCGGGTCGACGCCGATCGTCGGGTTGCGGGCGAGGCGAGCCTCCACCGCGGGTGCGAGCGCCCAGTGTGCGGCCCCCTCTTCCTCTCCGAACGCAAACTCGATCTCGGCGTTGAGGAGGTCGATCGTGCGCTCCGCGCTCCCCGTCCCCCCGATCCACGTCCCTCCGGGGTCCGGCAGGGCCGACTGCACCGGGAGGACGACGACGGGCACGCCCGCGGGCACCGCCGGAGGGTCGTCGACCGCAGGCTGCTCGGCCGCCAGCGCCCCGGCGGAGAGAAGAGCCAGCGCGCAGGACGACGCCGTCCGCCGTCTCATGCCCGCGCCGCCTCGATGCGTGCGATCTCGGCTTCGATTTCGTCCTGCGAGAGCGTGTGATCGCACTTCTTGGCGAGCCCGAACACCGCCTCGCACAGCGCCTCGTCCCCCGCGTCGTATCCGTGCCGGCTCAACCAGAAGCGGACGTTGCTGAGACCGGACACCGGAGAAATCTCGATGGTCTGTTTCCGCCCCACGATCGAAGCCGGGACGCCGCTGTAGACGCGGTCCTCCAGCCAGCCGTCCCCCTTCTGCATGGCCTTGATGATCGCGGCCGCGTGTACGCCGGTCCCCGTCCGGAAGGCGTCGTCGCCGATGACCGGGTAGTTGTGGGGCACCTCGACTCCGCACATCTCCGCCGTGAGCCGGCAGTAGTCCGACAGGCGGTCGATCGGGTGATTGTGCGTCCCGAGCAGGTGGAGGTTCACGAGCAGCAGATCCATCTCGACGTTGCCGATCCGCTCGCCGATCCCGAGCGCGGTGGCGTGCACCCGGTCCACACCTTCCTCGATCGCCGCGAGCGCGTTCGCCAGCCCGAAGCCGCGGTCCCGGTGTCCGTGCCAGTCGATCTTCACGGACTCTCCCGTGCCGGCCACGATGTCCTTCGCGAAACGCACGAGTCGCCGCACGCCGTGGGGCGTCGAGTGACCGACGGTATCCGCGAGACAGATCCGCCGGGCCCCCGCCTCGACCGCGGCCGAGAAGAGCCGGGCGAGCGTCCTGGGCCGCGACCGCGTCGTATCCTCAGTCACGTACATGACGTCGAGTCCCTCGCCGATGGCGAACCCGATGGCGTCGCGCGTCGAATAGAGGATCTGGTCGACATCCCAGTTCTCGGCGTACTGGCGGATCGGCGAGCTTCCGATGAAGGTGGCGACCTCGATGTTCAGACCGGTCGCCTGCTGGACGCGCGCCACGGGTTCAATGTCGGCCCTGACCGTGCGGGCGGCCGCGTTGGCCTCGATCGGGAGTTCGCATTCGGTGATCTCCCGGGCCAGCGCGAGGCACGCCTCGTAGGCGCGGGGTCCGGCGCCCGGAAGGCCGATGTCGACCGCGTGGATGCCGAGGTCCACCATGAGGTGGAGGAGTTCGATCTTCTTCTCGATGGGCGGGTCCTTGACGGACGGATTCTGGAGGCCGTCGCGCAGCGTCTCGTCATCGAGTTCGACCCGGGTCGCCTCGTAGTCGTGGCTCCCCGGAAGCGCGTTCCAATCGTATATGAGTTCGTCCTGGCTCACGTCCGCTCGCCTTCGACGACTCCGTCGTCGCCCACGTTCACTCTTCCGCGCACGCCGCGCAGCGTCACGCGGTCCCCGACGAGCGAATCTACGAGGTCGCAGTCTTCGATGACGCTGTCCGCGCCGACGATCGTGTCGCGGAGGCGCGACCCCCGGACCCGGGTCCCGGATGCCACGCTCACGTTGGGGCCGACCGCCGAAGTCTCGACGATGGCGTCCGCCGCGACCGCGATGGCCCCGTCGACGGCGACGGAGTCCGGGAGATCCGGATCCCCTCCGTGCCCGCGTTCGAGCATCGCCCGGTTCGTCTCGAGCAGCGTCTCGGGCTTCCCGCAATCAAACCAGCCGCCCACTTCCGCCGTATGGAGACGTGCGCCACGGTCGATCATGTACTGGAAGGCGTCCGTGAGAAAAAACTCCCCGAGCCCGGGATCCCGGTCCATCACATGGCGAACCCCCTCGAACATCAGCTCATGATCCTTCACGTAGTAGACGCCGATGTTCGCGAGCTTCGATACGGGTTCCGACGGCTTTTCGATGATCCGCTTCATGTATCCGGCTTCATCCGTGAGGATGACGCCGAACCGCTGGTAGTCCTCGACCTCCTTGGCCCAGATGATGCCGGACGCGGAGGCGTGGCGGTGCAGCACGCTGAAGTCGGCATCGAAGAGCGTGTCCACGAAGACGATGATGACCGGCCCGGTCACGCAGGGTTCCGCCAGCGCAACCGCGTCGGCCGTCCCCCGCTGGGTGGCCTGCTCCACGTAGGTGACCGGGAGGCCGGGGAACTCCTCGGCCATGAAGGCCCGGATCTGACCGGCGAGGTGTCCGGTGATGAAGATGAACTCGTCGACGCCCTCGGCTCTGAGTTGCTCGACAACGTAGGAAAGCACGGGGCGATTGGCCACGCGGAGCAAGGGTTTGGGACGGGTGTGGGTATGGGGACGGACCCTTGTACCCATTCCCGCCAACGGTATTATGGCCTGCATGTTTAGCCGTCAGAGTTTCGGGAGAGTGGTCCTGCCGTCTGCGGGGGCCGGGAGCCCGGGCCAACCGGGCCCCGCGGACCGCCAAGCTATCCGCCCGCGGCGGACGCGGGCAACCGGAGAAAGAGGGTTTTCGAGGTGACGGAGGCATCTCCCGACGGCGGTCAGACCAGCGGGCTCTCCCGCTGGTTTCACCAGAATTCGGCGGATACCCGTGAGCCGGGCGGCCCGGAACCTCGCCTCTATGAAGTGGCCTTCTCCCGGGTCTGGGACCAACTGCTCAAATACGCGAAGCGGCGCTGGTTGTGGACACTCGCGCACCGCGACGAAGACCTCGGACTCATCTCCGTGAGCTGTACGGTCCCGCTCCTGCGGTGGGTCGATGACCTGACGATCTGGGTCGCCCTGGATGCGAACGGGCTCACGCGGGTCGAGGCGTTCTCGCGTGCGCGACGGCGGAACTTCGATCTCGGCGTGAACCGGCGAAGGATCCGACGCATGCTGAAGTCGCTCGACCGGGCCCTGGGACCGCGCGCCAGGCTGCCCGACCCCGCTCCCGGCGGGGACGCGCGGGACGCGCCGGGGGAGACGTGATCGGGAGATGGCCGTCCGGGGCGGCGGGCGCCGCCCTGGTCCTCTTCGCCTGTGCGGGGCCCCCTCCGGATGGCACGGCGGAGGCTCGCGGAGAAATCGCCGGCGAGCCGCTCACGCCGGCGGTGGACGCACGCTATCTGACGCACCTGCTCTTCGCCGCCGACGACGGAACGGCGTTCATCGGCTCGTTCGATCAGACGGCCGAGGGCGAGGACCTGCTCCTCGACTACGACGTGCGCCTCGCGGAGGGAGAGGCGTGGCGCCCCCTCGTTCGGACGCACGACACGGTGTCCGTGGCCCGCGCGGCGTGGCGCCTTCTGCCTACGCCGGCGATGGCGGTGCGCGTCGGCGATGCCGGTCAGGTCGTGAGCCTTCTGTTCACCGAACCCGAGGGCGCAGGCACGGAGTCGGTGCGTCTCGTGGCGGGCGAAGAAGTGTCCGTCTGGACCGGACCGACGGGGCAGCGGGAGTCGCTCGGGATCGCGGCGCTGGAGCTGGACGACAGGGCCGTGCCCGGCATTCTCTTCTTTCGTCGTGCCGCCCGGGCGCTGAGCATCCCCGTCGCGTCGACGGACGGCCAGACGTTCGTGTTCGCCGATTCGCTCGGGAACGGGCTCGTCGTCCACGCGGGCACCATCGGCCAGCCCACCGTTGCCCACACCTGGCTCCACGGTATCGAGGCGGCCTGGGGCGACGTCACGCTCGAATCGCCGGATCCGGGTCGGACCGGCGGGTCGGACCCGGCCTGGCGGTTCGAGATCTCCGGTACGACGGTCCGCGGGAGCTTTCGGCCGCTGACGGACGCGGACCCCGGGGACGGGACGCTCATCCGCATGGAGGCCATCGTCTACGTCGGAACGGAAGTGCTCTACTTCAACGGGTTTGCCGCCACGCTGCCATCTCCCTGATGGAATTCGACTGGCTGCGCGCCCTCGTCACGGTGGCCTTCGGCGCCCTGGCGGGCGGGATTACGAACCGGATCGCCGTGTGGATGATCTTTCATCCCTACCGTCCACCGAAGATCCTGGGCCGCCCCGTGCGCTGGCTGCAGGGAGCCGTGCCGAAGAATCAGAAGCGGCTGGCGGATTCGGTCGGCGGCGTCGTCGGCGGCGCGCTCCTCACGCCGGAAGACATCACCTCCGAACTGCGGGAACTCGAATCCGCCTTCAGGGAGCGACTGCGGGAACTCGCGGTCGAACTCACCGAGGGCGAGCAACCCGCGCTCGCCGACCTCTTCCCCGAGGCCGCGCTCGTGGAGGTCCGCGAAATCCTCACGCAGATTCTCGGGCAGGGCCGGGAGTTCCTGGCCGGGACGCTGGATTCCCCGGACTTCGGGGATGAATCCGGGCGCCTCCTCGAGTCGATCCGGGAGTCGCTGAGCGACGAATCCCTCGCGCGGACGCTGGAGCCGGAACGGATCGCCGCCATCCGCGACACGATGGACGGCTGGCTCGCGCGGCTCGCCGATTCGTCCGCCTTCGAGATGACGGTACGCCGCCACCTGGACGAGGCCGCGCGGCAACTGCTCAGACCGCACCGGACCTTCGAGCAGCTGATTCCCGCGGGGCTCGTGGCCGCGCTGGAGCACGCGATCAAGGACTATCTCCCGGTTGCGATCGAGCGTTTGAGCCGTCTGCTCGACGACCCGGACGCGAGGGAGCGAATCGAGCATGTGCTCGGGGAACTGTTCGACCGCTTCATGCAGGATCTCCGCTTCCACCAGCGCGTCGTGGCCCGCCTCATCGTCACCGAGGAAACGGTGACGCACGCACTCGATACCCTCCGGGAGGAAGGCGCCGACCGCCTCGGCGGCGTGTTGCGCGAACCGGAGGTCCAGACGGCGATCGCGCGGCACGTCAACGATGGCGTCGTCGAGTTCCTTCGGCACCCTCCCTCCGAGGTCATCGGCGGCGCGGGCGATCCCCAGGTCGAGAGCGCACTCGATGCGTTGGCCGAGTGGCTCGTGAAGGCGGCACGGGACCCGGGCTCGCGTGCCTTCCTGCTCGACCGGCTCGAGGGATTGCTCGAACGCTTCGGAGAGAGGAGCTGGGCGGACGTGCTGCATGCGGTTCCAGCCGACCGTGTGGCGGCCTCGCTCGCCGCGGGCTTCCGGTCCGACGCGGGACGCGTCCTCTTCGACTCGATCGCCGAGCCGATGGCGGACCGGCTCCTTCACACGCCGATCGGGCGGCTCGGTCGCTTTGTGCGCGAGGACGCCGCGGTACGGCTGGCGGATACCCTGGCCGCGCCCGCGTGGGACTGGATCGTCAACCGGGTGCCGGAGGTGGCGGGGCGGATCCGGATCGCCGAACGTATCTCGACGAAGATCGAGAACTTCTCCATCGAGCGGATCGAACACCTTGTTCGCGATATCAGCCAGCGCGAATTCGACCTCATTGTGCGGCTCGGATACCTGCTCGGCGCCGGCATCGGCACCGGGCTCGTGATTCTGGATTCCCTCCCGGTACTCGAGTTCCTCCGGGGGCTGTTCGGATGAGGCCGGCGCGCGTCGCCGCGCTCGGCGCCGTTGCGTGCGGCGTCGGTCTCGCCGTGCTCGCGTGCGCCCCACCCGACACGGCGATCGACCGCACGGAGGGCACGGGCGAGCTGCGCGGGCTGGCGCTCGAACAGCCGTTCGAGGTGCCGGAGTTCGCCCTCACCGATTCCCGGGGGCGCCGGTTCGACTTCCGGCCGGAGACCGCGGGGTCGCTCACGCTCCTCTTCTTCGGCTATACGCACTGCCACGACATCTGTCCTGTGCAGATGGCGGTGCTCGGAGCCGCTCTCGACGACCTCTCGTACGCGGACCGCCGCGAGATCGAAGTCGTCTTCGTGACGACGGATCCCGCGCGCGACACGCCGGACCGGCTGCGGGACTGGCTGGACCTCTTTGACGCGTCCTTCATCGGCCTCAGCGGGGAGTTGGAGACGGTGAACGAGATCCAGGCCGGATTCCACCTTCCGCCCGCGCGGATCGAGGAGACCTCGCCCCCGCCGGGCGCGGGAGAGCCCTACCTGGTGGGACACGCGACGCCGATCGTCGCCGTCACGGGCGACGGCGTGGCGCGAGCGCTGTACCCGAGCGGCGTGCGCCAAACCGACTGGCGTCACGACCTCCCCCTGCTCCTGCGCCTCCACCGGTCGGTTTCACCGCCGGCGGGCGAAGCGGACACGAGCGGCGACTGAGGCCACGCGATGCAATGGTGGTGTGCGGCCCAGAGCATTCCGTGGGACTGGTCGTGGCGCCCCTATCCGGGCGTCTGGCTCTTCATCGCGTTGCTGTGCCTCGCCTATCGCGCCTTCACCCGCGGCGCCGCGCCCTCGCGACTCGAGATCGCGCGCTTCGCCGGCGGGGCGCTCGCACTCTGGGTCGCGCTCGACTGGCCGGTGGGCGCGCTCGGTTCGGGATACCTGGCCTCGGTGCACATGGTGCAGTTCCTCCTCATCGCGCTGCTCGCCCCGCCTCTCCTCATCGCGGGGCTTCCGCGCGAAGCGCTGGAGCGAGTGCGCGGCGGCAGGGCCACCTCCGTCCTCGAGTTCCTCGCGCGACCGCTCATCGCGCTGCTCTTCTTCCACGCGATCGTCGTCGCGACGCACTGGCCGGAGGTCGTGGACGGCCTCATGGCCTCGCAGGCAGGCTCGCTCGCGCTCGACATGGCCTGGCTGGGCGGCGGACTCGCCTTCTGGTGGCCCGTCGTGAGCCCGATCCCGCACCGGCCGCGTTTTCCGCTCGGCGTGCGGATCTGCTATCTGATCGCGAGCACGGTGCTGATGACGCTGCCGTATGTCTTCCTGACGTTCGCGGAACTCCCCTTCTACGCGACGTACGAACTCGCGCCTCCGGTGGGCACGCTCTCCGCAGGTGAAGACCAGCGGCTCGCGGGGCTGATCATGCGGATCGGCGGAGGCACGATCCTGTGGACGGCGGCGGGCGTCGTCTTCTGGTTCTGGTACCGCTCCGAGAACGACCCGCCGGCTGAAGCGAGACGGGGCTAGTCGTTCACCTGTTCGGTGACCCACGCCATGTAGGGTGGGGAGCCGGCGACCACGGGGATGAAGAGAACCTCCGGGACCGCGTAGGGGTGGAGTTCGCGGATGCGGCGCTCGACGGCATCGCTGCGGGCCGCGGTCGTCTTGAGGATGCCGAGGGCTTCCGCTTCCTCACACACCTCGCCCTCCCATCGATAGACGGAGGTCACGCGGTCGACGACGTTCAGGCAGGCGATGAGCCGTTCGTCGACGAGGGCCCGGCCGAGCCGCACGAGTTGTTCGCGGTCGGGCCCCGTGACGAGCCCGGCCACGACATCGCTCACGGGCGGTCCCGCTCTCTTTCGCGCCCGCTCATGGCGTCCTCGGCCCGCTCGTAGAGCGCTTCGATCGCGCCGGCGAAACGGGTCTCGATCACGCGACGCTTGACCTTGAGCGTCGGCGTCAGCTCCCCGCCCTCGACGGTGAACGGCCCGGGGACGAGGAGCAGGTCGCGTGGCCGCTCGTAGTGCGCAAAATCCCGGCAGCGTTCCCGCACCGCCCGTTCGATCATCTCCCGCGTCCGGGCGTCCGTGACGAGGTCGGCGTCCGCCGCTTCCTCGACACCGTGCAACTCCGGACGGACGGCCTCGAATTCGGGCACGACGATGACGATCGGGAACTTTCGTCCGTCGCCGAGCATCACCGCCTCCGCCACCATCGGGTGCCGCTTGATCTCCGCCTCGACGGGCTGAGGGGCGATGTTCTTTCCGTAGGCGGTGATGATGAGATCCTTCTTGCGATCCGTGATCCGGAGGTACCCATCCTCGTCGATCTCGCCCACATCGCCCGTGTGGAACCAGCCGTCTTCGTCGATGGCTTCCGCCGTCGCCTCGGGCTTGTTGTAGTAGCCCGCCATGATCTGCGGCCCGCGGATGAGGATCTCTCCGTCCTCGGCGATCCGGATTTCGGTGCCGGGGATCGGTTTCCCGACCGTGCCGAGGCGGATGGCGTCGATCGGATTGAAGCTGACGGCGGGCGAGGTCTCCGTGAGCCCGTAACCCTCGACAATGGGCAGGTGCGCGGCGAAGAAGAAGCGGGCCACGGCGGGGGAGAGGGGGGCTCCGCCGCTCACGAAGTAGCGGACCCGCCCTCCGGTGCGGGCGCGCAGCTTCGAGAACACGAGACGGTCGGCGAGCGCGGACTGGAGACCCAGACCGGGCCCGACCCGGCGTCCCTCGAGTTCCGCCATCGCGCGGGCTTCGCCGACGCGACGCGCCCAGTTGAAGATCTTCTGCTTCGCGCCCCCCGCCTCCCGGGCGGTGGCTTCGGCCCGTTCGAGCACCTTCTCGAACACGCGCGGAACGGCGGCCATGAAGGTCGGCGAGACTTCGCCGAGGTCCCGGGCCACCGTGTTGGGGGACTCCGCGTACGCCACGGTGACCCCTGCTCGCCACATGATGTAGTGGCCGACCGTGCGCTCGAATACGTGCGCGAGCGGCAGGAGCGCGAGCGCCACGTGGGTGGAGTCGATCGGGAAGACTCGCAGCGCCATGTCCGCGTTCGAATGAAAGTTGGCGTGCGTGAGCATCACGCCCTTCGGGTCGCCGGTCGTTCCCGAGGTGTAGATGAGCGTCGCCAGGTCCTCCGGACGCGTCTTTCGGGCGTGCGTTTCGTAGGTCGACGCAAGCGCTTCGGGCGCGGACTCGCCGAGATCGGAGAGGGCGTCCAACTGCATCGTGGCGAGCAAGGACCCCTCGGGCGCCGTCACGGGCCCGAAGGCGATCGCCAGCTTCAACGCGGGGAGGTCCTGCTCTACCTCCGCGACCTTGTCCAGTTGCTCCTGGTCTTCCACGAATACGGCTCGCGCGCCGGAGTCCGCGAGGATGTAGCACACCTGGTCGGCGGGAAGCACCGGGTAGACGGGAACGGAGGTGAGCCCCGCCATGACGATGCCCCAGTCGGCCAGGGCCCACTCGAGGCGGGTCTGCGAGAGGATCGCGATGCGGTCGCCCGCCTCGAACCCCCGTGTCCGGAGCCCGAGCGCGATGGCGCGAGCGCGGCGTCCGATCTCCTCGGTGGAGGTCGAAACCCAGACGCCGTCCGCTCCCCGCGTCCGCGCCGCATCATCCCGGGGCCGCGAGAGCCCGTCGAGGAAGAGGTCCGGCAGGGTGCCGGGCCGATAGTCGTCCGGGAGCGGGCTCGAGGCTTGCACGCTGGTGCGGGGCCGCTAGTGCGCGACCGATTCCGCGACCGGCACCTCCAGCCGCTGCAGAGTGCGCCGGGCATGCTCGAGATGCCTCGGTTCCTCCCGGTCTCCGCGCGCGTAGGCCAGAAACTCCTGAAGGTGGCGCGAGGCGTCCCGCTCGGCGCCCTTCTTCAACAGGAGGAACGCCAGGCCGTAGTGCGCCGCCGTGCTGCGCGGGCGCTCCTCGAGGGCGGCCCCGTACGCGCGGACCGCATCATCGGTCAGTCCAATGTGCGTGTACACCACGGCCATCTGTTCCAGCGTGGCCGGATGCCGCGGATTGTACTTCAAGGAGAGACGAAACGAGATGAGCGCCTCATGGTAGAGCTCCTGCCGAACCAACTCCACGCCTTCCTCATAGAAGTCCGGCTGCTTCCGTCGGCGCCGTCCGTCACTGTCCCAGATCTTCCACCACACCATGCCACCCATGCCACCTCCCCAGAGCGAGCTGGATCTTACATCTCACTCGACCACCGTTCCACACACCCCACACATCTGGCGACAACGGGGAATTATAGCGTCTTGTCAAGCTGTGGCAACTTTTTTGTCAAGCCGTGGCAACTTGCTGACTGCGTTCACCGACCCAGACGGTGGCGTCGGAGGCGACTCCCGCGAACTCGGACGCGGCGAGCGAGTCGAGGTCCGCAGGGGTCGGAGTCTCCACGACGAGGCGCGCGCCGGGCCGTGCGCAACGCGTGACCTCGGACATTGGGAGCGCAATGGGAGCCGCGAGCGCGATGCCGTGCAGTGCGCCGGAGCGGATCGGCCAGCGGTGCGGCGCGGCGCCCAGGAGAGGATCGACGCCGGCAACGAGATCCTCGACGGCCACGACGGCCGGGCGGGAACGGTCGCCGGGGTCCGGCAGCCAGACGAGTACCTCGAGACGGTCTCCAAGGCGGGCGATCGCAGCGGCGTGCGCGGCGAGCCCGGGGCCAAGGAGCACCACCATGCCCGCCCGGTCGCTCACGCCCAGCAGCGCCGCGAGACGCGGTGCCGCCTCCGGAGCGGTCTCCCCGGCGGGGTGCTCGGTCCCGGCGCACGGCGTGGCGCGTCGCGCGGCATCGGAAAGATCGAACCGCATCGTCCCGCCACGGATGGGCACCTCGATCTCGCACAGGGGGCAGCCCAGCCGTCCCTCGACCACGCGACGCGACTCCGCCTGGTCGACGAATGCGACGAGCCCGGCCGACGCCTCGCAGTCGGGACAGTCCAGGACCTCGGCGAGTTCAAGAAACATGTCGCCGCCCCGTACCGCCCCCCGCCGCCCCGTACCGCCCGGGATGCAAAAGGGGCGACCCGTGGGTCACCCCCCCTGTAGAATCGGATGCAAGGTGATTTCTTGAAGCCCTCCGCAACACGGTTCGGCCCCTCCCATCGGTTTTCGCCGTCCCCGCAGGGCATGACGTCCGCCTCCGGATCGGAGACTCTATGGGCAATTGTTGGCTCAAGAAATATGGCCCTGCATCCGTCTTCGTGAACGTTAGTGCGGCTTCGGGTTCGCGGCAAACCCCTCTGGCGCACGCGGAACGGGCGACGGTGGCGCGCGGCGAACATCGAAGTCATGATCCTTCCGAACATCTTCCCACGGAGGCGCCATGGCCCGCCGATCCACTCCGCCACGTTCCGTCACGTCGTCGCAGGAGGTGACGGACGAACAACTCGACGCGCATATCCGCACGCGCCTCGCACTGCTCGGGGTCGATCTCTCCGTGCTCCCCGCCGACGACGAGGAGGCGCCGGCCGATCAACGCCGCATCATGGCGTCCGCACGGCGCTTCCTGCGGTCGACGCCCGGGGCCATCGCCGATTTCGAGCTCGACCCCATGGGGCCGGCGCCCGCCATCTATCCCGCCGAAGTGAGCACGCGGAACCGTGGGTGAGGTGAACCGGCGCCGCTTCCTCGAGCGGATGACGGCGCTGACCGCGACGGCCGTAGCAACCCCCGCAACCCTGGGCGCGATCTCCAACGCGGGGTCCCGGTTCTCCGGCAAGACCCGAGCGGGAAGCCGGGCCGCGGCCGGACCCCCTGACGAGCTGAACCTTCCGCCGGCGGGCCGGCCGCAACCTGCGGAGCTGACCGAACTCACACTCGCCGAGGCAGCGCGGCTCCTTCGCGACGGCGATGTCGGCGCGGTCGAACTCGTGGAGGCGTATCTCGCGCGGATCGGCCGGTGGGACCTCCGCTATCAGGCGTTCAACACCGTGGTTTCCCAGGCCGCGCTCGAGGCGGCCCGGACCGCCGACCGGACGCGCGGCCGAGCACCGCTGACGGGCGTGCCGCTCGCGATCAAGGACAACTACTTCACCGCCGGGGTCCGCACGACGGCCAACTCGTTCATCTTCGCGGACTTCGTACCGGACTTCGACGCGACCTCGTGGGCCCGGCTTCGCGATGCGGGCGCCATCCTGCTCGGCAAGACCCAGATGGGGCCGCTCGCGACGACGGCCGCCTCGACCCCCACCGGAGAGCGCACGACGGTGAACGCGTGGGCACCGCACCACGACGATGTGAGCCCCGGCGGGTCCTCGAGCGGGTCGGCGACGGCGGTCGCGGCGCGCATGGCCGCGTCAAGTACCGGGACGCAGACGGGCGGCTCGATCACGAACCCCTCGAACGCCCAGGGCCTGACGGGCATCAAGCCGACGATGGGCCGGGTCTCGCTGCAGGGCATCCTCCCTCTCACCTACACGCGAGATCACCCGGGCCCCCTGGCCAGGGACGCGGTCGATGCCGCGCTGATGCTGCAGATCATGGCGGGGCCGGACCCCGCGGACCCCCGGTCCCTCGGCCTGCCGCCGGTCCCGGACTACCTGGGGGCGGTACGCGAGGATGACGGCGCGCTTACGCATCCGGAGCGCGGAGGGGCGGTGCGGATCGGCGTCCTGCCGGGCTTTCTCGACGAGCCCGAGCCGCCCGGGGATCCCGGGCCCGACCCGGACCCCGATGTCGACCGCATCGGGAGTTCGTTCCCGCGGCGGGAGCGGACGCAGGCGGCGTACCGTCGCGAGGTGGCGACGGCGGAGGCGCGGCGGCGCATGCTCGCGACCCTCGAGGAGATGGGAGCGGAACTCGTCGAACTCGACTTCCCGACCCACTGGGAGACGCTGACGAGCTTCAACTTCAACAACGTGCGGCTCCCGGAGCGCTCCGAGATCTTCCTCGAACACCTTCGGGATGACGTGAGGAAGTTCGGCGTCTCGCTCGCGCCATGGATCAACGGGCTGCTCCTTCCCGCGACGGAGTACGTGCGGGGCTCGCGGGCCCGGCTCGTCCTCCTGAGGGAGATCCTCGACGAGGTGTTCGGCCGCTGCGACCTGGTAACGCAGACCGCGCCCTACCCCTTCGACATGGTGGGGCTGCCGCTCCTCGGCTTCCCGATCGGGTTCGAGACCGGGTCGACGGGATACCCGAGGCCCATCGGCGGCATGTTCGGCGCGGAACCCTACGCGGAGCACCACCTGCTCGCCGTCATCGCGGCGTATCAGCGCGCAACGGACTGGCACCTGCGGCGACCCGCGGACCCCGGCGAACTCCGGCCCGCCGAAGGGGACGGGGGCGGTCCGCGCGGCGGAGCCGATGGCTCGGCCAGCCGCGACCGTTCACCGGGGCGCTACGATCTGTTCGACGTGATGGAGCGCGGCGAATAGCGAGCCGTCACCATGCGATGCCGTAGTCGTCGCCGTGGTGGCTCGATCCACCCCAGAAGGCGTCGTTCTCCCAGTCGAAGAAGATCGCGTTGATCGGCCCCGACGTGCGCTCCGCGAAGGTCAGGTCGTATCCCATCGACTCCAGCGCGGAACGGATCCAGGGCGGTGTCGCGTCCTGCAGGAGCATCCGCCCCGGGCGCGTCTCGTGCTGGCCGAACGAACCGCGCATCTGGAAGCTGTTCATGTTCGGCGCCTCGACCGCCTGCTGCACGTTCATGTCCCACTCGACCACGTTGAGGAAGAACTGGAGCAGATTCTGGTCCTGCCCGTCGCCGCCCTGGACAGCGAACGAGAGGAAGGGACGGCCGTCCTTGAGCGCCATCCCCGGCGTGAGCGTGGCGCGCGGGCGCTTGCCGGGCTCGATCACGTTGTACGGGTTGTCCGCCTCGTCGAGGACGAAGCTCTGGGCCCGCTGCGAGAGCCCGATCCCCGTCTCCCCGGCGACGACGGCGGGGATCCAGCCGCCGGAGGGCGTGATGGAGACGACCCAACCCTCGGCGTCCGCCGCCTGTACGGAGGTCGTGCCGAGATAGAAATCGTCATCGAGCGTCGCGTGGTCCTCCAGCGACAGTTCGACCCCCTGTTCCGTCGTGACGGCGGCCCGCGTCCCCCAGCGCTCGAGCAGGTCGGCGAAGGGGTTCTCCTCCCCCTGGAAGGGATAGGGATCGCCGGGCCCCGCGTTCGGGTCGTTCCGGTCCCAGTCGATGGTTTCGAGCCGGGCCCGTGCGTAGTCCTTCGAGAGGAGTCCCTCGATCGGCTCCGCGGGCGGGAAGTAGGGGTCCCCGTAGTAGAAGTCGCGGTCGGCAAAGGAGAGGTTCATCACCTGATAGAGCGCGTGGAGGTAGTTCGCGCTGTTGTATCCCATGGCCTGGAGATCGAGTTGCTCGGCCATGTTGAGCGCCTGCAGCATCACGGGCCCCTGGACCCACGTCGTGAGTTTGTAGACGTCGATCCCCTTGTAGTTCGCGGTGACGGGTTCCTCCAGGTGGACCTGCCAGTTCGCCATGTCCTCCATCGTGATGAGCGCGCCGGCCGCCTGCGCGCCCGCGACGAAATCCGCCGCGATGTCGCCCCGGTAGAAGGCGTCGTAGGCGGCCTGGATCGCCTCCTTGCGGCTGGCGCCTCCCGCCAGCGCCTCGGCTTCGGCTTCCACGAGGCGTTCGAGCGTCCGCTTGAGACCGGGCTGCCGGAAGATCTCGCCCTCCCGCGGGCCCGGGTTCTCCGCGTCGTCCGGGTGGGTGAAGTAGACATCCATGGACGACTGCCACTGCCGAATATCGTCCGCCGAATTCCGGATGCGGCGCGCCGCGTCCGCTTCGATCGGGTATCCGTCCGCCATCTCGATCGAGGGCTGAAGCACATCGGCGAGGCTCAGTCGGCCCCATTCGGCGAGCATCGTCATGAGCCCGCCGGGCGTGCCGGGGGTCACGGCAGACAGCGGGCCGACCTCGGGCGGAAAGTTCTCGTGTCCCTCCGCGCGGTAGTGGTCGGGGGTTGCGCCGGTCGGCGCCACGCCGAGCGCGTTGACGCCGATGACGCGCCGTTCTCCCGGATGATAGACGAGCGCCTGCGTCTCCCCTCCCCACGAGAGCACATCCCACATGGTGGAGGTCGCGGCGAGCATGGCGGCGGCCGCGTCCACGGCGTTTCCGCCCTGGTGGAACATGCGCGCCCCGGCGGTGGCGCCGAGCGGCTTGCCGGTGATCGCCATCCAGTGGCGCCCGTGCAGGACCGGCTTGGCCGTGCGCTGGGCTTCGACGACCGGGGGCGAAGCCAGGAGCAGCAGCGCCGCGAGCGCGACGCGGGGCGTCAGGGCGTTGCGGCGGGAGCGGGAGCCGAGAGCGACAGACATCATGGAATCCTCCGGGGTAGGAACCGAGCGAGCCGACAGCCGAATATGGACCCCGCCATGCACGTGGCGAAAGCCGGACCGAAGCTATCGCCGGCGTCGGATCCCGCGCCTCAGGGCCGTGGGCTCGGGGCGCTCGACCTCCGGCGCCTCCGGGGGCGGCGGCTCCACGTCGGGTTCGAAGCCGGAGATGACGCGGCGCTCGATCGTGTCGCCCAGGAGGCGTTCGATCGCTCTGATCTCGACCCAGTCGCTCGAGGCCATGAGCGTGATCGCGTCGCCGGTGTCGTCGCCGCGCGCGGTGCGGCCGACGCGGTGCACGTAGTCTCTGGGGTCTTCGGGCACGTCGAAGTTCACGACATGGCGGATGCCGCGGATATCCAGACCTCTCGCGGCCACGTTGGTGGCGACGAGGACGCGGATCGAACCTTCGCGGAAGCGGCGCAGCGCCTTGTCGCGCTGGTCCTGGTGCTTGCCGCCGTGCAGTCCCGCCACCGCGACGTCGTGCGACCGCAGATAGTCGGCGAGGTAGGTCGCCGTCACCCGCGTGCGCGTGAAGACGAGCACCTGCCCCTCCGGCCACTCGCCGAGCAGGTGATGAAGGAGGGCGTGCTTCTGCGACCAGTCCACCGGATGGAGGACCTGGCGGATGCCCTCCGCCGCGGTCTCCCGACCCACCTGTACCTCTTCGGGGTCGGTCATCAGTTGATGGGCGAGCCATCGGACGCCATCGGGCATCGTCGCCGAGAAGAGGAGCGTCTGCCGGTCGTCCGGCGTGTGCCGAACGATCTCCTTCACATCGTCGATGAACCCCATGTCGAGCATGCGGTCGGCTTCGTCGAGCACGAGGACCTCGACGCGGGACAGGTCCGCGTTCCCGCGCTTGATGTGGTCGAGCAACCGACCCGGCGTGGCCACGAGCACATCGCACCCGAACGAGAGTTCCGCCTTCTCGGGCCCGAGCGGGGTGCCGCCATGGACGACGACGGACTCGATGGAGGACGACCCGCCGTATGCCGTGACCGCCGCCCCGACCTGCTGCGCCAGTTCGCGCGTCGGCGTGATGACGAGGCCCCGCGGGGCCGTGGACGGCTCCGTGGCCGCAAGCCGCTGCACGGCGGGAAGGGTGAAGGCCGCCGTCTTGCCGGTACCCGTGTGCGCGGTGCCGAGAACATCGTGGCCGGCGAGGATGGCGGGGATCGCCTGGCGCTGGATCCCGGTGGGCTCCACGTAGCCCGCCCTTGCCACCGCCTCGACGAGGTCGGGGGAGAGGCCGAGTCCGGCGAAGGGGTGCCCTTCGTCACTCATGTGCGTACAGCCTCCCGGGTCGTGGGGCGCAGCGGGCCGACCGCCGGACCGCCGAGCGAGAGGTCGCACGCCAGGAGGTCGTCGTCCGTCTCGCGGCGAACCACCTCCCGCGCCCTTCCGGCCCGCACGAAGACCACGGCGGGGCGTCCGACCCCGTTGTACCGGCTCGACATCGCGAACACGTAGGCGCCGGTGCCCGGGATGGCGAGCACGTCGTCCACGGCGGTGTCGCCGGGCAGCGTCGCCGCCGGCGCGATCACATCGCCCGACTCGCAGTGCCGTCCCACGACGCGAAACGACCGCTCGGCCTCGCCGCGCCCGCGCGAGGCGTTCAGCACCTCGTAGCTCGCCCCGTACAGCGACGGGCGCGGGTTGTCGGAAAGCCCGCCGTCCACGGCCAGTGCCTCCTCCGCCCCTTCGAGACGCTTCCGCGCGTGAACCGTGTAGAGGGTGAGACCGGCGTTCGCGATCACGGATCGGCCCGGTTCGACGATGAGCCGGTACGCGCCAAGCTGCGCCTCCGCCTCGGATCGGTGCAGGCCGGCCTCCAGCGCCTCGGCGTACTCCCGGGGCGAGGGCACCTCTTCCCCGGCGCGATAGGGCGCCGCGAGCCCTCCCCCGAGATCCAGGTCGACCGTCTCCGGAAAACAGAGCCGCAGCGGCACCACGAAATCCACCGCCGCCTCCGCGACCCTGGAGAAGAGCGCGGGATCCCGAATCTGGCTGCCGGCGTGGATGTGGACCCCGGCAAGGCGCCACTCACCCGCGCCCGCGATCCGGCGCGCGACGGACGCCGCGACGGACGGCGACATCCCGAAATGTGTGCCCGGCCCCACGGTTCGCACCTTCTCGTGCGTCTCCGGGGTCAGATCCACGTTCAGCCTCAGGAGCAGGTCGGGACGATGTTCGGCGCCGGTCGCGGCCGCGGCTCTCCGCAGATCCCCGATTTCGTCCGGATGGTCGATGACGATCCGTCCCACGCCGTACCCGATGGCCCGTTCCAACTCGACGGCCGACTTTGCGTTGCCGTGCAGAATGACGTTCCGTCCCGGAAAGCCGGCTCGCCGCACAAGTTCGAGTTCCCCGCCGGAGACGACGTCCACCAGCCAGCCCTCCCGGTCCAGGACCCGCACGAGGGCCCCGCACAGAAAGGCCTTGCCGGCGTACGTCAGTCCGGCGTCCGTTCCGAAAGCGGCGCGAAAGCGGGAGAGGCGATCCTCCAGGTGGCCTTCGTCGACGACGACCAGGGGCGTCCCGAATCGGGCAGCGAGTTCCGTCAGGGCCACTCCGCCGACGCGCCCGCGGCCGTCGTTCTCCGTCCACGAGACGGGCAGGACGTGCTTCACATCATCGTCCCGACGACGGCGAAGCCCGCGGTCGCGATCCCTCCCGCGACGAGCGCATAGGGAATCTGCGTGCGGACGTGCTCGATGTGATCGGTGGCCGACGCGAGCGAAGCGATGATCGTCGTATCGCTGATCGGGCTGCAATGGTCGCCGAAGATGCCGCCCGAAAGCACCGCCGCCACGAACGGCGCGGGCGGCAGGCCGAGGGCGTTCGCGAGCGGTATGGCCACCGCGAGCATGATCGCGAAGGTCCCCCAGCTGCTCCCGGTGGCGAAGGCGATCCCGCCCGTGACGACGAACACCAGCGGCAGCAGCGCCATGAGCGGGAAGGTGTCTCCGACGATGCCCGCCGCATAGAGACCCGTCCCCAGCGACCTCGTCACGTCGCCGAGCGACAGCGCGAGCCAGAGCACGACCGCCATGCCGGTGAGCGCTCCCGCCCCCTTCAGTCCGACTCGGCTCAGGCCCTCCAGATTGAGGGAGCGCTGGGCGAGCGCGAGGAACCAGGCCAGCCCCAGCCCGACGATCACAGCCCACAACACGCTCGTCGAGCCCGAGCCCTCCCTGATGTCGCCGCCACCCGTCACCCACATGAACAGGGGCATGGAGACGACCATCGCCGCGATCGGGATCAGCATGTTGCGAGGCTTGAGGACGACGCCCTCGGCCGGCGGCGGCGCGATTTCCTCCGGGTCCGCGAGCGCCACGGCATGGTCCCAGTGGAGACGCCCGTCCCGCGTGCGCGCCTCTGCCTTCTTCATCGGGCCCCAGTTCCAGCCCCGGAAGGCGGTCAGGCCCGCGAGCACTAGGGCCGCGACGGCATAGAGGTTGAGCGGAATCGCGATGAGAAAGACGCCGAGCGGGTTGGCCACGCCCTGCTCCGACAGGATCCCCAGAACCAGCGCGCCCCACGCGTTGAACGGGATGAGGATGCAGACCGGCGCCGAGGTCGAGTCGACGATGTAGGCCAGCTTCTCCCGCGAGATCCGGAAGCGGTCGAAGAGGGGCCGGGACACGGAGCCCGCGACGAGGATCGTGAGATTCGATTCGATGAAGACGACGATCCCGATCAGCCAGGCCATGACCTGCGCGCGCCGGGCGTTCGTCACCCACCGGGCCTCCTCGACCCAGCGCACGAAACCCCGCATGCCGCCGTTCGCCTCCACCGTGGCGATGAGGGCGCCGATGAGGAACGTGAAGACGATGACCCGCGCGTTGCCCGCGTCGCCGAGCACGCCGATCGCGCCATCGATCGCGCCCGCGGCGCCCGCGGCCGGGTTCCAGCCGGCGAGAATCGTGTGTCCGAGCCAGATGCCGGCCGCCAGGGAGAGAAAGACCTGGCGCGTGTAGATCGCGAGCCCAATGGCCAGCAGCGGGGGGAGAAGCGAGGCGAAGCCGTACGTACCGACTTCCTGCAGAGCGATTTCGGCCATTCAGCTCCTCCCCTCTCAGCGCTTCGAGACCCAGCGGCTCCGTCGATCGTAGAACCTGAGGGGTTGGTCCGCCGCGCGCGAGATCCCGATCCGCGTCGTGACCCGGACGGCAGCCTCCGGGACGGATTCTCCCCAATGCAGGGAGAGCGGAGGATGGTCGAGCCGGTGCCCCTGCATTTCGGGGCCTACTCCGAGCGCCTGGGTGAGGCGCGCCGGGCCATTGGTGAGCTCGGCGCGACCGCGGCGGCGGCGCATGACGTCGAGACCCTCGGTTGGCTCGACGGCTCGCAGGAGGACGCCGGCCGGGAAGCCTTCCAGTCCCGTGACCACGTTCAGGAGCCAGTGGATGCCGTAGTTCCGGTGGATGTACGCGGTGCCCGGAGCTCCGAACAGCGGCGCGTTGCGCGCCGTGCGGCCGATCCGCTCCGCCGCGTGGCAGGCGTCGTCCTCGGGTCCGGTGTAGGCTTCCGTCTCGACGATCCGGCCGACCGTCCGCTCGCCGGCGCAGTCGGAGCGCACCGTGCAGCCGAGCAGCGCCCGGGCCACCTCGACGGCGGGGCGAGCGAGAAAGTCGGCGTCGATCGGTCCGGACCCGAGGCCCGAACCGGCCGCGTCATTCAGCTCTCCAGCTCTGCGCGCCGGGCTTCGCGAACCACTTTCGCCCGGCCTTCCGAGAGCACTTCCGTCAAGCGCGCCGGCTCGGAGTCGATGACCTCGAACACACGGTCGCCGAAATGGTCGAAGAGCACTTCCGCGGTCCGCTTCCCGACGCCCGCATAGTTGCGGACCATGTGCCCGATGGGCCCTCCGGCCGGCTTCGCGGCCGGCTTTGCCGCCGGCTTTGCGGTTCCGCCAGCCGGCCTGCCGGCCCCTCCCGACTTGCGGGCGGCGGGCCTGTCGCGAGTCGGAGCGTCCTCGCGCTTCGCGTCCTTCCTTGCCTCTCCTCCGGCCGGTTTCTCATCGGCGACCGGACCGATACGAGGCGCCCCCGCCTTCTTCCCCGCGTTCGGCGCAGCCGTCCGCCCCCGGGACCCCGACCGGTAACGTCCCAGCGTTCGCCGGGAAGGCGTCTTCTCCCGGGCGCTCGGCTGGCTGTCCCGGGTCGCCGGGTCGCGCTTCGGCGCGGACGCCGCGGGCTCCTTCTTCGGCGTCGCCTTTTCGCGACTCGGCCCCGCAGCCCGCTCCCGCTGTTCGCGCGCCTTCGGCTGGCCGCGGCGCTCGGCGGACCTGCCATCCTGCCGATCCGCCGGGCCCCGATCCGGCCGGCCCTGATCCGGCCGGTCTTTCGCGGCCGTCTTGGCGCCCCGTGCGCCGGCCGGGTCCTTGCGGCGCTCGGGTCGAGGCGGCTCCGCCTTCCGCTGCTGAGCCGGCTTTTTCCGCTGACCCGGCGCGTCCGCACCGGTCGCCCGGGACGATGGCGCACTCCGGGGCGCCGGCTTGCTCGGGGACGCTGCCCCGCTCCGGGACGCTGCCTCGCTCCGAGACGCCGGCTTGCTACGGGGCGCCGGCTTGCTACGGGGCGCCGGCTTGCTACGGGGCGCCGGCTTGCTCGGGGACGCCGCATCGTCGCGAGCCGCGGGTCCGCGCCGGAAACGGTCGAGCGTCTTGCGCGCGGCCCTCGCCGCAGCGGACAGCGGGGACCGCCCACCCGCCTCGTCCGAGCTCCCGTCCGGCGCCGACTCCGCCTTGCGCGCGGGCGCGGCCGGGGCGGCCGCCACGGTCAGATAGTGATTGCCGTCCTCGTGCCGGGACATCCGGACGACGCCCGCGTCGTGCGCCGCGCGCAGGAACAGGCTGAACTTGCTGAAGCCGAAGACGCCTTCATCGAAGGCGGCGTCGTACTGCAGGAGCTTGCGCTTGGCCATGGAGTCGCGGACCGGGGCTCCGTCCGGAGAGAGTTCGGCCACCGCGCGCTTCAGCGCCTCGTAGGCGCCTTCGACGGCGGCTGCGGCGGGGGCCGTCGTCTTTGCCGACGGTTTCCCGGCCTTCGCGGCTGCGCGTTCCTCCGCGGCTTTCGGAGCGGACGTGCGGCCGCGGCCTCCGCGACGGCCGCGCCGACCGCGGCTCCTCGCCGTCGCGGCCTCCCCCCTGGAGGACACCGAGTCCCCGGCCGCCGCCGATGCCGACGCCGCGCCGGACGGCAGGCCGACGTCGTACTGGCCGTTCTCCCGCTTCTGCAGCACGATTCGATTGCGCTTGGCCGCTTCGCTCAGGAATCGATTGAATCGGGAGAAACCGGCCGTCTTCTCGTCGAAGCCCGGGTCCATCTCCAGCATCACCTGCTTCAGGCGATCCGACCGCATGACATCGCCGCGCTCGGCCATGCGCGCGACGGCCCTGCTCGTCAACTCCCACGGGTCGTGCTTCTCGGTCTGGATTTCGTCGGCCGACTTGAGCCCGGACAGTCGGTTGTAGCTGTAGTACTCGTCGCAGTTCTGGACGAGGATGTCCGAAGTGGACTCCTGGAGCCCCACGCCGATCACGTACTTCCCGTACTCCTTCAGCTTCAGCACGAGGCTCGAAAAGTCGGAGTCCCCCGAGAGGAGGATGAAGGTCCCGATCTCGGGGCGCGTGAACACCAGCTCGAGCGCATCGATCGCGAGCCGGATGTCGGTGGCGTTCTTCTTCGACGACCCGTAGGCGGGCGCGAAGATGAGGTCGACCGAAGACTCGGATAGCGGCACGATGTACTGGGGATAGCGTCGCCAGTCCGCGTACGCTCGCTGGACGGCCACCTTGCCGCGGATGATGTCCGAATCGAGGAAATTCCGGAGTTCCTGTCCCAGGTTGGACCGGATCCCCATGGTCACGTTGTCGAAGTCGATGAGAAGCGCCGCGGCGTCTGCCATATCGGCGGAGGGGCGCCGGTGAGGCGCCCGGGTGTACGTGTCGTTCATGTCCCTCTGTTCCGTTCGTTGCCGCGAACGGCCCGAGGAGGCCCCTCTGCCTCGCCCCCGGTGGCGGGGGGGATGGTGAGAGGGGTCTACGGACCACCGTTCGCGTTCTCGCCGGTCCGATCGCGGGCCGCTTTGCCCGACGACCGCCGCGGCGATCTGTTCTAGTCGGCCTCGGCGCGTATGATGCGGGCCAGACTCACGCGGCGCGCTTGTGCGCTGGAGGCCTCCGGAAGCTCATCCAGAAAGTGAATGAGATCCGGCACTCTGTGCTCTGCCAGAGATTCGTGGCAGAAATCCCGGATTTCGTCGGCCGTGATCAGGGCCCCTTCGGCGGTAACCACGCAGGCGCAGATGAGTTCACCCAGCACGTCGTTGGGGATCCCGAGAACCACCGCTTCTTCCACCGCGGGATGGGACCGGAGCTGCGCTTCGATTTCGGCGGGGTGAACGCTGTTACCCCCGCGAAGTATCACGTCGCTCAAGCGGCCGACGATATGCAGGTAACCCTCCGGGTCGACCATCGCAAGGTCGCCGGTCCTGAGGAAGCCGTCTTCCGTCATGGTCTTTCGAGTCCGGCCGGGCTGATGGAAGTACTGCTGCATCACGTTGAAACCACGCACGGCGAGCTCACCCACGGACTCGACGGGGAGCTCCGCGTCCGCCTCGTCGAGCACCTTGAGTTCGACCCCCTCGAGCGGGCGGCCCACCGTGTGCGCCCGTTTCGCCTCGGGATCCGACGGGGTCGTGATCGAGACCGTGGGGGAGGTCTCGGTGAGGCCGTAGGCGCTTTCGAGATCGGGGATCAGGCGTCGGCGCACGTCGCGCACCAGGTCGGCGCCGACCGGCGCGCCCGCGATGACCCCGGTGCGCAGTGAGTCGGGCCGGGCTCCGCCGCGTTCCAGCGCTCGCAGCAGCATCACGAACATGGTCGGGACGCCGTGGACGACCGTAGCCTCGTGCTCCCGCGCGAGCGCGAGCGCGGCCGCCGCGTCGAAGGTCTCCTGCAGCACGAGCGTCCCTCCCGTGCCGAGCGTCGTGAGCAGGGCGGTGAGCCCGAAGATGTTCGGCAGCGGGACGATGCACAGCGTTCGATCGTCGCCGTCCAACCCCAGCCGCGCCGCCGTGGCGAGGGCGGTCCGCACCAGGTTGTCGTGCGTGAGGACGACCCCCTTCGGAGCCCCCGTCGTCCCGGGCGTGTACAGGATCGCGCACGGATCCCGCTGCGGGTCCACGTCCGTCGGCGCGACTTCCCGGCCGCGGCCGCTCGCGACGAGATCCTCGAACTGGAAGATCCGGTCGTCGTACCAGAGGTCCTCCTCTCCGACGGTCACCACGTACTGAAGGTCCGGCAGCCGCGTAAGGAGGTTCTCGAAGCGCTGCAGATAGTCCACACCGTCCCAGTTCTCGGCCGAGATCGCGACGGCGGCCTCGGAATTCCGCAGGGTGAAACGCAACTCGCGCGCCGAACAGTTCGGACCGATGGGCACGAGGACGGCGCCCGCTTCCGCGACCGCGAGGGCCGAGATCACGAATTCGGGCCAGTTGGGCAGCTGGACCGCGACGCGGTCGCCGGGTTCGACCCCCAGGCGGTGGAGCCCCACGGCCAGCGCGCGCGCCTGCGCCGCGACACGGGAATAGCTCCACGACCCGTCCCGCGCCCGTATGCAGGGCGCGTGCGGGCTCAACTCCGCGTGTCGGGCGAAGAGGTCGGCGACGCTGAGCACGGCGGTCGGTGACGGTTCGGCTGGGATCACTTCGTGCCGGTCGGTGAATGGGTCTGCGAGCCCTGGGCGCTTTCCGTTACGGTCGCCGACAATCTCAAACGCCCCGGGCCGGTCGTAAAGCCGTTGCGAGAGGTTCTGCGAGATCTTCCTCGGCGAGAGCGAAGCTGTGTCGTCCCTCCGCGTCGGTGGCCACCTCGCCGAGGTGCGAAAGGAATACGCAGCGGATCCGAGCCTGACGCGCCTTCTTGTCCTTCGACATCGCATCCCGGATCTCGGTTGGCTCGCGGTCGGTCTCCCAGTCGCCGCCGAGCCCGCACGCCTCCAGCAGCGCGGCGAGCCGTTCGGAGGTTCCCTGCTCCGTAATCCCGAGCAGTTCGCCGAGACGCGACTCGACGCGCATGCCCGCGGCGACGGCCTCGCCGTGGAGGAGCTTGTAGCCCTCGAGAGCCTCCAGCGCGTGGCCGACGGTGTGTCCGAAATTCAGAATCTCGCGGCGGCCGCGCTCCAGCGGATCGTCGCCGACCACCGCCGCCTTGTGCCGCACTACGCGCTCGATGAGCTGCGCGGATGCGTCCGGGTCGCCGCTCGACAGCGCCGAAGACCCGCGTACCATCCAGTCCCAGAGTTCCACATCGAGAATTGCCGCCGTCTTCGCGGCCTCCGCCAACCCGGCGCTGCGCTGGTGCCGCGGCAGCGTCTCGAGTACGGCGGGATCGATGAGTACGGCCGATGGGTGATGGAAAGCCCCGATCAGATTCTTGCCCGCTTCGGTATCGACCCCCGTCTTCCCTCCCACCGAACTGTCCAGCATGGCCAGAAGCGTCGTGGGAATCTGAATGACAGGGACGCCGCGCATGTACGTGGCCGCAACAAAACCCGCCAGATCGCCCGCCACGCCGCCTCCGAGCGCGACGACGGCGGAGTCGCGGCCGAACCGCGCGTGGAGCATGCGATCGCTCAGTGCGGCCCACTGCTCCCGGCTCTTGTTCCACTCGCCCGCGGGGAACGGGAAGAGATCGGCGGCGAGACCGGCATCCTCCAGGCCGGAGACGACCCCGGCGCCATAGAGCCGCGCGACCTGCGAATCCGCGATCACGGCGTACCGGTGTGCCGGCGCGTGTCGTCGGCAGACCGACGCCGCTCCGGCGAGCAGGCCCGGTTCGATGTGAATCGGGTAGTTCCCGCTTCCGGCAACCTGAACGTCCAGAGTCCTGCGGCTCATGAGCCTCCATCGGAAGCACCCGTCAGGCGCAGATCCGTGACGGCGACGCCCTCCGGGTCGATAGCGGCCGCCAGCGCGGCGATCGAGCGCCCGAGCGCGGGATGTCGCCAGGCGCCGGCAACCTCCGCCAGCGGCAGGAGCACGAAGGCCCGCTCCGCGAGAGCGGCGTGTGGAATCGCAAGATGCGGCGTCTCGACAACCTCGTCCGCGTAGAGAAGGATATCGAGATCGAGAGGGCGGGAGGAGTATCTCGGCGCGTCCGGGTCGCGTCCCGCGTTCGATTCGAGATCCTTGAGCGAGACGAGCAGAGCGCCGGGCTCGAGACGGGTCCAGCCGACACAGCAGGCGTTCAGGTAGGCGGGTTGGTCCCGGCCGTACGCCGGCACGGTTTCATAGACCCTGGAGAACCGGGGCTCGACCAGGACTTTCGTCGCCAAGCGCCGCGCGGCGGCTCGCAGATGCTCGATGCGAGAACCCAGATTCGATCCCATCCCGAGGGCAACCTCTCGCATCGAGGCGTCGATACCGGAGGGTGGGATGCCGGAGGATGGCCGATCGGAGCCCGTCAAGGCGCGCCGGACGCCGAATCGCTAGCGACTCTCAGGGAGGATCGGGACGATGCTGTTCCCCGGATTCGTGTTGCCCGGCTCATCGAGCGCGGTGTCTTCCGTCGAATCGATGGACGGCACCGTGGGCCCGACGTTGAGGTCCAGACATCCGGTCGCGGACACCCCGGCCAAGCCGATCACGACCGCGCATGCCGCCAGGAAGTGCGTGGCTCTCAGTCTCGCACTCAGCCTCGCTCTCAATCTCATGTATGCCTCTGTACTAGTGCTCGGGACCGTCTCCGTAGCCGAAAGCTAGTGCGGCGGACGATCACCGCACAACGAGGAAACGTCCGAAGTCCGCTTTTTCTGACACGTGGGGTCCCGGATGCGCGGAGGCCACCGGAACGAAACCCGGTGGCCTCCGCCGCCAGCCCGAAGACGCCCGCGGGCGCCCTCACGCGGTCCTCCGCAGAGGAAGTGCTAACGGACGACGAGATCGGCGTTTGCCGCCCGACTCTCAGTCGCGAGACTCCTCTGGATACGCTCCAGCGAGTACGCCGCACGCAGCAGCGCAGCGTCGAGACTGCCCGGCACGATCGCGGGCGGTATGGGGTTGCCGGCCGAACTCGCCTCTCCCCCGCCGAAGGTGTAGATGTCCCGCTGCAGCACCTCGAGATCCGCGGCCGGGATCGGCAGTTGCAGCGCACTCCCCGCCGGCATGATGTCGTTACGCCGTCCGTGCCAGAACTCGAGTCCGCCGAACACATTGAACACGTTCTCGAAGTGCTCGAACCACATCGCGTCGCGCAGGTTCCCGCAACGGCCCTGCACATCGTACCGCTTCCGCGGCGTGCACTCGCCGTCGGCGTTCGATGGCACGGCGTCCGTCGGGTTCGACGGCGCGGGCGGCAGGCCCGCCTCCATGCGCGTCTTGTTCACGATCTCCGCGGCGGCTCCGAAGTTCCCCATGCGGTAGTGGGCTTCCGCGACATAGGTGTCCATCTCCTGGTGCGTCATGGACTCCATCTCGCCGAACTCGCAGCGGCTGCAGCTCAGCGTGTAGTCGTCGTATCGCGAGTCGCCGTAGTGCGACTGCCGGTACGTTCCGCGCTCCGGACGGAAGATGATCGTCGCGTTGTACCGGTGCCGCGGGCCGTACGAGGCCGCCGAAGGGCTCACCGGCTCCCCGAGCGTACCGTGCTCGTTGACCGCCGGGAACCGCTTGTCATCCCCGAACGTCATCTCTCGAGCCGTCCGCTGCTCCGTGGGGAACGTCAGCCAGTCCTGGTACTGGCCGCTCTGATCCGCCATGCCGACCCAGTCCATGTGCATGCGGTGCCAGGTCCGGTTCTCCTGCATGAAGATCTTGATGCCGCTCCACCATGGAGTGCCGGAAGAACGGTCCTCGCCTATGGCCACGAGTTCGCGAATGCCGTTCTCGGCATCCGAAATGACCTGGCCCCAGTTCACGCCCGCGGCCTCCGCATCCGTCCGCGGCAGATTGGCCGCACAGCGCGCCTTCCAGCTCACCAGGTAATCGGCGAACTGGTTGTTGTCCCAGGGGTTCCCGTTGATCCACGTTTCCGGGAGCGTGAAGGAGGACGAGCGGGCGGCCGCCTCCGCCGCATCCAGTCTCTGAACGGCGTACTGGTAGACGGAGTTGTAGTCCACCGTGTCCAGTTCGCCCGTCAGATCCACCGTCTCGTCGACGATGAACGCCTGATCGTACCAAAGCGCGAGCAGGCAGTTCAGTATGGCTTGACTCGCCATCGCGAACGTGCGTGCGCGCACGTTGCGCTCGCCTCCGGGGCCGATCTCCAGACCCTCGTCGAGGGCCCGGATCCCGTCCGAGGCCGCCGAGATGCCGCCGTAGGCGTCACCCCAGTTCGCCTCGAAGATGTACGACGGACTGTACGAGGCCGAGTTCGGCAGCGGCTCGCGGGGCTCACGGCCGAGGTCGTTCATCCCCATGTTGCCCCATGTCGCCGTGTGGCGGCTCGACATGTGGTTGAAGGCGAAGTTGGCGTTGTTCCAGTAGTGCCCGATTTCCCAGACCTTGAGGTAGGAGCTCGCGATGAGCGTCTCCACATCGTCCGGGCCCGCCAGGGCTCGCGCCCGGTCCGGCTCGTTCAGGTTGTCGACCTGCAGGTCGCAACCCGTAAAGCCGACCGTCAGCGCCAGCGCAATGGCAGGCAGTGTCAGCTTCCTTTTCATGACCCCTCCATTACTCAATTCCATGTCCATCCGAACCCCCGTTCCTGGAGGGCGTCAGAAGACGAGTTCCGCCGAGAAGGTGAACGTTCGGAAATTCGGGTAACCGAAGCTGTCGTAGCGGTTCAAGGTCGCGCTCCCGACCTCCCCGCCGTCTCGCCCGACTTCGGGATCGTACCCGCGGTATGCGGTGAACGTGAACAGGTTGCGTCCGATGGCGTTCAGCGTGACCCGGTCGAACACGTTTCCGAACACGGACGAGGTGAGCGATTCCGGCAGCGTATAGCCGAGTGACAGCTCACGGACCTTCAGCCAGTCGCCGTCCTCGCGGAACCAGGAGTTGTCCGATCCGACGTTGTAGATGACCGAGGCGTAGCCGGTCGGCTTGTTCAGTTCGAGCGGCTTGCCCGTCTGGTCCACGTCCTCGCCCCGCAGTTCGCGAAGCGCCCACTGCGCCGTGTTGTTGTAGATCGAGTGACCCACCGACGACTCGAGGAGCGCGTTCAGGCTGAGGTTCCGATACCGGAAGTTCGTCGCGAACGAAGCGCTGAAATCCGGCGTCGTGTTCCCGAACGGGAGGAAGTCCGTCAGCCGGCACTTCTCCTCGTAGTCGCCAGGGTTCTTGGAGACGCAGGCCGGCGAGTAGTCCTGCACCATGAAGGGATGTCCCCACGCGTAATTGCGGTCGCCGTCCGGAGTGGACACGGTCCCCGTCGTGCCCCACAGCTTCTTGGTGAAGCCTTCCGTGTGGTTGTGCCCCCCGGTGTAGACGAGAAGGCCATCATCATTCACCTGGAAGTTGGCGTTGCAGTCGGAAGCCGACACGCCGACCGGCGACAGGTCCGCACAACTGGTGGCCAGGACTTCGCCCCACATCTCGCCCAGCGGACGACCCTCGGAGACGTAGTAGGTCGACACGGTGTAGTCGGGAACGTCCAGACGCGTGATCTCCTGCCGCGTCCGGTCCCAGTTCAGCCGGAACTGCAGACCCATGTCCTGCCTGTCGATCGCCGCGTAGCGCAGTGAGACCTCGTACGTCTGCGCCGAGATCTCGCCCGCGTTCTGCCACTGGTTCGAGAAGCCCACGAACGCCGCCTGCGGAACCTGCAGCAGCTGATCGTCGGTCGTCTGCCAGGCGTACGTCAGGTCGAGACCAAGGTTCTCGAAGAACACGAAATTGAGCCCCGCCTCGCGCTCCGTCGTGAACTCCGGCTTCAGCGCCCGGTTCCCGAGGTTGATCGGGAAGATCGCGCCCTGTGCGACGCCGAAGGTTTCGTACTGGGCATAGAAGTTCGGACGACCGCCCGCCGTACCCAGCGAGAAGCGCAGTTTCAGCTCATCGATCGCGTCGATGTTCCAGAAGTCTTCCTGCGTCACCCGCCACGCGACCGAGCCGCGGTAGTACGTCTGCCACCGCTCGTCGGGTCCGAACAGCGAGGAGCCGTCGCGACGGATCAGGCCGTCGAGGATGTAGCGGCCCTGGTAGTCGACGCTCGCGATCCCGAACAGCCCTTCCGCCTTGATCGAGCGGACCTGGTTGTTTCCGCTTGTCTCGCCGATGATCGCGCCGAAGTTCGGCACGTCCTGCACCGAGAAGCGGCTGCCGAACACGCCGTTCGACTTGAAGCTCTGGTCTTCGATGAGGTAGCGGGCCTTCGCGCGCACCGTGACGTCGCCGTCCATGAACGTCCGGCTCGCGCCGAGCGTCACGGAGGCATTGATCGCCTCATCGGTGAAGTTGAACTCGCGCAGGCTGCCGCCGGTGAGTTCGCCGGTGCCGCTGGCGCTGGATGTCCGCTCGTTCTTGGGCCGGATCGTGTAGTCGCGGAAGTCCGTCCGGTCGAAGGAGGCGTTCGCCTCGAGCGTCAGCCAGTCGATGGCCGCGGGCGAGAAGTTGAGGTCCACCGACCCCATCGACCGCGTGCGCTTGTCCCGACTGTCGTTCACCGCGAGCAGGTAGAGCGGGTTCGCCTCGATCGACTGCGGGTCCGCGTCGATGTCGGGGTACCCGTCGAACGCCGACACGCCCGTCAGTTCGATCGCGGGCGACATGAAGGTGAGCCGCGAGAAGGCGCCCGTCGTGACCGCCTTGTCGTCCTGGTTGGAGCGCGAGTAGAAGCCGCTCGCCGCGATGTCGAGATCGCCGAAGCGCGTGTCGACGTTCAGGCGCACGTTCTGTCGCTCGAACCCCTCGTCGTCCGGAACGCCGACGTCGAAGGCCGCCAGGCCCTGCGCGACGCGGTCCGCGTTGAGCGTGGCGAGGTTGTCGATGCACTGCGAACAGCTCACCACACCCGCCTCGCGGAACTGGTCCACGCTCACCCGGAAACTCGACTCGCCGAACCGGCCCGTCACGGCGCCGTAGAGGTCCATCGTCTCGCCGGGATCGAAGAACGTGTCCATGTGGTCGAACAGTTCGCCCGGGAACGCCTGGTTCGCGAACGCGGTGGACGTGGTGCCCGGCTCGCCCGGATTGATCTGGTTGTAGAGCAGAGCCGAGCCGAATCCCTGCCGGTTGAGGTCGCGGAAGTCGACCTCGTTGCCCTGCGAGTCGATGAACTTCGAGCCGGACGCGTTCATGGTGTACGGATGCGAACGCACGAGGCCGATGTCACCGACGAGCTGGCCCAGGCCGTACTCGCCACGCGCGAGGACGTTCAGCGAGTTCGTCTGCAGGCCCGTGCCGCGCTTCGTCGTGATCTCGATCACGCCGTTCTGCGCACGCGAACCGTACAGCGACGCCGCCGCCGCGCCCTTCACGATCTCCACGTGGTCGATGTCCAGCGCGCCCACGTCGGAGAGCGAAGCGCCCTCGGACTGAATCACGCCGTCGATCACGATCAGCGGTGACGTGCTCCGGCCGGAGGCGTTGATCGACGTCGGGCCGCGAAGCATGATCGAGGCCGGCTGGCCCGGCTGGCCCGAAGCGGAGATGACCGATACTCCGGCCGCCTTCCCCGCCAGCAGCGAAGAGGCGTCCGCCGCCGGGACCGGAAGGTCCTGCGCCGACAGCCGCTCCACCGTGAACGGGAGCTTCACCTGCGGCGTCTCACCCACCACGCCCGTCACGACGATGTCCTGAAGGCGAAGCGCCGTCTGCTCCACGGCGAAGTCCGCCGTCGCCACCTGACCCGACGCCACCGTCACCGTCTGCGACAGCTCCCGGTAGCCGATCAGGCGAACCGTCACGGTCTGCTCGCCCGCCGGTACGCCGTCCAGCCGGTACGTGCCCTCCAGACCCGACAGCGTACCAATCACCGTTCCCGCAACGAACACCTGCGCGCCGGCCACCGGGGCCAGCGACTCCGCGTCGGTCACCGTCCCCGAGATCGCACCCTGAGCGAGCAGCGGGGCCGCGCCGATAAAGAGCCAGGCGCTCACTGTCGTGGCGGCCAGCGCGCTCGCGCGCTTCCGCCGTCCTGACAACCTGAACAACATGGATCACTCTCCTTGTAGCAGTGAGATCCGTTCGTGCTTCGTATACGACCGTCCTTTATCTGAAGTCAGACCGGGAGGCGCCCGGTGGCGCCCCCGGTCATTTCTCCTCAACCCTTAAAACGAGTAATGATCGGGAGCGCAGGACTGGGGCCCCCGATCATCGTTTTGTAAGCGTTCGCTTCGTCGTTAAGCGCACGCCTCCCGGAACCGTCACTGACGGCGCCGGGAGGCGTCCACACTCCCTGGAAGGGCTGCCTAACCAAAACAACCGCCTTCCTGGTTCAAACCTTCGGGGAGAACCATCCCCCGCCCGGGCCTTGCCGGGCTACTGCCTTCTACCGAACGACGACATCCTCCGCCCGGCGTTCCGCAGCCTGTTGCTCCCGGATGCGCTCAAGCGCATAGGCCGCCCGCTCCAGCGCGGCGTCGAGGCTGCCGGGAACCACGCTCGGCGTAGGATTGCCGGCCGAACTCGCACCGCCGCCGCCGAACGTGTAGATGTCGCGCTGAAGCACTTCGAGGTCGGCAGCGGGAATCGGCAACTGCAGCGCCGTACCCGCTGGCAGGATGTCGTTGCGACGTCCGTGCCAGAACTCGAGTCCGCCGAACACGTTGAACACGTTCTCGAAGTGCTCGAACCACATCGCGTCCCGCAGGTTCCCGCAGCGCCCCTGCACGTCGTACCGCTTCCGCGGCGTGCACTGGCCCGCACCGTTGGACGGGACGGCATCCGTCGGGTTCGACGGCGCCGGGGGGAGCCCGGCTTCCATCCGCGTCTTGTTCACGATCTCCGCGGCGCCCGCAAAGTTGCCCATGCGGTAGTGCGCCTCGGCGATGTATTGATCCATCTCCTGCGATGTCATGTGTTCCAGGGGGCCGGCGTTGCACCCCCAACAACCGAGCGTGTATGCGTCATACCGCATGTCGCCGTAGTGCGACTGCCGGTACGTGCCACGCTCCGGCCGGAAGATGATCGTCGCGTTGTAGCGCGACCTCGGACCGAACGAAGCGACCGAAGGGCTTACGATATCCGACGTGACATCGTTTTCGTTGGCCGGCGGGAACCGCTTATCGTCACCGAATGTCAGCCTGCGCGCGGTGCGCTGCTCCGTCGGGAGCGACAGCCAATCCTGATACTCCCCGGATTGGTCGGCCATGCCCACCCAGTCCATGTGCATCCGGTGCCAGGTGCCGTTCTGCTGTGCAAAGCGCTTGAGCTGATCACGCCATGGGGTGTCTGCCGAATAGTCCACACCCAAGACAACGACATCCCGGATGCCGTTCTGCGCGTTCGAGATGATCTGGCTCCAGTTTGCCCCGGCGGCCTCGGCGTCCGTCCGCGGCAGGTTCGCCGCGCAACGCGCCTTCCAACTCACGAGATAATCCGCCCACTCGTTGTTGTCCCAGGTGTTTCCGTTAATCCATGACTCTTCGAGCGTGAACGATGCCCCTCGGGCCTGGGATTCCGCAGCGTCCAACTGGCCCATGGCGTAGTTGAACATCGCGTTGTAGTCGATCGTATCCAGTTCGCCGCCGAGGTCCGTCGTATGGTCGACGATGAAGGCCTGGTCGTACCACAGCGCGAGCAGGCACGAGAGGATCGCCTGGTTCCCCGCCGCGAAGGCGAGGGCCCGCGCGTTGCGCTCGCCGCCCGGCCCGATCTCGAGACCGGCCTCGATGGCCCGGATCCCGTCCGAGGCCGCCGAGATGCCGCCGTAGGCGTCGCCCCAGTTCGCTTCGAACACGTACGCCCAGCGATACGACGGCGAGTTCGGCAGAGGCTCCCGGGGCTCCCGGCCGAGGTCGTTCTGGCCGTTGTTGCCCCACGTCGCCGTGTGGCGGCTCGACATGTGGTTGAAGGCGAAGTTCGCGTTGGTCCAGTAGTGTCCGATTTCCCAGACCTTGAGGTAGGAGCTCGCGATGAGCGTCTCCACATCGTCCGGGCCGGCCAGTGCACGCGCCCGGTCCGGCTGGTTCAGGTTGTCGACCTGAAGGTCGCAACCCGAAAAGCCGACCGTCAGCGCCAGCGCAAAGGCCGGTAGCGTCAGCTTCCTTTTCATGATCTCTCCGTTGTTCAATCGGTATCTTCGGATCCCCGCGTCGTAACGAGGCCGGGCCGCCCTCCGGAGAGGGCGACCCGCCACTGCCACGGGCAGGGAATCAGAATACCAGTTCGGCCGAGAAGGTGAACGACCGGAAGTTCGGATATCCGAAGCTGTCCACCCGGTTGAGCGCGGCGCTACCAAGCTGGCCGCCGCTCCCACCGACCTCGGGATCATAGCCGCGGTAGTCCGTGATCGTGAACAGGTTCCGGCCGATCACGTTCAGCGTAACCCGGTCGAAGACTCCGCTGAACAGGCTTTCGACGATGTTCTGAGGCAGCGTGTAGCCGAGCGAAAGCTCACGCATCTTGACCCAGCTGCCGTCCTCGCGGAACCAGGAGTTGTCGGCGTTGACCGAGTAGATCGCGGAAGCGTAGCCCACCGGCTTGTTCTGCTCCATCGACTTGCCCGTCTGGTCCACGTCCTCGCCCCGCAGCTCGCGAAGCGACCACTGCGCCGTGCCGTTGTAAATCGACTGGCCCTGCGAGGTCTCCACGAGCGCGTTCAAGCTGAGACCGTGATACCGGAAGTTCGTCGCGAGCGACAGGTTGAAGTCCGGCGTCGTGTTCCCGAACGGAAGGAACTCGGTCAGCGTGCACTTCTCCTCGTAGTTGCCGGGATTCTTCGCCACGCACGCCGGCGAGTAATCCTGCACCTTGATCGGGAGGCCCCAGTGGTACGAGTTGGACCCGTCCGCCGTGGCGACCTCGACCTGAGTACCCCACAGCTTCTTGCTGAAGCCTTCCGTGTAGCCCGCGCCGCCCGTCGGGACGAGGAGGCCGTCATCGTTCACCTGGAAGTTGGCGCTGCAGTCGGAAGCCGACACGCCGATCGGCGCCAGGTCCGCACAACTCGTGGCCCACACTTCGCCCCACAGCTCGCCGAGGGGACGACCCTCAGAGACGTAGAAGTTGCCGAACGTGTAGTCGGGCACATCCAATCGGGTGATTTCCTGCTGCGTCCGGTCCCAGTTCAGACGGAACTGGAGACCCGTGTCCTGCTCGTCGATCACGGCGTAGCGCATGGAGATCTCATACGTCGATGCCGCGATCTCGCCCGCATTCTGCCACTGGCTCGAGAAGCCCACGAACGCCGGCTGCGGAACCTGCAGGAGCTGGTCATCCGTCGTCTGCCACGCGTACGTCAGGTCGAGACCCAGATTGTCGAAGAACACGAAGTTCAATCCCGCCTCTTTCTCGGACGTGAACTCCGGCTTCAACGCGCGGTTCCCGAGGTTGATCGGGAAGATCGCGCCCGCCGAGACGCCGAACGTCTCGTACTGGGCGGCGAAGTTCGGCCGCCCGCCCGCCGTCCCCAGCGAGAAGCGCAGCTTCAGCTCATCGATCGCATCGATGTTCCAGAAGTCCTCCTGAGAGACCCGCCACGCAACGGAGCCGCGATAGTACGTCTGCCACCGCTCATCGGGCCCGAACAGCGAGGAACCGTCGCGCCGAATGAGACCGTCGACGATGTAGCGGCCGCGGTAGTCGGCGCTGGCGATCCCGAACAGCCCTTCCGACTTGATGGCGCTCGTGAAGTTGTTCCCCGACGTCTCGCCGATGATCGCGCCGAAGTTCGGCACGTCCTGCACGGAGAACTGGCTGCCGAACACGCCGTTCGACTCGTAGCCCTGGTCCTCGATCAGGTAGCGGGCCTTGGCGCGCACCGTGAGGTCGCCGTCCATGAACATCCGGCTCGCGCCGAGCGTCACCGAAGCGTTGACGGCTTCTCTGGTGGAGTTGAACTCACGGAGGCGGCCGCCCGTGAAGTCGCGGGGGCCGGTGCCCGCCGTACGCTCGTTCTTGGGCCGGATCGTGTAGTCGCTGAAGTCCGTCCGGTCGAAGGAGGCGTTCGCCTCGAGCGTCAGCCAGTCGAGGGCCGCGGGCGAGAAGTTGAGGTCCACGGAACCCATCGTCCGTGTCCGCTCGTCGCGGCTGTCATTGACCGCGAGCAGGTAGAGCGGGTTCTCCTCGATCGACTGCGGATCCGCATCGATCTCGGGATACCCGTCGAGCGGACTGATCTCCGTGAGATCGATCGCGGGCGACATGAAGGTCAGCCGGGAGAAGGCGCCCGTCGTGACCGCCTTGTCGTCCTGGTCGGAGCGCGAGTAGAAGCCGCTCGCCGCGATGTCGAGATCGCCGAAGCGCGTGTCGATGTTCAGGCGCACGTTCTGTCGCTCGTAGCCCTCGTCGTTCGGGACACCGACGTCGAAGGCCGTGAGACCCTGCGCCACGCGATCCGCGTTCAGCGCGGCGAGGTTGTCGATGCAGACGGAACAACCCACGACGCCGGCCTCGCGGAACTGGTTCACGCTCACCCGGAAGCTCGACTCGCCGAACCGGCCCGTCACGGCGCCGTAGATGTCCAACGTCTCGCCGGGATCGAAGAACGTGTCCATGTGGTCGAACAGATCGTACGGGAACGCCTGGTTCGCGAACGCCGTCTGCGGTGTAGCCGGCTCGCCCGGATTGATCTGGTTGTAGAGGTTCGCAGACCCGAAACCTTGTCGGTTCAGGTCGCGGAAGTCGACCTCGCTGCCATCGCTGTCGATGAACTTCGTGCCGGACGCGTTCATCTCGTACGGATGCGAACGCACGAGGCCGACATCACCGACGAGCTGGCCGAAGCCGTACTCGCCGCGTCCCGTGATGTTCAGCGAGTTCGTCTGCAGGCCCGTGCCGCGCTTCGTCGTGATCTCGATCACGCCGTTCTGCGCACGCGAACCGTACAGCGACGCCGCCGCCGCGCCCTTCACGATCTCCACGTGGTCGATGTCCAGCGCGCCCACGTCCGAGAGCGAGGCGCCCTCGGCCTGGATCACGCCATCGATCACGATCAGCGGCGACTGGCTTCGGCCGGACGCGTTGATCGACGTCGGGCCGCGAAGCGTGATCGAGGCCGGCTGGCCCGGCTGGCCCGAAGCCGAGATGACCGATACGCCCGCGGCCTTCCCCGCCAACAGCGAGGAGACGTCCGCCGCCGGGACCGGAAGGTCCTGCGCCGACAGCCGCTCCACCGTGAACGGGAGCTTCACCTGAGGCGTCTCGCCCACCACCCCCGTCACGACGATGTCCTGAAGGCGAAGCGCCGTCTGCGTCACGGCGAAGTCCACCGACGCCACCTGACCCGACGTCACCGTCGCCGTCTGCGACAGCTCCCGGTAGCCGATCAGGCGGACCGTCACGGTCTGCTCGCCCGCCGGTACGCCGTCCAGCCGGTACGTACCCTCCGGACCCGACAGCGTCCCGATCACCGTTCCCGCAACGAACACCTGCGCGCCGGCCACCGGGGCCAGCGACTCCGCGTCGGTCACCGTCCCCGAGATCGCTCCCTGAGCGAGCAGCGGGGCCGCGCCGATAAAGAGCCAGGCGCTCACTGCTGTGGCGGCCAGCGCGCTCGCGCGCCTCCGCCGTCCTGACAAGTGAAACAACATGGATCTCCCTCCTGTGGCAGTGGGATCCTCTGCGACCCGAACCTGTTTCGAGGGCCGAACCCTCGCCCGACGCGGCCGGGTCAGTACACCGCGTCGAGACCAACCAAAAGAGCCTTCCGGTCTGTCGTTACCTGCACGTCGTGTCGCGTCACTACTCCATTACAACGATTGGCGGAACCGTTTTGCGACGCACCGAACGCCGCAATCTCGGATGCGCAACGAGCAACGAGCCGAAACCGTGCTCCCCGCCACACTCCGAAGCTCGACGATTCTCACACATGGCGCGCGGCCTTTTGGCGCACACCCGCAATTCCCCCGACGAACGGGACCGGGCAACATGAGCGCCGACTTCGGCCCGTGCAAGACCTCGAAGGGACCGCTGCGGGACCCCGTGCGCGGCCACCCGGGCTCCTGAAACCCGGGACATCAGGACCGGAGAGAAACCCGCGCGAAGGTTCGTTTGCCCCGCTGCACGAGGTACTCGCCTTCTCCCAGGCGGAGGTCGCCCTCCCGGATCACGCTCCCGTCCACCCGCACCGCGCCCTGGCGTATGAGGCGACCCGCCTCCGAGGAGGAGGCCGCGAGCCCCGAATCGCGAAGGATATGCGCGATCCAGAGCGTCTCCCGATTTCCGAGCGAGAGCGATACGGCGGGGACATCCTCCGGCACTTCCCGGCGCCGGTGCAGGCGATCGAACGCTTCCCGTGCCTCGTCGGCCGCCGCCGCGCCGTGGTAGCGGGCCACGAGGTCCCCGGCCAGCCACCGCTTGGCGGCGAGCGGATCGGTCTCCGCCTGGGCGCGACGCGAGGCGAGTGCCTCGCCGGAGGCGCTCGATACGAGCACGAGCCACTCGTCGAGCAGCGTGTCCGGGATCGACATCACTCGCCCGAACGTCTCTCCCGCCTCCATCGCGATGCCGACGTAGTTGCCGTAGCTCTTGGACATCTTCCGATGCCCGTCGGTCCCGCGCAGAAGCGGCATGATGAGGCACACCTGCGGCTCCTGGCCCGCGCGCTCCTGAAGCGTTCTCCCCAGCAGCAGGTTGAACCGCTGATCGGTGCCGCCGAGTTCGACGTCGGCCCGCAGCGCGACGGAATCGTACGCCTGCATCATCGGATAGAGGAATTCGACGAGGCTGATCGGACGCCCCTCCCGGTGGCGCGCGGCGAAGTCGTCGCGCTCGAGCATGCGGGCGACGGTGTACTGCGAGGTCAGCCGCAGGATGTCCGCCAACGCGAGGCCGGCGAGCCATTCGCTGTTCTTCCGGATCTCGGTCGCCTCCGGATCGAGGATGCGAAACACCTGGTCTTCGTAGGTGGCCAGGTTCAACTCGATCTCCTCCTCGGACAGCATCGGCCGCGTCTCGTCCCTTCCGCTCGGGTCGCCCACGCGGGCCGTGAAGTCGCCCATCACGAAGACCACGCGGTGGCCGAGTTCCTGGAATGTCCGCAGCTTGTGGATCGACACGCCGTGGCCGATGTGGAGATCGGGCCGCGTCGGATCGAACCCCTGTTTAATAAGGAGAGGCCGATCCTCTCGCGCCGAACGCTCGAGCTTGGCCACGAGTTCGTCTTCGGGGACGATGGACTCGGCTCCCGCCCGGATCCGGCGGATCTGTTCGTCTACGGGGAGAAACATCTGCGCCTGGTGTCGGTATATTCCCTATCGTCCCGTCGCGTGTTGCTCCCGCCGGGGACGGCGTGACGATAGAATCGGGCCATCGGCGGTTCGACGCGAGGGGTCGGCTGCGGAGAAGAGTGTGAACCGCCGGGAGATTGCAGGGGGAGCATGGGGATGAGGCGGCGACGACGAGCCGGGCGCCGGGCGCGGGGCGCGAAGAAGGGGACGCCGAAGAAGCGAAGCGGCGCGAGGCGCACCCGGGCGACGGGACGCAAGCAGGCAACGGGACGACGGGGGAAGGGCGCGCGCGGTTGGGCCGGTCTCATACCCCGACGGGCTCTGGCGCTCACGATCCTGGTCGGCGGCGGACTGGGGGGAGGCGTCGCGTGGCGCGGGTGGACGCACGTCTGCGACGAATGCCCCTCCATCGCCCAGATCTACGCCTTCGAACCCAGGGAAGCGACGAAGCTCTTCGCGGCGGACGGATCGCTCCTCGCGGAACTCGCCATCGAACGGCGGACGCCTATCCGGATGGAGGGGCTGCCGCGCCATGTGTACAACGCCTTCATCGCGGTCGAGGACAAGCGTTTCTGGGGGCACGCCGGGGTGGACCTGCTGCGGACGACCCGGGCCTTTTTCGATTTCCTGATGAGGGGGTACGGGGCCGCAGGCGGCAGTTCGATCACGCAGCAGCTCGCGGGCAACATGTTCGAGAGTTCCGTGAACCGGCGCGACATCAGCATCCGGAGGAAGCTGCGCGAGATGCGGGTCGCGATCGATCTCGAGCGCGCGTACAGCAAGTGGGAGATCCTAGAGGCCTACCTCAACCAGATCAATTTCGACGGGGTGTTCGGGGTCCAGGCCGCGGCGGAGCGCTACTTCGGAAAGACCGCTGCGCAGCTCAATCTGCCGGAGGCGGCGCTGCTCGCGGCCATCCCGCGGAATCCGGCGGGGTACAATCCTATCCGCCGCCCCGAGCGGGCCGTCGGACGGCGCAATCTCGTCCTTCAACTGATGGCCGCCCAGGGACTCGTGAGCGTCGAGGACGCCGAGGCGGCGAAGGCGTATCCTCTGGAACTCGCGAGGGGAGCCCGCATCGAGCAGGACGCGCCCTACTTCGTGGAATGGGTGCGGCAGCGGCTCTACGATCGATACGGCACCGACATCTACGAGAAGGGGTTTCGCGTCTACACGACGCTCGACCCGGATCTCCAGACGGTCGCGGATTCCGCGCTTCTCGCCCAGCTGGAGTGGGTGGACCGCCACCCGGCCTATTCCGGCGTCACCTTCGAGGAAGTGCGGGCTTGGCCGCCCGACAGCCTGTACCAGGTGAGCCGCGGAGGCGCGGAGATGCCGTACGTGCAGGGGATGTTCATCGCGCTGGACGCAGCGACCGGCGACGTGCGGGCGATGGTGGGCGGGCGCGATTTCGGCGACTCCGAGTTCAACCGCGCGACCCAGGCCATCCGGCAGCCGGGTTCGGTGTTCAAGCCGTTCGTGTTCGCGACGGCGATCGCGGCCGGGATCCCCGCATCGGAGATCATCTACGACCAGCCGTACTATCTCGAGAATGTCGGCGGCGATCCCTACGCGCCGCGCAACTTCGACAACGACTTCAAGGGTCCGCTGACCCTGCGGCGGGCGCTGGCCCGGTCCATCAACATCGTGGCGGTCAAGCTGGGGCAGCGCGTCGGCGAGGAGTCGTTCGCGCAGATGGCCGAGCGCATGGGCATTTCATCGACGGTCCCGCGGGTGCCGTCGGCCGCGATCGGCTCGATGGACGTTCGTCCGATCGAGATCGCCAGCGCCTACAGCACCTTCGCGAACCTCGGCGTCCGGGTCTCTCCCCGCTCGATCCTGCGCGTGGAGAGCAAGGACGGCCGCGTGCTCTGGGAGAGCCGTGTCCAGCGTGAGCGGGTACTGGAGCCGGACATCGCCTGGATCGCCCAGTCCATGCTGCGTGATGCGGTGGACCAGGGGACCGGGACGCTGGCGGTGAGGTCTCGCTATGCGATTCCCTTCTCCGTTCCGGTGGCGGGCAAAACGGGAACGACGAACGATGCGACCAACACCTGGTTCGTCGGATTCACGCCGGACCTCGTGACGACGACGTGGATCGGGCTCGACCGGCCGCGACGCATCTACAACGGCGCCACGGGTGGAGGCACGGCGGCGCCGGTCGGAGCCGCAGTGCTCGCACACTACTACGAGACGCACGAACACCCCGACCCGTGGGAGCGGCCGCCCGGTCTCATCGAGCGGATTGTGGACGAGACCACGGGGCTGCTGTCCACGCGCTGGTGTCCGATCGAGGCCAGTTATGTGGAGATCTACCTCGAGGGGACGGAACCGACCGAGACGTGCGACGAGCACGGTCCGTGGAGCGCGCACGCCCCCGGCGGGCGAGATTTCGCGCGACGCTAGCATGTCCGTGGCAAAGCCCCTGCGGCCGTTCAGGCGATCCGCTCCAGGATCAGCGGTTGCGGCGCGGCTGGCTCGGGAGAGACCCGGATCGCGTCCGCGAGGCGGTGGGCGGCCGTCGCGGCGCTCGCCGTGTCCGCCGCGTTTACGGTGACGAGAGGCTCGCCTTCGGAAACCCTGTCGCCGGCGTGGCGGTGAAACTCGAAGCCCACCCTCGGATCGACCGCATCCTCGACGCGCCGGCGACCGGCCCCGAGCTCCACCGAAGCGACGCCCACCCTGCGAGCGTGGACATCGAGCCAGCCGGAGCCGGGGGATCGGAAGGGTTCGCGGATCGGGGCCGTGGGGAGGCGCCCGGGGTCGTCCGCCACCTTCGGATCCCCTCCCTGGACCTCGATGAGCCGCACGAAGCGCTCGAGGGCGGCCCCGCCATCCAGGATCGCGCCAAGCTCCGCCGCCGCCTCTTCGGCGCCGGGAGCGCGACCGACGGAGACGAGTAGCTCGGCGCTCAGCGCGAGCGTGACTTCGCGCAGATCCGCGGGCCCTCCGCCTCTCAACGTCTCGATCGCCTCGCGCACCTCCAGCGCGTTGCCGACGGTGCGGCCCAAGGGGGCGTTCATTGCCGTGAGGAGCGCGCTCGTCCGTACCCCCTCGGCGGCCGCGAGATCGACCATGGTCCGCGCCAGCCCGCGCGCCTGCTCGAGGTCGGTGATGAAGGCGCCACGCCCGCACTTCACGTCGAGCACGAGCGCCCCGATCCCTTCCGCCACCTTCTTGGAAACGATCGAGGCCGCGATCAGGGGTGGGGAAGGCACGGTCCCCGTCACGTCCCGGAGGGCGTAGAGACGTCCGTCGAGCGGCGCGATTTCCTTCGTCTGGCCGATCATCGCGCACCCGACCTCATCGAGAATGACCCTGAACCGTGCCAGATCCACGGACACGTCGAAGCCGGGGATCGCCTCGAGCTTGTCCAGCGTCCCCCCGGTATGTCCGAGACCGCGACCCGAAATCATGGGGACGCGAAGTCCGGCTTCGGCCAGGAGAGGCGCCAGGATGAGCGAAACCTTGTCGCCGACGCCGCCGGTGGAGTGCTTGTCGACCGCCGGTGGACCATCGTCCTCGAACCGCAGTCGCGCCCCGGAGTCGATGATCTCCCGGAGGAGCACCGAAAGCTCGGCGGGATCCAGCCCGCGGATGAACGCGGCCATGAGGAAGGCGGACATCTGATACTCGGCGACGTCTCCCTGAAGATATGCGCGCAGGAAGGCCTCGAGTTCGTCGGAAGAGAGCCGCCGGCCGTCTCGCTTCCTCTCGATGATCCGGGTGGGGAGCATGGGGCGCCAACCTTGTCCGGCCCCGGCCCCCTGTCTAGCTTTTTGGGTGATGATCACCCCCACGCAGGTCCCTTCCGTCATCCTGCCGAGGTCGGTCCTCGCGGATCTCTTTCACCGTTGCGCGAGCCTGGGCGACGCCGGTATCGCGGTGTTGAACGAGGCGGGGGACCGTACCGGAGCGGAGGCCGTCGCCCTGCTCGGCGACTCGCCGGACGCGCTTCCCGCAGCGGAGTTCTGGGCTTTTCTCGACGAGATCCTCCGGAAGGCGGGCCTCGGATCGATATCGTTCAAGCCCGGGGGAGGAGCGTCCGCCGCCATCGCCTGGCGTGACCCGCCGGAGGCGACGGCGGCCGGGAATGTCCGCTGCCACTTTTCGGCCGCGCTGTTGCGCGGCGTTCTGAGCCGCGTGGCGGACCGCGCGGTGGAAGTCGCCGAGGTGCAATGCAGCAGCGGCGGGGAGCCATGCTGGTTCGTGTTCGGATCCGCGGAGGCGATCGAACGACTGCGGACCGGCGGTCAATCGCGGGCCGGGGACCAGGCGCACTGAGCATGCCCCGCGGTCGTTTGATGGCGCTCGACTACGGCCGGCGCCGCATCGGGGTGGCCGTCACGGATCCGACACGGACGATCGCGGCGCCCCACGGCGTGGTGGAGAGGTCCAACCGACGGGCTCCGGGAACCGCAATCCCGGGCGCGCTGACCGAACTCGTGGCGGAAACGGATCCGTCCGCCATCCTCGTGGGTATTCCGTTCTCGATGGATGGGACCGCGGGGGAGATGGCTGAAGAGGCGCGGGCTTTCGCCCGGGCTGTGGAGGAAGCGACGGGAGTACGAACGATCGAGTGGGATGAGCGGCTTTCCACCGCCCGGGCGGAACGAGAGATCCTCAGCATGGACTTGCCTCGAGGCCGACGGCGGCGGAAGGGCCGGACGGACGAAATGGCCGCGGCGTTGATGCTCTCCGCTTACCTGCGCAGCACCCCTGCCGGCGCCGGCGTCCCTCGCGGCTCATGAAACGCCGGTCGAAGGGAACGGGCATTCGCCTGCTCCTCGCCGCTCTCGCCGCCATGGCGCCCGTGGCATACGGGTTTGTCTCCGCCGAGTTCCGGGGCCGCGGCGTTCCCGATGGGTCGGTGGTCGAGGTCCTCGTCCCGGATGGCGCCGCGTCGCTCGCTGTCGCGGACGTGCTCCGGACGCAGGAGCTGATCTTCCATCCCCGGATCTTCGACGCGTACGTGCGCCTCAAGGGTCAGGGGCGGCAGTTGAAGGCCGGCCGGTACGAGATTCCGCGCGGCGCCTCGTACACCTACCTGCTCGAGGTGCTCCGAACCGGAGCCGTCGTTACAACGCCGCTCACGATCCCCGAGGGTCTTCGGATCCCGCAGGTGGCGGAACGCCTGGCCGCCTACGTCGGCGATTCGACCTCGGCCGTCCTGGCCTACCTGACGAGTCCGAAGCGGGTCGGGGAGCTGGGCGTGCCGGGCCCCACGCTGGAGGGGTACCTGTTCCCGGAGACGTATCGATTCGCCGATGGTGTCGGACTCCCGGTCATCGTCCAGGCGATCGTCGGACGATACAGGGATTTCTGGGGGATCGAGGAGCGCGCTCAAGCTGCCGCGCTCGGCCTGGATGAACGAGAGATCGTGACGCTCGCGAGCATCGTCGAGAAGGAAGTCCGGTGGGACGACGAGCGTTCGGTGGTCGCGGGGGTCTACTGGAACCGCCTTCAGCGCGACATGCTGCTGCAGGCGGATCCCACGGTCCAGTACGCGCTCGGCGAGCCGCGCGCGCGTCTGCTCTACCGGGACATCGACTCCGTCGCCGATCACCCCTACAACACCTACACGCAGCAGGGACTGCCGCCCGGGCCCATCGCTTCGCCGGGCGCGGCCTCGCTGCACGCCGCCCTCCGGCCCGCCGACCACGAGTACATCTTCTTTGTGGCGCGAAACGACGGCTCGCACGAATTCACCCGGACCCTGCGCGAGCACAACAACGCGATAAGCCGGATACGCCTCGACCGCGAGCCGGCGGAACGGTAGGACGAGAAGGACCATGCCCGGCTCGCCCGCGTCGGATGGCTGGCCTCTGATGGTGATCACGCACCCGCGGCCCGCCTGCGGCCGATCCCTCGAGCAGGTCGTGGCCGAATGCGTGGACGCCGGTGCGCCCGCGATCCAGCTCCGGGACAAGACCGCGGACAGCCGGGCGCTCACCAGGACCGCCGCGCGGCTCCGCGCGATCACGAAGTCCGCGGGCGCCACGCTGATCGTGAACGACCGTCTCGATGTCGCGCTCGCCACCGGCGCGGACGGCGTCCATCTCGGCCCGGATGATGTCACCGTCCCGGCGGCCCGTGACATCGCCCCGCCGGACTTCATCATCGGCTATTCCACCGATGATCCCGAGGAGGCTCGTCGCGCCGGGGCTGCAGGAGCGGACTATCTGGGTGTCGGAGCCGTGTTCGGCACGCGCTCCAAGCCCGGTCTCGCCAACGAAGCCATCGGTCCCGACCGGGTCCGGCTCGTCCGGGAGGCCAGCCGCCTCCCCTGTCTCGGAATCGGCGGCATCACGCTGCAAAACGCCCCGGAAGTGCTGGAAACCGGCGCGGGCATCGCCGTCCTCTCTACCGTAATGTCCGCACCGGACCCGGGCGCCGTCGTACGAGAGTTACTGCCGATCGCCCGGGGAGAAGGAGGATGTCGGCGCTAGCTTGCTGGTGAACGCCGCGGCGATGCCGACTGGCCGGGGCGCTCCCCGTCGCGCGGCGGCACCGACGCACGGGAGGCGGACTGGCAGGCGTTCAAGGCTGGCGCCAGCGCCGACACCCTCCTCCTCCCCGGAGCCAGCACCCTGCGAGCGTGCTCCACCCCGCGACGATCGGCACCCCGGTCCCTCGCCTACTCCCCCGCATTGGCGGCGGGGAGGGCGAGGGGAGCCGTCGGCGGTGGCGCCAGCCTTGAACGCCCTCCGATCCGCCCGACCTGCGATCCGCTCGAACCGCGACGATCGGCACCACGGCCCGCGCAGCATGGCCGCGGCGTTCACCAGCAAGCGACCGCCGACGGCTCCCCTCGCCCTCGCCCACCCCGATGCAAAAAAACGCCTCGCATCCGTAACGGACACGAGGCGTTCTCGAAAAAGTCGCCGGCAGCGACCTACTCTCCCAGGGCGTCCCCGCCCAAGTACCATCGGCGCTGAGGGGCTTAACTGCTGGGTTCGGGATGGGACCAGGTGTTTCCCCCTCGCTAAAGCCGCCGGCAATCCGGGATCCGGCCAACGAGTCGAGTGCAGGGCGATCGAGCGCGCTGAAGCGCTTATCGACCTCATATGGAAGATATGGATCAAGCCTCACGGATGATTAGTACGGCTCGGCTGAGGCGCTCACACGCCTTACACCTGCCGCCTATCTACGCAGTCGTCTCCTGCGATCCTTCAGGCACCTTTGCGGTGCGGGAGATCTCATCTTGAAGTAGGCTTCCCACTTAGATGCTTTCAGCGGTTATCCCTTCGCGACATAGCTACCCTGCGATGCCCCTGGCGGGACAACAGGTACACCAGCGGTCACTCCACTCCGGTCCTCTCGTACTAGGAGCGGCTCTCCTCAAATCTCCAACGCCCACGGCGGATACAGACCGAACTGTCTCACGACGTTCTAAACCCAGCTCGCGTACCGCTTTAACGGGCGAACAGCCCGACCCTTGGGACCTTCTCCGGCCCCAGGATGCGATGAGCCGACATCGAGGTGCCAAACCGCCCCGTCTATGTGAACTATCGGGGGCGATAAGCCTGTTATCCCCGGCGTACCTTTTATCCGTTGAGCGACGGCCTTTCCACACAGAACCGCCGGATCACTAAGGCCTGCTTTCGCATCTGCTCGACCTGTCGGTCTCGCAGTTAAGCTCCCTTATGCCTTTGCACTCTTCGCGCGATTGCCGACCGCGCTGAGGGAACCTTTGCGCGCCTCCGTTACCTTTTGGGAGGCGACCGCCCCAGTCAAACTACCCGCCTGACACTGTTCCCAGACCGGATTCACGGCCCCAGGTTAGAATCCAGACATCGCAAGGGTGGTATTTCACCAGTGGCTCCACAGAACCTGGCGGCCCTGCTTCAATGCCTCCCACCTATCCTACACAGACGGTGCCCGAACCCAATATCAGGTTATAGTAAAGGTGCACGGGGTCTTTTTGTCCTGCCGCGGGTACTCGGTATCCTCACCGAGACTCCAATTTCGCCGAGCTCTTGGTTGAGACAGTGCCCAAGTCGTTACGCCATTCGTGCAGGTCGGAACTTACCCGACAAGGAATTTCGCTACCTTAGGACCGTTATAGTTACGGCCGCCGTTTACCGGGGCTTCATTTCAGAGCTTCGCCGAAGCTAACCCTTCCATTTAACCTTCCGGCACCGGGCAGGCGTCAGTGCCTATACGTCGTCTTGACGACTTTGCAGACACCTGTGTTTTTACTAAACAGTCGCTTGGGCCGATTCTCTGCGGCCGATTTCGGCTCCCCTGCGCGAGGCAGGATCACCTACCGCCGGCTCCCCTTCTCCCGAAGTTACGGGGACATTTTGCCGAGTTCCTTAACCAAGACTCACTCGAGCGCCTGAGGCTACTCGCCTCGCCCACCTGTGTCGGTTTGCGGTACGGTCACACGTACTCCTCGTTCACGAAGCTTTTCTTGGCAGTACGATTACGGTCCCTTAGCGAAGTCCGAAGACTTCTTCGGCATCGGATCTCGGCTTCACCAGGCGGATTTGCCTACCCGGAAACGCCTACCTCCTTACATCGTTCATGTCCATTGAAACGACGGACCTTTCACCTCTGCGTCCCTCCGCGAACTCAAGCGCAGTATCGTGTGGTACGGGAATGTTGACCCGTTTTCCATCGGCTACGCCTTTCGGCCTCACCTTAGGGGCCGACTAACCCTGAGCTGATTGGCATGGCTCAGGAAACCTTGGGCTTACGGCGACAAGGGTTCTCACCTTGTTTCTCGCGTACTCATTCCGGCATTCTCACTTGCCTGCGCTCCACGGGTAGCCTTCCGGCCCCGCTTCACAGCTCAGGCAACGCTCCCCTACCCCGCGCGCAGATGCGCGCAGCCTTAGCTTCGGTGGCTAACTTGAGTCCCGACCATTATCGGCGCAGATCCGCTTGACTGGTGAGCTATTACGCACTCTTTCAAGGATGGCTGCTTCTAAGCCAACCTCCCAGTTGTCTCCGCAAATCCACCACCTTTGTCACTTAGCTAGCACTTGGGGACCTTAGCTGAAGGTCTGGGCTCTTTCCCTCTCGCGCACGAACATTATCGCACGTGCACTTCCTCCCTGAGACCAACTAACGGGCATTCGGAGTTTAGTAGGGGTTGGTACCCGGTTTAGGGCCCTAGCCCTTCCAGTGCTCTACCTCCCGCAGTCTACACTCAGAGGCGATACCTAAATATCTTTCGGGGAGAACCAGCTATCTCCAGGTTTGATTGGCCTTTCACCCCTATCCACAGCTCATCCGAGCAGTTTTCAACCCACAACGGTTCGGTCCTCCACGAAGCATTACCCTCGCTTCAACCTGGCCATGGATAGATCACTCTGGTTTCGGGTCTGTCCCCAGCAACTCTTACGCCCAGTTAAGACTCGCTTTCGCTTCGGCTCCGCCGCTGAACGGCTTAACCTCGCTACTGAGGAACAACTCGCCGGATCATAATGCAAAAGGCACGCGGTCACCCGACGTCTCTCACGAAGAGAGGGTCGAGCTCCCACCGCTTGTAGGCACACGGTTTCAGGATCTGTTTCACCCGCCTCCCGGCGTACTTTTCATCTTTCCCTCACGGTACTCGTTCGCTATCGGTCACGGACGTGTATTTAGCCTTGGCAGGTGGTCCTGCCGGATTCAATCGGGATTTCACGTGTCCCGACCTACTCAGGAATGATCCAGAGATCGCGACGTCGGCTTCGCCTACGGGGCTGTCACCCTCTATGGCTTGGCTTTCCAGACGGATTCGACTCACCGTCGCGCGACGCTCCGAGAGCCGGCAGACTCTCACGAACCACCCTGCTACCCCATGGAAGCAACGGCTGCCGCCTTGACACCTCCATGGTTTGGGCTCTTCCCCGTTCGCTCGCCGCTACTGAGGGAATCACGGTTGTTTTCTCTTCCTCGAGGTACTTAGATGTTTCAGTTCCCTCGGTTCGCTTCCCAACGCCTATGTATTCAGCAAAGGGATGACCGGGCATCACCCCGGCCGGGTTTCCCCATTCGGAAATCCGGGGATCAACGCTTGCTTGCAGCTACCCCCGGCTTATCGCAGCTTGCCACGTCCTTCATCGCCAGTCCGTGCCTAGACATCCACCCTGTGCCCTTGATCGCTTGATCCATCTTCGTTGACGGCATCAAGCACCTCAGACGCACTCGGCGCCCAGCACTCTCACTCGCTACCAGATTGTCAAAAAAGCGGACCCCGCAAGACGCCCCAAGGCGCTCGCAGGGAAGACAGGTAAAATAGGGTCGGTTCGTAGGAGCGTCAAGCACCCGCCACGGACCCCGAAAGCGTCAGCTCTCCGCTGCCGGCTCCACCTCTTCGGCGAGGACGGCGACCGTGTTGTCGAGGACCTGCAGGAAGCCCCGGGCAACGCGGAAACGGCGCGAGCCGTCGTCCGTACGGATGCGAAGGAGGCCCTCGCCCAGCAGGACAACCATGGGCGCGTGGCCGTACAGAATCCCCAGTTCACCGTCGTGCGCGGGGGCGATGATCGACGTCGCGGCGCCGGAGAAGGCGGCGGCCGACGGTGAGATCACCGTGACGTTCAATCGCCGTTGGGCGGACGCCGTCGCCGTCATGCGGCCTCTGCCTCCAGCTTCTTCGCCTGCTCGATCGCCTCCTCGATCCCGCCGACCATGTAGAACGCCTGTTCCGGCAGGTGGTCGAACTCGCCCTCGACGACCCGCTCGAACGACTCGATCGTCGTCTCCAGCGGAACGTAGCGGCCCGGGATGCCGGTGAACTGCTCGGCCACGTGGAAGGGCTGCGACAGGAACTTCTGGATCCGCCGGGCCCGGTTCACGATGACCTTGTCCTCCTCGGAGAGTTCATCCATCCCGAGGATCGCGATGATGTCCTGCAGGTCCTTGTAGCGCTGCAGCGTGCGCTGCACCGCCGTCGCCACGCGGTAGTGCCGCTCGCCCAGGAACTGCTCGCTGAGGATGCGGCTGCTGGAGTCGAGCGGGTCCACGGCGGGGTAGATTCCGAGTTCGGCGATCTGGCGCGAAAGGACGGTCTGGGAGTCGAGGTGCGTGAAGGCCGCGGCCGGCGCCGGGTCCGTAAGGTCGTCCGCCGGCACGTAAATCGCCTGCACCGAGGTGATCGAGCCCCGGGTGGTCGACGTGATGCGCTCCTGAAGGTTGCCCATTTCCGTGGCGAGCGTCGGCTGGTAGCCCACCGCGCTCGGCATGCGGCCGAGCAGCGCGGACACCTCGGACCCGGCCTGGCTGAAGCGGAAGATGTTGTCGATGAAGAGGAGGACGTCGAGCCCTTCCACTTCGCGGAAGTACTCCGCCACCGTGAGGCCGGTGAGTCCGACGCGAAGGCGCGCGCCCGGCGGCTCGTTCATCTGTCCGTAGATGAGCGCCGTCGAGTCGATGACGCCCGATTCCTTCATCTCGAGCCAGAGGTCGTTCCCCTCCCGGGTGCGCTCGCCCACGCCGCAGAAGACGGAGCGGCCGCCGTGCTCCTGCGCGATGTTGTTGATGAGCTCCATGATGATGACGGTCTTGCCGACGCCGGCGCCGCCGAAGAGTCCCGTCTTGCCGCCCTTCACGTAAGGGGCGATGAGATCCACGACCTTGATTCCGGTGACGAAGATCTCCGTCTTCGGCTCGAGGTTCTGCAGCGTGGGCGACTTGCGGTGGATCGGCCAGCGCTCCGCCGCATCGACCGGACCCAGCTCGTCCACGGGCTCGCCGAGGACGTTGAGGATGCGGCCCAGCGACGCCTCGCCGACGGGCGCCGAGATGGGATGTCCCGTGTCCACGACTTCCATCCCGCGCGTCACGCCGTCCGTCGCGTCCATCGCGACGGCGCGCACCTGGTTGCGTCCGATGTGCTGCGCCACCTCGCACACGAGGTCGTGCACGGTCCCGTCATCGTCCTCCCAGGACAGGGAGAGCGCGTTGTAGATCTCCGGCAAATGCTCGGGCTCGAACTCCGCATCGATCGTGGGTCCGATGACCTGCACGACCTTCCCTTTGCCTCGTTCGGTCGATCCTTCAGACATATGTCAGCCTCATGGCTATCGGTTCTCGGGGGCGCCGCCGCCCCTGTACGCTGTTCGTCCGTTACCCGTCCAACGCGTCCGCGCCGCCGATGATCTCCGCGATCTGATTCGTGATCTCGGCCTGGCGGGCGCGGTTGTACGTCCGCCGCAGGTTGTCGAGGAAGTCGTTGGCGTTGTCCGTCGCCGATTTCATCGCCGTCCGGCGGGCCGCCTGCTCCGCCGCCGCCGTCTCCAGGAGCGCGCTGTATGTCGAGTTCGTCACGTAGAGCGGCAGGAGATGGTCGAGGATTTCCTCCTCCGACGGGTCCAGGATGTAGAAGGGCTGCGGGCCCTTGCGCGCCTCCCCTACGCCGACCGGGAGCACCTGCCGGACCGAAGGGGGCGTGCTCACCATGTTCCGGAACTCCGCGAAGACGAGCCGCACGGCGTCCAGCTCGCCGGCCACGAAGCGGGCGGCCAGGTCGTCGATGAGCGCGCGGGCGTCATCCGTCGTCGGAGGATCCCCCAGGTCGTTGCGCGTGTGCGCCATCTCGACGCCGCGGAACCGGAAGTACGAGATCCCCTTGTTCCCGTAGACGTGGAACTCGACCCGGGCTCCGGCTTCCTCCAGTTCGGCGAGCTGCGCCTGCGCGGTGCGAATGAGATTCGCGTTGAAGGCGCCGCACAGCCCGCGATTGCTCGTCACGAGCACCACCGCGGCGCGTTCGATGCGCGCGGGCTGGCGCAGCAGAGGCCGGGATTCCGCCAGATCCGGCGTGGCGAGCCGGGCGATCATGTCCATCAGTTCGGCCGAGTAGGGACGTGCGCGGATCACCCGCCCCTGCGCCTGCGCGAGCTTGGCGGTCGCGACCATCTCCATGGTGCGCGTGATCTTCTTCGTGCTGTCGACGGATTTCATCCGCCGATAGATGTCCCTCGACTTGCTCATGCCGCGGCGTCCGAGGCGTCCCCTCGGGAGGCGTCGTCATGGACGAAGGTGTCCGAGTAGGACTCGATCGCCTCGCGGAGCGCGGCTTCGGTTTCGTCCGACATCACGTTCTCCGCCCGGATCGCCTCCCCGACCTCCGGATGGTTCGTGCCCATGTACTCGAGGAACCCGACCTCCCAGCCGCGAATCCGCGACACGTCCAGGTCGTCCAGGAAGCCCTGGGTGGCCGCGAAGATCACCATCACCTGCTCCTCGACCGGCATCGGCTCGTACTGGCCCTGCTTCAGGATCTCGACGGTGCGCCGGCCCCGGTCCAGCTGGCGCTGCGTCGCGGCGTCCAGCTCCGTGCCGAACTGCGCGAAAGCCTCGATCTCGCGGAACTGCGCCAGGTCCAGCCGCAGACGTCCGGCGACCTTCTTCATCGCCTTGATCTGGGCGTTTCCGCCCACGCGCGAGACCGAGATCCCCACGTTCACCGCCGGGCGCACGCCCGAGTAGAAGAGGTCGGTCTCGAGGAAGATCTGGCCGTCGGTGATCGAGATCACGTTCGTCGGGATGTAGGCGGACACGTCGCCGGCCGCCGTCTGGATGATCGGGAGCGCGGTCAGCGAACCGCCGGGCTTCCTGATGTCCGGGTGGCCGGCGATCGCGTCGGGATCGTTGCTGATCTTGGCGGCCCGCTCGAGCAGGCGGCTGTGCAGATAGAAGACGTCGCCCGGGTATGCCTCGCGCCCCGGCGGGCGCCGCAGGATGAGCGACGCCTCGCGGTAGGCGTCGGCCTGCTTCGTGAGGTCGTCGTAGATGACGAGGACGGCTTTCCCTTCCTCGTACATGAAGTACTCGCCGATCGCGCACGCGGCGTAGGGGGCCATGAACTGCATCGGCGCGGGCTCCGACGCGTTCGCGGCGACCACGACCGTGTAGTCGAGCGCGCCCTCCTCGCGGAGCTTTTCGACGATGCCGGCGACGGTCGAGCCCTTCTGCCCGATCGCGCAATAGACGCAGACGACGTCCTCGCCCTTCTGGTTGATGATCGCGTCGATCGCCACGGCCGTCTTGCCCGTGCCCCGGTCCCCGATGATCAGTTCCCGCTGGCCGCGGCCGATCGGAATCATGGAGTCGATCGCCTTGAGACCCGTCTGGAGCGGCTCGTTCACCGGCTGGCGGTACACGATGCCGGGCGCCTTCCGGTCGACCTTCATGTACGTGACGGTCTCGATCGGCCCGCGGCCGTCGCGCGGCTGCCCCAGCGTGTCCACGACGCGGCCGAGAATCTCCGGACCGACGGGTACGGAGAGGACGCGGCCGGTGCGGCGCACCGGATCTCCCTCCTTGAGGGCCAGGTAGTCGCCGAGGATCACGGCGCCGATGTTGTCTTCCTCGAGGTTCGAGGCGAGACCGATCACTGAGACCCCGGTGTCGCGGGACGTGATCTCCAGCATCTCGTTCGCGACGCACGTGGAGAGACCCCAGATGCGGGCGACGCCGTCCTTCACTTCGAGGACCTCGCCCACCTCCTCGATCCGGAGTTCCTCCTCGTAGCGGTCGATCTGCTCGAGCAGGGCCTTCTTGATCTCGCTCGCTCGAAGGGAGCTGTCGAAACCTGTCATCGTCTTCTCTTCTCTATTTTTCGTTACCGAGCGTTTCGTTACCGGGCGTCTCAGTACAGTTCGCGCCGCATCTGCTCGAGTTGCCGCCGCAGCGAGGCGTCCAGCAACTCGTCGCCGACGCGAATGATCACCCCGCCCAGAATCTTCGGGTCCTCGTGGAACTCCGGGACGACCTCCCGCTCGAAGCGCCGCTCCAGCGCCGAAACCACCTCGTTCCGGACGCGATCATCCGCCTCGAAGGGCAGCGTCACCGTGGCGCGGACCCGTCCCGCCCTCTTGTCCAGAAGATCGCGGTAGGCGCGCGCGATCCCCGGGAAGGCCCGCTGTCGGTGGCGGTCCAGGATGACGAGCAGAAAGCGGACGAAGAGATCCGGCGCCCTTCCGGAAAGCGCCGCCTGGATCGCCTCCTTCTTCTCGAACAGCGACACCGCGGGCACTTCCAGGAAGCGCTGAAAGTCCGGGACGCTCGTGTACAGGTCCCCGATCTCCTCGATCAGCCGCCCGTACTCCGCCTCGCTCCCGTCCCGCGCCGCGAGTTCGAAGAGAGTCGCCGCGTAGTTGCGGGCCACCGCCGACGCACTCATCGCTCCGTCACCGGTCCGCTAGACGTCCGACACGAACTCGTGGACGAGACGCCGGTTCTCCTCGGCGTCCAGCCGCGCCCTGATCAGCCGCTCGGAGGCTGCCAGCGCGAGGTCCACGGCATCCCGCCGGATCTCCTCGCGCAGACGGTCCCGCTCGTGACCGATCTCGCGGCGCGCGTCGTCGAGCATCTGCGACTGCTGCGCCCGCGCCTCCTCCAGCATCTCCTTGCGAAGACCGTCCGCGTGCTGCCGGGCGCTCTCGAGCATCTCCCGAGCTTCGCTGCGGGCCGCTTCGAGCGCCGCCTCCTGCTGCGAGAGCAGTCCCTTCGCCTCATCGCGGGCGGAGAGGGCATCATCGATGGCGCCCTGGATCTTCGCGTGCCTCTGCTCGAGTCCGCCCGCGATGAGCGGGAAGACCCATTTCGCCAGGACGAGGAGCGTGAGCACGAACAGGACTATCGTCCAGACGAAGAGCCCCAGATTGATCGAAAAAATCCCCGTCTCCGCCTGGGCGGCCAGCTTCACCGGCGCCGCGAAACCCCAGAGTGCGCCGAGACCGGCGAGGCGCATCAGGCAGCGCTACGCATGAAGGCGATCACGAGTCCGAACAGCGCCACACCCTCGATGAACACCGCGAGTATGATCGCGGCCGTCTGGATGGTCTGTCCTTCCTCGGGCTGGCGGGCCATCGCTTCCGTCATGCGCCCGCCGATGAGACCGATTCCGATACCGGCTCCGAGCACGGAGAGCCCGCCCCCGACGATGGCGAGACCGATCGCGAGGCCATCTCCCGTCGACATGCCCTGCAGCAGCGTCAACATGTTCAGCATCTTTGCTCCAGTTTCCTTTCTCAGTCGGGGGTTCGGACGACACCCCCCGTTCCGTCCGCGCCTCCGCGGCGCGGAAGTTGCCCGCGGACCCTCCCAGGGTCAGTGCGCGTGGCGAATCAACCCGATGAACACCGAGACGAGCATCGCGAAGATGTACGCCTGAATAAGCGCGATGAAGATCTCCAGCATCATCACGAACAGCGCGAGGCCCATGGACCCCAGAATCGTCGCGGCTCCGACCGTCGTCCCGACCACTCCCTGGCCGACCGTCGAGCCGTAGGTGAGGATGAGTCCCATGAAGGCGAGGATGACGAAGTGCCCCGCCGTCATGTTGGCGAAGAGCCGGATCGCGAGCGCCATGATCTTCGAGAACTTCGCGATGAGTTCGACCGGGGCCATGATGAGCAGCGTGACCGGTTTCAGCCACCCGGGCAGCCCGGGCGGCAGGAAGAAGACGGTCTTCGCGTAGCCCAGCGGGCCGAGGGCGATGAACCCCGCCGTCTCGATCACGACGAGCGCGATGATCGCGAGCGCGGCCGTGACCATGATGTTCCCCGTCGCCGTCGCGCCGAAGGGGATGAGGCCGAGCAGGTTCGCGTACAGGATGAAGAAGAAGAAGGTGATGACGAGGGGGACGAACCTCTCGCCGCCGCGGCCGATGTTGGCCATCACGACGTCATCTCTCAGGTAGAGATAGAAGGCCTCGATCCCGTTGAGGAGTCCTCCGGGCGCCTTCTCGCCCTCCTCGAGCCGGCCCGTCGAGCGCGCGGCGATGAACATCGTCACGATCGTGAGAACGGCCGCGAACATCAGGAACAGCACATGCTTCGTGATCGAGAGGTCGATCGGGTGACCCGCGATCTCGAACGGAAGCGGAGGAAACTCCGGGAGATGGATCTCGCCGAAGGGCTTGAGCTCCCAGATCTTCGAGTCCACGACGTGGTGCATCATGACTTCGGTGCCCCACTCCTCGGCGTGCTCGCCCGCCGCGGCGGCTTCGCCGTGGTGTTCCTGGGCGGCCGCAGCCGCGGGAGCGGCGTGCTCCTGGAGCCAGCCGCCGAGATTCCGGAAGGGGGCCATCGATCTATCGAGCACCGGGTTCATCCGGTTGAGCGTTCCGTGTCGAGTTGGTCTTCTTGGTCTTCGTGCGCGCGAGCGCGAGCCACAACGCTTCCGTCCACAACAGCACCAGCATGGCGAACCCGTATGCGATGGGCAGGTCGGGCGTCGCCGACCCCGTCCATGCGAGTCCGCCCGTCACCACCACCCCTCCCATGCGGAGGCCGATCCCGGCCAGCCAGGGCCGGGTCGCCCGCCGTCCTTCCAGGAGCGCCCGGTTCAGCGGCCAGACCGCCACCACCTGAATCAGCCAGGCCGTCGCGATCCCCCACGTGCGCTCACCGTCCTGCAACCACGCGGCCGCCACCGCCGCCAGCCCCAACGTGGCCAGCGCATAGGTCGGCGTAAGCCGCGTCCAGCCGGCGGGAATCCTCTTCACTTCCTGCGGTCCGCCTCCCCATCGGCCCCATCGGTCCGGGAGCCTTTGCGCTGCGCGGCCAGCCGGCCGAACATGCTGTAGCAGCCTCCCGCGAACCCCGCGAACACGCCGAGGAGCACGAAGAGAGGCTCGGTCCCGAGGCGGTTGTCGAGCCAGTTGCCGCCAACGGCGAGGAGCGAAATCGCCAGGCCCATCGCGATGCCGAGGCTCGCGAATTCCGAGCCCGCCGCCTTCGCGTACCGGCTGCCGATGTTCTCCCGCGGTTTCTCGGGTTTCGGCCGGTTTGTCGAACCGGGAGGCGGCTGGTGCATGGGGATACATCTCCGTCGTCAGAGCCCCGCGCCGACCGCTTGTGAAAAATTTCCCAAGCCCAATCTGTCCGCTTGTGAAAAATTTCGCAATGCCGGTTTCGCTTGACGCTGGGCAGAGAAGGCCTAGGTTGCTGCCACCATATTGAAGGCCTCTGGTCAACTCCGAAATGGCCTCGCCGACGCCCGGGTCTCGCAGCCCCGCGGCCCCCCTCACGCCTGGAGCCGATTTAGTCTTGGAAGCCGGTCGAAAGGTCGAGACGGATGACGTTCGGCTGCTCGAGGAACTGGGTCACGCCCGGCTTCGGATCGAGGAGGAAGTCGGGAAGCGGATCATCGGGCAGCGGGAGATCGTCGAGAAGCTGCTCATCACGCTGCTCGCCGACGGACACGCGCTCCTGGTCGGCGTCCCCGGCCTGGCCAAGACGCTGCTCGTCTCGACGCTCGCCGAAGCTCTTCACCTGGAGTTCAGCCGGATCCAGTTCACGCCGGACCTCATGCCCTCCGACATCACCGGGACGGAGGTGCTCCAGGACGACCAGCGCACGGGAGAGCGCCGTTTCGCCTTCGTCCGGGGGCCGATCTTCGCGGATGTGATCCTGGCGGACGAGATCAACCGGACGCCGCCCAAGACGCAGGCCGCCCTTCTGCAGGCGATGCAGGAGGGGGAGGTCACGGTCGGCAGCGAGACGTTCCCGCTCGGCCGCCCGTTTTTCGTCCTCGCGACGCAGAACCCGATCGAGCAGGAGGGAACGTACCCCCTGCCCGAAGCTCAGCTCGACCGCTTCATGTTCGAGCTTCGGATCGGGTATCCGACGGCGGAGGAGGAGTCGGTCATCGCGGACATGGCGGCGAGCGGACCGCCCGCCCAGGTGAACCCCGTCGTGACCGCGGGCCAGCTTCTCGATTACCAGGCGCTCGTGCAGAGGGTCCCGGCCTCGGAATCGGTGGTCGGCTACGCGGTGCGGCTGGCGCGCGCCACCCGGCCCCGCGAGGCCTCCTCGCCGGAATTCGTGCGCCGCATGGTGAGCTGGGGCGCCGGGCCGCGGGCCTCGCAGCACACGGTGCTGGCGGCGAAGGCGCGGGCGGCGCTCGACGGCCGTCCCGCCCCCAATCTCGACGACGTACGGGCGGTTGCGCCCGCCGTGCTCCGGCACCGGGTGGTTCCGGGTTTCGAGGCGGAGGCCGAAGGGAAGACCGCGGACGACATCGTCGCGGAGCTGATCGAACACAGCCGCGGCTGGTAGACGTTGGACGAAACCGACAGTACGCAGCGCTGGCCTACAGGTCGCGCGGGCCGTGACGCTCGGGCCGGAGTCCCCCGTCCGTGACCGGCACCTTCGCGCTGCTCGGCTTCCTTCTCGTCCTCTCCGGGTTCTTCTCCGGCGCGGAGATCGCGCTCTTTTCGCTCGGAGAACCCCGGGTCCGGGCCCTGGTACGCGCCAGGCGTCCGGGAGCGCGCGCGCTCGAGAAGCTGAAGCGGAACCCCGAGCGCCTGCTCATCATCATCCGGATCGGGAACAACGGCGCCAGGATCGGGGCCGCGGCGGTTGCGACCTACACGGCGACCGAGCTGTTCGGTTCCGCGGGGGTGGGGCTCGCCACGGGCGTCATGACGCTCCTGGTCCTCTTCTTTGGAGAGATCACGCCGCGGAGCTTCGCGGCGCGCAACGCGGACCGGCTGTCGCTGTTGGCCGCTCCGTTTCTCGCGGGCCTGGGGCGTCTGCTCGTGCCGGTCGCCCTCCCGCTCGAATGGCTCGCGCGACGGGTGCTGCCCGACACCGGCGGCGATACGCACGTGAGCGAGTGGGAGATCCGCTCCATGGTGCGCCTCGGGCATCAGTCGGGCGACATCGAAGCGCACGAGCGCCAGTTCATCGACCGCGTGTTCACGCTGGACCGACTGCGCGCAAGGGAGATCATGACTCCCAGGGTCGAAGTCCTCGCCTGGGAGGACTCGCGCAGCCTCGGCGACATCGCGGACGAGCTCGCCGACGTGCGCTTCAGCCGGATCCCCGTGTACGGCGAATCGCTCGATGACGTGACCGGCGTGCTGTACCGCACGGAGGCGTACCGGGCGCTCCTCACCGGCCGGCGGGACGCGGCGCTCTCGAGCATCGCGCGCGAACCGTACTTCGTGCCGGATACGATCACCCTCATCGAACTGCTCGAGCAGTTCCGGGCGCGTCGGGTGCACATGGGGCTCGTGGTGGATGAGCACGGCGGGCTCGACGGACTCGTAACGCTCGAGGACATCCTCGAGGAACTCGTCGGCGATATCGAGGACGAGACCGACCTGCCGCCGGAGCCGATCGTCCGGCTGCGGCGGGACGAGATCGCCGTGGACGCCGGGGCGGAACTCCGCGAGATCAACGATGCCTTCGGCACTTCGTTCCCGGTGGACGAGTACCGCTCACTGAACGGGTTCCTGCTCGGCGTACTGGGCCGGGTTCCGGCCGCGGGAGAGACCGTCGAACACGGCGATGTTCGAATCCGGGTCGTCGCGAGCACGGACACGCAGGTGACGCGGGCCCGCATCCGCCGCCGCTAGCCCGGATTTCTCACACGCGCCCCGGAAGTGAACCGCAGCCGTCCGTTCGGGCATAGTTGGCCGGATAAGTGTCCCACTCGGAGTGCGGTGGTAGCTCGGGGAGGGTCGAGGCGGGCTGTTTCGGGCCGGTGAGAGCGCACCGGAGCCGGATCCGTGGCGCCTGGAGACACCGGTGCCCGGGCCGGGGGAGGCCGGGAGGCTTCTGGTGAGACCGCAGGGTCGGGTCGGCGCTACGTGGGGAAGCTGGCGTGGACGCGCGCGAACTCGGCGGTGAAGGGGTGGTTCGCGTCCATGGCGACGGCGACGCGGCGGACGGAGACGGAGACGCGGGCGCCGATCCCGAGGAGCTTGAGGCGGAGGGAGCCGGCGGTGGCTCGGGCGAGGCGCGTGTGGGCGAGGGCGGCCCGGAGCCGGATCATGAGGACCGAGGCGAGGGCGGAGAAGACGAGCCTGAGCTGGTTGGCGGCCATGGGGGTGGCGGAGGTGCGTCCGGCGAACAGGTCGAGTTGCTGCTCCTTGATGGCGTTCTCGGCGTTGCCCCTGGGGCAGTAGATGCGTTCGTAGACGGTTTTGGGGGCGATCGTCTCCGGGAGCGAGGTGACGACGAAGCGGGGGTTGGACTTGCCGGGGATGTGCTCGCACTTGGCGATGACGCGGCGGAAGCGGGACCAGCTGGTTCGGGTGGCGTGGTCGAACTCGGCGTAGAGGCGCACCGGACGGCGGCGGCCCTCGGACTCGACCTTGGCGGCGAGGAGTTCCGGCGCGATCCGTCGGCGGAGCCGGTCGTTCTTCGCGACGCCGAGGACGTAGTGGATGTCGCGCGCTTCGCAGAAGGCCATGAGTTCTTCGCGGGCATAGGCGGAGTCGGCGCGGACGAGCAGTTCGACGTCGGGCCAGCGCCGCCTCAGCTGCGTGACGATGCGCTCGAGTGCTTCGACGGCACCGCGGGCCGGGTCGGTGTTGCCGGGGCGGAGCACGGCGGCGAGCGGGTGGTGGCCGCAGAAGATGTAGAGGGGGAGGAAGCAGTAGTGGCCGTAATAGCCGTGGAAGAAGCGGCCTTCCTGGCGGCCGTGCGTCCGGTCGTCGGTGCAGTCGATGTCGAGGACGAGGCGCGAGGGGGGCGGTCCGGCCTTCGACTCGATGAACAGATCGGTGAGCAGGGCCTGCATCGCCTCCGGGTCGTGGCCGATCCTGTGGTACCGGCCCGGCTCACCCTCGGGCGCGTGTTCGAGCCGGTTGAGCGTGCTCTTGCCGGCCAGGGCGGCGCAGTCCTTCCGGGTGGCTCCGGTCTTGTCGCCGAGAAGGCCCAGCACGGGATCGTGGCGCAGGTGGTCGTGATCGTTGAGGTCCTCGAAGCCGAGGGCCAGGGCCACGATGCGCTGGGCCACCAGCGTGGAGACGGAGTGCTCGGTGCGCGCCGGATCGCGGTGGTCGGTGAAGCAGGCCGCGAACCGGTCGAACAGGCTGTCCGCGCGCCCGATCTCCCGGAGCAGCAGCGTTCCGGCGTGGGAGGTGATCGTGCCGCCGTTGAACGCGGCCGTGACTTTACGGCCCCGGAAGCCTTGAAAAGCGAACGATACGGGCTTACGCTGTGTCGGCACCGGTCCTCCTTTTTTGTAGCCGCCATGTTATTGGGGAATAACAAATTAGCGACTACTGGAGGCCGGTGCCTACTCCATCCTGTGAGAAATCCGGGCTAGCGTGGTGTCGCGGCAAGATCCGGCGGCAGCGTCGCCGCGGGGCCCGAAGCGGCCGATCGCAGGTACCAATCGAACAGGGCGTCGCCGAACAGGAACGCGAGGGCCGCGCCGAGCGAGAGGAAGGTTCCGAATGGGACGGGCCTCCCGGTGCGAAGTGCGACGGGCCCGAAGACGATGGATCCGGCGAGCGCTCCCAGGAAGATCGTGAGAAGGGCGCCACCGGGGCCGAGGAACGCTCCCACCATCGCCATCATCTTCACGTCGCCGCCGCCGAGCGCGGGCTTGCGGAATGCTCGTTCGCCGAGCCAGCCCACAATGTACATGAGGCCGAAGCCGAGCAGGGCCCCGACAAGGGCGGCGGGCGGCGACGCCGGCCCCGGGAGCGCGGAGAGGGCGAGGCCCGCAGCACACCCCCCGAGCGACAGCTCATCGGGGATGATGTAGTGGCGCGCATCGATGACCGCGATTCCGATGAGCAGGGTGAAGAGGATCGCGCCCGCCAGCGCGCTCGGCGACGCGCCGTATGCCCAGACCATGCCTCCCCACACCAGAGCGGTCGCGACCTCGATCGCCGGGTAGCGCCAGGAGATGCGGACGCCGCAGTCGCGGCACCGTCGCCGCAGGAGCAGCCAGGAGAGAACGGGGAGATTGTCGCGCCAACGGATCGTGGCCCCGCACGCCGGGCAGCGGCTGCGCGGACGCACGACGCTGTCTCCGGCGGGCATGCGCGTGATGCACACGTTGAGGAAGGAGCCGAGCGCCGCGCCGAGCACGGCGGCCGCGCCCAGGGTAGCGGCGCCCGTCAATCGGACGCCCGGGCCAGCAAACGGTCGAGCAGGATGGCGCCGGCCGAGGCGACGTTCAGCGACTCCATGCCGCGGGTGAGCGGCACGGAGACGGCGCGGTCGGCGGCGGCGCGGAGAGAGGCGGAGACGCCGTGTGCCTCGCTCCCCAGCGCGAGCGCCACCGGTCCGGGAGATGGCCCCTCGAGCGGCGGGGCAGCGGCTGCGGCGACCCATATCGGGATCCCCCGCTCGGCGAGCCGCTCCACCGCCTCCCGGGCGTCCGTGCGGAAGACAGGGCTGCGGAACGACGCTCCCGCCGAGGCCCGCAGCGCCTTCGGCCCCCAAAAATCCGCAGCCTCCCCAACGCCGATCACGGCGGCTGCTCCGAGCGCGAGCGCGGTGCGCACGAGGGTGCCGACGTTGCCCGGGTCCTGCACGCCATCGAGAAGCACGATGGCGCCGTCGCCCACGTCGTCCCAGCCGTACGCCGGGACCTCGCCGATCGCGAGGATGGGCTGGGGCGTGGCGGCATCCGCCAGCGTCCGGACGACGGCTTCGGGCACCGCCTCCGTGCGCACGCCCCGGGCCGCCGCTCGCGCGAGCAACTTCTCCACGTCCGGCTCATCCCCAACCGCGTCGGCGTGCAGCACGGCGACCGTGCGACCCGCCCACTCGAGCATCTCGCCGACGAGCCGCCGCCCCTCGGCCAGGAAACGCCCGGTTTCCCGGCGTCCCTTTCCGCGGTGCAGCGACCGCCAGGTCTTGATCTCCGCGCGCGTCGGCATGCCCTTATTTTACGCCGCGGCGCAACGCACTGTCATCGCGACGCGAGAGCGCACCCGAACTGGCGGACCGCACAGCCTCACGCGGAGTCGAGGAAGAACGTGACAGGGAAGAACGCAGCCCGGGCGACGGCCCTCACGATCGCGGGAAGCGATTCGGGGGGCGGCGCCGGCATCCAGGCCGACCTCAAGACCTTCCACGCATTCGGCGTGTTCGGAACGAGTGCGGTCACCGCCGTGACCGCGCAGAACACGCTCGGGGTCCAGGCGGTGCAGGCGCTCGACCCGTCGATCGTGCGGCGCCAGGTTGAATCGGTGCGGGCGGATCTGCCGCCGGGGGCCGCGAAGACGGGGATGCTCGCCCACGAGGACATCGTGCGGGCCGTCGTCGCGGGGCTGCATGGTTTTGAAGCACCGCTGGTCGTCGATCCCGTGATGGTGGCGACGAGCGGCGACCGGCTGCTCGACCCGGCCGCCGTCGCCGCCATCGTCGAGGAACTACTGCCTCTCGCCGCCCTCGTCACGCCGAACCTGCCGGAGGCCGAGATCCTGGCCGGACGGACCGTGAGCACAGAAGCCGACATGTCCGCGGCCGCTAGCGCCATCCTCGCGCGCGGAGCCGGGGCCGTGCTCGTGAAGGGCGGGCACCGGGAGGGCGAGGAGGTCGTCGACCTGTTCCGGGACGGGAATCGCGAGCGCGTGTGGCGGACGCCGCGCATCCGGACGACGGAAACCCACGGGACCGGTTGCACGCTCTCCGCCGCGATCACGGCCGGGCTGGCCTCGGGGCTCGACCTCGAGTCGGCGATCGAACGAGGGCTCGCCTTCACGCATGCCGCCATCGCGGCGGCGCCGGGTCTCGGCTCCGGCCGCGGTCCCCTGAATCACTGGGCCGACCCCGGAGCCGGCTCCCGCGACTGAAAACTATTCTCCGTACGGAACCCAGATGTTCTTGATCTGGGAGGCGTGCCGGAGAAACTCGCGTCCCTCGCCGCCGGAACCGAACCAGTCCCGCCCGTGAACGGTCTCCGTCCACGTGCGCTTCAGATTGGCGGCGGAGCGGCGCTCCACGTCGGCGGACCCCTCTTCCGTCCCGAAGTACCACATCCCATCCACCGCATCGTGGCCGGCGAGGGTGGGCCGCACTTCCTCCTCGAGGCCCGTAAGGATGTTGATGACCCCCGGAGGCACGTCCGAGGTCTCGATCACCTGTTGGAAGTCGGTCGCGGGGAGCGGCCAACGCTCCGAGGCGACGGCGACGACGGAGTTCCCGAGCGCGACCGGCGGGATCACGGTGGAGATGAAGCCCAGGAGGCCGGGTTCCGGCGGACAGACGACCGCCATCACGCCCAGCGGTTCGGGCATGGCGAGGGTCACGTTGCGGAAGGGCGTCCGGTGGACGGCACCATCCCACTTGTCCGCCCACGCCGCGTAGGTGAAGAGGCGCCCCACCGAGGCCTCGACCTCGCGCCGGGCCGCCTCCGCATCGCAGCCGGTGAGCGTGCGCAGCCGGTCCTCGAACGCTCCCCGGCGGGCGTCGAGATTCTCGCCCAGGTAGTAGAGGATCTGCGCCCGCAGGTGCGCCGTCGTCCGGGCCCAACCCGTGGCGAGCGCCGCCTCCACCGCGTTGCGCGCGTCCTTTCTGTTCCCGCGGGCCACATCCCCCGCGGCGCGTCCCCTGTGGTCGAGGACTTCGAGGCTGTAGCCGCCGTCCGGCCGGGCCTGCCGGCCACCGATGTAGAGCTTCGCCGTCCGGTCTATCGCGGGCAGCGGCGCCGCGACCGGGGCCGTCTCGCCGGTGTCTTCCCGCCCGTCGCGCACGTCTTCCCGTCCGTCGTCCTCCGCAGTCTCCGCGTGCTTCTCGGGGGTCGGCTCCTCAGGCTCGGGGCGCCGGCGGACATACTCCCGGAGCCCTTCCCGGCCGCCCTCGCGGCCGAACCCGCTCTCTCGGTAGCCGCCGAACCCGGACGCGGCGTCGAACACGTTCGTGCAGTTGATCCAGACCGTCCCGGCCTTGATCTGCGAGGCGATGTCGAGGGCGAGGTTCACGTTCTCGGTCCAGACGCTCGCGGCGAGGCCGTAGCGCGTGTTGTTCGCGAGCGCGACGGCCTCCGCGGGCGTGCGGAACGTCATCTGTACCACGACGGGACCGAAGATCTCGACCTGGGCGATCCGCGCGGCCGGCGACACGTCGGTGCAAAGCGTCGGCGGGTAGAACCAGCCGTCCTTCGGGACGCTCCAGGAGGGCTGCCAGATCGCGGCGCCCTCCTCGCGTCCTTCCTCGACGAGCGACTCGATCTTCTGCAACTGGACGGGCGCGATGATCGCGCCGATGTCGATGCCCTTGTCGAGCGGAGCCCCCATGCGGAGCGTCTCCATGCGGGCGCGCAGTCGGTCGGCGAGCGCGTCGGCGATCCCTTCGTGGGCGAGGATCCGCGAGCCGGCGCAGCACACCTGCCCCTGGTTGAACCAGATCGCGTCGACGACGCCCTCGACGACGCTGTCGAGGTCCGCGTCGTCAAAGACGAGGAAGGGCGATTTCCCGCCGAGTTCGAGCGAGATCTTCTTGCCTGTTCCCGCCGTCGCCTCGCGGATGAGGCGCCCGACCTCCGTCGAGCCCGTGAAGGCGATCTTGTCGACGTCCGGGTGTTCGACGATCGCGGCGCCGGTGCGGCCATCGCCGGTGACGATGTTCACGACGCCCGGGGGGAGATCGACCTCGCGGCAGAGTTCCGCGAACCGGAGCGCGGTCAGGGACGTGAACTCGGCGGGCTTGAGGACGACGGTGTTCCCGGTGGCGAGGGCGGGCGCGATCTTCCACGCGAGCATGAGGAGCGGGAAGTTCCAGGGGATGATCTGGCCCGCGACGCCGAGCGGCTCGCAGTCCGCAAGTTCGGCGTCCATGAGCTGGGCCCAGCCCGCGTGGTGGTAGAAGTGCCGCGCGACGAGCGGAATGTCGATGTCGCGCGATTCGCGGATGGGCTTCCCGTTGTCGAGCGTCTCGAGCGTCGCGAAGAGCCGGGAGCGCTTCTGCAGGTGGCGGGCGAGCGCGTAGAGGTAGCGCGCCCGTCCGTGTCCCCCGAGGTCACGCCAGGCCGCCTGGACCGCCCGCGCCGCGGCCACCGCGCGGTCCACATCGCCGGGGCTGCCCTGCGCGATCTCGCCCAGCTGCTGCTCGTTGCTCGGATCGAGCGTCGCGAAGAACTCCCCGTCCGCCGGTTCGCACCAGGCGCCGCCGATGTAGTGTCCGAAGCGGGGCCCCCGTTCCGCGATCCACGCCCGCGCCTCGTCCGCGGCCTCCGGGGCCGGACCGTACTCCATCGTCTCGAACAGTTCCGCGATCTTCGGCATCTCCCTCAACCCCCTCTCAACCCGACCCTCGCCCCCGGCCTCATCCCAGCGGATGCCGGTGGTAGGCGGAGTACCGCCCCGTCACGTGGTGCTCCAGCTGGCGTTCGATGTCCGCGAGGAGCGAACTCGCGCCGAAGCGGAACAGCGACCGGTCGAGCCATGCCCCGCCCAGTTCTTCCTTCACGAGAATCAGCCACTCCAGGGCCTGTTTCGCCTTCCCGACTCCGCCGGCCGGCTTCAGACCCACGTGGAAGCCGGAGAGTTGCCGGTAGGCGCGGATCGCGCGCGCCATCACGAGCCCGACGGGGAGCGTCGCGTTGACCTTCTCCTTGCCCGTCGAGGTCTTGATGAAGTCGGCTCCGGCCATCATGCACGTCCAGCTCGCGCGGGCGACGTTGCGCAGGCTCCCGAGTTCGCCCGTGGCCATGATCGTCTTCAGGTGTGCTTCGCCGCACGCCTCGCGGAAGGCGCGGACCTCGTCGTACAGCGCCTGCCAGTCGCCGGTGAGCGCGTGGCGGCGGGTGATGACGATGTCGATCTCGCGCGCCCCCGCCTCGACGGCCTCGTGGATCTCCTCGACGCGCTGGGCGAACGGCGTGAGACCGGCGGGGAAGCCGGCGGCGACCGCGCACACCGGGATGTCGTCGCCGGCGAGCGCTTCCACGACGGCCGGAACCATCGTCGGATACACGCAGACGGAGGCCACGCGCAGGCCGAGATCTTCCACGTCCAGCGCGCGGAGCAGGTCGGGACGGACGGGCTGGCGGGCCTTGGCGGCGAGGCGGGCCACGCGTCCCGGGGTGTCGTCGCCGGCGAGCGTCGTGAGGTCGACCATCGTCACGGCGCGGAGGAGCCAGGCCGCCTGCCACTCCTTCTTGACGCTGCGGCGCTTCCCGAGCGTGGCGGCGCGGCGTTCGATCGCGCTGCGGTTCGCGGCCTGATCCCGGATCAGGTCCAGGTCGAGCGGGATCCCCGCGTTTCGCGCCCGCATGGGCACCACGGCGGCGCCCCCCGCGCTGCGAACAGGAGGGCTGGGCGACGTTGCGGGATTGGGCGAGACGCTCGGTTCCGGTGCCTTGGTCATGGCTTGAATATCGCGCACTCTCCTCGCACGGGCGAGCGAACGCCTCCCGCGGCCGCCATCCTCCATTATGAGGACGGCGATGTCCATGACGCGGTCTTGAGCAGATCCCCTTGCACACGGCCGGACGCTACCTTATTCCGCAGCCGGGCGCCGCTTCATTCCGCAGCGTGCGGCCCGCTACCGTGAACGAATTGTCGATCTGACGCTGACCATTTGGAGAAATCCATGACGACGAACGAAACCTGGTGGCCGAACCAGCTGAGCCTGAAGGCCCTTCGGCAGAACTCCCCCGCCTCGGACCCGATGGGCGGGGACTTCAACTACGCGGAGGCGTTCAAGAACGTCGACGTAGAGGAGCTGCGACGGGACGTCGAGGAGGTAATGACGACATCGCAGGAGTGGTGGCCGGCGGACTACGGCCATTACGGACCGCTCTTCATCCGCATGACGTGGCACGCCGCGGGCACGTACCGCATCACCGACGGCCGCGGCGGCGGCGGCTCGGGCCACCAGCGCTTCGCGCCGCTGAACAGCTGGCCCGACAACGGAAACCTGGACAAGTCGCGCCGGCTGCTTTGGCCGATCAAGCAGAAGTACGGCCGCAACCTCTCGTGGGCCGACCTCATCATCTTCGCCGGCAACTGCGCCCTGGAGTCCATGGGGTTCAGGACGTTCGGGTTCGGCTTCGGCCGTCCGGACGTGTGGGAGGCCGACGAGACGGACTGGGGGTCCGAGACCGAATGGCTCGGGGACGAACGCCACGACGATGACGGCGAGTTGCACGAAGGCCTCGGCGCCGACCACATGGGCCTCATCTACGTGAACCCGGAGGGGCCGGGGGGGAACCCGGACCCCGCAGCCGCCGCGAAGTTCATCCGCACGACCTTCGCGCGCATGGCGATGAACGACGAGGAGACGGTCGCGCTCATCGCCGGCGGCCACACCTTCGGCAAGGCGCACGGCGCCGGCCCCGAGTCCCACGTCGGCACCGAACCGGAGGGCGCCGGCCTGGAGGCGCAGGGGTTCGGCTGGCACAGCAGCTACGGCAGCGGCAAGGCCGGCGACACGATCACCAGCGGCCTGGAGGGCGCCTGGACCACCGAGCCCACGCGGTGGGACAACAACTTCATGGAGAACCTGCACGACCACGAGTGGGAGCTGACGAAGAGTCCCGCCGGGAAGTCGCAGTATGTGCCGGTCAACGCATCGGAAACGGCCACGGTGCCGGACGCGCACGACCCTTCGAAGAAGCACGCCCCCATGATGCTCACGACGGACCTCTCCCTGCGCGAGGATCCCGTCTACGCGGCGATCTCGAAGCGCTTCCTCGAGAACCCCGCGGAGCTCGAGGACGCCTTCGCCAAGGCGTGGTTCAAGCTGCTCCACCGCGACATGGGGCCGCGCAGCCGGTACCTCGGACCGCTGGTCCCGACGGAGCCGCAGCTGTGGCAGGACCCGGTGCCCGGCGTCGACCACGAGCTGATCGATGAGCGGGACATCGCGGATCTCAAGGCCAGGGTCCTCGCCTCGGGCCTGTCCGTATCGCGGCTGGTTGCGACGGCCTGGGCCTCGGCGGCCACGTTCCGCGGCACCGACAAGCGCGGCGGAGCGAACGGGGGGCGCGTCCGCCTCGCGCCGCAGAAGGACTGGGAGGCGAACGATCCGGCGGAGCTGGCGGAGGCGCTCCAAACCCTGGAGGGGATCCAGGCGGAGTTCAACGACGCGCAGGCGGATGGGAAGCGGGTCTCCCTCGCCGACCTCATCGTCCTCGCCGGGTGCGCGGGCGTCGAGCAGGCGGCGCGCGCTGCCGGGCACGACGTGCGGGTGCCGTTCGCACCGGGGCGCACCGACACTTCGGAGGAGTGGACGGACGCGGATTCGTTCGCCGTGCTCGAGCCCGCCGCGGACGGATTCCGCAACTACGTCAGGGACGGGAACGGAGCGTCCGCAGCCGAGCAGCTCGTGGAGCGGGCCTTCCTCCTCACGCTGACCGCGCCGGAGCTGACGGCGCTGGTCGGTGGCATGCGCGTCCTCAACGCGAACACCGGGCAGTCCGCGCACGGCGTGTTCACGGACCGGCCGGGCGCGCTGACGAACGACTTCTTCGTGAACCTGCTCGACATGAGCACCGAGTGGCGGGCGGCCGCAGATGGCGCCTTCGAGGGCCGGGACTCGGCTTCCGGCGACGTCAGGTGGACAGCGACCGAGGTGGACCTGGTGTTCGGTTCGAACTCCGAACTCCGGGCCCTCGCGGAGGTCTACGGGTGCGACGACGGGAAGGAGGCGTTCGTGCGCGACTTCGTCGCCGCCTGGAACAAGGTGATGAACCTCGACCGCTACGATCTGACCTGATCGCGGAGCGGACGGCGTGGTGCGCTACGGCACGATGTCGTAGCGCACCACGTACGGGATGTCGAGCGCGTCCGTCTCCACGACCCAGACCTCGGTCCGGTTCGCGTAGGACACCCGCGAGGTGGCGGGAAGCCGAAACCAGCCGATACTCTCTGTAGGACGATTGGGGCGCAGAAACTCCCCCCGCGGATAGTTCGTCCTCGTGCTTGCGCTCCTATTCGATGATAATGAGTTCCGGTAGGCAACACCACTCGTATGCCGTAAAGCACGTCGAGCCTTGACAGTTCCCCAAGTAGACGTGCTGCATGTGCACGCACGGACCCAAGTCCTCCTCCGACTCCTCCGGGCACGCATTCCCGCTCGGCGGTCCGTCCAGCACCGCTGAACCGATCGCCATTGGAGCAACCGCGAGGATGAAGACCGCCGCCAGCAGGGTGGCGACGCGGATGATCTGTGCGTAACACCACATGTTCCTACCTCCTCTCCGAACTCGATAGGCCTTGGTTCCGGCCCCAGCGCAAGATTCCCCAAGCTTGCGCCGGTACGTACCGGCGCAAGCGTACGGGAGTTGCGACTCCACTGTGTGCTTCTCCGTCCGAGCCCCGTCGCATCAGTTCAATCGTCAATCGGGATTCTCCCTGCGGAAGCTGAGCCTTGCGATCCGCCAAGGCGGGAAACGGGTGTCAGCGAGGAGGTACAGGTGCCGACCGCCACCCAGAACCCGGGAGTTCTCCGGCAACGGCACGTCCTCGTAGAGCTTGCGGCCGGTGTGCCGGTCGTAGATGTCGAGGGAGGAATGGTACGCCCCGAAAGGTCCACCGGACTTCGGGTAACCGAAACTGCCGTGCACAACGACGAGGCGGGAACCCACTACGGCGAGGTGCGAGATCGTGGTGCGCCCCCCAAGCAGGTCCGACACCTGCGTGGCGAACCCAGCTGGCGAGAAGGCGCCCGACTCGAATACGGGAACCAGTTCGAACGCCGCGGGGGGAACACCGATCTCTCCGATCGAGTCACCTGCCGTGTTCAGAATCGCCACCGGATAGCGCAGCGAAAACGCCATATAGATGGAATCGCCCGCCAAATCGAACGAGAGGCGCGCGATCGAATTCCAATAGGGTCTCTCCGCCGGAAGGAACGGCCACATGAATGAACTCCACGTCAGTTCATCCTCTGCGAGGCGATGCAGCATTAGGGGGCGACGATAGAAGCGTGATCGTGGATCGTCCCCTCCCGATTCGCTGGCAAGCCTCATCTCGAGCAGAAGATCGTCGTCCAAGGTCTTGACCCGTGAGGGAACTCCGGGTAGCCGCTTCGTAGTATCCGGCCGCAGGTCTCCGGTAAGCCACGTCAATCGAGCCTGGCGACCATCAACTACGGCTACTCGTCCGGACGCGGTCTCCGCCAGACCATCGATGCTCTGGAACTCGAACGGGCCCGCTCCAAATCGTCCGAAGGCCGCCTCGAGCCGCCCTTGGGCGTCGTAGCTCCGGACGCGGGGGAGCTGTCCGTCGCTCAGGAGGAAGCCACCTTCCGCACGTTCCTGAAAGATACCGGGCACGGCGATCGAATCCCGCGCACTCTCCTCGAGCGCGACAACCGTGGTATCGAACACACTGTCAAGCGCGACTCCGACCGCTGGCTGTGCGGGATCCGGCACCGCGTCGCATGCCGCGATTACCGAAACCGTCACTATTACCGCATGGCGGGACAACCACACCCGCTGGCGGAGAGCAGTCAACAGCCTATTGAATGACAACGACTAGTTCCGGGAGGCAGCACCACTCTTCCGCCGTCCAGCACGACGAGCCCTCGCATTGCCCCTTGTAGTCATGCGCCAGCTCCACGCACGGGCCAAGTTCCTCTTCCCACGCCTCGACGCACGGGTCGATGCCTTCCTGTCCACCCAACGCCGCTGGACCCACGGTCGTAGATGCAACGGCGAAGATGAAGGCTACCGCTAGCACGGTGGCGATACGTGTGAGCAGTGCCAACTTGTCCATGTTGTCCCTCCTTACAGATTCAGGAATCAGCTGCGGATGAGGCTGGTGGCGAGAGTCCCGCGCAAAGCACCAACCTGCGCCTCGAAGCTCCAGCTACAATCCGAGGCGGCGGTTCTGGAATCGGCCATCAGTACGACTCCAGTGTGATCAACGAGAAGCTTCGTGTTCGGGAGAAGCGGGCCGAATGCGGTGTCCATGTCTTGCCTCGACGCTGCAATGAACGTCGTGCCGCGCAACGCCCGGCGCGCATCCTGAGGCACCTCGTCGCCACCAAACACCACGACGTGACGCTTCAACGACGTATCGTCCCCAAGGGCATTCCACACGGCGACCCCGCCATCCAGGCAGGTTCGGCACCGGGCGAGGTCAACGATCCAGAGCAGGTGAGCATCCGTCGTATCCGACCTTGCGAGATCGAATGAGGACAGGAACACCGAAGTTCCGACCAGGCGATCCCGGACGCTCGACCGCTCGGCAAGGGGACTCGTCACCTGCAGCGTCGCCGCAAGCTCGCGGTTCGACGAGGCCATGTTCCAAACCAGGATCGTGCCGCCAAGCACCAGCCCGAGCAGGGTCCAGTCCAGCACCGTCCTGGAGAATTTTCGTGCCGCCATGAGCGTCACTCGGCTACGATGAAAACCGGGTTTCTCGCGAACGATAAACTGGCTTCCCCGGGTGGCCGCAACCAGCAAGGAAACAGTATCAATTTGGCTCAAACCGTTTACTCTTGATCCAGAGTGGATACTCCGTCCGATCCGGCCGGGAGAATGGGGCGGACGTGTTCCGCGGTGAACGCCGCGAACAGCCGCTCCGGGGCCATCCGCTCCAGCTCGCGCGGCGTGCAGCCCGGCCATGTCTTTGTTCTTCGGGCCATGGTGGTCCGTCCAAGCCCCGTGCGGCGCTCCACGCGTTTCCAGATCAGGCCCGACCGGCGAAGCTCGTACACCCTGAGCACCGAGAGACCGCCGATGAACGCCTTCAGGGTCGTCGCCCCGTTCGTGCGAGCCCCGAACTGCCGGAACAGCGTGACGCGCGCGTACCCCACGGCTTCGGCCAGTTCCTGCGCGCTGCGGAACGGCCGGTCGGCGGCATGCCGCGCGGCAAGAACCAGAGCCTTCCCGAGGGCGGGAGGCAGTGAGGAGCGCTCGAGCGTGTCGGCCAGACTCCACAGGCCCCACGTCGCTCGCACGGCATCGAGGCGAGGTCGCAGATGTGTCCGCAGTTCGGCATACCAGACCAGCGACGCCGCACGCACGCGAAGCAATCGCCTGGCCAACTCGGGATCGGGACCTGTCACCAGAACGACCGGCACCCACGGCCGCTCCCGCTCGAGCCTGACCAGGACGTCGACCTGATCGGGCCGAACCCGGCCACCACAAGCGACGACCACCGCCTCGATCTGCTGGTCGAAGCTGGCGAACGCTCCGGTCGCGTCCGCCACGCGGGCATCCGGGCCCGCGGCTCCGCATACCTCCTGGGCTGTCTGAAGCGTGTCCGCGACCACAAGGATCATGGCGGCCTCCTGCATAGGGAACGCGGCTGTCCTCGCGCCTTCGATGCATCTCCGGCGCCTACATCTCCATATGCCGGGAGAGGGCGAACCGTTACGTGAGCCCGTCGACCCGCTCGCGCACCATCGTCGGAGTTCGTGTCGTTCTCTGTTCGTAACAGGCTGCATGACAATGGCTTATGAACTTCTATGTCCGACGCGAAGAAGAAAAAGAGCTGTGGTGGTCGTTACCGGTGCACCGCTGGATCGATCACGCGCAGCTCGCCAGGAGCTCTACATCACTCGTTAGGGCGTTCGTGCGCGACTTCATCGCCATGGGGACAAGCCGTGTGGCGATGATCCGGCGCGGGACCTCAGAGTCCTTCGATGTCGAGGGCGACGATGGAGGATTCGTCGAGGCTGCCGTGTGGAGGGCCCAGACCCTGCGCCCTCTCGCCTCCAGCAACCGTTGATCCTCCGGAAGGCGGATCGAGCCGAGGAATCGCCCGGACGATAGGAACACGTCGTGCATGGCTCCCGGGGCTCCATGTGGGCCGGCTGCTCCGGGGGGGGCGGGGCGGTCCCGCTGCACCCAGATCCGTCCGTCCACATCGACGACGATGCGGGAGATGACGGCCGGTAGCGGGGGCTCGCCGGCTTCGGCCAGGGCTTCGCCGAGGGTGCTCCGCCACGCGTCGGGCAGCTCCTCATCCAGCTCCTCCCCGCGCTCGGCAGGCGAGAGCGGGAGCGGTTCCCCCGGATGACAGAACCGCACGAGGCTCGTGCCGTCCCGGTCGAAGACCTCCAGTTCGTAACGCCCGTCCGGGTCGGAGACGACCCGGGTCTCCGCACCGACACCGAGCAGCGATCGCGGCCAGGCGGCGAGTGCCACGCCCGAGGGCACCCTCACGCGGGATCGTGCCACGGTGTCATGCGCGGCCGCGTCGGGAGACCAGCGCACGAAGGACCGCTCCTCCCAGCCATCCTCCACCGGCCCGGGGGATTCGATCCACACGCTCTGGTCCGGCTGGAGGGAGAGGAACCCGACCTCGCCGGACATGACCGCCGGCATGAGCAACGCCGGATCGACCGCCGTCACGCTGCTCGAACGCGACGCCAGGTCGAGTGAAGTCAGCCGATTCGTGCCGAGGTCCAGGACGAGGAGGGTGTTGGCATCGACCCAGGTCACCGCTGCCGGGGCCTGGACCTCGCCCGGGCCTTGGCCCCGTGTCATGACCGGCCCCAGCCACTCTCCATCGGGGTCGACCACGACGACTTCGGCGAGGCCCCAGTCCGCGATGGCCACCGATCCGTCGGGGCCTACGGCGACGTCAGCCGGAAAGATCAGTTCCTCCGTTTCCTCGGAGCCTCCGGCACGCCACACCTCACGCCAGGAAAGCTCGGCGGGCCAGGTCCCGACGCCCGTGTTCGTCACGGTCCGACCGTCGGGGTCCACGACTTCACACGCGGGGGATCCCGGCCGGCCGCAACCGGCGACCGTGGCGGCAAGGAGTGAGGTCAGTGCCCGGGATCCGAGAGTCATGTACTGACGCCTACCCCGCGATGGGCTCTCCGTCAATCGGGATTCGACTCCAGGAAGCTGGGCCTTGCGATCCGCAAGGGCGGAAAACGGCGGTCCTGGAGAACGTAGAGATACCGCCAATACGGCCTCTCCATGGGAACGAACGGGTAGGTGTGTAACGTTTGGCGGTTTCGCGGCATATACAAGATGGGAGTTTACGTCATCAAGCGGCGGAAGGAATCCATGGCGGGCGACTTGACTTGCTGACGTCCGAGCAGGAGCGGCGACTGGCCGACGAGGCGGGACGCGGCGATCGCGAGGCTCTGGAGTGCCTGTACAGGGAGTATTCCGACGAGTTGTACGACATTGCGCGTCGTCTGACCGGATCGTCGGCTGATGCGTACGATGTCGTGCACAGTATGTTCGGTCGGCTTCCCGCTGCCCTTCGGGGCTACGCCCGTCACCGCCCGCTCAGACCGTGGCTGCACGCTGTGACGGTTCGCGCGGCCCTCTCGCAGATCCGGCGGGAAAGGCGGCGTGGCGAAGTATCGATGCCCGATGATCGGGTCGATGAGGCGTCCGTTGGAACGCCCCTCTTGGATTTCATCATGCTTGAACGTGCACTGTCTTCGCTCCCGGAGGGATACAGGTCCGTGATCGTGCTTAAGGAATTCCAGGGCTATTCCCACCGGGAGATCGGCAAGCTGCTGGGAATATCGCGTGCCGCTTCGCGCGCGCGGCTATGCAGGGCGCGGATAGAGCTCCGTGCCATGCTGGCCGATGAATAAGGAGATGAGAGGTGTTTTCTGACAAGACGGGAGAGCATCCGGACGATCAGGCTCTAAACCGTTTCGCTGACGGCGAATTGAAAGGACGTGCCGCCCGCCGTGTCCGCTCACACCTTCAATCGTGCGCGGCGTGTCGCGAAGAAGTCCAGTTCATTCGTGACCTGGGGCACGCAATCCGGACGATCCCCTCGCCGAGGCCACCGGAAGCTCTGTTCGACGAGATCTTCCGGAAGGAGCCGAAGAGTGCCACGGTTGGCCCCGCGACCGTACCGCAGCCGAGGCTCATCGCGTTCTCGCGAAGTCTGCTTCTTGCGGCGGGGATCTGTCTGTTGGTGCTCATCGCGGCAATCGCCGCGTTGACCCTTGGGTCCGACCGGGCCATGGCCGGCTCGAGCAGATTGAGCTTCGAAGGGGAAGCGCCGGACGCGCTCACACTCCGTTACGAGACGGTCTCACCCTTCGCAGAGGAACGTGCTCTCCGGGCGCGGTTGCGCTACTGGGTTCCCGATTCGCTCCGCTTCGCGCAGACCGACCCGGGGTACCGCACAGCAGAAATCTCCCGCGAAGGATCCAACGTTTTCGCCGGCACCGTGGCCCTGCCGTCCGGTACCGTCTACGCCGTCGCCACCGTTGAAGACCTGGACGGAAATTACATCGACAGCAACTTCGGTCGGCTCTGGGAATACGTCGAAGCGGATCCCGGGGGCCGACCGACGTTGCAGGCGCGACGCTACCAACTGCTGGCGACCTCTGCGTTCAGCGTCTCCCGGGCCGCCGCAGTCGCGGAGGAAGCCGCCTTGCAGTTCCCCGGGCAGCCCGAGTTCCGGGTCCGGCAGTTGTTGTTCGCGCAGAGCGCAATTCCAGCCGCGTCACGCACCGCACTCCTCCGCCAGCACGCGCTTCGTCTGACGGAACTGGATGGCGCCGCCCGGGAAGGAAATCCGGGCCCCGTGGAACTCGACGCCCTCCAACGCTACGCAGCGCTCCTCGACCGGCCCGACCTGGCGAGCTACTGGTCGGACCAGCTGGTGCGTCGGTACCCGCAACACGGAGCGGCGGCCATGGCGCACCTGCAGTCGATTGTCCGTTCTCCCATGACGGCTCCGAGGAAGTTGGAGGATCTTGAGGAGAGCTGGGCGAGGACGGGGGCGCCGGCGACCGCCCAGGTCGGCTTCCGACTCTCGCTCCAGCTCGCAGATCCCGTCCTGACCAGGAGCTGGTTGGACCGCCACTCCCGGACCTCCGTGTTCCGCGACCTTAGCTACGACACTGAAATAGCCGCGGACATGATGGGGGTGCCTGTCCTGTGGCCGATCGCCGAAGCGTGGATCCTCGATCGTCTTGACGACAGCCGCGATGAGATGGGGCCCGAGCGGCCGCTCGATCAGTCACGTCGGAACTTCCGGGCCGAAGTGAGCCGGCACCGTGCGCGACTCAACCTCTACCTCGCCCGTCTCCGCCTCGCCCGCGGGCAGTTGGCGGACGCGGTGGCGGCAGCAGAGCGGTCGGTCGGGGAGACGTGGAGTCCCCACATCTTTCAGGAAGCCGCCGAGATCCTCCGCGCCGCCGGGTCGGATCTCCGCGCCGGCGAGTTGCTGGCACTTTCCCGCGTGGATCCGGTGGCCCCCCTGAACTCCCGTCCGGTCTCCGACGGATCGCCGGCCCTCCCCGAGCCTTCGGAGGAGCAACTCGCGGCGGCTCGGACGACCATGTACGACCGCGTCACGGCCGCACTGCTCGAAGAGTACGTCGACCTCGAAGCACGCGTGCGATCGGCAACCGGCGAAGAGACGACGCTCCGCGAGGTGGTTGGCGACAGCCTCTTCCTGGTGGTCCAAGCCTATCGGCCAGACTTCGTGCCGGATGACGCATTGGCCCTTCTCGACGTGAACTCCAACGAGTTACGCGCAGCCGGCGTGGGGACCCTCCTGATTGCTCAGAGGCCGGCTCCCGCTGAACCGGAACAGCCCGACTCCAGCCTGTCCAGCCCGAGGTTCCATCACGACGTGGGATACGAGGCGTGGGACAGTCTGCGCGCGTGGCGCCAGGTGCAGTACTTCGTCCTGGATCCGAGTGGCAGGCTCCGCCACCGCGGGGAGGATCTGGAGACGACTCTCCGCATTCTATTCGTGCTCTCGACGCGAACGGTCGCGTCTTCCGATGTCGCACCAGACCGAAAGGAAACGGACACATGACTCGAAAGCGCCTCCTGGCAGCCGCCGTGATCGGACTCACTGCCGCGATCATCCCCGTTACGACCGGGGCCAACGCAAGTCTCGGCGTTGAATTGTCGACGGCCGCATGCGCGGAAGGGGGTTGTGGAAGGTTGTCGCTGGCCGACTGCTTCTGTCCCGACATGCAATTCCCGAACCTCATGCCGCGGTGCGATGAGCCTCTCGCGGACTGAGCACCGGATTGCGTAGGTGGACCGTCGGGGCCGTGGCCGGGGTGACGATCTGCGCACTTGCGTTGCTCGGCGGACGTGGTGGCGAGCCTCGCGCGGCCCCGGCCCCGGCAACCCTCGTTCCTGATGCGGTGTACTCGGACGATTCCCTGGGCTGGATCATAGATCTGGCACTGGCAGGTGACCGTCTCGTCGGAATCGACGCGCTGCTCGATCCAAGCGTGCACGTGTTCCACCCTCAAAGCGTGGAGCGTCTGGGATCCTACGGAAAACGTGGGGACGGGCCGGGGGAGTTCAAGGACCCGGAGCAGATCGTGCCCGCGCCCGACTCGCCGGACGCGGTGTGGATCCTGGACGGCGTCCACCAACGCCTGACGTGGCTGTCCGTGAGCGAGATTGAAGCGGGATCCGTCGTCGCACCGGAGACGTTCCGCATGGACGGACCGAACGCCGGGTCACTGGTACGCGCCCCAAACGGCCAGTGGTTCGCGGGTGGCTGGATCACGGGGGGGCGGGTAGCTCGGTACCGGGCGGATCGGAGCTACGATCGCACGATTCTTGGTTTTCCCTCGGGGGTCGAAGCGCCGGGCATGACGCTCCTGCAGGCGTACGAAAGCCGAGTCGTCGCAAACCCTGCCGGACACCTCCTGGCGGCGGGGACGCTTCTTGGGGGTCTGCTCGACATCATCGACTACGATGGCACTCTGATCGCTCATGCCGCCGTGTCCGGCGCCTTTCAGCCGGTGTGGCGGCAAGGCCGGTCACGGGGTGGGAGGGCCGTTATGTCCCTCGGACCGGAGGCGCGCTACGGATTCACGGATCTGGTGGGTACGGAGCGCTACGTTTACGGCCTCTTCTCCGGGCGGAGCGTGGATGGGCCCGGCACTCCGTGGGCCACGACGCACGTGCAGGTCTACACATGGGATGGCAACTACGTGAAGACGCTGCACCTGGACCGAGCCGCGGAGGCCATCACCGTGGATGCCTCCGACACGTGGCTGTACGCCACGGGCCCCGACCCCACGCCGTGGGTCGGACGCTTCTTGTTGCAGGGCCACCTGAGATGACGCCGACGATTTCCTTCGCGGACTGGGTGGACTGGCTCGCGATGGAACTGACCGTCGCCCGACTCTACGAGTCGGCGCCTCCGCCTCTGAAGCATGAAATGAAGGCAACGGTCCGTCGGCTCGCCGAGGGCATCGGCGAAGACGAGATCGAAGCGTTCACGTCGCAGATTCCGAACTTCGGACGAGCGCTGGGCAGTTTCTCGCCCGAAGAACAGCGCCGCTTCAACCGTCAGTTCGCGGTATCCGTCACCGAGGTATCCCTCCATTGGGCCACGGTATTCGCCGACCGGGATTGAAACATCCGCAGGCCATCTCCCCGACGCTCGTGTTCCCAACGTCCCGGCCCTCGGAGTCCGTGACTTCATACGCCGGCTTCGGGACGATGAGCGCGCCGTCAACCGATGCAGGCGCCGCCGGACGACCCTCGCGGAGCTACTTCGTCCAGACCACGACCACGCCGCACTGTCCTGTCGGGCCCCCGAATTCCGCGGGTAGCGAGGCGGCGCCCTTGTACACTTCGATCCCTGCGACCTCGTGCGGTTTCACCCAGCCAAGGAACCTCTCAACACGCACTCCGTCGAGGTAGTTTGTCATGGGGCAGGAGGATCTTCGGTTGATCATGCGCCCGTTGCGGTCCACCGAAATGCCCGGGGCCAGCATGCTGACCAGGTGGGCGACTTCCCTCGGACGCCAGAGTTCGATGTAGTCCTCCGTGATGTACGTTCCGAGTCCGAGAAGCTCACCCCATCGTTTTCGCTCGTAGAACCCCTTGATCTCGAGGCGGCGCGACCGGACCACCGTGGTCACCAGGGGCTCCATCTCCAGCGGCGCCGGGACAAGGGCGATGCCGACTTCCGTCGTACGACCCTCCTCTACCGAGACCACGTGCCGGAGCGGCGCGTAGCCGATCCGCCGGGTCTCCAGCACATGCGTGCCGGCGGGCACGCCGCTCATCACGAACCGGCCCTGACGGCCCGTGTCGACCGACCTGGGCTGGCCGGCCAGTGAAACGATCACCACATGGACGGGATCATCCGTCAGGGCGTCGCGCACCGAGCCGATGAGGCGCCCCGGCCGGCCCGGGGTACTCGGAGCCGTGGTCGCAACATCGAGCGGGATGCGGAGGACGACCTCGCGCGCCACCCCCGGCTCGAACAGGACGGACGCTTCGCCGCTCGAATGGTCGCCCAGCTCCGCCCGCACGGCGGCGCGCTCGGCAGCACGCGGCACGCAAAGGAGGAGCGAGCCATCGGCCCGCGTGGACGCCCGAACGGGCGGCGCGGCCGCGTCACCCCACTCGATGATCACCGTGGCCCCTGGCAGAGGGATGCTGCCGGACTGGTCCGAGACGGTTACGGCCAGTTCGACTCCGTCCCCGCAGTCGCCCGCCTCCTGTCCCCATGCGCCGCCGCCCCCGAACGCCAGGCACACCGGGACGAAGATCGCCGCCGTCAGGGAGCGGGGAGTCCGGGCCGTGAACATCGTTCCGCGAACCATCAGTCTCTCCGATCTCGCCCGGCCGGCCACGCAGGACGCCAGCCCGTAATCGCAGGAAGGTCGAGCTCGTCGCGGCTCACCGTCCATAGCATACCTCCGGTTGCGGTCAGCAGAGCGTGAGCGGGGGGCAGATCCACGGACCCGATGAACCCATCGTCAAATCGATATGCGGCCCACCGCTCGGCATCGCGCGGCGCACGCGCACTTGCGCGAAACCAGACCGTCCCGGCCTCGCTCGCGGTCATTGCATCTACCGCCGTCTCGGCGGGGCGAGGGATCTGCTGCAGGAAAGCTCGCGCCAAAGTCCCTGACGATACGCGGGAACGGAACGAATCCGGCATCCCGCCGTGAAGTCCTTGGGCGAACGATCGAACCTCTTCCCGATGTAGCGGGCGCCGCCCCGTGAGAAAACCCGTACTGTAGCGTCCTCCGGCAGCAGCACGAACACGCGCTCGGCATCGGCGAGCACCCCGCCGACCCTTGTCAGTCCGTAAACCGGATCGTCGACGCTTCCGATCATGACGCCATGCTTGAGCGTCCGCTCCGGGACCTGGCCCGCGACCGGACCGGATACCGGAGCGGCACCGAGCGCCAGCGCGTATCCCAGAAGAATGCTCCTCATAATGGGCTTCCCGCTCATTCGCTGGCCTGTCTTTCTTCTACAATCGCAGTTGTGCCGTGGCGCTTCGAATCGCGCTCGTCTCACTCTGCCGGTACGCCACCCTCTGCGACGCCAGCCGTGATCTCCACGGAGACCTGCATCGATAACAACGCCAGCGTGTCGCGGATCGTGCCCGCCGTGTCCAACACGACGAGGGGGCGACCTCGGGTCTCGAGGGTCGGGCCGGGTATCGCCGTGTAGACGCCTCGTGGAGCATGTGGCTCAGTTCGACCGCCGCTTCGGGCACGATCATGCGTAGTTCGCGGTCGTATATCGCCGCAACTTAAGCTAACGGTCATAGCGGATCACCGATGGAACGCCAAAGGCGTTTTCTTCGACGGCGATGAAGAAGCTGCGCGTCGCAGCCGCGACTCGTTGCCGACGTGGAAGCGCCACGACGTCTTGAACCTCGCCAGACGGGGACAGGACAGTCCACACTACGTTCTCCTCGCCACGGTCCTCGCGCCTTAGCCAGACCGAACCGTCGCGGCCGACTGCCAGAGCCGTGATCGGAGGGAGCGTCGCCGGAATCAGCCCTCCCTCTCGCAAGGCTTGTTCAAACTCCGGCCCTTCGGGTGCTTCCTGCTCCCCGGTGGGGAATACGCTCAACTCTTGTAGCGTTCGCTCGATCGCGCGCCTGGTCAGCGGAACCGGCTCGTAGCCGTAGGCGCGGTGGAACACCGTGTCTCCCTTCATGTCCCTCCGTGTTATTGTAACCAGCCCCTCGGCGGGATCTGTCCAGCGAGCGATGATCGCGCCTTGGCCGTTCGGCATGACCGCCGTCTTCGAGAAACCTTCGTATGGTGCCTGTACCTGAAACAGCCGGTTCCCCCGCACTATCCCAACGATAGCTCCGGAGACTTCCCTCCACGCCACGGTATCAATGACCATGCCGAGCGAATCGATTCTCAACAGAGGGATGCGAGAATGCTCCTGCTGGACACCCGCTTCTGGCAATGCTGGCGCGCCCAAGAGGTGCGGTTCAGCTATGGCGTGTCCACCCTCGAGAAGGACCACGGGCCAACCGCCAGTGATGAATAGTCCATCGCGAACGGATTGCATTTCCAGCTTCGCCGCCAAGCGTCGTGTAGCCAGAAAGTGTCCGTCCGTCGAGAACAGGCTCACCCGTCCCTGGTCGGAGTCACTGACGAAGACCGTATCATCCAAAACTCCGACCGCCGAGATTGCCGAAAATTCGCCGGGCCCCTCGCCTCGACCCCCGGCCTGCCACAGCACTTCGCCACTGGAATCGAGGCGCATTATGCGGAGATCCCACGGTTGCGCCACATAGACTTCACCAGCCTCGCCGATGGCCACGTCGTCCAAGCGCCAGGGAAGCAACCCCGCTTGGCCGACACCATCAATCGTCCATACCGGTTTCACCTCAGCGGAGATCGCCTTGCTCGCCAACATCGGCAGGGCTCGAGTCCATCGGTCCGCCACCATCTCTGCAATCGTGGTTCTTAGCTGGCTCTCAGAGGGGGGCGTCCCGTATCGCCAGCCATTGACCAATACGGTCGGGGTGCCTTCCACGCCAAGCTGCTGACCGAGTTTGAGTGTCGTCGCGATGCGCTCATCTCGCGTAGTTCCTTCCTCTCGCGCACAGTGCGAGATCCGAGCCGTGTCGCGAATCCCCGCCTCAATGGCCAACGTGCCCCATCCCATCAAGCCAAGAGACTGCTGATTCCGGTATACCGAGTCGATCCACTCCCGAAAGAACCCCAGTTCGTGCGCGCAGTCCGCAGCGCGCGCCCCGGGCGTGGAGTGCTCATGATAATCGAGCGGGTGGTTCACATAGAAGACGCGAACCGGCAGCGTATCGGTCGCGATCTTCTGCACGGTCTCGTGAAATAGTGCGCAGAACGGACACTCCGAATCCATGAACACGACGACATCGACCGGCGGCCGGCCTCCCCCGCTAACGTCGCGAGTCTCGAAGAGGAGGAAACCTTCATCGCGCGCGCTCTCCCATCCAGTTTCGAAAACCATCGAAGGATTGTCGGGCTGATGGCTTGGGCCACGAGCTGGGGCGAACACGAGACGGTATCCGACGATGACAACCGTCGCCAAGGCGCAAATCGCGAGCAGGATGGTCAAGAGCTGGTCACGTCTCGCGGATCGGCAACTATGCGACATGGCAATCCCCATTTGGTTGCGGAAAGAAGCTCTTGCCCGGCGAACACAGTGGCGCTTCGGCTGCGCTGCGAGAAAGCAGCACAGCCGAAGCAAGGTGCGCGAATACGGCGGTCAGATCAATAAAGGTCGCCGCCACCACTTCCCCCGCCGCCCGGGGAGGCACATCGGATCGTCTTGGCGAGCTGATAGCCCGGCAGGACGCAGGCCCTGCTTTCGCACGATCCGCTCTCGCCGCAGCCTACATTCTTGCAATACGTCTCCATGCTGTTGGGGCAGAAGGTCGCACAGATCCGCTGGCAACCGCCGGCGGTACTTGCAGACGTCCGACTAGCCAGTACGGTTCCGCCCAGAATCACGAGCAGACAAACGACCTGGATGATGCGACGCGCAGCGGGAGACGACGGAAGCTTCGTTCCTACGGACATTTTTTCCTCCTAGGTTGGGAACGATAAGCCCCGAAACAATTCCGGGACGCGGTGGTGACGGCTGCGAGGAATAACTTCGCATGCACTCACGGGCAGCAATCTGAGTTCCCCTGCGGGCTGACGAACACGATCCGCAGCCATCAGCGATCGCAGCAAAAGCCCGCGGCCATGGGGACGATGCCGAAGGGCGAAAGGCCCTGACGAGACAACGCGCCTTCCGCCCGAGAATCGGGCTGACACACACCCGACCGCGTGAACCAACCAGCTTGAAGACGCCGTAGCGGTGGATCACAGGCCGGAACTCTGGGCATCTACCTACAGCCAACAGATGCTCGATTGTAGCGTCCGCGGAGCGTCGCATCGGAGGCCACGCCCTTCCTGACCTTGAGCTCCGGCATGCGTTCGTCCTCCTATCTGGAGATTCGACTCGACGACGACTCTGGCATGGGAAACTGGCGGTTCCCGGGACCTGCATCTAGAACACAAACAGTATCAATTTGGCTCAAACCGTTTACTCTTGATCCAGAGTGGACACTCCGTCCGATCCGGCCGGGAGAACGGGCCGAACGTGTTCCGCGGTGAACGCGGCGAACAGCCGGTCCGGGGCCATCCGCTCCAGCTCGCGCGGCGTGCAGCCCGGCCATGTCTTTGTTCTTCGGACCATGGTGCGCCGTCCAAGTCCCGTGCGGCGCTCCACGCGTTTCCAGATCAGGCCCAACCGGCGAAGCTCGTACACCCTGAGCACCGAGAGACCGCCGATGAACGCCTTCAGGGTCGTCGCGCCGTTCGCGCGAGCCCCGAACTGCCGGAACAGCGTGACGGGCGCGTACCCCACGGCTTCGGCCAGTTCCCGCGCGTTGCGGAATGGCCGGTCGGCGGCATGCCGCGCCGCAAGAACGAGCGCCTTCCCGAGGGCGGGAGACAGTGAGGAGCGCTCGAACGTGTCGGCCAGAGTCCACAGGCCCCACGTCGCTCGCACGGCATCGAGGCGAGATCGCAGATGTGTCCGCAGTTCGGAATACCCGACCAGCGACGCCGCCCGCACGCGAAGCAATCGCTTGGCCAACTCGGGATCGGGATCCGTCACCAGAACGACCGGCACCCACGGCCGCTCGCGCTCGAGCCTGGCCAATAGGTCGACTTGCTCGGGCCGAACGCGGCCGGGGCTCGCGACCACCACCGCATCGACCACCGCATCGAGGCGAGTGAGCGCTCCGTTCGCGACCGCCACGCGGGCATCCGGGCCCGCGGCTCGGCATACCTCTTGGGCTGTCTGAAGCGTGTCCGCGACCACAAGGATCATCGCGACCTCTCTTGAACAGGAACGCGAGAGCGCCCGCGTCCTCGATGTATCTCCACCCTCTACTAGTTAATGGCCCGCTCAAGGGCGAAACTTCGTTCGGGTCGAGCGGATCGGCTGGTGCGTGATCGTCGGATGTCACCTCGTAGCCGAATCGTAAGACTCTTTATGGCAATCGATCAGGAACCTCGATGTCCGAGGCCAGGAAGAAAAAATGGCTTTGGTGGTCGTTACCAATGCACCGTTGGATCGACTCCGCGAATCCAACTCGAGAACGAGGCACGCACGCTTCAACCGCTCACGCCCGCAAGGACGTTCGAGGGGTTACGGGAACCGGCGGATCGACTCGGCGACGAGGCGCTGGAATCCGGCTTGGGCGAGTTTTGTCGTCTCGAGGACTTCCTCGTGATTCAGCGGTTCGTCGAGGACTCCCGCGGCGTAGTTCGTGAGGCAGGAGATGGCGACGCAGCGCATGCCGAGGGCGCGGGCCGCGATGACCTCCGGCACCGTGGACATACCGACGGCGTCGGCGCCCAGCATCCGGAGCATGCGGATCTCGGCGGGCGTCTCGAAGGCGGGGCCGTGCATCGCCGCGTAGACGCCTTCGTGGAGCGTGTGGCCCAGTTCGGCCGCGGTTTCGCGCACGATCGTGCGCAGTTCGCGGTCGTAGGCGAACGTCAGGTCGGGGAAGCGGCTCTCCGTCCCCACGACGGGGCCGATGAGCGGGCTCGTGCCGGTCAGGTTCAGGTGGTCCGAGATCAGCATCAGTTCGCCGGGGTGCCAGCCCTCCCGGATCGCCCCGGCCGCGTTCGAGAGGAAGAGTACCGGGATCCCCAGCGCCGCCGCGACCCGCACGTAGAAGACGACGCGGTCCGGCGGGCCGCCCTCGTAGAGGTGGACGCGGCCGCTGAGGCCCAGCACGGGTCGGCCGCCGAGCGTCCCGATCAATGCGTGCCCGGCGTGCCCGATCACCGTGGGACGCGGCCAGCCGGGAAGATCCACGTACGGCACCCGCACCGGATCCTCGATCTCCTCGCCGAGGCCGCCGAGTCCGGAGCCCATCGTGATCACGACGTGCGGCATGGCACCGTCCAGCCGGTCCCCGATGCGGGCCCGCAGCGCCTCAGCCGCCGCTTCGACGCCGGCCCGGATGTCGGCGGCGCGGGTCACGCGAGGACTCCGGCCAGCGTCGCCGTCATCCAGGTCGCGACCGTCCCCCCGAGCATCGCCCGCAGGCCGAGCTTCGACAGGTCCTCGCGGCGGCCGGGCGCGATCCCGCCGATGCCCCCGATCTGGATCGCGATCGAGCTGAAGTTCGCGAATCCCGTCAGTGCGTACGTGCAGATGATGAGCGACTTGTTCGAGAGCTGAAGGTCGCCGCCGAGGCCGGCCCCGAGGTTCGTGAAGGCGAGGAACTCGTTCGCGACCATCTTCACCCCGAACAGCGTCCCGACGTCGATCGCGTCGGCCCACGGGACTCCGATGAGCCAGGCCACGGGGGCGAAGACCCAGCCGAAGATCCGCTCGAGCGTGATCCCCTCCACGCCGAACAGTCCCGTCACCCAGCCGATGATGCCGTTCCCCATGGCGATGATGGCGAGGAAGGCGAGGAGCATGGCCCCCACGTTCAGGGCGAGCTTCAGCCCGTCCCCCGCTCCTCCGGCCGCCGCGTCGATCACGTTCGCGTGCGCCTGCGGCGGGTCGATGTCCAGCGTGCCGCGCGTCTCGGGTTCTTCCGTCTCGGGCATCAGCATCTTGCTCACCACGATCCCCGCCGGCGCCGCCATGATGCTCGCCGCCAGGAGGTGTCCGGCGATACCCGGGAACACGCCCACGAGGATCGCGACGTAGGCGGCCAGCGCTCCGCCCGCCACGGTCGCGAACCCTCCCGTCATGACCGTGTTGAGTTCCGACATCGTCATGCGGTCCACGAAGGGCCGGATGAGGAGAGGCGCCTCCGTCTGGCCGACGAAGATGTTGCCGGCCGCCGAGGTCGTCTCCGCGCCGCTCGTCCCGAGGGTCCGCTGCATCGCCCACGCCACGCCGCGCACGACGCGCTGCATGAACCCCAGGTGATAGGCGAGGGCCATGAGAGAGGAGAAGAAGATGATCGTGGGCAGGACGCTGAAGGCGAAATTCGCGCCGATGTTCACGACGCCGCCCGCGCCCCCGTCGACCGGGGTCCCGTAATCGACGAGCGACCCGAACACGAAGCGCGACCCGGCGTTCGTGTACCCGATGAGCGCGACGAACACGTCGTTGACCGCACTGAAGAAGCCTCGCCCGATCCCGGTCTTGAGGACAAGGAGGGCGAAGACGATCTGAAGCCCGAGCCCCTTTGCGACGAGCGGCCACGAGATCGACTTCCGGTGCGCGGAACAGAGCCACACGGCCGTGAGCAGGAAGGCGATCCCGACAAGGCCCCGCAGGAGGCGGGAAAAGAACGGTTCGTCGATCGCGCCGCCCACCCCCTCGAGTCCCTGTGCCGCCAGCGGCGCCGCGCCCGCGGCCAGCAGGACGCAGAGGGCGGCCGTTGCGGCCGCCGCGGCCACTGCGGAGCGGGGTGGGTCTCGACGCTGGGACATCGGCGCACTCCGGCTGGGGTTCGGGGCGACGGGAACGGCGGAAACATACCCCGTCCCGTCTTCCGCGCCACGCCATGCACGCTTCCATGCCAATTTGGCACCCCGCGCCGGCCGACGGCCCCGGCGAGTGCCATTTTGTCGGAAAACACGGCCTACGGGCGGGCTGCGGCGCGGCACGGCGCTTGCAATGTGTTTGTGCGTTCGCGGGCGCGTTGCTGGAGGCGAAGCGAGGCGCCGCGCCGCGCGACTCGGGTCTGGGACGGAAACAGCGGACAAGCACAAGCCAAGGAAAACCAATGGGCAAGATCATCGGAATCGATCTCGGGACGACGAACTCGGTCGTCGCCGTAATGGAAGGTGGAGACCCCGTCGTCATCCCGAGCGCGGAGGGCGCGCGCACGACGCCCTCGGTGGTCGCCTTCACGAAGGAGGGAGAGCGGCTCGTCGGGCAGGTCGCCAAGCGGCAGGCCGTCACGAACCCGCTCAACACCGTCGCCTCGATCAAGCGCTTCATGGGCCGCAAGCGGTCCGAGGTGGGCGAGGAGATGAAGCTCGTCACCTACGACATCCAGGGCGACAACCAGGACCGCGTGCAGGTGCGGATTGCGCACGCGGACAAGACGTTCACGCCGCCCGAACTCTCGGCCATGGTGCTGCAGAAGATGAAGCAGACCGCCGAGGACTACCTGGGACAGGAAGTGACCGAGGCCGTGATCACGGTCCCGGCCTACTTCAACGACGCCCAGCGGCAGGCGACGAAGGACGCGGGCCGCGTGGCCGGCCTCACCGTCCGCCGGATCATCAACGAGCCCACGGCGGCGGCGCTCGCGTACGGCCTCGACAAGAAGTCGGACGAGAAGATCGCCGTGTTCGACCTCGGCGGCGGCACCTACGACATCTCCGTGCTCGAACTCGGGGACGGCGTGTTCGAGGTGAAGGCCACCAACGGCGACACGCATCTCGGTGGAGACGACTTCGACCAGCGCCTCATCAACTGGCTCGTGGACGAGTTCAAGAAGGACCAGGGGATCGATCTCTCGGCAGACCCGATGGCCCTGCAGCGCCTCAAGGAGGCGGCGGAGAAGGCGAAGATCGAGCTCAGCTCCACGATGCAGACCGACATCAACCTCCCCTTCATCACCGCCGACGCGTCGGGACCCAAGCACCTCAACCTCGCCCTCACGCGGGCGAAGTTCGAGCAGCTGGTGGACGACCTGATCCAGCGCACGATCCCGCCGATGGAGAAGGCGCTGGGGGACGCCGGTCTCTCGGTGGACGAGATCGACGAGGTGATTCTCGTCGGCGGCTCGACCCGGATCCCCAAGATCCAGGACGTCGTGAAGGATTTCTTCGGGCAGGACCCGCACAGGGGCGTGAACCCGGACGAGGTCGTGGGCATCGGGGCCGCGATCCAGGGCGGCGTGCTCGGGGGCGACGTGAAGGACGTCCTCCTTCTCGACGTCACCCCGCTCTCGCTCGGGATCGAGACGCTGGGCGGCGTCATGACGTCGCTCATCGAGCGCAACACGACGATCCCCACGAAGAAGTCGGAGATCTTCTCGACCGCGGAGGACAACCAGAACACCGTCGACATCCACGTGCTCCAGGGCGAGCGGAAGATGGCGAGCGGCAACAAGACGATCGGCCGCTTCCAGCTCACCGGCATCCCGCCCGCGCCGCGCGGCGTGCCCCAGGTCGAGGTCACCTTCGACATCGACGCGAACGGCATCCTGCACGTGAGCGCCAGGGACAAGGCGACGGGCAAGGAGCAGAAGATCCGCATCGAGGCGTCTTCGGGGCTCTCCGACGCCGAGATCGAGAGCATGGTGAGGGACGCGGAGTCGCACGCGGCGGAGGACCAGGAGCGTCGCGAGACCGTCGAAGCCCGCAACCGGCTCGACTCCCTCGTCTACCAGACGGAGAAGAACCTCGAAGACTGGAAGGAGTCGCTCGACGACGCGGACCGGTCCGCGATCGAGGAGACGCTGGAGCGGGGACGGGCCGCGCTCAAGCAGGACGACACCGAGGAGGTGGCCGCGGCGAGCACCGCCATCCAGGAGGCGGTCGGCGCGGCGGCGCAGAAGATGTACGCCGCGGCCGGGATGGGGGCCGACGCCGCGCCGGGCGACATGCCGGGCGCCGGCGACGAAGAGGCCGAAGTCGAGGTGGAGGCGGACGACGCCGGTGAAGAGGAAGTCGTCGAGGCGGATTACGAGATCGTCGAGGAGTCCGACGACAAGTAGCCCTCCGGCGCGGTCTGGCACGGCGCGACCCGGGGCCCGTTTCCACGGGCAACCCCGGGTCGCGCGCCGTTCATCCCATGGTTCGGCGTTCCGGTGTGGTGTCGGCACCACACCGGGTGACGGCTCGGGTCTCGCCGCCGTCATCGGTGCAGGAGTTGAAGGAACGCCAATCGGGTCTGCTATATTGGTATCTTCGGCCGTGGAGTCGCGGCCGGTGATGAGGGAGACAGAGTGATGAGCGAATCGTTGCGTACTCGACTGAATCTGCTGATCGCCACGGCGATCGCATTCGCGTTCGGCGTGGGGTTGGCTTCGGTGCTGGACCTGACCCCGGTTTCGATCGCGGCGGACACGGACAGCGATCCGGGGTGGGTAGTCGGAGCCCCCTCGGGCGCCGCGGTGACGATGGAGGACGGCTTCTCCGAAGTGGCCCGGCGCGTGGCTCCCGCCGTCGTGACCATCTACCTCACGGCCGTCCGGGAGGTGAGCACGGCCGACTTCCCGCCCGGGTTTCCCCCCGGCTTCGAGTTCCCGCCCGGCTTCGAGTTCCCACCCGGTGTCCGGCCGCCCTCCGGCGATGAGCCCCCACCCGACGATGCGCCGCCCGAGGCCGACCCGCCCGTGCGAAGGGACTCCTGGAGCGGATCCGGGTTCATCGTCTCCGAGGACGGCTACGTGGTCACGAACAATCACGTCGTCGCGGGCGCCGAGCGCATCGACATCGAACTCCACGACGGACGGGTGTTCGAGGACGTGGAACTGGTGGGGCGAGATCCGCAGACGGACGTGGCTCTGCTTCGCCTCGACGTGGATGACATCGCCGTCCTGCCGATCGGCTCCAGCGACCAGACGGGGGTCGGGGAATGGGTGCTCGCCATCGGGAGCCCCGGTTTCCGCCCGCAGGCGGGACCGCTCCTCTCTTCGGTGACCGCGGGGATCGTCTCCGCCAAGGGGCGAAACATCCGGATTCTGCAGAACAGCTCCCCTCTCGCGATCGAGGACTTCATCCAGACGGACGCGGTCATCAACCGGGGCAACTCGGGCGGTCCGCTCGTGAATGCCGCGGGGGAGGTGATCGGCATCAACACCGCGATTCTCTCGACGTCCGGGAACTACCAGGGGTACGGTTTCGCCGTGCCGATCGAACTCGCGCGGGAGGTCGTCGACGATCTCATCGAGTTCGGCGAGGTCCGCCGGGCCCTCATCGGCGTCTCGATCACGGACGTGAACGCAGCGGACGCCGCCTTCTACGGACTCGATCGGGTCGGGGGGGCGAAGATCCAGACCTTTTCCTTCGATGACAGTCCCGCCCGGCTGGCCGGACTCGAAGGCGGGGACGTCATCGTGGGCGTGGCGGGGCAACCGGTCTCCGGCGTGTCGGAACTCCAGCGGCGGATCCGCGCCTTCGAGCCGGGGGAGACGGTGGAACTGGACGTGGTGCGGCGCGCCACCCTCGAGCGCGATCAGGCGCGCGTCCGCCTGATCCCGGCGGAGGACGATTCGCCTCCCCGGATCGCGGCGCGCCCCGAAGCGCCTGAAGCGATGGGCGACGTCCTCGGTCTCGAAGTTCAGGATGACGCCCAGCTGGAAGCGCGGGACCATGCGCGGTATCGGATCGATCCCGGATTCACGGGCGTCATCATCGTCGACGCCGATTCGCGGGGCGCGGCGGGACGGGCGGGCATCCTTCCCGGCGCGCTCATCGTCGACATCAACGGCGAGGAGATCCGCACGTCGGCCGACTACGAGCGAATCATCTCCGGACTCGGGCCCGGGGACGCCCTCAGCCTGCAGTACAGCTTCCCCACGCCCGATGGGGGCCGGCTGAGCCGGTTCCGGAGCGTCGTGATCCCGGAGCGTTGAACCGCCGGGGCCGAACGGGCGGGGGCGGGCGCTTGCTTGCCCCTGCCCCAGTCGGTCCCGAGATTCCCGCCCGATCCGGCGCCGCGCCGGGCCGAGCGGAGTCGCGCGAAAGTGGCGGAACTGGCAGACGCGCCAGCCTTAGGAGCTGGTGGCCCTTGGCCGTGGGGGTTCGAGTCCCCCCTTTCGCACTTCGCCACTCGAAGGCAGCAGGGCACGAGCGGGAGCCATACCGACCTTGACCGCAGCCGATTCACAAGCCACCGCGACGGATCCGTTCGACATCGCGATCAAGCGGGAGAACGACTACCTGCGCCGTCTCGATGTGTCCGTGGACCCCGCGCAGGTAGCGGCGGCCCGTCGCCGGGAAGCCGCCAGACTCCGGAAGACGACCCGCATCAAGGGATTCCGGAAGGGGAAGGTCCCGGTGCGGATCATCGAGGAACGTTACGGGCCCCTCATCGACGAACGGACGGTCGATGCGCTCGTCAACCGGGCGTACCGGAACGCCGTACAGCGGCACGAGCTCTCCACCATCGGGGAACCCGTGGTGAGCGAACTGGATTACCGGCCGGGGGAGCGGCTCTCCTTCCGCGTCGACGTGGAGGTGATGCCGGTGGTCGAACTCGCGCGGACCGGAGGGTTCCGGGTCAAGCGGCGCGAGGTGGCCGTCGAGGACGCGGACGTCGATGAGGTCATCGAGAACATCCGCAAGGAAAACGCCGTGCTCCAGCCCGTGGACCGGGCGCCGCAGAGCGGCGATGTCGTCGCCGTGGCCATCAGGGAACGCGAGGGAGGCGACGGCGCCGAGGAGAAACCGTACCGGTTCGAGCTGGGCGCGGGCTACGCGATTCCGGACGTGGAGGACGCGATCCTCGCGCTGGCGCCCGGCGAGGAAGGCACGTTCACGGTCTCCTACCCGGATGATTTCGGGGCCGCGGAACTCGCGGGAACGACCCGGTCGCTGCAGATCCGTCTCGACGAGGTCCGTGCCAGCGAGCTGCCGGAGCTCACGGACGAATTCGCGAGCGAGATCGGCAATTTCGGGACGCTGGCGGAATTTCGTGAAGCGGTCGAAAAGGAACTCCTGGCGCGCGGTGAACGTCAGGCGGACGAGGAGGTCGGCGAACGACTTCTCGACGCGGTGATCGAAGCCAACGCCTTCGAGGTGCCGCCGAGTCTCACGTCGCGTTATCTTGACCGGGTGATCGACGCCCCCGAGGGAGCGGATCCCGGGCAGGTCGAGGAGGCCCGCAAGTCCGTGACCCCCCAGGTGGAGCGTCAGATAAAGCGGGATCTGGTGCTCGAACGACTCATCGAGGATCAGGGACTCGATCTGTCGAGCGAGGAGTTCGACGAGCGCCTGTCGGAACTGGGGAAGGCGAGGGGCAAGAGCCTGGTGGAGATGCGCCGGCAGCTCGCGAAGGAGAAGCAGCTCGACCCGCTCCGCCGCCGTTTCGCCATCGACAAGGCGTTCCGGTTTCTGATCGACGGCTCGGACGTGAGCTGATGGACTTCGCAAACCACGTGAGGGACTGACTTGAGCACGATATTCGCACCGTACGTCATCGAACGGTCGAGCCGCGGGGAACGCACGTACGACATCTTCTCGCGTCTCCTCATGGACCGGATCGTCTTCCTCGGAGCTCCGATCAACGACGATGTGGCGAACGTGGTGATCGCCCAGTTGCTCTTCCTGGAGGCGGACAACCCGGAGCGCGAGATCAACATCTACATCAACTCGCCGGGGGGGAGCGTCCAGGCGGGACTCGCGATCTACGACACGATGCAGTTCCTGAACGCCCCGGTGGCGACGATGTGCATGGGGATGGCGGCGTCGATGGGAGCGTTCCTGCTCGCCGCCGGCACGCCCGGCAGGCGGCGCTCGCTGCCGAACGCGCGGATCATGATCCACCAGCCTTCCGGCGGCTCCTACGGGACGGCGGCGGACATCGAGATCCAGGCGAAGGAGATCCTCAACGCCCGCGAGCGGCTGAACGGGATCCTCGCCGAACACACCGGGCAGGATCTCGATCGGATCGCCGAGGATGTCGACCGCGACCGCTTCATGTCCCCCGAGGAAGCGCGGGACTACGGGCTCATCGACCTCGTGGTCGTGCGCGAGGCGGAGGTCGACGGCAAGAACGGCCGACCCGGCCCCGCCGTGGCGGAGTAGCGCCGGAGCAACCCGAGGGACCGAGGGGAGGCGACGATGCCGAGCGACAAGCACCTGCGCTGCTCCTTCTGCGGCAAGTCCAAGGACGCCGTCCAGAAGTTCATCTCCGGACCCAACGTCTATATCTGCAACGAGTGCATCGCGCTCTGTAACGAAATCCTCGCCGAGGAAGAGGAGCGCGAACAGGGCGGACGCTTCACGGAGATCCCGACACCGGCGGAGATCAAGGCGACGCTCGACGAGTACGTGATCGGTCAGGAGATGGCGAAGAAGACGCTCTCGGTCGCCGTCTACAATCACTACAAGCGGATCAACCACCGCAGTCTCGTCGACGACGTCGAGATCGAGAAGTCGAACATCATGCTGCTCGGTCCCACCGGAGTGGGCAAGACGCTGCTCGCGCAGACGCTGGCACGGATTCTCCAGGTCCCGTTCACGATCGCGGACGCGACGACGCTCACCGAGGCGGGGTATGTGGGGGAGGACGTCGAGAACATTCTCGTCCGGCTCCTGCAGGCGGGCGAATACAACGTGGCGGAGTGCGAGCGCGGCATCGTCTACATCGATGAGATCGACAAGATCGCGCGCAAATCGGACAATCCGTCGATCACGCGCGACGTCTCCGGCGAGGGCGTCCAGCAGGCGCTGCTCAAGATCCTCGAGGGGACGGTGGCGTCCGTGCCGCCCCAGGGCGGGCGCAAGCATCCGCAGCAGGAGTACATCCAGATCGACACGCGGAACATCCTCTTCATCTGCGGCGGCGCCTTCGACGGGCTCGAGGAGATCATCCAGGAGCGGCAGGGGCGTCGGCAGATCGGTTTCCGGGATGACTTCATTGCGGGAGGGGTGGCGCCGAACGACGAGGAGAACCTCCTCGCCTGCGTCGAACCCGAGGACATGCTCCGCTACGGGCTCATCCCCGAACTCGTCGGGCGATTGCCGGTGCTCGTTGCGCTGCACGACCTCGACGAGGACGCGCTGGTCGAGATCCTGCAGCGTCCGAAGAACGCGCTGCTCAAGCAGTACACGAAGATGTTCGAACTCGAGGGCGTGGGCCTCACGCTCGACCCGGAGGCGCTGCGCGCGATCGCGCGCAAGACGATCGACCGCGGGACGGGCGCCCGCGGACTGAGAGCCGTGATGGAATCCATCATGCTCGACGTGATGTTCGACCTGCCGGGGCGCATGGACATCCGCGAGATCGTCGTCACGCGGGAGACCGTCGAGGAGAGCAACCAGCCGCTCCTCATCCTCGAGCCCGGGGCCAAGCGCAGGGAAGCGTAGCGGGCCCGTGCCGCCGACGGACCGGGGCGTCGCGCGCGTCAGGACGGTCGAGTTTGTCGGCGCCATCGGCGCGGCCGGCCAGAAGCCGCCGCGCGACCTCCCGCAGATCGCGATCGCGGGGCGCTCGAACGTCGGGAAGTCCTCGCTGCTCAACCGGCTTGTGGGGCGGAAGAGCCTCGCGCGAACCTCGAAGCAGCCCGGGCGCACGCGCGAGATCAACTTCTTCCTCGTCGACGACCGCTACATGCTCGTCGATCTGCCGGGCTACGGGTTCGCGAAGGCGCCGAAGACCGTGCGGAAGAAGTGGGGACGGCTGATCGACGGATACCTGCGCCGGACGCCGAAGCTGCTCGGGCTCGTGCTGCTCGTGGACGCGCGCCGCGGACTCACGGACGACGATGAGCGGATGATCGAGTTCCTGGGGGCGACCGGGACGCCGACGCTCTTCGCGCTCACGAAGGCGGACAAGCTGAACCGGTCCGCGCGCCGGCGGGCGACGAAGAAGCTGCGCGAGACGCTCGATCTCGATGCGGATCAGCTGGTCGAGACGTCTGCCCGCACCGGCGCCGGTATCGACACGCTGCGGGAGAGCATCGCCGCCCTCATCGCCGAGGCGGCGCCCGACTAGCCGATCCGACTCATCGCCCGCGGCACCCGGCACGTCGAGGCCACGGGCGCGGGCCGAAAGGAGACGCGATGAGAGGGCTCGTCATCGGACTGCTCGGGTTCTTTCGGCGCCTCTCGCTCGCGGCGCAGAAGCTTCGGGGCCGGACCCCGGCGGACACGGCCGCGCAGCGCGTGGTGAGCGGGAAGTCGTGGGATGAATTCTGCGACACGCTCAAGGCGGCCGGAGCCGCGCTCACCTTCCCGGGCGCACCCCGCGATCCGTTCAACCAGGCGGAGGGATACCGGTATCTCAGCCGCCTGACCCGCGGGGGGCTCATGGCTTTCGTGGAACACGCCGACCCGCGGGCGCCCGTGCTGCACCGCGTGGCCCACGAGACCGTGAAGCTGGGGAGCGACAACCCGGACAACTACTACCAGACCGCCGCGATTCACGGCGACTTCGAGTACAGGATCTCGGGGCGGCGCAACACCGTGAGGTACCTCGGCTTCGGCACGCAGGCCGGCCACTACGGGCAGAGCGGGGGTCTGCCCCCCACGGGCTACGTCGAGGCGAGCGAGATCGAGATCGGCGAGGACGGGACCTTCGAACTCATCGTCAGCACCCGGCGCCACGAAGGAAACTGGCTCCCGATGACGGCGGAGAGCCGGACGCTGATCGTGCGCCAGACCTTCCTCGACCGGGAGACCGAGGAGCCGGCCGAGTTGCACATCGAGCGCATCGGCTGTCCGGACGACGAGAAGCAGCCTCATTCCCTCACGCCGGAGCAGATCGACGAGGGGTTGAAGTCCGCCGGGACGCTGGTCGCGGGCGCGGCGATGCTGTTCGCGAACTGGGCCCGCGGCTTCAGGAAGCACTCGAACACGCTGCCCATGTTCGATCCGGACGTGTCGCTCCAGGCGGGGGGCGACCCGAATATCGTCTACTATCACAGCCACTGGGCGGTGGCCGAGGACGAGGCCCTGGTGATCGTGGCCGTGCCCCCCGAGTGCGAGCACTGGAACTTCCAGCTGAACAACTACTGGATGGAGTCGCTCGACTACCGCTATCACACCATCCACACGAACAAGCACCTCGCGCACCACGAAGCGGACGGCTCCGTGCGCCTGGTGGTGGCCCACGAGGACCCCGGGCTCCCGAACTGGATCGAGACCGCGGGCCACACGTCCGGGACGATGTGCTTCCGCTGGATCCGGGCGGAGGCGCATCCGCAGCCGCAAACCCGGCTCGTGAAGTTCTCGGAGCTGGACGCGCGCGGCGACTCGTAGCCGGGGGGACGAGAACCCGGTGCAGACCTCGACGGAGTACCGCAGACCTTACCGGCCCCTGCCGGTGTCGATCTTCAACGCCGCGGGGCGCGCGGCCCGCAGGCTCGGCTTCGGCGGCCCTCTGAACGTCGACCGGATGGTCGCCGCGGCGAGGCGAAAGACGGGGCTCTCCGACTTCGGCGATGAGTGGTTCCTGGAGCCGCTCGAGGTCCTCGTGGGATCGATGAACGCCGAGGCGAGGCTGACGCCGCTCGGGGCGCGGATCCAGCACGTGCGGATCGTATCGGCGCTCTCCACCCGGCTGCGGGTGGAGCGGCTGCTGCGGGAGAAGCCGGAGATTCTCGACATCGGGCTCGGGAAGGTCATCCTCATCGCGGGTCTTCAGCGGACGGCCACGACGCTGCTGCACCGGCTGATCGCGGCGGGTCCCGGGATCCGCTCGCTGAAGTCGTGGGAGGCGCTGAATCCCCTCCCCCTCCCCGGTGAGCGGACCGGCGACCCGCGGGGCCGCATCGGGCGGGCGAAGCTGGCGGTCCGGACGATCCGCTTTCTGGCCCCCGAGTTCCTGGCGATCCATCCCATCGCCCACGATGCGCCGGAGGAAGATGTCCTGCTCCTCGACCTCTCGTTCATGAGCCAGTCGGCGGAAGCGGCGATGCACGTGCCGGGCTATTCCGCGTGGCTCGAAGCGCAGGATCACACGAGGTGCTACGAGTACCTGCGCACGGTGCTCAAGATCCTGCACTGGCAGCGTCCGGGCGCCGGCTGGGTGCTGAAGACGCCCCACCACGTGGAGTATCTCGACGTCATCCGCGGTGTCTTCCCCGGCGTCTGCGTCGTCCAGACGCACCGGGACCCAAAGAAATCCATTCCCTCATTCTGGAGCATGGTGGCCCACGGCCGAGGGATCTTCAGCGACCACGTCGACCCGGAGGAGATCGGGACGCACTGGATGCGGAAGACGCGCCGCCTGATCGAGCGCTCCATGTCAGTGCGAAGGAACGCCGGGAATCGGGGGTTCGTCGATGTGTCCTACTACGATCTGCTTGCCGACCCGCTCGCGGAGTTGCGAAGGATATACCGGGCCGCGGGGATCGATTTCACGGCGGAGGCCGAGGCCGCCGCGGAGGCCGTGTCGCGGGGCGGTCCCGCGGGTCGCCATGGCCGACACGTGTATTCGGCGACCCACTTCGGTTTCGACGACGGCACGATTGACGAGTACTGCGACGCCTACCTGCGGGAGTATCGCATCCCCGACGAGACCGCGATGCTCGATGGCACCTCGCCGGGAACCCGCGACGAGGAACGGTGAGACATGCGAACCACGAACTACAACAGGAAGTTCAGCGCCTTCGCCAGCGGGGTCGTCGATCGTTTCTCCCAGCGTGCCACGCTCAGGCCGCTCCCGGAGAACGTCCGCCTCGACGGCAGGGTGTGCCTCGTCACCGGGGCGAACCGGGGGCTGGGCAGGGCGGTGGCCGTCGACCTGGCGAAACGCGGCGGGGAGGTGCTCATGGCCTGCCGGAGCGGTCATCCCGATGCCGGTGAGGAGGTTCGGCGCCTCGCCGGTTCCGATGCGGTCGACATGCTGCACGTGGACCTGGCCGACCTCGACTCCGTACACGCGCTGTGCGACCGCCTCGAACGCGAGCGCCGCAGGGTGGACATCCTCGTCCTGAACGCCGGCGTGATGCCGGCGAAGGCACGCAGGTCGGCCCAGGGCTACGAGCTGATGTTCGCGGTTCACTTCCTGGCCAACCGCGTACTGATCGACCGGCTCCTGGCGGACGGCACGATTCGACCCGCCGGCCGCGACGGTGAGACTCCCAGAATCGTTTTCATCGTGTCCGAAACGCACCGGGCCGCCGATTCGATCGACTTCGGCAATTTCGGCGCGTTCACCGACTACGGCCTGAAGGACGGCCTTAAGTACTATGCGTTGAGCAAACTGCACCTGTGCACCTACGCCCAGGAGCTGTCGCGCCGGCTGAACCCGGAAGGAGAGGTGAGGATCGCCGTGAACTCGCTGTGCCCGGGGGCGGTCGACTCCGACCTGATGCGGGAAGCGCCGTGGTTCCTGAAACCCCTGCTCCACCCGACGAGACGCCTGCTCTTCGCGGCGCCCGACAAGGCGGTGGCGCCCGTGGCCCATGCGTGCTGCGCGGAGGACATGGGTCGGCGCAGCGGGGTCTATCTGCACCTGATGCGGGAGAAGGAGATGTCCGCGCCGGCCATGGACGCCGCGGCGGGCGCACGACTGTGGCGGGAGAGCGAGGCCCTGCTGGCGCGACATCCGCGACCGGGCGAAGAGGGTCCCCGCGGGCTCGCCACGGGTGAATCGGAGTGAAATCGCAGCGGGAGGGCTTCGCCGTGTTCAAGGGGCATGTGAGTTCGGAAACCGTGGAAATCGACGCGCCGATCGAACGGGCGTGGGAGGTCCTCACCGACTTCGAGCGCTACGGCGAATGGAATCCATTCACGCCCTCGGTCGCCACGGACTTCGAGATCGGCTCGCCGGTCGAACTGTACGTCAGGATGGGACCCTGGAGACTGAAGCAGATCGAACGGATCGAGGCCGTCGAACCGCCGCACCTCATCGCCTGGAGCACGACGATGGGGCACCGCTTTCTGATCTGCGCCCTGCGGGAGCAGCGTCTCGAGGCGGTGGGTAATGGACGCTGCCGGTACCGCACGACGGACGATTTTTCCGGCCTTCTGATCCCGCTCGTGATGCTGCTCTTCGGAGGGTTCGTGCGCCGCGGCTTCAACGACGTCGCACGAGAGCTGAAGGCCCGCGCGGAGACCGGTTCGGCGGAGTGACGAGGCCCGCGCCGGTGCGGGGCGCGACGCCACGCTAGTGTTCGATGCCGTACTTCCGGATCTTGCGGTAGATCGTGCGCTCGCCGATGCCCAGAGCCTCCGCGGCCCTGCGCCGGTTGCCGCCGGACTGGCGGAGCACGGCGATGATCGCCTCGCGCTCGATCTCCTCCATCGTCATCCCGGGTCGGATCGCGATCATGTCCGCCTCCTCCGGCTCCCGGCCTTCCCCGGCTGGCGAGACGACTTCGGCCCCGGTCGCATCGATCGCGATCGCGTCGACCGCGTCGGTGATGTCGATCTCGATCGCGTCCTCGATGTCGTTCCCCGCCCCGCTCCGGGAAGGGGCCGGGAGTCGGCGAGCGCCGAGCCTGTAGGCTTCGAACTCCCGCTTGAGGTCGTCGATGTCCACCTTGAGGTCGACGAGCGTGCGGAAGACGAACGCGAGTTGCGGTGAACTCGGGATGGACCCGGCGCCCGCGTCGACCGGAGGCGCGATGTGCGCGGGGGACGGCACGAGGCTCACGCCGCCGGACCGGATCTCCGGCGGGATGTCCTCCGGGCGGATGACGGAGCCGGGGGCGAGCACGACCATGGACTCGATCAGGTTGCGGAGTTCACGGACGTTCCCCGGCCAGTCGTAGTCGAGGAGGATCTGGAGCGCTTCCGGCGCGAGTCCGCGGAACTCCCGGTCGTGCTGGCGGCTGAACTCCGAGATGAAGCGGCGGATGAGGACGGGGATATCGCGGCGCCGTTCCCGGAGCGGGGGGACGTGGACGCTGAGGACGTTCAGACGGTAGTACAGGTCGCGGCGGAACTCCCCCATCTCGACGGCCTGCCTGAGGTCGCGGTTCGTGGCGGCGACGACGCGTACGCTGACCTGGATCTCGTGGTCCCCGCCCACCCTCATGAAGCGGCGGCTCTCGAGGATCCTCAGGAGCCGCGTCTGGGTGGGGAGCGGCATCTCTGCGATCTCGTCGAGGAGGAGCGTGCCGCCATCGGCGAGTTCGAACATCCCCCGCCGCAGCGAGGTCGCTCCGGTGAAGGCGCCCTTCTCGTGCCCGAACAGTTCGGATTCGAGCAGCGACTCCGGGAGGGCGGCGCAGTTCACCGCGATGAAGGCCCTGGCGCGCCTCGGGGAGAGCCGGTGGAAGGCGCGCGCCACGAGTTCCTTTCCGGTTCCGCTCTCGCCGGTGAGGAGAACGGTGCTCATCACGGGGGCGATCATGTGCACCCGCTCGAGGATCTCGCGCACGGCCTCGGTGCGCCCGATGATCCCTGTCTTTCGCTGGAGGTCGTAGCGGTCGAGGTGCGTCTGCAGGACGACCCGCATCTCGTCGGTATCGAGGGGAAGCGCGAGCGCCTCGTCGAGGTCGAAGGACCGTGCCAGCTGCCGGCGCGCGTCGGGGTGGGTCTCCTCCGTGAGTCCGAGCACGGGGGGGCGCGGGATCTCCGCCTCGAACAGGCCCCGCATCGCGGCGGCGCGCGATTCGTCGGGAGGGCCCGTGAGGACCAGCGCGACCTCGGCCGCTCCGCCCAGCCGCCCCTCGAGTTCGCGCACGGACTCCACGAACTCGACCTCGTGCCCATCGGCCTGCGCCGCCTGGCGGACGGCGATGGCGGCCTCGACCGCGCGCCCGTCGACGAAGACGCGCGCCATCAGCCGCCGGGAGACGCGAGTACGGTATCGCCGCGCAGCAGGTCGACAGCGTGGTCGACCACCCGCTCGAGCGCGACGAGGCCTTCGGAGACGCCCTGCGGGCTTCCCGGCAGATTGACGATGAGCGTCTCGCCGCGAATGCCGGCCAGCCCGCGGCCAAGCGCGGCGTACGGCGTCGACTCGGCGCCGATGCGACGCAGCATTTCAGCGATGCCCGGCGCCTCGCGCTCCAGGACGGAACGCGTCGCCTCCGGGGTCACGTCGCGCGGGGCGAGCCCGGTGCCGCCGGTCGTGAGGACGACGTCGACCCCCTGCACATCGCACCAGTGCAGGAGCCGCGAGGCAATGGCCTCGCCCTCGTCGGGCACGATGTCCGCGCCGGCGAGCGAGTACGCGCTTCTCCTGATCCACGCCTTGATGAGGTCCCCGGAACCATCTTCCCGCTCTCCGGCGAACACGGCGTCGGACACCGTCACGACGGCGATCCGCGGCGCGATGCGGTGCAGCGAGCCGCGCGGGTAGAAGGGCGGACGCACAACCTCGGCCGCGATTGCCTTCCCCCGGATCATGATTTCGACCGCGTCGCCGAACCCGGCGGCCACCGGAAGATAGACCGTGGCGATCCCGTGCCCCATGGAAGGGCTCACGGTGCCGCTGCGGACCACACCGACAGCCTCCCCCTCGAACCGGACGTCGTACCCCGGCCGCGGGAAGCCCCGCTCGAGCAGTCGCAGGAAACGGAGCTTGCGGGTGAGGCCCTCGGCACGCTGCGCCGCAAGCGCTTCCCCGCCCACGAAGTCGCCCTTGGCGTGCTTCACGAGCCACCCGAGTCCGGCCTCGAGCGCGGTCGTCTCGTCGTCCACGTCGTTGCCGTAGAGCGCGTAGCCCATCTCGAGCCGGAGCGAGTCGCGGGCGCCCAGGCCCGTGGGGACGGCGCCGGCCGTGACGAGCGCCCGCCACGTCGGCACCGCGTATTGGTTGGGCAGGTAGAGTTCGAACCCGATCTCGCCCGTGTACCCGGTCCGGCTGATGACGCACGGCGCGCCGGCCACCTCGCCGCGCGCGAAGCGGTAGTACTCGATGTCCGCCAGCGGGTACTCGGTCAGCGGCTCCAGCATCACCTCGGCCAGGGGCCCCTGGAGAGCGAGGAGGGCGATCTCATCGCTCTCGTCCGTCATCTCCACGTCGAAGTCCTGCGCGAGCCCGCTGAGGTGCGCCCAATCCTTCGCCATGTTGGCGGCGTTCACGACGAGTCGATAATCCGCCTCGCCCATGCAGTAGACGATGAGGTCGTCGATCACGCCGCCGGTCGCGTGGCACATCGCGCTGTACTGCGCGTCTCCCGGCTCCAGGCCCGAAGGGTCGTTCGTCGTCGCGTAGGCCACGAACGCCCGTGCGTCTTCGCCGCGCACGCGGAACTCTCCCATGTGGGAGACGTCGAACAGGCCCGCCTTCTCGCGCACGGCGCGGTGTTCGGCCCGGATGCCGGTCGGATACTGGACGGGCATCGCGTAGCCGGCGAAGGGGACGATCTTCCCGCCCAGCCGGACGTGTTCTTCGAATAGCGGCGTCTCTTTCAGGTCCTTCACGCTGCGGCTCCCATGAGCATGGTGAGGATCGCCTTCTGCGAGTGGAGCCGGTTCTCCGCCTCGTCCCACACGCGCGACGCCGGCCCGTCGATGACTTCGGCGGCGACCTCCTCGCCGCGGTGGGCGGGCAGGCAGTGGAGAAAGATCGCATCGTCGGCGGTCCGGGCCATGACCTCCGCGCCCACATGGTATCCCTCGAAAGCCCGTGCGCGTTCCGCGGCTTCCTCCTCCTGTCCCATCGAGGCCCAGACGTCCGTCGTCACGACGTGCGCCCCCTCGGCCGCCTCCGCGGGCGCCCGGAAAAGATCGACCTGCGTCGCACGTCCCGCGGCGGCGAGGATCGCGGAGTCCGGATCGTAGCCCTCGGGGCAGGCGAGACGGAGCCGGAAACCGAGCTTCGCCGCCGCGTTCAACCACGAGTTCGCGACGTTGTTGCCGTCGCCGATCCAGGCGACGGTCCGTCCGGAGAGATCGGGGCCGAACTCGTCGCGCGCGGTCTGCAGATCCGCCATGATCTGGCACGGGTGCAGCAGATCCGTGAGTCCGTTGATGACGGGAATCGAACCGTGCTCGGCCAGCGCCTCGACATCGGACTGCGCGAACGTCCGGATCATGATCCCGTGCACGAAGCGCGACAGAACCCGCGCCGTATCGGAGAGCGGTTCCCCGCGCCCGATCTGGATGTCGCGCGATGACAGGAATAGCGCCTGCCCGCCCAGTTGGTGCGTCCCCACCTGGAAGGAAACCCGGGTGCGGGTCGAACTCTTGGTGAAGATCATGGCGAGCGTCTTCCCGGTGAGGGGACGGCCCGCCGCGTCGGGATCGGCCTTGAGGCGGTCGGCGAGATCGAGGGCCTCGCGCAGCCGCTCGGGCGACCAGTCGGCGATCGAGAGAAAGTGTCGGGTCCGGTCCATGGCTTCGTGAGTCCTCGGCTCTCCGTTCAGAGGATATATCGTCTCAGATCTTCGTCGTCGGCGATGCGCGACAGACGATCCCGCACGAAGTCCGCGTCGACGATGATCGTCTCGTCCGCCCGCGCTTCCGGCAGATCGAAGAGGATCTTCTCCAGGAGCGTGCTGAGCACGGTATGGAGGCGCCGGGCGCCGATGTTCTCCGTCCTTTCGTTCACATGGCTGGCGATGCGGGCGATCTCGCGCACCGCGCTCTCCTCGAACTCGAGCCGGACGGACTCGGTCTCCACGAGTGCCTGGTACTGCGCGAGGAGGGCGTAGCGAGGTTCCTGGAGGATGCGCGTGAACGCCTCCGCGTCCAGACTCTCGAGTTCCACGCGGATCGGGAACCGGCCCTGGAGTTCGGGGATCAGGTCCGAGGGCTTCGCGATGTGGAAGGCCCCGGCCGCGATGAACAGGATGTGATCCGTGCGGACCATCCCGTGTCGCGTCTTGACGGTGGATCCCTCGACGATGGGCAGGAGGTCGCGCTGCACGCCCTCGCGCGAAACGTCGGGTCCGGAGCCGCCGTGCTTCCCGGCGACCTTGTCGATCTCGTCGAGGAAGACGATCCCCATGCTCTCGGTCCGGCGGAGCGCCTGCTCCGTGACCTCCTCCATGTCCACGAGGTTCGCGAGTTCCTCGGAGCGGAGGATCCGGCGGGCGTCCGCGACCGTGACCCGGCGGCGGCGCGTCTTCTTCGGCAGCACCCCCTTGAGGACTTCCCCGACGTTGAAGTCCACGCCCTCCATGCCGCCCCCCACATCGAGCATCGGGATCGAGCTGTCGCTGACCTCGACTTCTACCTCCCGCTCATCGAGCATCCCGTCGCGCAGGAGGCCGCGGAGCTTCTCTCGCGTGCGCTGCTTGCGCTGCTCGGAAGGCTCATCGGAGCGGGTCTCCGATGCCTGTCCCGCGAGCGACACGACGAACTGCCGCTGCGCGCCGCCGCCGGAACCCGCCGCGGGCTCGCCCTCCGCCACGGGAGGGAGAAGCAGGTCGAGCAGGCGCTCCTCGACCCGCCGGTCGGCGGTCTCTCCGTGCCGGGCCTCCTGTTCCTCGCGAACGAGCTTGATCGCGATCTCGAGGAGGTCGCGGATCATCGATTCCACATCGCGGCCGACGTAGCCCACTTCGGTGAACTTCGAGGCCTCGACCTTGATGAACGGAGCCCCGGCGAGCCGCGAGAGGCGGCGGGCGATCTCGGTCTTCCCCACGCCGGTGGGGCCGATGAGGATGATGTTGTTGGGGAGGATCTCCTCCCGCATCCCCTCGTCGACGTTCTGCCGGCGCCAGCGGTTGCGGAGCGCGATCGCGACGGCCTTCTTCGCCTCGTCCTGTCCGATGATGTATTGGTCGAGTTCCTCGACGATCTGTCGCGGGGTGAGCGCCGCCGCGATGCCGGGGTCGCCGGGATCCGGGGCGGGGCTGATGTCGGGGCGGTGCGTCACCTGTCCGCCATCGCTCGTCGTCATGGCTCCTTCCCGTTGCTGTCGGCGCTGCCCGAAAGCTCGAGCACCGTGATCTCCCGGTTCGTGTACACGCAGATCTCCGCCGCGATCTCGAGGGCCTGCCGCGCCACCTCCGCGGCCGGCAGATCCGTCCGGCGGGCGAGGGCCCGCGCGGCGGCGAGCGCGTGCGGCCCTCCGGAACCGAGCGCCAGAATGCCGTCGTCCGGTTCGATGACTTCTCCCGTGCCGGCGATCAGCAGGCTCGTCTCCCGGTCGGCGACGGCGAGCAGCGCCTCGAGCCGCCGAAGATAGCGGTCGCTCCGCCACTCCTTCGCGAGTTCCACCGCCGCGCGGGTGAGGTGGCGAGGGTAGCGCTCGAGTTGCGCCTCGAACTTCTCGAACAGGGTGAGCGCATCGGCGACGCCGCCGGCGAAGCCCGCGAGGATCCGGCCATCGCGCATCGTGCGGAGCTTGCTCGCCTTCGCCTTGACGACGGTTTCTCCCATGGTCACCTGGCCGTCGCCCGCCATCGCGACCTCGCCCCCGACCCGAACGCAGAGGATCGTCGTGGCTCGTATCATTCTCTTCATTCTCCTCCGCGCGGATGGGCCCGGGAGTGTACGCGCTTGAGGCGGTCCACGGATGTGTGCGTGTAGATCCGGGTCGTGCTCAGACTCGCGTGCCCCAGCATCTCCTTCACCGAGACGAGGTCCGCCCCCCGGTCGAGAAGGTGGGTCGCGAAGGAGTGGCGCAGCGAGTGAGTGGTCAGCCGCTCACCGTCCGCGACCCGCGCGAGTTGGGCCGTCACGTCGCGCTGGATCTGCCGCCGCGAGAGGCGGGTGCCGCGAACGGAGAGGAACGCGGCGCGGGAGTCGCCCTCCCCCCGCTTCCCGAAATAGGCGCCGAGCGCCTCCGAGGCGCGCCGGCCGAGAGGGACGACGCGCTCCTTCCCGCCCTTGCCGAGAGCGCGAACCTGCCCGGTGCCGCGATCCACGGCGGTCACATCGAGACCGTGCACCTCCGCCAGCCGCAGGCCGCAGGAGTACAGCAACTCGAGGAGGGCCCAGCGCCGGAGCGCCACCGCGGATCCGTCCCGGCGCGCCGCTTCGCCGGCGGAGTCGAGCAGTTCGCGGGCGTCCTCTTCGCTCAGAAAGGAGGGGAGCGTCCGGTCCTTCCGCGGCGTGCGGATCAGCAGCGCCGGGCTGGAGTCCACGCGGTCCGTGCGCTGGAGGAAGGCGAAGAAGGCGCGCACGGCGGCGAGCTTGCGGGCGATCGAGGAACGCTTCAGCCGGCGCAACTCAAGGTCCCCCATGAATGACCGGATGGACACGCGATGTACGTCGGCCCAACCCCAGTCGTGCGTACCCTCGTACCCGCTCACGAAGGCCTCGAACTGATCGAGGTCACGGCGGTACGCGGACACTGTGCGAGTGGACAGCCGACGCTCCGCACGGGCGTAGCGAAGGAAGTCGTCGACCCATGCGCGCCGGGCTCGCGCTCGTGCATCGGCGGGCGCGGACGTTCGGGTCATTTTCTCGGCGACTTCTTTCGGGGGCCGCCGCGCCGTCCCCCCGCCTTTCTGGTCGCGTCGCGCTCCTTCCGCTTCTTCAGCAGGTCCAGCGCCACGTCGAGCGTGACCTCGTCGGGTTCCGTCCCCTTCGGCAGCGAAGCGTTCGTCTTGCCGTGCTTCACGTAGGGACCGTAGCGACCCTTGTAGATCGCGATCGACTCGCCGTCATTCGGGTGCGCACCGACTTCCCGCAGCGGCGTGGCGCTCGCACGGCGGCCCCGCGTCTTGGGCGCGGAGAGCAGCTCCATGGCGCGCTCGAAGGTCATCTCGAGCGGATCGTCGTTCTCCGTCAGCGAGCGATAGTCCCGCTGGTGGACGACGTACGGGCCGTAGCGCCCGATTCCCACCTTCACGGGATCGCCGCTCTCCGGGTGCGGGCCGAGCGGGGCCGGCATGGCAAGCAGCTTGAGCGCCGTCGCCAGCGACACCTCTTCGGGCCGAAGGTTCTTCGGGAGGGACGCGCGTTTCGGCTTCTTTCCGTCCGCCCGCTCGCCTCGCTGGACGTAGGGGCCGAAGCGCCCCTCCATGAGGTAGATGTCCTCTCCGGAATCGGGGTCCTCCCCCAGACGATCCGGCCCTTCCGCCCGCTTCCGGAGGAGATCGATCGCCTGCTCCTCGCTGAGATCGGCCGGGGCCACGTCGTCGGGGAGGGACGCGGTGAGCCGGTCGCCGTTGCTCTCGAGTTCGAGGAAGGGCCCGTAGCGGCCGATCCGCACGCGGGGAGTGAGGTCCTGCAGCCGCACGGTCGAGGCCTCGCGCGGGTCGATGGCCGCTTCGCGCTCGACAAGTCGCGCCTCGAGACCCTCTCCCCCGCTGTAGAACTCCCCGAGGTAGGCGCGCCAGTCCACGTTGCCGCGAGCGATTTCGTCCAGCGCCTCCTCCATCTCGGACGTGAACCCGGTGTCGACGAGGTTCGGGAAGTGATCTTCCAGGAGACCGGTCACCGCGAAGGCGATGAAGGTGGGGACGAGTTGCTTGTTCTGTCGTACGGCATACCCTCGATCGACGACGGTCGAGATGATGGCGGCGTAGGTGGATGGACGCCCGATTCCATCCGCCTCCAGTTCCTTCACGAGCGCCGCATCCGTGAAGCGGGGAGGCGGCTTCGTCTCGTGTTTCCGACTCTCCAGCTTGCGGTTCTCGAGCGTCTGGCCTTCCCGCATGTCGGGGAGCACCGTTTCCTGGTTCTCCAGCGCCGCGTCCGGGTCGTCCGAGCCTTCGACGTAGGCGCGGAAGAATCCGGGGAACTCGATGACCTTCCCCGCGGCGCGGAAGCGCGCCTCCTCCGCATCCACCTGCACGTTCAGGTGCCGCAGCCGGGCATCCGCCATCTGCGTGGCGACGGCGCGTCTCCAGATCAGTTCGTAGAGCGCTTTCTGCCGGCCGGTGAGTCCGAGTTCGTCGGCCGTCCGCATGTCGGTGCCGGCCGGGCGAATCGCCTCGTGGGCCTCCTGCGCCGAGCGCGACTTCGTCTTGTAGCGCCGTGGGGCCGGGCTCAGGTATTCCTGGCCGTACCGGGTCGCCACGCGGCTTCGAATCGCCGTGATCGCGGCTTCGGAGAGGGTGACGGAATCGGTCCTCATGTAGGTGATGCGGCCGGCTTCGTAGAGCGCCTGGGCGATCCGCATCGTCTCTCGGGCTCCGAGGTTCAGCTTGCGGTTGGCCTCCTGCTGGAGCGTCGCCGTCGTGAACGGAGGATACGGGCTCCGCTTCGACCGCTTCTCCTGCAGGCTGACGACCGTGAAGGTCGCGCCGGACAACCGCGCGCGGAGCGCTTCGGCGCGCTCCCGGTCCAGCAGGACGACCCTGCGACCGGACTTGAGGGCGCCGGTGCGCTCATCGAAGTCCCGCCCTCTCGCGATCGCCACCCCGTCGAGCGCAGCCAGATCGGCCGTGAAGGCGCCTCCGTCCGCAGCGAGGTGCGCGCGCAGCCGCCACCATGCGCCGCTCCGGAAGGCGCGCCGCTCCCGTTCGCGCTCCACGAGCAGGCGGACGGCGACCGATTGCACGCGGCCCGCGGAGAGTCCGGGCCTGATCTTCTTCCACAGGAGCGGGGAGACCCTGTACCCGACGAGACGATCCAGAATCCTGCGCGCCTGCTGGGCCTCGATGCGGGGGAGGTCGATCTCTCCCGGCCGCTCGAGCGCCTCGAGCACGGCACTCTTCGTGATCTCATTGAACGTGATGCGGTGGAAGCGCTCTCGAAGCGCCCGCTTCCGTGCGGTCAGGGCCTCCACGATGTGGTAGGCGATCGCCTCGCCCTCCCGGTCGGGGTCCGTGGCGAGAAGGATGGAATCCGCCTTCGCCGCCGCAGCGCGCAGCTTCCGGAGGACGGGTTCCTTTCCCTCGATCGTGACGTACTCCGGTTCGAACCCCTTTTCGACGTCGACGCCGAGGCCGCTCCGGGGGAGGTCCCGGACGTGCCCGACGGATGCCTGCACGCTGAAGCCGGCCCCGAGATACGACTCGAGGGTGCGGGCCTTCGCGGGCGACTCCACGATGACGAGATTCACGGGCGGTCTCTCAACTCTCCTGTTGTCCTTCCGTTCGTCCTTCCCTGTCCGCCGGCGGACAGGCGGCGAAACGCCGTAGACTTCTCAGCGCCAACTCCACGACATCTTCCGGTTCCCGTCCATCCGTCTCCAGCACGACCTCGGCCTCCGCGTAGGCGGCCTCCCGGGCCGCGAGTAGCGTGGCGAGCGCGGCCGCGGGGTCGGGTCCGGCCAGCAGCGGCCGGGCTTCGGCACCCTCCCGGGAGAGGCGATGGATCGCGGTCTCGGGGCGAACGCGCAACCAGACGCGCACGCGGCCGCCGGATGTGCGGTCGATGTCCCGGCGCGCCATCCACCCGCCCCCGGTCGCCACGACGACATCCGTTTCCCGCGCCGCCCGGGACGCGGCCGTGGCCTCGAGCCGTCGGAACCCGGCTTCCCCGCCGTCGCGAAACAGGCGAGGGATCGTCGTTCCCGCCAGCTCCTCGACCTCGCGGTCGAGATCCACATAGCGATACTCCAACCGCCGCGCGAGGAGGGGACCTATCGTGCTCTTCCCCGCCCCGGACAGGCCGACGAGCCAGATCCTTCGGGGCACGCCCGACACGTCACGTCCCGAGCCGGGCGAGATAGCTCTCCACGTTGGACCGCATCTCCGCGACGCTGTCGCCGCCGAACTTCTCGATCCACGCGTCCGCGAGCACCAGCGCCATCATCGCCTCCCCGACGACCCCGGCGGCCGGCACCGAGCACACATCGCTGCGCTCGAGGAACGCCTTGGCGGGTTCTCCGGTCCGGGTGTCCACGCTGTCCAGGGGGCGGCGCAGCGAGCTGAGCGGCTTCATCGCCACGCGAGCGACGATGTCGCCTCCCGTCGACATCCCCCCTTCCAGGCCTCCCGCGTTGTTCCGCCGTCGCCTGTAGCCTCCGCTCTCGCGGCACGCCGGATCCCGTTCGATCTCGTCGTGGACATCGGACCCGCGGCGGCGTGCGGCCTCGAATCCCATCCCGATCTCGACGCCCTTCATCGCGTGGATCGACATCATCGCGCCGCCGATCCGGCCGCCCAGACGGGTCTCCCACGTGACGTGACTCCCGAGCCCCACCGGCACGCCGCGAGCGACGACCTCGAACACGCCTCCCAGCGAGTCGCCGGCGCGGCGGGCGGCGTCGATCGCGTCGACCATCGCGGCGGTCGCATCCGGGTCGATGCAGCGCACGGGCGAGGCGTCGGCCACGGCGAGAAGGTCGTCCGGCAGCGGCAGCTCCGGCGGCGCCTCCACCGGACCGATCGACACCACGTGACTCTCGACGCGCACGCCGAACTCGCCGAGCAGCCGCTTGGCGACGGCTCCGGCGGCGACGCGGGCGGCGGTCTCGCGCGCGCTCGCCCGCTCGAGGATGTCGCGCGCGTCCTTGCGCCCGTACTTGAGCATCCCCGCGAGGTCGGCGTGACCCGGCCGCGGCAGGTACGCCCGGCGCAGGAGTTCATCGTCGTCCACCTCCGGCGCCTCGACCGCCATCGCGACACCCCAGTTTCTGAAGTCGCGGTTGGGGATCCGGATCGCGAGCGGAGACCCCAGCGTCTCCCCGAGGCGCACGCCGCCGAAGATCTCGCCCTCATCCTTCTCGATCTTCATGCGGCCCCCGCGGCCGTGACCGCCCTGCCGGCGCGCGAGTTCCCGCGCGATATCGTCGGGCTCGAGCGCCAATCCGGCGGGGATCCCCTCCAGCACGGCGACCACGGCGGGGCCGTGCGTTTCGCCTGCCGTGGTCAGCCTCAGGCACCTCAGCATTCTGTCAGCATCGCGTGGATCTCTCCTCATCGAACGGCCGTTCCAACGGCGGGAAAAGGATTCGCCGAGGGCGGAAGCCGCAACTACGGCCCCCGCTACGACCCTTCAGGGAAGGGCCGAATGATGTGGGGAGTGACGAGGATGATGAGGTCCTGCTTCACTTCCTTCTCCTTCGTGCTCCGGAACAGGGTCCCGAGCACCGGGAGGTTCATGAGGCCGGGAATGCCGCTGAGGTTCCGAGTCACTTCGCTCAGCGTGAGTCCTCCGATGACGGCCGTCTCCCCATCCTCGAGCAGCAGGGTCGTCTCTCCGATCTGTTTCTCGAACACGAAACCCACGTCCGACAGACCGAGCTTCAGGCCGGACCGCTCCGCCATCAACTCCAGCCGGATCTGGTTGTTGTTCGTCACGTGCGGGACGACATCCAGAATGATCCCGGTGTCCTGGAAGTCGACGTTTACGCGCGCGGACTCGGTCTGGGCTCCCGGCTCCAGGACCCGGATCGGGGTCCGTTCGCCCACCTGGATCCTTGCATGCGCGTGGTCCACGACCCGGATGGAGGGCGCCGCCTGCACGTCCGACAACTGGTGGGACTCGAGCGCTTCGAGGAACGAGAAGAGCGAGAACTCGCCGAACGCCACGGCCGTCAGGATCTGGAGCGCCGGTCCGATCGGCCGATCGTTCGCGTTCGCCAGCGCCGCGACCGCCGTGCCTCCCAGGCTCACGAGCGTTTCGTTCGTCCGCCTGACGAACCCCTGATCGCCCGTCCCATCGCCGTCCACGTCGACGACCTGGGGCGGCGAGTCGGGGTCGGGCACCGCGATGACATCGTTGATGCCCTGCTCCACGAAACCGCCGTCGCGTTCCTTGAGGTCGTACACAATCCCCAGCTGCTGTACGTCCGTCCGATCGACGAACACGATTTTCGCCTCGATCGCGACCTGGGGGAGACGCCGGTCCAGCGTCGCGATGATCGTGTCCATCCGCGCGACGACGGATGGTGCGTCGGTGACGATGACGGTGTTGCTGCCGGAGAACGACACCACCTGACCGCGGTCGGGCGTCGCCAGATGCCGGAGCGTCTCCGCCACCGAATCCGCCCGCGCATAGTTGACCCGGATCACGCGCGTTTCGCTGAGCAGTTGATCGCGCGCCTGGAGGTTCTCCAGCCAGTCGACGACGATGATCCCGCTCTCGGTCCTGTGCCAGCCGAGGTTCTGGGCCGACAGGATCGCGTTGAGCGCCACATCCCATGGCTGGTCTCGGATGTCGATGCCTCGCACGACGACGGACGCGACCTCGCCGTTCGGAACAACCGATATGTCTGCGAACTCCGAGAAGCCGGCGAGGACGTCGAGCATGCTGGCGCTGTCGTACACGACGGAGATCCGGGCCAAGGCCTGCTCGGGAAGCTGTGGCGACCGGATGTCCGGCGTTCCGCGGAGCTCGGGTGTCGCGACGGCGTCCGAGGTCGACCAGGGAGGGAAAGGCGGCCCGGGATTCAGGAAGGTCACGCGAACCGCACCGGAGTCCGCGGTTACGTGGTAGGCGATTTCTCGATCGAGGTCGAATACGAGTCGCACCGTCTCGGGCCGGAACTGGGTTGAACGCATGCCGAGAACTCCGCCACGGTCGATCCGATCGTAGTGGCGGCGCGCCAGTCCCCGGCTCACACCGTCGATGTCCAGGAGCAGCCGCGGAGGATTGGCGAGCATCATGTGGCGGGGCGTGGACCGTCCGCCGACGATCACCGTGATTTCGGTTTCCGTCCCCTCGGACGCGATCCTCACTTCCCGCATCTCGGTCGGGGACGCCGTCGCGACCGCTACGGCGAACGCGAGAATTGTCCGGGATATCATTCGCCCGTCCCCCGTTCACGCCTTGCCCGCAGCGTCTCCTGACGGCTGACACCGAAGCTCGTGATCACGAAATCCACCTCCTCCATGCGAATCCGCACGACGCGGGCCGTGCCGATGATGTCGCGTTCCCGGGCTCGATACCGCCGACCCGTCGATCGATCAGTCAGAATCGCCACGCTCCCCAGTTGCGGGTTGTACAGAACGCCGGCCAGCGCAAGGTCTCCGAAACGGGGCCCCGCCTGCGTATCGAGGTGAAGCGGCTGGAACGGGTCGCGTCGGTCGAAGGCGGGGTAGCTGAAGACCTCCCGCTCGTAGATCGGTGGCGGCCGTGTCTGCGCCGCGACCTCCAATGGCCCGGCCCGGAACGCCGCGGCGAGTACGGCGGCGAAGATCAAGCGAGTCATCCTTCCTCCGGCGAAGTGCTGTTTTCCGGCGGAAGCACGAAGGTCTCGAGGCTGAAGCGCGCGTGAACGAGTTGCCGTCCCGAGTTGGTGATCCGCGAGGGTATGATCTCTTCGACCTCGGGCCGGACGATGCGGGCGAAGCCGGCGATTCGCGTCAGGAGCGTCCCGACATCGTGGTACGCACCCTCCACCTGGAGCGCCCACTGTTGCCGCACGAAGTAGCCGGTGGAGTCGGCCACGGGGTCGGCGGGCAAGGCGTGGACGAGTTCGAGACCCAGCGACTGCGTTTCGGCCGCGATGGCTTCGTAGATGGCCTCGACTTCACCCTCCCGCGGGACGAGTCGTTTCAGCACAGCGAGTTGCCGTTCACCGAGTACGAGACTCTCGCGTATCGCGTCCAGGTCGCTCGCAGGCAGCTCGGCGAGGGCGTTGGTCCGCTCCGCCCGCTCGACCCGCTCCGCCAACTCGGCCAGTTCCACCCTGCGCGGGTTCCCGAAGTACAGATGGAAGGCCGTCCCGCCGCCCAGCAGGAGTACGAGTCCGAGCACCCGGTACTGCGCGCGGGAATCCATGGCCAGCACGGTCAAGTGGGTTCGATCCGCCGGAGGGCGGACGCATGGGCGAACCGAAGAACGAGCGTGAAGGCCTGCCGGGAACCATGATCGGGGCCGGATCCCTGCCGCTGGCTGCCGACGATCTTCACATCGGCGATATAGTCCGAGATCCCCAGGCTACGGACGAATTCCGTGATCGCGAGCGGATTGCCCGCCACTCCCTGGAGTTCGACGGCAAGGTCGGGCGGCGGCGACAGTTGGCGCAGGGAAACCAGCCACGCCGGCGGCGGGAGCGCGCGGCTGATTTCATCCATCATGTGCGGCCACGCGAACCGGTCGCGGTCCAGTTGTTCGACCAGGACGACGCGCTCCCGGATCTCGCGGGACCGCTCCGACAGACTGTCGCTTGCGGCCCGGAGGTCGGCGAGCCTCGCCGAGTCCGCCATCACCGCTTCAAGACGCGCCCGGAGTTCGAGAGCTTCGGCCCGTTGCGACCACCACAGCGCGACCGTGCCCGGCGGGATGGTCAGTGCCGAGATCAGCAGTGCGACACCCCAAACGTCGATGTGGAGCCCGCCTTCGGCGTGCCGGTTGGTCGCGATTCCTTGCCGAGCGCGCAGGGATTCGGGCAGAAGATTGATCTCGATCATGGTCGTACACCCGCCTCCACGTTCAGCCGCCCCGGGCCGGGGACCGAAGAGCCAGCCCGACGGAGAGCATGAGCATCGGCGCCACCGAGCCCAGATCCGTTCGGTCCGCGACCTCCGGCGCGACCTCGATGCGTTCGAACGCACTCGCGAGGCGCGTTTCCACGCCGGTTGTTTCCGCGAGAATCTCGACGAGTCCGGACGCCGTGGCTCCGCCCCCGCACAGGTATACGCGTGCGATCCCCGGTCCCATCTCGACGAGCGCCCCCGTCCGGTCGATACCGCGCGCGATCCGGCGGGCACACTCTTCCAGCTCGTCCGCGGCCGGGGCGCCGACAGCCAGTTCGCGGGTCACCAGGGGAAGTCCGTTCCGCAACAGGTGAATGGCGGTCGAATGGACCCCGATGTCGGCCAGCACGGTCACGTCCTTCATTGCGATCGGATGGTTCGCCTCGAACGCGTTGCGAAGGGCCAGGGCCTCCACGTCGACGATCGTCGGGTTCAGGTCCGCCCGCCGCAGGAGTGCGACGCGCGACTCGATGACGTCGCGCTTCGCCGCCGCCAGCAGCACGGTCATCGTCGAGCTCTCTCCGTTCGGATCGATGATCGCGAAGTCCAGTTCGGCGTTCTTCATGTCGAAGGGGACGTGCTGCTCCGCCTCCCACGGCATCACGGCGCGGGCCTCCGCCTCATCCATCCGGTCGATCTCGATCACCTTGCTCAGGACATCGCGCCCACCGATGCCGATGGTCACATTGCGGGGCTTGATTCGCTCTCGCTTGAACAGGGCGGAAAGCGTGTCGGCGACCCGCTCCGGATCCCTGATCGCCCCACCGCGCACGGTGCCCGTCTCGTTCGGGGCGGTCGCGAGCCCTGTCAGGCATGGCCCGCTCTCGCCATGGTCGATTACCGCCGCCTTGCTGAAGCCGGTGCCGATATCGACGCCCACGGTCGTCTTCCGACGCCGCAATCCGAATCCCCTCATGTCTCAGTTGCGGAGCGGCATCGCGTAGACGACTCGCCGACCCGCTGCACGTCCGTTTCGGCCGATCCCCGTACCGATCAGCCGGATCTCGCGCACGCGGGAAAGGTCGCCGGACGCTACGCGGGCCTGAATGGCGCCGCTCGACAATCGGTACTCGAACGCGGCGCCGGACTCGAGGGGGGACACGAACTCCTGGCCGTTGCGCCGGATGGACACCGTTCCCGACTCGGAATCGGATGAGTGGATGGCGTAGGTGAGCCGTCCATAGACGCGAGCGAGCGAGCCGGCCGCGGGCATCGCCGCGAAGCCTCCGCTCCAGCCGCTTGTGCGGCGGAACCACCGCGTCGACACCCGATTCGCCCGATCCGCTCCGGCCGCCCTGCAAGCGGTCTCCGCTGCCGTCGAGACACTGGAAGCGGGCGCAAATCCGTCCGCGTAGACCCAGGCCGCCTGGTACGGCCCGGAAAGCGCCGTGCCGCGCCACCCGGACTGAAGATTCGCGGCGGTGGAATCGTAGGCGAAGAGATCGATGGAGCCGCCGCTCGCCGTGCCGCATACGATCGCCTTCAAGATGTCCACGCGGACGGACACCGTGTCGGGCGTCGCAAGGAGCAGGTCGCCCGGCCCGGCGCCGCGGATCTCCGCTCCCATTCCGTCGGACAGCGCGCGTGCAATCTGCGACGCCTGGATGGCATCCTCATTACGCAGGTGAAAGCGGCTCTGACTCGCCAGCAGGCCTACGAGCAGGCCGATGAGCAAACCGGCGCCCGTCAGCGCGACGAGCATCTCGGCGAGCGTGAACCCTTCCTGGCCGCAGACCCCGGCGGGCGCGAGACGGCGTGGAACGCTCATGGCGCCGCGGGCAGCGGGCGGGGCCGCGAGAGAACGATCTCGAGTTCCGCCTCCGGGGCCGTGGCCGGAGGCAGCGACACCGTCACGTGGGCGTGCTTGAGCCGCGGCGACCGTTCGGCCACGTCGTGCGACACGTCGAATCGACGTCCGCCGACGTCGACGACGCTCGTGTGGGAAGCCGCGGCCGCGTAACCGGCCCGGACGAGCGATTCCACGGCGTTTCGACCCGCGAGTGCGTGCTCCGTGTCCCACGCCGCCCGGAGCGCCTGCGAACCGACCCCGAGCACTACGCCCGCCGCTCCGAGGACCCCGACGGACGTCACGACGATGGCCAGCAGGACTTCGACCAGACTGAAGCCGGCGGTCTTCAATGTTGAAAAGGCGCCGGGCGAACCCGGCCCAGGAAGTTCGACACCAGCCGAATTCCCCGGTCGCCGCGATACAGGTAGACGCTACCGGGGGATCCGTGTCCCCGCGCGTTGAAACGGAGCGTGGAGGGCTGCAACCGCACCGAGTCGAGCCGGCCGAGCGTGTGTCTCCCGAGGTCGACGCGAGACAGCAGCGATCCCCCGTGCCGCGACACCTCGAGCCGGGTCCCCGCGAGCGTCACCGCCGTCGGCGCATGGGTCGCCATCGCGTGGAGGCGTGCCAGCGTGAGCTGCGACTCCGCCACCCGGGCGGCTCGCGTCAGGCTGAAACGGTCGAGGGGTTCGCGAGAGATGATGAAGGCCGCGGCCAGGCCAGTGACCGCCAGCGCGACCGCGACCTCCACCAGACTGAACCCACTCCGCCCTCTATGCGATCTACGTGATCCGTCTTGCTGCACGGGGTGCTCCCTTTCCTGAACGAGCGTTGGCAACTCTGTCCGTAAGGATCGTCCCCCCTATCAACGGCGCATCAACGGCTAACAACTGGTGGCCTCGACGATCTGCCCGATGGCTCCCGAGGCGTTCGCGGCCGAGGAATTCACGCACCACGTGTTCGGCGAAGATGCGTGTTTCGCCGTGATCCGGTAGCCGTCCGTATAGGCGGTCACCGCCAGCGAGATGTTCGTGCTGGCCTGAAAGTCCCGGGTCCCGTCGCCATCCAGGTCCGCCCCTCCGCCTGCGGCCACGCTGACTGCAGCATAGGCCTGGTGGTTGAAGAAGTACGCTTCTTCCGCCGTCATCAGGTTGCGAATGTCGCTCTGCGCGGCGGCATCGAACGCCTTTTCCTTCGTGCTTGTGAACTGCGGAATCGCGATGGCCGCGAGAATGCCGATGATGACGACCACGATCAGCAGTTCGATCAGCGTGAACCCCTCCGTACCACCCCTCGTCGTTCTCCTCATCCCTCTCCTCACTTCCGCCCGGGTTGGATCTTCGGCAGCACCTCCAGTGGGGCTGCGCGGGCCGCGGCTCCGGCGGCGCGCCGGCGACCGCGGACGGTTACCCCATAATTAGACGTCGTCCAGCAACGGGGTCTCAACGTCCCATTCCGGCGCTTCGTCAAAACCGGTGGCCGCACGGATCCGGCCACTCCGCACCGACAGAGTCAGCGAATGCACCCGTCCGGCGCCGTCACACAGCGGCCGGCGGATCTCCTCTGTTCCGACCGACGGCTCCGGAGGCGGCAACCCCAGCGCCCGCAACGCCTCCGGCACGGTGTCGAACCCCTCCGCGAAGGCGGCCGTCCACGACCGGACGAGTGCCGGACCGCCGACCCGGTCCGGCCTGGCTCGCAGACGCAACGTCCAGTTCGGAGCCTCGAAGCGCAGCCACCGATCCTCCCCGGCGCGCCGATCCGTCTCCGGGCGTCCGTACCGCTCGAAGGCCGCGTCGACCGACTGGCCGAGGAGGTCCCGCACGCAGGGAGCCGTCCCGCCGTGGATCGAGTCTTCGTCGTTTCTGTTCGCAGACATGCGGCAAGAAGAGGAACGAGGTGAAGCCCCGCAAGCCGCGAGGCGCGTACCTCCCGCGATGTCGACGGCGGCGTCACTGGATCGCATTGATGAGTTCGAAGATCGGGAGGTACATGGAGATGATCATCCCACCGACGAGACCTCCGAGGACCACGATGAGAACGGGCTCCAGGATCCTCAGCAGACTCTCGGCACCGGCATCGACTTCGTCGTCGTAGAAGTCGGCGATCCGGGTCAGCATCCCATCGAGATCTCCGGTCTCTTCTCCGACGTGGATCATTCGGGCCACCATGGGTGGGAAGGCCCCGGTTTCGCGCAGTGGCCGGGCAATGGAATCACCCCGCCGGATCGCGGCCCGACTCGCCTGTATCGCATCCTGGATCACGCAGTTCCCAGCCGTCCGCGCCGTGATCTCGAGTCCTTCCAGAATCGGAACGCCCGACGAGAGCAGCGTTCCCAGGGTCCGCGTGACGCGGGACACCGCGGTTTTCCGGATCAGAGAACCGAGAACCGGCAGTTGCAGCAGCGTACGGTCGAAGTGCCGCCGACCCGCGTCCGTGGCGATCCAGCGGCGCAGTATCAGGACTACGCCGGCCGCCACAGCGAGCAGCGCCCACCACCAGTTCTGGACGATCCCCGAGAGACCGATGACCACGCGTGTCGGAAGGGGGAGCGTCGCGCCAAGGCTCGCGAACACGGTCTCGAACGTCGGGATCACAAAGAGAAGGAGTGTCGCGACGACGGCCATGGCCACGGCGAGCACGACGGCGGGATAGAGCATGGCGCCCTTCACCTTGCGGCGGATCTCTTCGCTCTTTTCGAGGAAGGTCGCGAGGCGGTCGAGAATCCCGTCCAACCTGCTCCCCGACTCCCCGGCATGGACCATGTTCACGTAGAGCCGTGAGAAGACGCGGGGATGCCTGCCGAGCGCGCCGGCCAGCGTGTTCCCGGCCTCGACATCGCGAAGCGTGTCGCGGGCCACGTGCCGAAGCACGGCGTTTTCCGCCTGGAGCGCGAGGATCTCGAGCGTCCGGGTGAGCGGCAACCCGGCGCTGGTCATCACCGAGAACTGCCGCGTGAAGAGCACGAGATCACGCGTCTTCACCCGTGCCGATGGCGCGGAGATACTGCGCCGCACGCGCCGGCTCATGTTCGCCAGGACGGACGTCACGGGCTCTCGACCCGGAGAGAGGCGGACCGACCGCCAGCCCCCACATCATCCACCCCACGCCATCGCCGGCGGCCGGTCCCTGCTGCCCCCCTCACGTCGACTCCGTCACCGTGCGGATCCTTCCGACGCCGACGTGTCCGCCATGCGACGGAATTCGGCGGCATCGGAGGTGATCCGGAGGCATTCGTCGAAGTCCACCTGCCGCCGGACATACAGCCGGTGAAGCGCATCGTTGAGCGTCCGCATGCCGAACCTTCGCGCGGCCTGCATCGCGGAATGGATCTGATGGACCTTCGCCTCCCGAATCAAAGCCCGAACCGCGGGCGTCGCGACGAGAATCTCGCAGGCCACGACGCGTCCGCTGCCCTGCGCCCGGCGAAGCAGCGTCTGGGTGATGACCCCCTCGAAGACGTGGGCGAACTGCGCCCGTACCTGCTCCTGCCGGTGGGCCGCGAAAGCATCGATGATCCGGTGGATGGACTCCGCCGCCGAACGCGTGTGCAGGGTGCCGAGCGCAAGGTGCCCGGTCTCCGCGACCGTGAGCGCAGCCTGGATCGTCTCGGGATCCCGCAGTTCGCCGATGAGGATGACGTCGGGGTCCTGGCGCAGGGCGTAGCGGAGGGCGCTGGCGAAGTCGGGCGTGTCCTGCCCGATCTCGCGCTGGTTCACGATGCAGCGTTTGTGCGGATGTACGAATTCGATCGGATCCTCGATCGTCACGATGTGGCCCGCACGGGCCGTGTTGATGCGGTCCACCATCGCCGCCAGCGTCGTCGATTTGCCCGAGCCGGTGGGGCCCGTGACCAGCACGAGTCCGCGCGGTTTGTCCGCCAGCCGGCCGACGACCGATGGAACGCCGAGTTCGCGCAGGCTCGGGATCTCCACCGGCACCCGGCGGATGGCGCACGCCACGCTCCCTCGCTGCCGGAACAGGTTCGCGCGAAAGCGGGAGAGGCCGGGAATCGCGAAGCCGAAATCGAAGTCGGGCTCGCCCGCGAAACGCGCGCGCTGGTCGCCGGAGAGCATCGAACGGCCGAGAGACGCGGTATCCTCTGGTTCCAGCACGCCGCCCGCGCGACTGTCCGTGAGGTCGCCGTCGATCCGGAGCTTCGGGCGTTCGCCCGCCGTAAGGTGCAGGTCGGAGGCACCCCGTTCGACCATCTCGCTCAGCAGTTCAACCAGACGTGCGTCCATGCGGCCCCCGCCTACGCCGGCGTCTCTCTGAGCACATCTTCGAGCGTCGCGATCCCCCTGCTCACCTTGGCGAACCCGTCCTGCCGCAGGGTGATCATCCCTTCGTCGACGGCGCAGCGCCCGATCTCCTCCGAGGATGCGCCCGCCAGGACCAGCCGGCGGATCGCGGGAGACATCGGAAGGACCTCATACAGGCCTTGACGACCCGAATACCCCGAACCGCCGCATGAATCGCAGCCTGCGCCGCGGTAGAAGGCGCCCTTGCCGCGTCTGCCCGTTTCCAGTCCGACCGAATTCAGGATCTCGGGGGCATAGCTCGTCTCGACCCGACAGTCGGGACAGATCCGACCGACGAGCCGCTGGGCGGTGATGACCTTTACGGCGACGGCCACGTTGAACGCTTCGATCCCCATGTCCACCAGCCGCGTCGCGGTCGAAGCGGCGTCATTGGTGTGGAGCGTGGAGAGGACGAGGTGGCCGGTGAGCGCAGCCTTCACGGCGATACCGCCCGTCTCGCGGTCACGGATCTCGCCCACCATGAGGATGTTGGGGTCCTGCCGCAGGAAGGCGCGAAGCGTCGTGGCGAACGTAAGACCGATCTTCGGACGGATCTGGACCTGGTTGATGCCCTCGAGGCTGTACTCGACCGGATCCTCGGCGGTCATGATGTTCGCCTCGGACGTGTTGAGTCTCGCGAGCGCGCTGTAGAGCGTCGTGGTCTTCCCGGATCCTGTGGGACCTGTGACCAGAACCATACCCGAGGTTTGCGCGATCGCCGCGAGCAGCGCTTGCTCCGCACGCGCCTCCATCCCGAAGGATTCGAGGTCGAAGGCCTGCCGCTCCCTGTCGAGGATTCGAAGGACGACCTTCTCACCGAACAGCGTGGGAAGCGTCGAGACCCGGAAGTCGATGACCCGGTCGGCGACCGGCATGCGGATCCGGCCATCCTGGGGTATCCGGCGCTCCGCGATGTTCAGGTCCGCCAGGATCTTGAGGCGAGACGTAAGGGCCGCCGCCATCCGGAAGGGCGGGCGCATGATCTCGCGCAGTCTCCCATCCAGGCGATAGCGGACGCGGAGTTCGCCTTCGTACGGCTCGAAGTGAACATCCGAAGCGCCACGATGTACCGCATCGCCGAGGATGTCGTTGATGAGCCTGACGGCCGGTTCCTCACCGGCTTCGGCCGCATCGGTTTCGGCCGGCGATGCCTCGGCCGCTCCCTCCGCGCGCCCGCCGCCCCGCGTGGTGGCGGCTTCGTAGCTCCGGTCGATCCGTTGGCGGAGGGTGTTTTCCCCTGCTCTCACCGCTTCGATCTCGAACTGGGTGAGGAACTTCAGGTCGTCGATGAGCGCCGCGTCCGACGGGTCCGCCATTGCCACGGAGAGCGTCCGACCGGCGCGCCGCAACGGGAGCACGAGGTGCCGGCTCGCGAATTCCGCCGGGATGAGGCGAAGGACCCTGGGATCCGACGAGAGCCGCATCCATCTCGGGGCCGGGGTGTCCGTGGCTGGCGTGGGAGTCATCGCGCCCCCGTGCATACCCGTTCCCGGAAGCGGGCGAGGGTGCGTGCCCCGATGCCCCGGACGCGGGTGACGGCCTCGGGCGTCTCGAACGCCCCGTTCTCGCTTCGGTCCTCGATGATGCGGGCCGCGAGGGCGGGCCCGATGCCGGACAGGCTCTCGAGTTGTGCGGGAGTCGCTCGATTGAGATCGATCCGTGCGCCTCCGGGCGGACATCCCGTCGACACCGGCGCGGCGGGAGCGGGGGCGGGAGCCGAGCGGGGCGCCCCGCGCTCGAAACGGAGATGCGGCGCGAGGCGACGCGCCGTGACCTCCCCCACGCCAGGGACCCGCTCCAGGTCGGCGGTTCCGCTGAACGGGGCACGTTCCCGCTCCTCGATGAGAGCCTCCGCGAGGCTCGGCCCGACGCCGGGCAGCCGGCGCAGTTCGTCGGCCGGCGCGCGGTTCACATCGATCTGCTCCCCGTCGGCGAGTGGCGTCTGTGCTCGCTGCTCCCGGGTCAGGGCGGCGACAACCTCGCTCTCGATGCCGTCCAGATCCGTCGCGGGGTCGATCGTTTCGAGACCGTGTACCCGCCCGGGCTCGGGCGCGAGGAGGGTGCGAGAGATAAGGCTCACCCCCACGAGTACCAGCGCCGCGCCCAGCGCCTTGCGTTCCGCGCGATTCAGATCCCACACCCCGCACCTCCCCGCCTGATCGGGACCGATTCCTGTTCCTGCCCGAGGATCGGAGAGCGGATCAACCCGCCGTCAAACGGTCTCCGCGGACGTGTGGGAAAGCGTCAGAAAGCGTCGGGAGGCGTCGGGAGGCGCCGGAAGGCGTCAGAAGATGAAGGTGATCTCGGCCCAGCCGTCGACGGGGGTCCCGTCGCGCAGCGCGGGCCGGTACTCCCACGCCCGCACCTGGCGCATGATGTCGCGGTTGAACCCCTCGTCCGGGGTCGGGGGATCCAGTTCGACGAGGCCCGGGCGCCCGGTGGCGTCGACGAAGACGCGCACCGTCACCTCCATGCCGCGCACGGAGCCGGGGGGGTCCCAGTGCGGCACGACGGATCTCGGCACGGGCGACACGTAGCCGTCGCCCTCGCCCCCGCCCACGCCCTCTTCGCCGGGACCGATCCCCGCCCCGCGCCCGGGCGACGGCGCCGGCGCGCCGACGGGGAGCAGTTCGGAGGACACCTCGATCTCCGTCTCCCGGATCTCGATCTCGGGCATGTCGACGGCGAGGACGGGCCGCGGAGGAGGAGGGATCTCGATCCGCCGGGGCACGGAGACCCGCAACGCCCTCAGCCCGCCCCCGCCGGCGGGGAGGTCCGGGTCCACGCCGGGCCGGGCCGCCGCCTCGAACTCGGGCGCCGGGCGAACCCACGCGAAGAGGAGGAACGCGTGCAGGAGCGCGGAGGCGAGCATCCCGCCCCACCACACGGCCCGCTCCCGGCCGCGGGAGCGCGATGACGCCCCCCGGTATCGCCAGTCCGGCCGTTTTCTTGTCGTCGTGCGCACAGCTCCGATCCGACTCCAGAAGGGTCCCGAGGCCGCCGGGACGGCGTCACGGGGCGGTCAGCGGCTCCCCGCCAAGACATCGTACGGAACGCCGCCGTTCCGGGTTCCCGGCGCTTGCCGGCCGGTCAGACTCTCCGGCACATTGTGCGCCACCCGACACGTCTCCATCCAGGAGCCATCTTCCGCCTCCATGAAAGCGATCCGCAAACCCGGGCCGGCCCCCGGCCTCGTGATGTGCGACGCGCCGGTGCCCGAGATTCGTTCGCGCGACGTGCTGGTCAAGGTGCGGCGGGCGGGGATCTGCGGCACGGATCTCCACATTCACCAGTGGGACCGCTGGTCGCAGCACCGGGTGAATCCGCCGGTCATCCTCGGCCATGAATTCATGGGAGAAGTCGTCGAGACCGGCCGGCTGGTCCGGAACATCGAGATCGGCGACCGCGTCTCGGCGGAAGGGCACCTGGTCTGCGGGCACTGCGAGTACTGCGGCACCGAGCAGGCGCACGTGTGCCGGGACACCCGGATCATCGGCATCGACCGGGACGGCGCGTTCGCCGAGTACGTCTCCATCCCGGCGGCGAACATCATCCACGTCCCCGATGCCATCGACGACGATCTGGCGGCGGTGTTCGACCCGTTGGGCAACGCTTTCCACACGGTTTTGCACACGGAGGTGGCGGGTCGGGTCGTCGCCGTGGTCGGCTGCGGCCCGATCGGCCTGTTCGCCATCGGGATCGCGCGCGCGGCGGGAGCTTCCAGAGTCATCGCGGTCGAGCCGCACGAGGGGCGGCGGGAACTCGCGGCGCGGATGGGTGCGCACGACTGCCTCGATCCGGCGAGCGAGGAGGTGGAGGCGCGGATCGCCGACCTCACGCACGGCTACGGCGCCCACGTGGTGTGCGAGATGAGCGGACACCCCGACGGCGTGCGTTCCGCGTTCCGCATCTGCCGCAACGGCGGCCACGTCCGGCTGCTGGGGCTCCCCAAGGACGCGGTGGAGGTCGACCTCGCGCGCGACGTCATCTTCAAGGGTATCCACGTGTACGGCGTGGTGGGGCGGCTCATGTACCGGACGTGGATCGAGATGCGGGACTTCCTGGCGGCGGGACGTCTCGATGTCGAACCGGTGATCACCCACCGGCTCCCGTTCGACCGCTTCGAGGAAGGGTTCGACGCCATGTATTCCGGCGAGGCGGCGAAGGTCGTCCTCGCGCTGGACTAGCGGTTCGGCCCCCGTGGCGCGCGCCGCCGCCCCCGTCGTCCCCGCCCTCGCCGCTGCCGTGCTGCTGACGGCGGGATGCTGGCGGCTCGGAGACGGCACCGCCAGCGAGGCGCTCGTCACCTGGGTCGCGTACCCCGAGACCGTCGAGGTGGGGGCCCCGTTCTCCTTCGAGTTCGGCGGGCCCGTGTCCGAGGACGCCTGCGGGCGGCTGGACACCGCGACGCTTGCCGTCACCGACTCCTCGATCGAACTCGCGGCGCGCCGGACCACGTTCCGGGCGGTGTGCGCGCCCAATCACGTCAGCTATTACGAGGCGCGGCCGATCACGCTCGAAACGCCGGGGCGCTACCGGATCCGCACCGCGACGGAGATCGATCTCGGCACGCTCGTGGCGACGGACAGCGGAGGGTTCTCCGGCATCCGCACCTGGGGAGAGGGGACGATCCGCGAGGCGGCCGGGTGCTGGCTGTTCGGGCCGGGGTGGATCGGCGGCCAGCGGGTGTTCGCGCTCGACGGCCTGAGCCCCGAGCTTCGCGAGGTGGGGACCGACCGTATCCTCCATGTTCGAGGGCGGCTGCGGGCGTTCAGCGACTGCGGAAACTGGGGGTCGCGCCCCAGAATCCGTGTCGACACCGCGTGGGCCACCGACAAGCGGGTCGGCGACCTCTACCCCTGAGCGACGAGTCCGGGACGGCGCGATCATGACACTGTATGAGGAGCGGGATGTGATGACGTCGAATGTGAACCGGGGCCTCGAGCACCGCCTCGTCTCCGAACTCGGGGAGATGAAGGAGAACGGGGTTCACAAGGAACTGCTGCTCATCATGGGGCGGCAGGCTCCGGTCGTGGACATCGCCGGTCTGGGCGAGACGATCAACATGTGCTCGAACAACTACCTCGGCCTGTGCGACGAACCTTCCGTGATGCGGGCGGTGAAGGACGGGGTGGACCGGTACGGCGCGGGGACCTCCTCGGTGCGCTTCATCTGCGGGACGTTCGACATCCACCACGAACTCGAGGCGAAGATCGCGGACTTTCTCGAGACGCCGGCCTCCCTGACCTACACCTCCGCGTGGAACGCGAACGAGGGCCTCTTCGCGCCCCTGCTGGGGGCGGATGACGCGCTGATCTCCGACCGCCTCAACCACGCCTGCATCATCGACGGGATCCGCCTCTGCAAGGCGCGGCGCTTCATCTACGACCACATGGACATGGGCTCGTTGCGAGACGCCCTCGAGGCGAGCCGCGACGCGCGCCACCGGCTCGTCATCACGGACGGGATCTTCTCGATGGAAGGGGAGATCGCGCCGCTGCCGGAGATCCGGGAACTGTGCGACCGCTACGACGCGATCATGGCCGTCGACGACTCGCACGCAACGGGGGTGCTGGGCGACACGGGACGCGGGACGCCCGAGCACTTCGGCATGCACGGCGAGGTCGACATCGTCACGTCGACGCTCGGCAAGGCGCTCGGGGGCATGGCGGGCGGCTTCACGGCCAGTTCCGAGGCCGTGATCGACTATCTCGTTCAGGCGTCGCGCACGCAGCTGTTCACGAACGCCCTGCCCTGCCATTCGGCGGCGGGGGCCATGGCCGCGATCGAGCACCTGGAGACACACCCGGAACTCGTGGCCCGGCTCCGCGACAACACGGAGTATTATCGGGAAGGACTCATCGAACTCGGGTACAGGCCGATTCCCGGCGGCACGCCCATCGTCCCCGTCATCATCGGAAGGACGGCGGACGCGATACGTCTCAGCCGCGAGCTGCTGCGCGAGGGCGTCTTCGTCATCGGGTTCGGGTATCCCGTGGTCCCGCGCGGCGAGGCCCGGATCCGCTGTCAGCTGTCGGCCGCGCACGAGCGCGAGCACATCGATGCCGCCCTGGCCGCCCTCAAGAAGGTGGGCGAGCGGCTCAACCTGATCTGACCCGGTGGCGACGCCGGGACTGCGTGGGAGGTTCGGAGCGTGACCGAACGCGGACTGAATCGGACGTTGCCCGGGGGGATGGTCATCGCCCCGTCGATCCTCGCCGCCGACTACGCCAGGCTGGGAGCGGAGGTGGCCGAGGCGGAGGCCGCGGGGGCGGAGTGGTTCCAGCTCGACGTCATGGACGGGCACTTCGTCCCCAACCTCACGATCGGGCTGCCGGTGCTGGAGTCGCTGCGCGCGGTCTCCGACTCCTTCCTCGACGTGCACCTGATGATCGACAATCCCGGCGAGTTCCTCGAGCCGTTCGCGGAGGCGGGCGCCGACATGCTCACGGTCCATCAGGAGGTGTCCGCCCACCTGCACGGGGACCTGCACCGGATCCGGGAGCTGGGCTGCTACGCCGGCGTCGCGCTGAACCCGGCCACGCCCGCGGAGACGCTGTCGGAGGTCCTGGGTTACGTGGACCTCGTCCTCGTGATGACGGTGAACCCGGGGTTCGGAGGACAGAAATTCATCGCCGAAGCAGTGCCGAAGATCTCCACGGTGCTGCGGATGGCGGCGGACCGCGGGCTGGCTCCGCCGGCCGTCCAGGTCGACGGAGGGATCGATCCGACCTCTGCTCCCGTGTGCGCCGCGGCGGGGGCATCGGTGTTCGTGGCCGGTTCTTCGGTGTTCCGGTGGGCGCCGGGGATCGCCGCGAACATGGCGGCGCTGCGCGACGCGCTCGCGCCCTACGGTTGAGGACGGCGTGGACGGCGACCTTTCCCGCGACGAACTCGTCCGCTACGGGCGTCACGTCAGCATCCCCGAGGTGGGACTGGCGGGGCAGCGCCGCCTGCGGGCTTCGAGCGTGCTCATCGTGGGGGCAGGCGGTTTGGGGTCGCCGGCGGCTCTCTATCTCGCCGCGGCGGGGGTGGGACGGCTCGGACTCGTCGACCACGACCGCGTGGAACTCTCCAACCTGCAGCGGCAGGTGCTCTACGACACGGACGCGGTCGGGACGCCGAAGCTCGCCTCGGCCCGGGCGCGGCTCACGGGCCTGAACCCGGACGTCGCCGTCGAGACGTTTGAAACGCGCATGGATTCCAGCAACGCGCTCGAGATCCTGGAGGGGTGGGACTTCGTCATCGACGGGAGCGACAACTTCCCGACGCGGTATCTCGTGAACGACGCCTGCGTGATGCTGGGAACGCCCTTCGCGTACGGGGCCATCCTCCGCTTCGAGGGTCAGGCGTCCGTGTTCGGCGCGCCCGACGGCCCCTGCTATCGCTGCCTGTTTCGGGATCCTCCGCCTCCGGGTCTCGTGCCCAACTGCGCGGAAGCCGGCGTCCTGGGCGTCCTGCCCGGGATCGTGGGGTCGATCCAGGCGAACGAGGCGATCAAGTGGCTCACGGGGATCGGCGACACGCTCGCCGGGCGCCTGCTCCTCATCGACGCGCTGCGCATGGAGTTCCGATCGCTGGACATCCGCCGGGACCCCGATTGCGTGGTCTGCGGCTCGGAGCCGAGTGTGACGGAACTCATCGACTACGAGCGCTTCTGCGGAGCGCCGCCCGACGGCGCGGAAACGGAGGGTGCCATGCACGACCTCGACATCGACGTACACGAACTGAAGCGCCGGATCGACGCCGGCGAGCGCTTCCAGCTCATCGACGTGCGCGAGGACTACGAGTGGGCGATCTGCAACCTGGAGGAGGCGGGCGCGCGGCTCGTGCCGCTCGCGACGCTCCCGGCGGCCGTCGAGAGCCTCGACGCGTCGGAGCCGTTGATCATCCACTGCCGCTCGGGCCCCCGCGGCGACCAGGCGGTCGAGTACCTGCGCGCGGTCGGGTTCGACACCGCCGTCAACCTCGCGGGGGGGATCCTCGCGTGGGCGGAGGAGATCGACCCGGCGATGCCGCAGTACTGATGGAGGCCTGAACCCGTGACGCCGGCCACTCCGCGCATCGTCTCGCTCCTCGCGTCGGGGACCGAGATCGTCGATGCGCTCGGTCTCGGCGAGTGCCTCGTCGGCATCTCGCACGAATGCGATCATCCGCCGCACCTGCTGGATCGCCCCCGTGTCAGCCGCCCCCGCTTCGACCCGGAGGCTCTCTCGAGCGGGGAGATCGACGCGGCCGTGCGACAGGCGATGGACGAACACGGCAGCGTATACGAGGTCGACGCGGCCGTCCTCGAGAAGCTCCAACCGGACATCGTCATCACCCAGGCCGTGTGCGACGTGTGCGCCGTGCCGACGGACGGCGTGCGGGAGGTGCTCGGGGCGCGCGGAATCGAGGCGGACGTGGTGTCGCTGGACGCGCACACGATCGACGACATCCTCGCTTCGGTCACGCAGGTGGCCCGGGCCGCCGGCAGTCCGGACACCGCCCGGGAAGCAGGGGGATCGCTCCGGAGGCGACTCGATGCGGTGCGCGCGGCGGTACGGGACGCCGTCGCTCCGCGGGTGCTCGGGATCGAGTGGTTCGATCCGCCGTTCGCGCCCGGCCACTGGGTTCCGGAGATGATCGAACTCGCCGGAGGCCGCAATCTGGCGGGCGAGGCGGGGCAGCCTTCCCGAGAAGTGTCATGGGATGAGATGGGCGACCTCGATCCGGACACGCTCCTCCTCATGCCCTGCGGCTACGGTCTCGACGCGTCGCGCGCAGACGCGGACGCGCACGCTGAGCGCCTTGGAGAAGTGGCGCCGCGCGCAATTTCGGAGGGCCGCGCCTGGGTCGTCGACGCCTCCTCCTACTTCAACCGCTCGGGTCCGCGCTTCGTCACCGGCGTGGAGATTCTGGGCGGGCTGCTCCACCCGAACCGCCTTCCCGCGCCCGATCCGGCGGTCGCCGCCGTATGGACGCCCCCGGCCTGATTGGTCCCTCAGGTCCTCCCGGGGACCATCACGAACCCTGCCGTTCCAAAGTGCCGGTCCAGCGTCAGAGCCTCTTCGATGCCCAGCTCCGACATGATCGCGAAACTCGCCGCGTCGGCGAGCGAGAAGTCCTGGTCCCCGAAACGCCGGATCCATTCATCCACGGCCACGTCTTCCCGTTCCGGGGTCGCCGGCTCAATCCGATTTGGCGGCTGCCGGACCGCATCCAGGAAGGCGAGCGCAACGTGTCGGCCGGCGCGCCTCAGGAGAAGGGCGTGCGTCTCCGCAACCACAAGGTTGGAAGTCACCACCGAGACGCCCTGGCGAGCCCGTACACGGAGTGCCTCGGCGATCGCCGCATGGTCGGGGTGGGCCACGTCGGCCAGCGGATACCAGGCGCTGGTATCGACGAACACGGCCCTCACTCCGAGGTATCGCCCCGTTCATCGGTCGCACCGGACGACCACGAGGCAATCTCGGTATCGGCCAGGAATCGATCGTGAGCACGCGCCACATCGGATTCCGGTTCTCCCTCGCGCGGCGGAGCGCCTCGGAAGAGACCGATGATCGAAAGCGCCGGGTGACGATCAGGATCCGAGAGCTGCGATTCCAGCGCCTCGAGACCTTTCCGCAGGACGTCCGACTTGGTCGTATCGAGAGACTGCCGCAAACGCTCCAGGCGCTCTCGCTCCGAGGGCGCGAGGTAGACCTGCACCGGTTCGCGAACCTCTCCCGGCCGCCTTGAATCATGATATGAGTTCATGATTCATGATATGGTTTATGGTTCCGGCGCGCCACCGTCCACGGAGGTCAGTCGAAGTTGACCTGGCGCACCTCTTCGACTCCGTCGAGGTCCTCCAACTCGCGCAGCGTCTTCGCCGGCAGTTCTTCGTCGATCCTCACCACGCCGAAGGACTGGCCACCGCCCTTTCGCCGCGCGAGGTGGTATTCGGCGATGTTCGCGTTGGCCTCACCGAGTACCGTCCCCACGCCGCCGATCACGCCCGGCTGGTCGCGATTGCGGATGAGGAGGCAGGTGCCGCGGGGCTCCGTCTCGATGCGGAAGGTGCCGACCCGCACGATCCGCGGTTCCATCCGGGCTCCCATGAGGGCTCCGCCCACCACCATGCCGCTCCTGCCCCTGCCTCGTCCCCTGCCTCTCCCCGAGGCCGCGGAGAGTTCGACATAGTTCGTGTAGTCGCCCACGGCCTGCGTGCGTACCCGGACGATCTCCAGGCCCCGCTCCGCCGCGATCGAGAGCGCGTTCACGACGTTGAGCGGGGGATCGACGCGGCGTTCGAGGAAACCGACGGCGACGCTCGCCGCGAGGGGTCCGAGCACACCGTCCCGCGGTCCTCCGTAGCGCACGTCGATCCGGCTCGGCGGTGCGTCCTCGAGTCCGGCGAGGAGCCGTCCTAGGCGGTACCCGAGATCCATGATGGGGCCCGCCCCGTCCCGGTCCTCCGCCTCGAAGGGCGCGTTCAGGGCGGCGCTGTAGTCGCCGTCGACGAGCGCGTCTCGCACGGAGATGGCGATCTGCCGGGAGACCTGACGCTGGGCTTCATACGTGGACGCGCCCAGGTGAGGGCTGAACACGAGTTGCGGGGCATCCCGCAGCGGGCTGTCGGCGGGGAGCGGTTCCGTCTCGAACACGTCGAGGCCGGCGGCTCCCAGATGGCCGCTGCCGAGCGCCTCCGCCAACGCCGCCTCGTCCACGAGCCCGCCCCGTGCCGCGTTCACCAGGATCGAGCCCGGGCGCATGGCCGCGAGTTCCTTGCGGCCGATGAACCCGCGGTTCTCCTCGGAGAGGGGGACGTGCAGCGTGATCGCGTGGCATGCCGGGAGGAGTTCGTCCAGGCTTGCGAGTTCCACTCCCAGATCGCTCGCACGATCCGCGCTCACGAAGGGATCGTGGGCCACGACGCGCATCCCGAACGCCCGCGCCCGCCACACGACCTCCGCCCCGATCCGCCCGAGTCCGATCACGCCGAGCGTCTTCCCGCTCAACTGGATCCCGCGCAACTCCTTGCGCCTCCACTCTCCGGCGCGGATGCTCGCGTCCGCCTCCGTGATCCGGCGGGCCGCGGCGAGGAGCAGGGCGAAGGCGAGTTCGGCCGTGGACTGCGTGTTCGCCGCCGGCGCATTGAGCACGGCGATTCCGCGACGCGTGGCCGCAGGGATGTCGATGTTGTCCACACCCACGCCCGCGCGCCCCACGACCCTCAGCCGGTCGGCCGACTCGATGAGGTCGGGGGTCACCTTGGTGCGGGATCTCACGATGAGGGCCGATGCGCCTTCGAGCGCGTCGCGGAGCGCCTCGCGATCCGATTCCGTGTGATCCTCGACCGCGAGCCCGGGGGCGGCCCGCAGCGTCTCGATCCCGTCCGGGAGGAGGGGATCCGCAATGATGACGCGAAAGTCGCCGCCCTTCGACTCGCTCACGTGATTTCGCTCACAGGACTTCGTCGAGGACGGCCAGCAGCGCTTCGAGTTCGTCGAGAGTGTGTTCGCCCATGTGCCCGATCCTGAACGACGGCTGCTTCAGAGGCCCGTAACCCGCCGCCACCGTGTATCCGTGCGCCAGAGCGCGGGAGACGACCTCGGGACCCGTCAGGCCATCGGGAAGCATGATGACCGTCACGCAGGGCGAACGGTAGCCTTGCGGCGCCAGCACGCGCCACGGTTGGCCCGTGCGCCGGGCCGTATCATCCACCCATTCGTACGTCCGGCGAGCCATCGCGTCATGCCGTTCCCAGCGCGCCTCCAGCCCTTCCTCCATCATCCGCGCCAGCTGCCGCTCGAGGGCGAAGAAGAGGGAGACTGCCGGCGTGTTCGGCGTCTGCCAGCGCTCGAGGTTCTTCTCGAACTTGAGGATGTCGAAGTAGAAGCCCCGGTGTTCGACCTCCTCCGCGCGGGCGAGCGCCCTCTCGGAGGCGACGGCCAGCGCGAGTCCCGGAGGCAGCGCCACCGCCTTCTGCGACCCCGTGAGGACGAAGTCCAGTCCCCACTCGTCGGTCTTCACGGGCGCCCCGGCCAGGGATGAGACGGTATCGACAGCGATCAGCACGTCGTCGAACTCGTGGACGACGGCGGCGATTTCCTCCAGCGGATTGAGGACCCCGGTCGAACTCTCCGAGTGGACGACCGTGACGAGATCGTACCGGCCCGGCGTCTTCGACAGCGCGTCGTGCAGGCGCTCGGGGAGGTTCGGCTCGCCCCATTCCGCTTCGAGCGCATCCGCGGGGCGCCCCGTCGCTTCGGCGATCGCGTGGAACCGCTTGCTGAACGACCCGTTCGTGAGACAGAGGACGCGGCGGCGCGTGAGGTTCGTGATCGCCGCTTCCATCATGCCGGTGGCGGACGACGTCGACAGGTACACGGGCCTCGACGTCCGGAAGAGTCGGGACGCCGACGGCTGCATCGCTTCGACCAGGCCCGAGACTTCGGCGCTCCGGTGCCCGACGACGGGTCGCCGCATGGCGTCGAACAGATCCGGGGGGACTTCGGTCGGGCCGGGCAGAAAGAAGCGCCCGAACGAGATTGGAGGGCTCATGGCGGGAGATGGTATCGCCCCCGGGCGCCTGGGGCCAATCGCTGGCTCGCGGTTCCCGCCGCGTTCGGTTGACGGGCCGCTGGAGGCGCAAGATCTTGCGCCCCGTTCGAGGCGGTTTCGCCCTCGAGGAACCGTCTCCGAAACCGATGGCCGAATCGGAATCCACATGCGATACGTCACGATCACCGACCTGTCCCCGGAAGATGTCCTCGACCGCGCGAAGACCTTTTTCGGGCAGCATTCCGGGCTCACGGTGCGCGAGGAGACGGAGGCATCGGTCACCTTCGCCGGAGAGATCGGCCTCGCCCGGTTCGCCGTCGACCGGGCGGGTGGCCACACGAACGTCCGCGTCGAGACCGACCGCGTCGTGGGCCTCGACGTGACCGACCTCGCGAAGCGTTTCCTCTACACCCTCCGCAACGTCCACTGAGCGCCGCAATCGAGGTCGGCGTCGAACCCGCTCCCGAGGATCGCATGAGCGCCATCACGGTACGCCTCATCATGCCGGACCGCTGGCTCGAACACGTGGCGGAGCTGTCCGCGGACACCACCGTGGCCGACGCCAAGGCCTTCGGCCTCCGCGAGATGCTCCAGCGCTCCTCCGACGACCCCGCCGACTTCTACACCGAGTTCGCCGAGCGCCGCATCCGCGACGAGACGCGCACGCTCGCGGACGTGGGTATCGGCGCGCGGGGCGTCCTCTCGATCCGCGCCTACGACCTCGGCCACTACGCCCCCTTCCGCGGCTAGGGTACGCGACATCTGCGGGAGACGCGCCGCTAGCGGTTGAAGTAGCTCCGCGTCTCCCGCCATACGACGCCCGACAGGAGCAGGAGTCCCACGAGGTTCGGCGCCGCCATGAGGCCGTTCAGGATGTCGGAGACCAACCATACGACATCGAGTTCCACCACCGCGGCGAGCCCGACGACGAGGACGAAGGCCAGCCGGTAGGGACGGATCACGCGTTCGCCGAAGAGGTAGGCGAAGCTCCGTTCTCCGTAGTAGGACCACCCGAGCATCGTGCTGAAGGCGAAGGTTGCGAGGCCGAGCGCGACGACGATGTCGCCCGCGCCCGCGAGGATACCCGTGTCGAAGGCGAGTTGCGTCATGTTCGCGCCCTCGGCCCCCGACTGCCACGCGCCCGTGGTCAGGATCGCGAGTCCCGTGAGGGTGCAGACGACGATGGTGTCGATGAACGTCTGCGTCATGGAGACCAGCGCCTGCCGCACCGGCTCGCGCGTCTGCGCCGCCGCCGCGGCGATCGCCCCCGTGCCCAGTCCCGATTCGTTCGAGAAGATGCCGCGCGCGACGCCGAAGCGCATCGCCTGGAGGACGGTGTAGCCGAGGGCCCCTCCGGCCACCGCCCGCCCCCCGAACGCGTGCTCGAACACGAGACGGAAGGCCGCCGGGATCGCCGCCGCGTTGGAAACGAGGACGACGCCGGCGACGCTCATGTAGAGGACGATCATCGCCGGCACGATGACGCTCGCGACGCGCCCGATGGACCGGATCCCTCCGATGATGACGAGCCCGACGGCTCCTGCGGTGACGAGTCCCATGATCCAGTGCGGCACATGGAACGACTCGTTCATCGCGTCCGCCACCGCCTGGGACTGGACGCCGTTGCCGATGCCGAACGCGGCGAGCGTCGCGAAGAGCGCGAACGCGATCGCCAGGCCCCGGCCGACCGGGCCCCGGCCGAGACCGTGCTCGAGGTAGTACATGGGGCCGCCCGCCTTCTCGCCACGGGCATCGGTCTCCCGGAAGCGGACGCCGAGGACCGCCTCCGCGTACTTCGTCGCCATCCCGAGGAGTCCCGTCACCCACATCCAGAAGAGCGCCCCCGGACCCCCCGCACCGATGGCCGTCGCGACGCCCACGATGTTCCCGGTGCCGACCGTGGCGGCCAACGCGGTCATGAGCGCCTGGAAGTGCGAGATGTCGCCCTCGCCCTCCGGTTCGCGGCGCTTGACGAGCGCCAGCCAGAGCGCCTGCGGCAGGCGCCGGAACTGGAGGCCCCGCAGCAGCAGCGTGTAGACGAGACCTGTGGTGAGGAGAAGGATGATGAGGGGGACGCCCCACACCCCGGCCTGAATCGCCTCCAGGGTTCCGACTGCGGAAATTGCTGTCACCTCGTGCTGGGGGTCGTCACGGGAGAGCGCGCCGGACGGCCGCGGCGAGCGGCCCGTGACGTTAGATGCGCCTTCGATCCGCCGTCAACGTAACGGGTTGCCGGGCGGAACCTGCGATCCGGGACGCATCCGCGTCCCGGGAGGCGTGACCCGGACGGATCGGGCGGCACTTTGGGCGAACGGACGCCTTGCGTACCTTCCCCACCCATGCGGGCGACCGCCCGTTCACGACCTTTGCCCATTCGTCCCCGGGGATCCCGCTCTTGAACCAGGATCAGTCGGAGCCCGCGGCGGGAACGGCCCCGCCGCTGCCGGAAGCGCTCGATGCCCTCGCGGGCGCGATCGAGCGGGGACGCCACATCGCGCTCGTTGCCGCCGAAGGGGCGGGCCTCGCCCGGCTCTACGCGGCGGCCGCCGTGCGGGATCTTGCCGCCGGCGAGGCGGACGGGCGCGCCTTCGTGCTCACCGCGACGGCGGACCGCGCGCGGCGCTGCGCGGCGCGGATGCATGCCGTGGCCCGCGCCGCCGGGCATGAGGTCGTCGTCGTGGCGGGCGCCGGCGCCGGGGCGACGGGGCGGGCGCCGATCCTCGTCGGGCCTCCGGCTGTCCTGCTGGAGGGAGTGCGAAGGGGAGACATCCCGGCGGCGGCGCTGTGCACCCTGGTCCTCGACGACGTGCGTGCGCTCGAGCCGGCGCGGGCCGCCGTCGAGGCCGTGGTGCAGGCCTCCGGCGACGGGGCCCGTCGGATCGCGACGACCCACGCCCGGAATGCGGGGTTCGACGAGTTGATCGAGCGCTGGCTGCCGCGCGCGCGCCGGTGGCCGAACGAACTGTTCGCCGAACCGCGGGCCGGGGAGTCGGGCGCCGGCCGCGCGGCGGGCACTCCGGTCGCCGTCGCGAGCCGGGCGACGCGCGAGGGCCGGCTGGCCCGCCTGGCCGAGTTGCTGCACGACCTCACGCAGGCCGGCGCGGTGGCCGCCGTCAGCGTCGAGACGGCCCCGGAAGCCGTCGCCGATGTGATCGCCGCGCTGTCGGTGGCCGGGGTGCGCGTCGACGCCGTGGAGACGGACGACGGCGCGGCCGAAACGGGCGACGGCGCGACGGTGCGGGTCGGGGCGTGGGGCGAGATCGACGCCGCCGCCCATGCCGTCGCGTTCGAACTGCCGCCCGCGCCGGAGCCGCTCGCCCGCGCGGCGGCGGCCGCCGAGCGCTGCTACGCCATCGTCGACACCCTGCACGAGCGGCAACTCGAGCTCACGGCGTCGCGGGCCGGGCTGCGGGTCGCACCCCTCGCCGAGCCCGCGGACCCCGAGCTCATGGACGACGTGGCCGCCTTCCGCGCCCGCGTATCCGCCGCGCTGGAAGAGCAGGATCTCGCGAGCGGCGCGCTCCTCCTGGCCCCGCTGCTGGAGGAACACGGCTCCGCGCGGGTGGCCGCCGCGCTGGCCGGACTCCTCCGGGCAGCGGACCGAACCGCCCCGCCCGCCGGCGAAGCGGCGCCCGGTCAGGCGGCCCGCGGCGACGCGCCGACCCGCGACGCCGCGAGCGCGCCCACCGACGCCAGCGCCCGGCGCGCCACCCGGCCCACCTGGACGAAGGTGTTCGTCGGCGTCGGGAAGCGGGACGGAGCCGGCCCGGGCGACCTCGTCGGCGCCATCACCGGCGAAACCTCCGCCGCCGGCGGACAGATCGGGCGCATCGACATCCGGCAGAACTTCACCCTCGTCGACATCGATTCGCTGGTCGCCGAGGCGGTGGTCCGCGGCCTCGACGGCAGCCGGATCAAGGGCCGTCAGGTCGTCGCGCGGCTGGACCGCGGCGCGCGGTGAGACCGTTGGGTCCAGTGCGGCGCCTGTTCGACTTCAGCCGGTTCGAAGGCCGCCTCCTCGGGGCCGTCCTCTTCACGGTGAGTCTCACGATCATCGGGACGACCGGCTTCGCCCTCATGCCCGAATACAGCCTCTCGGACGCATTCTTCATGACCGTGATCACGGTCTCGGCGGTCGGATACGGGGAAATCCAGACGCTGACGGACGGCGGCCGCGTGTTCGCGAGCTTCATGATCGCGGGCGGCATCGTCACGCTCGCGATCTGGTTCGCCCTCATCACCGCCACCCTCGTCGAGCTGGACCTGACCCAGACCCTCAAGAGACGCAGGATGATGAAGAGGATCAACGACGTCGACGACCACGTGATCCTGTGCGGCGTGGGCCGCACCGGCCTTGCCGCAATCAAGAGGTTCGTCGCCCGCGGCACGCCCTACGTCGCCATCGAGAGCGACGCCGCGCACCTCGAGGGCGCGCGGCAACTGGACCCCGACGCGCTGGCCATCGTGGGGGACGCGACGGACGACGAATCGCTCATGGCGGCGGGGATCGACCGGGCTCGCGGGCTCATCGCCGCGCTGAGCGCGGATACGGACAACGCCTTCGTCTGCCTCGCTGCGCGGGAACTGAATCCGGACCTCACGATCGTGGGGCGCGCGCGCGCCGAGGAATCCGTGAGCAAGCTCAGGAAGGCCGGCGCCGACCGCGTCGTCACGCCCGCTGCGACCAGCGGCATTCAGCTGGCCTCGCTCGTCCTGCGCCCCGACGTCACGCTCTTCACCGACTTCGGGACGTCAGGCGACGCCATGGGGCTGATCCTGGAGCAGGTGTCCGTGTCGGAATCCTCCGAGGTCGCCGGGCTCACCCTGGACGAGGCGCAGATTCGGGCCAGGACGGGGCTGCTCGTCGTCGCGATCCACCGTGGCGGCGACGTCGGCGGCGAAGGCCCCGTCTACAACCCGGGACCGGAGGAGAGGGTGCGGCCCGGCGATCTCCTCGTCGTCCTGGGTCCGCCTCCCGGGTTCGCACTACTCCAACCGCTCGTGAGCTGACGCGGACTGTCGGGCCGACCCGGTGGCCGGGGTTTTCCCACGGGCTGCCAGGCTCAGAGCTTCTCGGGATTCTCCTGGAAGAAGGGCCGCCACTTCTCCTCTGGCGAAGGCGGCGTGAGGAGACTCACGACGATCAGGAGCCCGAGCGAGATGAGGACGCCGGGGATCACGATGTAGTCGCTCGAAGCGAAATCGAAGGCGGTCCCCCCGATCGTAGCGGTGAAGTTCACGCCGAACCGGGACAGGAGCGCGATTCCCACGATGCTCCCGAGTCCGCCGGCGATACACGCCACCCCTCCCTGCGGCGTCACGCGGCGCCAGAGGAAGGCCGCCAGGAGCGCCGGCGTGAGGCTCGCGCCGACGAGTGAGTACGCGTAGAGCGCCATCGCGAGCACGGTGTCGAACTGCGTCAGCAGGACGAGCCCGAGCGCGCCGAAGAGGACGACGCAGAGGCGCTGCAGCGCCAGCTTCCGCCCCTCGCTCGCGTCCGGATCCACGAAGCGTTCGTAGAGGTCCCGGCTCACGTTGGTCGAGGGCACGAGCAGGAAGGTGTTGCCCGTCGAGAGCACGATGGCGACCGCCGCCGCGAGGAGAATCGCGCCCCCGATGATCGGCAGCCCGTTGGCGGCGATGTGAAGGATGATCGTCTCCGACGCGGCCCGGCCGACGAGCGACACCTGTTCCGGGTCCGCGAGTTCCGGGAACACCGCCCGACCCACAATCGCGATCAGCGCCAGCGTCGTCTCGATGAAGACGACCCCGAGGAACATGCCGACGACGGCCTTCTTGGCGGACCCCGCGTCCTTTGCGGAGAAGAACTTCTGATACATGCCGCTCTCGCCCAGGATGAGCAGGAAGGTGGGCATCGCGACGCCGATGACCCAGAGCACGTTGTGTCCCCCGAGTACCGTGAGGTGTTGCTCCGGAAGCGCGGCCGCGATCGCCCCCACGCCGCCGTTCGACAGCACGAGGTAGGGGAGACCGATGATGATGCCGAGCGTGATGATGATCCCGTTCAGGAGATCGACGGAGACGATCGACACCATGCCGGCGAGTGCCGTGAAGGCCACGATCGTGACGCACGTGATGATCATCCCGGCCGTGGGGGAGATGGCGCCATCCGTGACGATGCTTAGAATCCAGCCGCCGCCCCGGAACTGGTAGGCGGCGATCGTCACGTAGGCGAGGATGATCGCGACCGTGCCGAGGACGCGCGCCGCCGCGTTGTAGCGCTGCTCGAGGAGATCCGGGACGGTGTACTTCGCGATCGAGCGCACGCGGGGCGCAAGGTAGAAGGCGACGAGGAGGCCGACCCAGGCGCCGAAGGAGAACCATAGCTCCGCGATCCCCGTCCGGTAGGCGAGTCCGGCCCCGCCGAAGAGCGATCCGGATCCGATCCAGGTGCAGATGAGGGTCCCCACGAGGAGCGCCACCGGCACGTTGCGGCCGGCGACCATGAAGTCCGCGTGGCTCTTGATCTGCCTGGAGCGCCACACCCCGATCGCGATGAGGACGAGGGGATATCCGAAGACGGCAATCGTCAGCAGGTCCATCGGTCCTCCGCTCTTTCCGTGGGGCTACTCCCCCTTCGACATCCGGCGCTTCAACTCCTCGAGCATCGCGTCCGCCCTCGCCTCGCGCAGTTCCCGCTCGGCTACGAAGTCCCGTTGCGGCGCGCCGGCCATGGGGTCGAGCGCTTCGTCCACCTGGCGGCGCGCGTCGTCGAGATCCTGGCTTCCCTCCATCTTCTCGGCCATGCGGTCGAACGCGTCCGCCGAGTCGAACCGTTCAGAGGAATGCCGGATCGCCTGCGCGCGCCGCTGCTGCACGCTGAGCGAATCCCGGCGCGCCATGGCGCTCTTCAGCTGCTCCGCGCCCTGCGCGGCCTCGGCCTTCTGCTGCTGGATTTCAGCCTGCGTCCCCTCGGCCTTGAGGACGAGAACCTCGAGCCGCTGGCGGTGCCGCGCCGCGAACCGGTTCGCGACCTCGACCGTCTCCGCATCCCCGATCTCCGCGGCCTTCGCCGCCCGCCGCTCCGCGACCCGGGCCGCGTCCTTTTCCCTGTCCGCCTGACGCACCTGCGACTCGAACAGCCCCTCGAGTTCGGAGATCCGAGCCCGCGTGTCGACGAGTTCCTGGCGCATGGCGCGGATGACGCGGTCGATGTCGTCCTCGGACGCACCGGGCTGCTTCGCTTCCATCCGGTCGAGCGCCTCGTCGACCATCTGCCTGAGTTTCCTGAACATGGCCCTGAGTTTAGCAGCCCCCGGCGAAACGCCGCCACCGCAAGCGCGAGGATCTCGCACCGGGGCTCACGCCGGGCCCCGCCGCTTGCGAGATATACAATACCCCTGTATGGTATTTATGCAGGACCGAAACCGGCGGCACGAACACGGAGGGAATGGCGGTGAGCGACGCGGGGACGCATGCGATGGGGATCGCGGAGGGGACAAAAAACGACCTCGGCCGTCGGTTGGCCCGTATCCGGGGACAGGTCGGGGGCATCGCCCGCATGGTGGAGGATGAGCGGTACTGCCTGGACATCCTGCAGCAGTTCGCCGCCGTTCACTCCGCGCTCCGCGCGGCCGAGAAGGAACTCCTGCTGAACCACCTCGAGCGCTGCGCCACCCACGCCATCGAGGAAGGCGGCGACGACGCCGCGCGGGTGCGCGCGGAGATTGCGGATCTCTTCATGCGCTTCGCCGGCAAGTAACTTCGCCCGCAAGTAACACGGGAAGGATGATCATGGACGCCTCGAACGCGGCGGCGAGCCCCGCCAGGAAGACGTACCGGATCGCCGGCATGCACTGTGCCGGCTGCGTCGGCTCCGTGGAGAGGAGTCTGAACGCGGTCGACGGCGTGGAGGCTTCGGTGAGTCTGCCCGCCGAGTCCGCGACGCTGACGCTCACGCGGGACGTACCCTTCGAGGAACTCGCCGCCGCCGTCGGAGCGGCCGGCTACGAGATCGAACCCGTCGCGGACGTGGACCGGGGAGAGGCCGAACGCTCGCGCCTTGCGGAGGCGGAAGCCCGCTCGCGCGAGGCGCGGAGAACCATGTGGACCGCGTGGGCGCTCACCGCTCCGGCCATGGTGTGGATGCTGCCGGAGATGATCGCAGGGGTGCGCTGGCCGTCGCCTCTCGTCTTCGACCTGGGCGTGACCGTGCTCGGGGCCGCCGTCCTCGCGGGCCCGGGGGGGCCGACCCTGCGCAGCGCCTGGCGCTCGGCGCGCGGCCGCATGCCGAACATGGACGTCCTCATCGCGCTCGGGGCGGGCGTCTCCGTGCTCACGGGGGTGTGGGCGGTCCTTCACGTCCTCGGGTTCGCCCCGATGATCATGAACTTCGCTCCGGTGGGCGCGATGATCGCCGCCATCCACCTTACGGGACGGTTCGTGGAGGCGAAGGCGCGCGGCCGTTCCTCGTCGGCGATCCAGGCCCTGCTCTCGCTCGAAGCGCCGACGGCGCGCGTAGAGCGGGAGGGCGCCGAACTCGAGGTCCCGACCCGTGACGTCGCGGTGGGCGACGTGATGATCATCCGCCCGGGCGAGAAGATCCCGACGGACGGCGTCGTTCTCGAGGGGAGGAGCGCGGTCGATGAATCGCTCGCGACGGGCGAGTCGATCCCGGTCGAGAAGGAGCGGGGGTCCTCCGTCCTCGGTTCGACGGTCAATCACTCCGGCGCGCTCCGGGTGCGGGCAACGGGCGTGGGCGAGGACACCTTCCTGTCCAACGTCATCCGCCTCGTGGAGGAGGCGCAGGCGAGCAAGGTCCCGATCCAGGAGTTCGCGGACCGGGTGACCGCCATCTTCGTGCCCGTCATCCTCGTCGTCGCGCTGGCGGCCTTCGTGGGCTGGTTCGTGGTGCCCGGAGTCTTCACGGAGGCCGCGCGCTGGGCGGCGGGGTTCATCCCGTGGGTGAACCCGGAGCTGGGCCGCCTCTCGCTCGCGCTCTACGCCGCGGTCGCGGTGCTCGTCATCGCCTGCCCCTGCGCGCTCGGGCTCGCCACTCCCACGGCGCTCATGGTCGGTACCGGCGTCGGAGCCACCCGCGGCGTCCTCATCCGGGACGGGGCCGCCGTCCAGACGCTGGACCGGGCGGACACGCTCGTCTTCGACAAGACCGGCACCCTGACCCGCGGCGCCCCCCGCGTGGTCGAGACCTTCGTGGCGGACGAAGCAGCCGAGGGGCCGGGGGACGAGGCGGCGGCGCGCGTGCTCGGGCTCGCGGCCGCGGTGGAGGACGCCTCGGAGCATCCGCTCGCCCGCGCCGTCGTGGACGAGGCGCGCCGGCGCGGCATCCCCTTCCCCAGGGCGGGCGGCGCGGAGGCTCGGGTCGGAATGGGCATTGTCGGCGGGGTCGATGGCGAGCGGGTCGCCGTGGGGAGCGCGCGGCTGCTGCGCGAGGAAGGCATCCCGGAGGAGGACGTCGCCCGGGTGGAGCGGCGTTTCGGCGACGACGCGCGCACGGTCGCCTGGGTGGCCGCCGGCGGGCGGCTGCTCGGCGCGGTCGCGATCGCCGACCCGGTGAAGGAGGACGCGCGGGAAACCCTTCTCGAGCTGAGCCGCCGTGGCTTCCGGACCGTGATGCTCACCGGCGATCATGAAGCCGTGGCGGCCGCCGTCGCCGAGCATCTCGGCATCGACGACTTCCGGGCCGGGCTGCTCCCCGCCGACAAGGTCGCCGCCGTCCGGCAACTCCGCGCCGAGGGCCGCACCGTGGCCTTCGTCGGCGACGGGATCAACGACGCCCCCGCGCTCAAGGCGGCCGACGTAGGCATCGCCGTGGGGACCGGCACCGACATCGCGATCGAGGCCGCGGACATCACCCTCGTGCAGGGAGATCTGCGCTCCGTGCTGCGCGCGACGAAGCTCGCCCGCGCCACATTCCGCAAGATCCGCGAGAACCTCTTCTGGGCCTACGTCTACAACGTCGTCGCGATCCCGGTCGCCTTCCTCGGCCTCCTCCACCCCGTCATCGCGGAGGCCGCGATGGCGCTGAGTTCGATCTCCGTCGTCACGAACGCGAACCGCCTCCGCCGGACCCGGCTCTAGCCGGACATCGCGAGCGCTCCGCGACGGGCGGCGCGACGTTGCCTTCGCCCCTCCCGGGGCGCATCATAGGCGCCGGTTCGACGGTTCATCCGGTTTTCTTCCGAGAGAGGTTCGATGGCCTCACGCTGGGTCGGTCTCGCATTGGGACTCTGGTTCCTGGGCGCCCCCTTCATCTGGGGATATCCGTTCGGTTTCCTGTGGTGGCACAGCGTGGTGCTCGGCGGCTCGATCCTCGTCGTCACGATCACCTTCAACCTCGGCATCAACCGGATCAGCGGCTGGGGACTCATCGCCCTCGGCGCCTACAGCATGCTGTCGCCCTTCATCCACGGGTATCTCGCCAACGCGCAGGCCCTCTTCAACGACCTCATCTTCGGCGTCATCACCGTGGGCACGGGCACCGCGATGGGCGGGGCCGGAATCGAACACTCCGACGAGGCGCCCAGCGCCGCCTGACCCCGGACGTTCGCCGATGTTGCTGTTGCCGGTTCGCCGGCATGCGCGGACGCCCCGGGATCGAACGCGCATCCTCGGGGCCGCGACGCTAACCGCCGCGCTCTGGATCCATGCGACCGGGGACGGGACAGCCGAACCCCCGCACCCACCCCCTGACCCGCCTCATGCAACCAGCCTGACGGTCGTGACCTCGCCTGCCCCCATTCCGGCCCAGACCCCGTGTGATGGATGGACGACCCCGGAGTTCTGGCGGGCGGTGGATCCGGCGACGGTGAGGGGGTGCATTTCCCACGGCTACGGGGTCGACGACCGGTCCCCCATCAGGAACGCGACCCCGCTGCATTGGGCGGCGGCGTTCAGCCACGACCCCGAAGTGGTCAGCGCGCTGCTCGAGGCGGGGGCGAGCCTGGAGGCCGTGTCGCGCAACGGTCGAACCCCGCTGCATTTTGCGGCTCGGCGGAGCGGGAAGGCGGAAGTGCTACGAGCGTTGCTCGAGTACGGCGCTGACGTCTACGCCCGGAACCCCGAGGGGCGTACGCCCCTGCACCTTGCGGCCCTGTGGAACGACAACCCTGACGTCGTGGAAGAACTTGCGAGGGTGACGGACATAAACGTCCGAGCCAGGGTCGGAGAAACGCCGCTGCACTCTGCCACCAGGAGCCGAGGGTTCGCCGCGGTCCCAAGCCCGAACCCGGAGGTGGTGGGAGTACTGCTTCGGCGCGGCGCCGACCTTGTGGCGGAAGCGGCCGGAGGCGCTACCCCGGGACTCTGGGCTGACGACAGACGTGTGGTCGAGATCATCCGGGAGGAGGAAGTACGCAGGGAAGCGACACGGGAGCGGTTCCTTCGTTACGTCGCCACCAGGGTGGCCCTGGCCACCGTCGTACTGGCGCTGATCGGATACCTGTTGGCGCGCCTCCAGCAGACCCGGCGACGCTCGGCCACCGGTTGAGGGGTGGGGGCCCTGCGACTCGACGTTGCCGGCGTTTCGTGGCATCGTGCATTACATGGCATCGACCTGAATATGTCCTATCTCCAAGATGGCGGGCGCGGATGAAGAAGTTCATCTACAAGGAGTTGGTGGCGGCTTCTTCGCGCCCGATGGTGCTCTCCATCCTGGCCGTCGGCGACCAGTACGGCTATGAGATCATCAGCCAGGTGAAGCGAATGTCCGGGGGCGACCTGAAGTGGTCTCCCGGGATGCTGTACCCCCTCCTGCACCGGCTGGAGCGTGATGGGCTCGTCGAGGGCTATTGGCAGCTCACCGACGAATCACGGCCCCGAAAGTACTACCGGTTGACTGCACAGGGTCGGCGGCAGATGTCGATCGACAGGGAGAGCTGGCGGGCGGTGCACGCCGCCCTCGAAATCTCCTGGCGAGGCGGAAGTGTTCCGGCTGGATGACGAGATCCGGGCCTGGCGAGAGGATCTGGAAGACAGGGGATGGTTCTCGCCGCGCCAACTGAATGAACTCGAGGATCACCTGCGCGCCCACGCCGCCCGTGAACTTCAGTCGGCCCCCGGCACCGACCCCGCACGCGCGCTGCGGACCACGGCGCGGGAAGAACTCGGTGAGCCGACGGCGCTCTTTCGGGAGTTCCGGAGGTCGAGGGCGCCCTCGTGGCGGCCCCTCCTGTTGGCCGGCTGGGGGCTGTACGCCCTGTCCTTCCTTCTCCCCGGGTTCGGCGCCGTGGGGTTCGGGCCGTCCGGCGCGGGCCTCGGAATGTCGGCTCCGGGATACGAGTTTCTGGGGCTCGCGCTGGAGAACGGCTGGATCCTCCCGCTGCTGCTGAACTTGCCGATGGTCCTGGCGCTCGCGGCCCTTGGGCGCGCCCGACGCTCGATGGACCGTTCGCTGCTGCTCGTGACCGGAGCCGCGGGCGCTTCGGCACTCGGATTCGGGGTGTTCAATCTCCTGAGCCCGCTCACGCTCCCGGTCGATGGCGACCGGTTCATGTACGGACATCTGGGGACCGCCTACTGGGTGTGGGCCGCATCGTTCGCACTGGTGGCCGTCTCGCTGTGGCTGCGCGACCGCGAGTGGGCCCCCGCCCGGCCCGAGGAATCGGTGGCGTAGCAGGCAAGTTTCGGCGTCATAGTCCACCATGATGATGTGCGGGACGGGAGAGCTGGCCTCGAGGAGCACCGCTTGACCGGGCTGTGCCTCCAGTAGCCCGACCTCGCTGCTCGTGTAGAAGGCGCGAGATCCGCCGCGAGCCGGAATGAAGTGTGTTCCGGACTCCGTTCCCGATGCGACGATCAACCACGCGGACAGAATCGGCGTTTGATCGAGAATCGCGGCGCCCGTGAGAAAGTCGTCCGCGCAGCCACGCGCCGCCGATGTCGGCCAGAAATCGATCGTCCGGTCCTCGAGGAGTTCCCCGTCGAATGTGAGCGCCGAGGCGCGGCCGGGTTCCAGCACGAGGATGCGGTCGTTGGAGACCGCCAGCGCCTCGGGACTCTCGGCCTCGCCCGGTCCCTCACCGCGCGGAACGAAAGCGGCTTCGAGCGATCCGTCGGGGTTGAAGACGCGCACGAACGGGGGACTTGCGTCGAGCGCCACGATGAAGCGGCCATCCGGCGTCAGCTGCGCGTCGAGGATCCGCAGGAAGGCCTCTGCCTCCGAATCCGGATCCACGTGCGCCCCGATTCGCATGCCGGAGCCCAGGAGCGCCTCCAGCGATGCCGAGACATCGACGACTTCCCGGCCCTCGGCCCCGGATTCCCTGGATGCAACGTCCCCGCCACATGCCACCAGGCCTCCCACAGCGACGAATCCTGCGGACGGAATCGATTTCATGCGTGCGTGCCGGGTCATGTCGTGAAGGTCAGCGCCCGGCGGTGACGGTGGCGACGTCGTACCAGTCCACGCGTCGCTCCGCGACCACGCCGCCGGTGTCGCGTTCCACGAGGACCGCGAGCGTGTTCCCGAACACATCCATCCCCACGACCTTGTCCGCCACCTGGACCGTCAGCGCGTACTGGGGGCCGGCATCGGTGAGTCGATACATGTCGATATGGCTGAGGGCGGGGATCACCTCGTCAAATGCGTTCCAGTGCGAAACCGCCCAGAACCGTCGCTGGTCGTCCACGAGGCGCGAACCGTACCAGACCTTGGGTGTGGCCCGGATTTCCTCCTCGTCGAAGCTGGGCCGAAAGCCGCCCGCCGGAAGCGAATTCAGCCACTGCAACTGCGCCGCCACATCTTCGTCGGTCGGGTACCGCTCGACATACGTGGAGCGCACGATGGCGTCCGGTGTCGCCGCATCCCGGTCGGCGTACCATACCAAAAACTCACCGTAGCACGGCACGAACAGAAGACCGCCGCCCTCGGCATGGTATCCTCCCCCAAGCTGGCGGCGGCGCGGCCCGGGCGTGGGAGTCGAACAATCGACGACGTCGGCTTCTTCAGGAAACGCACGCTCCCACACCACACGACCCGAAGCCGCATCGACCTCCGCGCTCACGAAGGACAGGTCGCCGTCCGCATCGAGCTTCGGGTGCCTCCCGATGAGCGTCCCGTTCATGCCACGGGCGCCGTCCCCCAGAAACCCGCTCGGGATACCGGCCGTCGAAGACAGGAACTCGCCCGATCCCGAGAACACCGACAGCCGTTGCAGTTGCAGGTCCGTCACGCCGATGGTGCCGGCCGCTCCGCGAAGAATCGAGGACGGCGCTGCGAACTCGCCCGGCCCTTCGCCTTCGCTGCCGAAGCTGAAGGACCCGCCATCCGGATCGGTGCAGACGACGCGGTACCAGTACGAATCGATGACGCAGGCCGTGCCGCCTGCCAGCAGGACGACGTCGCTCATCTCGCTCGGAGCGGACACGACGGAGGCGTCCGGCTCGAGTCGGACGGCCTCCGAATCGGATTCGGCCACCTCGCCGCAAGCGGCGATCAGCAGCACGAAGGCCCCGCACACGGCCCTCTCAGCGCTCTGGCGCGCACAGCCCTGCCCGAGCCGGCGCATCAGTTGTCGCAGCGGCGCAGATCGCGGCCGGGGTCTTCGGGCTCGAGGACGAGGAGGACGCGGGCCTGCTGCGCCTCCGAGACCACGACCCTCTGCGTCGACGACTCGAAGCCGCCGCACTCGGCCCGCACCTGGTACGAGCCGGGCGGCAGGTTCTCCATCGCGAAGCGGCCGCCGCTGCCGGTCACGGATCGGACGTCGGTGTCGACCAGCACGACGGGTACGGCGGAGAATCCCCGACCCGTGTTCCCGTTCACGACCCGCCCGACGACCGCTCCCGGCACGGTGACGGGCACAACCAGGCGGGCCGCCGCGCCCGGTTCGGCGCGGAGCGTCGCAGCCTCGCCCGGATGGGGGCCATAGGAGGGCGACAGCGTGACATCGGTGCCGGACGGAAGGTCGCAGAGGCGGAAGCGGCCCGTGGAGTCGGACCGCGCCTCGATTTCGCGGAGTTCGTGGGGCCCATCCTCGCCGGATGGCGCGAACGACGCCTGGATGCGGGCCGCCGGGAGCCGTACCTCCGTGAGCCGGTCCTCGACCGTCCCGTCGACCGTGACCTCGCCGGCGCGCCCGGCGGGCTCGCAGTGCTTCACCTCGATCTGCGGGATCACTCCCCCCAACTGCGCCGTCCAGTCGGACCAGAGGATGATGGCGCCGCAGCTAATCGTGGTGTCGTTGAGAGCGAACAGCGGAATGGGAGATGAGGTAGGATACAACTCGGCGGCGCCCAAGTCCGTCACGGACAATTCGTCCAGCAGCAGCTCGGGCGGCTCCACGGCGGACCGGTGCGTACCCGCCGAGTTAATCGACCGTGGCCGACTGGTCCCCCAGCCATCAGCTTCGCCGACGAGGCGCCGGTCGTAGTAGACCGGCACCCTGCGACAGCGGGACAGGGGAGCCCGCATCTGCAGGTTCGACACGAAATCCGTCAGCCGGATGAATCCCGCACGTCGGGTTCTGATCCACTCGGGTTCGAAGTACGTGCCCCAGCCCTCCTCCAGCCGGTCGTAGAAGCCCGTCTCGACCAGGCGGAGAGGCCGACCCTCGACGTCCACCTCCAGCGGTTCCACCTCGACCGGGTCCAGGGAGAGCCGCACATCGAGCGGGGCCGGCCCGTCAGGGCCCACTTCCAGCGGCACGCTGTACGCGGCGAAGCCGATGCGGCGCACACCGAGCATATATTCGCCCGGCGCGATGCCTTCAAAGGCGAAGGAACCGCTTGGGCCGGTGACGGTCTCCGCCACCACGACGTCCGCTCCCGCCAGCCGAACCGCGGCGCCCTCGACGGGCACGCCCGTGTCCGCGCCGCGAACGACGCCCGACACCCGGCCCGGTTCCTGACCCGCCGCCGCCATCGGCCACGCGACGCTCAGCGCGAACGCCATGAACTTCAGGCTCCGCGTGACTCCGCGGCCGCGCGACCGCGCAAGGCCCGTCGCCATGGCAACGATCATCCAACCCCCGTCTCGATCAGCCCGCATGCCATGGCGCACAAATCTCACCGTCCGGGCACCCTCCGTCCACCCGGAATCCGCGTGCCGTCGCGCTCGCTCGCCGTGCAGGCCCCGGAGCCGAACCGAACGCGGTTGTCCTAAGGGGTGATGCGGAGCCGCACGATGTACTGGAGGTCCAGCGCGTCCCGCACGACGCCGGTGATCGTCTCCGCCCCGAACACAGGCGGGGGTTTCGCGTCGAGAGGAACGGGGGACACGACCCTGCCGATGTACACGCCGTGCTCGTCGAAGACCTCCCATTCCTCCCGCACGGCCCCCGTTTCCGTAGCGACCCACAGCCACCCGTTGGCGCCTGCGTGAATGGACTCGAGCGAGAGCTTCCTCTCCGGCAGCCGGTCCGGCGCCACGCCCGTCGCGTCGGCAATGCGTCGCCGCTCCGGACCCTCAAGGGGGGCCGGGGGCCGGCGCAGGCGTACGGTCTTCGTCGTGTCACCCCCGTACGTGACCTTGTGCAAATCGAAGACCGCCTGGTTCGCCACCCAGACGTCTCCCTCACCATCGACGTCGAACACAACAAACGGCGTGTGGGGAACGGACACAATCTCCGTCAGGTTGTCGATGGTGCGGGAATAGGTCTCGACCCGACGGTCCAGGCTCGGCCTCGGCACTCGGAACGTATCGGATGCCGCAAGTGTCTCGCCGTTCCCGTGTCGGACCAGGAGTATGGGGAGCGACATCGACCGCGTCCCGTCCGGCTCCTTGTAGGGCACGGCCCATCGATGCACGCGCCCGTCGTTGTCGACCCAGAGCGGCCACGGAAACCGCGCACTCAAGGTGAGGCCCAGCGAAAGCGATGCCCGAACCGCACCGGTCGAGTCGAACAGGGTCAGCCGGTGCGCGACGGCATCCATGGCCCAGAGCGTGTGTCGCGTCCTGACGATGCCGGCCAGCATGGCGAACTCGCCCGGGCCGCTCCCCTCACGACCGACCGACCCAAGGCACTCGCCTTGCGGTGAGAATTGGCGAATGGCGTTTGCGTGCAAATCAGCGACGTAGATTCGCCCGGGATCGTCCACGGCAAGGGAGATCACGTCGCCGAAGGCGTCGCAGTCGCCCTCCACCGATCCGATGCGCAACTCCTCGACCAGCGTGGGAACGCGTGCCAAGCCCGACGAAGGCGAGTCTGGATTGGAGACGACGACCCGACCGCTGCGGAGCGTATCCACCCACACCTCGTCGGGCAAACCGGTGGACGGCCCGCAACTCGAAAGTGACACCGCCCCGGAGACGCTGGCGAGCCACAACAGCAGAAGGTCGAATCGCCACACCCGGCAGGAGCTCAACCCAGATCGAGTGGAGGGCAGTTCCAATCCGCCGGGCTGCCAATCGGCGCTTCGCTCACTGGCTCCAAGACCTTGGTCGGTCGCCGCGCCAACTGTAGCGTCAGGTTCAAGGCCCCCGTTCCCGGTCGTTCGACTCTGATCACGTATTCAGTGCCAACGGAACCTGGTAGGAATGGAGCACCGTCGCGTGTGTCGCGCCCGTTCACGCTGAGCAGCGCATCGCCCGGCTCAAGTCCGGCGAAGTGCGCGGGGGAACATGGCCGAATGCGACTCACGCTAGGCCAACGTCGCGCCTCTCGATCAGGCTCCGCAGCATCGGGGACGGTCCAGCCCATGCCGATCCACAATCCAGACATTGTCATTTGACTGGGGACCGACACGACCTGGGCCGCTACGCCGTGCGCCAAGCCAACTACGGCTACCGCTGCCAGGCACACCACTTTTCCCGCTGCCATCGCTGCCATCCCGGAAAGAGTCGTCACCGCGGGTTACCCCAAGAATTCGTCCCAGCACTCGAACTTGTGGACCTTTATGCCACCTGGGCTGCAACTGATCTCCATGTAGCCGCCGACCCAGCCGCACTTCGATCGGATCTTCTTCCTCGCCCACTCTCGATCATCCTCGTCGCAGTCGAAAAGGTAGCACGACTCTTCCAAGGTCACCATTTCCGAATCAGCGACCATCGCGTCGAAGGACTCGAGCAAAACGGTGGGTGCGGACGTCTCGGCCACAGGGACGGACGACGCAGACAGCGGCATGGCCATGACCAGAGCGAGCAACGCGATTCCGAGTCCAATCTTGGGGCGATTCGACATTGTCCTGATTCCTTTGAAGAAGATTGTGTCGATCTTGGCGCGACCGACAACCAGTCTGGCATGAGACTGATTTCGCAGTGCGGTAGCTTGGCTATCGGCGACGGTCGTCTCAAGGGGCTGCACCGATTTCGTCAAAGATTCACCGATATCGCGTTGACCGAATCTGGTTTGTGCCTTCGGCGAACCGACGTTCGCTACGGGTTCGGGGGGTCACCGGGCCGTGGCGGCCGCAGGTACTGCTCCACGAGAGCCGTCAGCAGGCGGTCGGGAGGCACTCTCTCCAGTTGCACCAAGGTGCACCCGGTCCATCGTTTCGACTTGCGGTGAAGCGTCTCGAGGGCGAAGCCGAGGCGCGGGCTGACGCGCTTCCAGTTCATACCCGAGGAACGAAGTTGCATGGCTCTCAGGATCACCAGAGCCTCCAGGAATTGGCTCAGCGTCGTCCTGCCGTGCTGCCATCGGCTGAACGCCTTGGAGAGCGTGATCGGTGAGTAACCCGTGGCGGTGGCCAACTCCCTCACCCCACGCACGGGTCGATCGGTGGCGGCGCGGAGGCTGTACTCCAGCGTGGTTCGAAGTGCGGGAGCCAGCGTCGTTTTCCGGGCCTGCTCGGCCAGGCGCAGCAACGGGACCGATCCCCGGGCCGCTTCGATCTCGGGCGGGAGTTCGGTCTCAAGGTCTGCGAACCAGACGATGGCGGACGTGTTGACGCCATTCAGCCGTTGAGCAGCTCCGGGCTCGGAATCCGTGACGAGTATGAGGGGAATCCACAGCCCGTTCCGTTCGATGTGCCGCAGGAGTTCGATCCTCTCCGCCGGAATGGGATGGCGGCAACCCAGAATCAGGCACGCAACGTGGCCATCGCCATTCGTGAACTCGTCGGCATCCTTCACGATTTTCGCTCTTCCGCCGACTGCTGCCGCGATTCGCTTCGCGTCGTGCGGCGAATCCGCGAGGATGTTGATCACGCGAAACCTCCTCCGACGTTGTTTCTTGCACCTCTCTACTTTCTATACGCCGATGGAGGACCAAACCCCGCCACGCACCCGACGGGCGGGAGCGGCGGGGAAGGGCGGCGGAATCGCCGGGAACCCGCTCGGGCTGTACGGATTCGAGCTTTCGGGCTAGGCTCCGAACTTCTTGAGGCGGCCGGCGCCGGCGGCGGCGAGGCGCATGAGGTCGCAGGCGCGGATGCGGCCGTGGGCGCCCGCGCGGCAGGCGGTCTCGCCGAACGTGGTGGCGTCGTCGTTGCGGGCCGGGCTGCCGTGGAGGAGGAAGGGCACGGGGTGCCAGCTGTGGCTGCGCATGACGGAGGGGGTCGAGTGGTCGCCGGTCACGAGGATGACGTCGGGGCCCGCGGCGACGAGTTCCGGGACGATGACGTCCGCTTCCTCGATGGCGGCTACCTTGCGGTCGAAGTCGCCGTCTTCTCCGGCCTTGTCGGGAGGCTTGAAGTGGAGGAAGAAGAAATCGTGCTCGGCGAACCGCGCCTTCAGGGCGTCGACGAGCGGGGGGGCGCCCGCGGGCACCGTGCGCGCGTCCATGCCGACGAGGCGCGCGACGCCGCGGTACATCGGGTACGCGGCAGCGGCGGCGGCTCGCATGCCGAACACGTCGCCGAAGCGGGGCCAGTCGGGCTGGCTGGAGACGCCGCGCAGGAGCGCCATGTTCGCCTGCGGCTGGCCGGCGAGCCGCTCCGCGGCCGCTTCGAGCCACGCCGCGAGAAGCCGCGCGGTCGGTTCGGCCTCCGCGTTCCGCGCCTCGGGGGCGTGGGGCGGCCGGCCGGTCATGCCGGGATCGGTGTCGTTCACGGCGTCGCCCGCCGGGACGTCGGGGTGCAGGACGAGGACGAAGCGGTGCTCCTTCACGTGGCGCACGGTACAGCGGGCGCCGTCGAGTTCGATGCCGTTGAGCCGGGCGGCCAGGGGGGCGGCTTCCTCGCACGGGATGCGGCCCGCGCGGCGGTCGGCCACCCGGCCCCGGGCGTCGAGGGTGCAGAAGTTGGCGCGCACGGCGATGTCGCCCGGTCCGAGCGGGAAGTCGATGCCGAGGGCTTCGAGCACGCCGCGGCCGGTCTCGTACACGAGGGGATCGTAGCCGAACAGGGCCAGGTGGCCGGGGCCGCTGCCCGGGGTGATGCCCGGCGCAACGGGGTCGTGGAGGCCGCACGTCCCGGCGCGGGCGAGTTCGTCGAGGTGCGGCGTGCGGGCGGCCTCGAGTTCGGTCGGCCCCCCGGGCTCGCGCGGCAGCCCGCCCAGTCCGTCGAGCACGTAGAGCAGCACCTTGCCGCCCCCGCCTCCGGCGAGACGGGCGATCCGGTCGAGTTCCATGCGGCGGAACGTATGAGCGCCCCCCGCAGCGGGCCAGCAACGGACGGGCCGGCGGCGCGCGGACGGCACGGGCGGGGTCTCGCGGCGCGCGGGCGGGGGGCGGGCCGGTGAGCCTCGCGGTCGCGGCGGAGGGCGTCACCCGGCGCTTCGGGCGCCGCTGGGCGCTGCGCGGGGTCGACCTCGCGGTGCCGCGCGGCGCGGTCGTCGCGCTGCTCGGCGCGAACGGGACGGGCAAGACCACGCTCCTCCGCCTCATCTCGACACTCCTCAAGCCGACGGCGGGCCGGCTGGAGGTCCTGGGTCACACCCTCCCCGCGGGCGGGGACGAGATCCGGACGGGCGCCGCGTTCATGACGGCCGGCGGGCACGCGTACGAGGAGTTGACCGGGGTCGAGAACCTGCGCTTCGCGGCCCGCATGTCCGGGACGGCGGCCACGGACGACGACCTGCGGGACGCGCTGGCCGCGGTCGAACTTGGCGGGGCGGCGGATCTTCCCGTGCGGGGGTGGTCGACCGGGATGCGCAAGCGCCTCGAACTCGCGCGGCTCCGGCTCCGCCCGCTCGAACTGGTGCTGCTCGACGAACCCTTCGTGAGCCTGGACGAGGACGGCGTGGGACTCGTCCACGACGCGGTCCGCGGGTGGCGCGACGCCGGCGCCGCCGTGGTCATCGCCTCGCACCGGGTCGAGGACGCGACCCGGCACGCCGACGACGTCGTGCGGCTGGCGGGCGGCCGCGTCGCCGACGTGACCCCGTGAGCGCGCTCGCGCGGCGCGCCGCCGCCATCCTGTGGAAGGACATCCTCTCGGAGACCCGCACGCGGCAGGGCTTCACCGCGATGCTCTCCTTCGCCGCGCTCGTCCTCTTCATGTTCAGCTTCGCCATCGGGGTGGACAACGACCTGCTCGGACGGCTCGCGGGCGGCCTCCTCTGGGTGGCGATCGTCTTCACCGGCACCCTCTCCCTCGGCCGGACCTTCCAGAACGAGGAACTCGCGGGCGGGACCCGCCTGCTGCGGCTCTATCCCGGCGACGTGCGCGCGATCTACCTGGGCAAGCTCGCCGGCAACCTCGTCGTCCTCGCCGCGCTCGAGGTCGTCCTCTTCCCCGCCGCCGCGATCCTCTACCAGGTCGACTTCACGGCGCAGGCGGGCCCGCTCCTCCTCGTGGCCGTCCTCGGCACCTTCGGCTTCTCCGTCATCGGGACCTTCTTCTCCGCCCTCACCGTCCACCTCCGGGCGCGCGAACTCCTGCTGCCGCTCCTCCTCTTCCCCGCCCTCGTCCCGGTCGTCCTTGGGAGCGTCGGCGCGACCGAAGCGTTCCTCGCCGGCGACCCGCTCGGACGGGCCGGCGGGTGGCTGAGGTTACTCGCGTCCTACGACGTGATACTGTTCGTGGTCTGTCTGTGGATCTTCCCCGTCGTCCTCGAGGAGTGATGCGGGTCTCATGAACAAATTGATCATGCTCGGATGGGTTGCGATCGCCCTGATCGCGGTGGGCAGCGTGCTCGGGCTCGCCGTGCTGCCCGCCGACGCGCTGCAGGGCGAGGTGCAGCGCCTTCTCTACGTCCACGTGCCGGTCGCGTGGGTGATGATGCTCGCGTTCTTCGTCGTCTTCCTCATGAGCATCCTCTATCTCGTGCAGCGCCGGCTGAAGTGGGACCTTCTCGCGGTCTCCGCCGCGGAACTCGGGGTGTTCGCCGCCGTCCTCACCCTCATCCTCGGCACGCTGTGGGGCCGGCCCACCTGGGGGATCTGGTGGGCGTGGGACCCGCGAATCACGACCACGGCGCTCCTCGTACCCATTTACACGGGATACCTCGTCGTGCGTTCGATGACGGAGGATCCGGACCGGCGAGCGCGCTGGGCGGCCGTGATCGGTCTCATCGCGTTCGTCCAGGTTCCGATCGTGTACATGTCGGTGTTCTGGTGGCGGAGCCTGCACCAGCCCCCGTCGTCCCCGCAGTCCATGTGGAGCGCGTACGGGCTCGTGATGATGCTCGGATTCGTCGCCTACACGCTCGCGTTCGCCTACCTGTGGCTGCGGCGATACCGGCTGGCTGCAACGGAACTCGAACTCGAACTGTCGGGACCGGAGGAAGGGTGAACCGGGTATGAACGATCACTGGCTGTTCATCGGCGCCGGATACGGGATCACCTGGGCCTCCCTCTGCTGGTATCTCCTCCGCCTGCGGCGTCGCGAGCGCATGGCGGCCGCGGCTTCGGACTGCGGCGGCGAGGGAGCCCGAGCGGGGGGTCCGGGGTAGTAGAAGTCGGAAAAACGTGCGGTTCACTCCGATTTACTCTATTATTTCAAGTTTGTATCAAGAGCGATCGGATCGAACCGTGGCGGGGCGGAGTTCCGGTTGGCCCACCCCGCGGCGATGGTTTTCAACAACCGACCCGAGTCAGGATTCGGATTTCATATGGCGAAGACGGCTACCAGCCGACGCATGTTCTTCGACACGCACGCGCTCGACTCGTTCGACCAGTATCTGCAGGATGTCGAGCGCTATCCGCTGATCGAGAACCCACAGATCGAGCGGGAGATCGCGCGCAAGGCGCGGGCCGGCGACCGTCACGCGGCGGAGCGCCTCGTCACGGCGAACCTGCGGTTCGTGATCTCGTATGTGAAGAAGTACCAGGGCCGGGGGCTCAACCTGGCCGAACTCGTCTGCATCGGGAACGAGGGTCTGCTCAAGGCCGTCAAGAAGTTCGATCCCGACAAGGGCGTGAAGTTCATCTCCTACGCGGTGTGGTGGATTCGGCAGACGGTGCTGCAGGCGCTGGCCGAGCAGACCCGCTCCGTGCGCATCCCGCTGAACCAGAACTCCAATCTCGTGAAGCTCTCCCGGACGGAGACGGCGCTCACCCAGAAGCTGGGACGCTCGCCGACGGACCGTGAGATCGCCGAGGAGATGGAGGAGCCGGTGGAGACGGTGCGCGCGCTGCGGCGCGTGGCCTCGGCCGAACTCAGCCTCGACGCGCCTCTCGACAAGTCCGACCGCGACAGCGCGTCCTTCGGGGAGCGCTTCTCGGGGATGGACGACGCGGACATCGAGGAGGATGTCGAGGACCAGGCGCGCCGGGAGTTCCTGGAGAGGATGTTCGAGCGCTACCTCACGGAGCGCGAGCGGAAGATCCTTGTCCTCTACTACGGCCTCGACGACGGCGAGGAGATGACGCTGGAGGAGATCGGTTCGCTTCTCGGCGTGACCCGCGAGCGCATCCGGCAGATCCGGAACCGGGCCTTCGACAAGCTGCGCGCCTCGCCGGACGGAGAGGCGCTGGAAGGGTTCTGGCGCGCCACCGCCTGAGACCCCGGGGGCCGCGTGACCCTCTGACAGGAGCAGGTCCCATGCGACGATCTCTGCCCGTCTTCCTGTCCCTTGCCCTCGCTCCGGCGGCGACCGCGCAGACGGCGGCCGCTCAGACGGACCCGCAGACCAATCCGCTGTGGACGCAGGAGAAGGTGAAGAACTACCTGCCCCACATGACCGTGCCGGAGGTGCGGGACTTTCTCACGCGCAGCGACATGGTCCTGATCCCGGTCGCCGCGCTGGAACAGCACGGCAACCACCTTCCGATCGGCACGGATTACCTGAACGGGGTCGAGCAGGCGAAGCTCGTGGCGCAGCGGGCCGACGTCCTCGTGGCTCCGATCCTCCTGCCGGGACAGTCCCCGTATCACATGGGGTTCGAGGGGACGATCACGCTGCCCTCTCCGCTCGTACAGGAGGTGTACGTCGAGGCGGTGAAGAGCCTCATCGCGCATGGGTTCAAGCGCTTCCTGATCATGAACGCGCACGGCGGGAACCGCGCCATCACGACGTTCATCGTGGACCGCATCAACCAGGAGACGGCGGGGATCGCGGTCGATCTGGGCGCTGTGTCGGGGCCGTTCCGGGATCGAGACCGGATGGCCTCCGTCCCGACGCCGCCGCCCGACGAACTCGACCGTCACGGCGGGACGCCCGAGACCTCGAGTTCGCTCTACCTCATGCCGACGCTGGTGGACATCGAGGCGGCGGTCCCGGCGGAGGTCACGCTGCCGGCGCACCTGGAGGCGATGCTCCCCGACGTGCTGGCGGGCGATCCGACGGCGCTTGCCGTGTTCCTCGCCGAGGGACTCAAGGACGAGTCGACCGGGAAGGGGACATCGTCCGCGGAAATGTCGTCCACGGGCGTGTGGGGGACGCGCCATCCAGCCGAAGCCTCGACGGAACGCGGCCGAATCGCGACCGAAATCTTCGTCGACGCCGCGGTCGCGTTCATCGAACGGTGGAACGAACTCCGCCCCCCCGGCTCCTGATCCGGCCCAGTCCACGTTGGCCGCGATGGCTGGTTGGACTTATCCTCGTTGTTGGAGCGGAGGCCGTACGAAAGGAGAGTCGCGTACAGATGTACCCTAGGTTCAGACAAGCCAGAACGACGCAACTCGCTTGTGAGTTCCTGCGCCTGGCGGGGGGGCGGATGAGCTATATGAAGCTCATCAAGCTCCTCTACCTGGTCGACCGGCGCAGCCTGGTCGAGCGGGGCGTGCCGGTCACCTACGACCGCTATGTCTCGATGCAGCATGGACCCGTCCTGTCCGAGACCCTCGATCTCATCAACTACGGTTCGAGCCCCTCCGACGAGAGTTACTGGGAAACCCATATCGATCAGGATTCACGTTACGAGGTCTCGCTGAAGGGCGACTGCCCCGTCGACGAACTATCCGACGCCGAGCTGGAATTGGCGCGATCCGTGTATGGCGAGTTCGGGGCGATGGACCGCTGGGCGGTAGTGGACCACGTACATCAGCTACCGGAATGGCGGGACCCCGGCGAGGCTCGCGTGCTTCCCATCCGCTACGAGGACATCCTCGCACACGAGAAGACTCCGGAGGAAAGCGAACAGATTGTCGGCGATCTGCGCGCGATGGGGGCCGCCGAAGCGATCTTCGGCTAAGGCACGGACGTGCAGGCCGGAGACTGTTTTCTCATCGGCGGGCACGAACTCACACCCCACCTCTGGATCATACTCACGCGCCCGTCAGGCGATCCTGCCCGCGTCCTGATCGCAAGTTGTACCTCTCGAAAACCCTGGTCGGACGACACTGTCCTGCTCGACCGCGGCGACCACCCGTTCATCCGCCACGAGACGGTCATCGCGTACACGGAAATCAGGATTGTGGAGGCGCGGGTCATCGAGTTTCAACTCGGCCTCGGAAAGATCACCCGCAGGGAGCGGATGCGCCGAGCGGTGCTGGATCGCGTGGTGGAGGCGGTGCTGAACTCGACCAACGCAGCGGCCAAATTCAAACAGTTCATCCTCGATCAGGACGATCGTTCAGACGCAACTCCTAAGCCCGCCGAGAAAGCGCGCGGAAGTCGGGGAGGGTGAGGAGGAAGATGCCGAGGGTGATGACGGCGCTTCCCACGCACCAGCGGCAGATGGCGTGGATGACCCAGAGTTCGAGCGCCGTGAGGTAGATCGTGAAGGCGAGTCCGCCCAGGGCGAGCACGGCCAGCACGCGCGGGATCCAGCGGGCAGCGCCGGAGCCGTCCAGGGTCCCGAGCATCGAGACGCCGAACACGGCCACGTACCAGCCCACGCCCCAGCCGGCCACGGGGAATCCGAGGAAGCGGGCCCAGCGCGACCCCTGCACGAGATCGCAGCCGCCCGCGCCGCACGCCAGCTCGCCGTAGTAGCCGAGCGCGTAGAGGAAGAGGTAGGTGGAAAGAAAGAGACCGGCCAGCGCCAGGAGCGCGATCCCCCGGCGCCGGTTCAACTCACTCATGGGTTATGGCGCTCCCTGTCCGCTGTCCGAAGGATCGTCCCCGGAGGAGAGCGCCTCGATCCGGGCCTGGATGAGGCCCTCGATGTGCGTGTAGGGTTCCACGCCCTGGAGGTCCACCCGCACGCCGTCGACGAAGAGCGTGGGGGTGGAGTTCACCCCGCGCGATACGCCGTACTGGTGCGACTTGGCGATATCCTCGAGGGGGCGGCGCTCGCGCATGCACGCGTTCCAAGCATCGGCATCGACGCCGGCCTGCGTCGCGATCTCCGCGATGGCGTCGGCGGGGTCGGCGAGCTGATACCACTGCGTCTGGCGAGAGAGGATGAGGTCGTGCACCGGCCAGTAGAGTCCCTGCTCACCCCCACAGCGCGCGGCCAGCGAGGCCGCGACGGAGTTGGGGAAACCGACCATGTAGTCGTACGAGATCCAGCGCACGGGAGCATTCGCGGTCTCGACGTAGCTCTGGCGCAGCAGCTTGCCGGCGAAACCCGCGAAACTCGCGCAGTAGGGGCAGGAAGGGTCGTAGAACTCCTCGATCGTGATCGGCGCGGACTCGGGCCCGATCGGCACCCCGACGGACGCATCGGGCTCCGCCTCCGCGAGGACCTCGAGAAGGTCCGGGTGTGTCGCGGGCGGACCCGAGCCACCCTGTCCGCCTCCCACGAAAAGCCAGTACCCGCCGGCGGCCACAACGACGACCAGGGCGATCGGAAACCATCGGTTCTTGCGCGGGGGAGCGCTCTGCTGCTGTGCCATCTTCCTTGCCATCGCTCGTACTCCCTGTCCTAGATCAGGTCGCGGGCCAACCAGGCCAGCGCTGCAGCGACGAAGAACGCCACTATCGCGAGAATCGCCCATCGGCCCCGCTTCGACAAGCGTCGGGCTCGAAGGGCTGCCAGCGCCCGGAGACCGGGGATCATGCGATCGGACCACAGGGCCCCGATTTCGACGAGCGCCGCGGCGGCTGCGGACACGTACGCTCTGTCGAGCTTCGTCACCTCGTCCTTCCAGGCCCGGATCGCCTCCTCGACGCTCGCTTCCTCCGCCTCGGGCGGTGCGAGATCGCGCGCGTGCAACTGCTGCAGGAGGAGCTGCTGCCGGGCCAGGGTGGCGTCGAACGCCGGGTTCAGGGCATCGATGTACTTCGACGTCGTCTCCCGCAAGGCGGGTTCGCCGGCGGCGGACAACGCCTTCTCGCCCTTGTCCCGGTCGAGACGCCTGGTCCTGACGATGGCCTGTACCTCGGCCGCGTACACTCGCACCAACTCTTCCGCGACACCGCGAAACGCGGCGATCGCGTCCTGCCGCATCTGCTCCGCATCCATGGCCTGAACGGCGCCGACGACGGAGTCGGCTTCGAGCGCGGCGGAGCGCCGCAGCATGAGGGGCCCGAGCGCCATCTCACCGAGCGTCCGGAAGTGCCGCTCGAAGTAGCGCCGATCGAAGCTCTCGCCGATCGAAGGGTCGATCCGCACGCGGTCGACCGCCGCCTCGCACACCTGTTGCAGCGTGTCCGCGCCCACGGAGAAATCCGGCAGTCGCGCCCGCACCGGGCGCGCGACCTCCCCCTTGTCGAACATTTCCAGCGCGTCGTCGGTGTCCGGAGGCGCCGGGACGGTGCCGGCGACCTCCAGGACGGCGCGGATTTCCTCCTGAAAGAGATAGCGAATCTCGAAGGACGCGTCCCCCTTGGCGAGTTCGAGGACGGGGCGGCCATCTCCACGAGCGTCGGCAGCGTCGGCAGCCTCGGCCGCGTGCTCGGTCGGCCAGCGCAGGGTGTACTCGTGCTCTTCAGCGAAGAGGTGCAGCCCCCGCCTCGTGAACACCGCGAGGTAGAGCCCCTCGAGGGGCGCGTCGCCGATCCTCCCGGTGATCTCGGTGCCGGCGGTACACACGACGACGTCCGCGGCCAGTGGCCGGAGGAGGGACCGCCGGCCCGCCACATCGCTGCCCCGTTCCACGTTGCGGGCGAAGTCCTCCAGGTCTCCGCTCTCCCCGAAGAAGGCGACGGTTTCCTGCCGGGCAAAGACGAGAATGAGGCCGGCGCGCCTCGATACCCAGAAGACGGATGCGAGCGGGATCTGCCGGTCCTCGAAGTGAACCCCGGCCGGCGTACAGACGACGGAGACCTGCGGCCGCACCGGCTCGCCCGCGAGGCGGACGTCGAATCGATAGGCCTTCGGGTCGCCCTTCGAGCCCCGGTTCATGCGCCTGCCAGGGCCGACATCGCGCGGCCGGTGTCCCGGAGCGAGGGGAGGACTTCGTCGGCGCCGGCCCGGTGGAGATCGTCCACGGAGAAGCGTCCGGTGGCCACGCCGAGCACGGACAGGCCGGACCCGCGGGCACACTCGATGTCGTGCGGGGTGTCCCCGACGATCCAGGTGCGGCCGGGACCGTAGCGCGTTCCCGTATGGCGGAAGGCCCGCTCGAGCGCGATCGGCGGCAGGCGGTTCCGGTCCGCGTCGTCGCAGCCGAAGGCGCCGAAGGGAAAACGGCGCCAGAGCCCGACCGCCGAGAGCTTGCCCTCGGCGCCGGCGACGATGTTGCCCGTCAGAAGGCCGAGCGCCGCCCCCTCCGCCTCGAGCGCATCGAGGATCTCGGGGACGCCCGGCGTCGGGCGCATCCGGTCGCGCCGCTCGTCGATCTCGTCTTCGAGCCGCGCCGCATACACGGGCCAGAGGCGGTCGAACTCCGGCGCGATCTCGTCCTCCGACAGGCCTTCGGCGCGGAGGAGCGTGCTCACGATCTGAGGGTCCGTCATCCCGTCGAAGGGGAGATCGTCGATGGGTCCGGGCGTCCCGTACACCTCGATCATCGCGCCCTCGATGGCCGAGCGGCCGACTCCCGCCGCGTGAACCAGCGTCCCGTCGATGTCGAACAACACGAGCTTCGAGGCGCCGGCCCCGTTGGAGATCATCAACCGCCGATCCAGTCCGCGAGGAGCGCGGGCTCGATGTTGCCGCCGGAGAGGATCGCCACGGTCTCTCCCCGTGCCGCGGGCGTCACCGCGCCGTTGAGCAGCGCGGCCACCGTGGCCGCTCCGGAGGGCTCCACCACGAGCCGCAGGCCGAAGAGCCAGCGCACGGCGTCCCGGATCGCCTCGTCGTCGACCGTGATGACGCGGTCCACCAGGTCGCGGCAGTGGGCGAAGGTGAGGTCGCCGGGGCGTACCGGCTTGAGGCCGTCGGCGACGGTGGATACGCGGTCGAGGGTGACGGGCGCGCCGTGCTCGAGCGAGCGCAGCATCGAGGCCGCCCCCGCGGGCTCGACGCCGATCACTTCGGCCTCCGGACACCGGCGCCGCACGACGGCGGCGACGCCCGACAGCTGCCCGCCGCCGCCGATCGGAGCCAGCACCATCCCCGGTTCCCGGGAGCCGAGTTGCTCGATGAGCTCGAGCGCTACGGTCCCCTGCCCCGCGATGATGTCCGGGTCGTCGAACGGCGGCACCATCGTCCCGCCGAGTTCCCGCTGAATCTGCTCGGCGCGCGCCTTGCGCTCGGACGACGTCGTGCCTTCGAGTTCGACCTCCGCCCCGAGGGCGATCGTCGCCTCCCGCTTCACGTCGGGCGCATCGACGGGCATCACGATCCGCGCCGGCACGCCGAACGCCCGGGCGGCCCACGCCACCGCCTGTGCGTGATTGCCGGACGAGTAGGTGAGGAGCCCGGCGTCCCGCTCTTCCGGCGAGAGCCGGCTCACGTAGTTGTACGCGCCGCGCGCCTTGAAGGCGGAGACGCGCTGGAGGTTCTCGCACTTCAGCCACACGCCGTCCGGCGCATCGGTCGCGCCGCGCCCGCCCGCCCGCGGGAACGGGGCATGGATCAAAGGCGTGCGCCGGACCGCGCCGCGAATCCGCTCGTGCGCGGCTTCGACGTCGGCGAGTGAAACGAGCGTCGCGGTCGCGCCGGTCACTCGGCGTCCTCGACGTCGCCGGCCTCGACGTCAGCGCCGGCCTCGACGTCAGCGGCCTCGGCACCGTCAGGAGCTTCGGCCTCGGCATCGTCGTCCGCCGCCGGATCCGTTCCGATCGGATCGATCAGGCTCGCGACATCCATCAACTCATCGCCCTCGTCGAGGGAAACCAGCCGCACGCCCTGGGTGTTGCGACCCATCACGCGGATCTCCTCCGCCCGTTGCCGGTTGATGACGCCGTTGCGGGTCACGAACATCAACTCGTCGTCGTCCGTCACTTCGCGGATCGCCGCCACCTCACCCGACCTCGCGGTGATCTTCAGGTTGATCACTCCCTGTGCAGCGCGTCTCGTGAGTCGATAGTCCGTGACGTTGCTCCGCTTGCCGATGCCGAGATCCGTCGCGGTCAAGAGGGAACCGCCCCGCCGCGCGACCACCATTCCGACGACGGTGTCCCGCTCCTGTAGTCTGATGCCGCGCACGCCCTGTGCGATCCTTCCGACTTCCCGCACGTCTCCCTCGGAGAATCGGATCGCTCTCCCCCGCCGCGTGGCGAGAAGCACATCGTTCGAGCCGTCGCTCAGCTTCACATCGATGAGCCGGTCGTCCTCGAGGATGTGGATGGCGCGCAGACCCGGCGCACGCACGTTCCGATACTCGGCGAGGCTTGTCTTCTTCACGAGGCCCCGGCGTGTCGCGAAGATGAGGAAGCGGTCGGCCGAGAACTCGCGCGCCCTGACGATGGAGGCGATCTTCTCGCCCTTCTCCATCCTCAGCAGGTTCACGATCGGCTTCCCGCGCGCCGTCCGGCGTGCGAGCGGGATCTGGTACACCTTGAGCCAGTACATGCGGCCCGCGGTCGTGAAGATGAGGAGGTAGTCGTGGGTCGAGGCGAGGAAGAGGTGCTCCACCCAGTCCTCTTCCTTCGTGCCCATGCCCGCGATCCCGCGCCCGCCGCGCCGCTGCGCCCGGTAGACCGCAGGCTCGATGCGCTTGATGTAGCCGGAGTGCGAGACGGTGATGACCATCCGCTCTTCGGCGATGAGGTCCTCGTCCGTGAGGTCCGAGGTGTCGGGCACGATCTCGGTGCGGCGCTCGTCGCCGAACTTGTCGACGAGGGTCGAAAGCTCCTCCCCGACGATCTCCATCCGCCGGTCGCGCGAGGCGAGGATGGTCTCGAGTTCCTGCCGGCGCGCGCGGACCTTCTCCAGCTCCTCCTCGAGTTTCTCGATCTCGAGACCCGTGAGGCGCGCGAGGCGCATGTTCAGGATCGCGTCGGCCTGGCGTTCGCTGAGATCGAAGGCCGACCGGAGCTCCGCGCCCGCGACCTCGGTCTCTGGTGAGGCGCGGATGATGCGGATGACCTCGTCGATGTGGTCGACCGCGACCTTGAGCCCCTCGAGGACGTGTTCCCGGTCCTTCGCCACGCCGTACTCGAAACGCGTCCGCCGCTCGACGACCTCGTGCCGGTGCTCGAGGAAGTGCCCGAGCATCGTCTTGAGGTCCATCACCTGCGGCTCGCCGTTGACGAGCGCGAGCATGATGACGCCGAACGTTGACTGCAGCTGCGTGCCCTTGAAGAGCTGGTTCAGGACGATCTGCGGCACCGCGTCGCGTTTCAGTTCGATGACGACCCGGATCCCGTCGCGGTCGGACTCGTCCCGGAGGTCGGAGATGTCCGTGACCTTCTTGTCGCGCACGAGACCCGCGATCTGCTCGATGAGGCGGGTCTTGTTCACCATGAAGGGGATTTCGCGGACGATGATGCGGTCGCGGCCGTCCCGTCCCTCCTCGATGTCGGCCTTCGCGCGCATCACGACCCGGCCGCGGCCCAGTCGGTAGGCTTCGCGGATCCCGGCCCCGCCGAAGATGGTGCCCCCGGTGGGGAAGTCGGGACCGCGGATGATCTCCATCAACTCGTCGAGCGTCGTGTCGGGCGCCTCTATGAGGCGGTGACAGGCGGCGGCCACCTCGCGGAGGTTGTGCGGGGGGATGTTCGTCGCCATGCCCACCGCGATGCCCGACGAGCCGTTGACGAGAAGGTTGGGGAGCGCGGAGGGCAGAACCGTCGGCTCCTGCAGCCGGTCGTCGAAGTTCGGCGTGTGGTCGACCGTGTCCTTGTCGATGTCGCCGAGCAGTTCGCTCGCGAATCCGTGGAGCCGGGCCTCGGTATAGCGGTAGGCCGCGGCGGAGTCGCCGTCCACGGACCCGAAGTTGCCCTGCCCGTCGACGAGCGGATAGCGGAGCGAAAACTCCTGCGCCATCCGGACGAGCGAATCGTAGACGGCCGAGTCGCCGTGCGGGTGGTATTTGCCGATCACGTCGCCGACGACGGTCGCGCTCTTTCTGTAGGGTCGGGTCGGGCCGAGGCCGGCCTCGTGCATCGCGTACAGGATCCGCCGGTGGACCGGCTTCAGGCCGTCGCGGACGTCGGGAAGGGCACGCTGTACGATGACGCTCATCGAGTAGTCGATGAACGATTCGCGCATCTCTTCTTCGAGCGGTCTCTGCTCGACGCGTTCTATGCTCTCGGTGGTCATGGATTCCCGCTGGAACTGGCGTTTTCGAGATCCTCGAGGACGCGGCGGCCATTGGCAGCTCCGGAGGAGTGCGGCCGCACTCGGTGAGACCCTCTAATCTACCGGATTTCGGGGCGTTCCGCGACTTTCGAGACGCCATTCGATCCCGGCCGGACCGGCGTTCACGACCGGAGTGTGACCGGCCCGGGAGCGGACGCCCCAGGAGTCGTGGATGTGGCCGCAGACGACGAGGCGGGGACGGGACTCCGCTTGAACCGGATTCCCGGTTGACCCCACATTGATGGGCGGCCGGAGGTTGGCGTTGGAACGGTGGCGGAGCGCGCGCCACCATGAACCTTCGGCGGGGACGTTTGGGAAGATGGGATTTGACGTGATCGGAATCATCACCGTGGTCGTGGCGATCCTCGGCGTGGGCGTGAGGCTGGAGTGGAACTCCCGCAAGCTCGACCGGAAGTTCGACCGGCTGGCCGGCGACCTCGCCGATACCCGCGTGGAGCTGGCCGATACCCGCGTGGAGGTGAAGAGCGAGATCGTCGGCAGGTGCGATGGGCTGCGTGATGAGCTACGGGGGGAGATCCACGGCTTCCGGGACGAGCTTCGGACCGAGATCCACGGCGTCCGGGACGAGCTGCGCGGTGAGATCCACGGCCGGCACGGCGAGGTGCGGGGCGAAATGAAGAGCCTGCGCGGCGAGATGCGGAGCGAGATCAAGGGCCTGCGCGGCGAGATCGCTGAACTCCGCAAGGAAGTGGCCGGGACGCGCACATCCGTGGCCAGGCTGGAGGGCTTTGCCTTCGGCATCCCCGTGCCGGAGACCATCGGCGAGGAGCGGGCCGCCCGGAGCTGAATTACACCCAGGCACTCCCGGGTCACTCGAGGAGCCATTCGATCCCCTTGGGACCGGCGTTCACGACGGGGGTGTTGCCAGCTCGGGAGCGGACGCCCCAAGAGTCGTGGATGTGGCCGCAGACGACGAGGCGGGGACGGGTCCGTTCGATGGTTTCGAGGACGGCTGTACTGCCCACGTGCCGACCCGACGCGGCGGTGTCCGCGTGGCCAAGCGGAGGGGAGTGGGACACGAGCACGGCGCCCTCGGGGCACGGCGCGAGGAGGTTCCGGGCTTCGTCTTCCGTGAAGTCGTAGCTCCATGCGCCGAAGGGCGTCACCGGCACCCCGCCGCCGAGGCCGAAGAAGGGCACGCCGCCGATCTCGACGCCCGTTCCGTGCAGGACATGAGCCGCCGGCCAGCCGTCGCACGCGTCGGAAAGTTCCTCGGCGGATTCGCCGTTTCCGGGGACGAGGACGGTGGGGGTCTCGATCGCGGCCAGAACTTCGACGATCCCGGCCAGGCCGCGCCGCTTCACCGCCAAGTCGCCGGCTCCGACGACCGCGTCGAAGTCGGCCGCCCGCTCGACGATCGACGCGGCGGCCGTGAGGTCGGTGTGCAGATCGCTGAACAGCAGCAGACGCATGGCGAGTCGCTCCGTAGTTTGGGGACATGCGTGAACCGAAACTGCTCATCTACGGCGCCACGGGATACACCGGGCGGCTCGCCGTCGCCGAGGCCGTCCGGGCCGGGCTGAGCCTCGTCGCCGGCGGCCGGGACCCGGAGAAGCTCGCCGCGCTGGCGTCGGCGACCGCCGGGGCGCGCGGTCTGGAGACCCGGGCCTTCGGGCTGGACCGCCCGGATACGCTGGCCGGCGCGCTGGAGGATGTTTCGGTCGTCCTCCACTGCGCGGGCCCGTTTTCGCGCACGGCTCTCCCGATGTACGAGGCCTGCGTGAGGACGGGCACGCACTATCTCGACATCACCGGAGAGATCGATGTGTTCGAGGCCCTGGCCGCGCGCGGGGCGGAGGCCGCCGAGGCGGGCACCATGATCATGCCGGGCGTCGGGTTCGACGTCGTCCCGAGCGACTGCCTCATCGCGGACCTCGCCATGCGGCATCCGGGCGGCCGGACCCTGAGGCTGGGCCTCGCGGCCCGCAGCGATGCCTCCCGCGGCACGATGCGCACGATCGTGGAGGGAATGGGGGAGTTTCGGATCCGGCGCGATGGAGTGATCGCGAGGGTGCGACCCGGTGAGCTGCGTCACGCGTTCGACTTCGGGCCTCCGCCGCGCGCCGCGTTCGTGAGCGTGCTGGGCGATGTGTCGACGGCCTTTCATTCCACCGGCATACGGAATATCGAGACCTACGTTCAGGCGACCCGCACCTTCGTGCGCCTGACGAGGATCCTCCGCGGCTTCGGCCCGCTGCTGGCCGGACGGGCGGGGAAGGCGCTGCTGGGCCGCCTCGTCGACCGCGCGCCGGAGGGGCCGAGCGAATCGGCACGCCGGACAGCGCACGCGATTCTGGTCGCGGAGATCGAAGACGCGGAGGGGAGGCGGGCGGCGGCGCGCGCGCGGGTACCGGACCCCTACGGCTTCACCGCGACGGCGGGCGTCGCCATCGCGGGACTCGCGCTCGCGGGAGACTTCAAGCCGGGCTACCAGACCCCGTCTTCCGCCTACGGCGCGGAGCTGTTGCGGGAGTTCGATGAGGTGACGTGGGAAGTGCTCGACGATCAGGCCACGGCCCGGTAGTCCTCGATCTCCGCAAAACCCAGCGCCTCCAGCGCTTCCCGGATCTCGTGCCGGGCGCCCGGCGTCCCGACCGCGAGGAGCATGTACGGGCGGGCGGGCGCGCCGAACGCCGGGAGATTCTCCGGGCGAAGGACGACGGCTCCGTGGATGCTCTGCCCGATCTTGCGGGGATCCAGGTCCACGAACGCCTCCACCGGGCGCGCGCGACTCGCGGAGCCGCCCTGTTCGATCCAGCCGCGCGCGAAGGCCTTGCCGACCTTGCCGGCGCCCCAGATCACGAGCGGCCGTCCCGCCGGTATGCGGCCGTTCGCGAGGTACGCGATCTTCAGACGCCGGAACGCATCGGGACCGTAGCGGTCCGACCGCTCCGACAGCCGGTGCGGACCCAGCCGCCACTCGTGGAGGACCCGCGGTACGTTCGTCATGCGGCGGCCCGCCGCGGACAGCCGCAGGATGAGGTCGTAGTCCTCCGGTCCCCCGGTGTCGCGGTAGCCGCCGACGGCCTCGAAGGCGTCGCGCCGCACCATCAGGGTGGGGTGGGCGATCGGACATTCGACGAACAGATCCCGCTCGACCGCGGCGGGTTCGGTGAGCCCGTTGATCCAGCGCTCGTAGCGGAGATAGCCCGAGCCGCGCCGGGGCCGGGGGAAGTAGCGGACTCCCGCGCCGCACGCGGCGATGTCCGGGTGCCGGGCCAGGAGGCGGAGTTGCGCGGCCAGTCGGCCGGGGCGCGCCACGTCGTCGGCGTCCATGCGGGCGAGGAGCGGCGACCGCGCCTCGCCGGAGAGCCGGCGCAGCGCCGCGACGATCCCCGAACCGTCGCGCTCGACGAGGCGGACGCGACCGTCCCGTTCCGCCCACGCCCGGAGCAGCGACCCGGTGCCGTCCCGCGAACCGTCGTCGAGCGCGAGCACCTCGAAGCGCGGCTCGGACTGCGCGGCGAGACTCTCGATGCACGCGCCGAGGAACGGTTCGGCGTCCCGGCACGGCAGGAGGATGGAGACGCGCGGCGCGCCCGCTCCGGTCACGCCGACCCGGCGCCGGCGACGGCCGCGTCGCGCCCGAGCCGCTCTGCCCGCGCACGGAGGAAGGCGCCCGTGAGCGAGGCCTCGGACTCCGCGATGACGGCGGGCGGACCCGCGGCCACGATGCGGCCTCCGTCCTCCGCCGGCCCGGGCCCCATGTCGATGACCCAGTCGGCTTCCGCGACGACGTCGAGGTTGTGTTCGACGACGACGACGGCGTGCCCCTCTCCCACGAGCTCCCGCAGCACGGCGACGAGGGTGCCGACTTCCGCCACCCCGAGGCCGACGGTCGGCTCGTCGAGGATGTACAGCCTGCGGCCCGCGCCTCCCCGCCGCGCGAGCTCCCGGGCGATCTTGAGGCGCTGCGCCTCCCCTCCGGAGAGCGTCGTGGCCGGCTGGCCGAGCCGAAGATATCCGAGACCCACTCGTTGCAGCTGCCACAACCGCGCTCCGAGACGGTCGTGCCGGATGAAGAAGCGAATCGCTTCGTCCACGGTCATGTCGAGGGCGTCGCGGATCGAGCGGCCGCGGATCTCGATTTCGAGCACCTCGGGGCGGTAGCGCGACCCCCCGCACGCCTCGCAGGGCACGGAAACGTCGGCCAGGAAGACCATCTCCACCGTCTCCTCTCCGGCGCCCTTGCAGCGCTCGCAGCGCCCGCCCGGACGATTGAAGGAGAAATACCCCGCCTCGTATCCGCGGGAGCGGGCTTCCGGCAGGGCGGCGTATGCGTTCCTCAGCGCCGTGAAGGCTCCGATGTAGGTCGCCGGGTTCGAGCGCGGCGTGCGGCCGATCGGCCGCTGGTCGACGAGCACGACGTCCTCCAGGAACTCCGCGCCTTCGAGCCGGTCCCAGGAGCCGGCGGGCTCGCCCAGGTGCGGCTTGGCGGAGGAGCGGTCCGTGATCTCCCGTTCGAGGGCGTGGTACAGCACGCCGCGGATGAGCGTCGACTTCCCGGAGCCGGAGACGCCGGTGACGAGCGTGAGCGACCCGAGCGGAATCGCCACATCCACATCCCGAACGTTGTGCAGGCGGGCGCCGCGCAGGACGAGTCGGGGGCCGCCTCTCGACGGCGCCGCGCCCTTCCCGGCGGCGGTCGCCCGCCGCGCGAGGGCCTCTCCCGTACCGGTCTCCGAGGTGAGGATGTCGTCCCAGCCGCCCTCGAACACGATCTCGCCGCCCTGCTCCCCGGCCCCGGGCCCCAGTTCGACGATGCGGTCGGCCCTCTCCAGCACCGCGGGCTCGTGCTCGACGACGAGGACGGTGTTCCCGCGGCTCGCGAGCCGCTCGAGGACGCCGGTGAACGCATAAATATCATGCGGATGGAGGCCGATCGTGGGTTCGTCGAGGACGTAGAGCGTGCTGACGAGCCGGCTCCCGAGACAGCTCGCGAGGCGGATCCTCTGCATCTCCCCCCCGGAGAGGGATCGGGCCTGCCGGTCCAGCGTCAGATACCCGAGTCCGACTTCCTCGAGAAACGACATCCGGTGCCCGAGTTCGCGCAGGATCGTCGACGCGACCTCGCGTTGAAACGGGGTGAGGTCGAGTCCCGCCGCGAGCCAGCCGGAGATCTCCTTCACGGTCCACCGGGCGACTTCGGCGACGTGCCGCTCCCCCACACGGACGTTCAGCGACTCCGGCTTCAGCCGGTACCCCTCGCAGCCGGAACACAACTCGGGAAGCTGATACTGGCGCAGAAAGACGCGGATGTACGCCTTGTACCGCTTTTTTTCCTTCGAGCGGAGAAAGGGGATGACGCCCCGGAAGCGTTTCCCCGCGTACTCTCCCCCGTTCAACAGGACGTCGCGGCCCTCGTCGGGAAGCGCCTCCCACGGGAGGGACGCGTCGAGTCCGGAGGCGGCGGCAAACTCTCTCAGGCGGCGGCGCTCGCGCCGGTAACGGGGCTTCGACCATGGATCGAGGGCCCCTTCGTCCAGCGAACGGCCCGGGTCGGGCACGATGAGTTGGGGGGAGTACTCGAGCACGGCGCCGAACCCCGTGCAGGTGTCGCATGCTCCGGCGGGGCTGTTGAAGCTGAACAGCTGGGGGGTGGGCCGCGGAAACGCGAGGCCGCAGACTCCGCAGCGATGGGCCTCTTCGAAGTCGCGGCGCTCGGGCGCCCCGGCCCCGCGCCGCCAGAGGAGCGCGACGGCGGCGCCCCTCCCCTCGGCGAAGGCCGCGGCCAGCGAATCCGCGATCCGTTCGCGGTCCTCCGGGCGGGATCCGACCCGGTCCACGATCACGAGCGCCTCGCGGGCCCGAGTCAGCACCCGAACCTCGTCCCCCGCGCCTTCCTCCTCCTTCTCCAGATCGATGTCCGGCAGGTAGAGTTCGCGACCGTCGGCGAGAACGCGGACGTACCCCCGCGCCCTGAGGTTCTCCACCACCCTCTCGCCGTCCGTGCGCTCTTCGCGGGGGATGGGGAAGGCGATGGCCAGCCGCGCGTCCGGACCGGACTCGAGGAGCACGTCGGTGGCCGACGTCACGGTGTCCGGCACGACGGAACGCCCGCACTCCGGACACACGGTTGTCCCAACGCGCGCCCACAGGAGTCTCAGGTAGTCGTAGACCTCCGTGATCGTGCCGACGGTGGAGCGGCTCGACTGCACGCGGTTGCTCTGGTCGATGGCGACGGAGGGACTGACGCCCTCGACGAGATCGACGTCGGGCTTCGGCATCCGCTCGAGGAACTGCTTCGCGTAGGTGGAGAGCGACTCGATGTACCGCCGCTGTCCCTCGGCATAGATCGTGTCGAAGGCGAGGCTGGATTTTCCCGAGCCGGAGGGCCCCGTGAGGACGGTGAGGGCCCCACGCTCGATGTCGATGTCGATGCCCTTGAGGTTGTGCTGCCGGGCGCCTCGGACCCGGATCCGGTCGCTCATGGGAGCATGATGGCCGGCGGCGACGGGGCGCGCCAACCTGATTGGACCGCAGGCGGCGAGTTCGTACTATGGGGCATGCAAGCGCCGGACGGTCCCCTCCAGGAAGAAGAAGCGCTCGGGAAGGCGTACGACGCCCGCCTCATGAGGCGTCTGCTCGCGTACCTGCGGCCGTACCGGGGCAGGGTCGCGATCGCCGTGCTGATGCTCGTGGCCGCCTCGGGTCTCGCGCTCGTCGGCCCCTGGCTGACGATGGAGGTCATCGACCACGCGATCCCGGACGGCGATTTCGGCGCCATCCGCAGCCTTGCGATCCTCTTCTTCGTCTCGCTCCTCCTCTCCGGACTTCTGGAGTACGGGCGCACGATCCTGACCACGTGGATCGGGCAGAACGTGATGCTCGACCTGAGGCAGGAGATCTTTCGGCACCTGCAGCGCCTCCGGCTCGCGTACTTCGACCGGAACCCGGTGGGACGCCTGATGACGCGGCTCACGAGCGACGTCGAGGTCCTGAACGAGATGTTCACCTCCGGGGTCGTCACGATCTTCGGGGACGTCTTCACGGTCGCCTTCATCATGATCGCCATGCTCGTGATGGACTGGCGGCTCGCCCTCGTGACGTTCGCGGTCCTTCCCCTCGTGTTCGTGGCCGCGTGGCTCTTCCGGAAGAAGGTGCGCGAGGCGTACCGCGACATCAGGATCCGGCTCGCCCGCATCAACGCCTTCCTGCAGGAACGGATCACGGGGGTGCGCGTCGTGCAGCTGTTCCGGCAGGAGCGGTCGGCCACGCGCTGGTTCGGCGAGATCAACGATGACCACCTCGAGGCCCACCTGCGCTCGATCACGTACTACGCGCTCTTCTTCCCCGTCGTCGAGGTGCTCGCGTCCGTCGCGCTCGCGCTCATCATCTGGTACGGAGGCAACCAGGCCCTCGAGGGGACGCTCACGATCGGGGTCATCGCGGCCTTCCTGCAGTACGCGAGGCGATTCTTCCGCCCCATCCAGGATCTGTCGGAGAAGTACAACATCCTGCAGGGGGCGATGGCGAGTTCGGAGCGGATCTTCCGGCTCCTGGACGAGGCGCCGGGGATCGAGGACCCGGCGGACCCGACGGATCTTCCGAGAGAGGTGAAGGGCCGCATCGAGTTCGAGGACGTCTGGTTCCGGTATCTGTCGCCGGAGGAAGATGCGGCGGGGGTCACGACGCCCCACCTGGCCCACGCCGCGGCCTGGGAAGGGGCGGAGGGGCGGCTCGACGAGGACGCGCCGGATGACGGCTGGGTGCTGCGCGGCATCAGCTTCACGGCGGAGCCGGGACAGCGGCTCGCGGTCGTCGGAGCGACGGGAGCGGGCAAGACGACGCTGTTCAGCCTCCTCATGCGCTTCTACGAGCCGCAACGCGGGCGCATTCTGCTCGACGGGGTCGACATCCGGGAACTCCGGCTCGCCGACCTTCGGCACCGGATGGGCCTCGTGCTGCAGGACGTCTATCTCTTCTCGGGCTCCGCCGCGGACAACATCGCGCTCGACCGCGAGGCGGTGGGGCGGGATGAGATCCGGGAGGCGGCCCGTCAGGTCGGGGTCGACCGGCACCTCGCGCGGCTGCCGAAGAAGTACGACGAGCCGCTGAGCGAGCGGGGCGGGAACCTGTCCGTCGGCGAGCGCCAGCTGGTGTCCTTCGCCCGCGCCCTCGCCGGGGATCCGCCCATCCTGCTCCTGGACGAGGCGACGAGTTCGGTGGACTCGGAGATCGAGGCCGAGATCCAGGCGGCGCTGGAGCGCCTGATGGAGGGACGGACGAGTCTCGTCATCGCGCACCGGCTCTCCACCATCCGGGGGGCCGACCGCATCCTCGTACTTCACCACGGACGCATCAGCGAATCCGGCACGCACGATTCGCTGCTCGAGAGCGGCGGCCTCTACGCGCAACTCCACCGCCTCCAGTTCCAGAAGCCGACGGCCGCCGCATGAACGCCGTGCTGGACTGGGCGGCGGCGCTGGATATGCGCCTTGTGCTCGTGGCCCTTCTCGTGGCGCTGAACCTGTGGGCGACCGGCATCACCGCGCTTTCCAAGGCGCCGAGGCGAGAGAAGACGCTTTGGGTGGCCGTGATCTTCCTCTGCCCCATCGTCGGCAGCGTGCTCTGGTTCGTGTTCGGCCCGAAGCTCTGGGCGGAGAGACGCTAGGAGCGCCACGGGCAGCCGTCGGCGCTCGCGGCCGCAGGTCAGGACGGCCAGAGCAGGCGCAGGAGGTCCGCCGTACGGGAGGCGGCGCCGGATCCCGCTTCGACGAACGCCCGGGCGGCCCGGGCGTGGCGCCGGCGGCGAAGCGGGTCGGCCAGCCCGGTCAGGGTGTCCGCGAGCGCGCCGGCCGGAGAGACGAGCCCGCCGCCTGCGGACGCGAGGGCGCGGGCGTCGGCCCGGTCGTGGCGCGGGCCGAAGACGACGGGCAGCCCGGCCGCGGCGGGCTCGAGCACGTTGTGGAGCCCGGTGCCTCCCAGGCCGCCGCCGACATAGGCCGCATCGCCCGCCGCGTACAGCTCCGCGAGCCGGCCCACTTCGTCGAAGACGATGACGGAGGCGTCGGGCCCCGCGGCGGCATCGCCGATCGTGCTCCAGCGCACCGCGCGTTCCCCGCGGGCCGCGCACGACGCGACCAAGGCGTCGACGTGCGCGGCGGTCGGCTCGTGCGGCGCGATCACGAGCTGCCAGCCCGGGCCGCCTTCCCGCCGCACGGCCGCCGCGGCATCGAGCACCGCGCGTTCGTCCGCGGGCCACGTGGAGCCGGCGACGAGCCGCGGGGCCGCCCCGTCCGCCGCACCGAGCGCATCGCGGAAAGACGCGGCCGAGCCGTCGGCGCGGGCGCGGTCCGCCCGTTCGAGCGCCACGTCGAACGCCCCGTCCCCCGTCACCGCGAGCGCCCCCGGCCGGACGCCGAGCGCTTCGAGTCGCCGCGCGTCCTCCGGGGTCGCGGCGCCGACCGCGTCCAGGCGCGCATACGACGCGCGGAAGAGCCGGCGGGCGAGGGCGCCGGAGCGCCGGCTCCCATCGCGGACGGTGCCGTTGATGAGCGCGGCGGGCACCCCGGCCCGTCCGGCCGCGGCCACGAGTCCGGGCCACACGTCCAGCTTCGCGAACACGAGCAGGCCGGGCCGCACCGCGGCGAACGCCGCATCGCAGTCGCGCGCCCGGTCGAGCGGCGGCGGGCCCGAATGATCCGGGTCCAGCCACGCGAGTGCTGCCCTGCCCGACGGCGAGCCGTGCGTGACGAGGAGCTGTGCCCGCGCGCCGCCGCGCGACCCGGACCGTGAGCCACGCAGACCCCGGATGGCCGGCGCGGCGCCGAGCAGCTCGCCGGCGGAGGCGCCGTGCAGCCACACGAGCGGCCCGGGCTCCCGGCTCCGTCCCCACGCGGCGAGCTCCGCGGTGGCGCGCTGCCGAGCCGCGAGCGCCCGGGCGAGGTCCGGGCGGGCGCGCCGAAGCAGGGGCGCCGCGGCGAGCGCGACGCCGGTCGCCGCTCCCGTGAGACGGGCCCCGGCGTTCACGACGCCCCCCCGGAGCTTTTCGCCCGCATCCCGTCTCCATATTCTCCCGCGTGCGCTATCTCGGGAACAAAACGAAGCTCGTCCCCTTCCTGCTGGAGACCGTGGACCGGTTCCAGGAGACGCCCGGCGTCGCATGCGACCCGTTCGCCGGCACCGCCAGCGTGTCGGCGGCGCTCAAGGAGAAGGGCTGGCAGGTCCATGCGGGCGACCTGATGGCGTCGTCCTACGCCCTCCAGGTCGCGCGGGTCCAACTCGACGGGCACCCGCGGTATCCGGCCTCGCTCCTCCCGGCGGCGGCCCGCAACGGAAAGCGGGAGATCGGCTACCACGCCCTGCTCGAGGGGCTGGCCGAACTCGGTGATCCCGGGGATGTCGACGGCGGCGATCTCGCGGGCGGGGAGGGATCGGGCCGCCGTGGGTTCATCTCCGAACACTACACGAGCGACGGAGCCGCCGGCCGGGAGCACGGGCGCATGTACTTCTCCCCCGAGAACGGACGGAAGATCGACCGGGTCCGGACGCGGATCGAGCGCTGGACCCGCGGGTCCTCCCACAGCGAAGCCGCGGCCCAACTCCTGATAGCAACACTCATCGAGGCCGCCGACCGGGTGGCGAACACGACCGGCGTGTACGCCTCGTTCGTAAAAACCATGCAGCCGAACGCGCTGCGACCGCTCGAACTCCGTCCGATCGAACCGACCTCGCGCCGGGCAGGAGCCGGCGCCTGCAGCGCGTTCCGCGGACCCGCCGCCCGTCTCCTGCAATCCATCGGTCCCGTCGATCTCGTCTATCTCGACCCCCCTTACAACGGCCGGCAATATCCCGCGTATTATCACATCCCCGAACTCCTCGCGCTCGGCTGGGCCACGCCGCCGGAGATCCGGGGAAAGACGGGACTCATACCCGACGAGGCGCAGCGCTCGGACTGGTGCCGGAAGAACCGGGCCGCGGACGCCCTCCGGCAGGTGCTGGAGGCCGCCGACGGACGCCACATCCTGTTCAGCTACAACGACGAGGGGCACCTGGACCGCGCCGCCATCGAGGGGGCGCTGCGCGAACGCGGCCTGCCCGACAGCTACGAGTTCCACGACCGGGCCTACCGCCGCTACCGGAGCGACGCCGACGGCCCGCGACGGAGCTACCTGCGCGACGACGTGCGGGAACACCTCCACTACGTGAGGTGCGCGTGAGCACGGTGCGCCGGGTGAGCGCCCGCCTCTCCCCCTCCCGCGCGCGCGCAACGCTCGTGCTGCTCCTGCTGAGCGCGGGGGGCTGCTCGCCGGCGTACGTCCTGCGCGCCGGCTGGGAGGAGGCCCGCATTCTCGCGGCGCGCCGCCCCATCCGGGCCGTGATTCACGACACGACCGTGGCCCGCGAGACCCGCGACAAGTTGCGGCTCGTCCTCGACGCGAGAGACTTCGCGGAACGCGACCTGGGGCTGCGCGCGGGGGCGAGCTACGAGTCGTTCTCGCAACTCCACCGCGACACGCTGGTCCTGAACGTGCTCGCCGCCCCGGAGTTCGGGCTGCGCTGGAAGACGTGGTGGTTCCCCATCGTCGGCCACCTCCCCTACAAGGGATACTTCGACTTCGACGATGCCCGCGCGGAGGCCGCCAGCCTGGCCGAGGAAGGCTACGACGTCTCGCTCCGGCCGGTCGCCGCCTTCTCGACGCTGGGCTGGTTCCCCGACCCCATCATGTCGACGACGTTGCGGCTCGACAGCCTGGGGCTCGTCGAGACCGTGATCCACGAGATCACGCACAGCACGTACTTTCCCACCGGCCAGGCGGACTTCAACGAGAGCTTCGCGAACTTCGTCGGGCACCGCGGCGCCATCGAGTTCTTCTGCGAGGCGCTCGCGGACGAAAGTACCTGCCGGCGGGCGCAGTGGAGGTGGGAGGACGCGCGCACGTTCGGCCGCTTCTTCCATTCGATCCTCGCGCCGCTGGAGGAGGTCTACGCCTCCACCCTGTCCGATGACGCGAAGCGGAGGGCCAAACGCGAGGTGTTCGAGGCGGCGGCCCGGCGCTTCGAGACGGAGTACAAGCCGCGGCTCCACGCGCGGTACGGTTCGATCGACCCGGACGGCCTCGACAACGCGTGGATGATCTCGCGGCTCCTCTACTACACGAGGCTGGATGACTTCGAGCGCGTGTACGAGTCGCACGGCTCCCTGGTGCCCTCCGTCGAAGCACTCATGACGGAGGTCGCCGGCGGCGACCCGTGGGAAGCTCTGACGCGCCTCGTGGGTCCAGCGGACACGGGCCCCGGCCAAAGGGACAGCTCCGAGACCACGGAAGGCTCACGATGACGGAACCGTTCGTCTGTGTGCGCTGCGATCGCGACGACCCGGACCGGGTCGAGCGCGTCCCGTTCCCGAGCGAACTCGGCGAGCGGATCGTGGCCGAGATCTGCGCGCCGTGCTGGGAGGAGTGGAAGGAGCGGCAGATGCTCCTCATCAACCACTACGGTCTGAAGCTCCACGAATCCGCGGCGCGCGAGTTTCTCTACAAGAACCTGCGGATCTACCTCTTCGGCGAGGAGGGCACCGCCGCCTCCATCGACGCGGGCGAGGAAGGCTCCGTCGAGTGGTAGGGCGCTCGCGCCAGCCGACGTGCTAGGAAACCACGAGGTTGAGCATGCGGTCCGGCACGTGGATCACCTTGCGGATCGCGACCCCGTCGAGGCGCCGGATCACGTTCGCCTCGGCCAGCGCCGCCTCGCGCACGACCTCTTCGGGGGCTCCGCGCGCGACCCGGATCGTCGCCCGCAGCCGACCGTTCACCTGCACCGGGAGTTCGACCTCGTCCACCACGAGCTTGCTCTCGTCCCAGGCCGGCCACTCCGCGTGATCGAAGATGCTCGACTCGCCGCCGAGGCGGGCCCACAGCTCCTCGGCGATGTGGGGCGCCATCGGCGCGATCATGATCACGAGCGGCCGCACCTCGTCGATCGAGGCCGTGCGCCCGCCTGAGCGCACCGTGTTCAGGTAGTCCATCGCGGCAGCGATCGCCGTGTTGTAACTCAGCGCTTCGAGGTCCTCCGAGATCTGCCTGATCGTGGCGTGCAGCGCCCGCTCCACGCCGGGATCGTCGAATCCCGTGCGCCCCGCCTCGGCCGCCGCCGTCACGCTGTCCCACACCTTCTTCAGGAACCGCTCGGGCCCGGCCAGGCCGCTGTCGCGGAAATCTCCGCCCCGCTGGAAGGGGCCGAGGAACATCAGGTACATGCGGAACGTGTCCGCGCCGAATCGCGCGATGTACTCGTCCGGGAGGATCACGTTGCCGCGCGACTTCGAGATCTTGGCGCCGTCCCTGATGAGCAGGCCGTGCTTGCGGAAGCGGTCGTACGGCTCCTCGAACTCGAGGTGCCCGAGGTCGTGCAGCACCATCGTGAGGAAGCGGGAGTAGAGGAGGTGGAGGACGGAGTGCTCCTCGCCTCCGATGTAGCTGCTGACGGGCAGCCAATTCCGTGTCCGGTCGGGGTCGAACGGCCGGTCGTCGAACTCGGTCGAGGGATAGCGCAGGAAGTACCAGCCCGAGTCGAGGAAGGTGTCGGAGACATCGGTCTCGCGCCGGCCCTCGGCGCCGCACTCCGGACACGTCGCCGCGTGGAACTCCGGGTCGCGCGCGAGCGGACTCACGCCCGTCTCGGTGGGGCGGAAATCCTCCACGTACGGGAGGACGACGGGGAGATCCTCCTCCGGCACGGGCTCCGGACCGCAGATGTCGCAGTAGATGATGGGGATGGGCGGCCCCCAGTACCGCTGCCGGGAGATGCACCAGTCGTGCAGCCGGTAGTTGACCTCCGCCGCCGCGAGCCCGCGCTCCGCAAGCCACTCGGTGATCGCGCGCCCGCCCGCGTCGGCCTCCATCCCGCTGAAGCGCCCGGAGTTCACGAGGATCTCATCGGCAGTGTGCTCGACGAAGGCGGCCTCCGCCTCGCCTCCCCCGACGTGCGCGGGATCCGCGCCCTCCGGGAGCGCCGCCCGGGAGCACACGACCTGGACGACGGACAACCCGAACCGGCGCGCGAAATCGAAGTCCCGCTGATCGTGTCCGGGCACGGCCATGATCGCGCCGGTGCCGTAGTCCATGAGGACGTAATCGGCGACCCAGACGGGAATGTCCTCCCCGGTGGCCGGGTTCCGCGCGTAACCGCCCGTGAAGACGCCGGTCTTCTCCCGATCATCCGTCTTCTGCCGTTCCACGAGGTCGACGGCGGCGGCGGCGCGCGCGTAGGCCTCCACCTCGGCGCGGCGCTCGTCCGTCGTGAGCCGCTCGACGAGGGGATGCTCCGGCGCCAGGACCATGAAGCTCGCGCCGAAAAGCGTGTCGGGCCGGGTTGTGAACACCTCGATCCGGTCCCCTTCGCCTTCCGCCCCATCCCCGGCACCCGCAACGGCGCCCGAGAGCGGGAAGTGCAGCCGCGCGCCCTCGGAGCGGCCGATCCAGTTGCGCTGGGCCGTCTTCGTGGTCTCGGACCAGTCGATCCAGTCCAGGTTGTCGAGCAGCCGCTGTGCGTAGTCCGTGATCCGGAAGAACCACTGGCTCAGCATCCGCTGTTCGACCGGGGCGTCGCACCGTTCGCACAGCCCGCCGATGACCTGTTCGTTCGCAAGGACCGTCTTGCACCTCGGGCACCAGTTGACCGCGGCCTCCTTCTTCTCCGCCAGGCCCGCCCTGAAGAGCTGGATGAAGATCCACTGCGTCCACTTGTAGTAGCGCGGATCCGTCGTATCGACGGTGCGGGACCAGTCCGTCATGAGCCCCGCCGCCCTCAGCATCCGCTCGAAGTTGCGGACGTTCGAGGGGATCAACTCCATCGGGTGCGTGTCGACCTTTAGCGCATGGTTCTCCGAATGGATGCCGAACGCGTCGTATCCGATGGGCTCGAAGACGTCATCGCCCTGCAGGCGGCGGAAACGCCCGTAGATGTCGGCCCCCGTGAAGGCGTACAGGTTCCCGACGTGGAGCCCCTCGGCCGACGGATAGGGGTACATCATGAGGTTGAAGAACGGACGCTCGGCGGCGTCGAGGTCGGGCTCGTTCGTCCCGTTCTCCTCCCACCAGGCCTGCCACCGGGATTCGATGGCGATCGGGTCGTACATGGGCCGAGGGTCCGCTCCGTCCAGGGATCACTCCGGGGAGATGCACGAGACGGCGGCACCCTGCGGAGGCCGCCGTCCGGCCGCACAAGATGGGGCCGGAACGGCGGCCGAACAACTTACGACACCTGGTCTTCCCGGCCGGGACCGGGGACCATGTGGTCCAGGCTGAACTTCCCGTTGCCCGTCGTCCACAGGAAGAGGAAGATGGCGCAGTACAGGATGGCGAGTTCTCCGCCGTTCACGATCGGCCAGAACTCCATCTCGCGCGCGAAGAAGTGGCGCCACCAGTAGACCACCGCGAAGTGCCCCGTGAGGATGAAGGCGACCCACCGCGTCCGGACCCCGAGAATGATGAGGATCGGCAGGAAGAACTCGATGAGGCCCGCGATGCCGCGCGGCCACGCGATCCAGGACTCGACGGCGGTCGCACCGAACATGCCGAGGAGCTTCTGGGCTCCGTGCTGCCATAGCATGAGGCCGGCGGTGACCCGGAGCACGGCGTGGGTGGTTTCCTTCGAGACGGGTGCATTCATGACGCCTCCCATTAAAAGGGGGGGCTCCGGCGTCCGCGCCGCTTGCAGGCCCGGAAGTGCCGCCGTAGCCTTGCGACCCATGATGCCGGTTGATTCTCCGCGCGCACAAGACGGGGAGTTCGAGGGCGAAGTCCCCGTTCGCATTCCGCTGGTCCTCCTGCTCACCCTCAGGGACCTCGACACGCCCGAAGATCCGCGGGAACTCGAGGAGGTGGACTTCTCCCTGAACCTGCGGCGCCGGCTGGGGCTCTCGAGTGTCGTGCTCAAGCAGATTCGCCGCTACGAGGAGGACGGCGGGGATGTGCACGCCGCCGAAGTGGCGAGCCTGTTCGAACTCGTCGCGAAGCGGGTCGATGCTCCGGAGATCTTCGCCGCCGCGGGACGCCGCGTCACGCATGAGGCATTTAGCCCCGGTGGGCGGGTGACCCTGCGCCTGGGATGGCGGTTGATCCCTCTCCGCCTCCGCCGGATCCTCGCCTGGCGACGAGTGAAGAAGATCGCCCGCCGCCTGACCCCCTCCTCGAAGATCTGGCTCGCGAAGGACATGAACGGGCTCGCGATCAAACGCGGTCTCCCTGTCTTGGCCACGGCCGACAGGGGCGGAAGCGGGTGCGAGATCGTGTCGGGGATCATCGAGGAGTCGTTCCGAGTTTATCGGGCCGGGGAGGGCAGCGTTTCGCACCCGCAGTGCGAGGCCTTCGGGGAGGAGTACTGTCTCTGGGTGATCGAGCCAACCCCGAGCGCAGACCCTTAGTTCATGTGCGGTTCGACGTGGACGGTCACGTCGGTGAATCCGATCCGGGCGGCGACCCGCCGTTCCACTTCATCGGCGATTTCGTGGGCGCTGACCGCCGTTTCGGCGGGTTCGACCCGGATCGTGAGTTCCGCGAAGCGCCCGACCGATTTGCCGCGCGAACGGACCCCGGTCACGGCCCGCACGCCGGGCACCCCGCTCGCCACGCCCTCGATCTCCCGCGGATCGACGGCTCGCTCGTCGACGAGGACGGGGATGGTCTCGCGGAAGATCTTGTATCCGGAGCGGGCCACCACGAGCGCCACGGCGAGGGCGAGCCACGCATCGGCCGGGGCCCAGCCGGTCCAGTCGGTGATCGCAAGCCCGGCCAGGACTGCCGCGGTAACCAGGACGTCGGACGCCGTGTGCCGCGCGTCCGCCGCGAGGATTTCGCTCGACAGCCTCCGGCTCGCCCTCGCTTCGCCCAGCGCGACCGCCGCGTTCACGACGAGCGCAGCGGCGAGCACGCCCATCATCACAGGCTCGATATCCGGCGGAGCGCCACCCCGAATCAGACGGTCGAGCGCGCTCTGTACCAGTTCGAAGAAGGTGACGGAGAGGAATGCCGCCACGGCGAGCGCCGCGAGCGTCTCGAATTTCCCGTGTCCGTAGGGATGCTCGGCGTCCGGCGGGGCGGCCGCGAGGCGCATCGCGGCGAGGCCCACGACGTTGTTGATCGCATCGACGCCCGAGTGGGCCGCGTCGCCCAGCACGGCGATCGATCCCGTGCGCAGTCCCACGATCAACTTCGCCGCGATCACCGCCACGTTCGCGAGCAGCACCCACAGGAGTATGCGGCGCACCCGTCCGTGACGGTCCGCCGGCGAGTTCACCGTCCCGAACTCATCGCCTGAAGCGACGCCCCCGACTGAAGTCCGGTTTCGATGAGTACCGCTCGGGCTCTTCCCCCTCGTCTTCTCCCTCCTCGCCCTCCGTATCCCGCATCACGGCGTCGAAGCGGCTCAAGCGGGCGCGCCGGCGGCCTCCCAGCAACCAGCGCCAGGGCGACTCGCGCGGCGCCCTTCCCGTCGGCGCGTGCTTGTCGTACAGGCCGGGAGAGCCGAGCCCCACCCAGATGCCAAAGGCGAGGGCGAGGAGCGCGCCCAGGGAGCCGGCGATGATCAGGATCCAGGCCAGCGTGTCTTCGGTCATGAAACTCCGTGCTTCGTCGCGCCGGGGCGCCGGGTTCTTGCCTGCGCCGCCGGGCGTCGTCTACTGTCACGCCGGGCCGCCCCCCGGCCGGCCCACTAGATGGTGCCCCCGGCGGCTCCGTGACAAGCGCGACCGTCCGTTCTCTCCCCTCCGACTCGAGCGATTCCATGACCGAACAGCACCGGGAAATCGATGTCCTGCTGGACGAACAGCGGACTTTCGAGCCGTCGGCGGACTTCGTCGCGGCCGCCCATGTGGGCGATCGCGGCCCGTACGACGAGGCCGACCGGGACCGCGAGGCGTACTGGGACGCGTGGGCGCGCCGGCTCGACTGGTTCACGCCCTGGGACACGGTGCTGGAGTGGGATCCTCCCTTCTCGAAGTGGTTCGTCGGCGGCACGCTCAACGCCGCGCACAACTGCCTCGACCGCCACCTGGAGACGCGCGGTTCGAAGACGGCGCTCATCTGGGAGGGCGAGCCGGGAGACGTGCGCCGCTACACCTACCGCGAGTTGCACGAGGAGGTGGGCCGTTTCGCGAACGCGCTCAGGGGGCTGGGGATCGGGAAGGGAGACCGGGTCGCGATCTATCTCCCCATGGTCCCGGAGGCCGCCGTCGCCATGCTCGCCTGCGCGCGCATCGGGGCTCCGCATTCCGTCGTCTTCGGAGGCTTCTCACCGCAGTCCCTCCGCGACCGGATCGAAGATGCCCATGCCACATGCGTGATCACGGCGGACGGGGGATATCGCCGCGGCGGCATCATCCCGCTCAAGGCGAGCACGGACGCGGCCATCGAGGGTCTCGACTACGTGAAGAGCGTCGTCGTCGTGAAGCGCTCCGCCGTGTCCGACCCCGGGGCGGCGCCCCACGGAGACCGGGTGGACACGCCGTCGTGCGAGATGACCGGAGGCCGGGACCACTGGTACCACGAGCTGATCGCCGAGGCGGACGCCGAGTGTCCCCCCGAGCCCATGGATTCGGAGGACCTGCTCTACATCCTCTACACCTCCGGGACGACGGGGAAGCCGAAGGGCGTGATGCACACGACCGGTGGCTACATGACGCACGTGACCGCGACCGCGAAGTGGGTGTTCGACCTCAGGGAGGACGACATCTACTGGTGCACGGCGGACGTGGGATGGGTGACGGGCCACTCCTACATCGTGTACGGCCCGCTCGCGAACGGAGCGACGGTGGTGATGTACGAGGGATCGCCCGACTGGCCCGACCGGAGCCGCTTCTGGGACCTGTGCGAGCGCTACGCGGTGACGGTCTTTTACACCGCGCCGACGGCGATCCGCGCCTTCATGCGGTGGGGGGACGACTGGCCGGCGGGCTACGACCTCTCGAAGCTCCGGCTGCTCGGGACGGTGGGCGAACCCATCAACCCGGAGGCGTGGGTCTGGTACGACCGCCACATCGGGGGCGGCCGCTGCCCGATCGTCGACACGTGGTGGCAGACGGAGACGGGCGGGATCATGATCACGCCGCTTCCCGGGGCGATCACCACGAAGCCGGGGACGGCGACGGTCCCCTTCCCCGGCATCGAGGCGGCGATTCTCGACGAGGAGGGGAACCCGGCGGAGTCCGGCTATCTGGCGATCACCTCGCCGTGGCCGGGGATGCTGCGGGGGGTGTGGGGAGACGAGGAACGCTACCGCGAGACGTACTGGTCGAAGTGGCCCGACATCTACTTCCCCGGCGACGGGGCGCGGGTGGATGAGGACGGCTACTACTGGATCATGGGCCGCGTCGACGACGTGCTGAACGTGGCCGGCCACCGGATCGGGACCATGGAAGTGGAGTCCGCGCTCGTCGACCACGAGGCCGTGGCGGAGGCCGCGGTCGTGGGGCGTTCGGACGAGATCAAGGGACAGGCGGTGGCCGCGTTCGTGAGCGTGGTGGAGGGGACGGAGACCTCCGAGGCGCTGCGCCAGGAACTGCGGGGGCACGTGGCTGCGCAGATCGGGGCGATCGCGCGGCCGGCCGACCTCATCTTCGCCGCCGAACTGCCGAAGACGCGAAGCGGGAAGATCATGCGGCGCCTCCTGCGGGACGTGGCGGAGGGACGGGCGCTCGGGGACACGACGACGCTCGCCGACCCCGCCGTGGTGCGCAGCCTTCAGCAACAGTTCGCCGACAGCGAGGGCTGACGCCGGCGTGGGCCGAGCGGGTCAACTCGCGCTCCTCGCGCTGGTCGAGTTGCTCGCGATGGGTCTCTGGTTCTCGGCCAGCGCGGTCGTGCCGGAGCTGCGCGACGCGTGGGGCCTCGACGACGCCGGGGCGGCCTGGCTCACGACCTCCGTGCAACTCGGTTTCGCCGCGGGCGCGGTCCTCTCGGCGCTGCTCACGCTGTCCGACGTGTGGGATCCGCGCCGCCTCATCGCCGGGTCGGCCCTGCTCGGCGCGGCCGCCACCGCCGCGATCGCCCTCCTCGCGGACGGACTCGCCCTCGCCGTCGTACTCCGGTTCGTGACGGGGGTCGCGCTGGCGGGGGTGTATCCGCCGGGGATGAAGATCGTCGCCGGCTGGTTCCGCGCCGGACGCGGGACGGCGATCGGGGTCCTCATCGGCGCCCTCGCGGTCGGGAGCGCGATGCCCCATCTGCTGCGTCCGCTCGGAGGGATCGGCGCCTGGCAACCCGTGCTCCTGCTCGCCTCGGGCTTCGCGGTCGTGGCGGCCATTCTCGCTACGACCGGGCTCCGCGCAGGCCCCCACCAGGCGCCGGCCGCGCCCTTCGATCCCCGCGCGGTGCGCCGGATCTTCGCCGACCGGGCGACGATGCTCGCCAACGGCGGCTACTTCGGGCACATGTGGGAGCTCTACGCCGTGTGGACGTGGATCCCCGCATTCCTGGCGGCAAGCTTCGCCGCGGACGCGAGCGCGGGCACGACCGCTTCCCTCGCCTCGTACCTGGCCTTCGGGACGATCGCGGCCGGAGGGCTGGGCGCCGCCGCGGCGGGCGTCCTCGCCGACCGTTTCGGACGGACGGCCGTCACGAGTTGGAGCATGGTGCTGAGCGGCGCCTGCTGCCTCGCCATCGGGCCGCTGTTCGGCGGTCCGGTGTGGCCGACCGCGGCGGTCTGTCTCGTGTGGGGGTTCGCGATCGTCGCGGACTCCGCGCAGTTCTCCGCCTGCGTGAGCGAACTCGCCGAACCCGAGTACGTCGGGACCGCGCTCACGCTGCAGACGGCGATCGGCTTTCTCCTCACGATCACCACGATCCGCCTCATCCCGGTGTGGGAGTCATGGATCGGCTGGGAGTGGGCCTTCGCGCCGCTCGCCATCGGCCCCGCCCTCGGCACCTGGAGCATGCTCGCCCTGCGCCGCCGCCCCGAAGCCGCCCGCATCGCCGGCGGCCGCCGCTAGCTCCGTTGCGACGCGTAACGCTACGCGCTACTGCTCATCCTGGTGGATTACCACTGACCGGAAGGAAGAAAGACAATGAACGACACCGGCAAGCGCGCACGTCCGATGCTCAATCCGCCGCACCTGGGCGAACTTGTCGGCGAAAGCATGGATGAGGTCGGCTGGAACGTGACCCGGACGGCGGCCCGCCTGGGGTGCGAGCGAGGGACCCTGTCGCGACTGCTGAACGGGAAGGCGGGCGTGTCGGCGAACATGGCGCTTGCGTTGGAAGCCCTGGGCTGGGGCACGGCCGATCACTGGATGCGAATGCAGGCGAGCTATGAGCTTGCGCAGGCACGAAGGCGACACAACGCTCGGCCCGGATCGCGGTACGTCAGCGCTTCGGCCCTGCTGGTCCTCGCCGTCACCGCCGTCGCGTGTGCCGGGGCCGACGCGGGATCGCAGACGGAGAACGTGCCGCCGGCCGACGCAGACGCCGAGACGCAGGCGGCTGCGAATCGGCTCTCGGCCGAGGAGGCCGCGGAGGGCTTCGAGCTCCTGTTCGACGGGGAGTCGGTCGGCGCGTGGCGCGGGTTTCAGATGGATGATGTCCCGGCCGGCTGGAGCGCGAAGGACGGCGCGCTCGCCTTCACGCCGGGCGTCGGGGGCGGCACGCTGATCACGCGCGACACCTACGCCGACTTCGATCTACGCCTCGAGTGGAAGGTCGACGAGGGCGGCAACAGCGGGATCTTCTTCGGCATCGTGGAGAGCACGGAGAGCGCCTTCCAGTCCGGACCGGAGATGCAGGTTCTCGACAACGCGGGGCACTACGACGGGGGCGATCCGCTCACGTCGGCGGGGTCGAACTACGGTCTGCACGCGCCGCCGGAGGATGTGACGCGTCCGGTCGGCGAATGGAACGAAGTCCGGATCGTCCGCCACGGCAACCAGGTCGTACACTGGCTCAACGGCGTGCAGGTCGTCGAGTACGAGATCGCTTCGCCCGAATGGGAGGCGCTGGTGGCGGGGAGCAAGTTCATCCAGTGGCCCGACTACGGCCGGCACCACGAAGGCCACCTGGGACTGCAGGATCACGGCGACCCCGTCTGGTACCGCAACATCCGCGTCCGCCGCATCCAGTAGCGGCCCGCGGCCCCTGCGCCGTCAGTCGTTCGCGTCGAGCGGGCGGTGGGTGAAAGCCCGCTTGCCGGGGCCGTAGTCGGCGGCTCCCTGTCCTTCGCCGCGCAGCAGCCAGCGCGTCGTCAGGAGGCCTTCGACGCCGACCGGCCCGCGCGCGTGGATGCGGGCCGTGCTGATCCCCACTTCCGCCCCGAGACCGTAGCGGAATCCGTCGGCGAAGCGGGTGCTCGCGTTGTGGAACACGCTCGCCGCGTCGACCGCCTTCAGGAACCGCGCCGCGACTTCCCCGTCTTCGGCCACGACCGCGTCCGTGTGGCTGCTCCCGTAAGTGTGAATGAAGTCGATGGCTTCTTCCGGACCGGCCACGGTCCGCACGGCCAGCGTGAGGTCGCCGAACTCGACTCCCCAGTCCTTCTCGGAGGCGGCCTCGGCCCACGGCAGGACCCGGCGGGAGGGCTCGTCGCAGCGGAGTTCGACGCCGCGCTCGCGGAGCGCCTCTCCGATCGGTCCCAGCCTCGGCAGGAACGACTCGTGCACGAGCAGCGTCTCGGTCGCGTTGCACGCCGCCGGGTAGTCGCACTTTCCGTCCACGGCGAGCCGCACGGCCATCTCGGGATCCGCCGACGCGTCGACGTAGAGATGGCACACGCCCTCCGCGTGGCCCAGCACCGGAATCCGGCTCCGCTCCTGGATCGAGCGCACGAGCGCACCCGACCCCCGCGGGATCACGAGGTCGATGAGGTCGTCCAGCGCGAGCAGTTCGTCGACATCCCGCCGGTCCGGGACGCCGAGGACGGCCCGGCGATCGAGACCGGCCTCCTCCAGCGCCCGTTGCAGGCAACCGACGAGCACCTCGTTCGAGCGCGCCGCCTCGCGGCCGCCCTTCATGATGACCCCGTTCCCGGAGCGGATGGCGAGCGACCCGATCTGGATCACCGCGTCGGGCCGGCTCTCGAAGATGATGAGGAGCACGCCGAGCGGGCTGCGCACGCGCTCGAGGACGAGACCGTCATCCAGTTCCGTGCGGGTGAGGACGCGATCGATCGGATCCTCGCCTTCGACGAGCGCTTCGATCCCCTCGAGCAGGCTCTCGAACTTGGCGTCCGGGAGGCCCAGCCGGTGGAGGAGCGATCCGGAAAGCCCTTCCTCCGCCGCGCGCGCGAGGTCTTCGTCGTTCGCCCGCGCAATCTCGGCCCGAGACCGGAGCAACACCTCCTTCAAGGCGCACAGCGCCGCCGTCCGGCGCTCCGCCGGGGCACTTCCGATCGTGCGCTGCGCCGCCCGAACTCCGGCCGCCCGCTCCCTCAGCGTCTCAGACATCGTTCGTTTCCTTGAGGATGAGATGCTCCCGCCCCACGAGTTCGACGTTCGCCCCCGCCTGATGCGAGGCGGCCTGGACGACGAGCCGGGAGTCGAGCGCGACGACGCCCCGTCCCACCAGCGATCCGTCGAGCGCCCGAACCTCGACCACGTCGCCCCGCCGGAACGCGCCGTCCGCCCGCGCGACGTCCCCGGCCCGCAGCGGCTCGCCGCCCCGGAGACGTTCCGCGCCACCCTCCGCCAAAACCAGCGTCCCGCGCGGGTGAGAACAGTAGGCGATCCAGCGGCTGCGCGAGGAGAGGGCGGCGCGCGGCGGGATCCAGGTTCCCTCCTCCTCGCCGGCCAGGACCCGGTCGAGCGCGCCCGGCTCGACCCCCGACGCGATGACGGTGTGGCAGCCCCCGCGCGACGCGACCCGGGCCGCCTCCAGCTTGCTCGCCATCCCGCCCCGGCCGAGCCCGGAGCGCCCGTCCACGTCGAATCCGTGCTCATCGGGCCGGTCGATGCGGCCGACCAGCCTCGCGTCCGGATCGCGTCTGGGGTCGGCCGTCATGACCCCCGGCACGTCCGTGAGGAGCACGATCAGATCCGCCGCCAGTTCGCTCGCGACCAGCGCCCCCAGCCGGTCGTTGTCGTCGAAGATCGGCCGCTTCCCCGTCCCCCGGTACACGCGGTCGTTCAGCGAGATCGCGTCGTTCTCGTTCACGACGGGGACGACGCCGAGCCGGAAGAGACTCTGCAGCGTCTCGTGCAGGTTCAGGTAGCGCACCCGGTCGTCAAAGTCCGTCCACGTGATGAGGATCTGCGCGCAGGTGACACCGAGCCGGGCGAACCCCTGCTGGTAAAGTTCCATGAGCCGGCTCTGGCCGATCGCGGCGCACGTCTGTTTCAGCGCGGCCGTCTCGGGCGGCTCCGGGAGCTGGAGGGCGACACGCCCCAGGCCCACGGCACCCGAGGTCACGATGAGGACCTCCCTGCCCTCCCGCCGCAGGCGGCTCGCGCTCTCCACGACCCGGAAGAGGCGAGAGAGGGCGATCGTCCCATCGTCGTGCGTGACGACGCCCGTCCCCACCTTGAGGACGACGCGGTCGGCCGTCGCGATCACCTCGCGCGTCACGGCCGGCGCGGCGGCGCCATCGGGGGTCGAGACTGATTGGAGCTGGCTCACGTCGAACGCCTCACAGCGGGACCGGGACCCACAGCCGGCCGCGGGGCCGGCGGAAGGCCACCAAAGGTACACCGGCGCCACCCCCGCACCAGTCCCGGGAGCGGGCCGTTGCACACCACGCTCCGACGCACGACGCTTCGGAGGCGGGAGCGGGACGGGGCGGAGAATCGCGGCGGGGCGTCAGCGGAAGGCGGAGTTCGCGTGCAGGTCCACCTCATCGACGGCACCTACGAGTTGTTCCGGCACTTCTACGGTGCGCCCTCGGCGAAGAACGCCGGGGGCCACGAGGTGGGGGCGGCGCGCGGGGTCGTGAATTCGATGCTCGGCCTCCTCGAGGGCGGCGCCACGCACGTCGCGATCGCCACGGACCGCGTCATCGAGTCCTTCCGCAACGAGCTGTGGCCCGGCTACAAGGACGGCTCCGGCATCGATCCCGCGCTCTACTCGCAGTTCCCGCTCGTCGATGAGGCGCTCGCCTCGGCGGGCTTCACCGTGTGGCCGATGGTGGAGCACGAGGCCGACGACGCGATGGCCTCCGGCGCCGCGATGGCCGCCGCGGATCCGCGCGTGGAGCGCGTCTTCCTCTGCACGCCGGACAAGGATCTCGCCCAGTGCGTCGAGGGCGACCGCATCGTGCAGTTCGACCGTCGGCAGCGGCTCCTGCGCGACGAGCCCGGCGTCATCGAGAAATTCGGCGTCCCTCCCGCCGCGATCCCCGACTGGCTGGCGCTGGTGGGAGACTCCGCGGATGGATTCCCCGGCATCCGCGGCTTCGGTGCCAAAACCGCCGCGGCAGTGCTCGCCCGCTACGGCCGCATCGAGGACATCCCCTCGGACGGACGAGACTGGGACGTCTCCGTGCGCGGCCCCGAACGCCTCGCGCAAACGCTGCGCAACGGGCTCGATGACGCGCTCCTCTTCCGCCGCCTCGCCACGCTCGTCCGGGACGCCCCGGTGTCAGCGACCGTGGACGAACTCGAATGGACGGGCCCCCGCGACGATTTCGACCTCGTCGCGACGATCCTCGACGCCCCGGACCTTCCTGCTCGTGCGGGACGCCTCGCCGCCGCGCGTCCGGAGCCGCCCGGCTAGTCGCCGATCGGGGGGACGGCCTCCATCAGCAGGGCGATCGCGGCGTCCAGGTTCTCCCGGCCCGGGCCGGCGCCGGTGTACTTGCCGAGGCGGGTGATGACGAGGCCCCGCGCGGGGATGAACACCGTGTACTGCCCGCCGGCGCCCGCGAACCCGCCGTAGTCGTCCTCGATCGGGAAGCCGAGGTCCTTCCACACGAAGCCGCCGCCGTACGTGGGACGACCGTCGGCGATCCAGGCCGGGGCGATCTCCATCGCGTAGTCGACGTATCCCTCGGGGAGGATGCGCTCGCCCTCCCACACGCCGTCCTGCAGGTAGAGGTTGCCGAGCCGCGCCCAGTCGCGCGCGGAGCCGAACTCGTAGCCCTGGGTGAGGAAGTTCCCGTTCGGATCCGTCTCCATGATGAAGTTCCGGATCCCGAGCTTGTCGAACAGATGCCGCTGCGGGAAGGCGTGGTAGTCGTCGCCGCGCCCCTCCACGCCAAGGCGGGTCAGGTAGTTCGTCAACGCCGGGTCGGTGTTCCGGTACCGTCCCACCGTGTTCGGCTCCCACTGCTGCGGGCGGGTGGCCGCCCACTCGAAGGCGTTCTCGCCCGTATAGAGGTAGAGGTGGTCGGGATACCCCATCTCTTCCGTGTACCCGGGGTCCTGCGGCGCGACGATCCGGATTCCGCTCGACATCCGCATGATGTCGGCGATGCGGATGTTCTTCCTGTCATCGCCCTGCCACTCCGGGATCGGGGCGCGCTGCCACAGGCCGTACACGCCCTGCTGGATGAGGACGGCCATGAGCGTCCCGGTGAGCGACTTCCCCTTCGACCAGCTCTCGAACGGTGTGTGCATGTCGACGCCGGGGCCGTAGTCCTCGCCGATGATCCGCCCGTTGTAGGTGACGACGAAGCCGAGCGTCATCCCCTCCTGGTCCATCGCGATCTCGACCGCCTGCCCGACTTTGTCCATGTCGATCTCGGGCGGGTACGGCTCGTCCGGGAGCACGTCCCCCATGGGCCACGGCGTGGTGGCCGGATCCGGGGTGTTCGGCTCGACGACGGTCGGCGTGAAATAGATCGAGTCCCGGCCCAGCGGGTGCGTGATGCAGCCCTGGCTGCCGTAGAGCTTGGCGGTGCGGGTGATCCCCGAGGCGAGGGTGAGGCTGACGGTCTGCGCCTCCATGTCGACGACCGTGTCGACGACGGCGCCCCGGTGCTGGAAGGGCGCCGTGAAACCGCCCACGTTCGCCGCCGCATCGCGCCAGTCGAGACCCGTGATGAAGGTCCCGGAGCAGAGCGTCTTGGCGAAGCCCGCCGTGTGGTGCACGATCGGCTCGCCCGGGGGCGGATCCCACTCTGTCGGAAGCTCGAGCGATTCCCCGCGCGCGATCAGGCTTTCCATGAGGGTCTCGCCGGAGACTTCCTCGCCGCCGGTCTCGCCTCCATCCTCCGGCGCGCAGGCCGCAAGGCCGAACAGTGACAGCGAAAGCGCACAGCACAGGTGCGTCAGGGAAAGCCGGTCGCGGATGAAACGCATGGGTGATCCTCCGGTTCGTCCAGGTACGGTCGTGCTCATCTGCCCGGTCTCGCGGCGCAGCCCTCGAACGCCGCGGCAGTCGTTGGAACGTGGTCCGAGCGATCGCGCGTGACAAGCGGGCGACGGCGAGACCCTCATCCTCCGAGCAGCCACGCGAGCAGCGCCGTGGGAACGGCGGACAACTCGGGATCGTCCAGGTCCAGCGCCCGTCTCGTAGCCACGAGGCCGCGCCAGGGCGATGCCCTCAGGGTGGGGGCGGCCCGCTTCCACCGATCCCCGTCCACGTACTTCGACTCGATCGCGAGCCCCCCGAATCCGGGCCCCGCGAAGTCGATCTCCTTGCGACTGGGCGTCCTGTGGTGGAGAACGGCATCGAAGTTCGGGTAGCCTCCCGGATCCCCGCGCAGGAAGGTGCGGACCAGGGTCATCCCCAGTTGCTGCTCGGAGAGGAGCGAGAGGTCGACCGGCCTCCGGGGACGCGCGGAGAGCGCCGCGAAAATGGGATCGGTGAAATACGTCTTTTCCTGTGACCGGAGGGCCGGCGCGAGGCGGTGTTCACGGTAGCAGGGCCACACGACGAAACTCTCGCGGAGCGCATCGATCCGCCGCCGGACGGTGTTCGCCGACGTGCCGGTGTCGGAAGCAATGTCGCTTGAGTTGGTCGGCGACCCGATGCCGGCCGCCAGTCGGTTCACGAACGCATCGGTGTGTGCACGCGACCAGGCGGACTGCCCGAACGCCTCCCCCCGGATCACGTCGAGGAGGCTCTCCTTGAGGGCGCGGGCGGCCGGCCCGGCGCCCGTTTCCGGATCGGGGGGGTCGGTCGCCGCGTGTGCCGCCACGGCCTGCGGAAACCCGCCGACGGTGAGGTAGGTCTCCCATCCGCGCACGAGATACGGCAACCAGGGCGCCAGTCTCCACGCGGCTTCGTCCAGAACCTCGGGCGTCAATCCGGCCAGCGGCAGCGGCGCCTCATCCGGGGGAGGGACGACACCCCCTTCCCCTTCCGCGTCAGCCTGCGCCCGCAGGAAGCTCCGGAAAGACATGGGCAGGAGCACGCGGTCCGAGTCCAGCGCACCGCCACGCCGTCCGGCGAAGGCCTTGACGGCTTCCGTCAGGTCGCGGGCGGAGGAGCCGGTGAGGACGACCGTATCAAGCCCGAAGCGCAGGTCGTTGTCACGCAGCCACTTGATGGCCGAGGGCCATCCGTCCGGAATGGCCGTGATCTCATCGAAGAACCAGAAGCGGCGCGCCGAGGGGGGAGTGATCGAGGCTGCGGCGTCCACGACTCGCCTGAGGTCGCCGGCGGCGAGTTCGTCGGCCGCAACGTGGATGATGCAGCGGGGATCCTCGCCACGCCCGATGAGACTCCAGACCGTCTTCTTGATCTCGACCGACTTGCCGACGCGCCGCGGCCCTCGGAGGACGTAGAGACCGCCCGGGACGAGCGCATCGAGCACACTCGCGGTGTATTCGAACGGAGCCTCCCGTGCCCGGCGCAGGTCCGGATCGCGCCGAACCCACCCTTCGGGGTCCGTCCACCAGCCGATACGGGCCAGGATGTCGCGCAGTTCAGCCGTGCTGTGCAGGATCGCCCTCCGGGTGCCGCCCGACTCGTCGATGGCCGAAAATGTATACCAAATCCTCCAGATAATGGAGGAAAATGTATACAAAATCTCCCACGCACGTCAATCGAGGGGCACGGGACGTTCCCGCGGGAACGTGTTCGGCGTCCCCGGTTCCCTTCGCTACGGCTGGACGATCCGGTAGTCGACCGGGGGCTCGGCGCCCATGAGGTGCTCGATGAAGTAGTCCCAGGTGCGCCGGATCAGGTACGGCTCGCGCGCGTAACCGTGGTTCCGGTTCGGGAAGACGAGCATGTCGAACGTCTTGTTCGCCTCCATGAGGGCGTCGGCCACGAGCAGCGTCATGTTCGGGTGCACGTTGTCGTCCAGCGACCCGTAGTGGAGCAGGAGCTTCCCCTTGAGGTTCGACGCGATGTTCTGGTTCGCCTGCGAGTCGAAGCTGTCCGTCCCGTCCGGGTTCCGTTCGAGGAGCCCGTGGTATTTCTCCCCCCACGGGAAGTGGTACCCTCGCTGGTCGTGATTCCCCGCCCCCGACACCGCGACCTTGAAGAAGTCGGGGAAAGTCAGGATGGCGTCCGTCGAGGAGAAGCCGCCGCCGGAGTGGCCGAAGATCCCCACCCGCTCGATGTCTATGGGATAGCGGAGGGCGAGCGCCTTGAGCGCCGAGACGTGATCGGGGATTCCGTTGTCCCGCATGTTCCCGTAGTAGCTCTCGTGGAAGGCCTTGGAGCGGTACGGCGTGCCCATGGCGTCGACCGCGAAGGTGATGAAGCCGAGCTGGGCGAGCGCGTGGCCCTGGCCCCGCGGCCCGGAGGTGAAGCCGGGCGTGCGGATGGGGCCGATCTGAGGGCCGGGGTAGACGTAGTCGATGACGGGATAGACGGTCCCCTCCTCCATGGTCGGGGGGAGCCAGAGATAGCCGTACACGTCCGTCACTCCGTCGCGCGCCTTCGCGGAGAAGCGCACCGGGGGCTCCCAGCCGGCCTCGAGGAGCGGGGAGATGTCGCCCTGCTCGACCGTCATCACGGGGCGTCCGGCATCGTCCCTGAGGACGGTGACCGGGGCCGTCGAGCGCGTGGACCAGGTGTCCACGAAGTAGCGGCCGTCGGGTGAGGCGGAAACCGCGTGGTGGGCGTCCTCCGGCGAGAGGAGCGTCACCCCGCCGCCGTCGAGCGACGCCCGATAGAGGTGCTGCCGATACGGATCGCGCCCGGGCTCGCGCCCCACGCCGGTGAAGTAGACCTGCCGCGCGGCCTCATCGACCGCGAGCAGCTGGACGACGAGCCAGGACCCCTGCGTGATCCGGTTCTTCATCTCTCCGGTGGCGAGGTCGTGCAGGTAGAGGTGGCCCCAGCCCTCGCGCTCGGAGAACCAGATGAACTCGCTCCCGTTGTCGAGCACGCGCCAGTTGTAGGGCGTGCGGAGCTGGTTCAGCTCCACCCAGGTGTCGCCGCTCTCGACGATGACCCTGCGCGATGCGCCCGTCGCGGCGTCGACCTCGACGAGCGTCTGGTTCCTGAAGTCGCGCGAATGGTGCGAGAAGTAGACGCGAGCGCCGTCCGGGGTCCACTGGGCCGCGTGCCAGGTCGTGTCCGCGCCGCCGAAGTAGCCGACGACGGGGTCGTAGTCGGCCGGCACGTGGGCGCCGGTCTCGGCGTCGAAGATGTGGAGTTGCCAGGTGGGGACGATGGAGTCGCCGGGGAGCGCGTAGCGGTAGCTGTGGAGGATCGGGCGCCCGGTCGCGGCCTCGAGCAGGTGGAGGTCCTCGACATCGCGCTCGTCGTACCGGTGGGTCGCGATCCGGCGGCCGTCGGGGGACCACTCGGCCACGGGAGGCGGCTTGAAGTCGCGGCGGCGGTTGCTGATCTCCTGACAGCAGCCCTCCGGCGCGACGCCGTAGCCCCAGTGCAGTTCGCCGTCCGTCGAGAGCTGGCGCTCCTCGTCGGAGTCCGAGTCGCGCACCCACAGGTTCTCGTCGCGCGAGAAGACGGCGAGCGCGCCATCGGGCGAATCGATTTCATGCGTCGCCCGCGCGACCGAGTCCGGACCCGTGCAGCGATAGGCGCCGATGTCGCAGTCCCAGCGCTCGTGGGTGTCCGTCCAGAAACGGATCCCGCCGGACGCGTTGAACTCGAACTCGTCGAAGGGGAGGTCCGTCGCCTCGTGGCTCTCGTCGGAAGCTTCCGAGAGGGCGGCGGCGAGCCGGTCGTGGTCGAAGGCGGGCCGGCGGGTGCGGGCCGCGGCGTCGATCATGATGAACTCGTGGCCGCCGAACACCTGGTTGCGGTACCAGAATCGGTTGGCGTCGACCCAGCGGGGGTTCACCGTGACGCCCGACGTGAGCTTCTCCGCGTGCCAGGGGAGGAACTGCTCGGCGCGCGCGTACTCGCTCGCGCTCACGGATTCCGGCTGGTAGGGCCGGGACTGGGCGGCGGCGGGCGGCGGTGCGGCGGCGAAGGCGAGCACCGTGAAGAGGGCGACCGGCACGAGGGATGCCAACTTCGTTGGCGAACCGAAGATGGACGGACGATTCACGGGATCCTCCCGGGTCTGGAGCGGCCTTGGCGTCGTCTGAACATAGACTGTCGCATCCGCCGCCCGGTAGCGTCGCCGCGGCGTTGCGGATTCGGACGGGACGGCGCGGCAGTCCGTGGCAAAGCCCTGCGTCAGCGCCGAGAGTGGCGAGGCGTTCGCTTGACAAGGCGCGACGAGGGAGCATAGCGGTTGCTATGTGACCGAGGAGCAACGCAGAGCGCAGCGATTCAAGCGAAATGCATCGCCGCTCGAACGCAGCAGGGGTTTTGCCACGGACTGCCAGGCGTGCCGGCCGGCCCCGTCCGCCTCATCCGAGGAGCGATCCGCGTGAATACGACGTCTTCCGCCGTCCGCCCCAGGCGGCTCTTCCTGGGCAGTTGCGTGTCGCTCATCGCGACCTCCGTCACCTTCGCGGTGGTCGGCATCGTCATGTTCACGCTCAAGAGCGAGTTTACCCTCACGAACTACGAGGTGGGCCTGATCGGCGGGGCGGCAATCTGGGGCTTCGCGGTGTCGCAGGTCCTCTTCGCGCCCTTCTGCGACACGCTCGGCATGCGGTTCCTGCTCCGGCTCGCCTTCGCGTGTCACCTGGTAGGGGCGATCGTACTCATCACGGCGGGCGGCTTGTGGCAGGCCTTCGCCGGGGCGCTGACGCTGGCGCTCGGGAACGGGCTCGTCGAGGCCGCCTGCAACCCGCTGGTGGCGGCGCTCTATCCGGACCGGAAGACGGTCAAGCTGAACCAGTTCCACGTCTGGTTCCCGGGCGGGATCGTGATCGGCTCCGTGCTCGCCTTCGGCCTCGACTCGGTGGGACTCACCGCGTGGCAACTGAAGATCGGTCTCATCCTCATCCCCACGCTCATCTACGGCCACCTGATGTGGCGGGAGGAGTTTCCGCCGACGGAGGGCGTGCGGGCCGGGGTCGGCATGGGTGATATGTTCCAGGCCACATTCACGACGCCCCTGATGATCCTGATGCTGTTCTGCATGGCGATTACGGCGTCGACGGAACTGGGGCCGAACCGCTGGGTGCCGGCGGTGCTCGAAGCGGGCGGGATTCCGGGGATCCTCGTGCTGGCGTGGATCAACGGCCTTATGGCGATCCTGCGCTACAAGGCCGGGCCCGTGGTCGAGACGCTTTCGCCGACGGGGGTGCTGTCGACGAGCGCCGCGGTCTCCGTCCTGGGGCTGCTCTGGCTCAGCTACGCGGAGACGACGGCGATGGCTTTCGCTTCCGCCACCGTGTTCGCGGTCGGCGTGTGCTACTTCTGGCCGACGATGCTCGGCTTCGTGTCGGAGCGGGTGCCGCGATCCGGCGCGCTCGGACTGGGGATGATGGGGGCGACGGGGATGGCGGTGGTGGGACTGTGGACGACGCCGTGGATGGGGAAGATCGCCGACGAGGTGGGGCACGAGCGGATCCCCGTGGCTGAGACGACGGCGCTCCTTACGGACGCCTCGATGGCGTTCGCGGGGGCCGACGAGATCGCCGCCCCGGATCTGGCGGCGGCGGGCGAGGCGGTGGGGGAGGCGCTCGCCGGCTTGGGCCCGGATGGCGCGCTGCCCGCGTCGGTCACGGCGAACGCGCTGCGGGCGATCATCGACTCCGGAGGCGATGAGGCGCTGGTGGAGCGGGCGAGCGCGATCCTCGGGCCGGCGGACAACTACGGTGGCCGGGTCTCGTTCCGGCGTCTCGTGCCGATCACGGCCGTACTCATCCTCATCTTCGGACTCATCCGCATGCGCGACCGGCGGGCGGGAGGATACCGGGCGGTACGGATCGGAACGGGGTCGGGCGACGGATGACGCGCCGCCTCAGCTACGGGATGGTCGGCGGCGGACCCGGTGCCTTCATCGGGGACGTGCACCGGATGGCGGCGGAACTCGACGGCCTCGCGCGCATCGCGGCCGGCGCCTTCTCCTCGGACCCGGAGCGGTCCGCAACCAAGGGGGCCGAGATCGGACTCGACCCGGACCGCGTGTATGGAAACTATTCGGAGATGGCGGAGGCCGAGGCTTCCCAGCCTCGGGATCGACGGCTCGACTTCGTGATCATTGTCACGCCGAACCATCTCCACTTCGACGTGGCGCGGACCTTCCTTGAGGCGGGCTTCCACGTCGTGTGCGACAAGCCGCTGACGACGACGGTCGCGGACGCCGAAGCGCTGTGCCGGCTCGTGGCGGCCGGGGATCGCGTGTTCGCACTCACGCACAACTACGGCGGCTACCCGATGGTCAAGGACGCGCGCGCCATCGTGCGCGAGGGGCGCGTGGGGGCCATCCGCCGCATCCAGCTCGAGTACTTCCAGGGGTGGCTGGCGACGCCGCTCGAGGAGACCGGGCATCCGCAGGCGGTGTGGCGCACGGATCCGGCGCGGGCGGGCGCCGCAGGGGCGCTGGGGGACATCGGGACGCATGCGCATCACCTGGCCCGCTACGTGACCGGGCTGGAGGTCGAGGCGCTGTGCGGCGAGCTGACGACGTTCGTGCCGGGGCGGCGTCTCGAAGACGACGCGAGCCTCCTCATGCGGTGGAACGGTGGCGTGCGGGGGACGCTCACGGTGTCGCAGGTGGCGGCGGGCGAGGAGAACGGGCTCGCGATCCGCGTGTACGGGAGCGAGGGCTCGATCGCCTGGCGGCACGACGACGCGGCGACGCTGTGGTACCGGACGCCGGACGGTCAGGCCCGGGCGCGGCGGCCGGGGCACGGCTGGATCTCGCCCGAGGCGGCCGGGGCATCGCGGGTCCCGCCGGGTCATCCGGAGGGGTTCATCGAAGGGTTCGGGAATCTGTACCGGAACGTGATCTCGACCATCGGAGCGCTCGACGAAGGGCGGACGCCGGACGAGGCGGACCTCGACTTCCCCACCGTGTGGGACGGGGCGCGCGGGGTTCATTTCCTCGAACGGGCGGTGGAGAGCGGGCGGCGCAGAGCGTGGGTGGACGCGCGGTACGAACCGCCGGGAGAGCCGCCTGCGGAGCCCGGGGAGCCGGCGCGATGAGCGCGCGACCGATCACGCTGTTCACCGGCCAGTGGGCGGACATGCCGCTGGCGACGCTCGCGGCCAAGGCGGCCGAGTGGGGCTACGACGGGCTCGAGCTCGCCTGCTGGGGCGACCACTTCGACGTCGTGCGGGCGACGGAGGAAGACGGCTACGCCGCCGGGCGGCGCGATCTGCTGGCGGCCCACGGGCTCGAGGTGTACGCGATCGCCAACCACCTCGTCGGCCAGGCCGTGTGCGATCCGATCGACGCCCGCCACCAGCTCATTCTGCCGGAGCGCGTGTGGGGCGACGGCGACCCCGAGGGCGTGCGGCGGCGGGCCGCGGCGGAAATGAGCCGGTCGGCCGCCGCGGCGGCTGCGCTCGGCGTCCCGGTCGTGAACGGCTTCACCGGCAGCTCGATCTGGGCCGCCGCCTACGCCTTCCCCCCGCACCCGCCCGGCTTCGTGGAGGCCGGCTTCGCCGATTTCGCGGACCGCTGGAACCCGATTCTCGACGCCTTTGACGCGGCGGGCGTGAAGTTCGCCCTCGAAGTACACCCTACGGAGATCGCCTTCGACGCCGCCAGCGCGGCGCGGGCCGTGGAGGCCGTGGCGGGGCGGGGCGCGTTCGGCTTCAACTACGACCCCAGCCATCTCGCCTACCAGGGCGTCGACTACGTCGGCTTCATCCTCGAGTTCGCCGACCGCATCCACCACACCCACATGAAGGACGTGTGGTGGTCGGACACGCCGCGCCGCTCCGGCGTCTTCGGAGGCCACCTCGAGTTCGGGCATGCGGACCGGGGGTGGGACTTCCGCTCCATCGGGCGCGGGCGGGTGAACTTCGAGGAGATCCTGCGCGCGCTGGACCGCGTGGGCTACGCGGGGCCCCTCTCCATCGAGTGGGAGGACAGCGGCATGGACCGCGAGCACGGCGCCCGGGAAGCGTGCGACCGGCTCCGCGCCATGACCTTCCCCCCCTCCGCCACCGCCTTCGACGCCGCCTTCTCGTAAGGATCTTCGGGCGCCACGCTCGAGGGTCGCTCCATCTGGCGTGTGCGTGTTGAGTATATCATACTGATATCATGAGTACGCGACTGCAGGTGGTGATGCCGGAGGCGGAGCTCGATGAGATCCGCGATGCGGCGCGACGTAACCGCGTCACGGTGTCCGCGTGGGTCCGGCGAGCGCTGCGGGACGCGCGGGCGCGCGAGCTGAGGGGCGGCGGCGACTTCGCCGTGCGCGAGGCGGAGCCGCGATACGGGACCGTCGAGTCCGCCGGCCTGCGGTTCGTCGATCTGGAAGTGAGGTTGCCGGAGCACGACCTGGAGGCGGTGCGCCGGCGGTACGGACTGGCCGACTGGTCTGCGGCCGTGGCGGAGGCGTTGGCCCGCCAGGCCTTCGTCCCGATGACGAAGGAGGAGGCGCTCGCCATGCAGGGTGTGGGCTGGGAGGGGGATCTCGACGCAATGCGAGACGGCAACTCCGGCGCCCTCCCGTGATCGTCGACACGTCCGCGTGGATCGAATACCTGCGCCGCACGGAAAGTCCCGTCAACCTTGGTTTGAGACACGCCGTACAGACCGGGAGCGCGATCGCCACGCCCGCTCCCGCAGTCATGGAACTGCTCGCAGGTTGTCGTAGCGAATCCGAAGCGCTGGATCTGTTGAGGCTGCTCGGCCGCTTCGAGATCCTGATCCCCGACTCGCTGGGCCAGTTCCGGAGCGCAGCGCGGATCTACCGCACGTGTCAGCGGGCGGGACGTACGATTCGGTCCACGGTAGACTGCCTGATCGCCGCTGCGGCCCTGGATGCGCGCCGCCCTCTGCTGGCCCGGAATCGCGACTTCGACACCATCGCCCGCTACACGGACCTGGAACTCGTCGTGCCGCCCACACCTGAATCACGCCCCTGAGCGAGACGGAGCTCTACGGCGGGGCGGGGCCCCAGAGGGCCGCCACGCCCATTTCGTAGGGGACGACGAGGCCGCCGCCTCCCCCTTCCCCGTCCGGCATGGCGAGGAGGGGCGTCCGGTCGGGGTAGGCTGCGATGAGGCGTGCATTCGCCTCGGGGCCGAGATCCCTGGTCCACAGCACCCCCGAGCCGCCGAGCCCAGGCAGGTCGCCGCGCCACAGGTTGTCGGTGAGTCCGAGCCGGCCGAGCCGGTCGGATCCGTTCTCCCGACGGCACCGGTCCTCCACCTCTTCCGGTCGCTGCGCGCCGATCAGGGCACCCTCGAGGCGGCAGGGAGAATACTGATTCAGGAGAGCGCGCACGCTGTCGAGGCGCATCGGCCGCGCCGCGAGCCGGGCCCCGATCCGGTCCTGCCAGGATTCGTGCACGAAGATGAGCGAGGGGCCGGGCTCCGTGACCGCCAGCGCGGGCACGACGCGGCCTCCCAGGCGCACGATGCGCTCACGCCCCCCCACCGCGAGACCGTAGCCGATGGAAATGAGGACGAGAACAACGACCGCATCCGAGAGCCAGCCGCGGCGGGTCACGCGTACAAGACCGATCGTCGCCAGCACGAGGAGCGCGCACCAGGCGGGAACGGCTTCACCGAGCATTCGGGGACCCATTACGAGATCGTGGTGCCAGTACAAGGCGCTCGCCAGGACGGGCAGCAGAGCCCACGCGGCCAGGATTCGCTCGCCTCGATCAAGACGCCGCGCGAGGAGCAGAAAAAGGCCGACGAGCACGCCGACGGGGAGTACGGTTCCGAGGAGTTCGCGCCCCAGCGAAATGAGTTCGGTCGAGGTGTAGCCGAGCGCCTGAGTGAAGCCGTACACGCGGCCCCACGGGTCGACGTGGAAGCCGAGGCCGTGGCTCGGGCCGGCGGCGGCGGTGTAGCCGAGGGTGAGCGGGCTGCCGAAGAAGCGGGCGTTGAACCACCCGAAACCGACCGCGAACGGGAGGCCGCCCAGCACCCACCAGGCGAAGCGGCGCAGGAGCCACGGCCGGTGCAGGCCCGGTTCCCGCCGTGGCGCGGTGAGCCACACGCCGGCCGTCACGGCGGCGCCGATGAGCAGGCCGGAGACGGGGCGCGTCGTGACCATGAAGCCCATCGCGCCGCCCGCCGCCAGCGCCCACACGGCCCGGCCCGTTTCGGCCCGGAGGGAGAGCCAGAGGGCGAGCGCGGCGAAGGCCGCCACGGTCGCGTGGTTCATGTAGGCTCCGGCCAGGGCCAGCAGCATGGGGCTGGTGACGGCGAGCAGGGCGCCGAGTCGGGCGGCCGCGATTCGACCGGGGAGCAGGCGTTCGAAGGACAGAACCGAGAAGGCACCCAGCATTCCCATGGCCGCCGCCATGGCGATCCACGCACCGCCCACCCTGAATCCCGCAGCAAGCCACAGGGCGTGTCCGGGCGGGTACTGGGACACCCATCCCGCGGCGGTGGGGACCATGAACTGCATGACCCAGAACTCGGGCATCGAGAGCGGAGGCCCGGCCAGTTCCCCGGCGGCGAAGTAGCGGGCCTGCAGGAGCTGCACGCTCGCGTCGTTGAGGACCGGTCGTCCCTGGAACACGGCCAGCGCGACCGCAACCGTAAACCCGGTGCCCAGGAGCCCCATGAACGCGGCCGCGGACCACGCGGGCGGCCGCTCGATCGCCCGGCCGATGCGGGTGAGAATGGCGGACAGCCTCCCTCCCCCGAACATCCCTGCCAGGGCGGCGACCCCCACCGCGAGGAGGGTCCAGACACCGGTCGTAACGCCCCAAGTGTACGTCCAGTGCTCGAACCCCGACCGACGCATGAGGTCGTCCAGCGCGCCCGGAGGCGCGGACGGATCGAGGACGACGAAGACGGGGACCGCAACAAGCACGACCAGCGCGAGTCCCACCACGCGCCGGCCCGCATCGAGGAATACGTTCATGCCGGGGAAGCTACACCCGCGCCACCGGCCTGTCTGCGATGACCCGCGACGGGCGGGCGGGCGACAAGCGCCGAAAGGCCCGGCGGTGCTTGACTCGCACCGCGCCCCATCTACCTTTCCCGCCCCGTCGGGAGACGGCCCGAGCATGGCCGCGGCGCGGGCAACGATTGGACCCCGCTCGGCTGTCCATCGGCGGGTTCGCCCGGCGACGTTCCGTCGACTGCGGGCGGTTCGCACACTCCAACCCGGATCCGACATCACTCGCATGTCACTCGTATCGCTTACGGATGTTGTGAAGACGTTCGGCGAGACGGTCGCGGTCGACTCCGCGACGTTCTCGATCGACCGCGGCGAAGTCGTCGGCTTCCTCGGGCCGAACGGCGCGGGCAAGACGACGACCATGCGGCTCCTCACGCAGTATCTCGAGCCCGATGGGGGCACGATCTCCATCGATGGCCTGTCCATCGAGGACCACCCCGTCGAACTGCGGCGCCGCATCGGCTACCTGCCTGAGACAAATCCCCTCTACCGGGACATGCTCGCCGGCGAATACATCACGTTCATGGGCCGGCTGCGCGGGATGAGCGCCGGCGAGATCCGCGCGCGCACGGACGATGTCGTCGCGCAGACCGGCATCGAAGCCGTCTACTACCGCCCGATCAACCAGCTCTCGAAGGGTTATCGGCAGCGCGTCGGCCTCGCGCAGGCCATCCTCTCGCAGCCGGAGATCCTCATCCTCGACGAGCCGACCGAGGGACTCGATCCGAACCAGCGCGTCGAGATCCGCAGCCTCATCCGCGACGCGGGGACCGACCGCACCGTCCTCCTGAGCACGCACGTGATGCAGGAGGTGCGGAAGACGTGCTCACGCGTCGTCATCATCAACGAGGGGCGCATCGTCGCCGACGGTTCCGTCGATGAACTCGTCGCCGGACAGGGCGGCGTCCGGGTGATGGTCGAACTCGAGGCTCCGGCGGACGCCGCGGGGGAGGCGATGGGCGATCTCCGCTCCGTCGCCCGGGCCGACGCCGTCGAAGCGGACGGGGGCCGGCGCGCCCGGTTCGCGGTCGAGGGCGCTTCCGGCCAGGACCCGCGGCCGGACATCTCGCGACTCGCCGCCGCCCGGGGCTGGCCGCTGTGGGAACTGCACCTGGCCCAGGCGAGCCTGGAGGATCTCTTCCACCGGCTCACCGCCGAGAGCACGGGGCCGGCGGACGAGACGGTCGACGAAACCGGCGACGAGACCCCCGATGCCATGTCCGACGAGGCTCCGGAAGCGGGCGAGGAGGTGGACGCATGATCGGCCGCATCCTGACGGTCGCGAAGCGGGAGTTCGCGGGCTACTTCGACCACGCGACCGCCTACATCCTCCTCGTCATCTTCCTCGGGATCAACTTCTACTTCTACTTCCAGGAGGCCTACCTCCTCGGCGAGGCCTCGTTGCGGCCCATGTTGTCGCTCCTCCCGTGGCTTCTGCTCTTTTTCATTCCGGCCGTCTGCATGCGATCGTTCGCGGAGGAGCGGAACGCGGGGACGCTCGAACTCGTGCTCGCGCAGCCGATCCATGTCGCGGAGTTCCTGCTCGGCAAGTTCCTCGGCGTCCTCTTCTTTCTGTTGATCGCCATGGCGGGGACGCTGGGCATCCCGCTCGGCCTCACCTTCGGCGCCGACCTTCAGTGGGGGGTCGTGTTCTCCCAGTACCTGGGATCGATGTTCCTGATATCGGCGCTCATCGCGGTCGGCCTGTGGGCCTCCTCGCTCACGAGGAACCAGGTGACCGCGTTCATCATCGGCGTCACGATCAGCTTCGCCCTCTACCTGATCGGACTTCCCACGGTCACGCTCTCCCTCCCCTCCCCGCTCGCGGCGGTGGCGGCGCGCCTGGGCGTGCTCGGGCACTTCTCGAACGTGGCGCGAGGCGTGATCGACCTGCGGGACGTCCTGTACTTCGCGGCGCTCGGCACGGCGTTCCTCTCGCTCACGTACTTCTCCGTCATGCGCGAGCGCCTTAGCCGCAACAGGCCGGCGTACGGGCGGCTGCGCGTGGGCGTGCTCGGCCTGGTCGGGATCGCCGTCTTCGCCGCGCTGGCAGGCGGGCAGTTGCGCGGCAGGCTCGACCTCACGCCCGGCAAGGTCTACACGCTTTCCCCGCCGACGGCCGATCTGCTGCGCGGTCTCGACGACCTCGTCACGATCAAGCTCTTCCAGTCGGCGGAACTGCCGGCGCAACTCGCGCCCATGAGCCGGGACGTGGACGATCTCCTCCGGGATCTCGACGCCACCGGCGGCGCCAACGTGAACCTGGTCCGCGCGAACCCCGACGAGGACCCCGACGCCCAGGAGGAGGCGGGACTGCTCGGCATCCGCCCCGTGCCGTTCCAGGTCCTCGCCGATGACGAGGTGTCGTATCAGGAGCGCTACTTCGCGCTCGCGATCCAGTACGCCGGCGATAGCCAGATCATCCCGCTCCTCCGGCAGACGGCGGACCTCGAATACCGTCTCGCCTCGATGATCCGCGCCCTCACGCGCGCGGAACGCCCCACCATCGGGATCCTGACCGGACACGGCGAACTGAGTCTGGACGCGGGGCTTCGGATCGCCCGCGGCCGCCTCCAACTGGAATACGACCTGAGGGAGTTCCGCGTCGACTCGACGACGGCGGCGGTGCCGGATTCGATCGACATACTCGTGATCGCCGGCGGCCGGACGCCGCTCGAGCCCGCGGCCGGCGAGATCCTGAGCCGCTTCGTCGACGAGGGTGGGAGCCTCTTCATCCTGAAATCGGGCGTGACGGCGGACATGCAGGCGCGCTACGCGGGCCCGACCTTCGATCCGGCGCTCGATTCGCTGCTGCAGGCGCGAGGCCTCGGCATCGTCCCCTCGATGGCCTTCGACGTGCTGCTCCACGAACAGGTGCAGGTGCCGTCCCAGGGCGGCGCCTTCATCGTGGGCTATCCGCTGTGGACCCTCGCCCAGCCGGCCTCCGAACACGTGATCGTGGACGGCGTGGCGAACGTGCCGGTCCGATTCGGAAGCCCGCTCCTCGTCGAGGTGGAGGACAGCACCCTGGTGACGCCGCTTCTCACGACGTCGGACGGAGGCGGAAGACTGGGGACCCCGCTCTCGATCGACGCGATGCAGGAGTGGGACGCGCTGATCGCACCGAGTGACGTGACAACGGAGACGCTCGCCCTGGCCTACGCGCAGCCGGACGGTGGCCGCATCGTCCTCGCGGGCTCTTCGTCGCTCATCCACGACGAGACGCTTCAGCAGTCGATGTCCGGGCTGGCCGGGATGATCTTCTTCCAGAACGCGATCGACTGGCTCGCCCAGGACGAGGCGCTGATTTCGATCCGGTCCAAGGACCGCGCGCCGCCGCTGCTCCTCTTCCCCAACGAATGGCTCCCGGACCTGACCCGGTACGGGAACCTGGTCGGCGTGCCACTGCTCTTCGTCCTCGTCGGCGTGCTGCGGCTCGCCAGACGGCGGCAGGTACAGCAGCGTTCCTTCACGGAGGGAGGAGCGCTCGTATGAACGCGAAGCAGCTGAAGGTCATCGCGGTCGTGCTCGGCGTGGCCGTCCTTCTCTACCTGCCCCGGCTGTTCCGGGACAGCGGCGAGGGCGGGACGCTGGATGTCGGGGACGGCTTCTCCTTCGTGGTGGCCGACTCCATCGCGGGCGTGAACATCGTGCTCGCGGAGAATGCCGGCACGGTGCGCCTCGAGCGGACGGACGCGGGGTGGACGGTCGACGGATACGTGGCGGATGAACCGAAGATCCGCGACCTCCTGGACGTGATCGGGCAGCTCTCCTCGTCGGAACTCGTCGCGCGCAACCCGTCGAACCACGCGAGCCTGGGCGTCGCGGAGGGCGGCCGGCATGTCGAAGTGCGGACGGCCGGCGGCGAAGTACGGCGGTTCCATCTCGGCAGCCGCGACACGCGCTCCGGAGGTTATTTCGTGCGTCTCCCCGGCGACGATGTCGTCTATCGGCTCGACGGTCCGGCCGGAGGCTACCTGAACCGCGACCGCGACGGGTGGCGCCCGCGCCTGATCGCCTCCGTGGACACCGCCGGCGTACGCGAAGTCCTCATGCGTCGCGGGGAACGGGAGGCCGTGCTGCGCCGGAGCGACGATGGGTGGCTCGCGGGGGACGCGCCGGCGGATTCGGCGCTTGTGCAGAGGCTCCTCGCCATCCTGCCCTCCGTCTCCGCTTCCGGCTTCCCCACGGAGGAGGAAGAGGCGGCCGCCGACTTCGCGCTCGCGGACGGATCGTTCGAAGTGTTCTCGGAGGGGTCCGCAGATGTGACCGGCCGGCGGCTCGAACTCGCGATCCTCCTGCTGGAGGACGAGGAACGCGGAGACTGGGTCGCCCGCGTCGCGGACGGAACGGAAGCCTTCCGGCTCTCCAGCCTCACGGTGGACCGCCTTCTCCCGGAGACGCTCGTCCCCGTCCCCTAGCGCGACGGGGCGACGGGGTTCGATCATCGGCGCTCGGCCGGGCCGGGTCAGCCGGGCTCGGTCATCGCGCGGAAATCGAGGATGCGGTCGAGTTCCGCCGGAGCGACGAGCCCCTGCTCCAGGACGAGTTCCTTCAGCGTGCGGTCTTCCGCGAGGCTGAGCTTGGCGAGTTCGGCCGCCTTGTCGTACCCGATGACGGGCGCGAGCGCCGTGGCGAGCGCCGCGGTGGATTCCGCGTTCCGGAGGCAGCGCTCCTCGTTCGCCGTGATCCCGCGGACGCAGCGTTCGGCAAACTCGACGCTCGCGGTGGAGAGAATCCGGACGCTCTCGAGCAGGTTGTGGGCCATCACGGGGATCATGACGTTGAGTTCGAGGTTCCCCGACTGCCCGCCGACGACGATCGCGGCGTCGTTCCCGATGACCTGCGCACAGACCTGAAGCACCGATTCGGCCATCACCGGGTTGACCTTGCCGGGCATGATCGACGAGCCCGGCTGCACCGCGGGGAGGTTGATCTCGCCGAGGCCCGTGCGCGGGCCGGACGACAGCCAGCGCAGATCGTTCGCGATCTTTGTCAGGCTCACGGCGACGGTTCGCAGCGCCCCGCTCGCCTCGACCACCGCGTCGCGCGCCGACTGCGCCTCGAAGTGGTTCGACGCCTCCACGAACTCGACCCCGAGGATCTCGCCCAGCGCCGCCGACATCCGCGCGCCGAAGTCGGCTGGCGTGTTGATGCCGGTCCCCACCGCCGTCCCTCCGATGGCGAGTTCCGCGAGCGCGGGACGGACGGCCTCGACGCGCCGGATCCCGTGCCCCACCTGGCTCGCATAGCCGCCGAACTCCTGTCCCAGGCGGACGGGCGTCGCGTCCTGCAGGTGCGTGCGCCCCGCCTTGGCGATGTGGTCGAACTCCTCCGCCTTCGCCGCGAGCGCCGCGCGCAGCCGCTCCAGCGCGGGCAGAAGCTCACGTTCGATCGCGACCAGTCCGGAGACGTGGGTGGCGGTCGGAATCACGTCGTTCGACGACTGCCCCAGGTTCACGTGATCATTGGGGTGGACGGGGCTCCGCGAACCCACGACGCCGCCCAGAAGCTGAATGGCGCGGTTCGCGATGACTTCGTTCGCGTTCATGTTCGTCGACGTGCCGGACCCGGTCTGGAAGATGTCCAGCACGAAATGGGAATCCAGTTCCCCGGCCATGGCCTCGCCGGCCGCCCGCTCGATCGCCTCGCCGAGTCGGGGGTCGAGGAGCCCCAGCTCCTGGTTCACGCGGGACGCGGCCAGCTTGATCGCGCCGAGCGCCTCGATGAAGCGGCGTCCGAAGCGGAGGTCGGAGATGGGGAAGTTCTGGCGGGCCCGCTCCGTCTGCGCTCCGTAGAGCCGGTCGGCGGGGATCGCCATCTCCCCCATGGAGTCCTTCTCTATGCGATGATCCATGCGTGGGTTGTCCGTGGGTCGGTCGTGGGTTGTCCGGATTGCGCTCGGTGCGCGACTAGAATTCGATGAGGTCTCCGATGCGAATCCCGTTGGCCTCGAACCACCCCTGGTTCATCTCCAGCGCGTACATGGCGGGCGCGGCCGAGTCATGGGTTTCCGTGGTCTGCGGCTCCATCTGCTGGATGTCGACGATCCGGCCTTCGCGGTCGATGTACGCGATGTCGAGGGGGATGAGCGTGTTCCTCATCCAGAACCCCAGGGTGCGCTGCTCCGGGTAGACGAACAGCATCCCCTGATTCTCCTCGAGGGACTCCCGGTACATGAGGCCGCGCTGGCGCTCGTCGGCGTCGTCGGCGATCTCGACCTGGATCTCGATCCCGCCCACCCGGAGCGGGACGAGTTCCACCGCCTGGGCGACGGCGCCCGCTCCCGCTTCGGCGGCCTGCTCGCCATTTCCCCCGGCGTCGGTGCCGCGAACGCCCGCGTCCGCCGAGCCGCACGCCGCCAAGACGGCCGCAAGGGCCGCCACCAGCACGAATCCGCGCTCTCTCAATCGTTCTCTCAGCATGTCAAATCGTCGTCATCCGGGTCGACTCCGTTGCGGCTTCCGCTCTCGGGAGGAAAACTAGCAGGCGAGGTTGGGGTATGGAACGAGGTGGCGGGGGCCGACGGGAGGGGACCACGGGAAGGGGGAGCGGCATGATTCTTCCGGATGTCAGAGCTTCCTTCGGACGGGACGACGCGGCCCGACTCGTTTACATGCTCGCCCGCGAGGGCGAGGACCGGACCCGCTTGGAGACGCTGGTCTCGGAGCGGGGGATCGACGCCCTGCTCGATCACCCGAAGGCCCCCGGCGCGCTCACGGCCGAACCGGGGCTTTCGGCGCTCCCGCTGGCCCTCTTCTCCTATGTGGCGCTCCGTCACAGCCTTCTCGAGGGCGGGGTCGAGTCCCGTCTCATGGCCGACTACGTGACGTCGATCTTCCTCCATTTCGCGAGGGAGGCGCGGGCCCACCGGATCGCCGAATACGACGACTGCGAATACCGCTATCTCGTCGACCTGGTGGCGGAGATCGCCGAATCGGACGGTCGCCGCGGCTTTCTGCTCAGCGCACATCTCGGCAACTTCGCGCTCTGGCTGTCGGGCCTCTTCCCGGACTGGATTTCCACCCGGGAGCGACGCAGTGCGGGACCGGACCTCGGTTACTACGAGGCGATGGGTCAAACCGGCTTTTCGCTGGCCGCCGACGCCCCCTTCGCCCGCCGCCAGCAACTCGACGGCTGCTATCGTGACGCCGCGAAGACCTTCACCGCCCTCCGCGTCGCCCTGAACCGCTTTTCGGACCGATTCCTCACGCCCCGACCGGCCTCCCCCGTCGACCGCCTGTTGCGGCAGGTAGTGGACGACTTCGAGGCGCGCTGGTTGCAGGCGTGACGAGCGCGCTTATCTTCTCAGCGCGTTGAGAACACCATGACCACGGATACCCTCACCCCCCGACCGCCTCTCGGCTGCGCCGCCGTGATGCTCGGCCTCTTCCGGGCCGCGCTGCAGGAGCATCATCTGCCCGTCACCCATCAGCGCGAAGCGATCTCCCGCGTGCTGTTCGAGTCCGGACAGCGACTCTCGGCGGACGAGATCGTGGAACGCCTGCGGGGCGACGGCGAGCGCGCCGGGAAGGCGACGGTCTACCGGACCCTGAGCCTCCTGGTTCGCGTCGGCCTCGCAACGGAGCACGATTTCGACGAGGGTTTCAAGCGATACGAGGCGAAAGTTGGGCGGGCGCGGCAGGACCACCTGATCTGCACGGCGTGCGGAGACGTGGTCCGGTTCCAGCGCGATGAACTCAACCGGCTGCAGACGGAGGTCGCCCGGCAATTCGGTTTCCATATACTCACACGTCAACTCAAGCTGTACGGACTCTGTGCCCGCTGCGACGCCGAATCCGGTCAGGCGATTCGCCAGGTCAGCTAGGAGGTTCCGCTGAGTTCCGCCCATTCGAGGCTTCTGAATCTGCTCGCCGAGCGCTCGTTCCGGCTCGGGGACTTCGTGCTCGCCTCCGGCGCCCGGAGCGACTACTACATCGACTGCCGGACCTCGACCATGCACGCGCACGGACAGGTGTTGATGGGCGAGGTCGGGCTCGCGGCCATACGAGACGCCGGACTTCGGCCGGATGCGGTCGGCGGCCTCACGATGGGCGCGGATCCGCTGGCCTACGCGATCGCCGCCGCCAGTTGGCGCGCGGGGGACCCGATTCACGCGTTCTCGGTCCGCAAGCGCGCCAAGCGACACGGAAAGGGCCAGTTGATCGAGGGCTGCTTCGAGCCCGGCGCCCGGGTCGTCGTCGTCGAGGATGTGATCACGACCGGCGGGTCCGCCTTCCAGGCGGTCGAGGCGGTGAATCGCGCGCGCGGCGAGGTGCTCGGGGTGCTCGGCCTCGTCGACCGCGAGGAGGGGGGAAGAGCCACGCTCGAGGGAGCGGGGCTGCGGACAATGGTACTTTATACCGCGAGCGATCTCAGGGCGGCGGTGGCCGCCAACGGTTCGGCGTCCTGACGAACGCCTGACCGCACGCCGGCTTCATCGGGAATCATTGGGAGAAAAGAACGTGTCCGACAAGGATCTTTTGACATTCACCGACGCCGCCAGCGAGCGGATCCGATCGTTCATCAGCGAGGACCCGGCGGAAGGTCTCGCGGTACGTGTCAGCGTTCAGAACGCGAGCCCCATCGCGCCGGAATACGAGATGGCGCTCATCGAACCCTTCGAGCGGGAAGCGGAGGACCAGTCGTTCGACGCCCCCGGCTTCGAGGTCGTCGTCGATTCGAAGAGCGCGGACATCCTTTCCGGAACCCGCATCGACTGGGTGGAGTCGCTCCAGGGCTCGGGCTTTCATTTCAACAATCCCAACATCCAGCCGCTCGGCTCCAAGCCGCTGGACGGACCTCTCGTCGACCGCGTGCGACGCGTCATCGACGAGCAGATCAACCCGGGGGTGGCATCGCATGGCGGGACCGTGCGCCTCGTCGACATCCGCGACAACGTCGTCTACGTCACCATGGGCGGCGGCTGCCAGGGCTGCGGCATGGCCTCGGTGACGCTCACGCAGGGGATCAAGCAGATGATCCGGGACGCGGCGCCGGAGATCGTCGACGTGCGGGACGTGACCGACCACGCCGCCGGCAGCAATCCCTACTACGCCTAGCAGTCCGTCTTCGGGCAGAGGCCGTCTTCGGCTACTTCTTCCTGCGCGGCTTGAGGAAGACGTGTAGCACCGTCGCGACGATCGACATGACGAGCGCGCCGCCGACCGCAGCCGCCAGGCCGTCGAGTTCGAAACCCGGGATCAGCGAGGCGGCCAGCTGGAACATCAGGCCGTTGAGGACGAAGTAGAAGAGGCCCAGCGTCAGAACCGTGATCGGAAAGGTCACGACACGCAGGATCGGCCGGACGACCGCGTTGACGAGGCCGATCGCGAGCGCCCCTCCGATGAGCGCTTCCGGACTGTCGACCCGGACCCCGGCGAGGAGCCGCGCCGTCGCGTACAACGCCGCAGCGTTGATCAGCCAGCTCCGGATCAAGGCCATGAACCGCCCGCCGCGGCGATCACCGCCACCGCCGTCAGAATCCGGGCGTCAGATTGAACTGCCAGATCCAGCCCTTGTCGGGACGATCGAACGGCCGCACGAAGCTGAGTTCGCCGATCATGAGGCCGAAGAGGTTGACCCGTGCAAGAAGGCCGGCGCTCGACACCCAGTTCCGGTCCTCGAACGAGCAGTTTCCATCCGGGCAGTTCAGGGGCGTTTCCCCCGACCACGCCTTGCCCATGTCATAGAAGAGGCCGACTTCGATCGGCGGTACGCCCGCGGCCCGGATCACGCCGATCCCGCCCAGGAGGGGAAGCCGCAACTCCACGTTGCCTACCGCCACGCGGTTGCCGATGAGATTCGCGATGAGAGGACAGTTGAAGAACGCGGCCTGACCCGAGCTCGTGCACTCGACGACATCGATGGACCGGTTGTCGTATCCGCGAACGAGGGATGGCACCCCGAGGTAGAGTCGGCCCAGGCGCGGGTCGTCAGCTCCGCCGCCCCAACGGCCGAAGTGGAGGGCCCGTCCGGCAACCGTGAAGGGCCCGGCACGAACATACTGCCGAACGTCGCCGGTTACGGTGAGGAAGTTGAGGGTTCCCACCGCCGGCTCCACTTCCAGACGGTAGCGCCGCCCGGCGATCGGACTCGTGCCGCCAAAGATCGAACTGTCGTATACGAGGGCCGCGCTTCCGCTCGCCGTGTACAGCGACTCAAAGGCGCAGGGCTGACGGCCGAACGACACGATCTCTCCCACGCAATCCGGCAGATCCGTTTCCTCGTTGAACAGCAGCTGACCCGTGAAGGCGTCGAAGCCGAACTCCTCGATCTCGCCGGAGAAGTCGATCTGGCGTGCCGAGGCGGAGAACTCGACCCGCGAGTTCCGGTTGAAGGGATAGGCGACGATCCCGGTCAGTTCCCGGTTGATCTCGAACCAGCGGAAGTCCCGGAAGACATTTGCGTACCGGCCCTCGATCTGACCCGACTGGAATCCGATCTGGCGCGTGACCAGCGGCACCTGGCCTCCAATCATCGCCCAGTTCCAGCGGCTGGACCGGTTCTCGTAGCCGGCGAGGAGCGCCGTCCCCTGCACCAGGTCCCCGAAGGTCGTATTTACCTGCAGGATGGTCTGCAGCGTGCGGTTGCCGAGCAGGTCCGAGAAGAAGAGACTCGCGCCGCCCGCGAAGAAGACCCCGAAATCACTCGCCCCGAACGCGATGGTGGGCTGCGAGATGAAGTCGAGGGACAAACGGGACTGGAACTCGCCTTCCTCGAAGGTGATCGGGTCGGCCAGGCCGAGGCGGGCGTTGGAGAGCAGTTCCGCGTGCGTGGTGGACATCCGTTCCCGCGGCGGGATGATCGAGGCGTCGACGCCCACGAGCATCTCCGGCGCCGGCACCCCGGCCAGGACCTCCGGGTCGTCGATCACATAAATCTCGTAGCTGAACGGCCCGCCCTTGTTCACGCTGAACGCGACATCGCCCGTGCCGCGGGCCACCGACACGGCCGGGCTGATGGCCGTGAGTCCGCTCACGCCGGTCCACAGGTCGGTGACCAGGTACCGCTCCCGCGTCTCGAGGTCGAGCCGATAGAGATTGGCGATCCCGTCGTGGTCCGACACGAAGTACAGGCTCCGTCCGTCCGGGGACCACTGCGGGTTGTAGTTCCTGAACTGGTCGTCGAAACCCGGCAGCGGCTCGATCTCTCCGCTTTCCAGATCCAGCAGCGCGACCTGGTAGGTCCCCGGGACGAGCAACTCCAGGTCGGTCGTGAAGCGGTCCGTCGCGAACGCCACCGACCGGCCGTCGGGCGACCAGGCGGGCTGGAGGTCGGCAAAGGGGTCCTCCGTGAGCCGCCTCAACTGCCCGGTCTCGACGTTGATCACATACAGGTCGGTGAACCCGGCGGAGTGTCCGCTGAACGCGATGTGCGACCCATCCGGCGACCAGCTCGGCGTGAAGATCGCGCCCAGCTGAAACCCCTCGACCGGGATCTCCCTGACGATATTTCCGCTCTCCGCCTCCATGACCGTGAGCAGCGGATTGCCCGTCTTGATGCCGGCGACCGCGAAGAGCCGGCCGTTCGGGTGCCAGTCCCCCGCCGAGTGGATGAACTGGAGGCTCTCGAAGTGCGGGTCGACCGCGTTGTTCGTGAGGCGACGCTTCACCTCTCCGGTGCGGGCGTCGGCCCCGAACATCTCGATGGAGAAGAGGTCGCTCTGCGAAACGTAGACCATGTCCAGGCCGTTGGGACTCAGCGCCGGGCCAAGATGGAGCTTCCCCTCATCGGGAGGCTCGTAGACGACGCGGCGCCCGTAGTCGTCGGGGGAGCGGGTCTCCTGGCGCGCGTCCGCGAAATAGGTCTCGAGTTCGCTCTTCCAGCGGTCCGAAAGCTCTCCGATCGGCACCTCGAGGACGGCTTCGATCGCCGCCAGCGCGTTCCCCGTGCGCGCGGCGAGATTGAGAATCCTGCCGATCCGGTCGTCCCCGAACGCGCCGCCGATGTAGGACCAGAAAGCGTGGCCGTAGCGGTACGGGAAGTACCGCCTGTCAGCGAGTTCCGGAATCGTCGGGAACCCGTCCTCCAGGTCCAGGGCGTCCCGCATCCACATCGTCGTGAACGGGTCGATGGGTCCGATCGAGAGATACTCGGCCATGCCTTCGATGAACCACAGCGGGAGCCGGATCGCGCCGGGCACGTCCAGTCCCGGGCCTCCCGTCCCCTGCCCCGTCATGTCGAACTGGAAGGCGTGTACGAGTTCGTGGCCGAGCAGGTGATCGGTCTCGTGCAGCGACACCATCATCGGCATGACGAGCCGCCGCTTCAGGATCTCCGTGAAGCCCTGCGTGCCCTCGTCGATGAACTGGCCGGAGGTGTTCGTCTGCTCGAAATCCGGATGGTCGGCGTAGAGGATGATCGGCTGGCGCTGGCGGAACTCGTGATTGAGCACCCGGGAGAGGCGGGCGTACCAGCGCTCGGCGAGGCGGCCCACCATCTGCGCGCCGACCGCGCTCTCCTCGTAGTAGTAGATGTCGAAGTGCTGTGTCTTGAGCACCTCGAAATCGAAGGACTCGTAGACCACCTTGTTTCGGCCGAAATACCGGCCGGCCTGCCCCTCCAGCGCGGCAGCGGCGGGCCCCGAGAAGACCGCGAGAGCGGCGAGCGCGACGAGCGCGTGAGTTCTCCGAAGCATACAACCTCCACCAGGAGACCACTGCTTTCGACCTTCCCGGGTTCCTGGACCCCGGGGGGCCGTGCCGTATCGCGGACGGCAAGCAGTCTGGGGATTCCGAAAACTACCCGCGGCACCGGACCTTCGCTAATCCCGCGTCAGTGTCGACACTAGCACGACTGAAGCGCGTGCGAGGTCACGTCCTCGCCGGCCGTCGGTTTCCCCCACGACCATCAGCAGCGGCGCATGAACCCGCCCAGCGTTTCGCGTACGCGGCCGGCCGCGGGCTCGTCCGCGAACGGGCCGGCCACGACGCGGTACATGTCTTCGTACGGCTCGATCGAAGCTTCGAACCCCGCCCGCTCGACCGCCTGTCGTTTCGCCTCGGCGCTCCGACGCTCCCGAAAGGCCGCGACCTGGACGACGACGCAGCCGCCGCGCGCGGAGACCGCGTTCGCCGTCTCGATGATCGTAATCCGCACGCGCGCCGTGCCGGGGCCGATCATTCCGAGCGCCCTCGCGGCGGCCCGGGACACGTCCAGGATGCGCCCGCGCACGAAGGGGCCGCGATCGTTCACGTCGAGTTCGATGGAGCTCCCGTTGTCGAGGTTGTCCACGCGGATCCACGTGCCGAACGGGATCGTCTGGTGGGCGGCCGATATTTCATCCATGTCGTAGGTGCCCCCGGCCGCCGTCGTCCGACCGTGAAACGGCTCCCCGTACCAGGAGGCGATACCGGTCTGCGTCCAGCCGACCGCGTAGAGCGGAGGGTCGGTGGACGGCGTGGTCGCGAGCGGCACGGACCACACGCAGGCCTGCGCGGAGAGCGCGATGGCGAGGGCCGCGCCGAACGCAGCCCTTCGCGGGCTCAGAGCGGCCCCCGCTCCCAAGGTCCCCAGATCGCGTACGTCTGGCCGAGGTTCCCCGCACCCATCGAGATCGTGTCTCCCTGGAGGTTGATGAAGAGCGTCCGGCCGTCGGGCGTGAAGCAGGCGCCGGCGAACTCGCGCACGTTCAGGAGATTCCGGGCGAAGGGGAAGATCTCCCCCTCGGGCGACAATCCCCGGAGGTGCGTTTCCCCGGAGTTGTCCTCGCAGATGAGGATCCCGCCCCGGGGACTCACCGTGAGGTTGTCCGGACCGGAGAGCACGTCCTCCGACGGCGACTCGAAGACGAGCGCGAGCGCGTCTTCGTCCGGCACGTACCGCCAGACCTGGCCGAGCTGGGCGTCGCCCCCGTTCGTCGCGTGGAAATAGATGCTCCGGTCCCCGTACCAGCAGCCCTCGAGCCGGGAGAACCGGGCTCCGCCCGCCTCGAACCCCTCCGCCCACACCGTGGTCGGGCTGCGCTCGGCCTCGGGGGGGTCGGGGTTCTCGATCGGCACCCATTCGACTTCACGCCACGCCCCCGGCTGCTGGCCGGTGCGGAGATCCACCTGCGGCGCCCCCCGTACGGCGAGCATCTCCAGAATGCCCCCATCCCGGAGAACGCCGGGGGTATGGGGGCGGAAGCGATAGAACCCCGAGCGACGATTGTAGTCTTCCGTCTCGTAGACGAACCCCGTCGCGGGGTCCACCGCGATGGCCTCGTGCGTGAACCTTCCCATGTCCCGTATCGGTTCGGCCCGGACCGGTTCGTCCGCGTCGGCGGGAACCTCGAACACATACCCGTGGGGCGCCGTCCAGCCTCGACCCGGTCCGAAGGTCGTTTCCTCGCACGTCAGCCAGCTGCGCCACGGCGTCGTCCCCCCTGCGCAGTTGATCATCGTTCCCCCCGCGCTGACGAAATCCCGCAGGAGGACCGGACGCCCGTCCGCCTCGATCCGGACTTCCAGCGTCGTCGTGCCCCCGCCCGCCAGCGGATCGTACGCCAGTTCGGGGGGGACGAGCGGAACCGCAACGCCGGGGGGATCCTGATCTTCATGGTTTCGCACGAGGCGGACGACGTCGTCGCTCACCGGGAAGAGTCCCATTCCGTCGTGCGCGCGGGGCGTGGGCCGACCGTCCGACATCGGACGGCCCTCCACCCCGAGGACGGCGTAGGAAAACCCCTCCGGGAGGGCGAGTTCCGGGCCCGCCGGGCGCAGGGGTCCGTATCCGGCGGATCCGCGAGCCGTCCGGCGCGGGGACACGGCTGCGGGTCCGGCACACGCGGCGAGACCCGAGAGCGAAGGCGCGAGCGCCGCGGCCCCCGCCCAGCGTCCGGCGCGGCGCACGAAGTCTCGTCGGTCGATCTTGCTCAGCGGCTCCTCCGTAGCGGCCCCGGGGCGGCACCCGCGGCATGTTGCCGGGTATAGGGAGTAACCGGGGTCGTCGACTTCCTGAACGGGCCCCGGACTAAACGCAAAACGGACGCGGAGTATCCTAAAAGGTCGGTGGGTCGCTCGCACCGCGACAACCATCGGCACTGTGCCCGCACGCGCGTGCTACAGCCGAGAGAACGATTGCAGACGAGAGGGATCGACATGCGGCACTCGCTCTTGCGCCTTCCGGGGCCCGTTCTGTTTCTGGCCATTGCGAACACCGCCGCAGCCCAGTCGTTCGTCGACTTCTGCCCGGGCGGCGACGAAGCGACGCAGGCGGCCGTGGTGGGCTATGTGACGGACCCGGAAGCGGAGACGATCGTACCTGGCGCGACCGTGGCCGCGAGCTGGGTGCAGGACGACGAGCGCCACCGCATCGAGGTACAGACGGACATTCAGGGTCTTTTTGCGGTCTGCGGGCTGCCGCAGGACACGGAGGTCACGCTGCGGGCCCTTCTCGGAGACCGGCGCGGGGAGGCCGTGCCCTACGCGACGTCCGCTCCGCTCGCCCAGGCCGACCTCTTCATTTCGCTTACCGGGGAACCCGAGACGAGGGAGGAGGTCGGATCGCTGGCCACCGGCGGCGGCAGGGGCCAGGCATTCAGTTCGGAAGTCATCCGCGCGGAGGATCTCCTTCATCTGCCCGAGATGAGCGTGTACGAACTGCTGCGCCGGCACCAACTCCTCAGATTCGACCGCATGAGCACGCTCGGCGAGGTCATCCTCCTCACGTCCGCGACATCGAGCCTCCGGGCCGGTCGCCTGCAGTCCGTCCAGGTGAGGATCAACGAGCGGCGGGAGGTGGACGGCGTCGCGGCGATCCGCGACCTGTCGATCGACGAGGTCAGCCGGATCGAGATCCTGACGCGTACCGAAGCTTCCGCGCGCTACGGCGGAGATGGTTTCGTCGGAGCGATCGCGATTACAACGCGAGGCCGCTAGCAGCCCGAGGGAGAGCAGTCGACATGTTGTACACGTTCGTGCGCCTTTCGGCGCCCGCCTTGATGCTCGTGGTCGCGAACTCCGCGGCCGCACAGTCCTTCGCCGATTTCTGCCCCGGCGGGGACCCGGAGACGGAAGCGGCGGTCGTGGGTTACGTGACGGATCCCGAAGCGGAGACGATCGTACCCGGCGCGACCGTGGCGGCGAGCTGGGTGCAGTTCGACACCCGTCAGCGCGTCGAAACCGAGGTCGGCATGGAGGGCCTCTACGCCATCTGCGGGTTGCCGCAGGACATGGAGGTCTCGTTGCGCGCCGTCTTCGGGGACTGGCGAGGCGAAGCCGTCCCGTACACCACGGCCGTCACGCTGGCCCAGCAGGACCTCTCCCTCTCGCTGACCTCGGACCCTCGACGGAGGGAGGAGGTCGGATCCCTGGCCGCGGGGGGCAGCCGGAGCCGGATCCTGGGCTCCGAAGTCATCCGCGCCGAGGATCTTGTGGATCTGCCGGAGATGAGCGTGTACGAGCTGCTGCGCCAACACTCGCTCCTGAAATTCGACCGCATGAGCACGCTCGGTGAGGTCATCCTCCTCACGTCGGTGACGTTGAGTTCGTGGGGATCCTTCCGGGAGCAGGCGATGGAGGTACGCATCAACGAAAGGCGCGAAGGCGATGGCGTGAACGCGATTCGCGAGCTGTCGATCGACGAGGTGAGCCGGATCGAGATCCTTTCGCGCACGGAAGCTTCGGCGCGCTACGGGGGCGACGGTTACGTCGGCGCGCTCGTGATCACGACGCGCAACCGTTAACGGGACGGGCCCCGCTCAGGGGACGAGTCTCACGAGTTCGGCGTAGGTCGTGCGCTCGATTTCGTCCACCGCCGCGGTTCGCTCCTCGATTCCGACCCCCAGCCGGGCCAGCAGATCGATCTGTCCCTGCGTGGGCGGGCCGTCTCCCATCGAGGCGAACCCCATGAGCCGGGCCAGCTTGCTGTCGATGCCCGTCGGGTTCGCGATCAGGTCCTGACCGGCGCGAGCCCGGTACTGCACGAGGCGCTCCTCGACGGGGTAGAGTTCGCCGTTCAACTCGGAGAACGCGGCCTGCAGACGGTCCCCTCCCCCGCCGCGTTCCACGGCCTGCTCGGCCCGGGTGCGCAGGTCCCGGATCCTCGCCACGAGTTCCATCGTCTCGGTCAGGCGATCCCTCGCCTCGAGCAGGAACTCGAACTGTGCGCGCAGTTCCTCGTCCGTCACGTCCACCCTCGGATCGCGCACGACCGTGAAGGGCTGCGAGAGGGTCCGCTCGCCGAGATCCAGCTCGACGGTGTAGTCGCCGGGCGGCACGCGAGGACCCTGAGCGTTTCCCTGGAAGACGGCGCCGTCGAGCACGTCGGCCGGCTCCACGCGCAGGTCCCACACGAAGGTGTGCGCGCCGACGTCGGCAGAGAGCGCCGCGCCGCTGCCGCCCAGGCCGAAGAAGCCCGCCCCGGCCGGCTCCGGGGCCGACTCGCTGGAGAACTCGCGGATCAGCGCCTCGCCTTCGCGGATCCGCAGCGTGATCCCGCCCGGCGCGGCCTCGGGCAGGTAGTACGGGATCACGACGCCATCCGGCGGATTCGCCCCGGCCGGATCCCCCGCGCCCGGCCGACCCATGGTCGAGAACAGGGCGGCGGGTGAGGCGCCCGGATTGAACCGGGTCGTGGTCGGCGGACGGAAGAGCCTCGGCTCGCTCGCCGCTTCCCCGGCCGCGAGCTGGTGGAGCAGGTCCACGTTATCCAGGACCCAGAACGAGCGCCCGTGCGTGGCCGCCGCGAGGTCCCCATCCCGGAGCACGAGGTCGTGGATGGGGACGACCGGGAGGTTGAGACTCAGCGGCTGCCAGGAGTCCCCGGCGTCGAACGAAACATGGACCGTGCGTTCGGTGCCGGCGTACAGGAGCCCGGCCCGGCCCGGATCTTCGCGGATGACGCGCGTGAAGTCGTCGTCCGGGATCCCCGCCGTGATCCGTGTCCACGTCTCCCCGTAGTCCGTCGTCCGGTACAGGTACGGGGCATGGTCGGAGAGCTTATACCGCGTCGCGGCCACGTACGCCGTCGCGGGATCGTGGAGCGATGGCTCGAGGATGGAGATCAACGCAAACTCGGGCAGATCCGGGATCGTCACGTTCTCCCAGTTCGCGCCGCCGTCGCGCGACACGTGGATGTATCCGTCATCCGATCCCGCCCACAGGAGCCCCGGCTCGAGCGGCGATTCTGCGAACGCGAAGATCGTCGCGTACCATTCGGGACCGTACGCCTCCCGCGTGATCGGCCCCCAGTACTCTCCCGTTTCCTCGTCTTCGTATGCCGGGGTCGGCTCCAGCGTCCTCGGGTCGGCGCGCGTGAGGTCGGGGCTGATGATCTCCCAGCTGTGACCCTCATCCGTCGTCCGGTGGACGTGCTGCGACGTCACGTAGAGGACGTCCGGATCGTGAGGCGACGTCATCACCGGGTACGTCCACCAGAACCGGTAGTTGATGTCGGCCGAACCCCAGCCGTAGTGCGTCTCGGGGTTCGGGGAGATGTCCCGCACCTGCCGGTTGCGGTGGTCGTACCGGTACACCCAGTGGTGATCTCCCGCGTAGACGATGTTCGGATCCTCGGTGTTCACCGCGATGTAACCGTCTTCGCCTCCGCCCACGGTGTACCAGTCCTCGATGCCGATGCGGCCGAAATCCGAGCGGACGGGGACGGAGATCGACGTGTTGTCCTGCTGGGAAGCGTAGAGCCGGTACGGCGTCTGGTGGTCGGCGGTCACGTGGTACATCTGCGCCGTCGCCTGATTGAGAAGACTCGACCACGAGAGGCCGCCGTCGAAGCTCACCGCGGCGCCGCCGTCGCCCCCGTTGACCATCCGCCGGGGATTCGCGGGATCGATCCACAGGTCGTGGTGATCCGGGTGCGGCGTGAAGACGCGCTCGAAGGTCTCGCCGCCGTCCGTCGACTTCCAGAGGAAGACGTTGAGGACGAAGACCGTGTTCTCGTCGCCGGGGTCCGCGACGATGTGGTGGTAGTACCACGGGCGCTGCAGGAGGTCGGCGTCCTCGTTCACGCGGGTCCACGTCTCTCCCGCGTCGTCGGAGCGGAAGATCCCCTTCGCTCCGCGCGCCGCGTCGACGATCGCCCACAGACGACCGGAGTTCCGCGGCGAGACGGTGATGCCGATCTTTCCCTTGAGACCGGACGGGAGGCCGGGATTGTCGGTCAGCTCGGTCCACGTGTCGCCGCCGTCGGTACTCTTGAAGAGTCCGGTGCCGGGGCCCGCGCTGCGGAAGCCCCAGGGGAAGCGCCTCAATTCCAGGAACGACGCGTAAAGGATGTCCGGGTTCGCGGGATCGAGGACGAGATCGATCGCGCCGGTGTCCTCGTCCCGGTAGAGGACCTTCTCCCAGTTCGCGCCGCCGTCGCGCGTGCGGTAGACGCCGCGCGCCTCGCTCGCGCCCCAGGCGTCGCCGAGCGCCGCCACCCAGGCGATGTCGGGGTTCTCCGGATGTATGCGCACGCGGGCGATCTGAAGCGTCTCCGCAAGCCCGAGGTGCTGCCAGCTGACGCCCCCGTCGTCGGAGCGGTAGACGCCGTCGCCGTGCGAGGCGTTCCCGCGGAAGCAGGTCTCGCCCATGCCGACGTAGACGATGTCGGGGTGGGAAGAGCTGACCTCGACGGCCCCGACGGAGCCGGTGCCGAAGTAGCCGTCGGAGACGTTCCGCCAGTTCGCCCCGCCGTCCCCGGTCTTCCAGACGCCGCCGCCGGCGGTGCCCTGGTAGAAGACGAGATCGTCCGTGGGGTGGCCGGCCACGCCGAGCACGCGGCCGCCGCGGGTGGGTCCGATCGAGCGCCATTCGAGGAGATCGAGCCAACCGTCGTCGACGGGCTGGGCGTGCGCGCCCGCGGAAGCGGAAGTGCCGAGCAGCGCCAGCGCGAGCAGGGTCCGTGCGATTCGGGTCGTCAGTCGGGCGATGCGGGATTCTGCCACGGTTGCCGTATCCTTCGGAAGTCGTTCAGTGCGGCCGAGCCCCGAATCTTGCGCTCCATCCGCGCGCCGTACAGCGCGGGAGGATGGATGCCGGCGACGGCCGGGGTCCGGCGGCGACGGCCGGGTCCGGCGCCGCACGTTGGCGCTCGACGCGAGCGCGTGAGAACATGCGGGATGACCGACACGCGGATCTCACCCGCGCGGTTCCAGCTCGGGACGCTGCTGCTCGCCGCCGCCGCGGCGTACTCCGCCGCCGCGCCCCGGGCCGCCGAGGCGCAGGCCGGCCCGTCGGGTCGCGCATCCGCGGACACCCTGGCCTACGAGCGGACGAACGCGTCCATCGAAGTTCTTTCGCGAGCGGAGCTTTTCGAGGCCGGACAGGCGGAACTCGCTTCCGTCCTCAGCGAACTCCTGCCATCCGCCTACTTCCCGCGCCGGCAGCTCGCGGATCTCACGTCGGGCGTTCGACCCTTCCAGCTGCGCGGGCTTTCGCCGGACCACACGCTCGTCCTCGTGAACGGGAAGCGCCGCCACGCCACGGCGGTCGTGCACACGCTGGGCGGCGGCGCCTTTCCGGGCGCGAGCGGCGTGGACATGAACGCCTTCCCGCTTCAGGCGATCGACCGCCTGGAGGTCGCGCGCGGCGGAGGCACGACGCGGCACGGCTCCGACGCGATCGCCGGGGTCATCGACGTGCGTCTCCGGAACACGGTCTCGGCGCCCGAGTTCATCGCCTCCGTCGGCCACCACTTTCCGGACGAATGGGATGACGACGGACTTCGCTACGACCTCTCCGGGAACTGGGGACTCGGCATCGGCCGCAGCGGGACCCTGAACCTCACGGGCGCGTTCAGCCAGCGGGAACCCGTGAACCGCGCGCGCGCCGATGGCCGCGACCAGCTCCTCCCGGGGGACGCGGACTTCGTCGACCAGGGTCTCGTCATCCGCAAGCACAACGAGGTGGCGCAGCCGAACCACCTGTGGGGAGACGGCGAGTCCTCGAACTTCATGTTGTTCGCCAACCTCGAACTCCCCCTCACGGCCGCGCGCGCCGACTCCGGCGGCGCCGAACTCTACGCGTTCGGCGGCTACAGTCGGCGCCGGGACCTGCACTCGGGCTTCTTCGTGCGCTCGATGGAGGACCGCAACTGGCCCGGGATCCATCCGCTGGGCTTTCTGCCGAGCTTCGACACCGATACGCGGGACGTTTCCCTCGTCACAGGCCTCCGGGGAGGTGTGGAGGATCGGCGGGGGGATGGGTCCGAGGCCGAGGCCGGGGATGGGTCCAGGAGGGGTTGGAGCTGGGATCTGAGCGCGCAATACGGGGCCAACCGGATCGACAATGAGCTGTTCGATACGCTCAACCCGTCGCTCGGGCCCTGCCTCGAGTCCGCGTGCGCGCCCGGCGCGGACGGGATTCCCGGCACCGCGGACGACCCGGGGATTCCGAACCGCACCCGGTTCTCCACGGGCGCGCTCGAGAACCGGCAGTTCCTTGCGAACGCCGACGTGCGACGCCGGATCGAGACGGGACTCGGCGCGGGGCCGCTGAGCCTCGCCCTCGGGGCGACGCTCCGCGTCGACGGGTACCGGATTCTGGCGGGGGAACCCGCGTCGAGGATCGACGGTTTTCACCCGACCCAAAGCGGCGGCGTCGCGGCGGCGGGCGCTCAACGCTTCACCGGTTTCCGGCCGGAGGAGACCGGGAGCTGGTACCGGTCGAGTGTCAGCCTCCACGGTGACGTAGACGCGCCGCTTGCGCGGCAGCTACGGGTCTCCGCGACGGGACGCTACGAACGCTTCAGCGATGTCGGCGGCACGCTGAACGGGAAGCTCGCGTTGCGCCTCGCCCTCTCCGGGACCGCCGTCTTCCGCGCGAGCGCGTCCACGGGATTTCGGCCGCCCGCCTTGAGCCAGTCCCACTACGGACACGTCGCGGCCGGGCGTCGCGAAGGCCCGGACGAGCCGGGCGCGATCCTCGGGTTCGAGGCGGGCACGTTTCCGGTGGACGCGCCGGAAGCCCGGGCCGTCGGCGCGTCGCCCCTCCGGGGGGAGAGGTCGCGCTCCGTCGGCGCGGGGTTTGCGCTCACGCCGGCCGACGACCTGCGCATTACGATCGACGGCTATGCGACGGACGTCGACGACGCCGTCCTCCTCTCCAACCGGCTGGAGACGGGCGCCAGCGGCCTGGTCGAGCTTCTGCTGGCGGACTTCGCCGCGGAATCGGTCCGCTTCTTCGCCAACGCGATCGACCTGCGGTCGTACGGCATCGATGCGGGGGTCACGTGGGGGCGGCGGCTCGGGGAGGCGTCACGCCTTGAACTCGGGGCCTCCGCGAACTGGGGACAGGTCCGCGGGCGTTGCCCCGACGGCGACATCGCGGCCTGCGCGAAGGAGAACGAGGCGCTGCGGGACGAATCGTTCAGGATCTACGACGGGTTCGACGTCTTCTTCCTCGAGGAGGGACGCCCGGACTGGCGCGGCAGGTTCAAGGCGGGGTTCACGAGCGGAGCGTTCGAGTTCGGCCTCGGGGCGAACGTCTACGGGGCGCAGGAGGAGCTGCGCGCGCTCGGCGTCGGAGAGCACCCCCACAGGATCCGACTCCTCGAACCGAAGGTCATCTTCGATGCGGGAGTCCACATCGATCTGGCGGAGAGGTGGCGCCTCACGGTCGGCGGCGAGAACCTCTTCGATTCCTTCCCTACGCGGGTGGACGCGTTCGGAGGGATCTTCCCCTACCGCTCATTCTCGGCGATGGGCTTCAACGGCCGCTACCTGTACGCGCGCCTGCAGGTCTCCTAGCGGCTCCGGATCGTCTCCTGGCGGGGCCCGGGTCTCCTAGCGGCCTGGCCAGAGGGGGCCCTGTTCGGCCGGTACGCGGCCCATGCCCATGTACACGAACTTCTGGAGCCGCTTCCCGTCGTACGTCTCGGTCGTGTAGACGTTGCCCTGCGAGTCCGTCGCGATGCTGTGGACGCCGATGAACTGGCCCGGCTGCCGGCCTCCGTCGCCGAACGTCGTCAGAACCTCGAGGGAGGCCCGGTCCACGACGTAGACCCTGTGGTTCGATCCATCAGCGACGTACATGTACTTCTGGTCCGCATCGCGCGAGAAGGCGATGTCCCACGTCGAGCCCGCGCCCAGCGTGCGCGGCGCGATCATCATCTCATCCACGTACGTCCCGTCCCGCTGGAAGACCTGGATCCGGTCGCCGGCGCGGTCGCACACGTAGACCAGTCCGTCAAGCGAGGGGTCGGCGCAGTGGACGGGCGTGCGGAACTGCTGGAGGAGCGGCGCATCCGGATCGTAGGGTGGCGGAGGCGTGTCGTCCGGCGCGTTTCCGTAGGCGCCCCAGTAACGCTTGAATTCGCCCGTCGACGCGTCGAGCACCGCCACGCGGCGGCCGCCGTAGCCATCGGCGACGTAAGCTTCGTTCGCCCCCGGGTCAAAGGCGACCTTCGCCGGGCGGTTGTAGCGGGTCGCGCTGTGGCTGTCCGGCTCCTGCCCCAGGGCCGGCTGCCCGTACGACGCGAGGAACGCACCGTCGCGCGAGAACTTGAGGACGTGCGAGTCGCTCGCCCCGTTTCCGCCGATCCACACGTTGTCCATGTGGTCGACCGTGATCCCGTGGTTCGACTCGGGCCACACGTAGTCGTCGGACGGGCCTCCCCACGAGTTCACGAGGTTCCCTTCGGGATCGAACTCGAGCACCTCCGGGGCCGCCCGGCAGCACTCGCTGGTCGGCGGATCCGCATCGAGCCCAAGTTCCGTTCCGGGATTGATCGAGGCGCGGCGATGGATGATGAACACGTGGTCGCGGGAGTCCACGCCGACCCCGACGGTGGAGCCGAGCAGCCAATGCTCCGGCAGGGGTTTGGGCCAGAAGGGGTCCACCTCGAACATCGGCGCCTCGACGCCCTGTCCCGCCGCGTCGGCCGAGCCCGCGTCGTCCATCGCGGCCTGCCCGCAGGCGAGCGCGATGACCACGCCGGCCATCACACCGCCGATGAGGGTTCGCCGTTTCCCGTTCATGGCCGTACCTCCTCGCCGGTCCGACGGTTTACTGGTCGCCGCGCGGCCAGGGCGGACCCTGGTGCTCGGCCGGTACCGGGCCCAGGCCCATGTACACGAACTTCTGGACGCGCTTCCCCTCGTAGGTTTCCGTCGTGTAGATGTTGCCGTTCGAGTCCGTCGCGATGCTGTGGACGGCGAAGAACTGGCCCGGTTGACGGCCCCCGTCCCCGAAGCTGGTCAGGATCTCGAGCGAGGCGCGGTCCATGATGTAGACCCGCATGTTCTTCCCGTCGGCGACGTACATGTACTTCTGGTCCGCATCGCGCGAGAAGGCGATGTCCCACGTCGACCCGTCGCCGAGCGTGCGCGGCGCGATCTGCACCTCGTCCACGTACGTGCCGTCCGTCTGGAAGACCTGGATGCGGTCGTTGGGGCGGTCGCACACGTACACGAGGCCGTCGAGCGAAGGCTCGGCGCAGTGCACCGGCGTCCGGAACTGCTGGATGAGCGGCGCGTCGGGATCGTAGGGCGGCGTCCGGGTGTCGTCGGGCGCGTTCCCGTAGGCACCCCAGTAGCGCTTGAAGGCTCCGGTCGATGCGTCGAGCACGGCGACCCTGCGTCCGCCGTAGCCGTCCGCGAGGTAGGCCTCGTTGGCCGAGGCGTCGAAGGCGAGCTTCGCCACGCGGTTGAAGCGCGTCTCGCTGTGGCTGTCGGGTTCCGGGCCCGCCTCCGGCTCGCCGTAGGAGGCGAGGAACTCGCCGTCGCGGGAGAACTTCAGGATGTGCGTGTCGTTCGGTCCGTTGCCGCCGATCCACAGGTTGTCCATGTGGTCGACGGTGATCCCGTGGTTCGAGCCGGGCCACACGTAATCCTCGGAGGGACCTCCCCAGGCGTTCACGAGGTTGCCGTCCGGATCGAACTCGAGCACGGGCGGCGCGGCGCGGCAGCATTCGCCGAAGGGCGGATCGGCGTCGGCCCCGCCCTCGGTGCGCTCGATGAGGTTGCCGCGGTGCACGATGAAGACGTGGTCGCGCGAGTCCACGCCCACGCCGATGGCCGAGCCTAGCACCCAGTGGTCCGGCAGCGGTTTCGGCCAGAACGGATCCACCTCGAACATCGGCGCCTCGACGCCCTGCCCCTCGCTGGCCTGGGCCCCGTCGTCCATGGCCGCCTGGCCGCACGCCAGCGCGAGAGCGATACCCGCGACCACACCGAAGATGAGCGTTCGCCGCTTTCCGTTCATGGCTGTCTCTCCTTGCGGATCCTGAGTCGCTCCCGAGTCGCCCGATTCCAACTTTGGCCGATCGATTCACGCTACAGATGCCATCCGCGTTCGTCCAGAGACCGGCCGGGGTCGACGGCGCGGGCCGGCCGCGCCATCGTTGCAGGATGAAGCGAGGCAATACACGGCGTCCCACCCGGCGCACGGCGCCCTTGATGGGGTGCGTTCTCGCGCTCTACGGCCTGACGAGTCTGGCCGGCGTGGCGCGGGCGGCGCCCGAGCGGGAGGCGCATGAGCGGGAGGCGTCGGATCGCGCGGCCGGGGCACCCCCTGCCGCGCCGCACGAGATTCCCGCGGACGTCACCGTGCAGGCCTTCGTCACGCCGGAGGGATCCCGTCTCCGTTTCCTCGTCCGGGCGCCGCTCGAGGCGATGCGGGACATCGAGTTCCCCCGGTACGGGCTCGGGTATCTGGATCTGGAGGCGGCGGATCCGTTCCTCCGCGATGCGGCGCAACTCTGGCTCGCCGACTATGTGACGTTCTACGAGGAAGATCGACGCCTGGAGGCGCCCCGCATCGTGGCGACCCGCGTCTCGCTTCCCTCGGACCGGTCCTTCGCGAGCTACGAGACGGCGCTGGCGCACTTCGACGCCCCGCCGCTCGACCCCGGGCTGCAGCTCCCGTGGCGTCAGGCTCTGCTCGATGTATTGCTGGAGTACGACATCGCGTCGGACGAATCCCGCTTCTCGATCGATCCGGGCTTCGCGCACCTCGGCCTGCGCACGGTCACCGTGCTGCGCCTGCGGCCGCCGGACCGGCCGGAGCGCGTCTTCCAGTACGTCGGCGACCCGGGACTCGTGCGGCTCGACCCCCGCTGGCACCAGGCCGCGCTGCGCTTCGTGTCGCTCGGCTTCACGCACATCCTCGACGGGATCGACCACCTCCTCTTCCTCCTCTGTCTCGTCATCCCGCTGCGGACGCTGTGGGGTCTGATCCCCGTTATCACGTCCTTCACGATCGCGCACTCGATCACGCTCATCGCCTCCGCCTTCGGCATCGCGCCGCGCGCACTCTGGTTCCCGCCGCTGATCGAAACCCTCATCGCGCTCTCGATCGTCTACATGGCGCTCGAAAACATCGTCGGGGCGAAGCCTCGAAAACGCTGGCTGCTCGCGTTCGGATTCGGGCTCGTGCACGGCTTCGGCTTTTCGTTCGCGCTCAGCGAGTCTCTGCAGTTCGCGGGCGCGCACCTGCTCACGTCGCTGCTCGCGTTCAACGTGGGCGTGGAACTGGGACAGCTCGTCGTGGTCGCGGTCGCCGTTCCGGTGGTCGAAGTGCTGTTCCGGAAGGTCGTGGCGGAGCGGATGGGGACGATCATCGGCTCGGCGCTGCTGGCGCACACCGGCTGGCACTGGATGACGGACCGGGGCTCCGACCTGCTGGCCTACCGCTTTGCGTGGCCCGCCCTCGACGGAGCGCTGGCCGCCGCCCTCATGCGCTGGGGGGCGCTGGCGCTGATCGTCGTGGGCGCGGCGTGGGCGGTCAGCGGACCCTTCGGCCGGCTGGCGGCGAAGGCGAAGGGGGGGACATGATGTGGATGGCACGGACCGGAAGCACAGGAGGACGGATGCAAGGCACACGGCGAATCGAACTCGTCACGGGACTCGCGCTTGCGGCGGTCGTTTCGGGGGCCGGCGCGCTCGAAGCGCAGTTGACGGCGCCGAACCCCTACAGGGCGATGGACGGTTGGGGACAGCTTCCCGACGGACGCACGTGGGGCGCGACCAGCGCCGTCTACCCGGCCCCGGACGGCGAACACATCTGGGTGGGCGAGCGGTGCGGCGCGAACCTGTGCGTCGAGAGCGATGTCGACCCGATTCTGCTCTTCGATACCGAGGGCAACGTCGTGCGGAGTTTCGGTTCGGGACTGATCGCCTGGCCGCACGGGATGTTCGTCGAGGAGGACGGCAGCGTGTGGGTCGCCGACGCCGTGGGATACGCGCCGGTGCCGGAGGGCTGGGGACATGTGGTCTACAAGTTCAGCCCCGAGGGTGAGGTCCTGATGACGCTGGGCGAGAAAGGCGTCGCCGGCGACGGCCCGAACCACTTCAACAAGCCGTCGGACATCCTCGTCGCACCGGACGGCAGCATCTTCGTGGCGGACGGGCACGACGCGGGCGGCAACAACCGCATCGTGAAGTTCGCGCCCGATGGCACCTTCCTCATGGAGTGGGGGCGCGCGGGCACGGCGAACGGCGAGTTCCGCGACCCGCACGCGCTCGCGATGGACTCGCAGGGACGTCTCTTCGTCGGCGACCGCGGGAACAGCCGCGTCCAGATCTTCGATCAGGAGGGGAACCACCTCGAAACCTGGCACCAGTTCGGACGTCCGAGCGGGCTGTTCATCGACGAGAGCGATGTCCTCTACTCGACGGATTCCGAGTCGAACTCGCGTCGCAACAAGGGGTGGCTCCGCGGCGTGTACATCGGTGACGCCGCGACCGGCTGGGTCACGACATTCATCCCGGATCCGGAGCCCAACCAGGATGCGTCCGGCACGAGCGGCGCCGAGGGAATCGCCGTCGACGCGCACGGCAACCTCTACGGGGCCGAGGTCGGGCCCCGTCAGATGAGAAAATACATCCGGCGTTAGCAGATTTCGTCACAACCAGCACGGGAGTCGGAGATGAGACGCGCGATTGGCTTCATGGCCATCCTGTTCGCGCTCGGCGCGAGCGGGGCGGCGGCGCAGGACGAGAACATCAGCTTCTTCATCACCAGTTCGAATCCGGGGGACGGCGCGGATCTCGGCGGTCTCGAGGGCGCGGACGCGTACTGCGAGGCGCTGGCCGAGACGGCGGGCCTGCCAGACCGCACGTGGCGGGCCTACCTGAGCACGACGGGCGCAGACGCCGTGAACGCGCGCGACCGGATCGGAGACGGGCCGTGGTTCAACCACGCGGGCACGATGATCGCCCGGGATGTCGAGCACCTGCACAGCAACGGCCCGAACCTCACGAAGGCCACGATCCTCACGGAGAACGGCGATGAGGTGAACGGCCGGGGCGACCAGCCGAACCAGCACGACATCCTCACCGGGTCGCTGATGAGCGGAATGGCGTCGGACGCGGACGGGGACACGACGTGCGGCAACTGGACGTCGAGCGCCGAGGGCAGCGCGCTCGTCGGGCACCACGACCGCACGGGCGGCGGACAGAACCCGACCTCGTGGAACGAGGCGCACGGGTCGCGGGGCTGCAGCCTCGAGAATCTGCGCGGGACGGGCGGTGACGGACGCTTCTACTGCTTCGCGACGGATGGACCGAGCGGCGGCGACGTGCTGCTTCGGTTCGCGCGGCGGGAGCGGTAAGCCGACCTGACAGATACGCCATACGACGTCCTCGTTGTCGGCGGGGGGCCGGCCGGCTGCGCCGCCGCGGCGTCGCTGGCGCGGCGCGGGCATGATGTCGCGCTGATCACGCGGCCGGCCCCGCCGGCGAAATGGCTCGCCGAGTCGATCCCCGGCTCGGCGCGGAAGCTTCTCGAACGCGTAGGAGCGCTGGACGCCCTGGACGCGGCGGGCCTCGTGCCGAACGAGGGCAACACCGTCTGGTGGGCCGGGATGCCCCGCCGTGAAGAACGGTTCGGGGTGCCCGAGCATGGTTTCCATGCGGAGCGCGCGGCGCTCGAAGCCGTCTTCCAGGGAGTGGCCCGCGAGGCGGGCGTGCGCCTCGTTACGGACGGACCGGTCATCGAGACGGCCGAGGAGCCCGATGGCTGGCGCGTGGCTACTTCGGCCGCGCGCTACCGGGGCCGCTGGGTGCTCGACGCCTCCGGCCGGGCCGGGGTGCTCGCCCGTCGCGGGCTGCGGGCGCGCGAACGCGGTATCGCCACGCTCGCGCTCGTCGGCCGCTGGACCGCAGACCGCGGGCACGCTCCGCCGGACCCCGGCTGCACGCTCATCGAGAGCTACCCGGACGGGTGGGCCTGGTCGGTGCCCACATCTCCGCGTACCCGCTGTGTCACGGCGATGGTCGACCCGCGCCGCACGCATCTGGCGCGCGAGAAGGGCCTCGGCGGCATGTGGCGCGCCGAACTCGCCAAGGCGGCGCGGCTCGGCCGGCGCCTCGAAGGAGGCCGGCTGGACGGGCCCGTGCGGGTATGTCCCGCGTCGCTCTACGGCGCGACCTCGCACGGCCGGCCGGGCCTGCTCCTCGTCGGCGACGCCGGCTCCTTCATCGACCCCCTCTCCTCGTACGGCGTCAAGAAGGCGCTCGCCTCCGCGTGGCTCGCCGCGATCGTGACGCATACGGGGCTCGAGGATGACGCCATGGCCGGACCTGCCTGCGAGTTGTACGACGACCGCGAACGCGAGGTGTACCGCACCTACCGGGCGTTGTCCGTCCCCTTCTTCGAGCAGGCCGCCGCCGCGAACGACCACGCGTTCTGGGAGGTTCGCCTGGCCGCGGCGCAGGAAGCGGGGGCGGACATCCCGGGGCCCGCCTCCGCGCCCGGTGCGCCGGCGGTGTCGGAACCCGGAGACCGCTCGCTCGCCGAGCGCCGGGTCGACGCCTTCCTGGCGCGCCCCGAGGTGCGGACGGCGTGGGAGACCATCCGCTCGCTGCCGGCCGTGCGTCTCCGCCCGGCGCCGCGACTTTCGAGCGTGCGGCGCCCCGCCATCGTCGACGGCCGGATCGCCCTCGAGGTCCACCTCATCTCCGACCGACTCCCGGACGGCGCGCGCTACGTACGCAATGTCGACCTCCGCCGGCTCGTGGAAATCGCGCCGGACTCCGACCAGGTTCCCGACCTGTTCGAGACGTACAACCGGCGGGGGACGGCGGCGCCGCTCCCGGACTTTCTGGCCGCCCTCTCCTTCGCGGTGGGCGCGGGCTTCCTCGAGTTGGCCAGCCCGTGATGGCGGGACCGGCGGGCGGCCGCAGGGCGTCGAGAAGGCCGCGTTCGGGGTGGCGCGGCCGCACCGATTGGCGCACAATCTACCGGTTCGAAACGGAGGATGGATGAGACGCGAAGCGACTACGCGACGGGCACTTGACCGACTGCCGGCGGCCGGAATGGCCGTCGGTGCGCTGGTTTTTCTCGGCGCGCGCGCGCTTCCTCCGGTCCCGGGCATGCCCTCGACCTCGCCCGTCGACCTCCCTTCGACTCAGTTCGCCGACATCGCGGGAGCCCCGGCGCAGGCCGACGACGAGGGCTATCCGATCGACCACGAGATCATCATCCGTCGCTGTCAACGCTGTCACGAGCGCGATGACGAAGGGCGGATGACACGGATCTCCTACGAGCGGAAGACGCCGGAAGGGTGGCAGACGTCGGTTCGCCGCATGATGGCGCTCAACGATGTGTCCCTCGGCCCCGACGAGGCGCGCGAGGTCGTGCGCTATCTCTCCAACCGGCAGGGCCTCGCTCCGGAGGAACTCGAGCCCGGCCGCTTCGAGGTCGAGCGCCGCCTCATCGAACACGTCTACGAGGCGGACCGCGACGTCGAGAACACCTGCATCCAGTGCCACAGCATGGGCCGCGTCATCACCCAGCGGCGCACGCGCGAGGAGTGGGAACTCCTCATGGCGACGCACCGCGGCCTCTACCCGCTCGTCGACTTCCAGGGCTTCCAGGACGGCGGCGACGGACCTCAGCCGGTGGACGAGGCGATCGACCACCTTTCCGAGGCCTTCCCTCTCGATACGCCCGAATGGTCCGCCTGGTCGGCCTCCATGCGCTCGCCGCGCCTCGCCGGCACCTGGGCGCTGGCGGGCTTCGAGCCCGGGAAGGGTCAGATCTTCGGCACGGTCGAGATCTCCGCCGGCGACGGACCCGATGAGTTCCGCTCCCGCGCGACGTACACGTACGCGGAGTCCGGGCAGGAGGTGCGTCGCAGCGGGACGGCCATCGTCTATACCGGCTATCAGTGGCGGGGACGGTCGAATCCCGGCGGAGCGGACGAGTTGCGGGAAGTCATGACGGTGGACCGCGGATGGCAGGCGATGACCGGCCGCTGGTTCACGGGCGCGTACGACGAGTTCGGCCCCGACGTGAAGCTCACTCGCGCGAGCGGCGGCCCCGTCGTGTCGGGCGTGCACCCCCGGGCGATCCGCACGGGTGCCTCGTCCACCGAACTCCGGGTCCACGGTGCCAACCTCCCGGCGAGTCCCGACGCGATGGACTTCGATTTCGGGCCGGGCGTCCGGGTCGAGTCCGCGACGGGCGGCGACGGGAGCCAGGTCACGCTTCGCCTCTCGGTCGATGACGATGCGGCGGTCGGCGGGCGCGACCTCTTCGTGGGCGGCGTCAGTCTGGCGGGCGCGATTCAGGTCCACGACGGCGTGGACCGCCTCGAGGTGACACCGCGCGCCGGCATGGCGCGGATCGGCGGCGCGGCCTTCCCCAAGGGCTATCAACCCTACGACGCGATCGGGTGGGACGACGGCCCCGACGGCGAACCGAATACGGAGGACGACCTCCGGCTCGGGCGGGTGCCCGTGAGCTGGAGCATGGAGGAGTACACGGCCACCTTCGACGACGACGACATCCAGTACGTCGGCGCGCTGGGGCCGGACGGGATCTTCACCCCCGCCATCGACGGTCCCAACTCCAGCCGCAAGGGCAACCGAAACAACATCGGCGACGTGTGGGTCGTCGCGACCTATGCGGGTTCCGACGCGGCTCCGGCCGGCGCCGGCGATCTCCGCGCCCGCGCCCATCTCATCGTCACGGTGCCGCTGTATCTCAAGTTCGATCCGTGGCAGGGCGTTCCAACGGGGAGGCTGGTTCCGTGATCAAGCCCGTCGGCCAACTGGCGCTGCGCGAGTTCCACGCCTTCGAGGCGGCGGGCGAGCGGTTCCTCTATCTCGTCCCCTCGGCCGGCATCTTCCGGATCGATGCGGCGTCCTCCGCGATCCTCGATCTGCTGAGCTACGGTCCCCGCGCGCCGGGCGAAGTCGTGAACTCGCTCTCGGACCGGTACTCCGTCGACCGCGTACACGACGGGTTGCTGGAACTCCAGCAGATCCGCGCCATCGGGGAGGCGGGGGCTCCGGCCGAACAGGTCGTGAACGATCTTCCGCCCGACGGTTTCCCGCTCACGACGATGGTCCTGAACGTCACGAACAAGTGCAATCTCGCGTGCACGTACTGCTACGAGTACGGCGAAGACAAGATCGTCGACACGACCTGCACGGACGACCCGAAGTTCATGGGGGACGAGACGGCGCGGGAGAGCGTGGAGTTCCTCCTCAAGGAGTCGGGACCGATCGAGGTCGCGCACCTCACCTTCTTCGGGGGAGAGACGCTGCTCAACTTCCCCGTGCTCCAGGACACGGTGGCCTACGCCCGCCGCCGCGCGGAGGAGGAGGAGAAGCGGATCGAGTTCAGTCTCACGACGAACGCGACGCTCCTCCGCCCCGACATCATCGAGTGGCTGGCGGACAACGAGATCGGCGTGACCGTCTCCATCGACGGACCGAAGGAGATGCAGGACCGCATGCGGGTCTTCCACAGCGGCAAGGGTTCCTACGAGACCGTCAAGCCCCGGATCAAGGAACTCCTCAAGCGTCACAAGTCCCGCCCGATCGGGGCGCGCGTCACGCTCACCCGCGAGAACCTCGACATCCACCGGATCTACCAGCACCTGACGGAGGAAATGGGGTTCTGGGAGGTGGGCTTCGCGCCGGTCACGAGTTCCTCCGGGCGCGACTACGAGATCGAGGACGAGGGATACGACCGCATGCTGCGCCAGTTCGGGGAGTTGGCGCGCGACTGGCTGGATCACGCGGTCGAGAACCGGCACCACGGTTTCTCGAACGTGAAGGACACGCTGGAGGAGATCCACAAGGGCGTGAGCAAGGCGTATCCGTGCGGGGCCGGGCTCGGGCTGATGGGTGTGACGACGGGGGGCGACGTCTCGCTCTGCCACCGCTTCGCCTACTCGAACGACCACAGCTTCGGGAGCGTCGCCGAGGGGATCGACCGGGAGCGGCAGAAGGATTTCCTCGAGGATCACCACATCAAGAACAAGACGGACTGCCATACGTGCTGGGCCCGTCCCATCTGCTCGGGCGGCTGCTATCACGAAGCGCACACGAGACACGGCGAGACGACCGCACCCAACCTGCACTTCTGCAACTGGGTCCGGACGTGGACGCACACGTGTCTGGAGATCTACGGAGAGTTGTCGGAGCGGAACCCGGGTTACCTGGCCCGCTTCGACCATTGACGCGGCCGGGCGCGGGCCCGGCCGACCTTCGCATGCGAGGGGGGAAGCCGTGAAACACTTGAAGCCGATCAACCAGAAGGCCGGCCGCATCGAGGCTCAGGTGGCCCGCGAGGAGCTGGACGTCGTGGGGCTCGAGAGCCGGCCGGAGGGGCCGCACATCCCGCTGGGCTGCTCGCTCGTGTTCTCGCCCGGCTGGGAGGTGGATTCGACCGGCGGCACGGCCGGGCTGTGCCAGCCGGTGGAACGGGATCTGTTCGACTGCCACCTCGCCTGCTTCTGGCCGGCGCACGTGCCCGACCAGCTCAACCACTCGCCGGACTGGACGTCGCAGTGCGCGTCGGCGCAGAAGGACTGGCGGAAGCTGGACCTCGTCTTCCCGTGATCCGACGAGTGCGGTGCATCGCCGCGGTGATCGCGTTCGCCTGCGCCCTGGGCGGGGTGCGGACGCTCGAGGCGCAGGGGAATGGCCGTAACGCCCACTGGTACATGGGCAATTACAGCAATGAAGTCCTCGTCTGGGATGAAGCCACCGAGGAAGTCGTGGACCGGATCCCGGTCAAGCGTCCGATCTCCCTTCGTCTCGACGTCTCCGAGGACCGATCGCGGCTCTACGTGATGGATCCGTTCTTCGAGACGATCGAGATCATCGCGCTCCCCTCCAAGGAGTCCGTCGGAGAGTTCACGCTGAGCGAGGGCGCGACCCGGACGTGGATCCGTTCCTTCCAGGTCCACCCCGACCAGGAATGGATGGCGATGTTCGTGCAGAGCCGCACGAAGCTGGCGGACCGGTACGAGATCGGCGAGCCGACCATCCTTCGTTTCGACCTCGACACGTACGAGGTGACCGATACCATCCCGTGGCCCGACGAGGAGCCGGGGCGGTTCGCCAACTTCCGTTTCTCCCCGGACGGCGACCTCCTGTACATGTTCACGGACGACCTCGTCGCGCTCGACTCGGAGACCTTCGAGGAGGTGGACCGCTGGGATATCTCGGAACCGCTGGAGCCGGGACTCGGCGAGATGAGGCTTCCCTTCGGCCGGAGTCCCTACCAGGAGGAGGACGGCGTCTACACGGGCCTCTTCCGCATGACGGATCCGCTGCAGAACCGCCGTCTGATGGGTATCGCGACCGTGGATCTGGCCGGGCAGGACGTGGAGTTCCACCCCATCGGCCCGGACGAGGGGGTGTCGTTCGTGCTCTCTCCGGACGGGACGAAGGGATACGGGCTCAAATCCGAGATCGGGCACTACGAGATGTGGAAGTTCGATCTTCAGGGCCGGCGGGTCGCGGGGCGCGTCACCTTCGCGGGGCGGCCGCGGATGGCGTTGATGCCGAGCGCCGACGGCACAAAGCTCTACATCTACAATGCCGGCAGCACGATCGACATCTACGACGAGGAGACGTTCGAGTTCCTGCGCACGATCACGCTGGACGCGGACATGACGAGCGTCGTCGTGGTACCCGATCCGGGCTGATCCCGGCCCGCGATCCGGTTTCGATCCGGCGTTCGACTTCGTGAGGTCCGGGTGATCCGGGACCCGCACCTTCGCCGAGCCCTCGCCTACGTTCGACCGTACGCGGGGGCTTTGCTTCCCGTGGTCCTCCTTTCCACGGCGGGGACCGCCCTCGGGCTCGCCCTCCCCTACCTGTCGAAGTCGATGATCGACGATGCGATCCTGGGACAGGACTTCCCTCTCCTGCTCAGGATCGTCGGCCTCTTCATTGCGATCACCATCCTCGGGTTCGGGGCGAACGTCGCGAGCGGGATGCGGTACACGCGGGTGTCGGCGGGCATCCTCTTCGACATGCGGCTCGCGCTCTACCGCCACCTTCAGAGGCTCTCGCCGCGGTTCTACGCGCGGACGCCCTTCGGGGACATCGTCTCGCGCATCAACAGCGACATCGGCGAGATCCAGCGGGTGACGGCGGACGCGGCGCTCGGGCTGTTCGGGAACGTGCTCTTCCTCATCGGGACCGTGGGGATGCTCGTCTATCTCGATGCGCGGCTCTTCCTGGCGGGTCTCATCGCGCTTCCGCCGAGCCTCTGGGCGCTGGTGAGGTACCGGAACCGGCTCGAGGGGCGCGTGACGCAACTGCGGGAGCGGAGCGCGGACATCGGAAGCTTCCTCATCGAGACGCTGCAGGGGGTGCGGACGGTCGTGGCGTCCAACGCGCAGGAGCGGGAGGCGGAGCGGTTCGGGCGCCACAACGACCGATTCGTGCGGGCGCTGATGTCGATGCGCTGGTTCACGTACCTGGCGGGAGGCCTGCCGGGGGTTCTCCTGCAGACGGGGACGGCCGCCGTCTTCCTGTACGGGGGCTACCGGGTCATCACGGAGGCGACGACTCTGGGGACGTTCGTCGCCTTCATGGCGTACCAGATGCGGCTCCTCTTCCCCGTGCAGGCGCTGATGGGGCTGTACGCGAACCTCGCGAGCGCGCGGGCGTCGCTCGTCCGCGTCCATGAACTCTTCGACACGCCGCTGGAGGTCGCTGAGGCGGAGGGCGCGGAGCGGCTCGCGAGGGCGGCGGGGACCCTGGTGCTCGAGGACGTGAGGCTCGGCTTCGGGCGGGGAGGCGAGGTGCTGGAAGGCGTCTCGCTGGAGGTGCCCGCCGGGCAGGTCGTCGCGCTCGTCGGCGCGAGCGGGAGCGGGAAGTCGACGATCGCGGACCTGCTCTCGCGCCAGCTCGACCCCGATGGCGGGAGGGTTCTGCTCGACGGACGGGACCTGCGTGCGCTCGCGCTGGCCGACGTGCGCCGGAACGTCGCGGTGGTGGAGCAGGATCCGTTCATCTTCCACGCACCGATCGCCGAGAACGTGCGGTACGCCAAGCCCGACGCCACGGATCTGGAGGTCGCCGGGGCGCTCGCGGCCGCCGCGCTCGATGGGCTGCTCGCGTCGCTTCCGGAGGGGGCCGGGACGGTCGTCGGCGAGCGGGGCCGGCAGCTCTCCGCCGGCGAGCGGCAGCGCGTGGCCGTGGCACGGGCCTTCCTGGCCGATCCGGCCGTGCTCGTGTTCGACGAGGCGACGGGGGCGCTGGACCCGGCCTCGGAGGCGCAGGTGCTTGAAGGCTATGCGGCGCTGATGCGGGGGCGGACCACGGTGCTCATCACACATCGCCCGGAGCTCGCGCGGCGGGCGGAGCGCGTCGTGGTGCTCCGCGACGGGCGGGTCGCGCAGGATGGCCGGCCGGCGGAGCTCGACAGCCGACCGGGTGCGTTCCGCGCCCTGTTCGCCGGGTGACGGCGGCGGCGGTGGGACCGCCCGTGGCGCCGTCCGTGCGGATGCGCGCGGAACCGCTTTGGAGCCGGACCGGCCGCGGCGTCTCGATCGCGGTCATCGACAGCGGGGCGCACCCGGGCCATCCGCACCTGGGGCTCCTGGCGGGCGGCATCGCGGTCACGCCCGACGGCCGCGAGCACGACGACCTGACCGACCGGCTGGGCCACGGGACCGCCGTCACCGCGGCCATCCAGGAGAAGGCGCCGGGCGCGCGGGTCCACGTCGCCCGCGTCTTTCACGATGAGCTCGCGACGAGCGCCCGGACGCTGGCGAAGGCGATCGACTGGGCCGGGGAGCGCGGCTGCCGGCTGGCCAATCTGAGCCTCGGGACGCCGCGGCAGAGCCGCATCGAACAGTTGCAGCCCGCGGTCGAACGCGCCGCGCGGGCCGGAACGCTCGTCATCGCGGCCTATTCGCACGAGGGAGAGCGCTGGCTGCCGGGCAGCCTCCCCGGCGCGCTCGGCGTGTGCCTCGACTGGGACCTGCCGCGGCACCGGGTCCGCATCGGCCGCCGCGATGGGCGGCGCGTCCTGTATGCGTCGGGCTACCCGCGGCCGATCCCGGGCGTCCCGCCGACGCGCAACCTCAACGGGATAAGCTTCGCCGTGGCGAACGCGACCGGCATGGTCGCCCTCGCGCTCGAACTCTTCCCGGACGCGCGCGGCCGGGCCGACGCCCTGACCGCGCTGGAGGCGCTGGCCGCGGCCTGACGTTCCCGCGGGAACGTCTGGTTTTGGACATGGTTGTGAACGTTTTGTTTATGGGTTCGGCGGGCCGGATTCCCGCCGATTGACTCCCGCTGAACGGGATTTCAGGTGCGGACCCGCCGCCGACTCTCCAGCGCCTTCCTAAGCTGTCCCTAATCGGCCTTCTGATAGCATCTGAGGACCGTCTGCGGGTTCTTCCAGCCCCCGAGTTCACACAGGACCTTGAGCGGCAGGTCCATGAGGTCGGTCGCGAACTTGCGCCTGAGCGAGTGCCAACCACGACCCCGCTTGGGTTCCAGTCCGGCGACCGCCTCGGCCCGCATCCACCAGTCGCGCGCGAGCGAGCGGCTTACGCACACCGACGGGTCCTTCAGCGCGGGGAGCAGAGGGGCGTCGCCGGTCCCTTGGCTCATCCTCCGCGCCTCTTCCAAGGCATCGAGCGCCTCGGCGGTCAGCGGCGTGGCGTGTTCGTAGCCGGTCTTCTCGTGCTTCGCGCGCCACCGCACCACTCCGGCTTCGAGGTCGATATCCGACCACCGAAGCTGACGGACCGCGCCGATGCGGTGTCCGGTCTCGTGCGCGAGCACGAGCGCGACGCGGAACCGCCAGTTGACTCGCCGGGACACCTTCAGGAGCGCCTGGTACTCCTCTTCGCCCAAGACGACCCGGACGGGGTTCTTCTCGGTGGGCTTCCTGAGGCCCTTGAGCGGGTTCCTCTCCAGCAGCAGCCGCCCACGCTCATCCCGTGACCTCGCCGCCCAGTTCAGCACCGCGATCAGGAACGTGAGGTCCCATTCGATCGTCCGGTTGCCCACGGGCTTGCCCGACAGCCCCATCCTGCCCGCCCGGCGCTCCCGGATGAACCGATCCCAGTCGCGCTGCGAGAGCGTGGCCGGGTCGCGGTCCCTGCCGAAGAACTGGAGGAACATCGCCATCGCGACCCTGTCGCTCCGGCGGGCCCGTTCGCCCTTGGTGGGCGTCACCTCCTCACCGTAGATGTCAAAGAGCGTGCCCAGCGTGAGCGGCTCGGCCTCAGCTTCCCGTCGCCCGTTCAGCTCCGGACCGGCGAACCCGGCGGCGACCTCGTCGGCCTGCTTCTTCGCCCGAGTCCAGTCGCGGTGCTTGAGCGACCGGGTGAGCCTGCGCCCGTTCTCCCGCCACTCGATCTGGTACAAGCCGGTCTTGGGATCGGGAAACACCCTCACCCGGTTCCGGCCCCATTCGCCGGCGCCGTAGCTCCGGCGGCTTCGTTTCGTGCGTGCCATCATTCGATTCCTCTCGTGATGGACCGCACGATCTGCGCGCCCGGAACATCGCGAGGGCGGGGTGTCTCCGCCAGTCTCGGCTCTGGCGGTGGGTGTGCCTTCGCGGTGTGCCCGACCTCGTCGGTCCGACGACCTTCCCGTAGGGATTGCTGGATGGGAGCGACCCCGCAGCGGCGGGGAGGATGGGGATGCACATCGCCATCCTCTCCGGTGCCGATCGAGGCATGCCGAGGAGGGGGGTCGCTCCCAACCACGTCCATGGAGCCCGGATCGGCACGGGGGCTCCGCTGGACGTGGCACAACCGAAAGCGCGCCAGCGACATGCGGAACCGGCGGCGTGCACGCCGGAACGCGGCTCTCGTGCACGGGCACCCCGAAGTGACATGTGCACTCCCGGTGCAGCACCGGGAACCTGCGTCCGGTGGTTCAGACAGGCCCTCCGACAGCCGGCTCGAACGCCGTACCGTGAAGCCGTCGATCATCGCTTTGGAGAGCTAGGTCGGGAGTGCCGCCCGGAGTTCGGCGAGATCTCCGATGCCTCTGGGCCAGGCGACCGCCTCGACGGCCCCGCCCGGGAGCAGAGTGCGCTCAAGATGTGATGACCCCGACCGGCGTACACGGACCCGGCGCGGTCCGAGTCCAGCACGACGGGCAGCTTCACCGGAGAGCAGCGCCGGGTCTCGCGGGCGGCTCCCCCCTACACCTTGACCGGCAGGAGGCTGCGCTAGACCTCGGCCGCTGGAGGAAGTCCACGTCCGCATGCACGCCATCGCCCGGCGTATCGGCGCCTAAAGCGGCACGCCGCCGGCCGCCGTTTTGGTCCGGCGTGAGGCGGACAGCGACGATGACTTGGCGGCGCTTAGCCATCCGGATGCGCCGCCACGGGGGGAAGGCCCCCCCCCCCCCCCCCGCAATCCACCGGAGCGCGGGTCTGTTGGGGATCGAAGGGGCGGAGTCCCTTCGCCAACCCCGGGGTGATACCCGGGGTAGGCTGGCTTACGCACCTTGGGGGCGGGAGCCAAGCCTTGGCTCCGGCGGTCTGAGCGCGCCGGCTCACCGTACCGGGGCGGACCTCTCCGGCCCGACGACGAGCCTCGGAGATCCCAAGGGCGGCCTCGACGCGCTCACCGGCTCGCGTTCCCCGGAACCGGCTCTCGGCGATCCGTTCGCGGACCCACCCGTCGACCTCGGCCGCACATAGATCGTGTTTCGCGACAGGCCGGTGCGCTCCAGCACCTCCGGCAGCCGCAGGAAGCGGATCGGCGGGTTGGTTCTCTGTTCCATCGGGTTCTCAGTCATCGTCCTGCTCCTTCTGGCTGCTCTTCTGCTGCTGCGACGGTCTCCAGGGTCGCCGGCGTCGGGGGGGACCCCGCGCACCGCAGGACGCCTCGTCATGCTCGGAGATGAAAGCCAGAACCCGATCCGCCGTCCTCAGCGACGGGGAGCGGCCACGGTCCATCTCGCGCATCAGGTTCGGGTCGCCCAGCGCCTTCATGCCGAACGTCGTCGGGCTCAGGTCGGAGCGCCCGAGAAACGCGCGGACGCGCGAAATGAACTGCCCTTCCAGCGTCTCCATGCCCCAACGCTGAAAGGCCGTCCGCCTAGGCGTCAACCGCTAGGGGATTTCCTAACTGTCCATGGTGTCTCTAGACGTCTCAGGTTGTCCAAGACCCGTCCGCGGTCGTCGCCAGCGGACGCCAGGACACGTCCCTCGGTCGCTCGGCGGATGCTCAGTCCAAGGGTCACGGCGCGTTCGCTCCAAGAGAGGTCGCGCGGGGCTTGGGCGTTGCCCGGGATGGCAAGGGCTCCGCTACGCTGCGGAGCGGGAAGAGCTATAACGTTGGGGATTACACAGAACGTTCGACAAATTGATCTTCCCTGGCAGGCTTGGTCTGCATCATCCGCCGCACCACTGCTTCCGGCGTCTTGTCCTTCACGAGACGATGCACCTGCTTCGGCAGGGCAAGCTCCACCTTCTTCTTCGCTTCAGACATTCCTAGTCTCCCATCAACAAGAGCACGAGCACGAACAACGCGAACAGGTACGCGGGAAAATAGGGTAGATGTTCACGTAGCTTCCGCTGAAACCGCTCCTTCCGGTCGGGTCGCTTTCGCCATTGCCGAAACTCAGTAACGGGTGCAGTGCCTCGAACTGATCTATCCCGAGATCGAGGACCGACTCGTCGTCACGATCATGGGCGCGTGCGCACAGGAACTGTACGACCTCGGACACCGCGAGAACTTCTTCTACCTGCAGCACGCGATGGGGCTCGCCTCGTCGATCGGCCTCGGCCTCGCGAACCACCTGCCGCACGAGAAGGTGATCGTGCTGGACGGGGACGGATCGACGCTGATGAATCTCGGCACCTTCGCCACCCTCGCGCGCTACCGTCCCCGTAACCTCCTGCACGTCATCTTCGACAACGGGAGTCTGCTCTCGACGGGAGGGTTCGAGTCGCACACCACGTCGGGCGTCACGGATCTCGCCGCGATCGCGCGCGGGGCGGGGATCGAGCACGCGGTGGCCGTTGATTCGCCGATGGCGTTCGGGGAAGCGTTTGTCGAGGCGATGGAGCGGGACGACCTCGGGGTGATCGTGGCCAGGGTCGACGCCGTGGGCCCCGACAATTACGGGATGGACTTCGCCCTGCCCGAGAGCGCCTTCCGCTTCAAGCGCTGCGTGCAGGAGCGGCGCGCCGCGACGGGCTGGAAGCCACCCCCCACGCCGGGACACGCCAGCAGCGCGTAGAGGTCGTCCGCGGGGCGCCGCAGCTCGCTGCGCGCCTCCGTCGTCGTCCCGTCGCTATGGAACCGTCCGTTAGGTCCGCCCGCCGGACCCAGTCCCGGATCGTCCGCTCCGACGGCTCGAACTCCCGGGCGGGTGAAGGCGGACTACGCCCGCTCTTCGCCAACTCCACCAGCCGCTCCCTGTACTCGGGCGGATAACGCCCCCTTCGTCCCGCCATGAGACCCTCGGGTCATCCTTGCCGCATGACGGGAAATTCCCGTCCCGCGTTGAGGGAAATCCCTGTCACACGTTGAGGGAAATCCCTGTCAAAGGGGCCGGGTTTTTCCCGTAGATGCCGGCGTTTTCGTTGGGCATCCTTCGTTGTGAACGGGGATCGACTTCGCGATTTGGAGACGGCAGCACCGGAAGGAGAGGTATGGCCATGGCAGGCAAGCCTGACTCGTCCGACTTCATCCGAGATGAGCCCAACGTCGTGTTCGGCACCGGGCATCGAAGCTGTCCCACCTTCGGCCGGGCAACCTCGCCGGGGCCAACGCGCCGGTTGATCCCGCGCCCCGCGGGGAACACCAAGCCGAGGTCCCGCGGCGCCTTGTGGGCGAGGGCCTGCGCCGGCGTCTCGCTGCTTCTGGTGGTACTCCTTGCGGGTCTGCTGCGACCGGCAGCGCTGCATGCGCAGACCATACGCACGTACGACAGCAGCGTGACGGTGAACGAGAACGGCGGCGCCTACCAACAGCGGGTGTGGTTGAACAAGCGACCGACTTCGGATGTCACGGTCACAATCGTCAGCGGCGACGAGACGGTGGCCACCGTGCATCCGACGACGCTCACGTTCACTCCATCGGACTACCAAACGAAGCAGGTCGTCACCTATACGGCGGTCGATGACAACGTGAACAACTCCCCTCAACGGCGCACGACGATCACCCTTACGGCCAGCGGTGGAGGTTACGATGGCATCAGCCACGTCACGACCATCAAGCTCGCCGACGATGAAGGTGTGCACTTCATCCTGGAGGAAGGGAATACATACACGTTTTCACTGCGTTGGATCGTCGGGGCTGGTTGCCCGGCGACGATGAGTTTGGAGAGCAGCGATACCAGCGTGCTCACCGTCGATCCGCCGACACTGACGTGGACAGAGGCGGAGTCGGGCGCGACCAAGTACATGTTCGTCCGGGTTCTTGAGAACGACGAGCGCGGGGAGGGCATGGCCACGATCCGGCGAAGCGTGCACGATCCGCCGTGCTCGCCATTGAGCGTCCCGGATATCGTCATCACCGCAAGGGACAACGACGCCGTACCGACCCTGTCCGTCGAGGGCATCCCGGCGTGCGGCACCACGGTCGCGGACAACTCCGTGCAGCCGGAGGTCAATTTAGTGCTCAAGCCCGCACCGGCGGTGGAGATAGCGACGGAGTACCGGCCGATCTTCGAAGGCAACTCGGAGCCCTGGAGGGGGTCCCAGCCCATCAGAACGTCCGGTCGATCAATCTCATCCTACCACTCCCCTCTGTCCTCGTTGCGGCGGGCCTTCCCCGGTTTCGCCGGGTTCGAATACAGGCTCAAGGACGACCACGACGTCACCGCGCGATGCACCTGGGAGTTCAAGAAAACGGAAACGCCGTCTCCCACCGTGCGCCTGTCTGCCTCTCCGAACCCGGTGCCCGAGGGTGCTTCGGTGACGGTGACGGCGCGGCTGTCGAAGGCGCTGGCGACGGACGTGACGATCCCGCTCACGCTGACGGACGGCTCGGCGGAGCCGGAGGACCACGGGACGCTCGCGGAAATCACCATTGCGGGCGGCCAGATGAGCGGCACGGGTGCGGTCACGACGGCGCAGGACGCGGACACGGACGACGAGACGTTCACGGTGTCGTTGGGCACCCTGCCGTCGTCGGTCACGGCGGGCAGCCCGTCCTCGGTGACGGTGAGGATTCGGGACGACGATGGCGGCACGACCTCCTCGACGCCCATGGTGTCCCTGTCGGTGTCGGAATCGATGCCCGAGGGTTCGCCGGTGAAGGTGATGGTGATGCTCTCGAAGGCGCTGACGGCGGACGTAGTGGTCCCGCTGAAGCTGAAGGCGGTCACGGCGGAGCAGGGGGACTACGGCCCGCTGGCGAGCATCACGGTCGCGGGTGGATCCATGACCGGCGAGGGGACGATCACGACGATCCGGGACGCGGACACGGACGACGAGACTCTCATGGTGGAGCTGGGAAGCGCGCTACCGCCCTCGGTGGGGAAAGGCAGTCCCAGTTCGATGATGGTGACGATTATGGACGACGGCGGCGACGTATGGACGACGGCGGCGACGATGGCGGTGACGGCGACACGCCGACGAACCAGCCGCCGACGGTAACGGCGTCGTGCGACCCGTGCACCGTGGCTCCGGGCGGGGAGGTGCGTCTGACCGCGACGGCCTCGGACCCGGACGGAGACGCGCTGACGTACGCGTGGAGCGCGCCCCTCGGCAGCGTCGCGGGGGCGGCCGACGGAGCGTCGGCGCGCTGGCGGGCCCCCGCGGACACGGGGACGGTCGTGGTCAGCGTCCGGGTCTCCGACGGACGTGGCGGGACGGCTTCGGCCACGGTGACCATCCAAGTGGCGAACGCGCCACCGGCGTTCGGGGCGTCGGCGTACACGTTCGAGCTTCCCGAGGGCGTGCCGGGCCTCCTCGACCTGGGGCGCGTGTCGGCGGAGGACCCGGAGGGCCAGGTGGTGACGTACGCTTTGGCTGCGGGAGGCGCTGGGCGCTTCGAGATCGGCGCGCGGGACGGCACGGTGACGTACACCGGTCCGGGCGAGGACTACGAGGCGGAGCCGAACCGTTACGAGTTCACGGTGACCGCGCGCGACCCGCACGGCGCGGAGGCGCGGGCGCGGGTGACGGTTGTGGTGACGAACGTGAACGAGCCGCCGGAGGCGTTGGCGGACACGGCGCGGACGGCGGAGGACACCGAGGTCGAGATCGGCGTGCTGGCGAACGACACGGATGTCGAGGGCGACGCGCTCACGGTCGCGTCGGTGACGGAGCCGGGGCACGGGAGGGCGCGGATCGCGGCGGGCGGCGGCGGTGTGGAGTACGCGCCCGGGGCGGACTACCACGGCCCGGACCGGTTCACCTACACGGTGGCCGACGGCAACGGCGGCACGGCGACCGCGGAGGTCGTGGTGGCGGTCGCGTCGGTGAACGACGCTCCGGAGGCTATGGCCGACACGGCGGCGACGGCGGAGGACGAGCCGGTTGTGATCGACGTGCTGGCCAACGACACCGATGTCGAGGGCGACGCGCTCACGGTCGCGTCGGTGACGGAGCCGGGGCACGGGACGGCGCGGATCGCGGCGGGCGGCGGCGGTGTGGAGTACGCGCCCGGGGCGGACTACCACGGCCCGGACCGGTTCACCTACACGGTGGCCGACGGCAACGGCGGCACGGCGACCGCGGAGGTCGTGGTGGCGGTCGCGTCGGTGAACGACGCTCCGGAGGCCGTGGGCGCGATCCCGGACCAGGCGCTCGACGAGGGGGGCGGGCCGGCGGCGCTCGACCTCGCTCCGTACTTCGTGGACCGGGACGGGGACCCGCTGGACTACACGGCGGTGTCGTCCGATCCGGGTGTGGCGTCGGTGACGGTGGCGGGCTCGGCGCTGACGGTGACGCCGGTCGGCTACGGCCCCGCGTCCATCGAGGTGACGGCGCGGGACCCGGGCGGGCTCTCCGCGACGCAGACCTTCGCCGTGAACGCGAGCGACCGCTTGGTGCGCGCCGTGCTCGACGAAACGCTGGCGGCGATGGCGCGGGCGCACGTGGCGAGCGCCCGCATGACGCTGGGCCGCCGGGTGGGGTCGGGCGGCGCGGACGAGCGGTCGCGGCTGACGGTTGGGGGGCGCACGATCCCGCTGGACGGAGCGGGCGTTCGCGAGGCGGCGGAGCGGCTGCTCGCGGGCTGGACGGCGCCGGGCCATCCGCGCGGCGGCGTGCTCGCCGAGGCCGGGCGCGAAGCCGGGCGGCGGCTGGCCCGGTTGGCGGCGAACGCCGCCGACGGCCGCGGAACGGGCGGGCCTCCGGGTCCCGCGGAGCTGGCGTCGTCGCTGGGCCTGACCGGCTTCGGCGGCCTGGCCGGCCCGGCGGGCATCGGAGCGCCCGGCGGGGGCGGCACGGAGTTCGCGTTCGTGTGGGGCGGCGGCGAGGCCGGGGCGCGGGATGCGGGCGGCGGCGGGCGCTGGCGGCTCTGGGGACAGGGCGATCTGCAGACGTTCGCGGGCGACCCGGCACCGGAGCGCGGCTACGAGGGCGACCTGCGGACGGGCTGGGCCGGGATCGACCGTGCGCTCGGCGCGCGCTGGCTCGCGGGCGTGGCGGTGGCGAGGAGCCGGGGCGCGGGCGACTGGGGCGCCGGCGCGGCCGACGGACGCCTCGAGACCTCGCTGACGGCCGTGCATCCCTACCTGCGCTGGTCGGACGGGGCCACGTCGCTGTGGGGGATGGCCGGCGGCGGGTGGGGGTCGGCGGAGAACGCCCGCGCGACGGGCCGCTCGGGCGAGAGCGATCTGGACCTGCGGCTCGGGCTCTTCGAGATCCGGCGCCGCGTCGCGGGCTGGCTCGGGCTGCGCGCCGACGCGGCGTGGGCCAGCCTCGCGACCGGTGCCGGAGACGAGACGGTGGACGGCCGCCGCGCCGCCGTGGACCAGCAGCGGCTCGGCATCGAACTGAGCCCGTCCACGCGCCTGGGCGGCCTCGTCATCGAGCCGTTCGCCGAGGCCAGCGCGCGGCGCGACGGCGGCGCGGGCCAGACGGGCACGGGGCTCGAGGTGGCCGGCGGGCTCCGGGCCGCGAGCGGACCCGTGCGTATCGACGCCAAGGGCCGGCTCCTGGTGCTGCACTCCGCCCGGGGCTACGAGGAGCGCGGCGCGGGCGTGACGCTCAGCATCGGCAGCCCCGCGGCCGAGGAGGGCCTCTCGCTCTCCGTCTCGCCGCGCTGGGGCGGCCCCGCCGCCGGAACCGGCGCGCTCTGGAACGACCGGCACGGAACGCTGCGCCCGGACGGGCCTGCCGCCGACAGGCCCTGGGCGCTCGACGCGCGCGGCCGTTGGGCTGTCCGGCTGCCGGGCGGCCGCCTCCTCGTCTGGTCCGGCGGCCTCACCCGCTCCGCGCGGGGTTTCGGGTTCACCCTCGGCGGCGGGTTCGAGCCGGCCGGGACTGCGGCCCCGAAGCTGCAGTCGCGCTGAGCCAAGCCGCCGGCCAGAGACGGGCGGCGGCGGGGCTTGGCGCCGCGCGCCGGGGGGCCACGCGGCGGCCCCCCGCGCCGGGGCAGGTGAGCGCTGCCCGAAGCTCCCCTACAGGCCGAAGTCCTCCGCGATGGAGTGGAAGGCCGCGGCGGCCGACAGGATCACGCCCGGTACTCCGGCCCCCGGATGCGTGCCCGCACCCACAAGATAGAGTCCCCGCACCTCCTCACTTCGATTGTGCGGCCGGAACCAGGCCGTCTGCGTTAGCCGCGGCTCGATCCCGAACGCGCTCCCGAGTGTCGCGTTGTACTCGGACCGGAAGCTGTCCGGAGTGAAGACGTGCTTCACTTCGATCGCATCCTCAAGCCCATCGAGTCCCCATGCCTCGAGGCGCTCGATCACCCTCCGAGTCATGGGTTCGGCCTCACGCTTCCAGTCGATGCCGGAGGCGGCGTTCGGCACCGGCACGAGGACGTAGAGACTCTCGCACCCCGGCGGGGCCATCGATGGGTCCGTGCGGGTGGGTGCATGCAGGTACATGCTGAAGTCATCCGCCAGGATCTTCCGATCGAAGATGTCGCGCACGAGACCTTCGTAGCGTGGTCCGAGAATCAGCGTGTGATGCGTCAACTCGGGATACTGCCGCCGGACCCCAAGATAGAGGAGGAAACAACTCATCGACTGATGCAATCGTGCGAGCCGGCGGTCAGTCCAGCGCCGCCGGCGCAGGTGGCCAAGGAGTTTCCCGTAGGTGTGGCCGACGTCCGCGTTGCTGACCACGATATCGGCCGGCAACAGGGATTCCGCGGGGTTCTCGTCGTCACCATCCGACACGGTTCGGACCCCGGTCGTCCGTCTCCCGTCCGCTTCGATGCGGACTGCGGCGACCCCGGTGCGCACGGTCCCGCCGATGTCACGGAAGAGGGCCTCGAACCCGCGTACGAGACTGTACATTCCGCCTCGTGCGAACCACACGCCGCCCTCCTTCTCAAGATAGGGAATCATGAGGTAGATCGAAGGCGAGCGGAACGGGCTGCCGCCCAGGAATAGGGGATGGAACGAGTAAAGGAACTGGTGGCGCCAGTCGTGGAAGTAGCGGCGGACGAAACGGGCCACCGGCTCCCAGGCTCGAAGGCGTACGACGCTGGGTGAGAAGGCCGCCATCGAAGAAAGGGTGTCGAACGGTCGCGCCCCGAGTCCCTCGCGGATGACGGCGTCGTAGATGGGGGCGAGAGCGGCGAAGAAGTCGTCGAAACGCTCCGCATCCCGCGGGTCGAACCTCGCCATCGCGGATTTCATCCGCTCCCGGTCGGAAGTGTAGTCGAGGTGGCTTCCGTCGTGGAACCAAACCCGGTAGAAGGGGTCGAGCGGCACGAGCGACACATAGTTCCGGAGCCGCTTGCCCGCCGCGCGAAAAACATCGTCGATGAGGTGGGGAGCGGTGATCAGGGATGGGCCCGTGTCGAAGACGTAGCCGGCATCGCGGAACTGTCCGGCACGCCCGCCGAGTTGCGGACGTCGCTCGACGAGGGTCGTCGCGACGCCGGCTGCCTGAAGACGGATGGCGGCGGCAAGCCCGCCGAAACCGCTCCCAATCACCACCGCGTTCCCGCTCACGGTTCGTTCGTGTCAGCCGCTCCCCTTCTGGACCGTCGGGAGCAGCCGGCGGGCTTCGGGACTGCGCGGCATCGTCCGCAGCCGCCCAAGACCCTCCCTCGCCCGCAGCATTTTGTCCGGAAGGGAAGTGTGGGCTCGACGGTTGAGGTTGTCGTATCCGTTCGCCCTCACACGGTCGTGGATGCCGCGGTAGACCTGGGCCGCGACGGTCACGGGGCGCTGGAAGAAGGGCGGCAGGTGCGGGATTCCCTCGTATGACACCTCATAGGCAGCGTCGGCGTGGGCCATCACCTCTTCCAGAAGCGCCACGTAGCCGGGCTGGACCTCGGCGCCGGCCTGCATGCGCAGGAGCGACTCCCGGCCGACTCCGTGCCGTACCATCCGGTCCGCGGGAAGGTAGACCCGGCCCAACGCCAGATCCTCGCCCACGTCGCGAATGATGTTGGTCAGCTGCATCGCGTGGCCGAGGGCGTGCGCCCGCTCGAGGACCCAGGGATCGGATACCCCGAAGGTCCGCGTCAGCCAGGCGCCGACGACGGACGCGACGCGGTACGTGTACTCGCGCAGCTCCTCCATCGATCCATAGGCGCGTGGTTCCACGTCCATGCGCACGCCTTCGATCAACTCCGCTACGAGTTCGAACGGAATCCCCCGCCGAGCGGTCTCGCCCATCACGGCATCGGTGAGAGGGATGTCGGTTCGTTCGCCGTCGTGAGCCGCCCGGCAGATCTCCTCCCACACGTCGAGGGTCCGGTAGAGTTCCGCAACGGGGATGCGGGCGCCGTCCGGCCGGGCCGCTTCATCCACGAGGTCGTCGGTGAACCGGCAGAACGCGTAGATTTCACGCACGAGTCTCCGCTCCTCCGGCGGAAAGAGGAGCGCCGCGAACGAGAAGCTGCGGCTGTGGTGCGCGAAGTAGCGACCCCAGATCGTGCGCGGCCCGAGGGCGAGCGTGCGGGCCGCGATCCGGGCGGCGGTCGCGGCGGGCGAGGGCAGCGGCCGCGCACCAACGACCGAACGGGAGCCCGCGCGGGGGCCTTCGGCGGCCGCCCGCAGGCAACGGTCGCTCCATGAGGTGATCAGGTCGACGAGGACCGGATCAGCCCCGGCGTCGCGCAGTGCTGCGGTGAGCGCGAGACCCTCCAGCCGAACGCGCGCGGCAGCGCGTTCGGCCATGCCCGTCCGGAAGAACTCGACGACCGCGGACGCCGGCGTCTGCTCGAACCAGTCCCATCCGCGGTCACCGAGTGCGGAGGTCCATGTGCGATTGGCGAAATCCTGCAGCTTCGGCTTTCCCGTCTCCGCATCGGGGCAGTAATCGAGCAGGTCGTCCACGGCTTGATAGAAGGTGCCGAGCCGGACGCCGAGTTTGCGCAGAATGGTCGTTGAAACCCGGGGTCCATCCGGTCGCCCGGCGGTGCCGGTCCAACCAGGCAGGGCCGCGGCGACTCCGAACAGGGCTCCGCTCTTCGCCCTTGAGACCTCTCCGTAGAGACGGGCGGGGTTCGTCGCCGTCGACAGTTCCTGCTGCATTCTCTCGCCCCGTACCGTCGCTTCGACCGCGTCCATAAAGTCGGCGAGGAAGGGTTCCGACCGCACCATGCGCGCGACGCGATAGGCGCCCGCGAGATATAGGTCCCCCGCGAGGAGGGCGTCGGGCGCCCCGCACCGCGCGAACACCGTGGCCGCCTCGCGGCGCTCCGTCCCGCCGTCGAGTACGTCGTCGTGCTGGAGCGAAGCCTCGTGCACCATCTGTACCGCGAGGCAACCCAGCCAGAACCGGGCGGGGAGAGACGCCCGCCGGTCGTCGGGGACGAATGCGAACGCGACGCGCGGGCGGAGGAGTTTGCCGCGGACCGGCGGCACCTCGACGCCTCGACGGGCCGCGAGAGTGGCTGCCCGCTCGAGATCCCCGATGAGCGGGTCGCGCACGGATCGGGGCACCGTTCGCCGGCTCAAGCTCGGGCCCACTTCCACACGACCAGGAGTACGGCGAGCGTCGCCACGACGGCCCACCAGTAGCCGGCGGCGAGCGTCATCGCCACCGAGAGCGCCAGTACGGTCACGTAGTAAACCGCCATGAGCCGGGCCGGGATCCGGTCCGCCACCGGTCCGGCACGCACCGCGTCGAACCCCGCCATGATGCCGAGGCTCGTGGCAAGCCAACCCGCGAGGTTCACGAGCGGCATCCCGTAGTAGGGTCCGGCGGACTCCCATACCCAGTAATGCGTGAGCGAACTCATCGCGGGGTCGAGCGTCAGGTCCCAGGTCGTGAGCAGGACCGCTCCGAGCGTCAAGCGCGCGAATCGCCCCCGCGACGCGCGCCGCGCAAGGACGTACGCCGGGAACGCCATCATGAACCAGCTGAACGGGATCAGGAACGGGACGAGCCCGGCCACGCGATAGCCCAGCATGGGAGTGTAGCGATACCCGCCGAACGGAAAGCCGGTCGCCGTGCCAAGCAGTTCGGCGCCCAGCGAGAGACCGCCTGCCACAAGGAGCGCGGGAATCCAGCGCGGTCCGACGCGCGCCGTGAGGGAGTACGCCAGGACCAGGAAGGCGATGACCACGTGTCCGCGCGCGAAGATCTGAAAGGCGGGCGCGTAGAACCAGGCGGACGACGGGAAGCGGGCCAGGAGGTGCGGATGCAGCCCGAACGATGCGAAGCCCGCGACCGAGGCCGCCGAGAAGAGGGCCAGGACGGCGAGCCCAAGCCGCTCGATGTGGGTGGAGCCGGCGAGGCGGGCGGCATCAGCCACTGTCGTCCAGCCAGTCCCCGAACGCCGCCAGACTCCCGAGCGCGACAAGGTCCGTGAACGCCCCGTCGCGGCCGCTCACCTCCACGCCGCGTAACGCGTTGCCTCCGAGAACGAGAGAGAAGGGCTGTTCCGGGTCCGCGAGTTCCCCCGCAGCCGCGACGAATCGGAGAACATCGGCGGCCACCGCGGGAGGCGTGAAGGAAATGCAGATCAGCGACGCGTCGAGCACTCGCTGCGTCGCTACGATCTCGGAGACCGGCACCCCCGCGCCGAGGTGTTCGACGTTCCAGCCCCTGTGGAGGAGCAGGAGCCGCACGAGCTGGGACCCGAGGACGTGCTGCTCGGGTTCGACCGCCCCGACGACGGCGGTCGGCCTGTCAGGATCCGGTCCGCCAGCGTCTCCGGCGGCCGCCGCGAGCAGCCGCCCGATCGCCTCGCCCGCCTCGCGGCTCGCGGCCCGCTCGTCGGCGATACGAAGCTCCCCGCGCTCCCATCCGTCTCCTACCCGCTTCATGAAGCCGCCGAATACGCCATCGAGGACCCCCGGGTCCGGGTCGTTGCCACGGGCCGCGACATGCCACAGGAATCTTCCGATGAGATGCGGTCGCCGGGTCCGCAGCCAGTGCACGAGCGCATCGCAGGCCGGATCCGGGTCGTCGCGTTCGAGTGCCTGCATCGCGTGCCAGGCGTGAGTCGCCTGGCTTCCGAAGCCGTGGAGATACACCCTTCGATCCCGCGCCAGCGCGACGTCCAGTACGAGGTCGAGAGGGATTCGGCGGTGCCCTCCGGTCGTCACCGCCGTCCGGGGGCTGTCGAACCATCGCTTGACGGTCGACGGATGGATGTCGAGAAGCTCGGCTACGTCGCCGGTTCCAAGGTCGGCGGCAGGGATTTTCGCGAGACTCCACATCCGGTCATTCCTCGTCGAAAACAAACGATACAATGCGAATGTGAAGCCAATATATCATTAGATACGATCATCTCACAACAAATGATCGTTTTGTGAGTGATCGACCTGCTAGCGTCGCAACTCGGGCTCCGAGACGGAGCATAGCCGGTAGCTCGAAGTAGGCGACGTCAGTGGTCGCCTCGGCGCCGTCCACGTCGAACGACACCCCCTTCTGCGCGTAGAGTGCGCCCAGACGAACGCCCACGTTGTCCGATAGCGGGAGATCCAACGAGATGCCGCCGATCAGCCCGGTCTTGGAGTCCGGTTCCTCGGCGGACCAGGAGGTGAGGGCTCCACCCGCCTGAAGCCCCACATGCTGAGCCGCGACCTGCCCGGGAAAGGCGAGGACCGCGGCACACAACAGGATGCGGTTCATCGTTTCTTCTCCTGAGCGTTCGATGCGGAAGCACTCTTGGCGATGGAATTTAGCACATCTGTCATGGACGGTACGTGTACATCGCTGTTATTTTTGTGTTATTCGCATGTAACCGAACTACTCGACCGGATTCCAAAAAAAAGGGAGAGGAAGAGACCGTTGAACGACCTCGGCGAAATGAGGCGGGAGAACCGTTTGCTCAGGGACCGCTTCGCGCGGCTGACCGGCACGGTGCTGCGCATCAACTCAAGCCTGGATCTGGACACCGTGCTCCAGGAGGTGGTCGACAGCGCTTGTACGCTCATCGGCGCCAGCCAGGGCGTGATCACGACGATCGACGAGGGCGGCGGGCTGGCGGACTTCGTGACCTCCGGCCTGTCCGACGAGGAGTTGAAGGCGCTCGTGGCGTGGCCCGACGGCCCGCAGCTCTTCGAGCACCTGCGCGACCTCGAGCAGCCGTTCCAGCTGGCCGATCTGTCGGGCTACTTCGACTCGCTCGGCTTCCCTCCGGGCCCGTGGCCCGTGCGCACGATGCTTGGCGCTCCGATGCGCCACCGGGGAGAACATGTGGGCACCTTCTTCGTGGGCGACAAGGAGAGCGGTGAGGCGTTCACGGCCGGGGACGAGGAGATACTCGTGCTCTTCGCCTCGCAGGCGGCCGCTGCGATCGCGAACGCACGCACGCACCGCCAAGTCGAGCGCGCGCGGGCCGACCTCGCGGCGCTGGTCGAGACCTCGCCGGTGGGCGTGGTGGTGTTCGAGGCCGGGAGCAGGCGGGTGGCGTCGGTGAACCGGGAAGCGCACCGCATCGTCGAGGAGATCCGCACGCCGGGCTCCCCTGCCGAGCAACTGCTTGAGGTCCTGACCTGCCGCCTGCCGGACGGGCGGGAGGTGTCGCTCGCGGAGCTTTCACTGGCCGACCTGCTCGAGGACGACGATCCGGCGCGGGCCGAGGAGGTCGAGCTGTCGGTGCCGGACGGGCGGAGCGTGCGGACGCTGATCAACGTGACGCCGATCCGTTCCGGGGACGGAGAGGTCGGCTCCGTAGTGGTCACGATGCAGGATCTGGCGCCGTTCGAGGAGCTCGAGCGGCAACGGGCGGACTTCCTGAGGCTGGTGAGCCACGAATTGCGCGCGCCGCTCGCGTCGATCAAGGGCTCGGCGGGGACCGTGCTCGAGGCCGCGCACGCCGCGTCCAGGGCGGAGATGATCGAGTTCTTCCGCCTCATCGACGGGCAGGCGAACCACATGCGGGGTCTGGTCGCGAACCTGCTCGACGCGGGGAGCATCGAGGCGGGCACGCTCACCGTAGCGCCCGAGCCGACGAGCGTGGCCTCGCTTGTGGACCGGGCCCGGACCACGTTTCTGAGTGGCGGGAGCCGTCACCCCGTGCTCGTCGAGCTTCCGCCCGGCCTGCCGCTCGCGATGGCGGACCGCGAACGGATCGTGCAGGTCCTGAACAACCTTCTTGCCAACGCGGCGCGACACACGCCCGAGCCGTCGCCGATCCGCATCGAGGCGGCGCGCGACGGCACCCATGTGGCGATCTCCGTGTCCGACGAGGGAAGCGGGATCCCGCCAGGGCACCTCCCGCGCCTGTTCCGCAAGGCGCGTCCCGGCCTCCGGGGAGGCGCCGGGCTCGGGCTGGCCATCTCGAAGGGGCTCGTCGAGGCGCACGGCGGCCGCATCCGCGCCGAGAGCGGGGGGCCGGGCCTCGGCGCGCGCTTCACGTTCACGCTCCCGGCCGCAGCCGGCGAGGCCGCGGCACCCGGGGCGGACGGCCCGGAGCGGCCGACACTTCTGCGACGCGAGCGCACGCGCGTGCTCGTGCTCGACGACGATCCGTTGATGCTGCGCTTCGTTCGCGACGCCATCGCCGCGGCGGGCTGGACCGCTCTGCCGACGGGCGATCCGCGGGAGCTGGAGCGCCTGATCGATGTCGAACGCCCGGATCTCGTGCTTCTCGACCTGGTTCTTCCCGGCATCGACGGCATCGAACTCATGAAGCGGATCCCCGAACTCGCCGAACTGCCGGTGATCTTCATCTCGGGCTACGGCAACGACGAGACCATCGCGAGGGCGCTCGAACTCGGGGCGGCCGACTACATCGTCAAGCCGTTCTCACCGACCGAACTCGTGGCGCGGATCCGCGCGGCACTCAGGCGGCGGGACCGCCCCGAGGCCTTCGTGCTCGGCAACCTCCGCATCCACTACGACCAACGCCGCGTGACCATGGCGGGCCGCAAGGTCGAACTCACCGCCACCGAATACGAGTTGCTGCGCGAACTCTCTCAGAACGCGGGGCGCGTCCTGACCTACGACCGGCTGCTGCGCACGGTGTGGGGCCGTCGCGGCGCCGACAACCCGGGCCCGGTGCGTACGTTCGTCAAGAAGCTTCGCCACAAGCTCGGCGACGACGCGGCCAGCCCCGCCTACATCCTCACCGAGCGCGCCGTCGGCTACCGCATGCCCGAGCCCGGGAGAAGCGGCGGCCCGTGAGCCGGGGCACGTCGCGGCGAGCCGAATCCGTCAGTCGGCGTCTTCCCCGGCGTGTCGCTGGGCGATCCGGGCGAGCTTCGGCTCTATGGATGTCATCACCGCCGCGAACAGCACGAGCGCCCAGCCCACCGAGAGGACCAGGTGTACGCCGACCAGCATGCGGGCGGCGGCCGAGACCGGCGTGATGGCCGCGTAGTCCTGGGCGAGGGCGGTGAAGAACGAAAAGGACACCCAGCCGGTGATCCCCGTGCCGGCGTCGGCGAAAGCCCCGGGGCTGAAGCGCTCCAGCGCCCCGTAGAAGCCGGCGAACAGGAATATGATCGTCAGATAGCCGAGCGCGAAGCCGCCGATGGGGATCCACATGACCCGAAGGTAGGCGGCAAGCTGACCGTATACTTCCAGCCGCGGACGGAGCCAGTTGGCGGCGATGCGCCCCGCGAGAAACGCGACCACCGGAATCGCCACCAGCGTCAAGAGCCCGGCGACGAGGAGCAGCACGGTGTTTTCCTCCATCACGCCGAACCCGTACAAGACTCCCAGCGCGGCGGGCAGGGCCGCCGCACCGAGAACCAGGAGCCGGGGAGGCCGGGCGTCACGCCATCCCTTGCGCCGGTGGCACACCAGGCCAACCAGGAGCGCCGTCCAGGGAGTGGCCAGGAGCGGGTACGCCGCCATGAGCGGCCACAACGGGATGTCGCCGACGACCAGCGCCGGGATCAGGCCGAAGCCCAGGAGGACGGCCAGGAAGAAGGTCTCGCGACTCACGTCCCTGTACCCGGACAGCGACGAGCGGCCGAGTCCGTCGATCAGACCGATCGCCAAGGGGGTGCTGGGCGGGATGATGATGCCCCAACCGAGGTACTGGGAGCTGGTCAAGAGCGCGGTGACGATGCCGACCGCCGAGCCGATCATAATGCCGGTCCACGGGCTGCCCCGCGCGCCTCCCCGGAGGCCGACGCCTACGCCCGTCGCCAGCCCGCAGCCCGCTCCCAGCCAGACGTTGGCGTGGTCTCCGGTGATCGCGTAACCGAAGGTCAAGACGACGATGCCGATGGCGGCCGCTATACGGGCCCCCAGCCAGATCAAACGGCTCACGATTCTCCCTCCCAGTGGCACACGCCGCCAAGGCCCGCGTCGCCGGGCGCGCCCACCTTCTCACCGCCGGCATTACGCCCGTCCAAGTCCAGCACCCGCCCTAATCTAGCACATTGCCCATGGCTGGAACGTGTACGATGGACTCGGCGGCCTTCTGGTGGCCGGCGACGAGAACGCCGAGAGCGAGCGCGCCCAGGTCGCCCTTCAACCCGACCGGCTCGAAGTCCATGGCGCCTCCGGTGGTCGGGGCTTAGGCTGGCGGGAACTCTCGGACAGGAGTAACGGAGGGGGTGACGTGAGCGCTCCGGTGGCGGTCGGGACGGTGGCCCTGACGATCATCCCGGTCATGGCCCTGCTCTGGTACGGACAGTTGCGCACCCGCGAGGCCGATGCGGTGGACTTGGCGTGGACGCTGGGTCTGGGGGGTGCGGCGGTGTTCTACGCGGCGGCCGTGCCATCGGGCGCGGGGTGGCGGCGCTGGATGGTGGCGGCGATGGCGGGACTGTGGTCGCTGCGCCTGGCCGCGTACCTGTTTGGACGGGTCAGGTCGCCGGGCGAGGACGGCCGGTACCGGGACCTGCGTGTGAAGTGGGGACGCGGGGCGCCATTGAAGTTCTTCGTCCTCTTCCAGGCCCAGGCCGTGCTGGTCGTCGCGCTCTCGGCGCACTTCCTCCTCGCCATGCGGCCGCCGGACCCGTCGCTCCGCGCGGCGGACCTCGCGGGCATGGCGATCTGGTTCGTTTCGCTGGTCGGCGAGTCGGTCGCGGACCGGCAGCTGCAACGCTTCCGTGCCGTGCCCGGCAACGAGCGACGCGTCTGTCGGACGGGCCTGTGGCGGTACTCGCGCCACCCCAACTACTTCTTCGAGTGGACGCACTGGCTCGCGTACGTGCCGGTCGCCTACGGCCACGCTCCTCTGTGGGCCATCCTCTTCGCGCCGGCGCTGCTGCTCCTGTCGATCCGGTTCGTTACCGGCATCCCGCCCATCGAGCGGCGGGCGGCCGAGCGGCGAGGCGAGGCGTACCGGCGCTACCAGCGGACCACGAGCGCGTTCATCCTCTGGTTCCCGCGGCGCGACCGTTGAGCATCGCAGGCGCGGCCGTGCGCCATCATCGCTATCCGTCAGGCGATGATGTCGTGGATCACCTGGCCGTGGACGTCGGTGAGGCGGAAGTCGCGGCCGCTGTAGCGGTAGGTGAGCTTCTCGTGGTCGATCCCCATCAGGTACAGGATCGTCGCGTGCAGGTCGTGGATGTGGACCGGGTTCTCGACCGCCTTGAAGCCGAAGTCGTCGGTGGCGCCGTACGTCGTGCCGCCCCTGATGCCGCCGCCGGCGAGCCAGATGCTGAACCCGAACGGGTTGTGGTCGCGCCCGTTCACGACGCGCCCGCCCGCGCCCCCGCCCCCCGTCTCCAGCACCGGCGTGCGCCCGAACTCCGTCCCGCACACGACCAGCGTCTCGTCGAACAGGCCGCGTGACTTCAGGTCCTTGATCACGGCGGCGAAGGGCTGATCGGAGTCCTTCGCGTTCTTGCGGTGCTGGAAGATGTCCGCGTGGGCGTCCCACGGATCGCCCTTCGCGTAGTAGACCTGCACGATGCGGACGCCCCGCTCGACGAGCCGCACGGCCATGAGGCACCCGCGCGCCGTGCTCCCGGGGCCGTACAGCCGCTGCGTCGCGTCGCTCTCGCTCCGGATGTCGAACACGTCCGGGGCCTCCGTCTGCATCCGGTAGGCCGTCTCCATCACCTGGATCGCGCCCTCGATCTGCGGATCCTGCTCCCGGAGGCGCTGCAGGTGCAGCCGGTTCAGTTCCTCGACCAGGTCCACCTCGCGGCGCTGGTCGTCCAGAGCCGTCCCCTCGCCGCGGATGTTGGGGATGAGGCGCTCCGGATCGAAGTCCTCCTCGATCCTCGGCACCTTGTCGGAGATGTAGGTGCCCTGGTGGATGGCGGGGAGGAACGCGTTGCTCCACAGCGGCGGGCCGACCACGGTCGGCTGGTCCGGGCACAGCACCACGAACCCGGGCAGATCCCGGTTCTCGCTCCCCAAGCCGTAGGTGAGCCACGATCCCAGCGAGGGACGCCCCGGCTGGATGTGCCCCGTATTCATCATCAGGAGCGACGGCTCGTGATTCGGGATGTCGGTGTACATCGAGCGGATCACGCAGATGTCGTCCGCGCACTCGCCCACGTGGGGGAAGAGTTCGCTCACCTCGAGTCCCGACTCGCCGTAGCGCCTGAAGCTGAAGGGCGACTTCATGAGCGCGCCCGTGCGGCGTTCCGTCTTGACCTCGCCGGTCGGGAGCGGCTGGCCGTGGTACTTCTCGAGCACGGGCTTGGGGTCGAAGGTGTCGACCTGCGACACGCCCCCGTTCATGAACAGGAAGATGACGTTCTTCGCCCTCGGCTTGAAGTCGGGCTTGGGCATCGGACTTCCGCTGGACGAGAGCACGCCGCTCGACGCCTCCAGCATCGAGTTCCCCACCAGACTCGCGAAGGCCATCATCCCGAAGCCGGCGCCCATCGTGCGCAGCGCCTCGCGCCGGGTGCGCGGCGCCCCGTGGACCATCCCGCAGCCGTGGTGGAAGTCCGGCTCGCTCATCGTCATCCCGTGAACCGCGTCATCCGTGCGCCTCGTCATCCGACGAACCTGAACTCTGCCGTGCTGAACAGCGCCCGGGCGTACTGGATCCAGGCCCGCATGGAGGCGCGGCGCTCGGCTTCCCTCGCTGCGTCGGCGGCTTCGGCCTCGTCGCCGGCCTCGGCACCGTCGCTCGCCTCGGCCTCGTCGCCGGCCTCGGCCTCCGCCTCGTCGTTGACCTCGGCCTCCTCGTTCGCCTCGGCCTCCTCGTCGACCGCGGCTTCGAGCTTCTCCATCTCCTCCGCGAGGAAGTCGGCGCGGCGCTCCTCCAGGAAGGCGAGGCCGGCGGCGATCTCCGGCTCGGTGGCCTCGCGTCCGTAGAGGAGCGGATACGCCGCCTCGATCATCTCCCGGTCGCGGAAGACGGGGGGAGTCTCGGAGGCCGGGCGCCCGTCCCCGCCGGCAGCCCCGTTCGCCGACCCGTTCCCTGCCCCGTTCGCGGACCCGTTTCCGTTGTCGGATTCGGCGGCGTCCTCGGCTACCGCTTCGGGAGCGTCCGCCTCTTCGACGAGGCGGTTCACGAACAGTTCCGCCTGCCGCCTCACGAAGGGGCTGTTCATGAAGTAGAGGCTCTGGGCCGGGACGTTCGTCGTGTAGCGGCGCTCGGCGGAGAGGCTCGGGTTCGGGAAGTCGAACGTCTGGAGGTACTCGTCGACCTGGAAGCGGCTCACGCGGCCGTAGATCGTGCGGCGGTTGTTCTCCTCGTCGTCGAGGGCGAGGGAGGGGCCGCCCACCTTCGGGTCGAGGTCGCCCGAGACCGCGAGGACCGCGTCGCGGATGCTCTCCGCTCCCAAGCGACGGCGGTCGTGGCGCCAGTAGTAGCGGTTCGCGCCGTCGATCTGCTCGTTGGCGGCGTGCCGCCCGCTGGCGCGCTGGTAGGCCGCCGTGAGCATGATGTCACGGTGCAACTGCTTGATCGACATCCCGCCCTCGGCGAAGCGCGCGGCCAGGTACTCGAGCAGGGCAGGGTTCGAGGGAGGATCCCCAAGGAAGCCGAAGTTGCTCGGCGAGTCGACGATCCCGGACCCCATGTGCCAGCGCCACACGCGGTTCACGATGACCCGCGCGGTGATGGGGTGGACGGCGATCGCCTCCGCCAGTTGCAGCCGGCCGCTCCCCTCGGTGAACGGCTCCTCCTCCGGGGCGAGCACTGTGAGGAACCCGCGCGGCACCGCCTCGCCAAGACTCGTGGGGCTGCCGCGGATGTGGAGGCTGATGTCGGTCAGATCCTCCGGCTCCTTGTCGCGCACGCCCATGGCGAAGGGGAGATCGGGGAGGTCGTCTTCCAGTTCCTCGATCCGCTCCCGCATGGCCGTCACGTGGTCCATCGCCACGCGGCCGAGCTGCCGCTCCAGACCCCAGCCTCGGAACCGGAGCAGGCCCGGCGCCGGGAAGAACGTGTCCAGTTCGTTGTCGAGATCGCGCCGGAAGATGTCCATGTAGAGGTTGAAGCGCTCGCGCTCCATCGTCTCGAGTTCGAGCTGGTGCTGGTCGAAGAAACTCTCGAAGCCGTTCGGCATCGGCGTCGACTTCACCTCCTCGAGCGGCGTGCCCTTGGCGATGATGCGCTGGTTCCGCTCCTCGAGCTTCTCCTGTTCTGTCACGACCTCGAGGACGAGGCGCTGGAAGCCCTCGGCCAGCTCGCGGGCCTCGGTTTCCTCCGCGTCGCCGCGGGCGATCATCGCCTGCCAGTCCTGCAGGTACGGATAGTGGCGGGGTGCCTTGCCGAGGAAGCGGATCCAGCGCTGGAGCGTCTCGAGATCGACCTTGGCTCGCGCGGCGGCCTGCTCGGGCGGGATCTGCGGCTTACCCGTGACTTGCCACGCGGCCATCATGTAGCGCGTCACCTGGAGCGAGAGGACGCGGGCGAGCTGCTCGCCCTCCGTGTTCAGATAGTCGCCGAGGCTCTTCCGGAGCCCCTTGATGAACTCCTGGTCCCGCTTCCAGGCCTCCGCCTCTTCCTCTTCGGCAATGGGATATTCGTAATAGTCGGAATTGTTGAATATCCCGGCGAGCGCATAGTAGTCGTGCGTCCTGATCGGGTCGTACTTGTGGTCGTGGCAGCGGGCGCAGCCCACGGTGAGACCGAGGAAGCCGCGCGTCGTGACGTCGACGCGGTCGTGGCGTTCGTCGGCGCGCGCCACGGCGGGATTTGCGATGTCGTAGTACCAGGGGCCGCCGCCGAGGAAACCGAGGCCGCCGATCGCCTTCGAACGCTCGGGTTCCTCGAGGAGGTCGCCCGCGAGTTGCGCCCGCACGAAGTCGTCCCACGGCATGTCGCGGTTGAACGCATCGACCACCCAGTCGCGCTGCACGTAGGCCGAGGGGTAGCGCTCGCGCCCGGAGCCGTCCCGGGCCAGCCCGCGCGTGTCGTCCTCGCCGTAGCGCGCCACGTCGAGCCAGTGGCGTCCCCAGCGCTCCCCGTAGTGGGGCGAGGCGAGGAGCCGGTCCACGACCTTCTCGAACGCGTCCGGCGCGGGGTCGCTGACGAACGCATCGACCTCCTCCGGCGTCGGGGGGAGGCCGGTGAGATCGAAGGTCGCGCGCCGGATCAGTTGGCGGCGGTCGGCCGGGGGCAGCGGATCGAGGCCCAGTTCGTCGAGCTTGGCGAGGATGAAGCGGTCGATGTCGGCGTGCGCCCCGTCGGCGCGGGGGCCGGCGGCGGCTCCGGGCTCGGCTTCGGATCCGGACTCGGGCGCGCGGCCGCGGCCGCCAGGCACCTCCGGGCGCGCGAGCGGCTGGAACGACCAGAACCCGCGCTCGGCCGCAGTGACCGCCCGCCGCGGAATCGCGAGCGGCGCGTCGACCTCGGCCCACTCGGCCCCGGCCTGGATCCAGTCGACGAAGCCCTGGATCTCGGCGCCCGCGAGTTGGGGGGCGTCCCGCGGCATCTGCAGGTCGTCTCGCTCGTGGCGGAGTGCGGCAATGATGAGACTCTGCTCGGGGTTGCCGGGGATGAGCGCCGGCCCGCGTGAGCCGCCTGCGAGCATCCCCTCGCGGGAATCCAGCCGGAGACCGCTGGGCGCCCCCTCGGCGTGGCAGGCGAAACAACTCCGTTCGAGCACCGGACGCACGAGGTCGACGAAGAGGCGGGCCCCCGGCGATAGACCCTCGTCCGCCGCAACGAGGATCGCTTCGCCGCCGCCCGTCCCCGCACCGTCACCCTCCGCGACGGCCACGGGCCACGGGGCGCCCATGGCGATCCACTCGACGAGGCCCGCTATCTGGTGCGCGCTGAGAGGATCCTCGTTCTGCGGCATCTCCTGACCCTCGATCTCGTGCCGCACGCTGCGGATGAGGAGGCTGGCTTCGGGATCGCCGGGAACGATGGCGGGGCCCGAGACGCCGCCCTCGAGGAGCGACTCGCGGGAGTCCATGCGGAGTTCGCCGCGGACGAGGCGCCCGTGGCAGGAGTAGCAGTGCTCGGCCAGCACCGGACGGACCCGCGTCTCGAAGAACTCCTCCGGGGACTGCGCGGCGGCGGGCGTCGGGGGCGCGAGCAGCGGCGCTCCCACCACCATCGCCACGGCGATCCGGAAACCGAGTCGGCGAATCATCGTGTCAACGCCCCTCCGTAATGGTTTGGGTTCGCGGGTATCGAGATCGGTCTGCCGGGGCTGGACAAAACAAAAGATAACCGGAACTCCCGGCCCGCCAAAGCGCGGGGCCACGTCGCGCCAGGCACATATCACCGCCGCCACGCTTCCGGGCCGGGCAGTCCGCTGCTGACCATCACCTCGAGCCCGGGCTCCGGCGCGAGGTCCTCCGCCGCGCTGCGGGCGAGCGGGCCGGCAGGCAGGTCGCGGAAGATGGCGCGTACCTGACCGGTCTGCGGATCGCGCAGGATCGCCATCGGCAACGCACTCCCCTCCCGGATCTCGACCGTGCCGCCCGGCCCGGAGAGTGTCAGGCTCACCAACTCCGACCATTCCTCCTGGACGGGCAGCGCGAAAGTGAACCCCTCGCCTCCATGACCGTCCGCGATCTCCGTCATCTCGAAGCTCAGCGAGAACAGTTCGCTTCCGTCGGCGCGCCTTCCGGTCATCGTGTATGGGCCGGGAGCATGTGGGAGGAACGGTGGCGCCTCTACCGGGAAGGCGGGATCCAGGCGGAGTGTTCCGTCCGCGGCCGCCCCTCCGGACACCATCAGGACCGGCACGCGAGCCGCCTGAACCTCGAGGTCGTCGTGGAGGCGGTAACGCAGGGCGTTCGCGAAGTAGTAGTCGCTGACCCACGTGGGGTCACAGTAGGTCATGAAGTCCCGCACGTCGGACCCTGGGTCCACGAGCGACCCATCGCGCGCGTCCCACCCCCAGCTGCCGATCCGCCCGTCATCGTACGGGTAGGTCGGATCCGCGTTCGCTTCGGTCCCTGAGCATTCCGCGTGGCGCAGGCTCATGTTATGCCCGAACTCGTGAGCCACCGTTTCCGGAATCAGTTTCGAGACCGAAGTCTTCGGGCTGTATTGGGCATATGCCAAGCTGTCGGGGTGGTGCGGGACGTACGCGATGCCGGCGGCAAAGGCAGTAGTCGGGATCAAGCCCGCCCAGTAGCCGATCCCCTCCTCCATCGTCCGAATCCGTCCGAGATCGGCCAGCAGGTCGTAGAGGTTGTTCGAGTTGACGGTCACGGGCTCATGCCGGGTGATCCGAATGTCTCCGACGGGCAAATACGTCCTCGTCTGCCAGAAGAAGTCGTCTTCCGGTTCGGCCGTGCTCACGAACGTTGCGGCAGCCTGGTCGTTGTCTCCGGTCCAGACGAAGGGAATCAGGGTCAGGAGCATTGGGGGCACGTCCCACACTTCCACCTTCATCCGTCCGCTCTCGGGGACGCGCTTCGACACTCCGAGACTCGAATCGAGCGTGCGGTCCGGATCGATCTCGACGACCATCTCCAGGCCGGGCTGGATCACCTCGGCCGGGATTTCGGCGTTCGCGGAAAGGTCGAGTTCTCCTTCGTGCACTTCCTTCGGAATCACGGACGAACCGGCGGGGATGTCCTCCACGTGTACTTCCGCCCCGTCCACGAGGAACATCGCCCGCACCGGCGGGATCATCGCTCCGGTCTCCTCTTCGGACGTCACGAACACGCGCAGGAGCGCCTCCTTTCCGGCGACCAGCGGGACGGGGAACTCGCGCGACTGCACGGCCTGAATGAGATAGACCTCGGCGTGGGACTCGACTCCGCACAACAGGATCCGGTACTTGGGAAGCGCCGATTGGAGCCAGGTACGGAAGGCGGGCGTTCGAGGCATGCATAGCCCGGTGTCTTCGGCGATCAGTTCGAAGAGGTTCTCCAGATCGGTCATTCTTTCGGGGAGGGGGCCGACCAGGCCGGGATTGCCCTGGAGCCACACCTGGTAGAGTGCGGTGGCGTCGCCCAGTTCGGGCGGAAGCGAACCGGAGAGCCGGTTGTTGTCCGCAATGAGGACCCTGAGGTTATCGAGCTTGCCGAACTCCGCCGGAACGGGGCCCTCGATCATGTTGTCGGAGATCCGAAGCGATTCGAGGCGGCCGAGTTGGCCCAGCGAACCGGGCAGCGGGCCCGACAGCTCATTCCCGTCGAGGAAGAGCTCGCGGAGGTTCGCGAGTCGTCCCAGGATCGCGGGCACGCCCCCGCTGATCCGGGTGTTCGTTATGCGAAGGGACCTAAGTCCGGTCAGGTTCCCGAACTCCGCCGGAATCGTCCCATCGAACCGGGCCTCGTAGAGCCGGAGCTCAGTGAGGCGTTTGAGGTTGCCCAGTTCCGGCGGGATAGGACCGGTCATCTGGTTCGCGCCTATCCTGAGCCAGACGAGGTTCACGAGCCTGCCGATCTCCGGCGGGATCTCTCCTCTCAAGTCGTTATCGTCGAGCCATAGCAACCGCAGTTCCGCGAGTTCCCCAATTCCCGGCGGAATCTCGCCGCCGAGCCGGTTGCTCTCCAGGCGCAAGTATCGCAGGTGCGGGAAATACCGGATCTCGGGCGGGATCTCACCCGAGAGGTTGTTGCCCGCAAGTTCGATCCTCGTGACCCGTCCCGTCGCCGAATCGACCGCGATGCCGTACCAGTCGTCGAGCGGCGCGCCCGTGAGCCAGTTATGGTTGCGGTGCCACCTCGGTCCGCCCATGGCTTCGTAGAGCTTCTCGAGGTCCGACCGTTCCTCGTTGCAGGCGAAGAACTCCCCGTCCCGCGTCGGAATCGCGTTCAGCCAGGCCTGGAACCCCTCGTCCCTCACCGTGCACAGCATCGTCCCGCCGTACCGAAACTGCTGAATGTTCCCCAGCGAGAGAGAGAACGGAATCCGGCCCGAAAGCTCCGGGTTGCCGCTTACGATCAACTCGGTGAGCGAGGCCATGTCGCCGAGATTATCGGGAAGCTGACCCCTCAGGTTGTTCTCGCTCAGGTCGAGCACCGTCACCCGGCCGCTCGCGTCCGCCGTCACGCCGTACCAGCTTCCCACCGGTTCGTCGGACGACCAGTTGGCATTTTCGGTCCAGTCGGCGCCGGACGTGCCGACGTAGAGATCCATCAGGATCGCGCGGTCCCGGCCCTGCACGACCACCGGCGCCGCGGTCGAGACGGGCCCGGAAGTCGCCGTCAGACGCGCGCTGCCCTCTCTGAAACCCGTCACAAGCCCCGTCGCGTCGATGCCGGCGACCGCAGGGTCGCTGCTCGTCCACGTCACCACGGCGCCGGAGATCGGCTGTGCCCGATCGTTCAGGACGGTCGCCTTCACGCGGATCGTGTCCCCCGCCACGACCGTGACCGTCTCCGGATCCAGCGTGATTCGCGCCGGCGCCGCCGCCGTCGGGGGCGGGGGTGGGGGTGGCCCGGGCCGCGGTCCCGACGTGTCGCCTCCGCCGCAGGAGAGAATCGTGAGGAGAGCACCGAGCGCCGCCACGATACAGCCCGCGCCCACACGGTCCAACGCCGGGCCCCATTCCCTCTTTGAGCCGCCTCGCGTGATTTGTCCTCGCTCGCGATCCATCCGGGTCTCTTCCGCACATCCTGGAGACAGGCATCAAATATAGCACGATTTTCATGGACAAAACGTGTACATCTGTGTTAGTTTAATGTTTAAAAGGTGTAATCGCGGGTCCCGGCGGATGCCGTACCGAGAACGGGGGAGAGACCATTGAACGATCTGCGCGAACTGAGGCGGGAGAACCGGTCGCTCAGGGACGGCTTCGAGCGGCTGAGCGGCACGGTGCTGCGCGTCAACTCGAGCCTGGACCTGGACACGGTGCTCCGGGAGGTGGTCGACAGCGCTCGCGCGCTGACCGGCGCCGGCAAGGGCGCGATCACGACGGTCGACGGACGCGGCCGGCTCGAGGACTTCGTGACCTCCGGCGCGTCGGCGGAGGAGGTCGGGGCGCTGCTGGCGTGGCCCGAGGGGCCGCGGCTCTTCGAGCACCTGCGCGACATCGAGCAGCCGTTCCAGCTTGCGGACCTCCCCGGCTACATCGAATCGCTCGGCTTCCCTCCGGGCCCGTGGCCGACGCGCACGATGGCAGGGGCCCCAATGCGCCACCGGGGCGAGCACGTCGGCACCTTTTTCGTGGGCGACAAGAAGAACGGCGAGTCGTTCACGCCGGAGGACGAAGAGATCCTGGTGCTGTTCGCCTCGCAGGCGGCTGCGGCGATCGTGAACGCGCGCACGCACCGCGAGGTCGAGCGGGCGCGCGCCGATCTCGAGGCGCTGATCGAGACCTCGCCGGTGGGCGTTGTGGTGCTGGAGGCCGGGAGCGGGCGGGTGGCGTCGGTGAACCGGGAGGCGCTGCGCATCGTCGAAGAGATCCGCACGCCGGGGTCCCCGCCCGAACAGCTGCTCGAGGTGCTGACGTGCCGCCTGCCGGACGGACGGCAGGTGTCGCTCGCGGAGCTTTCGTTGGCCGGTCTGCTCGAGGGCGCCGCTCCGATGCGGGCCGAGGAGGTCGAGCTGTCGGTGCCGGACGGGCGGAGCGTGCGGACCCTGCTCAACTTGACGCCGATCCGTTCCGGGGACGGAGAGGTCGTCTCGGTCGTTGCGACGCTGCAGGATCTGGCGCCGTTCGAGGAGTTCGAGCGGCAGCGGGCGGACTTCCTGAGGCTGGTGAGCCACGAGCTGCGTGCTCCGCTCGCGTCGATCAAGGGCTCGGCCGGGACGGTGCTCGAAGCCGCGCCGGCCGCCTCCAGGGCGGAGATGATCGAGTTCTTCCGCCTCATCGACGGGCAGGCGAACCACATGCGGGGCCTGGTCGCGAACCTGCTGGACGCGGGCAGCATCGAGGCGGGCACGCTCACCGTGGCGCCCGAGCCGACGAACGTGGCCTCGCTCGTGGACCTGGCCCGGACCACGTTTCTGAGTGGCGGCAGCCGGCACCCCGTGCTCGTCGAGCTTCCGCCCGGCCTGCCGCTCGCGATGGCCGACCGCGAACGCATCGTACAGGTGCTGAACAACCTCTTCGCCAACGCGGCGCGCCACGCGCCCGAGCCGTCGCCGATCCGCGTCGAGGCGATGCACGACGGCACCCATGTGGCGATCTCGGTCTCCGACGAGGGGAGCGGCATCCCGCCGGAGGAGCTCCCGCGCCTGTTCCGCAAGGCGCGTCCCGGCCTCCGGGGAGGCAGCGGGCTCGGGCTGGCGATCTCGAAGGGGCTCGTCGAGGCGCACGGCGGCCGCATCCGCGCCGAGAGCGCGGGGCCGGGGCTCGGCGCGCGTTTCACGTTCACGCTACCCGCGGCAGCCGACGAAGCCGCAGCATCAGGCGCGGGCGGGCCCGTGCGGTCGACACGCCGGCGCGGGCGCACGCGCGTGCTCGTGCTCGACGACGACCCGCTGATGCTGCGCTTCGTTCGCGACGCCATCGCCGCGGCGGGCTGGACCGCTCTGTCGACGGGCGATCCGCGGGAACTGGAACGCCTGATCGATTTCGAACGCCCGGATCTCGTTCTCCTCGACCTGGTTCTTCCCGGCATCGACGGCATCGAACTCATGAAGCGGATCCCCGAACTCGCCGAGCTGCCGGTGATCTTCATCTCGGGCTACGGCAACGACGAGACCATCGCGAAGGCGCTCGAACTCGGGGCGACCGACTACATCGTCAAGCCATTCTCACCGACCGAACTGGTGGCGCGGATCCGTGCGGCACTCCGGCGGCGGGACCGCCCCGAGGCCTTCGTGCTCGGCGACCTCCACATCCGCTACGACCAACGCCTCGTGACCATCGCGGGCCGCAAGGTCGAACTCACCGCCACCGAGTACGAGTTGCTGCGTGTACTCTCTCAGAACGCGGGGCGTGTCCTGACCTACGACCGGCTGCTGCGCACGGTGTGGGGGCAGCGCGGCGCGAACAACCCAGGCCCGGTGCGTACGTTCGTCAAGAAGCTGCGCCACAAGCTCGGCGACGACGCGGCCAGCCCCGCCTACATCCTCACCGAGCGCGCCGTCGGCTACCGCATGCCCGAGCCGAGGAGCAGCAGCCCGTGATCCGGGCCGCTTGGCGGCACGCCGGTCCGCGTTTCGTCAAGCGGGAAGGGCTCACTCGGTTTCGCGCACCTTCCCACACGGATCGATCAAGGGGGGATTTCCCCCTCATGCCGGGCTGGTTTTTTCGCCTCACGAATTGCCGGGTTTTTCCTCTATGAGTGCTGAAATGCGCTGCCGATATTGGAGGTGGTCAAGCTTGATCGCCGTTTCTGGAGCCGGTTGGAGGGGATGCTCACCATCTGCCGAGGGAGTTTCTCATGGACAAGTGGCTGATGCGTTTCGCCCTCGCCATCACCGCCGTGATTCTGGCCATGATGTCCGCCAAGGTGAACATCCGGGGCTCGGATTCCGTCGTGGCCCACACCTCTCTCCAGAGCGAGGATCGCGAGGCGCGGGCCGGGAGGTTCTGCGGTGACTGGGACGGTCGTCCGTGCAACGCCCATGTCGAGATCAGATCGCTATCGGCCCGTGACGGCGTGATCGAGGAGGAGGTCGCCCGGTGGCTGGCTCATTGGGGGACGGGGGAGCGGATTTCGGTGCGGCGCGGCCTGAAGCGAATGGGTAGGTACGAGGACTACATCGACGCCGAGTTGGCGGCGAGAAACCTGCCACGCTCGCTCCGCTACCTCCCGCTCATCGAGGCCGACTATTACCAATTGGCTGTTTCGCCGGCCGGGGCAGCCGGGCTCTGGCAACTGATGCCCGCTACCGCCCGGTGGCTTGGGCTCGAGGTCAACTCGCTCGTGGACCAGCGCCTTGACGTATACGCGTCCACCCAGGCCGCGCTGGACTACCTGGTTGCTCTCCATGACCGGTTCCAGTGCTGGTTTCTCGCTCTGGCGGCCTACAACGCGGGGCCGACGCGGATCGAGCGGGCCATCCGGCGGCACGGCGGAGCCCGGCCTCGCAACGATGCCCTGTTCGGGCATATCCGCGACCGGCTGCCCAAGGAGACCCGGGATTTCATACCCAAGTTCCTCGCAAGCGTTCGCCTGGCCGGCGATCTCTCGGTCGTCAGGCGGGCGGAACCCAAAAAGGAACCGCCGGAGCGCTTCGACGTCGTCCGTGTCGAGGGAGCGGCGTCGGCGGATGTCCTCGCTCAGGCCGCGGGCATCGCCGAGGACGAGATCAGGACTCTGAACCCACACCTCCGCATTGGCCTGGTCCCGGCGGGCAGGACGATACGGCTGCGCATCCCCTTCGGCGCGGGCGAAACGTTTCTCGCCCGCTTCGCCGGAATCCCGCCGGGGGAGCGCTCCACTCTGCGGGAACACACCGTCGCCGCGGGGGAAACCCTGGCGCGCATTGCTGGACTCTATGGTGTTCCGCTGGATGCTCTGAGCACGGTCAATCGAGACGTGGAGCCTCGGCGCATGCGGATCGGAACCGTTCTGGCGATTCCCCGTAGTCCAGGAGCTGTGACCGGCGGTTCCCGTATTGCAACGGATCCAGGAGCGCCGGGCTGGTGATGGGCTCGGCCTAGATGAAGGGCCGACGTTACCATTCCCCCCAGTTGAGTGGGCCGGGCTCGGGCATGCGGTAGCCCGCACACCGTGCATACATCCTATCGACACGAATACGGCGCAGTCTTACACGCACCGTCCACGAAAAACGTGCTAGATTTGATGAACCTCACTTTTTCAGGATGCGTGAGCGGCGTGTCCGAGATGCGACGCATCCTCTGCGCGAAACAGCGGCGAGGAATCGGGGTTGCTCAACCAGCGGGACTATACGGCCGTGTTCGAGGCGTCTCCGGACGCCATGCTGGTGGTGGACGCGGAGGGGGTGATCCGGGACTTGAACCGGCGGGCCGTCGAGATGTTCGGCTACGGTCGGGAGGAGATCGAGGGCTCGCCGGTGGAGCGGCTCGTACCCGAGGCCAGCCGCGGCCGGCACCAGCTTCACCGGGCCCGCTACGCGGAGGCGCCGCGTCCGCGCCCGATGGGCCAGGGGCTCGAGTTGCGGGCCCTGCGCAAGGACGGCGCGACGATTCCGGTCGAGATCAGCCTGAGCCCCTCGCGGCTGGGGTCGGGGCAGACGCACGTGATCTGCGCGGTTCGGGACATGACGGGCTGGAATCGCATGCGGCGCCTGTCGGGGCTGATGATCGCCGCCGCCGAGCAGGAGCGGAAGCATCTGTCGCGTGAGCTTCACGACGAGTTCCTCCAGTCGCTCGTTGCCCTGAAGATCCGGACGAAGCTGCTGGCCGACGAGAAGGACGACGGGGAGCGGGAGCGGGCGCGGGAGCGGATGGCCGGGGAGATCGCAGACGCGATCCGCGGGGTGAAGCGGATGATCCGGGGCCTGCTGCCTCCCGAACTGGACCGCCGGGGTCTTGCCTCCTCCATCACCTCCGCATTGCGGGACATCGAGGAGGTGTACGGAGTCACGGTCCACGCCAGCCTCGCCCGGGTGGGCGGCAAGGTGCAGGAGGCCACCGCGCTGGCGCTGTACCGGATCGTGCAGGAAGCCGTGATGAACGCGGTGAGGCACGCGGGCGTAAGCGAAGCCACCGTGACGCTTGAGGCGGCCGACGGGGTCGTCTCCGCGACCATCCGCGACGAGGGACGCGGATTCGCGCTGCCGGATCTCGATGCGTTGCCGGGCGATGACTGCATCGGCCTGACCGGGATGCGCGAGCGGGCGGCGCTCGCCGGAGGCCTCCTCGACATCCGAACCTCGCCGGGCATGGGAACCACGGTCCGGGCCTCCGTGCCGGTCGCGTCTCCGGAGGGTGAGCGCGATTGAGGGACCGCCGAAGAATGACAAGGGTGCTCCTGGTCGATGACCACCAGGTCGTGCGGGCCGGTCTCAGGTCACTGCTCGAAGCGGTTGGCCACGTGGAAGTCGTGGGCGAGGCATCCTCTGGGGAGGAGGCGGTGACGAAGGCCCAAACCCTCGAGCCGGACATCGTCATCATGGACCTGGCCATGCCCGGCATGGACGGCGTGCAGGCGACCCGGCGCATCGTCGCGCTCGGGCTCGATGCCAGGGTGCTGGTGCTGACGATCCACGACGAGGACGAGTTCCTGCTGCCGGCCCTCGACGCCGGGGCGGCGGGCTTTCTGAACAAGTCAGCCGCCGACACGGATCTCCTCGGCGCCGTTGAAGCGGTCGCGCGCGGCCACTCCTACCTGCCCCGGCGCGCCGCCAGCCTCATTGCGCGGCGCAGGGCGCGGGAAACGCCGAGACCCGGTCCCGGCGACGTCGAGGCGCTCTCGGAGCGCGAGCGCGTGGCGATCGTACTGTACGCCAGCGGGTGTTCCGCCAGGGAGGCCGCCGAGGAGATGCTGGTGAGTCCCAAGACCGTCGAGGGCTACATCGCCCGCGCCAAGTCGAAACTGCGCCTCAAGGGTCGGCGCGACGCCTTGCGCTTCGCGCTCGAGACAGGGCTCGTCGGGCGCGAAGGGGAGACCAACCCCGATGCCTGAGGGGAAATCCCCGTCACGAAGGTTGAGGGATTTTCCCTTCAGGATTGACGGGATTTTCCGCTTACGCGCCGCATGCCCGTCTCCGGATATTGTTGCAGCGTGCCTCGGAGAAGCCAGAGCCGCTCCAGTATTCGGCGAGACGAAGGAGATCCCGGCCCATGCAAGATGCCCTGAGCCACGGAGCCATGAGGGGCAACTCCTGGAAGGTGGCGGCGCTGTTAATGCTGTTCGCGGTGGCCGCGAGCATCGAGGACCCCTTCCTTCCGCCGCCCGCCGACGCGATCACGGGGCAGGTTTCGATCGATGGCGAGGGCGCCGACGGGGTGACGGTCACCCTGGACGGCGTTGCCGCCGTCACGACGACCGGGGGAGGGTCGTTCCGGTTCGACAACGTGGAGGCCGGGACTCACACCATCGCCGTCAGCGGTCATCCGGCCGGCGTGCGGTTCGAACGCACCTTCCAGGCCGCGGCCATCATCAGCGGCGGGGGGGCCGCCGCCGTGAACTTCTTTGGATCCGCGGAGACCGCGTTGGGAGAGGGGGCCGCGATTCGGGTCGCCGTGCCGGCCCTGGGTCCGCAAGAGGCGAGGGGGCCCAAACGGTGGTGAGCGTGCTCCTGGTCGACGACCACCCGATGGTGCGTGCCAGCATGAAGGCCTTGCTCGAAACCACCGAGCACGTGGAGGTCGTGGGCGAGGCAACGTCCGGGGAAGAGGCCGTGGAGAAGGCCCGAGCCCTGAGACCGGACATCGTGATCATGGACCTCGCGATGCCCGGGATGGGCGGAGTCCAGGCCACCCGGCGCATCACCGAGCTCGGGCTTGGGCTGAAGGTCCTGGTTGTGACGATCCACGACGAGGACGAGTACCTGGTACCCGCCCTCGACGCTGGCGCGGCGGGCTTTCTGAAGAAGTCCGCCGCCGACACCGATCTCATCGGAGCCGTGGAACGTACGGTGGAGGGGTCAGGCAGCGGGCGGAGATGACGAGGCGGCTGCCGGAAGAGACGAGGCCGCGCGGGCCGGCGAGCAACCCGCCGTAGCCCCCGAGCCCGAGATGCTCTGCCGAGCGCGGACCAAGGCAGGATCGCCGCTGAGATCTGCGCGCCAACAGCGCGATCTCTGCATCCTGGCCACCGCATTCCTGTTGGCGTTCGCTGCCGGAGTCCCGCAGTCGGCCGCGGCCCAACACACGCGCGGAATAAACGTTGACAAGAGCGCCGTTTGGCTCACGGAGAACGGCGGCACCTACACGCAGGAAGTATGGCTGGCCGGCGAACCGACTGGGAGTGTCACGGTGCAGGTTGCCAGTGGGAACACGTCGGCGGTGACGGTCAGCCCGAAGACGCTGACGTTCACGTCGGCCAACTACAACACCAGGCAGCACGTGACCTACACCGGAGTCGACGACAACATACGCAATCAGCCACCGGCGCACCGGAGCGCGACGGTCACCTATACCGCAACCGGGGCCAACTATGACGGCATCAGCCATTCGGTAACAGTCCTCGCCATTGATGATGAGCCCATGGGATTCGCCGTAACGGAAGGGTTTTCCTACAACGTCAACTTCGCCTATCTGGTGGAGCAGGGCTGTGCGCCGGCCACGATTGACTTTGTCGCGTCGGACAGCACCCTCCTTGGCCTCTCTCCGCAGTCACACAGCTGGAACGAGCAGGACTCGAACAGACAGAAGGCGGTGCGCGCCACGTTCCACCACAACAATGCGTTCGGCGACCACCGCGTCTCGCTTGAGCGACGCGTCACCGTGCCCTGTGGGAGGCCGTTCCCCTTCCAGGAGATCATCTTCATCGTGCGGGACAACGACACGTGGGATCTGTCCGTCAAGGGCGTCCCGGCGTGCGGCGCCACGGTCACGGACACCTCCGTGCAGCCGCAGATCGATTTCTTGCTCAAGCCCGCACCCGCGGTGGAGATGGCGACTGAGTATCGACCGATCTCCGAAGACAACTCGGAGCGTTGGCAGGGATCCCTTCCGATCGGAACGTCCGGCCGATCGATCTCCTTCTCTCACTCCCCTCTGTCTTCGTTGCGGCGGGCTTTCCCCGGTTTCAAGGGATTCGAATACAGGCTCAAGGACGCGCCGGACGTCACCGCGCAATGCACATGGAAGTTCGAGGACACGGGAACCTCGTCTCCCACCGTGCGGCTGTCTGCCGCGCCGAATCCGGTGCCCGAGGGGTCTTCGGTGACGGTCACGGCGATGCTCTCGAAGGCGCTGACGGCGGACGTAGTGGTCCCGCTGAAGCTGAAGGCGGTCACGGCGGAGCAGGGGGACTACGGCCCGCTGGCGAGCATCACGGTCGCGGGTGGATCCATGACCGGCGAGGGGACGATCACGACGATCCGGGACGCGGACACGGACGACGAGACTCTCATGGTGGAGCTGGGAAGCGCGCTACCGCCCTCGGTGGGGAAAGGCAGTCCCAGTTCGATGATGGTGACGATTATGGACGACGGCGGCGACGATGGCGGTGACGGCGACACGCCGACGAACCAGCCGCCGACGGTAACGGCGTCGTGCGACCCGTGCACCGTGGCTCCGGGCGGGGAGGTGCGTCTGACCGCGACGGCCTCGGACCCGGACGGAGACGCGCTGACGTACGCGTGGAGCGCGCCCCTCGGCAGCGTCGCGGGGGCGGCCGACGGAGCGTCGGCGCGCTGGCGGGCCCCCGCGGACACGGGGACGGTCGTGGTCAGCGTCCGGGTCTCCGACGGACGTGGCGGGACGGCTTCGGCCACGGTGACCATCCAAGTGGCGAACGCGCCACCGGCGTTCGGGGCGTCGGCGTACACGTTCGAGCTTCCCGAGGGCGTGCCGGGCCTCCTCGACCTGGGGCGCGTGTCGGCGGAGGACCCGGAGGGCCAGGTGGTGACGTACGCTTTGGCTGCGGGAGGCGCTGGGCGCTTCGAGATCGGCGCGCGGGACGGCACGGTGACGTACACCGGTCCGGGCGAGGACTACGAGGCGGAGCCGAACCGTTACGAGTTCACGGTGACCGCGCGCGACCCGCACGGCGCGGAGGCGCGGGCGCGGGTGACGGTTGTGGTGACGAACGTGAACGAGCCGCCGGAGGCGTTGGCGGACACGGCGCGGACGGCGGAGGACACCGAGGTCGAGATCGGCGTGCTGGCGAACGACACGGATGTCGAGGGCGACGCGCTCACGGTCGCGTCGGTGACGGAGCCGGGGCACGGGAGGGCGCGGATCGCGGCGGGCGGCGGCGGTGTGGAGTACGCGCCCGGGGCGGACTACCACGGCCCGGACCGGTTCACCTACACGGTGGCCGACGGCAACGGCGGCACGGCGACCGCGGAGGTCGTGGTGGCGGTCGCGTCGGTGAACGACGCTCCGGAGGCTATGGCCGACACGGCGGCGACGGCGGAGGACGAGCCGGTTGTGATCGACGTGCTGGCCAACGACACCGATGTCGAGGGCGACGCGCTCACGGTCGCGTCGGTGACGGAGCCGGGGCACGGGACGGCGCGGATCGCGGCGGGCGGCGGCGGTGTGGAGTACGCGCCCGGGGCGGACTACCACGGCCCGGACCGGTTCACCTACACGGTGGCCGACGGCAACGGCGGCACGGCGACCGCGGAGGTCGTGGTGGCGGTCGCGTCGGTGAACGACGCTCCGGAGGCCGTGGGCGCGATCCCGGACCAGGCGCTCGACGAGGGGGGCGGGCCGGCGGCGCTCGACCTCGCTCCGTACTTCGTGGACCGGGACGGGGACCCGCTGGACTACACGGCGGTGTCGTCCGATCCGGGTGTGGCGTCGGTGACGGTGGCGGGCTCGGCGCTGACGGTGACGCCGGTCGGCTACGGCCCCGCGTCCATCGAGGTGACGGCGCGGGACCCGGGCGGGCTCTCCGCGACGCAGACCTTCGCCGTGAACGCGAGCGACCGCTTGGTGCGCGCCGTGCTCGACGAAACGCTGGCGGCGATGGCGCGGGCGCACGTGGCGAGCGCCCGCATGACGCTGGGCCGCCGGGTGGGGTCGGGCGGCGCGGACGAGCGGTCGCGGCTGACGGTTGGGGGGCGCACGATCCCGCTGGACGGAGCGGGCGTTCGCGAGGCGGCGGAGCGGCTGCTCGCGGGCTGGACGGCGCCGGGCCATCCGCGCGGCGGCGTGCTCGCCGAGGCCGGGCGCGAAGCCGGGCGGCGGCTGGCCCGGTTGGCGGCGAACGCCGCCGACGGCCGCGGAACGGGCGGGCCTCCGGGTCCCGCGGAGCTGGCGTCGTCGCTGGGCCTGACCGGCTTCGGCGGCCTGGCCGGCCCGGCGGGCATCGGAGCGCCCGGCGGGGGCGGCACGGAGTTCGCGTTCGTGTGGGGCGGCGGCGAGGCCGGGGCGCGGGATGCGGGCGGCGGCGGGCGCTGGCGGCTCTGGGGACAGGGCGATCTGCAGACGTTCGCGGGCGACCCGGCACCGGAGCGCGGCTACGAGGGCGACCTGCGGACGGGCTGGGCCGGGATCGACCGTGCGCTCGGCGCGCGCTGGCTCGCGGGCGTGGCGGTGGCGAGGAGCCGGGGCGCGGGCGACTGGGGCGCCGGCGCGGCCGACGGACGCCTCGAGACCTCGCTGACGGCCGTGCATCCCTACCTGCGCTGGTCGGACGGGGCCACGTCGCTGTGGGGGATGGCCGGCGGCGGGTGGGGGTCGGCGGAGAACGCCCGCGCGACGGGCCGCTCGGGCGAGAGCGATCTGGACCTGCGGCTCGGGCTCTTCGAGATCCGGCGCCGCGTCGCGGGCTGGCTCGGGCTGCGCGCCGACGCGGCGTGGGCCAGCCTCGCGACCGGTGCCGGAGACGAGACGGTGGACGGCCGCCGCGCCGCCGTGGACCAGCAGCGGCTCGGCATCGAACTGAGCCCGTCCACGCGCCTGGGCGGCCTCGTCATCGAGCCGTTCGCCGAGGCCAGCGCGCGGCGCGACGGCGGCGCGGGCCAGACGGGCACGGGGCTCGAGGTGGCCGGCGGGCTCCGGGCCGCGAGCGGACCCGTGCGTATCGACGCCAAGGGCCGGCTCCTGGTGCTGCACTCCGCCCGGGGCTACGAGGAGCGCGGGCTGGGCGTCACCCTCACCGTCGGCAGCCCCGCGGCCGAGGAGGGGCTCTCGCTCTCCGTCTCGCCGCGCTGGGGCGGCCCCGCCGCCGGAACCGGCGCGCTCTGGAACGACCGGCACGGCGCGCTGCGCCCGGACGCGCCCGCCGGCCCCGAGCCTTGGTCGCTAGTAGACGCGCGCGGCCGCTGGGCGGTCCGCCTGCCGGGCGGCCGCCCCTTCGCCTTGTCCGGCGGCCTAACCCGCTCGGCGCGGGGCTACGCGTTCACTATCGGCGGTGGGTTCGAGCCGGCCGGTCCCGCGGACCCGTCCGGCGCGTTCCCTGCCCCGGCCCACAGGGGCAGGGGGTACTCCGGGCGAGGTCGGCGGCGATGAGCGTTGCCCGCTAGAGTCAATGGACCATGAGCATCATCAGAGCGGAATACCGGAATGGGGTCTTCTCGCCCCTGCAAGAGGTGGAGGAACCCGCAACTGGCGAGGTCTACCAAGTCTTGTCCGGAGGCGAACTCCCGTCTCCGGTCGAGGTCCGACCGCGCGTACGCCGCCTCGACCTGATTCTCCACCACGTGAGCGAGGGCCGCCCTCGGCCACCTCCCGCCGGCTGCCTCGTCTCGCCCAAGAACGAGGGAGCGGAATCCGCACCGCATCCTCGGTTACCGGGCGATCGATCCACGCCCGGCACGGCTTGAAGCTCCTCCGGCGCGCGGGAAGATCAGCCCCCTCCCGTGAGAAGAGCCGTGCCCCTCGACTACGGCTCGCTTTGCGCTTCATGATGGCAAGGCTTGCATAGCGCCTCCAGGTTCCAGAATTCGTCACTGCCTTCGTTCTTGTGATGGACATCCCAGTCGCCATCAATCAGCGGTTCATCGCAGCGGCTAAGAGAATGGGAAGGGCAGAATCTCGTGCATTCGCACTGACAGCCGGCGCGCAGATAGACCGTTTGTCGTCGCGATCCCGAAATCATAGCCTCCTCCGGGTGTGGCTGGTCTCCGCCTGCAGTCGGTCAGTCGGTGTCTTCGTCGGCGTGTCTCCGGGCGATCCGGGCGAGCTTCGGCTCTATGGACGTCATCACCGCCGCGAACAGGACGAGCGCCCAACCCACGGAGAGGACCAGGTGTACGCCGACCAGCATGCGGGCGGCGGCCGAGACCGGGGTGATGGCCGCGTAGTCTTGGGCCAAGGCGGTGAAGAAAGAAAAGGACACCCAGCCGGTGATCCCCGTGCTTGCATCGGCGAAAGCGCCGGGGCTGAAGCGCTCCAGCGCCCCGTAGAAACCGGCGAACAGGAAGATGATCGTCAGGTAGCCGAGCGCGAACCCGCCGATGGGGATCCACATGACCCGAAGGTAGGCGGCAAGCTGACCGTACACTTCCAGCCGCGGTCGGAGCCAGGAGGCGGCGGCGCGCCCCACGAGAAACGCGACCACCTGGATCGCCACCAGCGCAAAGAACCCGGCGATGATGAGCAGCAAAGTGTCTTCCTGCAGGATGCCGTACCAGTACGCGAATCCCATCAAGGCTAGAAAGGCCGCCGCACCGAGGATCAGGAGTCGGGGAGGCCGGGCGTCACGCCATCCCTTGCGCCGGTGGCAGACCAGGCCAACCAGGAGCGCCGTCCAGGGCATGGCCAGGAGCGGGTACGCCGCCATGAGCGGCCACATCGGGATGTTGCCGACGACCAGCGCCGGGATCAAGCCGAAGCCCAAGAGAACGGCCATAAAGAAGGTCTCGCGACCAACGTCCCGGTACCCGGACAGCGACGAGCGGTCGAGTCCGTCGATCAGACCGATCGCCAAAGGGGTGCTGGGCGGGATGATGAGGCCCCAACCGAAATACTGAGAACTGGTCAACAGCGCGGTGACGACCCCGACCGCCGAGCCGATCAGAATACCGGTCCACAGGCTGCCCCGCGCGCCTCCCCTGAGCCCGACGCCTACGCCAATCGCCAGCCCGCAGCCCGCTCCCAGCCAGACATTGGCGTGGTTTCCGGTGATCGCGTAGCCGAATGTCAAGACGACGAGGCCGATCGCGGCCGCCATCCGGATCCCCAGCCAGATCAAACCGATTCTTCCTCCGCGTGGCACACGCCGCCAACGCGAAGCCCAGCGCGCAAGTCACATGACGGAGCCCGCGGAAACCTCAACGCGGTCTCAAGAGCCGACCCGATCGATCAACGACAAGCACCGGACCGCGCCGCACGTCGTCACCGATCAGAAGACCGTTGCGCCCCCAAGGGCCAGTAGGGCGAGACGCGAAAGCAGCAGGTCGGATCCCTAATCGCACCCACCGAAGAGGGCTTCCGGTGAACGGAGTGCGCTCTACCCACGCGATTCTCGCTTGGTTGAATGAATTCCCGGGGGCTTGGTCCGACGCTGGAGGATGAGCCACGCCGTCCCGATCCTTGCGGTACCGGGAGCCCCCGGCGCCAGTTCTCGGACTCACCGCAACCTCAGCACGAAAAACCCCTCGTTACGGCTCGTTGTGACGAACAGGCCGCTCTCGAAATAGGGGTAGGTGGACCAGGCGCCGGTGGTCGTTACGTCGTTTAGGAGCGGAACCGTGTCGAAGAAACCCCGCTCCACGGGATTCGCGGGATTCGAGATGTCCAAAATCCGCACGCCGAACGTGTAGTTCGAGTAGTACAGGAGGTCGCCGTGGACGTAGAGGTCGTGGTCGATGGCGCCCGTGGGCCCCCAATGCTCCTTCACGAGGACGGGATCGTCGAGATCCTCGAAGTCCCACACGAGCAGGCGTGTCGGCATCCCGTGATCTCGCTCATCGAACTCGTCGTTCTGGTAGAAGTACAGCCGGTCTTCGTTGAACCACCCTTGGTGCACGTATCCCGCGTAGGGGTAGCTGGCGGTGGAAAGCGTTACCGGACGGGCCTTGTCCGTCACGTCCGACACGACGATGGCGGTCTCGTTCGACGACACGCAGATCTCCCGCCCCCCGTGTTCCACGTCGGGGCCGCGGTATACGACGCACTGCACGTCGTGAACATATCCCGTGCCTGTCCGTCCTGTGCCGTTGGTGGCGTGGCAGCCCGCGAACGTCGGTCTCTTCGGGTCCGAGAGATCGATCATGTGCAGGCCGCCGCCGCAGGTGTCGCCGCCGGAGTTGCTGCCGACGGCATAGGCGAAGCCCGTTTCCTCGTTGATCGCGATGTTGTGGACGGAAGCTACGCGCCCGTAGTGTGTGTCGGCCCTGAGTTCCGTGTACTCCTCCAGCGCGCGAAGCCTGGTGAGATCCAGGACCTGCATACCGTGGTCCCAAGCCTCCGAGACGACGTACACATGGTCCGCGTAGACCTTCATGTCGCGCCAATTGCTCGAATACGTGTGCGTGGGGAGGAACGCCGCTGTCCGTGGCTCGGTCGGGGTCGACAGGTCGACGATGGAGAGGCCATCGTGACGTCCCACGAGCGCGTACTCGACTCCGGTCTGGGGATCCGTCCAGCCCCATACGTCGTTCAAGCCGACATCGTCCCTGTGCGGGCCGAGATTCCTCGCTTCACGGTGCGCTACGAGGTCCACGCCACTACAGGGATATCCGAAGGCAAACCCGTTGCGACAGTTGGCAAGCAGCGCGGAGATCGGTGCGGGTGTGACGGGAGGTTCAGCGAGCTCGTTCGGCCCAGTCGGTTGGGCTTCCGCGCACGCGGTCAGCGTGGATCCGAGCATCGTGTAGCCGATTGTGCGACCCCTGAGCAGCCTCTCACGACGTCTGATCGTCCGCGCCATTCTACCTCTCTTTCATTTGCTCACCAAATCTAGCACGTTTTCCATGGATGGAACGTGTACGAGGGCGTCGTTTTGATGTCGATACGATGTTTTCGGACGAGTTCGACCCGCAGACCGAGAGATTGAAGGAGGAACCTTGATTCGCGACGCCATCGCCGCGGCGGGCTGGATCGCGCTGCCGACGGGCGATCCGCAGGAAATGGGGCACTGATCCAGGGTCCAGCGGCCGATATCGTGCCTTCTCGACTTGGTTCTTCCCGGTATCGACGGCATCGACCTCATGAAGCGAATCCCCGAGCTCGCCGAACTGCCGGTGGGCTTCATCTCGGGCTACGACAACGACGAAACCATCGCGAGGGGCGCTCGAACTGGGGCGGCCGACTACATCGTCAAGCCGTTCTCACCGACCATCGCGGGCCGCAAGGTCGAACTCACCGCCACCGAGTACTACGAGTTGCTGCGTGTGCTCTCTCAGAACTCGGGGCGCGTCCTACCTACGACCGGCTGCTGCACACGGTGTGGGGGAAGCGCGGCGAGCCCTGGGAACGGCAGCCCGTGATCCGTGCCACGCCGCGGCACGCCGATCCGCGTTCCGCCCAAGTCCACGTTCCGCACCATCGTGCCTTTTCGCCGAGTCCCATTACCGGCCCTCGCAGAGTAGTTCGGCCTCCGCAGCCTCGAGACGGAGACGCTCGACGTCGGAGCGCCGGGCGGCTGCGTATTCTTCCGCTAGACGGACCTCGACGAGCCAGTTCTCGCGGAGTAAATCCGCCACCGCGAGCAGGGAGTCGGGCCGGTCTCCGGTGTGCCACTGCGGCTGGATCATCCCGTCCGAAGACGCGGAGGAACATTGCAGTGGCAACCCTTTCGTCGTCCCAGGGCCGCTTCCCCTTTGTGGGCGTCACCTCTTCGCGGCAGGTGTCAGGAAACCGTGGCAGACCCCGGGCACTTTGGCCCTCGTCACCTTCTCCTACGAGGCCTTGGAACGACCATGAAGTTGCGCGAGATCCAACTGAATGTCCTCCGCCACCTTCCGGATTTCGATCGCAACTCTGGGGTGAAGTCCCATCTCTAGCTCAAGAGCGGTCGTAAGTGGTAGCAGGCGATCAGCCGATGGTGACTCACGGATGAGGGTCGCCATCTGGGGGAAGCTGAGGAGTAGACTGGCGGACAGTAGGGTTCCGATCAGTCCGTCGGGAACAGCATCGAGCTGCGAGAGGATTCCAAGAACGGCTCGGGTGTCGCTCAGCGCCGCGGGAGTATCCCTCAGCCCGATGCACGACAGCAACCGGAGTTGATGCGCCTCGACACGCAGACTGAGGGTTGTCGTCCTGGCACACACGGGGGTCTCGCCTGCCGTTACAGCCCTGTCATGCCTGTCCAGTCGGTTTAACACTTCGTCACAGGTCGAACGCTGCTCCTGACTGCGGCCCAGCACGCCGAGCGCGGAACTCTTCAAGAGCATGCTCTTCCCGGTCATCTCCCATAGACGAGCGGACGAACACTCACCGAAATCCGCCACCAGCCTGTCGCATTCCGCAATCGACTCGTCCCAGCGCCCCAAGCGACAGAATCTGGCAGCCTTGGTGAGGCGCGCCCCCGCAATAAGATCGAGGATCGGAGGCGAGGACGCATGGCCCGACACAGACAGACGGTCCAACTCGTCGTAGGCTGCCATCTCATGCGCCGTTTGATCCAGCTCACCCAAGAGCAGCGCACGGAGGGCTCGTGCCGCCACTACCGACACGGCAGAATCATTGACGCCGTGGGCATGGATCAACTCGGTACAGGCGTCAAGCGCGTCGTCAGGCCGTCCCGACTCACGCAAGCAGACCGCCTTGTTGAGGAGAGCATCCGCGACTGCACGCCGAAGCGCAGGAGACCTGTCGGGAACGAACCTAACAACCGCCTCGTCGTGGGCGACGATCACTTCATCAAATCTCCGGAGGCGACACAGGAGGTTGCTCTTTTCGACCAAGGCTTTGGCGAGAAGGTCCTGAACGGTGATCTCCGCGCTGGTTCCGAATCTCTGAAGCAAATCGTTCCAAGCCCCGAGCGCACGATCATTGTCGTCATGTGCGAGCGCCACCGCGGCTCGCTGGAGAAGCAGCCCCGCCTCGTCGGTAGCCTCCCTCACGTCGTCGGTAACGTATCCCGGGTGCCTCCGCAGGAAATGCCACGCCAGTTCCGGCAGCCTGCTCAGCCTCTCGATCGCCATCCGATAGTAGACCCGCGTGGCGGCATCCGCATCGTCGATGTCCGCCACCATGCCATCCGCAAGCCCGGCTAGGTCCGCCCGGGAACAGTACGCGTCCATGAACTCGATCAGCGCCCCGACCAAGCTGTCGGCGCCACGGCTTCGACGCAGGAGGTAGTAGATGTTGTAGAGGCGTTCGCTAGCGTAGTAGTGCTTGCGACGACTCGTACCGCCGACGTGCGACACCACGCCGCGTCCGATCAGTCGCTTGAGCTGGGAGCTACACTTGCTGACCTCCGTTCGCGCTCGCTCGGCCACCTCACGGGCCGTTGCCGGTTTCCAAAGCTCTGCGAGAGCCAAGTATACGCGCCGTTCCTGGGGAGGCAGGGACTCAAGGTGGCTCTTGAAATACGCCGTGTGCTCGTCCACAAGCTCCAAGAGGTCGGCCATGAGAGCACGGAACGACCTGGTTGCGGAAAACTGGGCCAGGATCGCCAGCAATCTGGGACTGCCTCCCGTGAGTATCTGTACCCGCCGAGCCGCCCCCGGCTCCAGCGACCTGCCGACTACGCTTTCACACAGAACCGCACTCTCGTCCCTGTCCAGTGGCCGTAGCGTTAGCACGCGAAACAAGTCGAACAGCGCCCGATCAGGTCTATCCATCTCGCCGAACCGGCTCGTCGCCGTCGCGATCATCATGATGCGCGGCTCGGTCTGGAGCGTCTTCCTCAGGCACCATCCAGCATCGTCATCCATCATGTCGGAGAACATCATGTTGAGGTTCTCCACTCCGAGAACCAACCGCTTCCCTTCCCGGTCGGCGAAATCAAGCAGTGCGGCCAGGCATCGTTCGCGTAGCAACCTGTCGTCTCGCTCCTTCCAAATCTCTGCCACCGTGCACCGGAGGTCTGCACCTTCGTGGCCAAGAGGTTCCTGCTGCGCCAGCCGGGACAGACACTCCAGCCAGAACTCACCGCAGGTCCCAACGCGATAGCTCTCCTCCGCGAACATGATCGGATGTAGGCGGGACGAGAGCTCGGAATCGGATCGGATCTCAGATGCGACTCTTAGGAGAAGCGTCGTCTTCCCGCTGCCCCGAGTGCCAACCACAATCACATGCTGGTTGGAACTGCCCGTGTTCTCCCGCAGGGTTTCGACAATCGACTGAAGCTCGCCCACCCTCACGCAGAACATCTCCCTAAGCTCGGAGTCCGAGAGGAATCCTGGATTGTAGCTCTTGGTCGCGATGGCCATGAACGGAGATTCCTCGCTATTGCAACCGGCTGTCGAACGGCACGAAGCCGTGCGAATGGCGGGCGCGCCACCAGTCTTCCACCAGCCCCGATACGAAGCGGTAGCCATCGTCTTTGCGAGTCAGGTAGCCGTCGTGCTCCAGCACGTGAAGCACGTCTCTGAGTAGGACGATTGGGCGGTCGGGCAGAGACGAGACGTAGTCGCGATATCTCAGAATCGACCTGTTCGTGAGCACGCCATCGCTTGACGCGGCCTCGGTCAACAGGTCCAAAGCGACACCGTAACCCTCATCTCCCAGAACCAAGCGCAACCGCCTCTGGTAGTGCTCAAGATAAACCTGTCCTCGAACGCCCAACATTTCCTCCGAGTACACCCGGCTCACGTCGTCCAGCGACGCCGAGAGGCGCCCGGCCCGCCGCAGATGCTCGTGGAGCTTGTCGAAGAACTGCTGGACATGGTGTGGAACGCAGCAGCGCAGTTGGCGGCACATCTTGCGGCGAACATCCTCCGGGAGCTGGATTCCATAAGAGTCGGCCAGTTCACCGAGACAACGTATCGCGATTTCTTCGTCCCATGGCATGAGATCGAAGGGCGCGAAGATGTTGGCGTGGGCACTCAACTCGGCCTGCTCCAAAATCGGTTCCAAGCCCACGCTCCCTGACACGATCATGCGAATCCGACCCCTGTGAGCCTGGGCGTTTCGGCGCAGCCAACTCAGGAATAGGTCTGCGTCCCGCCGACGCTCTGGCGTCATTAAGTAGTCGTGGCCCTTGAGAAGGCGATTCACCAGTATCGGAAGTTCGTCGATCGCCAAGACCACCGGCTTCTCGCTCTCGGCAAGCGACGTAAACACGGCATCGCCTCTCGCTCGCCAGTTCCCGGCATCGACTCCGGCACGCAACTTCACTCGCACCTCGTTCACGCCGAGCTCCTGTATGCGATCCATGGCTACGTCCGAGGACTGCGTGATCCAGTGCTTCGTGCGGCTCCATGCACTCCTAATCCTCCGAGATGCCGCCGCGATCTCCACCACGGCGTCCGCAGCCGTAGTCGCATCCTCCAAGTCGACGAACACCGATGCAAATTCGCCGCGCCCCTCCAGCCGCCGGAGCAGTTCCCGCACTAGGCTGGTTTTCCCCATGCGCCGCTGGGCGGTTAGGAGGGTGTGCGTGCCATCCTCGACACGTTCCAGGAGCGCTTCGATTTCGGCGTCCCGGTCAAAGAAGCTGTCTCCATCGACCCAATTCCCTCCCGCCTTCCGTAGCCCCATCTCTTCGCGGCTCCCATCAGGGTTGTTGGCAATAACATTGTTGGCAACATGCACGTTGGCAAAACATGCCGTGGTCTGTCAAGGCCCACCGGCGGCAGCGGCCCCCCCCCCGCCTCCCGGCAGGCGCACTCGACGCTCTCCGGCAGCGGGAATCTGGGGTCGACGGAGTCTCCATGTCGTATAAGGAGAGGTCCGGCCCAAGCCGCGTCAACGGCTCGAATCGGGACGATTGCCGAAGGGGTTAAACGCCGTCCCGGATGCGGACCGGCCTCCGCCCACGGCTCCTCCGTCGCATCCCGAAGAAAGTACGAGTCAGGCCGCACGCAGGCCTACACCATGCGACGTAATCCCTTCAAGCCTGGGTACTTCGGTGCAGCGCTACAACAGATCGGACTGCTGGTGCGCCTGCGCGACGTTTCCGGCTCGGACAGCCACCCCACGACCTCCTCGAAGTCCTCGACGACCGCTATGCCCATTGCGGTTGGCAACTCCTCAGTCGATTCCCCTTAGAGCACTGGCACGATGTCGTCGGCACGGCCAACGGAAATCTGCGATCGGCTTGACCAGATTGTTAGGTTGACAGGTTCGTCTTGATGAAGAAGACAAGTTCTCTAGGGTGAACCACAGACGATGCTGTTAAGGCTCAGGCTGAGGAACGTTAAGGCGTTCGGCGATGTGGAATAACATGAAGGGGCCGCCAGCCCGCGACGAAGACGTGATGCTGGGGCAGCAAGCCCCTGGAGCAGACTCGCTGCGGGCCCGTGGCGCTGCCACGCCCCCCGTACAGCCACCGCACCAGCTGCTTCCCGAGCCAGCGGTGCGGGTAGTGTATGCGGTGCCCGCCGACCGGCCTGTAAACGCTGCGTATAGGCAGGGTATTTCGAACGCCCTGACCGATCTTCAGCGGTGGTACCGTGAGCAGTTGGACGGGTTGACCTTCCGGCTCCAGGATCCGCTGCCGGAGACCTGCACCATGCCGGAGCCCCATGAGCACTACACCCACGGCGGCTGGCCGCGCGTTTGGAACGAGGTTCGGGATGCGGTTATCGGTTGCGGCTTCCTCGACCAGCAATCGGCATACACTTGGGTGGTTTATGCCGATGTCGACGAATCCTGCGATGTGACGCTAGGGCTTGGGCGCGGGAGCGAAGGACTAACCATGATGGGAAGTTGGGACCTCAAGGGGCTGACGGACCAGGAGTGGGTCCATTGCGGGTTGGGGCCGTTTGGGTTCGGTCGCTGGATCGGAGGCGCTGGTCACGAGCTCGGCCACGCGTTTGGCCTCGATCACCCGATTGACGACGAAGGCGCGCTCATGTCCGCAGGATATGCCGGCTATCCAAATACCTACCTGCGCGAGGATGAAAAGGCCATCTTGCGCATGAGCCCCTTCTTCGAGGAAAGATGAGGTCGGACGACCTTGTACGAAACTGGCGCGAGCATATCGGCATCCCAATCGGACCGCGGGCTGCTATGGGGCCACCCACCTCCGCGGATCTGGGAGCGGAATGAACGTTGAGAGGCCATTCAAGCCCACCCGGCGCGAGGTAGTAAGGGCACCAGCGGCGTGGCGCAGCACGAGTTCCCGTCGGAACCAGCCAGCCTACTGGCTTGAGGAAGAAGGATGACGACGTTTCGCGTGACGCGGCGAGTAACGGAGTTGAGCCTCGATCGGGGCTCAGCCCGCTGAGCCCAATGCAGCTTCGTCGGCAGAATCCAGTTCGTTGGAGGACTGGCGCAACGTCCCGGCGTATGTGCTACTTGGCGAGCCTGGATCGGGAAAGACCACGGCGTTCAAGATGGCGGCGGGTACTTTGAGGTCGATCTACTGGGGCTCGTGGAAGAGATCGTTGTCGCACCGTTCGCCGAGGACTGGTTCGTCGACTTGGTGCGGTCCCTTGCCGAGCGCCATGGGATCGGCGAGCGAGTTCGGCCGTCCACGTTGTCGGACGCCCCGACATTCACGGTTCCTGTCCTGATGCCGGAGAGCTGAGCAGGCCCCGTTCGCAGTCCTGAGGGCTTAGAAGCGTTCCAACGGGTTAGAGGCAATTAAGTCAGCAGCCCCTCACCATCAGAGGTAGTCGCCCCACCCTGCATGACCTCCCGTCGCCGGGGGAACAAGGTCGCTCCGCAGGTACGCCCCCTCGACGACGCCCACCGTGCGGCAGCGCGGTCTCCGCCACCACGCGGTCCACGCCCGTCTCCGCAGCCAATCCCGGAAGGCAATATGGAATCCTTGGGACGACGGGCGAGAAGTCGGTTTCGGGGACCCTCGGCAAGGAGGGGGCGCGGGTGCGGGAGTCCCGCCATTCAGGACCGGTTTCCCCGCTTTCGCGGCACGGTCCAGCAAGGTCCAGTACAACGGCAAGAGTGGCAGATCGTGCATTCCCAGTTTGACTTACGTGATCTCCTGCCGTGATTTACGCCGCGAGCGATCCGCCGTTCCCGCGGGAACGCCGCGCCTGGTCGTTGCCGGGGCGGTCCGCGGAAGTAGCTTCAGGATTGTGGGAAGCGAGCGGATACAGGAGGATGACGCGATGAAGCCTTTCGCACGTGTAGTCGCAGTCGCAGTTCTGGCACTCGTCGCGTCGTGCGGTCCGGGGATGGACGCCCCGGAGGAATCCGCAACCGCCGAGGAAGGCGTCTTCACCACCATCGCTCCGTTCCGGAGTCACGGCGCCGTCCACGACGCCGACAACGTCGAGGCGATGCGGCCGCGCATCATGGGCACGCACGGGGTGATCTCCTCCGGGCACTATCTCGCGACGCAGGCCGGTTACGACGTACTCAGGGCCGGAGGCAACGCCTTCGATGCCGGGGTGACCGCGGGGATGGCGCTCAAGGCGCTCAAGATGGACTACGCGGGATGGACCGGGGTCGCGCCGCTCATCGTGTACAGCGCCGCCGAGGACCGGGTGATCACCCGGGTCGGGGCGGGAACCTCACCCGCGCTCGCCACCCTCGACCATTTCCTCAAGCACGGCAAGTCGCCCATCAACAACGCGCTGATTCCCGCGGACGTGGACGTCTGGCTCGCCGCCCTCGACCGCTTCGGCACCCTCAGCTTCGGCGAGGCCGCGCAGCCGACGCTGCGCATCGCCGAGGGGGGCTATCACCTCTACAAGATGCAGAAATGGATGATCGGGGATCAGACCGAGGGGATCCTCGCCTTTCCCTACAATCGCGACTTCTGGTTCCCGAACGGGGTCGGCGAGCAGCGGCTGGGCGATCTCATGGTGAACGCCGACCTGGGGCGGCTCATCCGCTACATGACGGAGGCCGAGCGGCAGGCGCTGGCGGCGGGAGGAAGCCGTTCCGACGGGATCCGCGCCGCGCGGGACGCCTTCTACCGGGGGGACCCCGCGCGCGCAGTGGACCGCTTCTTCCGGGAGCACGACGGCATCGTCCGCTACGAGGACATGGCGGGATACGAGAGTCGGTGGGAGGAGCCGCTGGGGACCCGCTTCCACGGCTACGACGTCCACACCGGCGACGGCTGGAGCCAGGGGCCGCGCCTCATCCTGATGCTCAACATGCTGGAGAACTACGACCTGCGCGCCCTCGGCTACAACACGCCGGAGTACATCCACCTCATCTCGCAGGTGATCGACCTCGCGATGGCGGACGCCCACAGGTACGTCGGGGATCCGGATTTCGCGCCCGCTCCGGAGGGATTGTACGGGAAGGCGTACGCGCGCGAGCGCATCGGACTCATCGACGAGAATCGCGCCTTCCGGGACATGCCTCCGTGGGGCGATCCGGCACGGATGGCGGCGGTGGCGGAGGGCGCGCCCGCGAGCTTCGAGGCGGCGGGAGGTCGACCCACAGCCGCTGTGCGGAACCTCCCGGGGGCCGACGCGGCGGACTCGGGGACTCACTCCTTCGACACGTCCTCCCTGAACGTGATGGACGACGAGGGCAACGTGTTTTCCCTCACCGAGAGCGACGGCCACACCTTCACTCCCATGATTCCGGGATGGGGATTCGGCCTGGGCAACCGCATGGGCCAGTTCAACCTGGACCCTGACCTGGCCAATGCGATGGCGCCCGGCAAGCGTCCGCGGAACACCAATTCGCCCCTTCTCGTGATGATGGATGGCGAACCGTTCATGGGGCTCTCCACCCCGGGCGGCGACCAGCAGATGCAGTGTCTCCTGCAGGTCTTCCTGAATGTGACCGTGTGGGGCATGTCCCCCGAGCAGGCCGTCGACCAGCCCCGTTTCGGCAGCTACAACTTCCCGGCTACCGGCAGCGAAGTGAACCTCAATCCCGCCGTCCTCTACATGGAGGACCGGATTCCGGCGGAGACGGCCGAGGCGTTGCGCGCCATGGGCCACGACGTGCGTTCATGGGGCCTCTGGAACTGGCGGGCCGGCGCTCCCACGGTGACCTGGCGCGACCCTGAGACCGGGGTGATGACTGCGGCGGGGGACGTGAGGCGGGAGACGGCGTCGCTCGGATTCTGAACGGCCGTCGGTTCTCCACCTGCGCTACCGCCTACCCGGGCGGAGGGCGCTCGAAGTCGACGATGTTCTCCCACTCCTGAGCGTCCGAGCGCGCGACCACCGCCACGACCGGTTCCGTGTCGCTGAGGTTGAGCACCTCGTGGGGCACGCCCGGTTCGATGAAGATGAAGTCGCCCGCCTCGTTGTCGAGCGTCTTCTCCAACCGCGGCCCGAACTCGTGCCGGACGCGTCCCTGCAGGATGTAGAGCATCACCTCGAAGTCCACGTGGATGTGCGCCTTGGCGACGCCCCCCGGCGGGATCATCGCCACGTTCATGGAGAGCGCGCCCGAACCGACGTTCTCCGCCCACATCCCCGTCTTGTATTCGATCCCGTTCCACGCGCGGTGACGTCCCCCACCGCGCACCGTGATGATCCCGTCGTGGCGCTCGACCACCCCGCGTACGCTTCCGTTCTCCGTCATCATCGTCTCCGTCCTGTGCGTCTCCGTCAGTTGCCGAAGCTGGCGGCGATCTCGGCGAGTCCCTGCTGGATCTCCTCCTCGGATTTCCACACGCCGCGCACCATGACGCCCGCGCGGTCGGCGACGTTCGCCACGTCCTCGAGCGGGTTCGTGTTCGTCAGAATCAGATCCGCCCGCCGGCCCGCGGCCACCGTCCCGAAGGTGTCGTAGGCCTGGAAGTACTCCCCGACGTTCCGGGTGCCGCTGGCGAGGATCTCGTACGGCGACATCCCGGCGTCGGCCATCGCCGCGAGTTCGCGGTGGAGCGAGAAGCCGGGGACGCTGAACATCTGCGGGGAATCCGTGCCCATGAGGATGCCCACGCCGGCCTCGTTCATCATGCCGAGGAGACGCGTCCGGTTGCTCGCGTGCCGGCGCGCCTGCTCCACGTCCCAGTTGCCGCGCGCCTGGATCGCCTGGAGGCGGTCTTTCCAGCCCTGGACGCCCTGCGGGGGCCAGTAGCGCATCTCCGGATAGGCCGCGAGCGCCTCGGGGTCGCCGAGGCCGATGACGCCCACTTCCCAGAGGACCATCGTGGGCACGACCCAGGCCCGTGCACCGATCGTCAGCGTGAACAGTTCGTCCAGCTTCGCCGGGTCCATGGGGCCGCGGACGCCTCCCGCCTCCTCCAGGTAGCCGTCGAGGTGGTCGAAGGTCTCCTGTCCCATGAGGATGGCGTGCCGGATCCCGACATCGGCCGGGACATGGCCCCCGAAGCGAATGCCGGCTTGCGCGGCGGCGGCGGCGAGCGCGTCGTACTCCGGCACGGTGAGTCCCGGGTGGATCTTCAGGTGGTCCCACCCTTCCTCTTTCTGGATCCACACGCGATCCGCCGCCTGCGACGGCGACGTCACCGAGTTGCCGTTGAAGCTCGGACCCGCGAGGTAGAGCGTCGGCCCCCAGATCTCCCCCGTGTTCGTCCTGGCCTTCAACTCGAGGTCGCCGGGCAGTCCGAGCATCCCCCGCACCGTCGTCACGCCGTTCGCGGCGTAGAGGAACATCACCTGCTCGCGGAACGTGTCGGTCGGGAAGCCGCCCGGCGTGTGTCCGTGCATCTCCGACAGTCCCGGCATCAGGAACTTCCCCGCGCCATCGATGCGGCGGGCGCCGTCCGGCACATCGACGTCGGCGGCCGGCCCGACCGCGACGATCCGGTCGCCGCGGACGATGACGGTCTGGCCGGCGAGGACCCGCTCGGAATCCATCGGAATCACGTTCACGCCGACGAAGGCGGTGGCGCCGGCCTCCGCCGCCTGATCGCCAGCGGCCGTGGAGGGAGCCGCGACGCACGCGGCAAGGACGAAACCCGGGGAAAGCTTGGCGAACCTCATATCACCTCCTCGAACACGGTCGTGTCGAGAAAGCTAGCCGGGTCTGACGGTCGCCGCGAAGCCCTTTCCGACGTCGCCTCCGGAAGACCGGCGGTCGACCTCCCGGGCCAGTTCACGGACGCCCGGCGATGGTTCCACCGGGAACGGCGTGCGCGCCGACTCGAGTCCCCGGAGCTCGGCGGGGAGCGTTTCGAGCGAGGTTCGGACACGATCGCGGATCTCCTCCAGCGGGGGATCCGACCGAAGTCGTGCTCCGGCGCGCGCCACGGGCACGAGCATGGCCTCGCCGGACAACGCCTCGTCCTCGAGCCCCAGCACATCGCGCGCGATCCGACCGCATTCGCGGGTGCGGAAGACCTGCTTGCGACCCGGCCACGTCGCCTTCCCCTCCGAGCGCTTGCGGCGCGGCCGGCCGGCGTACTCCTGAAGCTTGTAGACGCTGTCGAGCTTCGGCTCGTCCGCGGAAACGGTGAGGGCGGCCCCCACGCCGAAGCCATCGATCGGGGCATGGGCCAGCCGGGCCACGCCGTGTTCGTCAAGCGAACTGCTCGCGAAGATGCGGACGCCGCGGCAGCCTCCTTCGTCCAGAATTCGGCGCACGCGCCGTGCGTGGGCGTCGAGATCCCCCGAATCCAGCCGCACCGCCTGGATCTCAATGCCTTCCATGCGGAGGCGGGACGCGATTTCGACGACCTTCGACGCCCCCGCCTCGGTGTCGTAGGTGTCGATAAGCAGCACCGCGTTGCGGGGATGGGCGCGGGCGAAGCGAATGAAGGCGTCGGCCTCGCTGTCGTGCGCCTGAATGAACGAATGGGCCATCGTGCCGAAGATCGGGATCCCCCAGCGCTGTCCGGCCAGTACGGTCGCGGTGCCGTCGAAGCCGGCGATGTAGGCGGCGCGGGCGGCAAGAAGCCCCGCTTCCGAGCCGTGTGCCCGCCGCAGACCGAAGTCCACGAGCCGGGCCGCCGGGGCTGCGAGCGTGAAGCGGATCGCCTTCGAGGCGATGAGGGAGGAGTAGTTGAGCAGCGAGATGAGTCGTGTCTCGACGAGTTGCGCTTGAGGGAGGGGCGCGGTCACCCGCAGCAGCGGTTCTTCCGGGAAGAAGACGGTGCCCTCGGGCATCGCGTCCACATCCCCGGTGAAGCGCAGATCGGCGAGCCAGTCGACGAAGGCGGGGGGGAAGCCGGGCTGGCCGCCGAGCCACTCGAGTTCGTCGGGTTCGAAACGCAGGCCCTCCAGATAGTCGAGGGCGTGAGCCAGACCCGCAGCCAACAGGAAATTGCGATTCGGGGGGAGGCGGCGGACGAAGAACTCGAACACGGCGGTGTCGTGCATTCCGTGTTCCCAGTACGCCTTGAGCATGGTGAGCTGGTAGAGATCCGTGAGCAGGGCGCTCCGTCCCCGGCTCGGCGTCCGCGCGACGCCACCTGCCGCCATGACCCTCTACTCCTCGGCCAGGGCCGTTCGCGCCGAGGCAAAAATCGCTCCGGCCGCTCGCATGCGTCCGATGGCGCGGGCCCCATCGCCCGACTCGACGCCCACGGCTCTCACCGCGTCGTCCAGGACAACCACGTCCAGGCCGACCGCTCGTGCGTCGAGTACGGTTCGAAGCACGCAGTAATCCGTCGCGAGTCCGCCCACGAAGACCCGCCTGACGCGTCGATCCGAGAGAAGTTCGGCGAGATCGGTGCCCGCGAACGCGGAGTAGGCCTCGGAGGCCGGGTCGGTGGCCTTGGAGATCACGAGAGGCGAGGCAGGAAGTCGCAGGGACTTCGGGAACGCCGCTCCAGTCGTTCCCGCGACGCAGTGGAGCGGCCAGAGGCCGCCCTGCTGGACGAACGAGCAGTGATCCGGCGGGTGCCAGTCGCGCGTCACGAAGATCGGAAGGCCCGCTTCGGAGAAGGCGCGGATCGCTTCGTTCAGCGGTGGGATCACGGCATCGCCTTCAGCGACGGCGAGCGCACCGCCGGGGAGGAAATCCCTCTGCACGTCGACAACCAGCAGTGCGTCGCCCCGGCCGGGTGACCGGATCCGCATCGGTTCTCCTTACGGGCATCCCCGCTCGACCGCGCAGGGCATCAGGGTTCAAAGCCGCTTCCGGCTCCACTTTACCATGCATTGCCGCGCGGTGCGAAACCGTGTTACAAGTGGCCTCCCGGCAGGGCTCCGGGACCCTGAATTCGCTCTCTGGAGGTGGTGGATGGGCCGCAGAGCGGTTGTCCTGCTCAGTGGTGGACTCGACTCCGCAACCGCGCTGGCGATCGCGGTCGAGCGGGGATATGGGCCCTATGCGCTGACGCTCCGCTACGGGCAGAGACACGAACTCGAGGTTGACGCCGCCCGTCGCGTGGCGGCAGCGATGGGGGTGATCCGGCATATGGTCACCGACGTCGATCTGCGCGCATTCGGGGGCTCGGCTCTGACCGGTGACCTGGAAGTGCCCAAGGGCCGGCAGGCGGCCGCGGATTCCGAGGACATCCCCGTCACCTACGTCCCGGCGCGGAACATGATCTTCCTGTCGATGGCGCTCGCGTGGGCGGAGGTTCTCGGGGCCTCCGACCTCTTCATCGGCGTCAACGCCGTCGACTACAGCGGATATCCCGACTGTCGCCCCGAGTTTCTCGATGCGTTCGAGAAACTCGCCGGCCTCGGCACAAAGGCGGGGGTGGAAGGGAGTCGGCCCTTCCGGATCCACGCGCCTCTGATCGACCTCACCAAGGCGGAGATCATCCGGCGCGGGCTCGCGCTGGGCGTCGATTACGGGATGACGCGGAGTTGCTACGATCCCGATGAGTCGGGCGCGGCCTGTGGAGCGTGTGACTCCTGCCGCCTGAGGCTCGCCGGGTTCGCTGCGGCGGGAGCCCGGGATCCGGCCCCGTATCAGCTCTCGTAGCGCGTGCTGCGGTGCAGGCGTCTCGGGCGTGGAGGTTCGGGGTCGCGTCGGCTCCGGGGTCGGAGGGGTGTCTCCGAGCCCTCTGCGCCATGACGGGTGACCCGAACGAGCAACCGGTCGATGGTCGCCCGTTCACCGGTTTCCCTGTTCATGGCATGGATGACCCGGCCTCGCTCGCCGACCCACAGCGTATCGGCGCCGAAATCGCCGACGAACCAGCTCTGGAGCGTGTCGGCGGAGGCTTCATCGATCTCCGTGACGCGCGGTCCGTCCAGTATCCAGCAGCGCGTGCCGAAGCACGCCGTGAACGCGAGCGCGACGAAGACTGGATTCACCGGTTGACCGCCGCACACAGGTTCATCTCGTAACTTATTGGACGCGCTACTGTTTCACTAGAACCACAGCCGATCACGGTTGGCGGCGGGTCGCCGAGCAGGGTGTGTGACCATTCACGCGGGTCAGTCGTCTACCGGCGAGAGCATACCCGTCCGGCTCGATGCCAGCGGACAGGTATTCGACCGCTGGAGCGCCCACGCGGAGGTCGGCTGAACCTCTTCCCTTCCCCGGCGCGGGCGGCGTTCGCGCGTGCCGGGGAAGGTCTCGCTTCACTCCCCGAGTTCGCGACCTGCGGTCCCTCGGTTCTCAGGCGGGAATCAGTCGAGACGTTACGGGAGGCGACGTCGTGAGGTGGCTCTCGGGGATCGAAACAGCGCACGTGAGCTTCGTCAGGGTGGCCTCCGTCACGGTAGCCTCCGAAGTGTACGCAGGTTCCGGGATAGGAACGTGGCTTTCGAGCATGGCTTCGATGAAAAGGGCCTGGGCCTCGCGCAGTTCTCGAACCGCCTCGTTATGACTCCGACCTTGAGCTATGCAACCAGGCAACTCCAGAATCCTGGCCACGTAAGGAGGAGCCTTGCCGGATTCGGCGTACACGACGTCGATCGTGTAAGGCAGGGTCATGTAATAATTTAGTGTCTTCAACATTGTTCCTCCTCGCCCTCCAACGTATCCAGCAGGTCCAGCAACTTCAAGGCGCTGCACCTGCATGAAGCTGAACGTGATCTCCTTCTTCAGGTCGTTGTTGACGAAGATGGAGATCGAATAGTCTCCGAATCTCGGCAGTTGGATATGCGGGCCAAGCTGCATCACGTGGTTTGCGCGTATTGCGTTGCCGGTGGTCACGTTCGAAGCCACAAACTTCCCGGTCGCATCGAACACCGGCGCTCCATCGGCATCCATGCACCGAATCTCGACCTCGTGCTCCCGGTTTGCTTCGACGGCCGCAAGTTCCATCACGATGACGATGAAGCAGTTGGGAAACGTTCCGGGCGCTTGGCGGCCGTTGATGTTATTGAAGATTCCAAGGATGCTCAGCTTCTGGTCGTGCGAGACGACGACGTAGTCGGCTAGCACGGCAAGAGATACTTCCATGGTGTTCGGCCCCTGTAGTGTGGGACACCGTGCAGGACATCGCCGGTGACCCTTATCGGATAGGTGATTGTAGATAAGTGCTTTACGGTGTCATCTCTAGCGGAGAGGGGGGGATTCGAACCCCCAAGCCCGTGAGGGCGCCGGTTTTCGAGACCGGTGCATTGCCGTTCTGCCACCTCTCCGAGTGCCGGCTACCGGGATGCTCTCGGAAGCTGCCGAAGCGCCCGGTAGGCGCGGCCGGGGAAGGTGCTCCGAGAGGGCTCCTGCTGTCAAACTTTCGGGGCGGACGGGGTGGGATTGACTCACCCGCTCCGCGGGTTCGTCGAGCTCGCGACCGTTGGTCGCTCGGTTCGAACCCACGAGGGCAGGCATCTTCGACCTGCCTCGTGGGAAACTGCTATAACGGACGGGGTGGGATTGGCTTCCTCCCGCTACGCGGGACTCGCCGAGCTCGCTCCCTTTGGTCGCTCGGTTCGAACCCACGAGGGGCAGGCACGTTCGCACCTGCCTCGTGGGAACTGCTATAACGGACGGGGTGGGATTGGCTTCCTCCCGCTACGCGGGACTCGCCGAGCTCGCTCCCTTTGGTCGCTCGGTTCGAACCCACGAGGGCAGGCATCTTCGACCTGCCTCGTGGGAAACTGCTATAACGGACGGGGTGGGATTGGCTTCCTCCCGCTGCGCGGGACTCGCCGAGCTCGCTCCCTTTGGTCGCTCGGTTCGAACCCACGAGGGGCAGGCACGTTCGCACCTGCCTCGTGGGAACTGCTATAACGGACGGGGTGGGATTGGCTTCCTCCCGCTGCGCGGGACTCGCCGAGCTCGCTCCCTTTGGTCGCTCGGTTCGAACCCACGAGGGGCAGGCACGTTCGCACCTGCCTCGTGGGAACTGCTATAACGGACGGGGTGGGATTCGAACCCACGAGGCAGGGTTGCTGCCCACACGCTCTCCAGGCGTGCGCCTTAGTCCGCTCGGCCACCCGTCCGGAAGCCTCCGGGGTGAAGCCGGAGGTAGGGAGGCGGAGGGGGTGGGATTGGGTCGCTTCGCTCCCCGAGCTCGCGACCTGCGGTCGCTCGGTTCGAACCCACGAGACTCTTTCGAGCCGCCCACACCTTCCTTCTGAGGCGGAGGGGGTGGGATTCGAACCCACGAGACTCTTTCGAGTCAACGCCTTAGCAGGGCGCCGCCTTAAGCCACTCGGCCACCCCTCCGCAGGAACCTGCTGTCCTGATTGGCCCGCCAGGACTCGAACCTGGAATCTTCTGGTCCAGAGCCAGACGTGTTGCCAATTCCACCACGGGCCAACGTCCCAATGAGTTGGGGCGTCGATAATACTTGCGGGGGGTCGGCGCTTCAAGCGGCGGTTTCGATGGATGGGCGGTGGGAACGGGGGCCGGTCCGCCGGGGTCGCCGCGGCGGGGCGTTAGTCCTCGGGCGGGGAAGCTTCGCGGAGCTTGCGGAGGCGCTCTGCTTCGGCGGCCGCCTTCTTGATCGTCGGGAAACCGTCTCCAGAGCGCGAGGCGTCGCTGTTTCCCAGCGGAACGACGTACCAGCGGTCCGCGCGATCCTCGGGCCGATCCATGTAGTGGCCGCGCTCGAGCCGAAATCCATCGAGTTTCGCCCGGAAGCGGAGGGCCCTCACGATCACTCCGGGGTCGAAGTTGGCTTTAGACACGATCGCACTCGGGGCCGGAATCCATGCCGCAACAGACAGTCGTCACAGTGTACGGTCCACTTTCCGAATAGTCGGTCGGATAGAATCTGTTCTTCATAATCCCAACAACTCCGTGGTGGGGCGATGGCTGCCCCTCCTCAATTTAGGGGGGGATGGGCGCATGGGCTACGTCCTCCCCGGACGCAGCGGCCTGTCCGAAGCGAATCCGCTCCGGCCGCGGTGGGGCCGATCCGTGCTGGACAGGTAGGCGCGGAGCCGTTCGATCTCTTCGGGAGGGAGGAGCGTAATCGGCACCGCGGGAGCCATGCCGCCGGCATACCCGGACATCGGGACGAGTCGGTCATGAAAGATGATCGTTGCCGCGGTCACGGCTCGCTGCACGGCCTGCGCGTCGAGACGCGGGTCGAGAGCCTTGAAGCTGATTCCGAGAGCGAAGTCCCTGGCGGCGAGTTCCGCGGCGAAGACGCGCACGGTCTCGCTGCGGGAGAGAAGCACGACGAATCCACGGCGTACTCGGCGTCGGACGAGTTCGCGTTCGCGGGTGCCCCCGGCGAGTGAAATCGGAACGCACTCGACGGTTCCGGACCGGCGCATGCGTGACAGCAACTCACGCCGCAGGATCACCGGGGCGTCCTCCGGCATCTTGCGCGCGGAGTCGACGGCGTGAACGGCGAACCCGCACGCCTCTTCCAGTTCCGCGGCGAGCACGGCCCGCAACCCGGCGCGAGGTTCGCACAGCGTCACGGGATGCGGATCCGGGCTCCGCGGCTCGCCCACGATTCGCTCCAGCTCGTTGAGCAGCCGCCAACGTGAGAGTCCCCCCGCGTGTGCGCGCCTCAGCAGGTCCAGCGCCGCCGCCCGCGGCACCATCTCCACGGCGGGCGGCGGACGGAGGGGACGCGGGCGCATCGTCGCCCGGGGGCGCTGTCCCTTCCCGAGGTCGATGAGGTTCCTCCGCCGCAGTCGCGCGAGCGCGGCTCCGACGGTCCGCCGGTCGACGCCGAGTCGACGCGCCAGGTCCCGGGACGACGGTAGCGGGGCTCCGGGCCGCACGTGTCCATCCCGAATCCCGGCCTCCAGATCGGCCGCGAGCTGTCGGCGAAGCGGTATGTGGTGATCCCGCGACAGCGGTGAGAGTCCGCCTCGACGCGTCATGTGTCCGAGCCTCCGTACCCTGGGGTCCCATATGCCGGCCCTTGTCGACGGGAGTATGGGGACGGGCTCTCAACGGGGGATCAAATCGCCGGCCTTCCCTGGAGGGCTTTCAGGAAGTCGTCCACGCCACGCGTATTGAGGACGTGTTCCGGGGTGAGCCACGCCCGGCGCGCCTGTTCGATGCCGTAGTGCGCCAGATCCAGATCGTCCGGCCGGTGCGCGTCGGTCGCGACCACGACGGGTACGCCCAGTTCGCGCGCGCGCCAAAGGTGGCTGTCCTTCAGGTCCAGGCGGTGGGGGTGCGAGTTGACTTCAACGGCGACGCCGAACTCGGCGCAGGCGTGCAGGATATCGTCGATGTCCACATCGATCGGGCCGCGCCGGTTGATGATCCGTCCCGTCGGGTGCCCGAAGATCATCGAGCGGGGGTGTGCGAGCGCCTTCAGGACGCGTGACGTCTGCCGCGCCCGTTCCATTCCGAAGAAGGAATGAACCGAGATGATCACGACGTCGAGTTGATCGAGCATTTCGTCTTCGAGGTCCAGCGATCCGTCGCGGAGGATGTCGACTTCCAGCCCGCGCAGGATCCGGATCTCGGGGTGCGCCACCTGCACTTGCGCGATCTCGTCCCACTGGCGTCGAAGCTTGGCGGCATCGAGACCCTCGACCATCGCCAGCGCTTTCGAGTGGTCGGTGATCGCCATGTACTCGTAACCGCGCGCCACGCACGCCTCGACCATCGTCTCCAGGGAAACGCGGCCATCGGACCAGTCGCTGTGCATGTGGACATCCCCGCGCAGATCGGAGCTCTCGACCAGATGAGGCAGTTCCCCGGCGTCGGAAGCCGGTAACTCTCCCCGGTCGCGTCGTATCTCCGGCGCAAGCCATGAGAGATCGAGTGCCCGGTAGACCTCCTCTTCCGTCGCTCCCGCCACCATCTCTCCCTCGGAGGCAATGCCCCGCTCGCCGAGCGCATCGCCAAGGGACTCCTCGGGGATCGTGAACACACCGTACTCGGAAACCCGGAGCTTTCGCTCGAGCGCGCGGCGTCTCAGGCGAATGTTGTGTTCCTTCGACCCCGTGAAGTAGATGAGCGCGGCTCCCCAGCTTTCGGGCGGGACGACCCGGAGGTCGACCTGCAACCCGCTGCGGAGACGCACGGAGGTTTTCGTCCCGCCGGCCCCGATCACGCTCTCCACGCCCGAGAACCCGCTGAGGGCGTCGGAAGCGGCGCGCGCGTCGTCGGCGAGGACCAGGATGTCGATGTCGCCGACCGTCTCCTTCCGGCGTCGATAGCTCCCCGCGACTTCCAGGCGGGTGATGCCGGGTGTCCCCTGCAGGTGTTCGATCAACGGCGGCAGAAGCTTGTCGACCTCTCCGAGGCGGAAGCGGGTCGTGCTCGTGCGATAGTTGCGAATCCCGCGGAGGATCCGGTCCTGCGTCTTAAGCCCGAAACCGGGCAGTTCCGCCACGCGCCCTTCGTTCGCGACCTCCTCCAGATCGTCGATGGATTCGACGCCAAGTTCGTCCCACAACTTGCGCGCCTTCCTGGGACCGACTCCCGGGAGCCGAATTAACTCGACGAGCCCCGGGGGGATCTCGGCCGCCATTTCCTCCAGCATCGTGAGGCGCCCGCTTTCCACGAGTTCGCGAATGTTGTCCGCCAACCCTTTCCCGATCGATGGCAGCTCGGTGAGGTCGGCGCCCTGCTCGACCAGTTTGCGCAGGGGGGATGCGTGCGCGTTGATCGTGCGGACCGCATTGCGGTAGGCGCGGACGCGGAACGGGTTCGCCTGCTGGATCTCGAGCAGATCGGCCACCTCGTCCAGGACGCGGACGATCTCGATGTTCTCCATCAGGGCGCGTCGGTTTCGGGAGCGTCGCCGGCTGCCCCGGGGTCGGGAACCTCGTCGGGTGAAAGGGCCTCGCGGGGCGGGGAGAGGGCGCCGGGTCCGCCGCTCAGGAGTGCGAGGAGACCCGCCTCATCCAGAATCTCGACACCAAGCGTTTGCGCCCGCTCCAGCTTGCGGCCGGGGTTCTCGCCCGCGACGACGTAGCTTGTCTGCTTGCTCACGGATGACGTGACCTTCGCGCCCAGGGCCTCGAGCTTCTTCCCGGCCTCGGAGCGGCTCATGGACTCGAGCCCTCCGGTGAGGACGATTCGGAGTCCGGCCAGGGTGTCTCCCGCGCGCGGCGGGGGCACGGGCTCGACGCAGGAACGCAGTTCGTCCACGACCGCCGACACCTCCGGACGGGCCAGAAAGGCGCTGATCTGCTCCGCCATCCTGGGTCCGATCCCGTCCACTTCCTGAAGCGCCTCCCCCGCGGGCGCCTCCTCCCCCGCTGCCGCCGCCTCCCGGAACGCCTCGAAGGAGAGGAAGTGCGACGCGAGTTCCCGCGCCACGGTCACCCCGATCTCGGGGATGCCGAGGCCGTAGATGAAGCGCGCGAGTTCCGTCGTCCGCGCTGCGGCGATCGCCCTGACGAGGTTCGTGGCGGACTTCTCGGCGAAACCCTCCAGTTCCATCAGCTTCGCCGCCTCGAGTTCGAACAGTTCGGGGACGCGGCCGATCACGCCCTGCCGGACGAGGAGGTTCGCGGTTTCTTCTCCCAGTCCTTCGATGTCGAGGGCATGCCGCGACCCGAGATGTTGAATCCGTCCGGCCAGCTGCGCGGGGCAGGCGAACAGGTCGGGGCAGAACGTGTATGGGCCGCGTGGCTCCAGGAGGGCCCCGCACGAGGGACACTCGGCAGGCATGACCCACGGTTCCGCGCGCTCGCGGCCCGGCTCCTCGATCCGCTCCAGGACCTGTGGAATCACATCCCCCGCCCGCTGCACCCGCACCCGGTCCCCCTCGCGTATGTCCTTGCGAGCGACCTCTTCCCGGTTATGCAGGTTCGCGCGGCTCACCGTCACGCCGCCCAGTTCCACCGGGCGCATGAAGGCGATGGGGGTCACGACGCCGGTCCGCCCCACGCTGGGGAAGATGTGAAGGAGCCGGGTGACCTCTTTCCGAGGCGGGAACTTGAGCGCGAACGCCCAGCGCGGGTGGTGCGAGGTCTCGCCGACTTCGTCGCGCGCGGCGATGTCGTCGAGTTTGATGACGAGGCCATCGATCTCGTACTCGAGGTCGTCGCGGCCCTCCTCGATCTCCGCCTGGAACGCGAGGATCTCTCCGACGTCGGCCGCGGGCCGGCACCGCTCGTTCACGGGCAGCCCCCACTCGCACAGCGCTTCGAGCGTGGCGCGCTGGGTGGCCGGCGGCCGTCCGTCGATCGCTAGGATGTCGTAGACGTAGATGTCGAGCGGGCGCGCGGCGGTGATCCGCGGGTCGAGCTGCCGCAACGATCCGGCCGCCGCGTTGCGCGGGTTCGCGAACGGAGGGCGGTCGCTCTCGAGAAGCCGGGCGTTCAGCGTCTCGAAATCGCCCACCCTCATGATGACTTCGGCCCGCAGCGCCAGGAGCGGCGGCACCTCGCGATCCGCGGCCCGCAGCCGGAGCGGCACCGAATGGATCGTGCGGACGTTCTCGGTCACGCCTTCGCCGCGTACTCCATCTCCCCGGGTTACGGCCCGCGAGAGCCGGCCGGACTCGTAGACGAGTTCGATCGAGGCGCCGTCCAGCTTCGGCTCGACGACGTATCCGATGTCATCTCCGAGCGCCTTGCGCATCCGTTCGTCGAACCGTTCGAGCGGCTCCACGTCGGCGGATGAATCGAGGCTGAGCATCGGCGCGGCATGCTCGATCGTCTCGAAGGCATCGAGCGGCTCCGCCCCCACGCGCTGGGTCGGCGAATCGGGGGTGACGAGCTCCGGGTGCGACGCCTCCAGGGCCTTCAGTTCGCGGAACAGTTCGTCGAACCGTCCGTCGGAGATCTCGGGCTGATTGCGGACGTAGTAGAGATACGAATGGTGCCGCAGCGCCCTGCGCAGTTCTCGGGCACGCCGCTCGGGCCCGCCGGGACTCGATTCGCTCATGGGGCGGAAGCTATCCGGGCCGCTGGCGGCGAGACAGAATAGCGACCGATGGCGTCAGAAGGTGACCCCCAGCAGGGCTCCCGCGATCAGGTAACTGTCCTCGGCGGTCGTAAACCTGACGTACGGCCGGACGCGAATGCTGCCGATCTCGACCGTAACACCGCCGCTGATGACGGGGCTGACTTCCCTGTCCCCCTCCACGATGTCGTCGTAGAGCCGGTCGACCGAGTAGTTCTCGATGCTCACGGTCGCCGAAGGGATGATCGCGAGGCCCGAGCCCGGCGCGCCGAAGCGTTGCCCCACGGCGACGCCGACCCCATAAACGGTCTCGCTCCTGTAGGGGAGATCGCCCGAGTTCGTCGGCAGGACGCCACCGATCCCCACGGTGACGAGCGGACAAACCGACAGGACGGGCAGCGGAAGTTTGAGGCCGACGCTCGCGCGCGCGTCCTCGAAGTCGAACTCCTGATCGAACTCGTCCGCGCCGGAGAACTTCAGGTAATGACCCGTCGCGGCCACCGGGCCCAGATCGAACCCGGCGGCGGCTCCAAGGCCTCTGACATCTTCGGATGATTCGCGCCACACGGCGCCCGAGCCGCTGAGAAACCCGCTACCGCTGAAGCCGAGGCAGGCCTGCGCCTCGAGCGCGGCCGGCGTCGCAGCCAGCGGCAGGACGAGCCAGGCCAATCGGCGTGTCAGGACGTTCATGCTCCGCTCCTATCGTCGTATGTCACGGACGTCGTACTCCGTTGGCCGGGATCGAGTTTCTCATGGCTGCGGCGGGCTTCCGGCCTCGCGCAGCGCGTCGAGCTGCGGCGCGGTCTCCTCCAGCGCGGCATCCAGCCGGGCCGACGCGGCCTCGGCCTCCGCGCGGATCTGCGCCAGTCGCCGGCGGTGATCATCCGACGGCCCCGTCAGTGAGCCGGTCGTCGACACCCCGCCGTCGAACTTGCCGCGCAGGCCGGTCCACCAGTTGCGGATGTCGCCGTTGATCGAGCGCCACTCGTCGGCGAGCTCCTCGATCTCGCCCGCCAGTTCGCGCGCCCGTTCGAGATCCTCCGCGGCGACGCCCTCCGCGCCTTCCAGCGCCTCGAGCACATCCGAAGCCCGGCGCTCCAGGTCGTACGCCTCGATGCCCCGTTCGTAGGCCAGCCGCTGCAGGTCGAACAGTTCCATCGTGAACTCGTAGCGGGCCAGCCGCTCCTCGGCGGACACCGGCAGTTCGGGATCGGGGCGGACCTCCAGCGACTGTTCCCGCGTCTCGCCGCCCGCCGTCAGTCGCACCGTGAACGTGCCCGCCAGGACGAAGGGACCTTCGGGGCCCGCGTCCAGGCTGGGTACTTCGTAGCGCGCGGTGTCGTGCGGAAGAGGATCGTGCCGCAGATCCCACGTGACCCGGTTGAGGCCGGCGGCGCCCGGACCGTCCAGCGCCCGGACCTGTCGGCCGTCCGCGTCCAGTACGTCGATCGAGATGCCGTCACCCGTCGCCTCCGCGAGCCGGTAGTCGATGTTCGCGCCGAACGCGGGGTTCTCTGCGCGGAACGTCCCCTGGCCCATCGACGGCACGTCGTTCCGGTACAGGAAGAGGGTCGCCGGGCGCGGGGCGAACAGCTGCGCGGCGCCGTCGTTCGTCGCGGCCGCGGCGGACCCCTGCGACAGCGGCGTGATGTCGTCGAGAATCCAGATGGCGCGGCCGTGCGTGCCGAGGACGACGTCGTTCTCGCGCGGGTGGATCTCGATGTCGTCGACCGGAACGGCGGGGAGGCCCGAGCCGACCGGAGCCCACGTCGCGCCCCGGTCGAGCGAGGCGAAGGCGCCGTTCTCCGCGCCGACGAGCAGCAGGTCCGGGCTGTCCGGGTGCTCGCGGATCACGTTTACGCTCGCCATGCCGCCGCCCGTCGCCCGGCCCGTGGCCGTCACCGCCGCCGCCCCGCCGAGTCCGTCCGCGAGCGAGCGCCATGTGGCGCCGAAGTCCTCCGTCACCACCGCGTGCGGGCCGTAGTCGTCGTCCCAGTGGCCGTCCAGGCTCACGTAGGCCCGGCCCGCCTCCGCGTGCGAGGTCTCGACCCAGCTCACGTAGTACGGGAACGGGACGCCCGCGGCCTCCGCCACCTGGCCGGTCAGATCCTCCCACGTCGCGCCGCCGTCCCGGCTCAGCCGCACCGAGCCGTCGTCAGCCCCGATCCACAGCACCCCCGCCTCGACCGGCGATTCCGCCACGGCCGTGATCTCCCCGTACCCGGAGGCGCCATCGTGCTTCGAGAGCGTCGTCGAGTCCGGGCGCACGCCCATCAGCTCGAGGCTGTCCTGGTGAATCTGGCGGGTGAGATCCTCCGTCGCGCGCCAGCTTTCCCCGCGGTCGTCCGAGATGAAGAGCCGGTTGCCGCCCAGGTACACGCGCGCGGCGTCATGTGGCGACACGAGAATCGGCGACTTCCAGTCGAAGCGATACGAGACCGTCGTGTCCGGCGGGAAGGGTTTGAGCGCCTTCCGGTCGCCGGTGGCGAGGTTCACGCGCACGATCCCGGCGTTCTGCGACGTAACGTAGACCGTCCCCGGGTCTCCCCAGTCCGTCTCGGCGTACATCCCGTCGCCGTAATCGAGGACCTGCCAGTCGCGGTTCAGGATCCCGTGATAGCGACGCGTGCGGCTGGGCCCCCGGTACGAGTTGTTGTCCTGCAGTCCGCCGTAGACGTGGTACGGATCCGCCAGGTCCAGGTCGATATCGTAGAACTGGGCGATGGGGATATTCCCGATGAACGTCCAGTTGTCGCCGTCGTCCCACGTCGAATAGAGCCCTCCGTCGTTCCCGAGGATCATGTGACGCGAGTCCTCGGGATCGATCCACAGGTCGTGGTGGTCCACGTGGACGCCGGTGTTGTACTCGATCTCCATGGGCAGCGCCTCGAAGCTGTCGCCGCCGTTCTCCGACCGGTGCAGGCTCCCCGCCACGAGCCACACCCGCTCCTCATCGTTGGGGTCGATCCGGAGCTGGCTGTAGTACATCGGACGCTGGTTCAGTTCGTTCACGCGCGCCCACGTCTCTCCGTGGTCGCGGGACTTGAAGATCCCGCCCTCCTCGGCCTCCACCACGGCCATGACCAGGGCCGGATCACGCCCGGAGACGGCGAGTCCGATCCGTCCCTTGTCACCCGCGGGCAGGCCTTCCGTCACCTCGTGCCACGAGTCGCCGCCGTCCGTCGACCTGTAGATGCCGCTTCCCGGCCCGCCGCCCGCGAACCCCCACGCGCGCCGCCGCCGCTGGTACGCCGCCGCGTAGAGCATCGAAGGGTCCGCCGGGTTGAGGGCGAGGTCGACGAAGCCGGTGTCGTCGTCGATGTGGAGGACCTTCGTCCACGTCTCGCCGCGGTCCGTCGTCCGGTAGACGCCGCGCTCGGGGTTGGGGCCGAACAGGTGCCCCAGCGCCGCCACCCACACGACGTCGGGGTTCGTGGGGTGGACGGCGATGCGCCCGATGTGGCGCGTCTCCTCCAGCCCCGTGAGCCGCCACGTCTTGCCGCCGTCCGAGGAGTGATACACGCCCTCGCCCCACGGCGTGCTGTTGCGGTTGTTCGGTTCCCCCGTCCCGACCCACACTTCCAGTGGATCGGACGGGGCGAGCGCGATGTCCCCGATCGAGAGGTTCGCCGCGTCGTCGAAGATCGATTCCCAGGTCGTCCCGTGGTTCACGCTCTTCCAGACGCCGCCCGAAGCCGCGCCCACGTAGATGTGGGACTGCGTGCCGGGCACGACCTCGAGATCGGCGATGCGGCCGCCGGAGATCGCCGGCCCGATCAGGCGCCAGGTGAACCCTGCCGCGATTCGTTCGGAAGACTGGGCCTCGACGCAGAGGGGCGCCGCCGCGAGCCCGAGTTGCAGCGCTCCCAGTGAGAGCAGCGCGCGAATCACCATCGTCAGCTCACCTTCTTCTTTCGGGGCCCGTCTTTCTGTTCCAGGAACGGGACGCCGGTCGTGATCCACGCCGGCGCCGGCTCGCCCTTCAGATAGTGCCCGAACCACTCCAGGATGCGGCGCTGGTAGTCGCGCTGGTTCGGCTCCTCCGCGAGTCCGTGATTCTCGCCCTCGTAGACGAGCATCACGAGTTGTTTCCCGGCGCGGCGGGCGGCGTTGTAGAACTCGACCCCCTGATTGAACTCGACGGCGCCGTCCTCGGTCCCGAACTCGATGAGGAGCGGCGTGTTCAGATTCTCGATGTGATGAATCGGCGAGTTGTTGAAGTACGAATCCCAGTCCTCCCACCACGGGACCTGCATCCGCCCCTGGCTGATCTCGAAGATGCGGGCGTCCGTCCCTCCCGAGTTCCAGTAGAATGAGAGGTACATGCTCATCAGGTTCGTGAGCGGCGCGCCGGCCACCGCCGCCGCGAACAGGTCGTCCTGGGTGACGAAGAACGTCGTCTGGTACCCGCCCCAGGAGTGGCCGATGAGGCCCACGCGCCCGGCATCGATCATGCCGGTCGCGACGGCGGCGGCGACGGCCGGACGCAGCGTCTCGACGTTGGACTGTCCCGGCCGCCGGTCGCGGTACACGACATCCGGCCTGAACACGAAGTACCCCTCCTGGCTCCAGATCTGGACGTTGTAGTACTGCGTGGGATCGGGCACCTGGTACTGGTGGAGTGTCTGCGACAGCAACTCGTAGTGGTTCACGATCATCGGATATTCGCGGCCCGGTTCGTAGTTGGCCGGATAGGTGAGCGCGCCCTGCAGACGGCGTCCCCATTCGTTCTCGTATTCGACGAGTTGGGTCCGGCCCCAGGCGTAGTCGTCCTGGAAGGGGTTCGTGGCCGTGACCTGCCGCGCGTCGTCGAGATCGGGACCGGCGACGAAATAGTCGGGCGAATCCTCGAACCGCTCCCGCCGGAAGGCGTACACGTCGGCGTCCTCCGCCTTGAGCAGGCCTCCGAAGCGGGCGTCTTCCCGGATGAGCGGCTCCGGCGTGTCGCCGCGGCGGGCGCGCGCGAACCCGGCCTCCTTCGTCCACTCGCTGTACGTGGAATAGTAGAGCGGCTCGTCGGGATCGAAGGCGTCGGCCTCGGGGTCGAGCCGCACGACGCGGTGCCGGTTCGAGTCCTCGGCGCCGGCCGTGAGGCGTCGGCCGCCCGACCCGTCCGGGTTGACCTCCCAGACGTCGAAGCGGTCGTTCACGAGCATGGCCGCGTCGTCCTCCAACCAGCCGGCGATCCCGAAGCCCGACATCTGCTCGCGCGTGGGCGTCCGGTCGAGGTCGACGAACGTCCCGCCGAGCCCGGCCGTCACGTTGCGCGTCTCGCCGGTCGTCAAGTCGTGGGTCCAGTAGTCGTCGCCCTCGAACCAGACCGCGTAGCGACCGCCGGGGCTGCCCCCCATGTCGAGCGTGACCCGCTCCCGGACGACGGCCCGGCTGCCGGTCCGCGCGTCCACGGCGTAGAGGTCGTGGAACTGCTGGCGGAACATCGCTTCGACGTCGTAGGGCGTCTCGTCGCGGGCCAGCACATGCCGTCCGCCCTCCGCGATCTCGGCGCGATCCGCGTGATCGCCGCCCAGGAAGAGGAATTCGTCCGCCTCGAGGTCCCAGGCCCCGAGGTCGTGCTCCCGTCGCAACTGCTGCTCGCGCACGCGCTGCTGGGGCACCGGGTCCACGTCGAGAGAATGCCAGATCTCCACGCCGGCGCGCTCCTCGTCCTCCGCCGCAGCATCCGCGTCGTCGTCTGCGTCCTCTGCATCGCCGCCGCCCGCGCCCGCGCCGTCCCCGGAGCTCTCCCCGTCGGCCGCGGCGCCGTCCTCCCCCGCTTCATCGGACGGGCTGTCGGACGGGATCCGCTCCTGGGTGCCGAGGAAGAGGGTGGCCCCATCGTCCGACCACACGGGGGTGCGATGCTCGACGATCCGGGTGCCCGAGGGAAGCTCGGAGGGTTGGCGAGGATCGAGCGAGAACGCCGCCGGCGTCCCGGAGTCCAGACCGCGCCAGGCCAGCGCCACATGCGCCGTGTCCTCGTACGCCTCGTCATCGAAGGTCTTGAGGACGGCGAGGTCCGGGGCGTCCTCCCGCCAGGTCAGTTCCCGGTAGGTCGCTTCGTCCGCGTCGAGCGACCGGATGCGGCCCGTCCCGGGATCGTACAGGCGAACCCCGTTCCCGACCCGGTCCGCCGCGTCGAGCGTCATGGCGAGCAGGTTCCCCCCGTCCTGCCACGCGAGACCGGACACGTTGCCGAAGCTCATCGTGCCGCCTCCGGCGAGGTCCCGAACCAGCAGGTCCACGCCGGCGGTCTCCGCTTCGGCCGGAGCGTAGCGGCGAAGGGCGAGATAGTCGCCATCGTCGGAGAACGAAAACGACTGGATCTCGTCGATGTCCTCGCGTTCACCCGCCTCCAGGTTGAGGAGTCCGACGTCGCTGCGGACCGGATCGCCGCGCTCGCGCATGGCGTCGCGCTCGTCGGGGGACACGCCCACGGTGAAGGCGAGCCAGCCGCCATCGCCTCCGAACTCGGGACGCGAACCCTCGGCCACCACGACGACCGAATCGGAGTCGGTCCTGTGGATGCGAAGCTCCGAACTCTCGTCCACGCGCCGGACCACGACGGCGAGCCAGAGCCCATCGGGCGAAAGCGTGGCTTGCCCCAGGCGCTCCCACCTGTCGTAATCGTCCGGTGCGAGCGTCGGCTTCTCCTGGGCGGTCGCGCCCGCGGGCGAGGCCAGGGCGGTGCCGAGGATCAGGGCTGCGCCGAGGATCGGGGCCGGAGCCGGCGCGAGCCGGCGGGTGATGCTCCTCATTTGTGTGTCTCCTCCTGTGGGTGCGCGATGCTCCAACATGCGCCGCCCGCCGCCACCCGGGGCAAGGGCTGGGCGCGATTCCGGTTGTGCCGAACCTCGGCGTGGAGCCAGGGTAGAATCTTTGAACCTCTTTCTACCATCGGTCTTCGGGGGGTACATTTAGAGAGGCGTCGAGGGGGCGTCGAGGGGGCGTCGAGGGGGCGTCGAGGGGGCGTCGAGGCGGCGTCGAGGAGGGCGTTGAGAGGTGGATGATGAGCCTGAACATCAAGAACGAGGAGACGTGCCGGCTGGCCGATGAACTGGCCCGTCTGACCGGAGAAACGAAGACGGGAGCGATCACCGTGGCCCTGCGGGAACGCCTGGAACGCGAGAAGCGACAGCGAGACGCCGAGGCGCTCATGCGCGACCTCCGCGCCATCGGCGAGCGCTGCGCCGCAAGGCTCAAGCCTGGCCCCTCCGCGGTCGAGCACGGCGATTTCCTCTATGACGAGCACGGCCTCCCGAAGTGATCATCGACACCTCCGCCATCCTGTCGATTCTGTTTCGTGAAGAAGACGCGGAACGGTTCGAGCGCGCGATCTCGCTGGCCTCCGCGCCTCGCATCTCCGCGGTCACATTGGTCGAGGCGGCCATGGTCGCCGAGGCCAGAGGCGGCTTCGGTGCCGGACAGGACCTCGATGACCTGCTGGAGCGAGTACAGATCGAGGTGGTTCCCGTCACCCGGGAGCACGCCGCCGGGGCTCGAGACGCGTGGAGGTGCTACGGAAAGGGGAACCATCCCGCCGCGTTGAACCTGGGAGATTGCTTTGTCTACGCCTTGGCGCGAACGGCCGGCGAGCCCCTGCTCTTCAAGGGCCGGGATTTCGGGCGCACCGACATAGAAGCGGCGTAGGGGCGCCCCCCCGACCGCGGGTGCTGCCCCCCGGCGACGCCCGCGTTTGCGCGGTGGCCTTGACCATGAAAATAGCTAGATATAATATCTAGATAGATACTGACCTCTGGAATCCGGAGCAGAGATGACGGATTGGCCGCTTTACGATGCGAAGAACCGATTCAGCGCGGTGGTCGACGCCGCGGTCGCAGGCGAGCCGCAGCGCGTCACGCGCCGGGGCAAGCCGGCCGTGGTCGTGGTCGCCGTCGGGGAGTACGAACGGCTTCGTCGGCTTGAGAAGGCGACGGCTCCGGGCTTCGCCGAACTGCTGCTCTCGATGCCCGACGGTGGGGACACGCTGGAGCGGCCCCGGGTGAGACCCCGGCATGTAGAGTTCTAGGTGTTCCTCCTCGACACGGACGTACTATCGGCTCACCGCAGGCCGGAACGGGCACCCGCCATTGCGGACTGGCTGGCCCGCCAGCGGACGGTGGACCTCCACCTCAGCGTCATATCCGTCGGCGAGATCGAGCGTGGGATCGCCCTGCAGCGTCGCCGGGACCCTGACTTCGCCAGGGCTCTCGCCACCTGGCTCGATCGTTTGCTCCTCCTGCACGGTGACCGGCTCATCGGCATCGACGCGGCGACGGCGCGGCGCTGGGGACAGCTCTCGGCTTCGATCGGCCATGAAGGATCGGATCTGCTCATCGCGGCCACGGCCCTGGAGCACGGCTTGACCGTGGTCACGCGGAACGTCCGGCACTTCGAGCCGACGGGCGTGCGCTTGCTGGATCCTTCCGAAGGGTAGCCCCGTCCCCCCACGGGGAGCGGGTCAGGGGATGGTGAGTTCGGCGGCGCGGGTCCAGATGGCGTCGAACATGGGCTCGGTGAGCGTGCCGGTGAAGGTGTTCTGCTGGCTCGGGTGGTAGGAGCCGATCAGCACGTGGCGTCCGATGCCGACCTCCACGCCGTGGCCGAAGCGGGGCGCGGGGCGCGGCACCGTCTCGCCACGGTGGCGGAAGATCCTCAGGAGTTGGGCGAAGGCGAAGCCGCCGAGGGCGACGACGACGCGGGCGTCGGCGAAGAGGTCGAGTTCGCGCTCGAGGTAGGGGCGACAGCGGTCGCGCTCCCCGGCGGTGGGCTTGTTTGCGGGCGGGGCGCAGCGCACGGCGGCAGTCACCCAGGCGGCCCGGAGCACCAGCCCGTCGTCGCATCCGGTCGAGCCGGGCTGCGAGGCGAACCCGGCTCGGTGCAGCGCCCGGTAGAGCCAGTCGCCCGACCGGTCGCCGGTGAACATGCGGCCCGTTCGGTTGGCACCGTGCGCGGCTGGGGCGAGCCCTACGATGAGGAGCCGCGCGGCCGGGTCGCCGAACCCCGGCACGGGACGCCCCCAGTACGTCTCGTCGCGGAAGGCCGCCCGGCGTTCCCGCGCCACGCGCTCGCGCCACTCGACGAGCCGCGGGCACTTCCGGCACGCCGTGACCTCCCGCTCGAGCGCGGCGAGGGCGGATCGAGTCAAGCCAGCCCGATCCGGGGACGTCCGTGCTTCAGCCGGTACAGGACGCCTTCGAGCCGTTGCGAGAGGCGGACGGGCGCGGGAAAACTCCCACGGTGCAGGGTCCGCACCTTCACCGAGCGAACGCCCGCCAGGTTGGCCGACGCGATGTCCGTGAAGTACTGGTCGCCGACCATGAGGGCGGCGTCGGGACGGTCCGCGAGGTCCAGTTCCTCCAGCGCGGCCCGCACGAGACGCCGGCTCGGCTTCCGGATCGGCCGCAGGGTCCTGGCGCTCGCCCCGCCGGCGTCTCCCCGCCCGCGCCATTCGTCCGCCGCCCCGCGCCGAATGTGGAACACGGGCCCCGTCCCCGTCTTATAGCCGAGCACGGCCGGCACTTCCGGGAAGATGGTCCCGAGTTCGGCGAATCTCTCCTCTTCGCAGTTGGAAACGATCGCGTGCCGCAGCCCAGTCGCGGCGAGGAGGGCCTCGAACGCGGGGGCCAGCGCCGGATCCACGCTGTCCTCGTGGTGCCCCATCAGCGTCCCGTCCACGTCCCACAGCACCGCCTCGACGCCCAGGTCCCGCAGCGCTCCGGGGCTCATCTCGGCCACCGAGTCGAGATGGAAGGTGGGCCGGATCTCGCGGGAGAGTCTCCGAAGCCGAGGGAGGAGCCGCCGCGACGTCTGAACCCAGGTTGCGCTCATGCCGGAACGCTCACGGGGCGGCCCACGGGGGGGATATCCGCGCGGGGGTGCTCATATGGCCGCTCGTACGGGCGGAGCGGCCCGGGCCGGCGGGCGTCAGTTCGCCTCCAGGATCGCATCCTTCTCGCCCGTCATCTCCCAGCGCGTGAGAACGGTGGGGATGACCCCGGCATCGTAGAAGGCATCGAAGAATCGCTTCACGCTGAAGTCCTCGCCTTCCTGGATGGCGTACTCCGCGAGCAGTTCCTCGATCTGGATCTTGCCGGTCACGTAACTCGTCCCGTACCCCGGCTGCCGCAGGTAGAGGCTCTGCTCGCCGCGCACGAGGGCGCCGTCCGGCAGCCACCCCCGCGGCGTCCATTTCATGGCGTGGGCCACGGCCTCCTCCATGTCGAATACGCCGCCGTGCAGGTAGAGGCCGCTCAGGGCCCGCGCGGCCCGCTGCGCCAGCATGATCCACGTGAGTTCGCGGGAGCGGGGCGAGCCTTCGAGCAGCCCGAGGTGCATGAACATCTCCTCCACGCCCGTCGCGAGTCCCTCCGAACGGGCGTCGAAGATGTTGTAGAGCGATGGCGTGGCCCGGATGGGGCTGGCGTGAGGGTCCACCCGCATGCGCGCGAGTTCGATCCAGTGGTGCATGTGCGGCCGGAAGGCGTCCGGATCGCGGTAGTTCACCTCGGAGAAGAAGTTCCGGATCTCGCCGGGAGCGGCGGGCGTGAAGCTCCCGTTCACGGCGCGGAGGGCCGGGGCCATCCACTCTTCCGTCGTCTCCACCTCCTCCTCGTCGAGGAAGCGCATGTAGCGGTCGACGGACTCGTTCAGCCTTCGGTCGTATTCTTCGGCCGAAGCGATGCGCTCGAGTTCCGGCAGATCCCGGTTGCGGTTCTCCTCCAGCCGCATCGAAGCGTGGGCGCGGGCGAGTTCGCGGCGCATGATCGTGACTTGTTCCTCCCACGAATACGGGACGAGGTGCACGTTCTGCATGTACCACGTGTAGTTCTCCCGCCCCACGCCGGAGGGTCCGGTGCGGGAGGGCGCCTCCTCTTCCACCCACGCGATGAACGCCTCCGAGGCGGCGCGCGCGTCGGCGATGGACTCGTCGAGCGCGGCGCTCGTCCCGGCCACCCGCGCCGCAAGGTCGTCGAGGTCCCGGACCTGGCCCCGAAAGGCCCGGAGGCCGCCCAGCCAGAGGTCCCGTGCGTTCGAGTCCGCGAGGTTGTCGCGGGCCTGTCCCAGGAGCGTCGGGATCGCGCCGATGCGACCCGCGAGTTCGGCGGCATCCGCCTCCGAAAGCGGGTAGTCGTACGTCCAGAGGTCGATCCAGCCGTGGATGACCGGCCCCTCGTGGGCCGGCACGTCGCTCTCCGCCGCGAAGATCGTCACGTAGAAGCCGGGGTCCCGCGCCCAGGGGCGACGCACGCGGTGGTCGAAGTCGAGTCCGTTCATCTCGGCGCGGACCAGGTGCCAGTCGATCTGTTCCGCCACGGACCAGTCCTCCGGGGCGTCGCTGCCCAGCCGCACCTGCCACCGCGGGAGTTCCTGCTGCTGCCGCGCCATCGCCGCCGCCGAGTAGTCCGGCACGCCATCCACGAAGGCGGGGCGCTCGAATGCCCGCCATTCGTCGAACAGCGTCACGAGGTCGGCGTGCGAGTCCGGACCCGCGACCGCGGCCGAATCCACCGGATCCGGCGCCACCTGCACGAGAAGGAAGACGAGGGCGAGAACCGCGATTCCCGTAAGGATGAACGATGGACGGAGTCGGCTGCGAGCCATGGTGCCTCCCGGTGGGTGAAACCCGCGGGTCGTTTGACGTATAATGATACTTGTTGCGGTGTCCCGGAAATCCACGAGCTGTCGAGAGCGCCGAGGCGCCCGGTCGGGGATCCCTCCGGGAAAGGCGCTCCGACGAAGGACTAAAAATTATGAAAACTCCGGCATTCTTCGCCCCGGTGGTCCTCGCAACGCTGGCTTCGACCGGCTCGCTCTCGGCTCAGGAACCCCCGGACACCGTCGTCGTGGTCCAGGAACTCGAGGTCGTGGTGGGGTCACGGGCCGGTGTCGCGGACCCCGCGACGCTTTCGGTCCCCGTGGACATTTACAGCGCGGAGGAAATCGCGCGGCTCGGCGAAGTCGACCTGGCAGAGGTGCTGGGCAGCATCGCGCCGTCCTTCAATTCCACGCGGTTGTCCGCCGGCGATGGCGCGGCCCTTCACGTCGCCACGTTGCGCGGCATGAACGGCGACCAGGTGCTCGTCCTGGTCAACGGCAAGCGGCGCCACGGAGTCGCATTCGCCAAGCTGCTCGCGGCGGCCGGGCAGGGGACGACGGGCACGGACCTGCGCGCCATTCCGGTCCACGCCATCAAGCGGATCGAAGTCCTGCGCGAGGGCGCGGCGTCGCAGTACGGCTCGGATGCCATCGCCGGCGTGATCAACATCGTGCTCAAGGACGACGCCAGCGGCGTCAGCGCCGCCACCCTCCTCGGCCAGACCTCGCGCGGCGACGGAATGAGGCTGTTCACTTCGGCCAACGCCGGGGTTCCGCTCGGAGACGGCTTCTTCAACATCACGATGGAGGTCGCGCGGCAGGAGGTCACGAACCGGGCCGGCGAGGCACCCACCTGTTTCGGTCCCGATCCGTCCTACGGCCCCTGTGCGGATGGCGGAAAGGTCATCCAGCTGCAGCGAAACGGCGAACCCGATTACCGGGGCGCGGCCTTCATGGCCAACGCCGCGGTCCCCGTCGGCGAATCGGCTGAATTCTATGCATTCGGGGGATACTCCGGGCGCGAAGCGGTTTCGGACGGCCTGTACCGCAAGGCGGACTGGGTGCCTCGCTCGGTCAGCTACGTCTATCCGGACGGCTTCTTCCCCATCGAGGAGTCGGATCTGATGGACAAGTCCGCCGTGGCGGGTCTTCGGGGCGATATGGGCGCCTGGTCGGGAGATCTCAGTCTCGGGTTCGGACACGGCCGGTTCGCCTTCGGCGCCGCGAATTCGATCAATCCGTCCTACGCGGCGGAGTTCCTGGCACGGAACCCCGGGGCCGACGGAGCCTCCATCGCCGCCAACGCCGGACCCAGAAACACGTTCAGCGGCGGGCTCAACGTACGTCAGTGGACGCTGAACGCAGATGCGACGCGGGAGACCGAGGTGGGCTCGACCCCGGCGTTTCTGGCCGTCGGCGGAGCCTTCCGGAGGGACTCGTACTGGATGGAAGCCGGCGACCGGGCCTCGTGGGCGTGCGGGCCGAGCGATACGCCCGGCAGCTTTCCGGCAGCCCATCACCAGAACGACGGGACGGTCTACGCGAGTTGCGGGATCCAGGGCTACCCCGGCTACAGCCCGGCCTCGGCGCGGCTGAGCGAACAGGATCGCAGCAGCGTCGGAGCGTATGCAGACATGGAGTTGCGCTCGCCGAGCGGGCGCACGCTGGGTGGCGCCCTTCGTTATGAGCACTATACCGACGCCGGAAGTTCGCTGACCGGCAAGCTGGCCGGTCGCCTGGAGCTGGGCGAAACGGGCGCCGCGGTCCGCGCCGCGGTCTCCACGGGCTTCCGGGCGCCGCGACTCCCGCAGCGGGGGTTCAACACGATCGGTTTCGTGGGCGGCAGCGAGGGTCTGGTGAGCGCCGGATTCCTGCCCGAGGGCGACGATATCGCGTGCTCCGACTTCGGGGCCTGTTCGCTGAACCACGAGACATCGCTCAGCTTTACGGGCGGGCTCGTCTATTCCAACGACGCCGGCCTGCTGGTTACGGCGGACTACTACCGCGTCGCCGTCAACGACGCGATCGCCCTGACCCGGAGCCTCGACCCGAGCCACGGACTTCGGCCCGGCGCGCAGTTCCAGGGTCGGCCGGTGGACGCCGTGGCGTTCTGGACCAACGCGATCGACACGCGCACGCAGGGATTCGACCTGGCGGCGACCTGGCACTTCCGCGGCATGGACTGGGGGGCCGCGGACCTGTCGGCCAGCCTGCACCGGAACAGCACGGAGATCACCGCCAACCGCAACGAGAACTTCATCGGGGACACCCAGCAGACCCTCATCGAGGACTCCCAGCCGGGACAGCGGATCGGCGTGAGCGCCGACCTTCGGTTCGCTCGGGGTCTCGGTGCGAGGCTCGGGTTGAACCGCATCGGTTCCGTCACGACCCCGTTCATCTTCGAGGAAAACGTCACGATCGACGCGGCGACCATCGCCGACCTGGAGGTCAGCTTCCGGGTGGGCGACCGCATCCAGGTGGGTGTCGGAGCGAACAACCTGCTTGACCGCCTGCCGAACCGTCTCCCGGACGACGCCGTCGCGCAACTCTGGACGATGGAGTACCCCTCCGAATCACCCTACGGCGTGGCGGGACGGATCTGGTATATGCGGGTCAACGTGGTCGGAAACTGAGCGCGACGTGCGGCGATGACCCCGGCTGGACTCGAACCAGCGGCCTCGGGATTAGGAATCCCGCGCTCTATCCACCTGAGCTACGGGGCCGTTGCGACACTTGCCTGCTCGGCAAGAACCGCATCGAGAATCTAGCGGGCGGGCCGGAGAGCGGCCAAGCGATCCGGCCACCGGGAGGGGGCAGCCGTTTGAAATCCCCCCCGCGGGTAGAGAGATTGCGCCTCACCAGCCCGCACTAACCGTCAACCTCCCCGGAACCGTCACATGCAACCTGTGGACACGCTCATCCTCGGCCCCCTGGCCGTCACCATGGATTCCGGCGAGCGAATACTCGACTCGGGCGCCATCGCAAGCCGGGACGGCGAGATCGTCGCGGTGGGAACACGCGGGGACCTCGAAGGCATCGCCGCCGCCGAGACGATCGACGCCTCCGGGATGCTGGTCATGCCCGGACTCGTGAACGCGCATACGCACCTGGGCGATTCCCTCTTCCGGAGTCTGGTGGAGGAGTTGCCGCTCGAGGCGTGGCTGGAGCGGTTGTGGGTCTCCGAGCGCGCGTTCGTCAGCCGCGAGAGCGTCGAACTGGGGGCGCGGCTCTCGCTGGCGGAGATGATCCGGAGCGGGACGACGTGCGCGCTCGACATGTTCTGGTTCCCGGAGGCCGCGACCGACGCGGCGCTCGGCGCGGGCTTCCGGCTCCTCACCGGACCGATCTTCTTCGATTTCGACGGGCCCGACGGCGTCTCGGTGGAGGAAAGGGTCGCCGTGGGCGAGCGCTGGCTGGAGCGCTACGCGGAGGAACCGCTGATCACCCCGTGCGTGCAGCCGCACAATGCGCTCACGGTGTCGCCGGACGGCTTCCGGGCGGCGCGCGACCTCGCGGACCGCGCCGGCGCCCTCTTCCACACGCACTGCTCGGAGACGGCGACCGAAGTGCGGCAGACGATCGAACGCTTCGGGCACACGCCGGTCGCACACCTCGATGAACTCGGGATCCTCGACGGGCACACGGTACTCGCGCACTGCGTCCACCTGGCCGACGACGATTTCGCGCGTCTCCGGCACACAGGGGCCGCGGTCCTCCACAACCCGCTCTCGAACCTCAAGCTCGGGTCCGGGATCGCGCCGATCGCGCGCCTGATGGAGGAGGGGATTCCCGTCGCCCTCGGCACGGACGGACCCGTGAGTTCGAACGACCTCGACATGTGGACCGCGATGCGTTTCGCGGGGCTCTTGCAGCGGGGCGTTCACATGGATCCGGTCATCACGCCCGCCCACGAAATCGTCCGCATGGCGACCACGGTGGGGGCCGAGGCCCTGGGGCTGGGAGATCGCGTGGGACGGCTCGCGGAAGGCTACCGTGCCGACCTCATCCTCATCGACCTCGACCGCCCGCACCTGACGCCGATGTACGATGTCTACGGACACCTCGTCTACACGGTGGGCCGCGACGACGTCCGCTCGGTCATGATCGATGGCCGCTGGGTCCTGCGCGACCGGACGCTCGAGACGATCGACGAGGCCGCCGTCCTCGCGGGGATGGGGGAGCTGGCCGCCGAAATCGAGCGTCACGCCGCCCGCCTCGAACCCGCCTGAGTCAGAGAGAAAAGACGAGACCCGCGAGAATCGAGAAGATACGGGTCGTCTTCGAGCCGCCCAGACCCGGGATGGAGCCGCCCAGACCCTGTATCCCGAGATCGTAGAGGAATTCGAGCGTCACTCCCATCTGGTTCGTAACGCCCACTTCCAGACCCGCGCCGCCGGAGACCCCGAAGTCCGTGGTCGCCATTGAGATGTCGGTTTCGTCGCAGTCGGCGCTGAATCTCACGCCTTCCCCGGCGACCGAGGCGGAGCAGGCCGTCCGCAAGCCCCAGTAGGGTCCGAGGAGCAGGTACGCGCCCCCGCTGCCGCTCTCCTGCGTCAGTCCGAGTCTCGCCAGAGCGGAGAGACGAAAGTAGTCGAGCTCGAGCTGCGGAACCCGCGGTCCTCCTCCGGCCTGGACGTAACTCCCCGCGAATCGCAGACCGAGGCTGCCCGAGACCGGCACTGTCGCCGACACGCCCAGGCGGACGCCGGACCTCGACTCCTGTTCCGCCAGCGCTTCCAGGTCGGCGAGTCTCGCTCGGGTCAGCCCCGCGTGAACGCCGACGGTGGTCTGCCCCACGAGGGAGGCGGCGGATGTCAGGCCGGCGAGAGCAATGAGAGCAGCCATGGAAAGGGGAGAAGCCTTCACGAAGTACCTCCGGGGAGCCCGTTCAAGAAAGCCGAAGAGCTCCGAGCGCCTCTGCTACGAAGACCGATTCGACCCGGGAGGAGTTCAGAGAGAAAATACAAGTCCCGCCACAAGGGAGAAGACGCGGTTTTTTGCGTCATCCAGATCCTTCAGCCCCAAGTCGTACAGGGCCTCGATCGCCACTCCCATGTCCTCCGAAACACCGACCTCGACGCCGGCACCGCCCGTAAGGCCGAAGTCCGTGGTCGACAAGTCCACATCCGCTTCGTCGCAGTCAGCGCTGATGCTCACGCCCTGCTCTGAGGCCGACACCGAGCAGGCCGTCCTGAACCCCGCGAACGGCCCTGCCAGGAGGTATACGGCTACGTTGCTACTCTCCATGGGTAGGCTTGCCTTCGCCAAGGCCGCGAGACGGAAATAGTCGAGGTCGAGCCCGAACTCGGCGAAATCCGGGAGTGCGAAGCCACCGCCGGCCTGGACATGGCTCCCCGCGAATCGGAGACCCAGGCTGCCCGAGACCGGGACCGTCGCGGACATCCCCAGGAGGATCCCGGACCGGGCGTCCTGTTCTATCGGTGCGTCGAGATCGGAGAACGTCGCACGGGTCAGACCGCCGTGAAGACCGACCGTGGTCTGTCCGGCGACCATCGGAACAGGCGCAACACAGGCGGCCAGAAAAGCAACTCTCAGCAAACGGGGGAGTGTCACGTCATCGCTCCACGGTAGACGAGAAGTTGGGTTGGCAAGGCCGTGCGGGATACTACGTTTCGGTCGCGGGGCCGGGAAGAGACCTGGAGACATCCAGCGACCCGCTTCAACGATGACTGTCGATGGCGGGGCTCACGGCGGGGAGGATGCGGTCCTGGAGGGCGGTCCAGCTGAAGAGTTCGGGCTGTTCGTGGAGCGTCCAGCCGTTGAAGACGGAGATGAGGTCGTATCCGGGGACGACGTGGAGGAACTGGCCCCCGTACCCGTTCCCGGCGAACACCCGCGTCTCGCCGTTCTCGTGCATCGGCACCCACCACTGGTATCCGTACCCCGTGTCGGGCCGGTCGTTGTCGGGGGCCACGTCGGGGACGACGGGTGAGGTCGAGGCCTCGACCCATTCCCGGGAGACGACCTGTCGGCCGTCCCATTCCCCGCCCCGGAGCATGAGGTATCCGATGCGGGCGAGGTCGTGCGTGGAGAGGTAGAGGCCGCCCTCGCTGTCGACTTCGCCGTCGGGAGTGATCTTCCAGTAGTACTCGTCGATCCCGATGGGACGGAACAGGCGTTCCGCGGCCCACGCGTCGAGCCGCCGGCCGGTGGCCTCGCGCACGATCTTCCCGAGCAGGACGCTCACCCCGTCGTTGTAGTCGAAGCGGGTGCCGGGGTCCGTCCCGACGGGTTGCGCGACGACGTAGTCGATCCACGCATCGCTCGCCTCCAGTACGACTGTGGGGTGGGTACCGTCGTCATACGTCTGGCCGGGGACCGCCCAGTCGATCCCGCTCCGCATGGTGAGGAAATCCTCCAGCGAGGTCGCGGCGCGGCGTGGGTCCGCGAGGTCGACGCCATATGGCCCGAAGTACGGCCACGCCGGCGCCTCGACGCCGGGGATGTGACCCTCGTCCACCGCGATGCCGAACGCGGCCGAGGTCACGCTCTTGGTCACGGACTGGAGCGAGTGCAGGTCGGTGTCGCGGTAGTACGGGTGCCACGACGGGTGATCGTAGTTGTACTGATGGTCGACCGTGTCCTCCTGCGCAGTGAGAAGTTCGGCGTACCGCTCGCCGTGGTCCCAGCGGCGGTCCGCGATCACCCGCCCGTTCCGGATGAGGAGGAACTGGTCGATGAGGCCGTACCGCCCGGCGTCGATGTCGGCGATCAGCGAGTCGATCGCGACCGGGTCGACGCCCTCGGCCGCGGGCGTGGACACGGGCCACGTCTCGCCCGGCCACCCGGACGCCGTCGACTGAGGCGCGCAGGCGGCGAGAACGATGAGCGTCGACGGCAAGACGACTCGGCCCATGAGGGTCGCCCGAGGGCCTTTGCGTCCGGGAGAGTCCGAAAGGCGCATGCAGATTGTCATTTGGATTGACAATCTGCTCACAAAACAGCCACGTTGAAAGCGGATCATATCGCTCCAGAGTCCTCGTTCACGACCGCACCGGAAGCGCCGGACCGTGCCCATCATCGATCGAAATCTCGCCGAGCCTTTGCGGCGGCGGCTGCGCCACTATCCGGTGGTCACGGTCACCGGCCCGAGGCAGTCCGGCAAGACCACCCTGTGCCGCACCGTGCTTCCGGACCGGCCCTACGTGTCGCTCGAGGGTCTCGACGTGCGTACCTACGCACGGGAAGATCCTCGCGGCTTCCTGCGGGAGTACCGAGACGGCGCGGTGATCGACGAGGTGCAGCGGGCGCCGGATCTCACCTCCTACCTGCAAGGCGAGGTGGACGAGGACCCCACACCCGGCCGGTTCGTGCTGACGGGATCGCAGCACTTCGGATTGACGGATGCGGTGAGCCAGTCGCTCGCGGGGCGCGTCGGCGTCCTTTACTTGCTCCCTCCCGGGTTCGACGAGCTCGGGCGCTTCGGCGGGCCGCCTCCGAGTCTGCTGGAGACGCTGTGGACGGGCGCGTATCCGCGGATCCACGACCGTGGCATCCCGGCGGATACCTGGCTGCGCGACTACGCGACGACCTACGTAGAGCGCGATGTACGATCTCTCAGGAATGTCACGGACCTCGATGCCTTCTCCGCCTTGCTGAGGCTGGCGGCGGGACGGACGGCGACAGAGGTGAACCTGTCGGCGCTGGCCGCCGATGCCGGTATCCGACACAACACGGTCAGGGCCTGGCTGTCGGTCCTGGAGGCCAGCTTCCTCGTTTTTCGCACCCCCGCGTACCGCCGCAACGTGCGGAAGCGCCAGATCAAAGCGCCCAAGCTCCACTTTCTGGATTCAGGGCTCGTCTGCCACCTGCTCGGCATCCGTTCGCCGGAGGAACTCCGTCATCACCCGTTGCGAGGACAGATCTTCGAAAGCTGGGTGGCGGCGGAGGCCTTCAAGGCGATCACACACTGCGCCGAAGAGCCCCGCCTGCGGCATTTTCGCGCGGCGGATACCGAAGTCGATCTCGTCGTTGATCTGGGAACGCGGCTCATCCTGGCCGAGGCGAAATCCGGCGGCACGGTCGCCCCACGTTTCTTCTCCGGCATGCGCACCCTCGGGGAGTCGCTGGAGAGGGCGGGGCTGGCCGTCGACCGCCGGCTCATCTACGGGGGCGACCTTCTTCACCGGCGCGGCGGCACGGACGTCGTGCCGTGGAACCGGATGCTGGAGAAGACCTGGAACTGACGTACCGGAGCCGACGCGAGCGCTTGGCAGCCAGGGTCAGCGGAGGGCGGCGGCGACGTTGCCGCCGTCCACGGTGAGGATCGCGCCGGTCGTCGCGCGGGCGAGTGCCAGGGAAACGAAGGCCCGGGCGACATCCTCGGCTCGGACCTCGCGCCCGAGGAGGTTGCCGCGCATGTAGGCGTCCTCGGTCACGCCGCGGGCCTCGGAACGGGCCGCGATCATCTCCTCGGTGAGGACGCCGCTCCGGATGCGGTCGGCGTTCACCCCGTTCGACCGGATGCCCTCCCATCCGTGTTCGATGGCGTATTGGCGCACGAGTCCGAGGGTCGCCGCCTTCGGCAGTCCGTACGGGCCGAAGTCCGGGCCCGGGTTGACCGCCTGCTTCGAGACGTTGAAGAGGAGGCAGCCGCCCGTCCCCTGGGCGCGCATCATGCGCAGGGCCGCCCGCGTGACGCGCTGGTGGGCGAAGAAGTTCAGCTCGAAGCTCTCCCGCAGCACCTCGTCCGTCACGTCGGCCATGGGACCGCGCCAGGCCGCTCCGGCGTTCGAGACAAGGATGTCGACGCCGCCGAAGCGGGCGGCGACGGTGGCGAACGCGCGGTCGACGGACGCGTCGTCCGTCACGTCGCATGGGACGGCGAGCCCCGCTCCGGCCTCGGCGGCGTCGTCGAGCGAGGAGCCCGGCAGGTCGAAGAGCGCCACCTCGGCGCCGGCGTCCCGGAACGCGGCGGCCGTTGCCCGGCCGATCGCGCCGGCGCCGCCCGTGACGACCGCGACGTGACGGGCCAGCGCCTTCTCCTTCGCGCCGGCCAGCTTCGCCTGTTCGAGCGACCAGTATTCGATGTCGAACAGCTCGGCCTCGGTGATGCTCTCGAAGCGGTCCATGCTCTCCGCGTCCGCGATGACATCGACGGTGGTCTCGGCGAGGTCGGCCGCCGCGGCCGCGGCCCGGGCGTCCCGTCCGCTCGCGAACAGCCCCACGCCCGGCACCAGGACCACGCGCGGGCTCGGGTCGAGCATGCGTTTCGTTCCGCCGTAGCGCGGGTTGTGGCGCTCGAAGTAGGCCGTGTACGCCGTTCGGTAGGCGTCGACCGCGGCCCGCGCCTCCCGGGTCCAGGCGGCGAGGTCGCAGGCGGGCGGCGCGGGCAGCACGACGGGGAGCGGCTTCGTGCGGATCGCGTGATCCGGCGTCACGGTGCCGACCTGGCTGTAGCGCGTCAGTTCGGCACCGCCGACGTACGCCTGGATGTCCGGGCTTGTCCGGTGCTCGAGGATGAAGCGCTCGAAATCCCCCGCCCCGCCCTCCTGCGCCTCGCTGCCGCGCCGGTTGGCGAGCATGCCGCGGATGGCCGGCGCGATCTTGCCCGCGGAGGCGGGCGACGATGGCGGCTCCGCGGCGGCGAAGACCTTCCGGCGGCCACCTTCGATGCGCGCCTCGGCCAGGCTCACCCACTCGATCATGAGTTCGTACGCCTCGTGCGCCGTGTCCCCGAAGGTGAAGAGCCCGTGTTTGAGCAGAACCAGGCCTTCCGCCTCCGGATGGGCGTCCGCGGCTGCTTTCGCGGCCTTCGCGAGATCGAACCCCGGCATGATGTAGGGGACGATCGCGGCGCGGTCGCCGTATACCTCGCGGCAGATCTCCTCCCCGTGCGGCTGGTCCGTCAGCACGAGCGCCGCGTTGGCGTGCGTGTGGTCGATGAACGTGCGCGGCACCCATGCGTGCAGGAGCGTCTCGACCGACGGGTTCGGCGCCGTGCTGTCGAGGAGGTTGCGGCGCTGCAGGTTGACCATGTCCTCGTCGGACAGGGCGTCGATCCCGCCCAGCGCGAGGAGCGGACCGAGCTGGACCGCCGGAAGCCCGGGCGGCTCGATCGTCCCCATGTCCCAACCGCTGCCCTTCACGTACAGCACGTCTATTTCCGCGCCGGTCACGTCGCGGGCCCTGGACTTGACCGAGGTGTTCCCGCCCCCGTGCAGCACGAGTCGCGGCTCGGACCCGAGGAGCCGCGTCGTGTACACCCGCAGCGCGAGATCTTCCGCCACACCCTCGACCGAGTAACGCTCGACGAGTTCCGCCGCCTCGCGGTCGTTCCACGCGCTCTTCATCTCATGCTCTCCTTCCGCGAATCCACGCCGCAGCCGCGCAGGACGCTACCCGCGTCGAAGGGGTCCGTCCAGCGCGGTGGCCCCGGGCCGCGGCCTAGTGCGAGCCAGCTACCAGAGAACCGGCGCCGGGTAGGCGGAGATCGCCTCGTCAGGAGTGACGATCGTGAGGCCGTTGAGAATGGCCTGAGAGACGAGGCCACGGTCGAACGGGTCGGTGTGGAGCGACGGCAGCAACACATCGTGGGCTGCGGAAGCCTCGTCGAAGGGAAGCGCCTCCAGCCCCAGCCATTCACGTCGGCTGGCCACATAGCGGGCCGGAGAGTCAGGGAGCGGAAGCCGGCCGAGGCGATGCTTGATCGCGATTTCCCAAGCCGAGAGTGCGCTCAGGTAGACCGTGTTCTCCGGGTTGCGGCAGGCCGACCGGGCGGTCGCCGTCAGTTGAGGGTCCGCCGCAGCCAGCCACAGGAAGGTGCAGGTATCGACAAGCAGTTTCACGGCTTGTCGCTGGCGCCCCCGAACGCACGCAGCAGTTCATCCGGGAGCGGCTCGAAGAAGCTCGCCGGCACGCGCATGCCGCGATCGATCCCGATGGGACGCTTCTCCTCGGGAGCCGCGCGCAGCGGGCGGATTTCGGCAATCGGCACGTTCCGACGGCAGAGGGTGACCGTCTCCCCGCGCTCCACCCGGGCCAGATATCGGGACAGACCGGCCCGAGCTTCGGCAATGTTGACCTTGATCATGTACAACAACCTATACAACTACATGGCCATGTCAACGGCCGGCGGTGGTGACGGCCTCCTTCTTGTCCGGGTGGACGGGGGACGTCTCCCACTCGTACTCCTCGCCCAGCACCCAGCGGTAGTACCAGTCCAGTTCGACGTTCGCCTTGAACAGGCGCTGCTGCAGCTCCACCCAGCCGTGACCCTGCTCGGGCGCGACGTAGAGGTGGGTGGGGACGCCGTTGTGCTTCAATCCCTGGTACAGTTCGACGGACTGCGGCATCGGCACGCGCTCGTCGTTCTCCCCTACGAGGACGAGGGTCGGGGTCACGACCTTGTGCAGGTCGAAGAGCGGTGAATCGGCCATGTACTGCTCGATCGGGGCGTCCTCGGACCACGGGGTGCCCCCGAACCACGGCGTGCGGTAGATGCGGACGTCGGATTGCGCGTACATCGACATCCAGTTCACGGCCCCCGCGCCCGACGACGCCGCCTTGAAGCGGTCCGTCCAGGTGATGATCTTGTTCGTCATGTGGCCGCCGGCGCTCCAGCCCATCTTCGCCATGCGGTCGTCGTCCACGAGCCCGCGTTCGATGAGATGGTCCACGCCGGCCATCACGTCCTTGTGCGCCTGGTCGAAGTAGTTGCCGATCATGTTGCGGAGGAAGTCGTCGCCGTAGCCGGTGGACCCGCGATAGTTGGGCTTGAAGACGAACCACCCGCGGGCGGCGAGCACGGTTTCGTAGTTGCTCGAGCGCGCGAAGCGGAACTTGTCGGACGACGGGGGGCCTCCGTGCGTCTGCACGACGAGCGGGTACTGCTCGCCCTCCCGATAGTCGATGGGATAGAAGATGAGACCCTCCACCTCGACGCCGTCCTCGCCGGCGTACTGCACGGCTTCGATGCGCGGCAGGAGGAACTCTTCGGCCAGATAGTCGAAGAGGTGTGTGACCTGGCGCGGCGGGCCGGAGCCGGCGATGGCCCACAGGTCCCCGGCGTTGGTCGAACTGCTGACGGCGTAGAGGTGCAGACCGGATGAAGGGTGGTAGTCCCAGGCGCCGACGGAGTGATCTCCCTCGGTGACCGCCTCGGCGCGCCCCGCATCCGAGGCATCGGCGGGCACGGAGTAGATCTGCTGGCGAACGCCGGTATTCGCGCGGAAGTAGATCGAGCGGCCATCTCGCGACCACACCGCGGCGTTGACGTCGAAGATTCCGCCCGGCACCACGGAGACGGGATCGCCGCCGTCCGTCGGGACGACGAACAGGCGCTGGTTGAAGTAAAAGTCGCTCAGTTCGTCGTTCGTGTTCGCGACGAAGAGCGCATGGCGGTTGTCCGGTGAGAGCGATGCGCCGACTTCTCCCACGTGATTGTCGGTGATCCGGCGCCCACCGGTCCCATCGGGACCCATCACCCACAGTTCCGAGTTGAGGAGATCGTCGTAGAGGGCGGTCGGCGCCAACTGCACGAGGAGGAGCGTGCCGTCGCGCGAGGTCGAGTACCCTCGGACCATCAGGCCGGCCTCCGTCACGCGCTCCGCCGCGCCCCCTTCGCTCGAAACCCGCCACAGTCCGGTCGGGCGCTTGTCCTCTTCATAGCGAAACACGTTGTCGTTGACCGCTTCGCGCGCCTTTTCGGCCTCCGACTTCTCGTCGACCGCCATGAAGTAGATCCAGGTGCCATCGCCGGACCACGAAATCGAACTCACGGGCGTCGGGTGCTCGCTCACGGCGCCGGCCTCGCCGCCGCGGGCCGGCATCACGAACACCTGGTTGTGCTCCGTATCGTGCCGGTTCGCGACGAAGGCGATGCGCGAGCCGTCGGGCGACCAGCGCGGGCTCGATTCACCGCCCTCGCCGTTCGTCATGCGCGTCGTGCCGGAGCCGTCCATCGCGACGCGCCAGATGTGGGAAACCGTGCCGTTGGCTTCCCAGTCGGTGTCCGTCCTCACGTAGAGCACTTCCGATCCATCCGGCGATATCCGAGGGTCGGCGAGACCGGGGATGTCGATCAGGTCCACGATCGTCATCGCGCGGCGCTGGCCGGAGACGGGGACGGTGGAGACGAGAACGGCGAGGATTCCGAGTCCGAGGATGCGGCGAGACATGGCAGACTCCTGCGGTTGGCGGTGGCCCGTCGCGGTACTTCGATGTTGACAGGGTCGTCCCCGGGTGACAAGAGCCCGACGCCGCCCTCCGGCAGGCGACGGGGTGTGGAGCCGGCGGCAGTCCCGGCTAGGCTGTGGCGTCGACGAGGGCGGCGAGGTGGTCGTCCGTGAGGCCGTCCATCTCGAACGTCGACACGCCGGCCGCGCCCGCCTCCCGCGCGGTCGCGACGGCCTCCGCCAGGGCGGGAGGATCGAGCGCGGGCAGGTAGAGTCCGGCGTTCAGCGGCCGGGCGTCTCGCTCACCCGCGGTGGGAGCCGCCGCCTCGAGCGCCGCGATGCCCTCGCGCACCCCTTCGCCGATCCAGGGGATGTCCTCCAGATAGAAGCTCTGGTAGAGCATCGGGAAGAACCGGTCGAGAGGCCACCGGTCCCAGTCCTGACGGACCAGCGTACGTGCGATGGAAGGGGTCGGGAAGACGGCGGCCGTGATGGGCTTCCCGTGCTCGTGAGCCGCCCCGGCGAGTTCGCGCACGACGCCCGTCACGGAGTCCCACCGGAAGCGGCGCCAGGCCTCGTCGGCGGGCGGATCGGGGATCTCCAGCGGATCCCTCCCATCGAGAGCGGCGAACTGTTCGCGGCAGACGTCACAGTAGCAGAAGTCGAACTCCGGGTGCTCGACGTCCTGCACGAGGTCATAGGTCTCCCAGAGAGCGCGCGGGAGGATGACGTCGCAGTGGCGCACGTAGTCGAGGTGGACGCCGTCCACCGCCGGGTGGGCGGCGAGGTCCGCGATGCGTCCGCGCAGGTATTGGCGCACGGGTCCGCGCGAAGGGCAGACCCACTTGTAGTACCCGACGTAAGGGGGGTGATCGAGCGAACTCTCCAGGTTCCGGCTCACCGTGAACCACTCCGGGTGGTTCTCCTGCACCCAGGCGTCGCCGTTGCGGTTCATCGTCCAGAACCAGCGGTGATACTCGAGTCCCTCCGCGCGGGCGGCTCCCGAGACCAGATCGACGTCGCCGCCGCCCACGAGGACCGCGTGGAAGCCTGCCTCGCGCAGTCGGGCGAACCGTTCGCGCCAGGCGGCGGTGTCGCGGTCGCGGTCCCCGTGAACCCACGTCCACAGCGTGAAGGGCGCCTCCGGATCGGGCGGGAAGGCGCAGGCGGGGAGCGCCGCGCCGAGGGCCGCCGCGCTGCCGGCGGCCCGGACGAACTCTCTGCGCCTCACGGGGAGCCGTCCCCGGCGGCGACGAAGCGCACGACGCCCCACCTCTCGGGTACGTGCATGTCGATCTCCCCCTGCGGCGACCACACCCAGTTCTCTTCCGGATGGTCGCTCGAGTCCACGGGTTCCCGACGCTTCCGGTACTGTCCGTCGACGACGATGAGCGGCCACTGTACGCGGGAGAAATTCACGCGCCAGACGTCCCCGGGCCGTGGGGTCGAGACCGCGGCGTCCGCGGGGGCACCGGGCGGACGCAGCGCCGACCAGGGGATCGCGATCTCGACCGACCAGCCGGTGTCTTCGTCCGAGGGGTCGTTCAGCGTGCCCTCCAGACGCACCGCGGTGCGCAGACCCTCGATGTCCCAGGCGATGTCCGCCCTTCCCTTTCGGCGGTAGGGCCTGTCGAGGAAGAGATCGAACTCGGTCCCGAGCGCGTTGATCTCGAGTTCGTAGTAGGCGAGTCCGTCTCCGTCCGGATCGAGGAAGACCTCGAAGTCGTGTTCCCGGTAGACGATGGCGTCGCGGTCGGCCAGCGTGGCCCAGAGGTGCGGTTCCTCGAGTTCGGCGCCCACGTAGAGGAAGCGTTCGTCCCACGCGATCTTCGCACGCGTCCCGTAGTGGGGATCGGGCCAGTCGGGGCCGCGGATGTCGACGAACGGCTCCGTCCACGGCGCGGCGCGCCAGACCGCGTCGTCCAGCGATCCGTCGATCGCGGGCGGGGAGACGGCGGGCGGCGCATCGTATTCCCGCGGCGTGGCCGGCACCTGGCCCGCCGAAGGCGCGACCCCCGGGATCGCCGGCGCAGCGAGTGCGGTCAGGAAAACGAGCGACAGATCGGCGCGAAGCATGCCCGCTATCCTCCCACGGAGGGGAAGACCTGGAAGATCCCGCTCGTCGCCGGAGTGTCCACCGCGAGGTTCCCTTCCGCGTCCAGAAGCCACACGTTCACGCGATACCACCCCTGGAACGAGAAAAACGGGAGCGTCACGGTTTCCCGCGTCGAGTCTCCGGGTTCGAGTTCGACCATGCGCTCGATGATGTCGGTGCGCGTGGCTCCGCGGCCGCAGTGCAGAGTGGGGTTGTAGGACGCCTCGAATTCCACCTCGAGGTTCGTCACGCCCACGGGCTTGACCGCGCAGGAATCCTTGAAGATTCGAGCGCCGGATACGTTCCGCGAGGTGACGGTGATCGACTCCCTGGGTTCGTATTCGGGCCGGTCCACGCAGACCTCGAGGCCGTGCTGCGTCGCGCAAAGCGAACTCCCGGGGCCCGTAGCGTCCTCGCCGCATGACAGCGCGAGGACGGCGGCCGGAATGGACATGAGCAACCTGCTCGACATCTTCGGTCTCCAAAGGCTCACGGGTGTGATCCCCCGGAATCTACGGGAAGGAGGGTCAGTTGTCGGCTCCCGGGAAGATGACGAAGACGCCGCTCGTAGCCGGGGTGTCGAAGGCCAGGGCCCCGTCCGGCGTCAGCAGCCACACGATCACGCGAAAGAAGTCCTGCGGCGAGTAACCCAGCTGCAGAGTCTCCCGGGTCGATGCTCCGGGTTCGAGGCGCACCATGCGCTCGACAACCACCGTCGGTGTGACCGCCTGGCCGCAGTGCCGCTGCGGATTGTAGTTCGGCCTGAAATCCTCCTCGGAATCCGGCGCGGGTATCGCGGTCGTGCCGCACGCATCCTTGAAGATCGGGAGGTCGGACACGTTGCGCGTCGTGATGAGGACGGCCTCGTTGGACCGGTATTCGGGTCGGTCCACGCACACCTCGACGCCGTGCCGCGTATCGCACAGGCTGCCCCGGGGCCCGGTCACCTCCCCGCCGCACGACAGGGCGGGCGCGATCGTCGCTGTCAGTACCGTCAGACCTCGAAGCTTCATGGATCTCCCGCGCTCCCGATGGCGCAAAACTAGCGTCGTGTCCCGGAGATTCGCGAAAAATCCGCGAGTGACCGGCCGAGGTGAAGTGTTGCCCGTTGGAGCATCGCGTCGGACTGTACGCGGTGCCGGGGAAGACCCCGGGGGGTCGCTTGGAGCTTCGCACAAGTCACGTGGAGTGGAACGGATGAAGGGGAGCAACAGGTGTTCCAGCTGGCTGCGCCGTCTGATGGTGCTCGGCGCGGGACTCGGCGCCGGGCCTTTCGCGCTCGTCGCTCAATCCGGTACGGCGGACGGAGAATGGCGCTACTGGGCCGGAGACGCCGGGTCCACGCGCTACGCGCCGCTTGATCAGATCGACGCCTCGAACGTCGGCGATCTGCAGATCGCGTGGCGCTGGCAGGCGCGCAACTTCGGTCCGACCCCCGAGGGCTACTACCGCGTGACGCCGCTGTACGCGAACGGGACCCTCTATGCCACAGCGGGATTCCGGAGGGCGGCGGTGGCGATCGACCCGGAGACGGGGGAGACGCTCTGGATGTATCGGCTCGACGAGGGCGAACGCGGCAGAAACGCGCCGCGCGGCAACTCCGGACGCGGCGTCGGCTACTGGACGGATGGCGTCGAAGAAAGGGTGCTTCTCATCACCCCCGCCTATCACATGGTCTCGCTGGACGCGAAGACGGGCCTCCCCGACCCGTCCTTCGGCGACGACGGGATCGTGGACCTCAAGCTGGGACTCGGGCGGGACCTGGATCTGGTGAACGACCGCATCGGCTCGAGTTCTCCCCCGGTCGTCGTCGGAGATGTGATCGTCGTCGGAGCCGCGCTCCCGCAGGGTGGACGGCCTCCGACCAAGGAGATGCCGCCAGGTCACGTGCGTGGATTCGACGCGCGGACGGGCGAGCAGCTCTGGACCTTCCACACCATCCCGCAGCCCGGCGATCCCGGCCACGAGACGTGGGAAGCCGGATCCTGGGACTACACCGGGAACGCCGCCGTCTGGACGCCGTTCACGGCGGATCTCGATCTGGGCTACGTCTATCTGCCGGTGGAGGCGGGGACGGGCGACTACTACGGGGGCCATCGCCCGGGCGACAACCTCTACTCGCAGAGCCTCGTGTGCGTGGACGCGGGCACGGGCGAAGTCGTGTGGTATTTCCAGACCGTGCATCACGGGATCTGGGACTTCGATCCGCCGGCGGCGCCCGTTCTGATGGACATCACGGTGGACGGGCGGGAGATCCAGGCCGTGGCGCAGGTGACGAAGCAGTCCTTCACCTACGTGTTCGACCGCGTGACGGGCGACCCGGTGTGGCCCATCGAGGAGCGCCCCGTGCCCGCCGGGAACGTGCCGGGGGAATGGTACGCGCCGACGCAGCCCTTTCCGACGCTCCCCGAGCCGTTCGACATGCAGGGCGCGACCGAGGACGACCTGATCGACCTCACGCCGGAACTGAAGGCGGAGGCGCTCGAGATCGCGAAGAACCTCACGCTCGGCGAGCTGTTCACGCCGCCGACCGTGCTCGTGGAGGGGGGCAACCAGGGGACCCTCATCACGCCCGGCAGCCTTGGCGGGGCGAACTGGCCGGGAGCGGCGTACGACCCCGAGACGCAACGGCTCTTCGTGGGGTCCGCGACGCGCGGCTCCGTGATCGGACTCGTGAACGATCCCGAATCTTCGAACATGCGCTACATCGCCGGCCGTCCCCGCGGCGTCGGCGGACCGCAGGGCCTGCCGATCCTGAAGCCGCCGTGGGGCCGGATCACGGCGCTCGACATGAAGACGGGCCGGAAGGTGTGGCAGGTCGCGAACGACCACACGCCGTCGTTCGTGGAGGAACACCCGGCGCTCGAGGGCGTCGACGTCCCGCGCACGGGCCGGCCCAGCCGGGCGGGACTCCTCGCGACACGCACGCTGCTCTTCGCGGGAACCGGCGGGGGGACGATGTCGCCGGACCTCACCGGTCTCCTGCGCGCGCACGACAAGGAGACGGGCGAGATCCTGGCCGAAATCGAACTGCCGTCGCACCAGACCGGCGTCCCGATGACGTACATGCACGACGGCAAGCAGTACATCGTCGCCGCCGTGGCGGGGCGCGGCGTGCCCGGGGAACTCGTCGCCCTGCGGCTCCCCGGCTAGCCGGCCGATCCGGCAGCCGGCCACCCGCCGAACGCGACAGTGCCAGCGCCTTCCGTCGTCCGGGGAACGCCCTTTCACGAACGAACCGGTCCGCTCTGCCAGGCCGGCAACTGGCGGCGCTGGGCCGGGCATCTCTCGGCGAGTTCGTACGAGCCGACGCACGAGCACGAGTACCAGGCCATCCGCTCGGCGTGCGCGCTCATCGATGTCTCGCCGCTCCACAAGTACCGGCTCTCGGGGCCGGGAGCGGCGGCGCTCGCGAACCGGGTGGTGACGCGGGACGTGGACCGGCAGGAGATCGGCCAGGTGTACTACACGCCCTGGTGCGACGCGGCCGGGAAGGTGCGGGACGACGGCACCCTGCACCGGCTTGGCGCGTCGGACTTCCGCCTCACATCCGCCGAACCGACGCTAAAGTGGCTGCATGAGAACGCTCGCGGACTCGACGTGGAGATCGAGGAGGAGACGGAACGGGTGGCCGCGCTCGCCCTCCAGGGGCCCCGTTCGCGCGACCTGCTCCAGCGGATCACCGACGGCGACGTGGCGGGACTCCCCTATTTTCGGGTGATGTCGGCGCGGATCGCCGGGATCGCCGCGGAAGTCTCGCGCACGGGCTACACCGGCGATCTGGGCTACGAGATCTGGGTCGGCGCCGCGGACGCAATTCCGCTGTGGGACGCCCTCACTGCGGCGGGTGCGCCGTTCGGCCTCGCCCCGGCCGGCATGCTCGCCCTGGACATGGCCCGCCTCGAGGCCGGCCTGCTCCTCGTCGATGTCGACTTCATCCCGGCCCACCGTGCGATCATCGAAGACCGGAAATCGTCTCCGTACGAACTCGGCCTCGGCTGGACCGTGTCGCTCGAGGCGGCGAACTTCGTGGGCCGGGCGGCACTCCGCGCCGAACGGGCCCGCCCGCCCGCCTGGCGCTTCCGGGGGATCGTCCTCGACTGGGAGTCGCTCGAGGCGGCGTACGCGACCGCCGGCCTCCCCCCGCAGCTCCCGGGCACGACGCTGCGCGACAGCGTGCCGCTGTACGCCGGCGGGCGACAGGTGGGATACGCCACGAGCCGGGGCTGGTCCCCGACCCTCAAGACCTACCTGGGACTGGCGCACCTCGAAGCGGAATCCGCGGTCGTCGGAACCGAACTCGAGATGGAGGTGACCGTCGAGCACCGGCGGCGCCGGGCCCGGGCCACGGTGGCGAAGACCCCGTTCTTCGACCCCGAGAGGAAACGGGCCACGCCGTGAGTGCGACGAACGCGTACGACGCGATCATCGTCGGGGGTGGCCACAACGGCCTTATCAACGCCGCCTACCTCGCCCGGGCGGGACTTCGCACGGTCGTGCTCGAGCGCCGGCACCTGGTGGGCGGCGCCGCCGTGACGGAGGAGATCTTCCCGGGCTTCAAGTATTCCGTCGCCTCCTACGTCGTGAGCCTGCTGAGACCCGAGATCATCCGCGATCTGCGGCTCGCGCGGCACGGGCTGGAGATCCTCCCTCTCGAGAGCACGGTCACCCCGCTCCCGAACGGCGACTACCTCGGGCGCTGGGCCGACCACGACCAGACGCGACGCGACCTGTATCGACATTCTCCGAAGGACGCGGAGGCGTACGACGACTTCGCGACGCTCATGTACCAGCTCGCGTGGGCCGTGAAACCTCTCCTCGGCATCGTGCCGCCCGATCCGCTCTCTCCCGGGCTGCGCGATCTGAAGACGCTGCTCATGCTGGGACGGCACGCGCGCGGCCTCGGCGAGCAGCAGTTCCACGCGCTCTTCAAGCTGGGGACGATGAGCGCGGCCGACTACCTCGACGAGTGGTTCGAGTCGGATCCGCTCAAGGCGACGATGTCCGCGAGCGGGATCATCGGGACCTTCCTCGGCCCCCGGTCTCCGGGGACGGCGTACGTCCTTCTCCATCACTACATGGGGGAGATCGACGGCGTGTTCCGGGCGTGGGGATTCGCCCGGGGCGGGAACGGGATGGTCAGCGAGTCCATCGCCTCCTCGGCGAGATCCCATGGGGCCGAGATCCGGACCGGGGCCACGGTGGAGCGGGTGCTCACGGCGAACGGGCGGGCGACGGGCGTCGTCCTGGAGGATGGCGAGGAACTCACGGCGAAGACGGTCGTGTCGGGGGTCGATCCGAAGCGCACCTTCCTCGGCCTGCTCGACCCGGAGGAATTGCCGGACGATCTCGTGCAGGCGATCCGGCGCTTCCGGATCCGCGGGTCCTCCGGGAAGGTCAACCTCTCGCTGTCGGAGGCACCGGAGTTCTCCTGCCTGCCGGGCGGCGGGCCGCACCTGCGGGGCGCCTTCTCCATCAGTCCGAGCATGGATTACCTGGAGCGCGCCTACGACGACGCGAAGTACGGAGGATTCTCGCGGCAGCCCTACATGGACATCGTGATCCCGTCCATGATCGACCCGGGGATGGCGCCGCCGGGACGGCACGTGATGTCGATCTTCGTCCAGTACGCCGCCTTCGACATCGAGGGCGGGTGGGACGACGCGAAGCGGGAGGCGTTCGGGGACGCGGTCGTCGACACGCTCTCGGAGTACGTGCCGAACCTCAGGGACGCCATCCTCCACCGGCAGGTACTCACCCCGCTGGACATGCAGGAGGAGTTGGGGCTCACGGAGGGCAACATCTTCCACGGCGAGCTGACGCCGCAGCAGCTCTTCTTCTTCCGGCCGTCGCCCGCCTGGGCCGATTACCGGACGCCCGTGCGCGGGTTCTACCAGTGCGGCTCGGGCACACATCCGGGAGGCGGCGTGTGCGGCGCCTCGGGGCGGCTCGCCGCGTTCGAGATCCTGCGCGACCTGCGGCGGCGCCCGCGGGGGCCACAGCCGGGGCGCCAGCCGTGAGGGCAGCCGCGGGGACGCCAGCGAGCGCGTACGACGCCGTCGTCGTCGGGGCGGGCCACAACGGCCTCATCGCGGCGGCATACCTGGCCCGGGCCGGGCTCCGCGTGGTCGTGGTCGAGCGGGGCGAGGCTCCGGGAGGGTGTGCCGCGACGGAGGAACTCTGGCCCGGCTACTGCGTGGACACGGGGGCGCACAGCCTGACCGGGATCGATGCCCGGGTCATGGCGGACCTCGGGCTCACGCAAACGGGAGCAAGGGGCGCCGGGCTCGAGATCATGTCTTCCAACCCCTGCGTCGTCTCCCCGCAGCCGGAGGGAGCGGCGCTTGTCCTGGAGCGGGATCCGACGCGCACGGCCGAGTCGATCCGGCGCTTCTCACCCCGCGACGCGGCCCGCTGGCCCGACTTCGTGTCGGCGATGGGCCGCGCCAGCCGGGCGCTCTCTGTGCTCTACGACACGCTGCCGCCCCGACTCGCGGGCGCGGATCGCGGAGACCTGTGGGAACTGCTCCGCCTCGGCGCGCGCATGGGCCGGGTGGGGCGGCGGGACGCCCTCGAACTCCTGCGGCTCATCCCGATGACGGTCGAGGAACTGCTCTACGAGTGGTTCGAGAGCGAGGCGCTCAAGGGCGCGCTGGCGGCGGACGGCGTGCGGGGGATCTGCCAGGGGCCCCTGGCCTCGGGCACCGGCTACATGTTCCTCCACCACATGGTTGGCGCGGACGGGGTCGTGCGGCGGAGGCGGCAGGTCGGCGGCGGGCTGGGCGCGCTCGGCGCCGCTCTTCAGCACGTCGCCACCGCCGCGGGAGCGGAGGTCCGCCTCGGCCACGAGGTGGCCTCGATCCGCGTCGAGGACGGGCGCGCGACAGGCGTTGTCCTCGCCGGGGGCGAGGAGGTCGCGGCCCCCCGCGTCGTCTCGTCCGCGGATCCCGGCCGGACCCTGCTCGGCCTCGTCGACCCCGGCGAACTGGCGCCCGAGTTCGTCCGCGCGCTGGAGAACATCAAGTACCGGGGCGTCGTCGCGAAGGTGCACCTCGCGCTGGGCGAGCCTCCGTGCCTGCCGTCCGGCGCCGACGCAGCCCAAGCCGCCGTGCTTGCCGGCGCCGCGATCACGGTCGCGCCGAACATCCACTACATCGAGCGCGCGTACGACGACGCGAAGTACGGACGGCCCTCGGAGCGGCCGGTCCTCGACGCCGTCCTCACGACCGCGCTCGATCCGTCGCTCGCGCCGGAAGGGCGTCACGTCCTGTCCGTAGCGGCACAGTACGCACCCTTCCAGCTGACCGACGGTTCATGGGATGACGCGCACCGCGAGGCGCTGGGCAACGCGGTCGTCGGGGCGCTGGCGGAGCACATCCCCAACCTCGAGGGGGCGATCCTGCACCGGCACGTGCTGACGCCGGCCGACCTCGCCGACCGGTTCGCCCTCCCCGAGGGGAACATCCACCACGGCGAAATGACGCTCGACCAGGTCTTCTTCGGACGCCCCGTCGCAGGCTGGGCCCGATACCGGACCCCGATCGAGGGTCTCTACCTTTGCGGCGCCGGCACCCACCCCGGCGGCGGCCTCAACGGCCGCCCCGGCGCCGCGGCCGCCGACCGCATCCTTCGCGACGGAAAGTAACACCACCGGCGACAGCACCCCGGCTTGGCGCGAAGTCCGCGCCGCCCCCAACTTGCCGGGCGACGCATCACCAACGGCACGGCGGGGCCGGAGACGAGACATGCACCATTTGAAGGATTTCAAGAGTTTCGGCGAAGCAGAAATCAACCTGTTCCGCCCGCTCACGATCCTCATCGGCCCCAATGGTTCGGGGAAGACAAACGCGCTGGAGGCCATCGAGGTGCTCTCAACGATCGCCTCGGGTCAACATCTGCACGAGATCGCAGACCTCGGCCGAAAGGCAGCCCTTAACGTTCGCGGAGGCCTTCAAGGCTGCGTTCGCCACGGAAGCAAGATGTTCTCGCTGTCCTTCACCGCGAGAACGAAATGGCAGCGGAAGATCCATGGAATACGGTATCGCGTATCCGTGAAGCCGCGCCCCGAACCCCGCATCGCTGAGGAATCCCTGTGGCTCACGGACGACGACACGATGTTGTTCGAGACGCTCGGCACCGACAGCCCGAGTTCTGCGGACATACGGATCCAGTATAACAATTTCGCACAGGGTGGAAGGAAGCCCCAAGTGAGCGCGTCCGCGACGCGCTCCGTGCTCTCTCAATACGAGCAGTTTGCCTTGAAGAACCGAATGTTGGACGCCTCTCTCAAGCCGATCTCGGCCCTACGCCGCCACTTGGCTGCGTCCTTTGTGTTCGACCCGAAGCCGCACGTCATGCGCCGGTATGAGCGGATCGGAGACGATGTCCTGCTCCGCGACGGCTCCAACCTGTCCTCCGTCCTCTTCGGCCTCAGCATGAAGGGATTGGAGGGGAGAGAGATTCTGCGTTCCCTGTTCGAGTTCATCCGCAATGTTCCAGAAGAGCCGTACAGCCAGTTCAAGTTCATCGAGACTTCGGCGGGCGACGTGATGCTTGGGTTGCAGGAACAGGATTCCGACCAAGTCACGGACGCCCGGCTTCTTTCAGACGGCACTCTCCGCGCCCTTGCTGCGCTCACCGCGGTGGCGACTAGCCAAGAGGGTTCGCGCGTTGTGGTGGAAGAGTTCGACAACGGCCTGCATCCAAGCCGCGTATCGGCACTCATCGCCGCCATCACGGAGATGGGAGATAGACGGAGCGTCAACGTCGTGCTTTCCACGCACAATCCGGCCACGCTCGACTCCCTCACCAAGGATCAACAAGAGGGGGTCGTCCTCGCGTTTCGGTCTCGAAAGGACGGTAGTAGCCAACTTCGGCGGTTGGTGAATCTCCCCCGCCACGATGAGTTGCTTGAGCGGGGAAGTCTTGGCGATCTGGTGACCCGGCGACTCGTCGATCAGTACGTTGCCGATGACCTCGACGAAACTCGCGCGAAGCAAATGCAACGCTGGCTGGACGCACGCGCTTGATGGCGACCGTATTCGTTCTCGACACCAGCTATCTGTGCGAGTTTTATCGCGTTCCGGGGTGCCATCGGAGCGGGTTCTCCGACAAGATCCAACAACGGATGCGAGAGCAGTCAACCGGACGGTTCTTCCTTCCGCTGGGCTGCCTCTACCAACTGTGTGACCACATCGGCGACGTCGAAAACGGACACAAGAGACGCAAACTCGCCAAGGCAGTGGAATCCGACGTCAACTCCAGCATCGAGAAGGTGATCCCTTGGATCATCGTCCCCGCCACCGATGTGAAAGCTGGGCTGTCCGGCCTGCTGCGGAGATTCTCGGAGGATCCCGCCCACCTGGAAATGGGGCTGACGGACTCCACCGTGATAAGCGAGGCGGAGCGCCTCAAGAAAGAATACACGACGTCTCTCGGTTACCGGGTCCATATCTGGACTACGGACAGGAGACTCAAGGTTTACGAGCCGGACTCGGAACCCGACCCGCTGCTGTAGAGGAATCGCCCCGCTTAGTCCAAGTCGACGCCGCGGCTGATTCGGAAGACGTGGCCGTCGGGGTGGCGGACGTGCGTTTCGCGCACGCCCCACGGCATGTCCGTGGGGGGCCACGTGACCTCGAGACCCTGCTCGACGCACCGCTGATGCACGGCGTCGACATCATCCACCCACACCGACATCCAGACGCCCCTGTCGGCCGCGTCGTCGCCACCGGGGCCGAAGGTCTTCTCGACGGCACCCCGGCCTCTTCCTCCCTGACAGTCCTGGCACAGGAAGATCTGGCTGTCGCCGGAAACGACGCCTCCGAAGTCCGGCGGATCGCCCCAGTCCCAGCTCTTCCTCCATCCCAGCCGCTCGAACCAGGCGAAACTCTCCTGCAGGTCCGAGACGTTCAGGATCGGCGTCAGCCCCCTGGCGACCCAATCCCCGCGATCCATCGCCGTCAGCCGATAAGGTCCGCGACGGCGTCGCGTTCGTCCCGAAGCTCCGCGTGCGTGATTTCCATGCGCTCGCGGCTGAATTCGCTCACGTCGAGGCCCTCGACGACGGAGTAGTCGCCCGCGGCGCACGTCACCGGCTGCGAGTACACCACGCCCTCGGCCACGCCGTAGCGCCCGTCCGCGTGCACCGCCATGCTCGTCCAGTCGCCCGCCGGCGTGCCGTGTACCCACGTCCGCACGTGGTCGATGGCGGCGGAGGCCGCGGACGCCGCGGATGAGGCGCCGCGCGCCTGGATGATGTCGGCGCCCCGCTTCTGGACCTTCGGGATGAAGGTGTCCCGGTACCAGGTCTCGTCGACGAGGCCGGTGGCCGGCGCGCCCGCCACCGTACACTGGCCGATGTCGGGGTACTGCGTCGCGGAGTGGTTGCCCCAGATCGTCATGCGCCGGATCTCCGTCGCGTGCGTGCCCGTCTTCTCGGCGAGCTGGCTGATCGCGCGGTTGTGGTCGAGCCGGGTCATGGCCGCGAACTGCCGGCGGTCGAGCCTCGGCGCGTTGGCCGCCGCGATCAGGCAGTTCGTGTTCGCCGGGTTCCCGACCACGAGGACGCGCACGTCGCGGGAGGCGCGGTCGCTCAGCGCGCGACCCTGGGGGCCGAAGATCCTCCCGTTGTCGGCCAGCAGGTCGCCGCGCTCCATCCCCGGCCCCCGCGGCTTGGCGCCCACGAGCAGCGCGTAGTCGACTCCGTCGAACCCTTCGTTCACGTCCGCGGTCCCGACGACCCCGTGGAGGAGCGGAAAGGCGCAGTCGTTGAGTTCCATCTCGACGCCCCGCAGCGCGTCGAGCGCGGGCGGAATCTCCAGCAGTTGAAGCGTGACGGGCCGGTCCGGCCCGAGCATGTCCCCGGCCGCGATCCTGAAGGCGAGGGCGTATCCGATATTTCCTGCGGCCCCGGTGATGGCGACCCGCGCTGGTGCAGTCATGTCGTCTCCGCGCGTTGCGTGTGAGTGTCGTGTGTGAACGTCGTGAATGAGCGTCGGTGGGTGTCCGTGGAATTCCGTCCCCGGCGCCGATACCCCGGGAGAGCGCCAAACTCACAGGACCGACACCTCAAGTCCAGCGCGTATCCGGGCGGGCGTGGCGGAAGCGGCGTGGCGCGGCCTCGCGCCGGGGCCCGCGTCGTGACAACTTCGGCGCTTCCCGAACCGGGGGGCTCCATCCGCGACAACGCTCACATGACTCGTCTGATGGCGGTGCTGCTCGCGCTCTGTGTCGTCCTGCTCGGCCTGCTCGTGCTGGCGGTCGTCGCGGGGGCCGGCCGCGCCGGTCCGCTCCCGCACCCGGAGCACGCCCCGATGCAGGTGGGGATCGACGCGGGCGAACTCGGCGTACCGGCATGGGCGGCGTATGTCGCCGGGATCGCGATGCTCGGCACCATGTGGGTCACGATGCTGATCGGATTCCGGGACGGACACTGGATCCGCCGGGCGGTCAACGCGTGGTCGGTGGGCTACGTCCTCCTCTTCGTGGTCCTCATGTGGTCCTTCGACGCCTACGCCGGCGGCGACACCACGGTCATCCTGGGGTTCACCGCGCCGACCGCCCTGCTGGTGTACGGGCTCACGCTCGCCCCGTGGATCCCGCTTCTCGCCATCACGTGGGCGTTCGAGAGCGCCTATTTCGGCCCGAGGGAGCAGGCCCGCTTCGATGAGATCGTCGCACAATCGAGGGAGAGGCGCGCGCCCTCCCGCGAGGGATAGCGGTCCGTGGAGGCGAACCGCGCCCTGATCACGCTGCTCGCCGTGGTCGCGTATCTCGCGCTCTGCGTCGGCGTGGGACTCTGGTCGCTCCGGCGCACGAAGTCGACGAGCGATTTCTTCGTGGCCGGCCGAACCCTGGGGACGTTCGTGACCGCGTTCGCGATCTTCTCGAGCACGATGAGCGGGTTCGGGTTCGTGGGCGGTCCCGGCCTCATGTACTCGATGGGGACGAGTTCGATCTGGATTCTCGGTACGATCGTCATCTCCAACATCATCGTCCTCAACCTGGTGGCGAAACGCATCCGCATGGTGTCCGAGCTTCGCGAGTGCGTATCGCTCCCGGACGTGGCGGCCGCCCGGTACGGGAAACCGTCGGTGCAGGCTTCCGTGGCCGTCGTGATCCTGCTCGGCGTGCTGGGATATCTGGCGACGCAGATCCTGGCCATGTCGATCGTGCTGCAGGGGGTACTGGCGGAGGCCGGCGTGCTGGAGAACCCGAGCCTTGCGCTCTGCGTCGCCATTTCGTGCTCCGTCCTGATCTTCTACTCGGTCACCGGCGGGATCGTGGCCTCCGTCTACACGGACGTGATCCAGGGCGTCATCATGGTCGTCGCATCCTTCCTCGTCTTCGCCACGGTGCTGGGAACATTCGACGGCGGGCTGACCGAGATCAGCCGGATCGTGGCGGCCGACGACCGCGCGGCGGGCGGGCCGTGGGGAACGATCGGCCTCATGGGCGGGCTCGCGTGGTTCTTCGTGTTCGGCATCGGGGTCGCCGGGCAGCCGCACATCATCACCAAGTTCATGATGCTGCGGCGCATGAAGGAACTGCGCTACGTGATACCGGTCGGCGTCCTCGCCTACAGCTTCGCGGCGCTGCTCTGGATCGGGATCGGCTTCGCGATGCGGGCCCTGGTCATTAGCGGCGGACATCCGGCGCTCGCGACCCCTGACGCCGCCTCGCCGGAGTTTCTGCGGGCCTTCACGCACCCGCTGCTCGCCGGCGTCGTCTTCGCCGCGCTGCTCGCCGCGATCATGTCCACGGCGGACGCGTTCCTGAACATCGGAACGGCCGCCATCATGCACGATCTGCCGAACGCCATCCGGGGCCGGTCGCTCGGCAACGAACTCGCATGGGCACGCATCATCACGGTCCTGCTCGCGATCTCGGCCGCGCTGGTGGCGCTCTATGCCGACGACCTCGTGGCGCTTCTCGGCGTGTTCGGCTGGGGCACGTTCGCGGCGGGCCTCGTTCCCGTCATCGCGATCGGACTCAACTGGAAACGGGCCAACGCCCTCGCGGCCAACGTCGCCATCGCCAGCAGCCTGCTCATCAACTTCGGACTCCGGTCGGGCTTCGGGTTCGGCACCGTGCGCCTCCCGTACGGAGTCGACCACGGGGCCGCGGCGCTCCTCGTCTCCCTCGTCCTCTTCCTCTCCATCTCCTTCCTCACGAAACCTGATCCCATCCCCCGCGACGTCGAGCGCGTGATGGAACTCTGAGGCTTGAAACCTCAGGCGTGATGGCACGTAGAGTGCCCCGGCCGACGGAACCAACTTCGCTCCAGGATTCCCATGTCGGAACCCGACATCGCCCGTCTTTCGGGCGTGACCCATCGATACGGCTCGGTGGTCGCGCTGGAGGAGGTGGACCTCGAGGTCCGGCGCGGCGAGGTGCTGGCGGTGCTGGGTCCCAACGGGGCGGGCAAGACGACGGCGATCCATCTGCTGCTCGGGAGCCTGCCCGTGCAGACCGGAAGAGCGACCGTCTTCGGGCTGCGACCCGACGCTCCCGAGGTTCGGGCGCGCCGAGGCGCGATGCTCCAGATCTCCGGCGTACCCGATACGCTGACGGTGGGCGAGCACATCGACCTTTTCCGCGCCTACTACCCCACTCCCGTCCCGGCTTCCGATCTGCTCGCCATGGCGGGGATCGAGGGAATCGAGGGACGGAGGTTCGGCAAGCTCTCCGGGGGACAGAAGCAGCGGGTCATGTTCGCCCTCGCCCTCTGTGGCGATCCGCACCTCGTCTTCCTCGATGAGCCCACCGCGGGCCTCGACGTGGAAGTCCGGCGCGGGCTGTGGGAGGAGATTCGCCGCCACCGCGAATCCGGCCGGACCACGGTTCTGACGACGCACTATCTCGAAGAGGCGGACGCGCTCGCGGATCGAATCGTCGTCCTCCATCGCGGGCGCGTGATCGCCGAAGGCGCACCGTCGACGATCAAGTCCCGCACCGCCGCGCGCCGGGTGCGCTGCGTGACCCGCGTGACGGGAGACGCCGTGGCGTCCGTGCCCGGTGTCGTCACGTCCGAGACCCGGGGCCAACACCTCGAGGTGCTGACCTCCCGCCCCGAGGCGCTGGTCCGCGAACTCTTCGAACGGGATCCCGACCTCCACGACCTGACCGTGGTCGGCGCCGGACTGGAAGAAGCGTTCCTCGCCCTCACGCGAGAGTCCGACGAACCCGAGCCGGCCCGGTGACCGCGGCGGGACTCGCCCATCGGTGGCGCATCTACGTGCTGGAGGCCTGGTACCAGTTCCTGATGGTCCTGCGGGAGCCCGCCTTCGCGATTCCGACGCTGCTCTTCCCTCTGATCTTCTACCTGTTCTTCGGCGTGCTCATGGGCGCGGGGAGCTTTTCCGCCGCCGCGCCCACGTACATGCTGGCGACGTACAGCGTCTTCGGGGTCATGGGCCCTTCGCTGTTCGGCTTCGGCGCCGGGCTCGCCATGGAACGCGACTCGGGTGTCCTCCTCCTCAAACGGACCACGCCGATGCCGGCGGCCGCCTACCTGCTCGCCAAGGTCGCGATGGCGATCGCCTTCGGAGCGGCCGTCGTCCTGGGGATCTTCCTTCTCGGCGCCCATGGGGCCGGGGTGGTGCTGTACCGCTGGCAGTGGTTCGCCCTGGCCGGAGTCGTGCTCGCCGGAGTGATCCCCTTCTGCGCTCTGGGGCTTGCCGTCGGGGCGTGGTCCAGGGGACGCGCCGCGGTGGCCATCACCAACCTCGTGTTCCTGCCCATGGCCATGCTGTCCGGACTCTGGATCCCGATCACGATCTTTCCGGCGGCCCTGCAGGACGTCGCCAACGCGTTGCCGGCCTTCCACCAGGCGCAGCTTGCGCTCAAGATCATCGATATGGACGGGGGACAGACCACGCTCCTGCACGTCTCGGTGCTCGGCGTTCAATCGCTCGCCTTTCTCGCCGTCGCCGCTTTCGGCTTTCGGCGGGCGGGGTCGGGCGCCGTCTCGCTTCGCCCGGGAGGAACATCATGAATGCGGGAAACCGATCGGGTGCCCGAAGTCTGTGGATTCTTGCAGTCGCGGCCGGGGGATTCATCGGCGCGCTCGCGACGCTCCCGGTTCCCGGCGGCGCGAACGTCCCGGGACAGGAGGCGCCGGAGGAGAGCTTCGCGGTGGTGGACGTGGCGCTCTTCGACGGCGTCGCCTTCAGGCCGAACCAGGATGTGTGGGTGGAGGACGGACGTGTGCGGCGCGTCGGGGCGAAGCTCAGACTGCCGGAGGAGCTGCCTCGGGTCGACGGGCGCGGGCACACGCTGCTCCCGGGCCTCATCGATGGCCACGTCCACACGTTCGGCGGAACGCTGAACGACGCGCTGCGCTTCGGCGTGACCTCGGTGCTCGACCAGTTCACCGATCCCGCTCTCCTGACGGGAGCGAGAGCGGCCCGGGACGAAATCGCGCGCACGGCCGAAGCCGACCTCTTCTCTGCCGGCATGCTGGCGACGGCGCCGGGCGGTCACGGCACGCAGTTCGGGATGGCGGTGGAGCCGCTCGCGGACCCGGCGAACGCTGCCGCCTGGGTGCGGGCGCGGAAGGCGGAAGGCTCCGACTGGATCAAGATCGTCTCGGAGGACGGGAGGGCCTACGGCAGCGAGCTGCAATTCCCGGCTCTCGACGGCGAGACGATCGGCGCACTGATCGCCGCAGCCCACGCGGAGGGACTGTTGGCCGTCGTCCACGTCACGGGCATCGAGCGGGCGCTCGAAGCGGTCTCGCAGGGTGCGGACGGTCTGGTCCACGTATGGATCGACGAGGTCATCGCCGAGGAGGACGCCCGCCGCGTCGCGGAAGCGGAGGTCTTCGTCGTTCCGACGCTCTCCGTCATCGCGAGCATGTTCGGCGACTCCACCGGACTGCGGGTGCTCGACGAGACCGACGAAGAACTGGTCTCGCCCATGCAGCAGGGGACGCTTGGCAATCCGTCGTATCTGCGCACGGGGACGGAAGGCGAGGCGGCGCTGGAGAACGTGCGGCGCCTGCACGAAGCGGGCGTCCGTATCATCGCCGGAACGGATGCGCCCAACCCCGGGACGGGGGCCGGGATTTCGATGCACGGAGAGCTTCGCCTCCTGGCGCGGGCCGGTCTGGCCAGCGACGCGGCACTCGCCGCCGCGACGTCCGGGGCCGCGGAGGCGTTCCGGGTCCCCGAGCGCGGCCGCGTCGCCGAGGGCTACGTCGCCGACCTCGTGCTCGTGCGGGGCGACGTCGGGGATGACCTGTCCCGCACCACGGACATCGTCACGATCTGGAAGGATGGCTACGCAGTCGCGCGCGAGTCCGCCGCGGCGGGGTCCGCCCCGGAGATCGCGCCGGCGCCCGACGGACCGATCGTCGTCGATTTCGAGGACGGGATCGACGCCGGCTTCGGTTCCGGCTGGCAGGTGACGACGGATGCGATGAACAGCGGCACCTCCACGGCCGAGTTGGCGGTGGAGGCCGGCGCCCTCGTCGTGCGCGGCGAGACGAAGGCGGGGTCCCCGTTCCCGTGGGCGGGCGCCATCTGGTTTCTTGGCGCTCAGCCGATGCAGGCGGTCGACTTCTCGGGCCGTAGCGTCCTGCGATTCCGGGCCCGCGGCGACGGGCGAGGTTACACCGTGATGCTGTTCGGCGCCGACATCGCGGCGACGGCGCCTCCCGCGGTCCCCTTCCTCGCCGGGGCGGAGTGGACCGTGGTCGAGATCCCGCTCGAGAGCTTCTCCACGGCCGATCCGACGATCATCGCCGGCCTCGCCTTCGTGGCCCAGGCACCGCTCGGAGCGTTCACCTTCGAACTGGACGACGTCGAGATCCGATAGAGAGGTCCGGCTAGCGGACGCCGACCTGGCCGGCGACGGCGGCGGTGAGCCGCTCCGGGTCGTAGCCGAGTCCATCCTTGAACACCAGACGGACGTTTCGGATGTCCGAGGGCCGGAGTTCAATGTCGCCCTCGATCACGATGAGGTCGGCGAGCTTGCCCGGGACGACCGTGCCCAGTTCGCCGTCGAGGCCGAGGATGCGCGCCCCGTTCGCGCTCACGATCCGGACGGCGGCGGTCGGCTCGAAACCCGCCTCTACGAGGATCTCGAAGTTCCGCTGATCACCGTAGCCGGGCAGCGCGCCCCAGGCCGGATCCACGCCGGCCGCCAGCACGCCGCCCGCCTCCACGAAGGCGAGTTCGAAGTCGAGCATGTTCTCGAACAGGTCGATCATCCACGGCATCTCCGTCGTCCGGAAGATCGACCGCCGCTCCATCTCCGCCTCCACGACGTGATCCGGGAGCGCGTCCAGATCGCGCTCCGTGAGGTCGGGCACGAGCGGCGTGGCCTGCTCGGCGACGGCCACGGTGGAGGTCATGGCGACGCCGGCGGCGACCATCTCGGAGATCGTCTCGGCCACGCGGGGGTCGTCCATGTCCAGTTCGGCGATGCTTCGCTGGTAGTTGGGGCTGCACCTGTCCGGTTCACGCGTGGTGTCGTACTCGGAGTTGGCCCACAGGCCGTGTTCGAGGTTGTCGATCCCCATCGCCGTCGCCTCGCGGAAGCCCACCGAGCACAGGTGCGCCGTCACCTTCATCCCCTGGCGGTGCGCCTCGTCGATGATCGTGCCCAGCGCCTCGCGCGTGATCTGCGTGTAGGCCTTGATCCACTCCGCCCCCTCCGCGGCCCAGTAGCGCACGTACCGGCGCGCCGCCTCCTCGTCCCGGATCGCATACATCCCGAGATCCCGGAGGCGCTCGTCCGGTCCGGGGCTGATGACGTAGGGGGCGGTGATGAGGATGCGGGGGCCCGGCGTCTCGCCCCTTTCGATGGCACCCTTCAGGGAGATGTCCTGGTACGGGGAGACGCTCCCCGTCGTCCGCACGGTGGTGACCCCGGCCCCGAGATAGAGTCGCGGACCCGAGTACTGCATCTGCGACGCGCGCGGCGTGGACTGGTAGTAGAACATGTGGTTGTGGAGCCCGACCATTCCGGGCATGACCGAATGGCCCTCCAGGTCCAGCCGTTCGGCACCCGATGGGATCTCGACCTCGCCCGTCGCGCCCACGCTCTCGATCCGGTTCCCGCGGACGACGATCGTCTGCCCCGGGCGTGCGGGTCCGCCCGTGCCGTCGAAGAGGAGCACGTTTTCGAGCGCCACCACGGGCGAGGAGACGGCGAGATAGGACCTCACCTCCCCGGACAGGGCCTCGCGGTCCTGGCCCTTCGCCGGCTCTCCGCCGAGAAAGAGGATGGCCATCGAACCGAGAATCCCCGTGCAGGTGCGCACTCTCTTCTCCATGGTCTTGCTCCTTTGCGTTCGGCGGGAATGTCTGAGCGTAGATCCCGTCGTCCGGGACGGAAAGATCGGCCCGGTGAGGAGGGGAGTGTCGGCGCCGGCTGGCTGGTGAACGCCGCGACCATGCTCCGCCGTCCGGGGGACACACCGCCGCGGGGCGGCCACAGGACCGTGGAGCCGGTTGGCAGGCGTTCAAGGCTGGCGCCGCCGCCGACGCTCCCCTCCTCCCCTTCCGCACCCCACGCCCGCCCTGCACCGTGGAGCAGCGCGGTTTACCAGCCAGCAAGCCCGGCCACCGCCTCCCCCGCCGCATCGGCGACGGGCGGGTGATGGGCGTGTCGCCGATTGCGCCAGCCTTGAACGCCCTCGGAACCGCCGACCGGCGTACCGCCCACCCCGCGACGATCCCGCACCCCGGCCCACGGAGCATCGTCGCGGCGTTCACCAGCAAGCAAGCGGCGACACGCCCATCACCCGTCCCACCCCGATGCATACCTTGTCTTGGACGGTGATCTCCGTCAGCGTAGATGCGGTCGTCCGGGTCGGTTGGACCCGGTCGCACAGGAAGCGGACTTGACCAAGGAGCTTCGCCGTGCGCGCTGCAAGAGCTTCGTTCGTTCTCATCGGGATGTTGGCGGGAGCCGCTTCAGTTCAGGCGCAGGACCGGTGGCTGGCGATCGAGGGGGGCACGGTCTTCGATGGGACGGGCGCCGTCCACGAGAATGCGACGGTGCTCGTGCGCGGCGACCGGATCGAGCGGATCGGGCCCGCGGGGCAGGTGGAGATCCCGGCGGGGGCCGAGCGCCTCGATGCTTCCGGCAGGTTCCTCACACCGGGATTCATCGACCTCCACTTCCACTACTCTCCCGGCCCGCACGCGTCGATCGACGGGACGGGGACCGACGCGAATCCCGAACTTCCGCTCCTCTTCCTGGCCAACGGCGTGACCACGCTGAGGGAGATGGGACAATGGATGTCGGATAACGAGACCTGGATGGCGGGCGTGCGCGCCCAGGGGTATCCGGCGCCGCGGCTCCTCTATTCCGGACCGATCCTCGACGGGTGGAACACGGCCTATCCCACCATCTCCCGCGTCCTGCTGGACGAGATGGACGCCCGGATGGCGGCGAACGAACTGATGGATGCGGGCGCGACGTCGCTGAAGGTGTATTTCCGGCTCTCGCTCGCGCAGATCGCCGCCGTCATCGAGGAGGCCGACCGCCGCAACGTGCCGGTCCACGGCCACCTCGAGATCGTCGACCCCGTGGCCGCGATCCGGCTGGGGCTGGATGGGATCGAGCACACGAGGTCCGTGGGCAGGGCCCTCGTCTCGCCCAAACAGGCGGAGGAGTTCCGGCAGTCGGTGTTCCGCGAGAGCATCTACCGCGGGGCGGGCGGGCTGGCGCTGTGGGCGGCGCTGGACCCCGCCGGGCCGCGCGCCGACGCGCTCATTGAACTCATGCTCGAACGGAACGTCAACCTCGACGGCACACTGGCCGTCTTCGAGCCGGAGTTCAGCGAGGAGGGCCGCGACGTGCAGTGGGCGGCGATGCGGAACATGGGCGCGTTCACGGTGCGCTACGCGAAGGCCGGCGGCCCCGTGACCATGGGCTCGCACGGCTTGGTGGCGAACGCGCCCCCGGGGCTCGCCTTCCAGCGCGAGATGGAGACTCATGTGGAGTCCGGCATGACGCCGGCGGAAACTCTGATCTCCGCGACCCGGATGGGCGCCGAAGCGCTGCGCCTGCCCGACAGGGGCACGCTGGCGCACGGCATGCTGGCCGACATCGTACTGTTCGACGCCAGCCCGCTCGACGACATCGCCAATGCCCGCCGCGTGCACGCCGTGATCCTCGGCGGCCAGGTGCTCGACCGCGATCGACTGCTCGCGACGGCGGAGGGCCTGGTCCCCTGATCTGACTGTTACATGACAACGGGAACCATTTCTGCTATTGTGGTGTGTCACAGTTATGCAACGGCAATCGTTACAATCTAGTTACATGAAACTAAACCTGGTCGGGGCCGCACTGGTTGTCGTCGCCTCGTCGCCTGCCTCGGCGGCGGAGTGGCGGGCTCCCGTCCAGGAGCCGCCGGAGCTGCAGGAAGTCGCGAACCGCACCCCGGCCGACGAAGCGCTCGTCGCCGCCATCCCCCTCGGCTTTCGCAACGGCTGGTTCACCATCGAGGGCAGGTCCCGGCGCGGACCCCTTCGCTTCGTCTTCGACACCGGGGCGAACGCGCACGGACTCACGCGAGGCGTGGCACGCCGGCTCGACCTGCCGCGCGTCGGATGGACACGCGTGCAGGGCGGAAGCGGGAGCGAGGCGACCTGGCTCGTTCGCGGACCGGACATCTTTTTCGGACGCGCGAATGCCCGGCCCGGACACCGGGTCATCGTGGACGACGACTTCGTCACCGACCCGGCCGGAATCCGCTACGACGGCGTCATCGGCACCCGCCTCTTCGAGCGCTATGACGTCCGCATCGACGGCCCCGACAGAGAGATCCGCCTCTACGAACCGGGGCGGGCCACCCCCGGCGACGATCTCGGGCCCCCGATCCCGATGGATGACCTCGGACGCGCGCTGGTCCACTTCACGGTCCGGGTCAACGGCCGGGAGGTGGGAGCGATACTCGACACCGGCGCCCCGTACACGGTCCTCAACACGGCGGCGGCGCTGCTCGCCGGAGTCGAACTCACAGGCGAACCCTTTACGCTGCTCCCACGCGGCGTGGGTTCCGCGACGATTGCCGCGGCGCCGATCCGGCTGGCCTCGCTCGACCTCGGCACGACCCGCTTCGCCGATGTCGACGCGGTCGTTGCGGAACTCGCCATGTTCGAGGCGCTCGACCTCTCACGACGCCCGCTGCTGATCCTCGGGGCGCCGGTGCTGGAGGCCTGCGAAATCCTGATCTCGCGGGCCCGCGGGTCGATCTCGGTCTGCGAGACGCCCGGCCGGATCGAGCGCCCTCTCCCACTCATCGCGGCCCACCAGATCTCGAGCCGCTAGCCTCCACCGCTAGCCGGAGCCGTCGACCGGCCGGCTCCGCTCAGCTAGCCTCCCCGTGCGGGGCCGTCGATGTGAACCGTCACGATGTCCGCATCGTGGTATTTCTGGTGCCTCACCGATGTGGCCAGGTGCTGCAGAATCCGGAGCGAGAGCTCGTGCTCCTGCGGCTCGGCCGTGCCGTGGCTGGCGAGAACGGCGATCTGGTCCTCGATGTTCCCCGCGCCGCTGGCCGAGATGAACTCCAGTTCGGCCCCGTTCCCCCACTTGCGGGCGACGACGCGCAGACGCCGGTCTTCCGCGTCTTCCCCTTCTTTCGCCTCCTCCAGCAGGAGCAGCAGCGTCTCCTCGGCCGCCTGCAGCAGCCGGTCGCTCATTTCCATGCGCCACTTCCGCCGGATCGAGAACTTGTCGAGGAAGTTCCGGATGGTGGGGAGCGCCTCCACGTTCAGCGTCGTCTCGACGCGCAGGGGCCGCGAGCCCGTGAACTCGAGCAGGGCTGTGAGGAGGATCGCGGTCAGGCCGCCCGCCGTCATGCCGTTCTCGAGCAGAGGCGCGAGCCCGGGGCTCAGATACTCGTTGAAGAGGGCGCCCTCCTGGAATGCGACGCCCGCCCAGAACGACACGCCGACGATCGCCGCCTTGCGATAGTCGATGCCGTCCTGGACGACGACCCGCGCCCCGATGACGAACAGGATCCCGATCAGAACGAACCCGTAGGCGGCGAGCACGGGGTCGGGGATGGCGAGCACGATCGCCGCGATCTTCGGCAGGAACGCCAGCACGCAGAAGGTCACGCCGATGCACACGCCCACCCGGCGCGCCGCGACGCCCGTGATCTCGGCCAGCGAGATGCTCGACGAATAGGTCGTGTTGGGGACGGTGCTCAGCAGCCCCGAGAGCAGGTTGCCGAGCCCGTCGGCGGCGACCGCGCCCTGCACCGCTCCGAAGTCCGTGGCCCGGCTGCGCCGCCAGGACACGCGCTGAATGGCCACGGCGTCGCCCACGGTCTCGATCGCGCCGATCAGCGTCACGAACACGAACGTCGGCAGCAGCGCCCAGAAGGCGGGGCCGATGCTGAAGCCGAAGCCCGGCCAGCCGGCTGCGGGGAGACCGATCCACTGCGCGGCCGCCACGCGCTCGAAGTCGTAGATGCCGAACGAAACCGCCGCCGCGCACCCGACGAAGATGCCGATCACGGGACCCCACAGCCGCCAGACGCCGCTCGCCCGGAGCACGATGAGCAGCGTCGCGAGCACGGTGACGCCCGCCGTCACCGGCGCCGCCAGCGTCGAGGCGCCCTCGGGCACCTGGCGCAGAAGATCGAACAGGAGGGGCATGATCGTGACCGCGATCAGCATGATCACCGTCCCCGCGACCACCGGCGTGATGATCCGCCTCAGGAGCGCGAGGTGCCGCGAGAGCCCGAACTGGAAGAGGGAGGAGGCGATGACGAGCGCCGCGAGGAGACCGGGGCCGCCTTCGACGAGCGCCGTCACGGAGGCCGCGATGAACGCGCCCGATGTCCCCATGAGGAGGACGTACCCCGCTCCCACGCGCCCGACGCGCGCGGCCTGCACGGCCGTGGTCACGCCGCTCACGATCAGGACCGCGAAGCTCGCCCACGACAGGTAGGACTCGGAGCCGCCGGCCGCCCGCACCACGATCGCCACCGTGATGACGATGGCCGCGATGGTGAGCACGACGTACTGGAGCGCAAGTCCGATGGCGATCCGGTACGGGGGCGTCTCGTCGGGCTGGTACTGGATCGCGCTGTTGAAGTCGCGAGGTTCTGTCGCCATCGGTCACATCCATCGTTGGGGAACGGAGATGCCGAACGCTTCGCGCTCGAAGCTCAAGCGAACGGCGACAGCCCGCAAGACGGCGACGTGGCGGACTTCATCGGACTCGAACTCGTCCTCACGAACCCGTGGGATTGCCACTGAGTCGGCCGACCCCGGCTCCGGTCGACGCCATGCATTGCTCCGCCCGGACGGTGACCGTGCGGCGGAATCGCCGGAGCGCCTCCGTATCCAGCCCCGGCATCGTCAGCTCCTCCGTCACGTCGTGTGCCCGCCGGATCACCGACTCTCCGATTTCGGCGACCCTTCTCCGGATGAGAGGGAGTCCCAGCGTCGCTTCTTCCGCAAAGGCAGCCCAGCGGCCAGAGTCCATCTCCGCAAGTTCCGCGCAGCTCCCGATGGGCATGGCGAGCGTAGACGACAGCTCCGGGTAGGCGACCGTCATCACGAGGTCATAGAGCGGTGCGAGACGAGGTCCGGCCGCGTCATACAGGAGCGAGAAGTTCTTCCCGTGCGCGTCCGCGTTGCCCGCGATGAGATTGAAGATCACGGCGTCGAGGAGCCTGATGACGTCGACGGCGGGGCGGCGCGCGACCCGGCGCAGCAGGTCGAAGCCAACCTTCAGACCCGGACCGCCCTCACCTGCGTACTTGGCCGCCGGGGGTATGGCGAGCGCCTGACAGAAGTCCTCCTGATGGATGCGGCGCACAAAACCGTCCGGGCCGACCGATCGATCGTATCGCTCGATCAGGAGGAACGTTCGATCCCCCACTCGCCGAGGCTCCACGGACGCGACGTCCAAGCCCACCGCGCGCGCGAGCCGCATCGCGAAGGCTTCGTTCTCCGTTGTGTGGGGGAAATCGGGGATCGCCGGCTTCAGGATGTGAGTCGTGGGCTGCCCCGACGCTGGAAGGGCGATCACGTCGTCGACCATAACGACAGGCAGCTTCGACTGGGCCCCGGCGAGCGAGAGGCGCAGGCCTTCGTCGCCGGCGAGCAGCGGACGCCACGGCAGCTTGTCGAGCACGTCGATCAGCGCCGCGTCGTTGAGCGGTTGAGGGGAATAGTCCGAGTCCGGCTCCGCCGGCGGTTCTCCGGATGGCAGCAGTTGGAGCGCTCCCGCAACGTCGCCGCCGAGACGATCGAGAATGACGAAGTCGTTCAAGGGGGAAACACCCAGCGCCCTTGCCACTCGGTCCCGTTGAACCTCCTCCGGCAGGAGGCCGGCGAAGAAGGGCCGGCATTCGCGGCGGGCATATCGCTCTGGGCGCTTGGGCAGCGACGCGGACAGCGCCGGGGCTCGTTCGTCCCGCAGCCAGTCGTCCGCGTACACAAACTCGAGGGCGGCGGGCCACGGCTGCATCAAACGACCGACGAGGCGCCCATCCCACCAGATGTCGAGGACGCGGCTCATCTATCGTGGACGGCGGCCGGTATCGTGGACGGCGGCCGGTGCCGTCGCGTCGGCTTCGGGTGGGGGAACGATCTCGACCGAACAGCCGAGCGCAGCCAGAACCTGAAGGACCTTTCCGACCTGCGCGGTCGGTTTTCCCGCTTCAAGATCTACGATGAAGCGCAGACCGACCCCTGCCGCGCCCGCAAGCTCATGCTGGCGCAGCCCCGCGTCCTTGCGCGCGTCTCGGACGATCTTGCCGATATCGGCGGGTGTGACGGTTGTCTTCATCATGAAGTATTCCCGATCGGGAATATCGCCCCGGTCCGCGCCGGATGTCAAGCATATTATTCCCGTACGGGAATTTCACACGGCAAAACACCATGTATCGCCGGAATTATTCCCGACCGGGAACATGAGGAGGAGATGTTTGGAGGACGAGAGAAAGCGGGCGACCGGGGTCGAACCGGCGACCTTCAGCTTGGAAGGCTGACGCTCTGCCAACTGAGCTACGCCCGCGAGGCGGTCGAATCTGGCGACGTGGCGGGTGGACGGGCAAGTTTTCGGGCCGCACGGAACGAGGAATCAGGAGGATGATCCAGTGGGCGTTCGACATGTATCGGAATTCGGACTCACGCCGGTGGCCGCCGGGTCGGGCACCGAAACGCAGGTTCTGATCGGTCCGGACCAGGGCCCGAACTTCGCTCTGCGCCGCTTTGTCATGCAGCCGGGCGGCGGGATGCCGCGCCACACCAACGCGGTCGAACACGAGCAGTACGTCCTGCGGGGTCGGGCGCGGGTGTCGATCGGGGACGAAACCCACGACGTGAGGGCCGGGGATGTGGTCTACATTCCGGCGGGCACGCCGCACTCCTACGATGCGGTGGGGGAAGAGCCGTTCGAGTTCCTGTGCGCGGTGCCGAACCAGCCCGACAGGATCGAACTCGTCGACTGCTGAAGTCGGGTCCGCCGACTGCTGAGGGCTGAGCCCGCGCGGCTCTCGCCTACGCGGTCAGGATGATCCTTCCGACGACGTTCCCCGCCTCCAGATCGCGCAGGCTCGACTCCGCTTCCGCCATCGGCCTCGTCGCGTAGGGAATCGGGTCGACGCGTCCTGCCCGGACCAGTGCCATCAACTCGCCCATCTCCGCGATACTTCCGAGATCGGACCCTTCGACGGTCTGATCCTTGAGGACGAGCAGGGGCAGCGGCACGGATAGGGAACCGCCCAGCAGGCCCACGACCACGAGGCCACCGCTCTTGGCGGCAGTCCGGAAGCCGAGGGCAGCGGACGCCGAGGAGCCCGCGAAGTCGACGACCGCCGGGCAGCCGCCTTTCGTCAGCCGCTTGAGTTGTCGGGAGGCGTCTTCGTCCCGGGCGTCAACCACGTGCGCGACCCCCGCCCGCCGTGCCGCCTCGAGCTTCGCATCATCGACCTCGACGACGATGATTTCGGCGTCGAAGAGCGCCTTCGCGAGCTGGATTCCGGCGAACCCCACACCGCCGGCCCCGATGATGACGAGCTGGTCTTCCAGCCACCGTTCCGCCTTGCGGAGCGCGCTGTAGGCGGTGAGGCCCGAGCACGCGTAGGTGCAGGCCAACTCGGGCGGGACATCCCCGAAGTCGAAGAGATAGCGGGGATGCGGGACGATGACGTGATCCGCGAACCCGCCGTCGAGGTGCGTGCCGAGCGCGCGCGGGCGGTTGCAGAGGTGCTCCCGGTCGCTGTCGCAGAAATCGCAGCCGCCGCAACCGATCCAGGGGAAGACGACCCGCCGGTCGCCGAGGTCGACGTCTTCAGTCTCCGGTCCCGCTGCGGCGACCTCGCCGACGATCTCGTGTCCGAGCGTGAACGGCAGGTCGCGCACCGCGCGCACGTCCAGTTTCCGGTCGCCGCCCATCTCGAAGTACCCCTCCCGCAGATGCACGTCGCTGTGGCAGACCCCGCAGGCGCGGATGCGGACGAGCACCTCCGTGCCCGCCGGCTCGGGCGTCGGCGCCTCGGCCAACTCGAGCGGCGCGCCGTATGCGCTGAACTGGTAGCTCTTCATCGCTTCCCTCCGAGAACCTTGGCGAACGCGGCCACGACATCCTGCATCTGTGCGGCGCCCGCCAGCAGGACCTCGTGCTTGATCCAGATCGTCGTGCGGCAGAGCCGCTCGCAAATCGGCAGTCCCCGCTCGAGCGGCGTGGTGTAGCCCGAATGCGCGGGGATCCCCTCGGCCCGGAGCGCCTCGATCACCCGACGCTTGTCTCGGCCGTCGCGTGGATCCGCCCCGAGCCGCGATTCGTCGAGGCGCGCCATGAAGACGTGACAGCCGTGGGCGGTGATCCGCTCGTCCGGATCCGGCGTGTTCACGCCCTCGACCTCGGCCAGGCCTGCAGAGAGCGCGTCCATGGCCTGCCGGCGGATCGCCTGCTCGGCGGGCAGCCGCTCGAGGCCGGACAGCAGCAGGGCCGCCTGGAACTCGGTCATGCGGAGGTTGAGACCGTCCGGCGCGTGCGCGTGCGGGGAGCCCGTCGGGTCGCGGCCGCAGTCATGCCACGACCACGCGCGGCGGTACAGCGCCTCGTCGTCGGTGAGCACCATCCCGCCCTCGCCGGCAGTGAGGTTCTTGCTCGACTGGAAGCTGAAGGCGCCCGCATCGCCGAGCGTGCCGACCGCGCGGCTGCGCCAGCCCGCCAGCCACGCCTGCGCGGCGTCCTCGACGACCCGGAGGCCGCGCCGGGCCGCGACCGCGTTCACGCCATCCATGTCGGCCGGGCGTCCGCCGATATGCACCGGCAGGATCGCCGTCGTGCGCTCCGTGATCGCGGCCTCGATCAGCTCCGGGTCCAGGTTGTGCGTGCCCGGCTCGACGTCGACGAAGGCGGCGACGGCGCCCAGCGACCGGATGGCGTGGGCCGTCGCCGCGAAGCTGTACGGGCTCGTGATGACCTCGTCGCCGGGCTGCACCCCGGCAGCGACGAGTGCGGCCTGCAGCGCCATCGTGCCGTTGCAGCAGGCCACGGCGTACCGGGCGCCGTGCAGCGCGGCGAAGCGGGCCTCCAGCTCCGGGACGGCGTCGCCGCCCAGTCCCCAGCGGCCGGACTCGAGCACTTCGTTTAGCGCGCGCCGTTCCGCAGCCCCGGAGCGCGGCCACTCGGGCCACGGCGCCGTGCGGACCGGAGTGCCGCCGTCGATCGCCAACCGGCCGGTCATGCGCTCCTTGGCGCGATTCGTGGCACGGCGCGCGATCCGATCCGTGGCGCCTGCTACGAGACGGTCCGTGGGCGGCCGCGGGTGATGACGGCCGGGACGCCCGAGTCGCGCGCGAGCTGGTTGAACGCGTCGAGCATCTCGCCGAGCACCCGGACGAGCGCGGCCTCCTCCACCTCCCACTCCGCCTCGAGGTCGCCCCATCGCTCGAGCACGCCGGCGCGGGGGGGAAGGTCGGAGCCGTCCACCTCTCCCATGAGCGCGGTCAACTGCATGTTCAGCAGCCCCTCGTAGGCGACCATGTCCTGCTGCGCCGCCCGCCGCTTCTGGAACAGGCGGTCCTCCAGCACCGTGATCGAATCCGCGAGGGCCGTCCCCGCCGCTTCGAGCGCCTCGGCCCCCGAGAGTCCGGCCTCCGTCGCCTGCCCGACGACCGCGTTCACCTGCGCGCGCACGTCCCGGATGTCGTTCACGCCGTTGTGGAGCCCCACGATCGCCCCGAACACCGACTCCAGGAAGCGTCCGTTGGCTGCGAAATCCGTCGCCGAGGCGGGGATCCGCGGGTCCCCGCGCACCTCGAACGAGCGCGTCTGCGGCGGCGCGTCGCCCAACGTCAGCCGGGCACCGTACGTCCCGGGCATCACGCGATACCCCGGCGCGTCCCCGAAAAAGGCGTAGGACTCGGTGACTCGCGGTCCGCTCTCCACGCGCAGGTCCCAGAACACCCGGTTGTGCCCGCGGGCGGCGGGCGCACGCGAGTGGCGGACCCCCGAGACGGTCATCGCCGTGTCCGTCGTGAAGGTGCGGACCACCTCGCCACCCGCGTCGAGGATCTCCAGCACGAGGGAGACGCCCTCCGACGCCGCGTATTCCGCAGACGCTTCCGAACCGTCCTCCGGAGCATCCGCTCCCGGTGCCGCGGCGACGACGTAGTCGATCGCGACGCCCGGCGGCTTGTTCTGCCCCGTGGTCGTCGGACCGACCGGCCCTCCGAGCCCCTGACTCACGCGGTACGCCGTGGCGGGCGCGTAGAGGTGGTCGCCGCCCGCGGCCTCGGCGGCTTCGGCGTCGGCCCGCTGGCGCAGCGGAGAAAGATCGTCGAGCACCCAGAAGCCGCGCCCCTGCGTCGCCACGGCGAGGTCCCCCGCCTGCACCTGCAGGTCCGTGATCTGCGTGAGCGGCATGTTCAGATCCAGACTCCGCCACGAGGCGCCGTCATCGAAACTTACGTACATCCCGAGTTCGGTCCCGGCGTACAGCAGGCCCCGCCGCTCGGGATCCTCGCGCACGACGCGGGCCCACGCCTCCGGCTTGTCCGCCGCGATCCCGGCATCGATGCGCGCCCAGCTCTCCCCGTAGTCCGTCGTCCTGTAGATGTACGGCGCGAAGTCGTTGAACTTGTAGCGGCTGAGCGTGATGTAGGCGCCGCCCGGTTCGTGCGGCGATGGATCGAGCGAATTCACCATCCCCTCGGGCATCCCGTCCGGCGTGACGTCGGTCCACGTCTCTCCGTTGTCGCGCGTGACGTGGACGAGGCCATCGTCCGCACCGACCCAGATCGTCCCGGCCTCCAGCGAGGATTCGGCCATCGTCATGATCGTGTTGTAGACCTCGCCCCCCGCCGCCTCGTTCGTGAACGGCCCGCCCGCCGCGACGTGCTTCTCCGGCTCGTTCCGCGTGAGATCGGGGGAGATCTCCTCCCACGTCACCCCGCGATCGCTCGACCTCAGCAGGTGCTGCGCCCCGTGGTAGATCACCCTCGGGTCGTGCGGCGACACGACGACCGGCCCGTTCCAGTTCCAGCGATAGCGCATGTCCTCGGCGTCCATCCCGAGTTGGAACTGCGGGTACGCCTGCACGCTGCGCGTGGAGCCGAGTTCCGTGTCCAGCTCCGTGATGATCCCCTGGATCGAGGTCGCGTACAGGTAGCGCGGGTTGTCGGGATCGAATGCGACCCAGGCCGATTCCCCGCCCCCCGCGTCGATCCAGTCCTTCCAGCCGAGTCCGCCCCCGTGCGTGGCCCAGCCCAGCATGCCCACGCTCGTGTTGTCCTGCTGCCCGCCGTACATGCGATACGGGAAGCGGTTGTCCACCGCGAGCCGGTAGATCTGGGCCGTGGGCTGGTTCTCCTGCGTGGACCAGGTCTCACCCCCGTTGAAGGTGACCGTCCCTCCGCCGTCGTTGGCGGAGAGCATGACCCGGCTGTCGAACGGGTTGATCCACAGGTCGTGGTGGTCGACGTGCGGCGTCTGGATCGTCGCCCACGTGCGCCCCCCGTCGATCGACTTGAGGAAGGGCGAGTTCATCACGTAGACGGTCTCGCGGTCCAGGGGATCGGCGTAGATCTCGATGTAGTACCAGGCCCGTCCCCGGAGCTGCCGCTCGGAACTCGCCAGCGTCCAGCTCTTCCCCCCGTCATCGGAGCGGTACACCCCGTCCACGTCCTCTTCCGCCTCGACCAGCGCCCATACCCGGTCCGGGTCCGCGGGGGAGACGTCGATCGCCGTCTTTCCCATGAGACCGGGGAGGCCGGCATTGATCTCCTCCCACGTGTCTCCGCCATCCGTCGACTTCCAAAAACCGGAGCCGGGCCCGCCGCTGCGGATGTACCACGGATCGCGGTCGTGGTCCCACATGGAGGCGTAGAGGATGCGCGGGTTCGTGCGGTCCATCGCCAGGTCGGAGGCCCCCGTGTTCTCGTCCACGTGGAGGACGAGTTCCCAGTTCTCCCCCCCGTCCGCCGAGCGATAGATGCCGCGCTCCGGCGTGGGCGCGAAGGGCGATCCCTGGGCGGCGACGTAGACGAGATCCGGGTTCTCCGGGTGGATCCGAATGCGGGAGATCGTGCGGGTGGGGGCGAGGCCCATGTGCGTCCACGTGCGGCCCGCGTCCGTCGAGCGGTAGACGCCGTCGCCGTGCGAGGTCGTGACGCCGCGGATGGAGTGCTCGCCCATCCCGACGTAGACGACGTTGGGATCCGACTCGGAGACGGCCACGGCCCCGACGGAGGAGGAGGCGACGAACCCGTCCGTCACGTTGCCCCAGCTGATTCCGCCATCGGAGGTCTTCCACACGCCGCCGCCGGCCGTGCCCATGTAGTAGGTGAGCCTGTCGTCGGGGACCCCGGCCGCGGCCACGGCCCGCCCGCCGCGAAACGGACCGACGTTGCGCCACCGCATCGACCGGTAGAGCGACGTCTCGTCCTGATCGGCGCCCGCGTCCTGGCCGACGCCCGCAGTCTGGGCCGCAGCAGGGACGCCCGAGGCGTGGGCCTCCGCCGCCGGCGCCGCGAGGATCAACGCCGCAAGCACGCCGCGCGCGTTTCGCGGGAAGAGTCGGAAGGGGCTTCTCGCTTCGATCGAACGCATGGGAACGGACCTCCGGGTTGGCATGTCGGCACCGGGCGCGGACCTGTTTCATATTGGGCGCGAAGAATAAGCCGATCCCCGGCGCCGCCGACAGAATCCAGGAGCCCACCGAGGTCGCATGGACATACTTCTGAAGCGTTTCGCCGGGCGTCTCATCCTCACAATGTCCCTCGTCGTGCTGGAGGCCGCCGGCTGGATCCTGTTCCCGCTCTTCATCGGGCGGGCCATCGACAGTGTGCTCGCGGACTCGACGCGGGGCCTCTACGAGTTCGGCGCGCTCGGCATCGCGACCATGCTCATCGCCATCGTCCGGCGCCTCGTCGACAGCCGCGCGTACGCGAGGATCTACGTGGGCCTGGGCGAAGAGATGGTCGGCGCCGATGAGGAGAGCGACACGTCGACCCGCACGGCTCGGCTCGGGATGCTCCGGGAGGTCGTCGAGTTCTTCGAGAACTCCCTGCCCGCGCTCGTCAACAGCCTGATCGGGCTCGCCGGCACCGTGCTGATCCTGTGGCTCCTCAACGTCCCCGTCTTCCTCGGGTGTCTCGTGGTCGCCGTCGCCACGGTGACGCTCTACGCCCTCACCGGACGGTTGACGACCCGCTACAACGAGGGGTTCAACGACCAGTACGAGCGGCAGGTCGACGCCGTGCACAGCGGCGATCCCCGGCGGCTGCGCGAGCACCTGCGCGCCATGATGCGCTGGAACATCCGGCTCTCCGACCTGGAGGCCGGCACCTTCGGGATCAACTGGTGTTCATGACCGGCCTCCTGGTCTTCGCCGTGGCCTCGGCGGCGGAACAGACGCTCGAGTATGGAGCGGTGTTCGCCATCGTCATGTACGTGTTCCAGTTCGTGGAGTCGATGCTGGGGATCCCGCTCTACTACCAGCAGTGGCTCCGCCTCCGCGAAATCTCGGGCCGGCTGGCCGGGGTTGGCGTCGAGGCCGGCGCTGCCGCGTGAGCGGGAAACTCAGTCGCGGCGGATGGCCTGGCCGGGGAGGGCGTCCTCGATGAGTTCGGCGTCGCGGACCACGAACGTGCCGCTGACGATGACGTGCTCGATCCCGCCGGACGGCTGCGTGGGCGCGTCGAAGGTCGCGTTGTCGATGACCGTGGCGGGGTCGAAGACGGTGATGTCCGCGTCCGCTCCGACCCGGAGCCGGCCCTTGTCCGCCATCTGCGGCACATAGGCCTCGAGGCGCTGCGCCGGCATCAGGGTCATCTTTCGGAGCGCATCCATGAGCGTGAGGAGGCCTTCCTCGCGCACGTAGCGGCCGAGAACGCGAGCGAAGGTGCCGGCCCCGCGCGGGTGGCCGTTGCCGTCCAGGAACGGGACGCCGTCGCTCGCCACCATGACGAGGGGATGGGCGAGCGCGAGTTCGAACATCTCCTGCGGGATGATGTGCGCGATGATGCGGCCGCCCGTCTCGCGCCGCTCGTTGAACGTCTCCTCCGTGAGGCGTTCGCCGGTCGCATCCCATTCGATGTCGCCGTAATCGGACCCGAACCGCTCGCGCCAACCCGGGTCGAAGATCGCGGCCCGGATGTCGGTGGAGGCGGCCGTGTAGGGATAGACCTCGGTCGTCACGTCCAGCCCGCGCTCCTGCGCTCCCTCGATCATGGCCAGGAGCGTCGGCACCTGCCCCAGGCCGCTGGATCCGATGTGGACGATGTGCACGCCCGCGCCGGTCGACGCCGCGTTCGCGATCATCTCGTGCACGGCCTCGATCGAGCTTCCGGGCTCGACCATCCCGGCGTAGCGGATGTGGACGAAGTTCGTCACGCCTTCCTCCGCCGCGAGCTGGAACATCCGGTGGATCTCCTCGCGCCGCGCGCCCGGCGTGTACTGGATGCCGTAGCCGATGCCGAGCGCTCCGCGTCCCAGTTCTTCGCGCAGCCGGTTCTCCATCACCGCGACCTGCTCGAGACCGGCCGCCAGCCGGACCGCTTCCTCCTGCCCGCCGAGGGCGAGTCGGCGGGCCGCGCCATGCGAGGCCGTTGCGCCGTAGTGGATGACGGCCTGCCCTTCCCGCCTCGCGTACCACTGCTCGACATCGTCCGTGCCGCCTTCGAGTTCGAGCGCGGTCGTGACCCCGTCCCGTGCCTGCAGCCGGCTCGAGTAGCGATTCTGGCCGTGGGCGTGGAGGTCGATGAACCCCGGCGCGACGACGAGACCGGACACGTCGACCACCGTCTCGCCGTCGAGCGGAGACTCGGAAATCGCGGCGATCGTCCCGTCGCGGATCCCGACGTGGCGCACCGCGTCGAGACCGGACTCGGGGTCCATCACCCGCCCGCCCGAGAGGACGAGGTCGTAGCTCTGGGCCGCCGCTCCGGACGCCGCCGAGGCCACCATCGTCGCGGCAGCGATCAAGGTTCCGAATCTAATGGGCAGGCTCCTCCGTTCCCTCGTCTGCCGTCTCATCCGGGCCTCACCCGAGCAGCCCCGGAAGCACGCGTGCGACCGAGAGTCCGAGGAAGGTGCCGACGGCGTTGCCCAGCGACCCGATCAGGACGGCGGGAAGCACGAGATCGCCGCGGCCCAGGCTGCGCGCCAGCGCGAGCGCGGAAGTGCCGCCGCCGACGTTGGCCTGGGACGCCACGGCCGCGATGTCCACGTCGAGCCGGAGGAGGCGGGCCGCGCCGAAGGTGACGAATCCGTGCACGATGATGATCGTGAAGGCGAAGACGAGGAGCGCGAAACCGAGCGGGCCGATGTCGGCCAGCGCCCGCACGTCGCAGTGAGCCCCGATCACGCACAGAAAGAGGTAGACGGAGAACAGGCCGAGCGTCCGGCTTCCCGCGAGGTCCGTGATGGCCCGGAACTGGGCGAGGACGAGGGCGATCACGGTGAGGATCAGGATGTCCGGAATCGGGAACCCCATTGCGGCGGTCCACGCCTCCAGCCGCTGTGAAGCCCACAGCGTTCCGAAACCGATCGCCAGGACGAGGGCCAGATCGACCGGATGCACGCGCTCGGTGTCCTCGTCGATTCCGAGGTCTGGAGCCCGGTCGGCGGAACCCGGCGCCGCGTCGGCCAGTCCACCCCAACTCCAGCCGGACTTCGGCCAGTGCGATCGCAGCCAGCGGGGAATCGCGATCGTCGCGGCCATCCACACCGTCGTCATGATCGAATCCACGGCCGACGCCCCGCCGAACAGCACCCCTTCGCGCATGACGTCGTACTCGAGCGCGACCGCGTTGAAGTTCACGCTTCCGCCCGTGTAGGTGCCCGTGAACATGCCCCCCAGCGGCCCGAACAGGGGGCCGATCCGCTCCGGCCCGTCCACGAGGGCCATGCCCGCGATCACGCCGGCCACGGTCCCCAGCGACCCGATGAGGAAGAGCGTGATGATCGGCAGCCCGGCGCGGAGGATGTCGCGCAGGTTGACCTTCAGGAGGAGCCACACGATCGCGAGCGGGGCGACGGTGCCGAAGATCGCGTCGTAGGCCGGGACCGGGTCCAGATCGGTCGAGGAGGTCGGTAGCAGACCGAAGTTCGCGATGATCGCGGTGAAGATGATGACCATCAGCGCGGTGCCGCCGTGGCGCAGGAAGCTCCGGCGCACGAGCCATTCCGTGCCCGCGATGACGAGGCACAGGACGGCGACGATGTAGAGCGTCTGCGCGGTCACGGCGCGGCCCGATCAGTCATCGGCATAGAGCGACTCGGCCTTCACGGCGGAGGTCGTGATGCCCTTGATGAACGCGGAGGAGAAGCCGCGGTGCTCCATCTCGTTGAGGCCCGCGATCGTGCAGCCGCGCGGCGTCGTCACGCTGTCGATCTCGCGCTCGGGGTGCCGGCCCTGGTCCCGGACGAGGGCCGCGGCTCCGAGCGCGGTCTGGGCCGCCATCCGGAGCGCCTCCTCGGGGTGGAAGCCGATCTCGATGCCGCCCTGGCAGGCGGCGCGCACCGCCCGCAGGAAGAACGCCACGCCGCAGGCGCAGAGGGCCGTGGCAGGGACCATGTGCTCCTCCTCGACGACGAGCGTGGCTCCGACCGCCCGGAACAACTCCGCCACCCGGTCGAGGGCCCCGGCGTGGGCGGGCTCCGCCGCGAGGCACGTCATCGACTCGCGGAGCGCGACCGCCGTGTTGGGCATGGCGCGCACGATCGCGACATCGGGCCCCACGTGGCGGCGGATCGCCGCGATCGACGCCCCCGAGACGACGGACACGAGGAGATGGCGCCCGGCGTCGACGTGCGGGGCGATCTCGATCAGTACCGCGTCCAGGGCCTGTGGCTGAACCGCGACGATCACCGTGTCGCAGGCGGCCACGGCGCCCGGATTGTCGGACGACACCGCGAACCCCCGCCCCGCGAGATCCGCTACCCGCTCCGTGTGGCGGCGCGTGACGTGGACCTCGGCCGGAGCGTGCGAGCCCGCGGCCACGAGCCCCTCGGCGATGGCGCGCCCGATATTCCCCGCGCCCAGAATCGCGGTCGATTTCGAGTGGCGCATATCCAAGCCTCTTCGCGTGTTACAGAAGTGTGATCCGCGCCGGTCCGGTGACGGCCGCTGCCTGACGCGGGGTCCTGCCACGCGCCGCCGGCGCGAGGCGCATTGTCGCCCGGGGGCCGCACAACCCGCAAGGCGTTGCCGTCCGGGCGGCGCACCGATGTCGCCGGACCCGGGCGATGCTGCGACATTGGCGGTATCCCTGTAAAAAACGGAGGACGGAAGATGGATCGTCGGATGGTGGAATACGAAGCGAAGAAGCAGACGCCGCTCGTCGCGTACATTCTCCTCGTGGTGTTCGGCCTGGTCGGCGCCCACAACTTCTATCTCGGACGACGCCAACAGGCGCTAGCCCAGCTCCTGTTCTCCGCCGTCATGGCCGGCGCCATGCTCTGGCTCTTCGTGGGTTTCGCGTCAGCCGAAATGAGAGACATGTCGGGCGACTTCGACGCATTCGTGCGGCGCGCGTACACCTTCTACGCGATCGCCATCATCTGGGGCATCGGGACCTTCGGCTGGCTCGTGGTGAACGCCATCGAGGTGCCGAAGCTGATCGCGGAGCACAACCTCCGGCTTCACGAGCGCATCTTCGGCGAGTAGCTGCACCACACCTCGTCGGCGATCACGCGCCATCCAGAACGTCGTAGAGCGTCTCTCGATCGGAGATGTCGACCTTGGGCGGAGCGTGCATATGCACGGTCTTCGGTCGAGCTGTGATCTTCGTCGGATTCGTCGATCTCCAGCGGATGGAAGGGCGGGCGGCCGTAAGGTGATTGCCACGACATCTGTATCGATCGCTGCCCAGAGGCTGTAGGACGAACTGGACTCCGGCTTCGCGCCCTTCTTCCACCTGGACCTGGACCGTCGCCACACCGAAGCCGCCGCACCGGGCCTGGATCGTGTACGAGCCTGGAGGGAGAGGCCCAAGCGAAAACACACCGGACCTGCCCGAGGTGGCGGCGTGATCCGTGCCGGCAACTACGAGGCGGACCGACCTCAACCCCTGCCCCGTGTCTCCGTGGATCACCTCGCCGACAATCATACCCGGGACGGTAACCTGTACCTGCAGCCCCGAGTCGACTTCGGGTTGTGCGTCGACGACCTTCGGTAGCCCCGTAATCCGGTTGTACGCGGCTACCAGCGTAACCCTCGAGGCCCGTGGTATGTCGCACAGTCGGTAGCGCCCCAAGGAATCTGTCCGGACATCGATCTCTCGCTGCGCGCCATCCCGGATGGTGTACGAACCGCGGACGCGCGCGGCCGGCAGCCTGACCCCCGTGACTTGATCCGATACGATCCCCTCGAGCGTGACGTTCCCGGGATCTCCGACAGGCTTGCAAAGCTCGACGGTGATTTGGGGTACCGAGTTATCAACGCCAGTGGTGGTCACGGTTGACCAGAGGAGGGTCGCGCCGCACCGAAGGGTTAACGGCGTCATGGCGAAGACGGGTAACCCTGCCCCATCCGCGTACACCTCCGCGGCCCCAAGTTCCCAAGCAGACATCTCGCGTGCGAACTCAGGATCCAATGGACGGCCATCAAGAAACACCGTGTTGCCTCGGCCGCAGATAGCAGCCTTCAGAGGTGCGCGGTCTTGAAGAATCTGGACAAGCTGGGGCAGTCTGACCGAACCCTTCCGCAGCACCCTCATCGAAACCGGGTCGGTAAACGTCCCCCAACCCCGCGCCTGTCGATCGTAAAACCCTGCTTCCACGAGCCGGGCGGGGCGGCCCTGGATGCCGACTTCCAAGGGTGCCACTCGGAGTGCAACCGGCGTAAGCCGCACCACCAAATCTGCTATCGTTTCCTCTCCGGTCAGCGGAACGCGCAGTTCCGCGTATCCCAGGCGACGCACCAGAAGCACATGCTCCATTGGAACGGTCACCTCAAAGGAAAATGCTCCATCGGCGTCCGTGACAGCCTCGGCGGTCACACCGGAAGGACCCGTTAACCGAACCGTCGCTCCTTCGATCGGGCGGTCTGCGCCTTCCTCCAGAACCGTACCCGTCAGTCGGGTCGGTTCCTGTGCGCGCAGTGCCGACGGAGACAGCGCCGTCGTGGTTGTGCCGGCCCACATCAGCAGCGGGACGAGAAGCCGTCTCGACCTCAAGGCTGGCGCACGCTCGGAGGCCAAGTGATGACACGAAGCGTGGGGAATGGAACGCCACGTGAGAGCACGGCACCCTTTCCGTCGATATCGCGAATTCGGCCGAAATCACGGCCCAGCAGGGCGCCCTCGCCCGTGTCGGCAGCCAGCACATACGTCGAGATCTCCGGATCACTACCGCTTTCGCGGCGCTCACGGGTGATGAAGCCGACCTGAAGGATCGCTATTCCTCCGTCCACATCCCCCGTGACACCGATCGTTCCGTGATACCCATCTTCGGGCGTCCCGACGCCCACCATGCCGTCGGCCGTCTCGGCCAGGTATATTGGGCGCAACCCGTCGAACTCGGTCCACCACAGAAGATTACCGAGCACATCGTATTTCCGCGCTTCTGGAAGAAACAACGGCGCTACCAGAATCTCGTCCGAGCCTTCCAGGCATGTGACGAGAGACCGTTCAATCGTCTCGGAGACCCACGGGTTGTCCGTGTCATAGAATCTCCCGAATGAGCGAACCCATTCACCCGCCGTGGAGAACAGATGGACCACGCCGGAGTGTTCGGAGTGGAGTCCTGTGACTACCAGGTGGTGTCCGAGGATGCAGCCGTCTTCGATATCCATTCTGAATTGGAAGGTCGTCCGGTGCTCCAGCTCACCTTCCCTGCTCCGCCCAAAGAGATGCACCCGGCCCGTCGACTCGAACACCCCCACCAGCCCGTCGCGACCAACCGAAAGAGCCGTCGGCCGCTGGAACTCTCCAGGCCCCGTCCCCGCACCACCAAGGATCTGAGCAGCGGTAGCCATACCTCCCGCGCGATCCGTCCCCAGCGCAAACACCCGGAGATCAGATGCCTGCCCGTCCAGCACCAGGAGGGTTCCGCCGGGACCGAACTCAGCACCCGCGACGGACCCGAATTGCAACGGACTCGGTTCGTCAAGTACTCCAATTGACAAACCGCTGTCTTCCCTTCGCAACTCAGCGAGGAAGACCGCCCCCGGGGGCACCGCGCCAGCTGAGGATCCGATAACAGCTGCCGGCGCCCCCGGTCGGATCAACTTCCCTGGCAACGGATGGACTGTCAGGCGCTCACCGTCGCACCCAACCAACGCAACCAGGTACAGCGACAACACCGCCATAAGCCCATGGCCCACGCCAGTTCCACGTCTCCTATACACCACGCCTCCATCGCTCCGTCAAAACTATTCGATTACGGTACAACCAGCCCAGCAGATCTCAATGCCCATCCGGCACGTCCTATTCGATTGCCAGGTCGGCTCACAGGTGTCCGCTGTTTCTTCTCCGCCGGCATGAACAACGCACTTGTGTTTCGCCAAACAATCCCCGGCCGCTGCCAGTCTCGGCTGCGACAATACTGCCACTGCACCGCCCAGCATCAACCCACTCAACAACGTTACCATACGTCCGCTCCGCTTCTTCATTTCGCCTCCTCCTCGCTCAGAGTTGCCTACTTGTACTTCAGAAACGATGATGGGTTCTCAATAGTGCTTGATGGGGGTAGTATATTGCTAGAAGACGCCCACGCCATCAGCGCGGCGGCGCCGTTCGCCCGCCCCAGGCGACGTACGACGGAGCCCGCGAACTCGCCCGGCAAGGTACCCCGGTCAGTCCAGGTGATTTCTCGCATCGACACAAGAATCTGTGGCGTCGACGGTGCAAGACCTTCGTTCCAAAAATAATCTAGCGTGATCGCGTTCGCTGTATGTTCGCCGACACTTAGTACATCGAAGTCCGTAGTCGCATTCAGGTGCCGAAGCCCTGCGCCGGACTCGACGGTAGTGGCAACGCCGAGAGCAACGAACCCCATGCCATTCTCAAGTGCGTAATCTCGAAGCCGCTGCTTGATGACATCCACTGCGGCCATCACATCCGATCGGGTTGACCACGCACAATCGGGGCTGCCGATATACATTAGCGAGATCCGTGTTTCGCTCTTTGGGGGCTCCACTGCGATGTTTACGCGGCGAGCGTCGGATTCTCCTCCCTTCAACACAGCGATCACGGTCACTAACGTGAAACCGACCACGGCGGCGCCTACGAAACTAACATATCGACTGGTACGCGTCACGGTCATGATTTACTCTCGCTCACTCTTGTTCAGCGATGTTCCAGATGACTCGCGATAAACTCCAACGGTTGCGATCCAGGCACCTGCCGTCAGGTAATCGGAGACATATAAGTCGCGCTGACTCCGAACAAATCCGGGTCGCTGGGCAGGCGACAAAACGCTCCAGTCTACGATGAGGCCGGAGCGATTACCGATCGTGACTCACTCCTCCACGATCGTCAGGTATTCGTCGTCCACATATGGTTCACCGGAGTACTCTGTCACTCCGTTGACCAGCTTCTGCAGTTCGCACGACGATCCCACTGCCAGCACGGTCCCATCGACCGTTGTGATGCTCGTCAATCTGCAGGAGTCGAGCGAGCAACTGTTCGCCGTGGCTCGGCAGTTGACCCAGAAGCCTCCTCCGGTGATACACCCGAATCCCGCCCAGGTGCCCTCCGAATCTAGCCAGATCACACAGGTCTCGTCGCAGATCTGTGCCTCTGCGTCGTTCGGTGCTGCCGCGGAAAGCAAAACAAGTACCATGAGTACTGCAAGTCGTTTGAGTGTCATCACGAACTCCGTAGCGTTGAATGGTTGCGACCCCTCTAAAGACTTGTGGGGTCGAGTCGTAACCGGTGAAGAACCGGTTCCAATTGATGCCTGCCCAGGACCCAGAGAACGTTGCGAGCTAAATCGTAACCGACGATCACGCCCCAATCGTTTGGTACCTCCGTCGATGCCACGTGGCTCCCGCTGCGAGTGAACAGATCCCAGTAACGCGCCGTGCCCTCACGCCTACTGACGATGAATGTTGAATCCGTTAGTGACGTCGCTGCATGGAAGACTGGTACGTCTCTCGTGGGTCGGCTGATCTCGAAGCGGCCCGCCTCCTCGTTTATCGTGACCGCATCGTCTGCAGTCAGATCGTATGCGAAAGGTGCTTCGATGACATTTATGCGCCGTCCTTCAAGAGAATACTCGTATATCTCGTACGGCAAACGGCGCACGAACAACGAGCGTCCCTCGGGAGTCAGGGCGATCGTTCCGGCACCGGAGTAGCTGAGGGACATAGGGTTCGTCGCGACTGGTGCAGGCGCGTAGGAATTGATGTACTGCAACTCGGAATCGAAGACGTGGATCGCCGAATCCGGCGCCGGCCCGCGCGGTGTGATGCCGGTAATGGCCATTCGGCTCCCCGGACCCACGACCAGGTCATCCATCTTCGAGAACCCGAACTCCAGCTGTCGTCGGTCGATGAACGCGCCGGCGGGCGAGAACCGGGACACTGCGTTTGCGGAAGGATCGAAGGCGTATATCCTGCCATCGGGGGCGGCGGCGAGTCGATAGAGAGCGCGAAACTCGCCCGGACCATCGCCAGCGCCTCCGGATCGCCACGCCAGGTCGCCGGATTGATCGAAGGCAACGATCTGCATGCTCCCCATGTCGGCGACGTAGATTGAACCATCAGGACCCAGAGTGGCGTCCATCGTGATTCCGAAATCCTCTGTCGCGCCGACAATAGAGATCTCTTCCACGATCAAAGGAAACCCCTCGTCGAATCGCACCTGCTGTACAGCAGCAGCGGACTCGTTTAAGACCAATAGAAGGTAGCACGCAACTATTGTTGGGAGATTCCCGCGTGTCGAGCGATTCATCGGTTTCACAGTTCACACACTTCCCTCATTGGAGAAATTGCTTACGAGCTGTAGAGCGAACACCCGCAGGAATTCCGCCGCGAAGAAGATGGGCACACCCCAGTGAGTCGCGCCCTCGGCCTCGTGGTCAACTCCCGGGCGGCTACGGCGTGACGCTCGGTCTCCGCCCGATGCGCATAGATGAGGATATTGGAGTTGACAGTGATCACGCGCGATCCAGAACGTCGTAGAGCGCCTCTCGGTCGGAGATGTCGACCTTGGGCGGGCCATCCCCGCGCACCGTCTTGAGTTCGAGCTTGAAGGCCGGAACCTTCCGGCCGTCGTCTATCAGCTTCGTACGCAACGCATCCTCTACGAATCGGGTCAGGGAGATGCCCTCGTGTGCCGCCCTCGTCTTCGCTCTCCTCAGGATTTCACCGTTCAGGTTAAGCGTGGTCTTCATCGGACTCTCGAATCGGGACCGCAAGCCGGTGGTATGGCAGGACCATATGATCGATGCCATATGTATGGCAAGAAACCGGCGCTAATGGTCGTCCCAGCGGCGGATGGCGAGGGAGACGTTGTGGCCGCCGAAGGCGAACGAGTTCGACAGGGCGGCGGCCACGGGGCGCTCGATCGCGCCGCCGTGTGCGTACTCGAGATCGCACTCCGGATCCGCCTCCTCGAAGTTGATCGTGGGCGGAATCACGCCGCGCCGGCAGACGAGCGTTGAAATCACCGTCTCGATCGCGCCGGCCGCGCCGAGCGTGTGGCCCGTCATCGACTTTGTCGACCCCACGACCAGCGAGTGCGCGTCCTCGCCCAGCACCTCCTTGATCGCCTTCGTCTCGGAGGCGTCTCCAGCCGGCGTCGCGGTCCCGTTCGCGTTGATGTAGCCGACGTCCCCGGGCAGCAGCCCCGCGTCCTCGAGCGCCTGCTCCATCGCGAGGCGGGCGCCGACTCCGTCCGGGGCGGGGGCCGTGATGTGATACGCATCCGCGCTCTGCCCGAAACCGACGATCTCCCCGAGGATCTCGGCCCCTCGTGCCCTCGCGTGCTCCACCTCCTCGAGGACGAGCATTCCCGACCCTTCGCCGATCACGAAGCCGTCGCGACGGGCGTCGAAGGGGCGGCAGGCCCTCTCCGGATCGTCGTTGCGCGTAGACATCGACCCCATCGACGCGAAGCCCGCGACCGCGAGCGGGGTGATGGCGGACTCCGTGCCCCCGGCGATCATCACATCCGTCTCTCCCCTCCGGATCGAGCGGAAGGCGAGTCCTAGCGAGTGGCCGCTCGAAGCGCAGGCCGAGACCGTCGCGTAGTTCGGGCCTCGCGCCCCATACACGATGGACAGGAGTCCGACCGTCATGTCCGGGATGAACATCGGTATGAGAAGAGGGGAGACGAATCGCGGCCCCTTCGACAGGAGCTTCCTGTGCTGTGCCTCCAGCAGCGGGAGCCCGCCGACCGCGACACCGACGACGATCCCCGTCCGATCCGGAGGCAGGTGGGCGAGCCCGTCGCCGAACCCCGCCTGTTCCATGGCCTGGGAGCCCGCGGCAATGGCGAGCTGCAGGAACCGGTCCGCGCGGCGCGCCCCCTTCCGGTCGAGGTACCGCAGGGGGTCGAAGCCCTTCACTTCGCAGGCGAAGCGGACGGCCTGGTCGGAGGCGTCGAAGAGGGTGATCGGAGCTGCTCCGCTCACGCCGCGGAGGAGCGCGTCCCAGGTGGAGTCCACGTCGAGACCGATGGGCGTGACCATCCCGACGCCCGTGATGGCGACACGCCTCGTTGCACCGGTGTGGATCAAGCCGATTCTCTCCGGGGATAGACCGCGTTCCGCCCCTCACCGCGTCGGGGGGAGATTATACGGTGACTCGGCGGGCCTGACATGGCCCCCGAAGATGGCCGAGTACGGATAAGGCGCGATGCGAACGGAGGGGGTGGGATTTGAACCCACGTGGGCGTAAAGCCCGCCGGTTTTCAAGACCGGTGCATTCAGCCGCTCTGCCACCCCTCCGGGTTGTGGCCCGGAAACTGTGCCGGCGACCGGGGCCGATCAAGGTGGCGGGGCGACGCGCGACGCTGTACGACGGACAAGCGACCGAGCTTGTCAGGGGCCGGGGTCGAGGGTGATTCGGTAGCGGACCACGCGCTGGATGCCGAGGTCGTCCCGGCTGACCGCCCACACGTCATCGCCGTCGAACACCGGGAAGGGGTAGGAGGAGAAATCCTCGGGCGGATTCACGGCTCCGAGGTAGGTTCCGTCCGCTTCGAACACATCGAACCGGAGAGGCGATCGCCACACGAAGGGCGTGGAGAACGGGCTGTCCGGGTCGTGATCCTCGTTCTCGACCTCCTGCGCCTCGGTGGAGACTTGCACCCATATCCGGCCGTCCCGTCCGGGGTAGAACCCCGTGAAGGGCGGCTTCGTGTCCCGGATGGACGGTCCGTCCCACCTCCAGCCCGGGACGGTCATGCCGATGCCGCGCTCGGTCCGGGCGCGTGCATGGTCCGCCTCGCGGGGGAATACTCTAACGGGCTCGTGCGCCCGCTCGATTCGGAGGACGCCGTCCGCCACCTCGAGATCGATCGCATAACGCGACGAGATTCCGCTGACGAAGCGTCCGCTCGGGTGGACCGCCCAGATCGCCCGCGGCGCGAACGGGACTCCGTAGGTCGCCCTGGCGCCGTCCCCCGTTTCTCCCGTGACGGTCTCGGCCTCGAAGTCGCCGTGGGGCGGTGCGACCGTGTCGCGGGGCGTTCCATCGGCGTCGAAGACGGCAAGGAGCCCCCGACCGAAGACGATCGAACCGGAAACGTCGCGGGCCGCCACGTACACCCTCCCCTGATGGTCCGTCCACAGCGGGCGGTTGGAATAGAAGGCCTCGGTGTAGGGCCACTCCTCCAGGGACTCCTCGTCGGGGCCGTAGACCTGCAGGCGTGCATTGCCCGGATCGCGCACCACGATCCGCCGGTCGGGAAGCAGGGCCATCGCCTCGGGCTGCTGCAATTCACCGGGACCCTGCCCGGGTCCCCCCAGAGTCCGCAGGTAACCGCCCCGGGCGTCGAATATGCGGACTTCCCGGGCCTGCTGGTCGAAGACGTAGACGTTGTGGTCGTCATCCACCGCGATGGATCCGATGCGGCCGAAGAGATACTCCTCGGGGCCGTCGATCTCGCCGATCGACAGTTCCGGAACGAGCGTCGCGTCGCCGCCCCACGCGCTCCCGGACAGCGTCCGGACGACCACCGTGTCGCCGATCCTGTCGGTCACCACCTGCGGACCCCGGGCCGTCTCCGTGCCCACTCCGCACGCGGCGAACGCCGACGCGAGTACCACGAACCACGAGTTGCGCATCGCATGCCCTCCGGAATCGGACGTCTGGGAACCCGTCTCGTAGAAACTACGCGTCGAGGGTTGGTTGTCCGAGGCGGCGGCGAGGGGCACCTTCGAGCTTCGAATTGACGAGAGGCATCAGGTGGGCGGCGGCGCTGCGGGCGGTCGCGCGAAGGGAGAGAAGTGATGACGAGGATCGGACGCATCCGGGTCGGATTGGCGGGGTTCGCGGCGGTGGTGGCGATGGCCGTTTCCCAGGGCGCCGTGCAGGCTCAGGAGTCCTGGCTCGTCGGGACGTGGGAGGCCACGGCGGAGGCCACGGGAATGCCGGGCCCGGTCATCTCCATGACCTGGACGGTCGAGGCGGCGGAAGACGGCGCCCTCACGGGAAGCTGGACGGGCGCGACGCAGGGACAGAGCTACACCCGGGAAATGTCCGACATCTCGGTGGACGGAGACGCCTTCGGCTTCACGGTGCGTATCGAGGATCAGGGGCAGACGGGGGATTTCGTCTTCGAGGGGACGATGGCGGAAGGCGAGGTCAGCGGGACCTTCGAGGTTCGCCCGGAGGGGATGCCGGCCGTGATCACGGGAACCTTCTCCGGCGCTCGGGCCGAGGGAGACGGGGCCCGGCGATAGGCGGAGCCCGGCGACGGGCGAAGAAGCGGGCGACCGGTCTCGAACCGGCGACCTTCAGCTTGGGAAGCTGACGCTCTACCAACTGAGCTACGCCCGCGCACTGCCGTGTTTGTGCTGCCGTGTTTGCAATGGGGCGGGAGGGACTTGAACCCCCGACTTCTGCGATGTGAACGCAGCGCTCTGGCCAGCTGAGCTACCGCCCCGGATGGTCCCCTCTCGGGGCCAGCGATTCTACCCCGCGACCCCGTCGCGTGTCAAAGCCGCAGCCGCCACGGCACGCGGTGGCGGCGCGGTGCTCAGGCACGCCATGGAGTGAGCAGCTTGAAGAAGGCGTCCGAGTTGTCCTGCACGAACTCCTTGAAGCTCTTCTCGGTGTTGGCGCGCGTGGAGATGTAGCACCGCTGGCAGGTGTTCTGCCTTGAGAACTTCTCCAGCATGTCCTCCTGCCGGTCGAAGTACGCCATCACCATCGCGCACGGCGTGAGCCTTCCGTCCGGGTTGATGACGAGGAAGCGGCGTCCCGCCTGGCACCCCGGGATCCCTCCCTCCGTCAGAAACCGGTGGAATTTCCACAGCACGCGAGGCGTCGTGTAGACCGGATACCCGGCGCTTCGGAGGTCGATGACCTCCTGCAGGCTGTCCGCCAGTCCGTCCAGCCCATCCCCCTCGATGAGCCCGTCCCGGTCCTGCACCCTCAGGTGCGTATAGACGGAGAAGTTGATCGGCACGCCCCAGTCCTTCGCGACGCGCACCATGTCTCCGATGTCCCGGTAGTTCCACGCGGTGATGCACACGTTGAGCAGGATGTCGTCCGTGTCCGTGCTCTGGCGGCGGATCTCGGGAACCACGCGGGCCATGCGGTCGAACAGTCCGGGAATGCGGCGGAATTCGTCGTGTCTCTCGTCCGGGAAGTCGAGCGAGGTGGACAGCTGGTGCATCCCGCTGTCCTTGAGACGGAAGAAGCGTTCCGGCGTGAGGTTCGACGCGTTCGTGACCACGATCATCCAGGGCAGCCCGCCCTCGTTGGTCATCGCGTCGACGATGTCGTACACGTCTCCGCGCGCGAGCGGTTCCCCTCCTGAAGCGTGCGACACGACGGGCCGAAGCTCCCGGCAGATCGCCGCGTAGTCCGCGGCCCCGAGGCGCTCCTCCTTGATGGGTCCGCCCCAGTTGCAATGCCAGCAGTTCGCCGTGCAGGCGTGCGTGATCTCGAACGAGACGGAGAGCGGCTTGTTCTGAATCCGGTTGCGGATGCCCCGCGCGAGCATGCGTGCGGCCATGGCTCCGGAGATGTTCGGCATCCGATCAACCCCTCCAACGCTTGTACCCCGCGGGAATGGCCTTCACGAGGTACAGCGCGAAGACCACGGCGACGCATGCGATCAGCACCCAGTTCGGGATCGGAATCGTCGCCCCGAGGAGAGCGAGAAGGTAATAACGGGGAAAACGGGCAACCACCAGCGCCGCCACCCACTTCCACATGGGGTATTGGATGGAGAATGCGAGGAACTTGAAGGGGAAGAAGGGGATGGGCGCGAAGCCGGTCGCCACGATGGTCGCGAAGGGCCACTTCATGAACCAGGAGATCGCCTTCCGGTAGAACCTCTTGCGCTTGTACGCCCCGATGTTCCGCAGGTTCAGGAGGGGGACGAAGACGAGGTGGTCCAAGACCCCCGCAATAGCGGTACCGAGCGTGGCCCACGCCGCGGCGAGCCACAGGTCCGCGACCTTCCCGAAGTAGATGAGGACCGGCTCGTGAGGGAAGACGGAAATCGCCGTGTTGGCCGGGATGGAGTAGAAGGCGAGATACAGGTAGCTGTCGGACTCGAAGTCGCGCAGGAGGAGGATCGACGTCGTGATGCCGATCGCGATCATCAGTCCGCCGCAGATCCAGACCGCCGGACCGATGCGTGTGTCGATCTGATCCTGTCGCAAACCGCTCTCCGCCGTAGCTTTGTGTCCCGCGGCACGGCCGGGTTCCGACCAAGTTACCGCCACCCGACCCGCGGTGCCCGGAGAGGACGCGCGAGGAGGAGGATCCGATCGGCGATCAGCGCAACGACACGCGGATGGACTGCCCGGAGTGCGGCGATCCCGTGGGGCGGGCCGACCAGACCTGCCAGAAGTGCGGCGCGCCGCTCTCGTTCGCACCGGACGAGACAGGCGTGCACTGCGCGGTCTGCGGCGACGCGATCGGCGCCTACACCGAGACCTGCCCCGCCTGCGGCGAGACGGGCTATCCGGCGCTCCGTCCGCGCCGCGGCCGCAAGTGGAAGGGCTCGCGCCCGGAGGGTCTGACCCGGAAGTGAGCGAGGGCCGCGCACGGCTCGACCGGACGTGCATCGTCCTCCACGAGCCGCAGGATGTCGTGAACGTCGCGCTCGTGATTCGCGCGATGAAGAACATGGGTCTTTCGCGTCTTCGGCTCGTGAACCCCGCGGAGTTCGATGCGTGGCGCATCACCGGCATCGCTCACGACACGGAGGATGTCGTGGAGCGCATCCGCATCTTCGACGATCTCCCCTCCGCCCTCGCCGATGCGAGCTACGTGCTCGGTGCGACCGCCCGCCGCCGTTCCACCCGCCACGAGTGGTGGAGCCCCGAGGGCGCCGCGACGCAATTCACGAGTCCCGCCGGAGGGCGCGAGGGGAGGCTCGCCGTCGTCTTCGGTCGCGAGGATCGGGGGCTCTCCAACGAGGCGCTCGATCTGTGCCACGGCCTCGTGTGCATCCCTACGAACCCCGACCACACGTCGATGAACCTCGCCCACGCGGCGGTCATCATTCTGTACGAACTGCGGAAAGCGGCGCTGGGCCCGGCCGACTGGGAGGAGCGCGACCTGGAGGGCAAGAGGCGCCGCCGGACCCCGCCGGCCCTGCACGGCGAACTTGAAGAGTTCTTCGATATCTGGGAGCGGGCGATGGGAGAGGTCGGCCTCTTCCACGGCATCGACCCGGCGCCGAAGATGCGGAGCTTCCGAAACATCTTTCAGCGCGCGGACCTCGACCGCCGCGAACTCGGCCTCATCCTCGCGGTGGCGTACGAGGTGCTGAACTTCGCCCGGAGAGAGAAGAAGCGCGCCCGTGAGCGCGCGGAGGCGGAGGCGGAGGGCTAGCCGGCCAGCTGCCAGCCGCTAGATCCGCTGGCGCAGCTTCGAAACGAGTTCTTCGTTCGAGTCGGTCTGCCGCATGAGGCCGAGGACTTCCTGCATGGCCTCGACGGGCGGATAGGTGCTGAGTTCGCGCCGCATCGCCTGGGCGACGAGGAGTTCATCGTCGTTCATCAGACGTTCCTCCCGTCGCGTCGCGCTGGAGTTGAGATCGATCGCCGGGAAGATCCGGCGGTCCGAAATGTCCCGGTCGAGGACGAGTTCGCTGTTCCCCGTCCCCTTGAACTCCTCGAAGATGACCTGGTCCATGCGGGAGCCGGTGTCGACAAGCGCCGTCGCGATGATCGTGAGCGATCCGCCGCCCTTGCTCTCCGGGACGCAGCGCGCGCTGCCGAAGAAGCGTTTCGGCTTCTCGAGGGAGTTCGCGTCGATGCCGCCCGTGAGCGTGCGCCCGCTTCCCTCCTCCGTCGTGTTGTACGCCCGAGCCAGCCGCGTGATGGAATCGAGGATGAGGACGACGTCCTGTCCCATCTCCGCGAGGCGCCGCGCCCGCTCGAGCGTGATCTCGGCGACCTGCACGTGACGCTCGGCCCGGTGGTCGAAGCTCGAGGCGGTGACCTCGCCGAGTCCCGTCGCTTCCATCTCCGTCACTTCCTCCGGACGCTCGTCGACGAGGAGGATGAGGATCGTGGAGTCGGGGTGGTTCTTCGAGATGCCCTCGGCGATCGCCTGCAGGACCATCGTCTTCCCGGCCTTGGCGGGCGCGACGATGAGAGATCGCTGACCCATTCCCATGGGACAGATGAGATCGATGATCCGATTGGTGTAGTCGGGCTGTCCGCGGCGCTCGAGCCCGCACTCCAGCCGCAAGCGCCGGTCGGGATGCATCGCGCTCAGGCGGTCGAACTGTCGGCGTCGTCCGAGCTGGTCCGGGGGGGTGCCGTTGACGGTGTGAAGATACCGGAGCGGGGGGCTCTTGCCGGGGCGGGGCGGACGGCCGGCCTGGCCGCAGATCTCGTCTCCCGTCCGCAGATCGTAGCGCGAAACGATCTTTGGGCTCACGTAGATGTCGTCGTCGCTCGGGGTGTACCCGGCGTGCTGGCGGCGGATGAACCCTGTGCCGTTGCCGAGCCGTTCGATGAGTCCCAGGTAGCCGTCCTTCGGACCCTCCGGAACTTCGGCGGCCGCATCCTGCTGGTCGGGCCGCGGCTGGCGGGGCCCCTTTCCTCCGCGGTTGCGGCGTCCGCGCGAACGGCGCCGCCGGTTCCGGCCCTTGCCTCCGCGGCCACCCGGCCCCTTCCCGCGGCCCTTGGGCTGTCCCTTGCCGCCGGGTTGGCCTCCGCTCCCGCGCGGGGAGCCGCCACGGGGCTGTGATGTGTTGTTCGTCAAGGCATGTCGGTCGGAGAACGGATCTCGCGCCTGCGGAACACCTGGCCGGCGCAAAGGACGTGGCGATCATCGAACGGGGATCCCCCGGAATCGCCTGAATGGGCTAGTATGGGGCGCACCCGGGGCTCGCGCCAGTTTCCGGGCGCTTTCACCGACGCGCGCGGACGTAGCCGGAGGATCGAGATCCTGTATATTCCGGGCGCTCCGCCCGGCACGAACGCCGCAGGAACGCGACGGGCCGGGGGACGCGCCTCCTGCGCATATCTTGTGAATCTCATCAGAAGAACTCTGGAGTGAATAGAATGATGAAGCGATCGACACGACTCACCCTGGGCGCCTTCGTCCTCTTCGGATGCGGCGGCGGCGAGACTGACCAGCCGTCGCCGTCGCCGGCTCCCGCCCCGGCTCCCGCCGCAGAGGCCGCCGCGACGGCTTCGGGGCCCGTGGCCGCGGACTGGATCTCGGTGGACGATGGTGCACGCACCGTTACGATCGATCTCGTCGCGGGCTCGACGGACGCGAACAACCGCTGGAACTTCAACGGCTACGCGAACGGCGAGGCCACGGTCGTCGTGCCTGCCGGATACACCGTCACGCTCAACTTCGAGAACCGGGATCCGGTCAACTATCACAGCGTCGGCGTCCTCGAGCGGGCGGCGAGCTACCCCCCGATCTTCGATGACGCCACGCCCGTCTTCGATGGCGCGATCACCACGAACGCGACGTCGATGACGGAGGCCACGGCCCCCGGCGGCGGCACCGAGAGCATCAGCTTCACGGCTTCCACGGCCGGCGAGTACGCGCTGGTGTGCCCCGTACCGGCTCACGCGGTCACTGGGATGTGGATCGGGTTCGCCGTCTCGGAGTCCGGCGAGTCCGGGTTGCGGAGCTAGCGGGGCGAGGGTCGGTCGGGGTATGGAGACGATGCGGAAGGCGCTGCTGTGGGCTTCCACGAACCGGTGGCTCTCGCAGCGTCTTCCGGAGCGTCCTTTCGTGCGGCGCGCGGTTCGCAAGTTCATGCCGGGCGAGAGGCTGGAGGACGCGCTCGGCGAGGCCGCCCGTTTACGGGAGGAAGGCGTTCCCACTCTCGTCACCACGCTGGGCGAGAACGTCGAGACCGCGGAGGAGACCCGCGAATCCGTCGCCGAGTACGTGCGGGCGATGGATCTGGCGGAGGAGATGGGGCTCGATCTGGAGGTGTCGATCAAGCCAACCCACCTCGGACTCGACCAGGACCCGGAACTCGCGGTCGAGAACGTGGGGGAACTCGCGGCGCGCGCCGAGGGTCAAGGCACGCTCTGGATCGACATGGAGGGGTCGTACTACACGGAGGCGACGCTGTCTCTCTACCGCGCGGTCCGGCGCCGGCATGTGAACGTCGGACTCTGCATCCAGTCCTACCTCAGACGGACGGCCGACGACCTCGAATCGCTCATGGAATTCGGCCCCCGCATCCGGCTCGTGAAGGGCGCGTACGCGGAACCGGCCGAGATCGCCTTTCCGGACAAGCGGGACGTGGACGAGAGCTACCTCGCCCTCGCGCGGCGCCTCGTGGACCACCTCGGGAACGGAGGGGACGGATTCCTCGGACTCGGGACCCACGACCCGGCGATGATCGGGCCGCTCTCCGCGGACGCCGGGGCGGCGGGCCTCGATGGCCGCCGGTTCGAGATCGAGATGCTGTACGGGATCGGACGGCGCGAGCAGAGGAGGCTCGTGCGCAACGGAACCCCGCTGCGGGTGCTGATCAGCTACGGGGGGGCGTGGTTCCCCTGGTACATGCGTCGCCTGGCCGAGCGGCCGGCGAACATATGGTTCGTCGCCCGCAGCATGTTCCGGTAGGACTGCGAGAATGGACGGAAAAACGGGAGACGACGCGCTCTTCGCACCGGATGTCCTCGCAGGCCGGACGGCGTTGATCACGGGCGGCGGCAGCGGCATCGGGTACGGAATCGCGGAGTGCCTCGCGGCGGCCGGCGCCTCCGTGGGCGTGTTCAGCCGCAGCGAGGAACGGGTGGGGCAGGCGGCGGAACGCCTGGCTTCGGCTCACGGCGTGCGGACGGTGCCGACGGTCGGGGACGTGCGCGAACCGGCGGCTCTCGAACGCGCGGTGCGGGAGACGCGGGACGCGCTCGGGTCCATCGACATCCTCGTGAACAACGCGGCGGGTAATTTCTATGCGCCGACGGCGGAACTGTCGCCGAACGGTTGGCGCGCCGTGGTGGAGATCGATCTGTTCGGTACCTTCCACGCCTGTCGCGCGGTCTACCCCGTCATGGCCGAGCAGGGATACGGGCGCATCGTGTCGATCTCGATGACGCTGCATTACCGGGGCTGGCCCCTCATGGCCCACGCGACGGCGGCCAAGGCGGGGGTGGACGCGCTCACGCGCACGCTCGCCATCGAGTGGGCGCGGGACGGCATCAACGTGAACGCCGTGGCGCCGGGTCCGATCCCGACGGAGGGCGTGAAGAAGGCGTTCGAGGCTCCTCCGAGCGAGGAGGTCGACATGTTCGGCGTGCGCTCCGGCGCCGGGTTCGCGGAGCGTTTCATTCCCGCCGGGCGGCTGGGACGCCCTCACGACATCGGGCAGATGATCACCTTCCTCTGCTCACCGGGCGGAGACTGGATCACGGGCGCGGTGATCGTCGTCGACGGCGGGGAGTCGCTCGTGAGCCCGCGCACCGTTCCCCCCGGACGCTCCGAGAGCTGACGCGCCGCCCTTAGCAGCCCGTGCGCTGGCGGGCACTTCGGCCGTCAGACGCCCGGCGCGCGCCCGCAGGCGCGTGGAGAAGCGACCGCCGGGGGTCGCGTCGCCGAGGAGTCCGACCCGCAGGTAGTCGCCCGTCACGCCGGCGACGCGGTCGTCCCGACCCTCCACGACGATGTCGGCCATGGTGCCTGCGCGCGTTTCCGAATAGGCCTGGCCCTTGCGGAGGCCGATCTCCCGCAACGTTCGGGAGCGGGCCGCCGCCACGTCGCCGGGTACCCGGTCCGGGAGACTTGCCGCCACGGTTCCGTCCCGCACCGAATACGGGAACACGTGCAGGTAGGTGTAGGGCAACTCCTCCACGAGCGCCCGCGTCTCCTCGAACTCCTCCTCCCCCTCGCCGGGGAACCCGACGATAATGTCCGCGCCGAGACCGAACGCGCCGGAGCCGACGGCGCCCAGACGCTCGGCGATCGCGAGCACCCGGGCCCGATACGCCTCCCGCGTATGCCAGCGGCGCATGAGGCGAAGCACGCGGTCGGACCCGCTCTGCAGCGGCACGTGCAGGTGGGGGGCCAGACGCCCATCCGATGCCGCGAGCAGATCCACGAGCCGGTCGTCGATTTCCGTCGCCTCGATGGAGGTGAGGCGGAGGCGGACGGGGACTTCCTCGAGCAGCCGTTCGCACAGAGTCGCGAGACCCGGGGACGTGCCTGCGGAGTCGGCGGCGAGATCCTTTCCGTAGTGGCCGATGTGAATCCCGGTAAGCACGAGTTCCGGGTGCGCCTGGGCGAGGGTCGCGGCCTCGGCCACGATGTCGTCTACTGGCCGCGAGACCGAAGCGCCGCGCGCGATCCGCGTCGCGCAGAACGAGCATTTCCGGTCGCACCCGTCCTGGATCTTGAGCCAGGCCCGGGTGCCGCGCGCATTCCGCTGCAGTGGGGCGGACGAAGCGGCCGAAACACCTGACGTGACCGGACCGGCCACGGCGACGTCTCCCAATTGCGGTACGAGTCGCGCGACCGCGGACGGGTCGTGTCCGGGCACGACGCCATCCACCTCTTCCAGCGCGTGATACTCGGCTTCACGAAAGGAGGTTGAACAGCCGGCGACGACGATGCGGAGATCCGGACGTTGGCGGCGCAGCCGGCGCACGAGTCGCCTCGCGTTCGCGTCCGCCTGGTTCGTCACGGTGCACGTGTTGATGACGGCGATGTCCGCCGCGTCCGCGTGGAGCGCCGTCTCCGCCCCGCGAAGCTCGAACTCCTGACGGATCCGCTCGGTATCGTACTGGTTCGCCTTGCACCCGAAGGTGTGGAACCAGACGGAAGGCTTGTCGTTCACGTCGCTCATGTCGCCGGGTCGTGTCGCTGACGGAGGGGTTCGCACGTTCTCTCATGTAAGATCGGTGCAGCGCGAATGAGACGCCATGTGTCGGGTGGACTGCACCCCGCTCCGATGTATCTTTCCCAAAGTTACTTATCCGGCCGGAGGCAGGTGCGGATCGTGCGCGGACCCGACCGTCGCCGCGCGACCCGGCAGAGCGGCCATGGAGGAATGCAAGATGTGGTGCGTGAAACAGAAGCGGTACGCAATCGTCGCCATCGTGGCAATCGGGTTGTCACTCGCGGCCTGCGGTGAAGACGACCCCGTAGTTCCGGAGCCCATGTTCGACAGCCCGTCCACCGTGCGCGTGGTCAACCGGCTGCTCGGCCCCGTGATCTATGTCTTCGCACGCCCCTGCGGGATGTCGGACTGGGGTTCGGATCTCCTCGGTACGGACCATCCCGTCGAGGGGACGATCCAGCCCGGAGGTCAGCGGGACTTCACGGTCGAAGCCGGCTGCTACGACTTCCGGGCCCAACATCTGGAGACGACCGAACCGGGTCCCCTGCTCGAGAAGATGCTATTCAACCAGGCGGCGTCGCCGGTCACGCCGGTGATCTGGACGCTCGAAGTCGAACCCGTAGACCCGACCTGAGCCGCATTGGGCCGCGTCCAACACTGAAACCCGGCCCGGAATGAGGGCGGAGGAACCATAATGAGGCAGCAGCTCGTCCAGGTGGCGGAGGACATGGGGGCCAAGGGCAAGGGGATCCTGGCCGCCGACGAAAGCTCGGGAACGATCCGGAAGAGGTTCGACGGGATCGGCGTCGAATCGACGGAGGAGAACCGTCGCGACTACCGGGAACTGCTCTTCCGGACGAGCGATGCGCTGAGCGAGTGCATCTCGGGCGTCATCCTCTTCGACGAGACGCTGCGGCAGTCGGCGGCCGACGGCACGCCGCTCGTCCAGCTCCTCTCCGATGCCGGATCGATCCCGGGGATCAAGATCGACAAGGGAGCGCATGACCTCGCGGGGGCGCCGGGCGAGAAGGTGACCGAGGGACTCGACGGGCTGCGCGAGCGGCTGGCGGAGTACTACGAACTCGGGGCCCGCTTCACGAAGTGGCGCGCCGTCATCGACATCGGACGGGGCGGAGACCGCGCCACCCCGAGCGCCTACTGCATCGGGGCGAACGCCCACGCGCTCGCCCGGATGGCGGCGCTCAGCCAGGAGCAGGGACTCGTGCCGATCGTGGAGCCGGAGGTGCTGATGGATGGCGACCACGACATCGACCGGTGCTTCGAGGTCACGGAAGCCACGCTCAAGCAGGTCTACATGGCCCTCTTCCACCAGCGGGTGCTCCTCGAAGGCTCGGTCCTCAAGCCCAACATGGTGCTTTCGGGCAAGCTGTGCGCGGATCAGGCGGGGGCCGAGGAGGTTGCCGAGAAGACGGTGCGCTGCCTGAAGCGTGCGGTGCCCTCGTCGGTTCCGAGCATCGTCTTTCTGTCGGGAGGGCAATCGGATATCGAGGCTACCGCCCACCTGAATGCGATGAACGCCGGGTTCGATACGCCGTGGAATCTGAGCTTCTCGTACGGGCGGGCGCTGCAGGCGGCTCCGCTGCAGGCCTGGGGTGGCGCCGCGGACAACGGGCCGGCCGCGCAGGCGGCGTTCGCGCACCGCGCACGCATGAACGGTCTCGCGACGCGCGGGAAGTGGTCGATGGAGCTGGAGCGGGCCGCCGCCTGACGCCGCGCGGGCGACTCTGGCGCGACGCCGGGGTCAGATGGCCCGCCGGAGCTCTCGCATCGCCGTCCCGAAGGCGGATCGGATCTCGGCCTCGCCCGCGACCGATCCGCGTTCGACGCGTCGTTCCCCTCCGACGTACACGGCCTCGATGTCGCGCTCGTCGCCCCCCACGAGCCACGCGTCCATGAGGGTCTCCCAGTCGTGTCCCAGGGTGTGGGGGCCTTCCCGGTCCAGAACGACGAAGTCGGCTCGGTAGCCGGGTTCGATTCGCCCCAGCCGCCACGGCGCGCCGGCGCCGGCCGCCGGGCCGGCCGAGGTCGCCGCCGCCTCTCCTCCGCCAGCCGCGAGCCACGACCAGACGACCGACCCCGCGCCCGCTTCGGTGGCCAGCCGGGCTCGCCGCCGATCCCGCAGGCGCTGCCCGTATTCGAGTTGCCGCGCCTCCTCGATGGCGGAGATGCGGACGTTCGCGTCGGAGCCCGCCGCGGCCGCGCCACCCGCGAGAAAGTGCTCGCGGGCGGGAAAGATCCCGTCCCCCAGGTGGGCTTCCGTGATCGGACACAGGACGACCCGCGCCCCCGCGCTCCGCAGCCGGGCGCGCTCCGCCTTCGTCGCGTGCGTCGCATGCACGAGACTCCAGCGCGGGCCCAGGTCGACCGTGTCCGCAAGGAGATCGACCGGCGTTCGGCCGTGCGCCGCGAGGCATTCCTCGACCTCGAGTTCCTGCTCGCTGATGTGGATGTGCAGCGGCGCCTCACGACCCAGCTTCGCATCGACCCCCGCCACGAGTTCCGCGAGGTCGGCCGTGGGCACCGCCCGCAGAGAGTGCGGCGCCACGCCGGCCACCGCCGGGCCCAGCGCCTCGACGGTCGCCATGAATTCGTCCACCGAGCCGTGCGCGAAGCGTCGCTGTCCGGCGTGAGGCGCAGCCCCGTCAAAGCCGGCGGTCCGGTAGTAGACGGGCAGCAGGCTGATGGGAAGGCCGACGTCCGCAGCCGCCGCGAGCACGGCCTGCGTCGTTTCGGGCCCACGCGTGCCGCTCGGGCCGTGATGCAGGTAGTGGAATTCCACCACGTGAGTGAAGCCCGCGCGCAACATGCGGGCGTACCCGTGCCGGGCGACGTCGAACAGTTGTTCCGGGGTGATCGAGCCGGCCAGCCGGTACATGGCTCGGCGCCAGCTCCAGAAGGAGTCGTCGCCTCGCGCCTCTTCGCCGAAGCCGGTCAGTGCGTGCTGGAAGATGTGCGAGTGCGCGTTCGGCATGCCGGGGACCGCGAGTCCTCCGTCGCGGGGGGCGCCGCCGGCACGCACCGCTCGTATCGCACGGATCGTCCCGTCCGGAGCGATCTCGATCGACCGGTCCCGCTCGAGGCCTCCGGGGCCCAGAATCGCGCGAAATGTCAGCGTGCGGCTCTTGGTACTCACGGCTCCGACAATACACGGCGGTCGGACGGCGCGGGTAGCCCACCGATACACCATCCGCCCTCCGCGCGTTATCTCTTAGCAGAGCTTTGCCACGGGCTCGTAAGGTCTTCGGAAAGGAGAACACCTTGAGTCGCCCTGTCGGCGTTCTGTTGATCGGCCTTCTCGCGGGCCTCGCCGTCCACCCGTCCATCGTCTCCGCTCAGGGGGTGACGACCGCCGGCGTGGCCGGACGCGTGATCGACGCCGACGGAGCCCCCGTGGCGGGAGCCCGGGTCGAGTTCCGCCACACCCAGACCGGCGCCACCCACACCGTCCTGAGCGACGACCTGGGCCGTTTCAGCCTCGCCAATCTGCGGCCCGGCGGGCCCTACACGCTGGAGGTCGCGCGCATCGGGCTCAATCCGGCGACGCGGGAGGGTCTGACGCTCATCGCCGGACAGCGGCTGCGGCTCGAGGTTCAACTCTCCGAGACGGCGGTCCCCCTGCCCGAACTCTCCGTTCGCGTCGAGACGGATCCCGAGTTCGACCCCACCCGCATGGGCTCGACGACGGTCGTCGACCGGGAGACGCTTGAGACGCTCCCCACGATCTCCAGGGACTTCACGGGATTCGCCCGACTCTCGCCTCTCGTGGCGGTGGACGAGATGGGTACCTCCGTGGCCGGATCGAACATCCGCTTCAACAACATCCAGGTGGACGGCGCCCTCAATCAGGATGTCTTCGGCCTCTCGCCGACGGGGGTGGCCGGAGGACAGGCGCGGGGGCGCGTCATCCCGCTCGCGGCGATCGAGGAACTGCAGGTCCTCACCGCGCCCTACGATGTGCGCCAGTCCGGGTTCACCGGGGGCGTTCTCAACGCGGTCACGCGCACGGGGGGCAACGACTTCCGTGGCTCCGCGTTCGGCTTCTTCCGCAACGACGCGCTCGTCGGCGACGCGGTCATCGGCGGGATCCCGCGCGCGCCGGGCGATCTGGAGAACGCCTTCGCGGGCTTCGATCTCGGAGGGCCGATCCTGCGCGACCGCCTGCACTTCTTCGTCGCGGGCGAACTCGAGAGCAGGACGCGGCCGCCCGATGGCTTCACGGTCGGCATCGACGAGATCGTGCGCACGAAGCTGGACCCCGACTCGGTCAACCGCGTATCCAGGATCCTCCGGGGTTACGGCGCGGAAGCGGGCGAGGCCGGCCTCTACACGCTCGAGAACAACCTCGCCAACCTGTTCGCCCGCCTCGACGCCCGACCCGACGCGAACCACTCTCTCATGTTCCGCTACAACCTCGCCTACGCGGCCGACGATCCGGCCACGAACCGACTCCCCGGCGACGCCTACGAGATGTCGTCCACGGGACGGGAGATCGAGTCACGGAACCAGTCGTTCGGAGCGCAGTGGCTCGCGACGCTGAGTCCACGGCTTTCGAACGACCTCATGGTGAACGCGCAGTTCCTGCGCGACCGCGAAACCGCGAACTCCCTCTATCCCCGCGTCGAGGTCGGCCTCCAGGCGGGCGTGCCGGGGGCGGGGTTCCGGCGCGAGTTGCGCCTCGGGTCCAACTATTCAGGGCCCGACGGCGAACTCGACCAGAACATCCTGCAGGTCACGAACGCGCTCACCTTCTCGCTCGGTGACCACCACCTCACGCTGGGGGCCGGGTTCGAGCGGTTTTCCATCCGGCGCGAGTATCTGCCGGGCAGCCTCGGCAGCTACTACTTCCGGTCGCTGGCGGACCTGGAGGCGAACACCCCCGAGGAATACGTCGTCCACGTGCCGCTCTCGGAGGACGCCGGCACCTCGGACTTCGACGTGCACCAGTTGTCGGCCTTCGTGCAGGAGGAGGCCCGGATCGGGGAGCGGCTGAACGTTCGGGTCGGCCTGCGGATGGACGTGCCGCTGATGCCCGACGCGCCGGCGCACAACCCGGACGTGCAGCGGTCGTTCGGCTTCAGCACGAGCGACCTGCCGGGCGGCACCGTCCTCTTCTCCCCGCGGGCGGGCTTCAACCTCGGTCTCGGCGGGGACCGCACGACGCAGATCCGCGGCGGGATGGGGCTGTTCACCGGCCGGCCACCCTTCGCGTGGCTCGCGAACGCCTATCAGAACACGGGGCTCTCGTCGGTTTTCATGACCTGCCGGCGGCGGAATTTCGGCGTTCCCGATCCCGAGATCGTCCCCGCGTTCGATCCTCTCGCGCCTCCCCCGACCCTCTGCGTGGACGGCACGGGCGGCGAGGCCGCGGTCCCCATCGTCACGCTGTTCGACCCGGACTTCCGCTTTCCGCGCGACTTCAAGGCCTCGCTCGCCGTCGACCAGCGCCTGCCGGGGGGATTCGTCCTCTCGCTCGAGGGGATCTACACCCGCTCCGTGAACCAGATCGCGTTCCAGGATCTGAACATCGGCCCCGCCTTCCCTGCGGATGACCGCACGGAGGCGAACGGGTTCACCTACGGCTTCGGCTTCGGGACCCGAGAGACCTTCGCCGACCCGGGCGCCGGGAGCCAGTTCGTCGATCCGCCGCCGGGCGAGCCGCCGGGCGAGCGGGAGCCGATCTTTCTCCCCCGACGCGTCGACCCGGGCTTCGGACAGGTCATCAAGATCGGCGACCGGCCCCTGAACTTCTCGTACGCCCTGAGCGCGCGGCTCCGGAAGCAGTTCGGCGACCGGCTCTCCGTCGACGTGGGCTACGCCTTCAACCGTTCCGCCGACGTCCGCAGCCTCTCTTCGCTCGATGCGATCGCGAACTTCGGCTACACCGCGGTCGAGGGCGATCCGAACGATCCCCAGCGGCAGGCCTCTCTCTTCGACCGGCCGCACCGCCTCGTGGCGAGCGCGACGGCCGCCCTGCCGGAACTGATGGGGGGCGGCCGCCTCTCCGTGCTCTACGTGGGGCAGTCGGGGCGGCCCTACTCGTACGTGTATGCGGACGACATCAACGGGGACGCCTATCCCGGGTACGGCCGGGCGCTCGACCTCGCGAACGACCTCATCTTCGTGACCGGCGCGGCGTTCGACTTCCCCGGAGGGGGACGGACCCCGGTCAGCGGCATCCTCTTCGAGCAACTCGTCGCGCAGGAGCCCTGTCTGCAGGAGAACCGGCTGCGGATTCTGCACCGGAACGCCTGCCGGACGCCGTGGTCGCACCAGCTGGACTTCCGCTTCAGCCAGCCCATCCGGCTGGGCGGCGCGGAAGTCACGGTGACGCTCGACGTGCTCAACGTCCTCAACCTCGTGAATCGCGATTGGGGACACGTCCAGACCGTGAACCCCGTTGTGCAGCTGCTGACCGTCGAAGACCGGATCGAAGACGACTTCGACCTTCAGAACATGCTGCCCGAACCGGACGATCCGCTCCGCGCCCGCTACGCCGGGCCGCTCCAGACGAGCGACACGGGCGGCGTTCGAGCCTCGGTGCCCTACCTGCCGCAGATCGGCGCCTCGCAGTGGCAGGCCCAGTTCGGCATCGCCATCCGCTTCCGCCAGCGCAGCCGAGGGGGATAGGTTCCGGCGCTCGACCCTCCGCAACCCCTGGAGTCAGTACCATGCGACCACGTCATCTCGCTCTTCTCGTTTCCCTCGTTCCCTTCGTGGCGGCGATGCCGGCGCCTGCGCCGGCGCAGACGCATGCCGGCAGCCTTGACCATGCCGGCGGGGCTCCGATCATCGGCTTCGGAGCGGCGGCGGCCGTTTCCGGCGACGAGATCTACGTCTCGCGGCCGGGCGAGTTCGCGATGTTCCCCATGCCGGGCTCCGAACCCGGCAGCGTGCACGTATTCCGGCGCAGTGGCCAGGATGGCTGGGTGGAGATCGCCGCGATACCGGCGCCGAGCGGAGTGTACGGGGATGGTTTCGGGGAGTCGCTCGCCGTCGAGGGCGACGTCCTCGTGGTAGGCGCCCCGAAGGAGAACGAGAGCCGGGGGGCCGCCTACGTCTTCGTCCGCGAGGGCAGCATGTGGAGCTTCCGGGAGAGGCTGGAGGCGCCGGACGGGATGCCTGGCGACGCCTTCGGTTCCTCGGTGGCCGTGGGGACCGGCGCGCAGTTCGGGGTCATCGGCGCGCCCGGACGCGGGGCCAGCGGCTCGGTGTTCGCCTACGCCCAGTCCGATATGGGCCTGACGTCCGTCGAGCTCACCGGGTCCGACGCCCCGGCGGACGCCCGCTTCGGGGCCGCCGTCAGCGTCGAGGGAGATTTGGCCCTCGTCGGCGCACCCGGTCCGTTCTCGCTCAGCCAGTTCGCGGCGCCGGCCCAGCCCCAGGCGGGAACCGGATACGTGTTCCGTCGCAGCGGGACGGACTGGTCCGAGGTCGCGCGGCTGACGCCGGCCGGCGGCCTCGTGGCCGGCCGATCCGCCGTGCTCGAGGGTGGAGAGGCGTTCCTCGGCTCCCCCCTCGCCAACCAGGCACAGGGCGCTGTCTTCCGCTTCGCGGCGGACGACGGCGGGATGTGGTCCCAGACCGGGATGATCGCGGCCGCGTCACCGTCTCCGGCGGCCTTCTTCGGCTATGCCCTCGCCGGGGCGGGAGGGCGACTCATCGTCGGCGCGCCGGGAACGAACAACTTCTCGGGCGCGGCGCACGTCCTCCGCGCGGGAGACGAAGGCGAGTGGAGCGAGGAGACCGTACTGCAGAGCGAAACCCGGGGGCTCATGGGCTTCATGGGCAACTCGGTGGCCGGCGGCGACGGCTTCGCGGTGGTCGGGGCGCCCGGATCGGAGTTCTTCGAGGGCATCGGCTTCGTGTTCGAGCGCGACGCCGGCGGCGCGTGGAGCGAGGCCGCTCCCATCCACGAGACCGAGTTCGGCCTGGCCTCCGTCACGGGCGACGAGATGCGATGCTCGGACGACGGCACGGTCGCCGGCTTCGACTGCTCGGACGTGGACCTCGTCTCCTTCCTCCCGGCCCGCGAGGTCGGCGGCGGGCGCGGGATCATGGTCAGCGACATCTGGGGCTGGGTGGATCCGCAGACGGGCCGCGAGTACGCGATCCTCGGACGGTTCGATGGGACCTCCTTCATCGACGTGACGGATGCGGGGAATCCGGTCTATCTCGGCAATCTTCCCCTCACCGAGGGGGCGATCCCCAACCTGTGGCGGGACATGAAGGTCTACGCCGACCACACCTTCATCGTGGCGGACAACGCGGGCGAACACGGGATGCAGGTCTTCGACCTCACGCGACTGCGGGACGTGACGAGTCCGCCGGTGGATTTCGACGAGGACGCGCACTACGCCGAGTTCGCCTCCGCGCACAACATCGTCATCAACGAAGAGTCGGGCTTCGCCTACGTGGTGGGCGGCAGCGGCGGAGGCGAGACCTGCGGCGGCGCGCTGCACATGGTGGACCTCCGCGATCCCCGGAACCCGACCTTCGCCGGCTGTTTCGCGGACCCGGAGACGGGGAACGCAGGATCGGGCGGCTACACGCACGACGCGCAGTGCGTCATCTACGAGGGCCCCGACGCCGACTACGCGGGCCGCGAGGTGTGCTTCAACGCGAGTGCGACGAAGCTCGGCATCGGAGATGTGACCGACAAGGACAACCCGACGCCGATCTCGAACGCCGCCTATCCGAACGTGGCCTACTCCCACCAGGGGTGGCTGTCGGAGGACCAGCGCTACTTCTATCTGAACGACGAACTCGACGAGCTGTCGGGCGGGACGACGGGGACCCGGACGCTCGTGTGGGACGTGGCGGACCTGGACGATCCGGTGCTCGTGCGGGAGTTCGTGCAGGACAACGCGGCGTCGGACCACAACCTCTACATCCGCGGCGACCTCATGTACCAGTCGAACTACGTGAGCGGACTCCGGATCTTCGACATCTCCGACCCCGAGAACCCCGTGCCCGCCGGCTTCTTCGACACGGTGCCGGGGAGCCCGGATGCGCCCGGGTTCGCGGGATCCTGGAGCAACTACCCGTTCTTCCCCTCCGGGAACATCATCGTGTCGAGCATGCGCGAGGGGCTGTTCGTCCTCAGGAAGCGGGAGACCGCCCTGGTGCCCTAGCAGGCCGTGGCAAGAGCCCCGCTCATGACAGGGTCTCCACCAGATTGGCTTCGACGATCCTGCGGTCGTGCGTCAGCAGCGTCGCGCCGAATACGCGGGCCGTGGCGACGAGGATGCGGTCCGCGGGATCCCGGTGGAAGGAGTCGGGGAGGGCGGCCAGTTCCGTCGCGATGGCCGGCGAGATCCCCTGCCGCCTGACGAGCGGCGGGGCGACCGCCTTATCCAGCCATTCTCGTAGCGGGACGGTCAAGCGGATCCGGCCCAGATCGCAGAGGGTGGCCACCTCCCAGAGCGAGATGTCCGACACGAGCAACGGCGAATCTGCACCCGCGGACTCGATGACCTCCCGCTGCTCCGGCGAGAGCCGCGAGACATCGTTCAGCCACCAGATCAGGATGTGAGTGTCAAGCAGCGCCGTCATCGCCGAGGCTCTCCCAGTGATCCTCGGGGACGGCAGGCGCCACGATGTCGCCGACGACGGTCACCGTGCCCTTCAGTTCCCCCTGCGGGTACTCGGCCTGCGCACGGCTTGGTGGCCAGAGTTCGGCTACCGCCTGCCCACGCTTGAGGATGACTACGCGTTCGCCGGTCTCGCAGACGCGATCGAGGATGGCGAGGCAGCGCGCCTTGAAGTCGGATGCGTTGATCGTTTCCATGTGACCAGTATTGATGACCAGTTAGATTGTGTCAAGCCTTCCGAGAATGGTCTCCCCGGGGGCGAAGCGGGACTGCGTGCGACGGGCCAGCCCGTCCGATGGAGACGCTCGTCAGTCGAGCGACTCCATGAAGCGCACCTCGATCCGCAGGTAGCTCGCGCCCCCGCCCGGGACGTCGGCGAAGATCTCGCCCCATTCCGGGGTGCCGAGCACCTGGGGGAGCTTCTCGTCGCGCTCCGCCTTCGACGCCCAGCGGATGACCCACGTGACGTTCCCCGGCCCGAGTTCGTCCTGCTCGGCGCCCCGCACCTCGGCGGGAATTCCCGAGTCGATCCAGAACCCGGCGATGTCCAGGTGCTCGCGCAGATAGCGGATATACTCGCCTCTCGCGACCTCCTCGTACTCCTCGAAACGGGCCGGGTCGAAGTGATAGGTCCGGACCTCGTAGATCCCCCCGGGCTCCGCCGCCGCCTCCTCCGCGTCGCCCGTGGCCAGTTCGATCCGCGTGCCCTCGCCGAGGCAGGCCGAGAGGGCTGTGAGGGCGAGCGCGGCCGTCGCGAGTCCGGTGATTCGAGTGCGTAGCTTCACGGCTCCTCCCGTCAGCCCGTCGTGCGGGCCAGGGCTTCGACGACGCGGTCGACCTGCTCCGTCGTGTTGTAGATGTGCGTCGAGATGCGGATCGCGTTGTGGCCGTCCCGCTGGTGTTCGTCGATGTGGGACGAGATGCTCGCCTCGATCGCACCCACTGCGGCCACCGCGTCGAGGTCTTCCTTCTCGAAGATCGTCGATCCGGGCGCGCTCCGGTCGCGGTCGCCGCTGAGGAGCGTGACGCCGCTCACCTCCGCGAGGCGAGACTTGAGATGATCCGATAGAAAGCGACAGCGGGCCTCCACGGCCTCGAGTCCGAGCGTCGCGACGAAATCGACCGCCGCCCCGATCGCGGCGCGCACCGGAAACGCCGCGGTGCCCGGGGGGCCGAACTGCGGCTGCTCCGCGGTGGCGTCGGGCGCGAAAGCCGTCCGGATGCGGTCTCGCGCATCGCGCCGCACGAAGAGGAAACCGGTCCCGGCCGGAGCCAGCATCCACTTGTGCAGGCTCACGCTGTACGCGTCGCAGCCCAGGGAGGCCAGGTCGATGGGGAACTGGCCCACCGCCTGCGCGCCGTCCACGAGACTCGCGAGTCCGCGCTCGCGCGCGAGGCCGCAGATCGCCTCCACCGGATAGAGATGCCCGCCGCGGGTCACGTGACAGAACGCCACCGCCCGCGTCCGGGGCGTGATCGCGTCCTCGAACCGGGAGAGGACCTCCTCCTCCGGGGGGAGGGGACTGGGGATGAAGACCTCGTTCACCCGAACGCCCTCCCGCACCTGCCGGAACTCCCACGGACGACGGCCCGCCGGATGCTCCTGGCTCGTGATCAGGACTTCATCGCCGGGGCTCAGCGCGAGCCCGATGCTCTGGAGATGGAGCGCCTCCGACGCGTTTCGCGTGAGCGTGAGTTCGTCCGGCTGCGCCGAGAACAGCTCCGCGAGTCCGGGCACGACGTGTTCCGCGATCCGGGCGCTCAGCTCCGAGCGGCCCCGGGCGGGCAGTTCGCCCATGGCCCGATACCCCGCGGCGACCGCATCCACGACCTGCCTCGGCGGCATGCCGATGCTCGCGTTGTTCAGGTAGGCCGTGCCGGGTTCGACAAGGAAGTTCGCGCGCACGTCGTCCCAGTCCGCGTCGTTCGTCCCGGCGGGGGCCCGGAGCGGCGGGAGTTCCCCCGCCGCCGCGTCCTCCTCCCAAGCGGCGCAGGCGGGGAGGCCGAGAGCGGCGGCGCCGGTCGCCCCGAGGCGGAGCCACTCCCTCCGGTCGATCAGGCCGTAGCGGTCGTCTCCGGCACGCACACCGGTCATGGACAGCACGCGGAACTGCGCGAGAAGGACATCGAGTTTCCGCTGGGGAAGCGCAGCGTCAACGCGTCGCCGTCGATCTCGACCCCGGTCGGTTCGAGCGGTCCCTCCCCGTCCCGCGCGGTCATCGCCAGCGGGCTCGCCGGAAGTCCCGCCATCGTGCGTCCGTAGGAAAGGTGATGGAGGTGCTCGAAGGTGAGCGTCTCTCCGTCGAAGGTGTAGCGTCCGCCCTCACCGGACCCGCGCCTCGGTTCGTCGCCATTCATGACGAAGAAGAGGACCTGCCACTCGCCGTCCGTGAAAATGATGCGCCCGCGCACGGGATGCCGGTCGCCGCTCGAAAGGACGTATTCGTTCGCGGCCCAGGCGCCCGCGAGGGCATCGGCTCGAGGCGACGGTGGCTCGGCGTCGGGTGGCGGGAAGCCGGAGGGGCTCCCGGCCAGCGCGGCCAGGCAGAGCGAGGAGGCAAGGAGAGTAAGGGGCGGTGTGGACATAAGCTGCGTCTCCGGGTCGCCGGGGATCCGTTCGCCCCGCAACGTGACGCGGCCCGCGGCAAGCGACAAGCGGCGACTCCGCAGCCACGGACCGCCGGGGTCGCCGGGTCTTCGCGATCCGCGTACCGTGAGATCGTCCGCCCGACGACGATGGGCGTAACCGAATCGAGAGGTCGAGCGATGCGAACAGAACGGGGAGCGTTGAGCGTGGCCGGTGCATTCCTGACCTTGGCGGTGACGGCGTACGGGGCCGCGCTCGTGGCTCCGGCCGCGGTCGAAGCCCAGGAGGTCGGCCCGCCGAACGGGTCGCTCGTGATCGTGGGCGGCGCCATGCGAAGCCAGGAGATCGCGAACCGGTTCGTGCAGCTGGCCGGCGGGACGGACGCGCGGATCGTCGTCATCCCCACGGCGGGCGGGGCCGAGTCCTACGGGCCGTCGTTCGGCGGCGCGAGACCCTTCCAGGCGGCGGGGGTCGAGAACCTCACGGTTCGCCACACGAACGACCGCGATGAGGCGAACAGCGACGCCTTCGTGGCCGCCATCCGCGAGGCGACCGGCGTCTGGTTCACCGGGGGACGCCAGTGGCGCCTCGTCGATTCCTACGCGGGTACGCGGACCGAGGAGGAGCTGTGGGCGCTCCTCGAGCGCGGCGGGGTCATCGGCGGCTCGTCGGCCGGCGCGACGATCCAGGGGTCGTACCTGGCGCGCGGGGACACGGCGACGAACACCATCATGATGGGCAGTCACGAGGAGGGGTTCGGGTTCGTCCGAAACACGGCGATCGACCAGCACCTCCTGTACCGGAACCGCCAGTTCGACATGCTGGAGATCATCGAGGCCCGGCCCGAACTCCTCGGCATCGGGATCGATGAGAACACCGCCATCGTCGTGCAGGGCGACCGCTTCGAGGTCATCGGAGAGTCCTACGTCGTCATCTACGACAACCAGAGCACGCTCGACAGCGGCGGCCTGTTCTACTTCCTCGCGCCGGGCGATCAGTACGACATGGCGGAGCGTCAGGCCTACCGGCCGGCCCGCACCCTGGCGCCCTTCGGACGCGTCGAGCGCCGCCCCTGGTCGACCCGCCGGCCCGAGCGCTGACCCACCCCGCCGGAGCCGGCTCCGGAGGGAGTCCCATGCGCAGGGGGCTGGTCCTCCTCGCGCTCATCGCGGCCGGGGAGGCCGTCTTCTTCCTCCCCTTCGTCCTCGCGCGCGTCTTCCGCCCGACGCTGCTCGACGTGTTCGGGATCACGAACCTGGAGTTGGGGACCGCCTTCTCCCTGTACGGCGTCGTGGCGATGGTCGCGTACTTCGCCGGCGGCCCGCTCGCGGACCGGTTCTCGGCCCGTCGGCTGATGGCGCTGGCGCTCCTCGCCACCGGCCTCGGCGGAATCGTGCTCGCCGGCTTCCCGCCGCCGCGGACGATGAACGTCCTGTGGGCCTTCTGGGGGATGACGACGGTCCTCCTCTTCTGGGCGGCGATGATCCGGGCCACCCGCGAATGGGGCGGGCAGTCGAAGCAGGGACGCGCCTACGGACTCCTCGACGGGGGCCGGGGTCTCCTGGCGGCGCTCGTTGCGACCCTCTCCGTGGCGGTCTTCGCCGCGCTCCTCCCCGGCGAAGCTTCCTCTGCCACGCCGGAGGAGCGGGCCGCCGCCTTCCGCGGCGTCATCTGGGTCTTCACCGGGATCACGCTGGGCATCGCCGTCCTCGTGTGGATCCTCGTGCCCGACAGCGCGCCCGGCGGGGAGGCGGGCGACCCGGAAAGCTCGCAGAAACTGTCGCTGAGCGGAGTGAAAGCCGCCTGCCGCATGCCGGCCGTGTGGCTTCAGGCCGTCATCGTCGTCTGCGCCTACACCGGGTACAAGGCGACGGACGACTTCTCGCTCCTGTCGCGGGACGCGCTCGGGTTCGACGACGTCCAGGCTTCCGGGATCGGTACGCTCGCGTTCTGGATTCGGGCCGCGGCGGCCATCGCGGCGGGCTACCTCGGCGATCGGATCGACGCCTCCCGCGTCATCGTGTGGGGCTTCGCGATCCTCATCGGCGGCTGTCTGCTCATCGCGTCCGGGGTCCTCGTGCCCGGACCCGCCTGGATGCTCATCGCCACCATCGTCACCGCCAGCGTCGGCATCTACGCGCTCCGCGGCGTCTATTTCGCCCTCCTGGCCGAGGGCGCCGTGCCGCTCGCCTACACCGGGAGCGCGGCGGGCGTCGTCTCCGTCCTCGGCTTCACCCCCGACGTCTTCATGGGACCGCTGATGGGCGTCCTGCTCGACAACTCACCGGGCCTCCCCGGGCATCAGCACGTCTTCGCCGCCGTCGCCGGCTTCGGCGCCATCGGCCTCCTCGCCGCCCTCATCTTCCGCCGCGTACGGCGTACGTGATGGTAACCTTCCGGTCGGCCTCCGGCTTCAGCAGCGCTCCCGTCTGAAGTCCGCGGGGCGGCACGTGAACCCCCACTCCGCCCACAGTCCCCGCCCCTCCGCGGAGGCGGCGGCTTCCGCCGCTTCGATCCGGTCCGCGTAGCGCCGGTTGGGCGGGATGATGAACGCGAGCGCGTACCCGCTCGCGACCATGTGTTCGTTCAGCATCTCCCCGCCCGGGAGGAAGAGGTAGGCGAGGTCCCGGTCGAAGGTGTCGACCCGGACGGCGTCGTACTCGACGCCGAGCGGCGTGTTCACGGGGGCGACCCGGAGCAGTTCCTCGCGGGCGCGGGCGCCCCACGGTTCCTGCGCCATCTCCGGGGCGTCGATGGAGAGAATCCGGATTTCCCGGCCATCCGCGCAGCGGACGGAATCTCCGTCGATCACGAAGGACAGGACGCAATCCCCGCTCGGCATGGGGGGCGGCGGGGGCGGGGGCGGCGTCGAATCCGAGCACCGCACCACCGCGAGGGCGGCGATGACGACAGCGGCGGCGATGCCGAACCGGCGACCCTCCCGGCGCGGCCCCGCGATCCCGCCCGGGGCTACGGGCCGGACCGGGGCCATGGGCCGGACCGGGTCACGGGCCGACCCGGATCGTCCCCACCTCATCGGTTCCCAGGTGGCGACCATCGGCGTTCATGTACCATCCCCGCAGTCGCGGCAGACGCAGTCCGCCGTCCGCGGTCAGGCCCTCGAACGTGATGTACTCGCCATCGTTCGCACTCTCGTCGCGGTAGAAGCGGCAGCCCACGAGCTGCGCGGTCCCGGGATCGAAGTAGAAGTACCACGTGTCGCCGCCGGTATCGGGGTCGTAGGTGACCCGGACCGCGTGGACCTCCCGGTCCATGAAAGTGGTCTCGACGATATCCGGATCGAGGTGGGAGCCGGGGTCGGAGATCTTCATCGGAAGACCCGCCAGGAACCCGTAGTAGCTGCGCCAGAACATCCCGTCTTCGCGATGGAGGCGCATGAGCTCGCGGTCCGCGTCGGGGAGGTCCGCCTGCGCGACCCCGTTCACGGTCGCGGACCAGCCATCGGCCGTCGTCTCGTACTCGATCGAGGACCCGCGGTAGCGGCCCGACAAGGCGAAGTCGCGCTCGTCCGCGCCGAACTCCAGCTCGACGGCGACGCGTTCCCCGCCCTCTCCGTCCGTACCGACCCACGACATCGAGATGGACCGGCTTCCCCAGATCCCGTCCGGATCGTGGAAGGTCACCGATCTCGCCACGAGTTCCTGTGCGGGGGTGAGATCGACTTCCGCGACCGAACCGGAGGCGTCCTCCTCCGCCGGAGGACGAGGACCGCAGGCGGCGGCGAGCAGGACGAGCAAGAGCCAGGGAGTTTTCATCTCCCAATACTAGCAACCCGCGTTGAAACGCCGCTACATTCGGGCGATTCGCCACTTTCCACACTCGGAGGCTTTCCATGCAGCGTGACAGGATATCGAACGGGTTTCGGGCCGCGGCGAGCTTGCTGCTCGCGCCCCTCGCCATCGCATGCGCGGGCGACGCGGGAGAGGACTCGGCGGACGGCGGCGAGGGCGCAGAGGAGGCCGCGGCGATGGCCGAGACGGCCGACTCGCCCGAGATGGCCGGCTCGCCCGAGGGCGTGATCACGGATCTCCGGGAAATCGCCTTCGTCGACGAACTCGCGGTCGATCTCGATGCGATGGAGGAGACGGAGAGCGGCCTCTTCATTCAGGTGTTGCAGGGGGGGAGCGGCCCCCCTGCCGGCTACGGCGACGAGATGCATGTGCACTACACCCTCTGGCTTCCGAACGGGAGCAAGGTGGACTCGAGCCACGACCGCGACGAACCGCTTGAGTTGATCCTCGGATCTACCGCTCTGATCGACGGTTGGGTGGAAGGCGTCACCGGCATGCGCCTGGGCGAGCGCCGGAAGCTCGTGCTCCCGTACGACCTCGGATACGGGGAGATGGGCAACCCGCCGCGTATTCCCGCCTACTCGCCGCTCGTGTTCGAGGTCGAACTCGCGGAGCACATTCCCACGGGAGAAGGCTGATCGTGATCCGGACCGGGGCGATCGGGCCGGGGCCGTGACCGCGTACATCCGCTATCTCCCGCCGGACGCCACGGACCACACGTACGCCGCGACCGCCGGGGACGGCGGCGCCCGCTGGGGGGTCGTGGAGGACGAGGTCCTCGCGGACGGAATCATCGAGGGCAGCATGGTGGAGGAACTGGAGGAGCCTCCGTTCGGCGGGGAGGTCCGCACCGGGAAGCGGATGCCGCTCGATGAGCTTCATCTCCTTGCACCGGCGACGCCTTCGAAGGTGATCGCGGTGGGCCTGAACTACCGGAGCCACCTCGACAACAGCCCGATCGGGACCCGCCCGGAGCCGGCGCACCCCCCCCTCTTCGCCAAGCTGCCAAGTTCGATCGTCGGGCCGGGCGCCGCGATCAAGATTCCCCCGGACGCGGAAGTCGTCCACGCGGAAGGAGAAGTCGTCGTCGTGATCGGCCAGGTGGCGCGCCACATCGGTCCGGAAGGGGCCGAGGACCACATCTTCGGGGTGACCGCGGGCAACGACGTGAGCGAGCGCACCTGGCAGCGCGACGACCTGCAGTGGCTCAGGGCCAAGGGCAGCGACTCGTTCGGGCCGCTCGGGCCACGGATCGTGACCGGCGCGGCGTGGGACGATCTGCGCCTGCGCACGCGCCTCAACGGCGAGGTCGTGCAGGACGCGCGCACCTCCGATCTCATCTTCTCCATCCCCGAGATCATCGCCTACGCGAGCCGCTACTTCACGCTGCTTCCCGGCGACGTGATCTATACGGGGACCCCCGGGAAGACATCGGCGCTCGCTCCCGGAGACCGGGTGGAGGTGGAGGTGGAGGGCGTCGGCGTGCTGGCGAACGACGTGAAGGTCGAATCACGGAAGGACGGGACATGATGAAGCCCCGCACGCAGTCGTTCGGCGGCCCGCGGCAAACCCCTGCGTCCGCGGCGAGAGCCGTGTCGGTCGCTCTTGCGTTGGCGGTCGTGTCCGCCGCGCCTCCGGCCTCCCGCGCGCTCGCCGCCCAGCAGACGGCGGACCTCGCCACGCTGTTCGAGTTGGGGACGCTCGTACTCGATACGAACGGCGACAGCGTGCCCGATCTCGTGAACGCCGCGCTCGTTCTCGGGGACGACCCCTCGTCGGCCACCCGGGCGGCGGGCGCCGAGGTCGCCGCCCGGCTGGGGTTCGAGACCATGGCGATGGATCTGCCGCTGTCCCGGGACCCCGATGGCGGACAGGTCGGGATCGTCGTGGGACGGAGCGGACTCGAGGGCGCCGGCCTGCGTTCGCCGGGCATCGACCCCGCCTCCCTCGATTCGGGGGAAGGAGCCGTGGCGGTGCGCGAGGAGGGCGGGCGCACGTGGGTGCTCGTGGTCGGCGGGGACGACGAAGGGCTGCAGGCCGCGGCCCGCCTGTTCGCCGGAGTCCTGCCGCATACGCGAACGCTTTCGACGGCGGAGCTGAGCCGCGTCCGGGACGATCTCGCCGAGACGCTGGAGGCCGGGGGCGTGGCGGACGCGGCCGTGCGCCTGACCCAGGCGAGGGTCAGGGCGGGACAGGCGGGCGTGGGACGCGTGATCGCCGAGATCGAGGTGGATGAGGCGAACCTGGGCGCCGCCGCGGAACTCCTCCGCGGACTCGACACGGGCGACGAGGCCGCCGAGGCCGGCGAACCGGAAGCGACGGAGGCCGAGGCCGGGGACGAATCGACCGACGCGGAGGCTCCCTGGACGCGTCTGGCCTACCCGGGGCTCGAATCGGTGGAGGCGCGGCTGGCGGGCGGCCCCACGATCCGGATCGCCGGGCGCGCGGCGCCGGATGCGCCGGGGCCCGTCGCCGGCCGGCCGGGCAGCGGCGACAAGAACGACATGGACCTTTCCAACCTCTACACCTCCGATGGGCTGCTCGGCGGGGGGGTGCTCCCGAACCGCGTGGACGCGATGCTCGCGCCCGGCGAGGGGGGCATCGACGGCCTGCCCGAGCTGGCCGGGCGGCTCGGACTCGAATCGACCGGGATCACCGTGCCGCTCGTCGCCCCGGCTTCCTCGATCGAACGGGCCGCCGCCCGGCCCACGCTGGTCCTGGCCGGGGTGGACAACGCCCTGACCCGGCAGCTCGCCGACAGCGCGAAGATCGATACGGGTTCGCTCGCCCCCGGCGAAGGGCTGATCCAGGTGGTCCCTGCGGCCTTCGGGTCCAAACCGGCGCTCGTCGTCTCCGGCGCCGACGCCGCCGGGGCCGAGCGCGCGCTCGATCAGCTGGCCCGGACCTTCCCGCACATCGCGGAGCGCGGCGACGACCGCCCGACCGTCGACGACGTCGAGCGCGGCCTGTGGGATGCGCTGTCCGGCCACTCGCCCGTGGGCCAGGCGGCGACCGGCCTCTACAAGCTCGGCCGCATCGCCGGCAAGCTCGCGGACCGGCAGATCGCCCGCGCGGACGTGCTGATGTCCGTCGAGAAGGCGGACCCCGGCCTGCAGGCGTACGTGCAGGCCCGGGCGGCGGAAGCGCTGGGCATTTCCGATGGCGCCGTCGACGTCACGATCGATGATCGCGATGTCCGGCGGGCGGCCACGATCTTCGCCGACACGCTCGCCCTGCCGTCGGAAGTCGACCGCTTCCGGGAGCTGTTCCGCGACCGGGTGCTTCCGGCAGCCGCATCCGCCGCGGCCGGCGGCCCCATCCGGGTGGAGGCCCGCCTGAGCGAGCCGCCGGGAATCCGCCGTCAACTGGAGGAGGAGGCCCGGGACGCCCTCATCGAAGCGGGGGCGCCGGCCGACGCGGTCGAGGTCCGCGTCCTCTCCGCCTTCAAGCAGGGCTATTCCTGGCTCGAAGAGGTGATCCTGCCGCAACTCGCGGGCCGGGACCCCGGTGAGATCGGAGAGATCGTCATCCGCTTCCGCCGCAACGATCCGCCGGCGGACTGGCCCCAGCAGGCGATTCACACCCCCGTCCGCTGGCTGCACGAGATCTTCCCCATCGACGAGGTTTTCGCGCGCGACCTCGGCCTCGAACTGGAGAAGATCCGCTTCGAGCAGACGACCGACGGACCGACCTACGAGGTGACGGTCACGGATTCGAGCGGCGACGAGATCCTGTCCGGCGATTTCGATCCCCGACGGGTGATGCGCCCGTATTTTGACCGCTTCCGGGACTACGAGCACGTCCGCGTGACGACGGGCTGGATCCACGCTGCGGCGGGAGACCGCACGCTCGCCGACGAACGCATCGTCACCGACCCCGAGGCCTTCTGGGACCATTACCAGAGCGTCGTTCTGCCGGCGATCTACGACTATGTGATGGACCGGCACGACGGGATTCCCGACGGCGGGGACGCGGACGCGCCCTACTTCGGGGAACTCACGGTCGAACTCGAGATGAGCGAGCCCAACTACCGGCTCGAGATCGACAACGAGATTCACGCCCCGATGGACGCGCTCCACGAGGAGATCTACTTCGGGACGATCGAGTTCTTCGACGTCCTCGGCCGGAACTCGCGCGGCCAGGGACTCACCTTCCCCGGGCGCATCCTCCCGATCATGCGGCCGCGGGGCGACGGTCGGCCGGCGGAACTCCGCCTGAGCTTCACGGGATTTGCGGTGTCCCGGCCCGCGGTCGTCGTCGCCTTCGAGGATGCGGCGGGCGCAGCGGACACGATGCGGCTCGACATCCCGAAGACCGGTCTCGAACGGCCTTCCGCGCGGCTCGCCGTGGTGCGCGCGGGCGAGCCCGGGATCGCGCACCTCGGGCTGCGCGTTCGCGTCGACACGGACGCCGACATGCGCGACAGCCTGCTGAACTACGCCTCGCCGCGGCAGGTTGACCGAAACATGGTCTCGGCCGCACAGGTCGAGGCCACGGTACGCGAGATCGAGGCGCTGCGCGCGGGCGGCCTTTACGCCTCCTCGCTGGCCTGGGCCGGCCTCGGTTCCCTCGAAGTCTGGGCCGAATGGACGCACGAACAGGACCCGGAGTCCCGCCGGACCGCCCGACTGGCGGCGAACGGCACGCCGTCGCCACCGCCCGACTGGCGCGGCCTCCTGCCCGAAGGCTGGAGCTACGGGGGCGAACGCCTCGTCCAGTGGGAGACGCCGATGCCGCCGCCCGAAGGCCACGGAATCCTGGCCAGGATGGCGGAGGCCTTCGAGGAAGTGACGATGTACAAGGCGGGCGAGTCCTACCTGGGCAGGGACATCTGGGCGGCGGATCTCATGCCCCCGGTCGCGGCTTCACACTGGTCTCGCGTGAAGGCGACGACCTTCAAGCCCACGGTCATCTACTCCGCGCGGCAGCACGCGAACGAGGTCTCCTCGACCAGTCACGTCCTCCGGCACGCGGAACTCCTCCTCACGGACCCCGCACAGCGGGCGAAGCTCGACGACGTGAACGTCATCATCCACCCGTTCACGAACCCCGACGGCGCCCAGCTCGCGTACGACCTGTACCGGATCACGCCGGACTTCATACTGCACGCCGGCTACCTGGCGTCGCTGGGAATCGACGTGATGACGGGATCCCGCGATGACCACCCCATCTATCCCGAGGCGCCCGTCCGAAACCGGCTGTGGGGCCGCTGGCTGCCCGACATCTTCCTGAATCCGCACGGGTATCCCTCCCACCAGGTCGTGCAGTTGTTCAGCGAATTCTCCGGACTCGTGCGGCGCGGCCGCGTGACCGAGCGCAACTGGGGCTTCAACAAGGGCTGGTTCATGCCGGGGTTCGGGTACGTCGACAGCCCCGACTTTCCCCGGCACCGGGACGCGGCATTCGAGATCCGCGACTACATCACGCGCGGGATCAACTCCAACCGCGACGTGTTCGAGATGAACCAGCGCACCTATGAACGCTATCGCCGCTACGGCGCCGCATACGACCCGGACGTGTTTCGCCTCCCGATGACGGACAGCGTGCTCATCGAGATGCCGCTCAAGGGATCGAGCGGCGAATCCCGGTTCGGCTTCGATTCCCGCATCACGATCTGGTCCGGCACGACGGAAGCCCCCGATGAGACGGCGTACGGCCCGTGGATGGAGCTGGTCGCGAAGGCGGGACTCTCGTGGAACGAGGCGCTGCTCGACTACCTGTACGAGGGAGAGCACGAAGTGAAACGCTCCGGCTCCTCCTTCTTCGGCGGCGTGTCGCTGCGCATGAACCGCCCCCGGCCGCCCGAGGACGACGACGAATCGGAAGAGGAGGAGGCCGTCACGACGGACGGCGGAAGCTCGTAGGAGCGCGTACCTGTGTAGTGTCGCATACTTGCTCCGCCCCGGCTTCGGAATTCAGGTTGGGGGCGTTCCCGGACCCGTTCAACGCAGAGGAAACCCGATGCACATATCGAACGACATCTCGAACCGCCTTCGGAACGCTGTCCCGTGGAGAGGGATTCGCGCGTCGGTCTGGGTGACGGCGGTCGCGGTCATCCTCGGCGCCTCGAGCCTCGCGGGCCAGGAGGAGGGTGGCGAGGACGGTGAGGCCGAGGAGGCAGCGGCCACGCTCAGCACGACCCAGGGCGTGTTCAACGAGGAACAGGCCACGCGGGGCGAAGACGTCTTCTGGAACATCTGCGCCGAGTGCCACTTCGAGGAGGACTTCGGGGGACCGTTCATCCAGTCGTGGATCGGCGCCTCGGTGAAGGACCTCGTGGACGAGATCGTGGCCACGATGCCGGAGGACAACCCGGGCGGTATGCCCGTGGAGCAGTATCTGGACGTCGTCACGTACATGTTCAAGATTAACGGCATGCCCACGGGCGAGGACGAACTCGCGACTGACGACATGGGCGCCGTGGAGATCGAGGTCGACCTCGACCCCTGACGCCAGGCGCGACTCGCTCCGACAGCCTGCCGGAGTCCGTTTTCCGGAGCCGAGGAAAGATGCCATGCGAGTCACCAGCGCTCCCACGCTGCTATTTGCGCTACTCGGTCTGACCACCGCCGCACTCCGGGCGCCCGCCGTCAACGCACAGGTGCCCAAGGTCACCGCCGGTGAGGTGGTGGGCCGCGAGACCCTGCAGGGGTTCGTGACCTACGCAGCGTCCGTCGCCGCCGCCATCACCGACATCAACCAGGGATCCCAACTCATCCAGGCGGTGAGGACGGAGGGCGGCGACTATAACGTCGGGAACATGTACCTGATCTTCCTGACCACCGACGGTCAGGTGTTCATCCACGGCGAAGACCCGAACCTCGACGGCAAGAACGTGCACGGGGTGCTGGACGACAACGGGAACCCCGTCGTCCAGCAAATCCTCGCCGCCGGGGCGGCGGGCGGCGGGTTCGTGGAGTGGTGTTGGGATGATCCCTTCGACCCGAACGACCCCCGCTGCAAGGACAGCTACGCGCTCCAGCACTTCTCCCCGGTGGCCGGAGTGGATCTGGTCGTGGTGGGCGGGTACTACCAGGATCTGTCGGGCGCCGGGCAGCCGCTGCCTCCCGTTCCGCTTCCCGAAGTCTCCGCCGCCGACGTGGTCGACAGGGAGACGCTCCAGCAGTTCGTGGACGGGTCGGTCGTCTGGCTGCGAGACCTCATTGGGCAGGTCGGGTTCGAGCGCGCCAACGAATGGAAGGGCGTGCTGAGGGAAGAGGGCGGACACTTCAAGTCCGGCCCCATCTATCTCTTCATCTTCACTCCCGAAGGGTACGTCATCTTCCACGGCGCCGACGCCTGGCGTGAGGGCCGCACGGCGATCGACAACACGGACCTCCAGGGGAGACCCTTCGTCAGGGAGGTCATCGCCGTCGCCCAGGGGGGCGGGGGGTTCGTCGAGTACTTCTGGGACGATCCGACGGTTCAGGGGGATGAGGACACCGGAACCCCCAAGGTAAGCTACGCGGTCTCGCTGCGGAGCGACCTGCCCGTCTTCCAGGGGGTCGAGTTCATCGTCGGCGCCGGGTTCTACCGGAACTTCTCGACCGCCGAGGCGGAGATGGCGGCGGCGGACTGGCTCGACCGGTTCGGCCGCTCGGTGGCGAGTCAGGCGATGGAGATGATCGGTAATCGGGTTTCGCCTTCGCATCCGGGATCCGACGACCTCACGGTCGGCGGGCGCACGATCGATCTCGCCGCGCTGAATGCTCAAGGCGGACTGTTCGGCGGCTTCACAGGGCTGGGCCAGGGGAGTTCGGGCTCCGCAGGCACCGGCCGCGTGGCGCCCACCGCATTCCTGCCTGCATCCGTCGGCGGCCTCGTGGGCGGGACATCCTTCCAGCTTTCCCCCGGGCAGGACGCGGGGGGCGGCGGCAACTACTCGCTGTGGGGCGCCGGCGAGATGATGCGGTTTTCCAGCGGCGGTGACGGCGGACTCCACGACGGCGAAGTCGTCACGGCCGCGTTGGGGGCCGACTACCGGTTCGGATCGGTCCTCGCGGGGCTCGCCCTGTCCCGCAGCATGGGATCGGGCGGCTTCGAACTGGGGCGGGCCGGAGAAGATGACGTCGGCGACGTGACGACGTCGCTGACCAGCGCCTTCCCGTACGCGCGGCTCGCGCTCAACGAGCGGCTCTCGCTCTGGGGCGTGCTCGGGTACGGGTTCGGCCGACTGAACCTCTCGGGCGGCGGCGAGGAGGACCCCTCGAGCGACATTTCGATGCGCATGGTCGGCCTTGGGGCGCGCGGGGAGCTTGTGGGGACCGGCGATCCGCGCGACTTCGCGCTCGCTCTGCGGTCGGACGGCTTCGTGGCGCAGATGCGCTCGGAGGAGGTCGAGGGACGGAGCGAACTCACCGCCGATGTGAGTCGCGTCCGGCTGATGCTCGAAACGTCGACGGGATACACGCTCACCGGAGGAGAGGTGGTCCAGCCGCAGCTTCGCGTCGGCATGCGCCGCGACGGGGGCGACGTGGAGACCGGGTTCGGCATGGAACTGGGCGGTGCCCTGACCTTCCTCGATCTCGAGCGGGGTCTCACGATCTCCGTGCACGGCCGCAAGCTCGTGGCCCACGAACAGAGCGACTACGACGAGTGGGGGCTCGGAGGATCCCTCACCCTCAACCCGCAGGGCGGGGGCCGGGGGTTGTCGCTCGGCGTGAGCCCCTCGTGGGGATCGACGGCGAGCGGCCTGGCGCGGCTGTGGGCGCAGGGGGCGACCGCGTTGACGCCGAACGGGTACGGGTACGGCAGCCGGAGAGTCGATGCGGAGGTGGGATACGGCATCGACGCGCTGGCGGGCCGGGGCGTCTTCACGCCGTACGCAAGGCTGGTGCTGTCCGAACAGCCGGGTCCGGGACAGTTCGGCGGAGGCCACTTCCAGGGTCCGGTAGCACTGATGCCGCTCGAAACATCGGGGCAGAGCCTCCATGGCTACCACCTGGGCGGACGTCTCAACGTCGGTTCGGGCCTCTGGCTGAACGTCGAGGCCGGCCGGAACGCCTACGGCGCCGGTCCGGATCCGGCGAACAGCCTGATGCTCAACCTCTCCATGAACTGGTAGGGGACAGGATCGGGGTCCGCGGCAGCAGCGTGAATCGTCTTTCCGATCCCTACACCGCGCGAGACTCCCTCGCCGGAGTCCGCGTCGGAATCCAGGGCTGCCTTGAACGAGCCGCTGACGCTGACCGTCTGGCCGTCTCCGCACCCGGAGTCTCTGCATGGAGCGTACAGGACCACCTCGAGCACCTGCTCTTCTCCGACCGGAAGGTGCTGGACTGGGTGGTTGAGGTTCTGGCCGCACCGAACCCCGGGACGAGAGAGCAGTTCCCGAGGGAGATTGGAGTGGCACTCCTGGCGCGTGGTTCGATCCCGCGCGGCCGCGGACCCGCCCCGGACTTCACTCTACCGGACGGCCTGCCATCTGCCGACGTCCGGGAGGGGTTCGAGGCGTTGCGTGATCTGGCAGCGAGCCTCGAGCCGCAGCTGGCGGAACTGGACGCGTGCCGGCATACGCTCCCGCATCACGTTCTGGGGCACTTCACGCCCGCCGAATGGCTACGCTTCCTCCACCTCCACCACCGCCATCACGAAGCGATCATACGAGACATCCTGAACGCCTGAGCCAGGCGAAGCCGTCTTTTTTTGGGGGGGGTCGGAGGCCACGGCGCTGCAAAGGCAAGCGCCTGTTGTATGCGGGACAAGTCCCGCCGTTACAAGAAGAGCCGCATACGCTGATCGAGTATGGGGCGCGTGAGGATGCCGGTCGCGTTCAAAACCTCCAGGTTGAACGACTCTCGCGAGCTACGCCCCCGCCATTCTTCCGCCAGCCATACAAGATCCTCTGCGGCGATGAGCGCGATGTCGGTATCCGATCCTGACTCGGACTTCAAGCGAAGGGCGTTACCCAAGGCATCGTCAGCCACGGAGGGGGCGATGATGAGGAAGCAGGAGACTCTCTTCTCTGAATCACGGATGTACCGTTTGAACTGTCTTAGGTGGCTCGGGGGAAACGAGTACACGGTCTCCTTGCTCTTGTTGTCCCAGAGAAGCAGTTCCTTGTTCTTCCCGAACACGATACACCCATCCGCGTGATCGGTGCCTTCCATGTGTTGTAGCTCCAGGCCGAGTCTTTCGCGGAAGAGATAGCGCGTGCCCTCCTCAAAGGCGCCCTCAATCTCCCGATCCTTTGCGATGACTCGATTCGCCAACAGGTTCGCGCGATCGCGGGCCGCCAACTCGACGAGGTACTTGTAGTAGAGTTCACCGGGCGGTGTCTCGTCGGCGACATCCCTTATCACCAAGTTTGCGAAGTGACGAATGATCCTTTTGATCCTCGTGGTTTTGCTGCCGCTCACCTTCAGGCCTGGCACCGACGCGCAAAGTTGGTACAAGTCTTCGTTCGAGAGGCGCGTCAGCGCGGTGCTCGGCTTTACGCCTGCCAAGAGCACCCTCTCGACGCGGATTTCCTTCTTACCGGACTCCGGCATGCCTTCCGCGCGGAGGATCGTCGCCAGTTGGACCAGCGTGAGGTTGGAGAGCAGTTTTTCCCAAGCTTGAGGCCCCAATTCGATGCCCAAGACGCGCCGAACCGACGGAGCCACCTCCTCGGGAATCACATACAAGCCGCCATTCGCACGGTTACAGTAGAAGACGATGCCGCAGCGTTGAAGATTGAGCAGAGACTCCCGGCACTCCGCTGCTGTATGCAGAAGGTTCCCCTTCCGGGGGAAATGATCCAACTGGGCCTGGATGATCCGCATGGCCAGGGGCGATAAACCCAGGCTCTCGCGCAGCACTCGCAGGAGTTCCAGCTCCTGGTTGGTCACGACTGCGTCCCGCAGCGCGACCTTCATGACGGTCCGAAACACCTCCACGGACCGCGCATCTTCGTAACGGAGCGCATCGGGAGAAGCGGCAGCATCAAGCACTTGCTGTTGGAGTTCTGTGACGTTCTCCACGATGTCCAGTTCGGACGCGGTGCAGTCAGGTGCACCGATGAGGGCCTCAAGCACACAGGTCTGGCGGATCTGATCTTGAAGGCGACCATCGAAACTGAGAACCGCCTCGATTCTCCGCGGATCGGTCAGTTCACCCTTGTTCCGCAGAATGATCTCTCTCGCCCGCTCCTCATCCGACTTTGGGAAGTCCTTTGTGAAGCTGTCGACGACGCGCTGCAGAAGGCCCTTCGTCATCAGCTCGATCGCATCAGCGACTCTCAAAGTTCACGCTCCGTCGAGTGGGTTACCAAGACGCACGCATCCTCAGAGCCCTAGCCGTCCTTGCCGATGGAACCCTAGCTGTAGATGCCAAGGACGTTGTCCACCGGATCGACGAGTAAGTTGAGAGTTCCTGGCAGGGAGCTCACACCCTACTCGTCGGAGGATCCGGTGAACGTACACAAGAATGCGAAGTTGACGCCCGCGGGGCGAGCGGTGCTGGTGAGGCGGATCGAGGACGGGGAGCCGGTCGGAGTGGTGGCTCGGGAGATGGGAGTGAGTCGCCGGACCGTGTACAAGTGGCTCAAGCGGTTCCGGGAGGAGGGAGAGGCGGGGCTTCGGGACCGGAGTTCGAGGCCGCACAGGCATCCGCACCGGATCCCTCGGCAGCAGCGCCGCCGGATCGAGCGGTTGAGGCGGGAGCGTTGGAGCGGTCCCCGGATCGCCGATCACCTGAAGATGCCGATCTCGACGGTGACGCTGGAGGTGAGGCGGCTCGGTCTGAACCGGCTGGAGAGCTTGGCGCCCCCGGAGCCGGTGGTGCGCTACGAACGGTCGCGGCCGGGGTCTCTGGTGCACATGGACACCAAGAAACTCGCGCGCATCGAGCGCCCGGGGCACCGCATCGACGGGGATCGGAGCAAGACGGTGAAGGGAGCGGGGTGGGAGTACTACCATGCAGCCGTCGATGACGCGTCGCGAGTCGCCTACGGGGAGGTGCTGCCCGGCGAACGGAAGGAGGACGCGGTGGCGTTTTTGTTGCGGGTGGTCGCCTTCTTCGAGCGGCAGGGGGTGAAGATCAGCCAGCTCATGACCGACAACGGGGGCTGCTACCGGTCGAAACGGTTCCGGCGGACGCTCCGGGAGCTCGGGATCGGCCACATCTTCACCCGCCCGTACACGCCCAGGACCAACGGCAAGGTGGAGCGCTTCATCCGCACCTCGCTCACGGAGTGGGCCTACGGCCGGTCCTATCCGCACTCGCGCGTGCGGACCAGGGTGCTCCGCGTCTGGCTCCGCTATTACAACTTGAGGCGAAGACACACCGCCATCGGACGGCTCACACCCATGCAACGACTCGTCGAGCTGAGGGTCACCAACGTCCTTGGCATCTACACCTAGCCGCGGAAGCCATGAGGGTCTGATCCTCAAGTTCCAGACGCCCTCGCCGCGCGCACTCTCCGGATGGCGGCGGCGCCCTCCAGCAGGAGCCAGATCTCGAGGATGAAGATCGCGGCTCCGATCACGAGCAGCAGCCACTGGTTCGTGCCGAAGAAGCGGTCGAGGTTGATGACCATGGCCCACGTCGTCATCAGCAGCAGGAAGCTCATCGGGATCATCGTCACCCAGAAGGGGCGTCCCTGCCGCATAAGGAAGAGCGACACGATGAGGAGCGTAAGGCCGGCCAGGAGCTGGTTCGTCGTGCCGAACAGCGGCCAGATCATCATGCCGCCGGCGCCGCGGTCCGCGGAGAGCGCCAGGAGCGCGCAACTGATGACGGCGATCGCGGTCGCAACCCAGCGGTTCTGGATCGCCTTCACGTTGTACTCGACGCCGAGTTCGCTGATGATGTAGCGCTGCAGTCGGATAGCGGTATCCAGGGTCGTCGCCGCGAAGCTGATGACGACGACGGAGGCGAAGATCACCGCCACGCTCTCGGGGATCCCGATACCGCCCGCGAGCACGCCCACGCCGTTGACGAACGCGGTCGTGGCGCCGGCCGTTGCCGCCTCGAAGCTGCTGTAGTGCTCCTGCCACAGGACGAGCCCCTGCGCCGCCCCCACGTCCCGGCTCAGGTAGATCGCGAAGCCGGCCGTACACGCGATGATCGAGGTGACGGCAAGGGTTCCCTCCCCGATCGCCCCGCCGTAGCCCACGTAGCGCGCGTCCGTCTCCTTCCCCAACTGCTTGGATGAGGTTCCCGAGGCGACGAGGCCGTGGAAGCCGCTGATCGCCCCGCAGGCGATCGTGATGAAGAGGAGCGGCAGCCAGCCCGGCGTATCGGCGGGCAGTTCCGTGTTCACCGTGGGCGCGACGACCTCCGGGTTCACCACGAGCACGCCGAGGCTGATGATCCCGAGCGCGACGAACAACTGGTGTCCGTTCACGTAGTCGCGGGGCTGCAGGAGCAGCCACACGGGGAGAACCGAGGCGACGAAGGTGTAGGCAAACAGGATCGTGATCCATCCCACGCGCCGCCCATCGGCCGCCGCCGCCTCTCCCGCCGCGGCCGCATCGCCTCCCGCCGCGGCGAGTTGCGCCTCGGTCGGGCTGAAGCCGATGAAGTCGGGGAGCGTGAAGGGCATGTCCTGCCCGAACCAGATGAGCACGTACAGCGTCGCCAGCGCCCCCAGCGACGGAATGAGGATTCCCGTCCCCGTGCGGTAGATGAGGAACCCGACGATGAGCGCAATGACGAGCGAGCCCCACACCGGAACCACGGCGCCCGGGTTCGCCATGAACAGGTTCGCGATGATCACGGCGAACACCGCGTTCACCATCAGGAGCAGGAAGAAGATGATGAGGAGGAAGAGGACCCGTGCGCGCTGGCCGAGAATGGACTCCGTCAGCGTCCCGATCGACCGTCCCTTGTGGCGGGTCGAGATCCACAGGGCGCTGAAGTCGTGCACCGCCCCCGCGAAGACCGTTCCGAGCACGACCCACAGGAACGCGGGCAGCCAGCCCCAGATCACGGCGATCGCGGGTCCCACGATGGGCGCCGCCCCCGCCACCGACGTGAAGTGGTGCCCGAAGAGCACGTGCTTGTTCGTGGGCACGTAGTCGACGCCGTCCTTGAACTCGTGCGCGGGCGTGACGAAGTCGGGGTCGAGCTTGAAAATCTTGCCGGCGATGAAGCGCGAGTAGATGAGGACACCGGTCAGGAACGCCGAGAGACCAATCACCAGCAGGACGATCGCGCTCATCGTGTTACCTCCCAGCAGTCCGTTTCAGGCATCGACTAGTGTTCGACGGGAATCCGCCTCAAAGCGCCCACCCCCACCGGATCGGAGTCGAGGAGGGCGACTCGGAGGACGGGCCAATCTCCGAGAGATTGCGAGATCCTCGCAAGATAGGCGGCCTGGCGTTCCCGCCTCGCGGCGAGGAACGGATCGTCGCCCGCGCCGGCGGCCGGCGCCGGGAGCACCTGGTTCACGACGATGGCCCCCACCGGGACATCGTGCTTCGCGAGGGCTTCGACCGCCTTCTCCGTTTCCCAGATCGGCAGACGTTCGGGAATCACGACGAAGACGAACGCGGTCCGCCGGGAGTCGGTCAGGATGCGCCGCGCCGCGCGGAAGCGATCGCGCCGCGCCTCGAGCGCCCCGAGGAGAGGATCGTTCTCCGGCGTCGGGACCTCCTCGGAGCCCGTGACGTTCTTCCACATCTGCGCCAGGGCCCCGATCTTCCTGCGCCGCTGGATGAGTCCGCTGATCCACGTCGCCATCAACTCGGGGAGAGAGAGAAGCCGGAGCGTCTGTCCCGTCGGGGCGGTGTCGAAGACGACCCGGTCGTAGTCGCCGCCCTCGTCCTCGAGGATGCGGGTAAAGCGGTCGAAGAGGGCGGATTCGGCGGCGCCGGGGGAGACGCGGGCGATGTCGATCTGCCGATAGACCTCGCCCAGGAGGCGGGGCGGGGCCGCGGACGCGACGCGCTCCTTGACGGCGTCGATGTAGCGGTCGGCCTCGCGCTCCGGGTCCACCTCCATGGCCCAGCAGCCGTCGGCGACCCGCCGCGGCCGGTCTCCCAGCTCCGCCTGAAGCACGTCCGCGGTGGAGTGCGCCGGGTCCGTGGACACGAGGAGCGTCCGGTGCCCGCGCGCCGCCATGTCCAGCGCGGCGGCCGCCGCCATCGTCGTCTTCCCCACCCCGCCCTTGCCGCCGAAGAAGAGCACGGGGCGGTCGGGAAACGGCAGCGGGGTCCGCGTACGCGCGCGCGGCGCCGCCCCGGACGGCGTTGCGGCCCGCTGCGAACCTTCGTCGCTCAGCAACAGCGGAAGCCGCCTTCGGGCCCGCGCTCCATCCCGACCCGGACGTGCCACTCGTGAAACTCCTCGATGAGCGACGGATAGAGTTCGAGCATGTAGAACTGGACCGGGTTCGGTACGCCGAGGAGGTCGGAGAAGCCCATCAGCATGAACGCGTCGTGCTGCCGCAGGTACTCGCGGTGGATCGTCGCGCGGTAGGGGGCGATGTACAGCCCCTCGTAAATTTCGCGCGCCTCCCGCAGCCAGCGGCGCCAGCGGACCTTCCTGTTCACAACCACACCAGCGGCCCCTGGTTCGGGACGAGATTGCGAAGGAAATCCCGGACCGGCAGGCACCAGACCTCGCCCACGCGCAGGCGTTCGTCGCCCCGATAGAGCACGGCCGCCTCAGCCTCCGGATAGTCCTTTCGGAAGGCTTTCAGGGCTCGCAGATCGCCAGAGTCCACCCGGCCCGTATTCTTCACCTCGAACGCATGCAATCCCGTGTCTCCGTAAACGATGAAATCGACCTCGGACCCACCCCGCGTCCGCCAGTAGTAGATGCGGACGTCGAATCCGGAGTAGGCTGCCCACGCACGCAGATGCTGGGCGACGAGACTTTCGAGCGCCTGACCATCGATCTCCTCGGGCCGGTCGAGAGGACCCCGGGGCCGCAGCGACCGGAAGACGCCCGCATCGAACAGGTAGAACTTCTCCCGCACCACAGTCGCCCGTTTGGCCCGCTTCCGAAACACCGGAAGCCGGAACGAGAGGAGCAGGTCCTCGAGAATGCCGATGTAGGACGACACGACCTTGCGTTCGACTTCGCACTCGCGGGCCACGGACGCCACGTTGAGTTGTGAAGTGTGCGAGAAGCTGACGGCCTCCAGAAACCGCGCGAACTGCCCGACGTTCCGGGTCAGACCCTCGGCCCGGACTTCCTGCTCGAGATACAGGCTCGCGTACGCGTCCAGGACGCCCGCCGGGTCCCTCGCAGCGAGAACGAGGGGCAGGAGCCCGAGCGTCAACGCCTGCTCCAGGTCGAAGTCGGGGAGTTCGGACGCCATGAAGGGATGAAGCGTCCGGTGCAGGGCGCGGCCACCCAACAGGTCCACTCCTCCCCGGCGGAGCTTTCGGGCGCTGGATCCGGTGAGAGCGAAACGCGGAGGCGATGGCTCCTCCAGGAGGGCGTGGACGACGGTGAGCAGTTCCGGCACCTGCTGGATCTCATCGATGACGACGTTTGCGCTGCGGGGGGCGCCCGCAAGGGCTTCCCGGAGCCGCTCGGGCCGGGCGCTCAGCCTGCGGTGCAGGGCGGGTTCGAGGAGGTCCAGGTACAGCGCGTCCGGCAGCCGTTCGCGCAGCCAGGTGGATTTGCCGGTGCCACGCGGACCGAACAGGAAGAAGCTCTGCTTCGGAATCTCGAAAAATCGACGTACAAGTTCCATTTTGCGTCGCAAATCGGAATTGGCGATTCCGAAATCGAACTCCTACAGCGCCACAAGTCAAGGTGCAGCGCAACGACGAGCAGGTCGTCATCAGGGTCCGAGCGCGCCGATGGGAATCACGGAGACGCCGTCTTGCCGCTTGTACCCGTATCCGGTCCCGACGATGACGCCGAGCGCGGCCGGCTCCCCGCAGCGGTCCGTGTCGACGCGGTCCGCGAACTTGAGCAGGCTGCGGACGGCGTCGTCGATCCGGCCCGTCCCCAGCTTGATCTCGAACGCGGCCCACCGATCCGGCCCGGCGTCCACGATCGCATCGACTTCGAGGCCGGTGTTGTCGCGGTAGTGGTACACATCGGCGTCCATGGCCTGTGCATAGACCCGGAGATCCCGCACGACCATCGATTCGAACAGGAACCCGAACCACTCGAAATCACGGAGGAGATGCTCGGGGCCGGCCCGCAACGCGGCCACCGCGAGAGATGGGTCGACGAAGTGCCGCTTGTGCGAGCGGCGCAGTCGCGACCGCGACCGCAACCGGGGCGACCAGGGAGGCTGGTTCTCCACGACCATGAGGCGCTCCAGGGCCGTCAGGTAACCGCGAGCGGTTTCTTCACCGAGCCTGCCTCCCGGTCCGGCGGTATCTCGAACGATGGTGGCCAGCGAAGCGCACGTAGCGACGTTTCGGGCCAGGGAACGCAGCAAACGGAGAACACGATCGGGGTCGCGGCGGATGCCGTCCACGCGCTGGAGGTCGGTTCGGCATATGTCCTGCACATGGTTCCAGTTCGCGCGCTGCGCCTGGTTGGGAGGGGACCGGCGGTATTCGGGCCATCCGCCGATGCATATGAGTTCCGCGAGTGTGCGTGCGGACAACTCCGCAGCGAGACTTCGTGCGGGGACGCCCTTGAGTGTATCGCGCAACGATATGTTGCCCGTCGATCGGCCAAGCTCGAACAACGACATGGGGCGGAGATGCAGGCGGATGATCCGCCCGGCCCCGGTGTGTCGCGTAATGTCATCGGGCGGCACGGCCGATCCGGTGAGGATGAAGTGTCCGCGCCCGTCGCGAGAGTCGACCGCCCGGCGTACATGATTCCAGATGGCGGGCGCTGTCTGCCACTCGTCGATCAAGCGAGGCGTCTCGCCGTCGAGGGCCAACGCCGGATCGAAGTCGATCGCTTCCCGCATCGCATGATCCACGTCGAGGAACACGGCGCTCGCCGCTACGTGTTTGGCCAGCTCCGTCTTGCCGCAGGCGCGCGCGCCTTCGATCAGAACGGCGCCTGCGGCTTCAAGGCATGACTGCAGCTCCCGTTCCGCGATCCGCGGGACATAGGTGTTGGTCGTGACACTCATGGTTGCCGACACGGTATCTAACGTTGAAGGTGGAAAAGCCCGATGTTAACAGCTCATCATGTCACACCCTAACTCCTCGATCGTGGATTTGCAACGTTTTTACGATGGGATTTACAACACAATGAAACAGGCTGTTTGCAAAGAGATCAGATGGGTTACTTGCAACATAATGAGATACCCCTTTTGCAACGTATGCCAAAAAAGGGGGCATATCGCGTCCGTCGGGGGATCGGACCCGGGGCTCAGCCTCCGTTACGGCCGGCCAGCCGGCGCTCTTCCCAGGCGCGGACGCGGGGGATCGCGGCGTCGAAGATGCGCTCGTAGTTGAGCCGTTCGACCTGGGCTCGGGCCGCGGGGTCGAGGCGCTCCCACAGCGGCGCGTACACCGCGTGGTTACGCACATAGGCGTCCCAGTCGGCGGGGGCCACGGCGTCGGTGCCGAACAGAAAGCGCGTGGGGTGGCGTTCGATGAGCGCGGTCCAGGCCTCGAGGCTCGCTTCGTCGCGGACGACGTACTTCGCCACCTCGTCCCATGAGATGTCGAGGGCGATGTGGTCGTAGCGCGGGTCGGAGAGCATGCGGTCGAGCCCCGCGACATGCCCCTCGGCGGGGGCGATGAAGCGGCCGAGGCCGGTGTGCGCCCAGATGATCGTCGCGTCCGGGTGGTCCGCGAACAGCTCCAGCAACTCGGCGGCGAAGTCCGGCGGATCGCCCGGGCGAACGTTGTCGATGTCGCAGTGGAGGATGATGACGAGCCCGATCTCCGCGGCGGTGTCCAGGATGCGGTCCAGGGCGGGGTTGCGGAGGCTCGCCGCGTGGCCGGACACCTTCGACGACACGAACTCCTTGTGGATGCTGAACTCGCCGATGCCCGCGAACACGCCGGGGAAGGTGAGCAGGACGCGCTCGATGTGCTCCGCAGCGTACATGTCCGTCGGGTTGAAGCCCGTGATCATCGGATCGACCCGGCCACGCTCCGCCTCGGGAAGCGACAGGTACTCGCGGGCGATGACCGCGTCCACGAACGAGTAGTAGTACAGGTCCGCGTTCGACCGCAGGTAGTAGTCCGGCGCCCGGTCTCCCGACAGGAAGTAGTCCCACTTCTGCTGCAGCGGGATGCCGAACATGGCCACGCGCCCCACCCGCCCGTCGGTCATCTCCAGGAATTCCCGCGCCGTCGGGCCACGCTGGACGTAGTTCAGGAGATGAAAGTGGGAATCGTTGAAGAGCGCCGTTCCGGCGGAGGGCGTCGCGGGCGCGGCGGGGGCTGGGGCAGCGGGCGCGGCGGACGGCGATGCGACCGCCGCCGACGGCATCGCATCCGGACCGCGCCCCGTCGCGCAGGCCGCCAGCAGCAGGGCCGCCGCGAGCGCGCCCACCCGGCTCAAAACGCCACCGCCGCGCTGTTGTTGCGGTTGTGGGAGGCGGCGCACGGATCGGCCTCCGGAGCGGCTCGCGGCCGGGCTCATTGATCGGAGGTCGCGGAGGAACGGAGCCACTGCTCCCACCATTCGAGCTGGACCCACATCCGGTGCACCATGCGCCACGGGGTCCATCCCCCGTGGTAGGAGTCGGGGTAGCGCACGAACTTCGCGGGCACCTGCTGCTTCCGGAGCGCCACGTACATCTGCTCGGCCTCCTCGATCGGCACCCGGTGGTCCGATTCCCCGTGGACGAAGAGGGTCGGCGTCGTCACGCCCTTCGCGTGGATGATGGGGGAGGAACGCAGCAGGTTCTCCAGTCCTCGCTCCTCCCACGGCGGACCATAGAACTCGCTCTCCTTCGTGCGCGGGATATCGGCCACCGCGTAGTCGCTCACCCAGTTCGAGATCGAAGCCCCCGCGACGGCGGCGGCGAAGCGGTCCGTCTGCGTGATGACCCAGTTCGTGAGGTATCCCCCGTAGGAATAGCCGGTCACGCCCATGCGCGCGGTGTCGATCTCGTAGCGTTCGATCGCGTGGTCGACGCCCGCCATCACGTCGTCGTAGTCGTTGAAGCCCCAGCCGCCCCACGTCCCCCAGCGGAAGTCCTCGCCGTATCCGGTCGAGGCCCTCGGGTTCGTGAACAGGACCATGTAGCCCCGTCCCGCGAGGAGCTGCTGGTCGAACGAGAAGGTGTTCCCGTAGGCCCCGTGCGGTCCGCCGTGCATCTGGAGGACCATCGGGAATCCGCCCTGCCCGGGGGCGTAGCCGCGCGCCGGGAGCATCCAGCCCTCGACCTCCGTCCCATCGGGACTCCGGAACGAGAGCCGTTCCGGGCTGGACAGTTCGATCTCGGCGAGCAGGTCGCCATTCACCTCGGTCAGCCGCACCTCGTCGTCCGCGTCGGCCCCCACGTCCGCGACCCAGACATCGCCCGGTTCCGTCGGCGCCGTGGCCCGGAACGCGACGCGCGAGAAATCCTCCGAGAAGGAGAAGCTCCCGAGCCGGCGGTCCCCCGCCGTCACCTGCTCGACCGGTCCCCCGCCCTCGGCGACGCGGAAGAGGTGCGTGTTGCCGCGAATCCCGGCGGAGAAGTAGACGTGCCCGCCGTCCGCGCTCACGGTGGGGCCGCCGGGGATGAGATCCCACTCCGCCGTGAGGTTGCGGAGCCTCTGCCCGCTCTGCGCGTCGAACACGAACAGGTCGTTCGGCGCCCCGCGGTCGCGCGCTTCCGCGATGATGATGTCGAGGCCTTCGTTGCCCCGGACGACGAGCCGCGCGCCGTCGGCGGACCACGCCGGGGAGGAGTAGTTGTATCCGTCGTCCGTGAGCCGGTTCACGTCGCCGTCGAGGTCGACGACCCACAGATCCGACCGCTCGTACGAGTGTTCATCGCGCTGGTGCGAGTCCGCGGTGAACGCGAGCCGCCGGCCATCCGGACTCCAGGCGAGCCCGGAGGCGTCGAAGCCGAGTTCCGTGAGCTGCCGCGCTTCTCCCCCCTCGGCCGGCAGCAGGTACACTTCGCGGGGAGGCGTCGCGTTCGGATCGCGCGGATCCGGGAGATAGCCCCGCCGGTCGAAGCGATAGTTCATCCAGTCGTATTCGCGTCCGTCGAACCGCTCCACCGTGCGACGCTCGAAGTCGGAGGCGTAGGACGGCTCCGGCGGCGGCCCGGGCGGCGTGGGCCGGGTGAAGGCGATCCAGCGGCCGTCCGGGCTGAAGACGGGCGAGCCGCGCAGCCCCTCGAGCCGGAACGCCTCGCCGGCCGGCCGGTCCATGCGCAGGAACCACGTGCTCCCGGCGCCCGATCCGCCCGGGTCCGGCCGGTTCGACGTGAAGACGAGGTGGCGGCCGTGCGGGGTCCAGCGGGGCGCGGAGGCGCTGAAGCTCGGGCTCGTCACCCGCGTGGCCTCCCCGGAGCCGTCCGCGCTTGCGAGCCGGATCTCGCTGTGGCGACGGTTCTCCTCCTCGAGGACCGACGTCACGACGTAGGCCACGCGCGATCCATCGGGCGAGAGCGCCGGGCTCCCCGCGTCCTTCAACCGGTAGTAGTCCGCGAGTTCGAGCGGCCGGCCTTCCTGCGAGGCGAGCGGGGCCGGCGCGACGGCGGTGTGGGAAGTGAAGGCCGCGACCGCCGCGACCGACGAGAACAGGGACGAGAAGCGAACGCGCATCGCGAGCCTCCTGGGGCGGACCCGGCTGCCTAGCGAGGCAGCCGGTAGGCGAGAAGAAGGTTTCCGGGCATCTGGCTGAACATGTCGTATCCCGAGTTGACGAGGACATAGCCGCGCGCGACGACGGGTCCGGGTCCGTCGATGGCGCCGCCGCGGCCCGGCACGCCGTTGACGGTCTCGAACTCGCGCGCGGTGTCGACATCCCAGAGCAGCGAGCCGTCCTCCGTTGAAAAGGCGCGCAGGTGGCCGTCCAGGCTCCCGGCGAGCACCGCCCCCTCGATCGCGGTGGGGGCCGCGGAGAAGAAGGGCATGCAACCGGCGCGGCCCGTGCACACGGACGGATCGGGGGGAGCGTGCCAGAGGACTTCTCCGCCGGCGAGTGCCAGGGCGTAGACGCCGGGGGTGGGCGGATCCTCCGCGTTCATCTGCGTGGAGGCGCCGGAGCGCGGGTCGGAGATGATGGCGAACGGGTTGTCGACGTTCGGCACGTAGGCTCGATGTCCGTCGGACGTGAGACCCCAGTGGATGCCGCCGAGGGAGCTTCCCCGCCCTACCCGGCGCGCCCACACGAGTTCGCCGTCCGAATCGGGGTCCAGGGCCCACACCATGCCGGATTTCTGCCCGGCGATGAGGAGCTGGGACCCGTCCTCGGCGGTGACGATGATCGGGGCCATCCCGAAGTCGTGGTCCGGCCCCGTCGGCGCGGGACAGTTCTGGAAGCGGGGCGAAAGGCAGGACATGTTCCAGGCGTCGTCTTCCCGCCCCTGGAAGGTCCAGCGGGCCTCGCCCGTATCCATGTCGAGCGCGGTGATCGCGTCGCTCCCGCCCGTCGCCGGTCGCGTGTAGTTCTCCCCGGTCCCGATGTAGAGGAGGCCGCGCGCGGCGTCGACCGTCGGGCTCGACCACACGGGCGCCCCGGAGGGCGCGAAGAGCCGGGTCCCGGCCTCGTTCTCTCCCGTGTGTCTCGGTTCCTCGGCCACGGTCCGGAACTCCCATAGCGGTTCGCCCGCCTCCACCGAGAAGGCGGCGACGCCTCCGCTCGACGTGCAGCATTCGTAGGTCGGATCGCCGGCGCTGATGATTTCCATCGACGAGAGGGGGACGAAGACGCGGCCCCCGTGGACGGCCACGCTCCCCGTGACGACGTGATCCGCGTGGGTCCCGGCGGCGGCGCGCCAATGGAGGGCGCCTGTCGTCGCGTCGATCGCGTACACGTTCGTGGCGAAGTCGGCGAAGAAAGCGGTCTGCGCCCGTTCCGGGCCGTCGCCGATCGCGATCGCACCGCGCACCGCCGCGTCAGCGGAGAAAACCCAGTGCACGCAACCGCTCTCCAGGTCGATGGAATACACCTCGCCGTACGCCGAGCCGACGATGATCCGGTCGTCGATCACCGCGGGTTTCGAGCGCACCTGGCTCACGTCCGGAAAGCCGAAGGCCCAGGCGAGTTCGAGGTTCGGCAGGTCCGCGGCCGTGAGTCCCGCGCGAGCCGCATCCACGAAGCCCGTCTCGCCGCCGCCGCCACCCCAGCCGGACCAGTGCACGACGCCCTCCGCCCGAGGCGCGCTCGTGCAGAAGGCGGAGGACGGGAGGCGGGTCTCGACCAGCGCCTCGCCGGTGAGCCACTCCGCCACGGCGCGGCGCTCGTCCGCCGTGAGGTCCTCGCCGTGCCGGCGCATGCGACCCGCCTCCAGCGAACTGAGAACCGCGCGGGGCGTCATGGTGCCGAGGGTGGTGAGGCCGGGGGCCCGCACGGTGCGCTGTCCGGAATGGCACTCCGCGCACGAGGCGGCGTACACGCGCATGCCGGGACTGTCATCCATGGGGGGCGGATCGAGCAGCCCCCGCGGCCGCTCCTGAGCGACGGCCGGCCCGGCTCCGGCGGCCAGGACACTGCCGGCAAGTACGGCGGCGAAAGCGGCGGCAACGATGCGCATCGGGCGTTTCTCCGGAACGGGGTCGAGAGAACCCGTGGAACATAGGCCCTCACGTTCCGTTGCGGCACGGCGCGCCGCCAGCGTCGGTAGCGGGCGAGCCGCTAGCGGCGGATGGGGCGCGCCGCCTCGATCACCCGGTGTACGATGAGATCGGCCACCGCGTCGGCCTGTCTCCCGTCGTGATCGCCGGTGCCGCGCCAGTGGGTCTGGGCCACGACGACGAGTTGCCGATCCGGCACGACCCACACGAACTGGCCCCCGTAGCCCCACAGCACGAACGCGGACACGTCGTCGCCGCCGCCCTGGCCATCGCTCCACGTCTGATAGCCGTACCCCGCGTCGCGCAGGACGTAGCCGATGTCGCCCACCTCGACGAGCCGCCCGATCTGTGCCTCCACCCAGCTCCGGGAAACGATCTGCCGCGAGCCGGAACGTCCGCCCTGCAGCATAAGCTGGCCGACCTTCGCGGCGTCTCGCGGACGGAGCGCCAGCGCGGCGCCCCCAACGATCACGCTGTCCTGCATCACCGGCCAGCGCTTGTTCCCGATCCCCAGCGGGCCCAGCAACTCCCGCTCGGCGAACTCGAGCGCGCTACCCTCGACGACGTTCTCCACGATCACCGTGAGCAGGTGCGACCCGCCGGTGCTGTAGATGAACCGCCGGCCCGGCGGGGCGACGATGGGCAGGTCGAGGACGTATCCGACAGGCCGACCGGAACGGACCCACGGGCCGAAGTCCTCCTCGTCGGACCACTGCATGCCGCTCGTCATGGTGAGGAGGTCGCGCACGCGGATGCCGCCATGCTCGGACCGCAGCGACGGATCCGGCAGCCAGTCCGTCATCGGATCCTCCGGATCCAGCAGTCCGCGGTCCGAGGCAAGGCCGACGAGCAGCGCCGTGACCGTCTTCGTGACGGACCGCATGTCGAAGGCCGAGTCCCGGTGCATGCCGCCGAAGTACGCCTCCTCGACGAGCCGCCCGTTCCGGACCGCGACGAGAGCCCGGATGTTCGGCACGGCGCCCGCCGCGTCCGCGAAGACGCTCCCGAGGAGCTCCGGATCGAACCCCTCCGCTTCGGGCGTCGACGTCGCCCACGCGCGCGACAGGTCGATCGGCGCGAGCACCGGATCGGGTCCGGCTCCGGGATCTTCCGGATCCGCCGGCGCGACCGAGTCACCGCACGCCGCCAGCACCGCCAGCGCCCCGAGCGTCGCCGCCTGGAAGGCTCCGCCCGGGCAGGCGACCGGCACCCTCCCACCTCGCCCTCGCGAGGCCTGCCTACTCGCGGCGCCTCCGCCGGAACGGCATTGAGAGCATCCCGCGCAGCGTTCCCCACTCCGAGCGGTCCACGTTCTCGAGCCCGAGACGGATCTCGCGCGGCTCGGACCGGAGCCGGAAGCTCCCGAAGGCCCGGTCCCAGAAGGAGAAGATGCTCGAGTAGTTCGAGTCGGTCTCGGGCTGGTAGTCGGAATGGTGGACCCAGTGCATCCACGGCGTGACGATGAGCCAGCGCAGGCACCGGTCCACCCCGCCGGGCAGCCGCACGTTGCTGTGGTGGAAGAGGATGATCGGGAGGAGGATCGCCTCGTAGACGAGGAGTTCGGCCACCGTCACCCCGAGGAGGGGAAGCACGGCGAGCCGCGCGACCGAGGAGAGCACGATCTCCCCCGTGTGAAAGCGGAGACCCGACGTGGCGTCCAGCTCCGCGTCCGAGTGGTGGACCTGGTGGAAGCGCCACAGGAACCGGATCCGGTGGTTCATCCGGTGCCACAGGTACTGCCACGCATCGAAGATCACGACCGCGAGCCCGATCCTGGCCCACGCCGGGAGTTCGAGCAGGTGAAGCAGGCCGAAACCGCGTTCCCGTGCCGCTTCCGTCACGAACAGCGTGGCCGCGGCGAAGATTACGGCCGCCACCGCCGCGTTCCCCACGCCGAGGGCGATGTTCCGCGCTCCGTGCCCCGCCCTCGCGCGGCGGCCCTCGAACATCGGCAGCACGCCCTCGACCAGCCACAGGATCGCCAGGGCGAGCGTCGCCCCGGCGGCCTTCAGCGTCCCGGGATCGTCGAACACGGCAACTCGCTACCGTTCAGGACCGATCGCTTCCGCCACGCTCACCTCCGCCGCCTCGAAGAAGCCCAGCGGATACCGGTCCGGGCGGGTGATGTTCGCGACGTTCCCGCGGATCGTGGCGGGCGGTACGGAGAACCCGGGGCCCGTTCCGATCCCGTTCTGCTCGAAGGTGGCGTAGTAGAAGTCGTAGCTCCGGCGGGAAAGGGCGACCTGGCGGATCATCACGTGCGATCCGGGCTCGATCACGACCTCGTTGTTGGGCTGGAAGCCGACGACGGGCTGGCCGTCGTACAACACGTCCCTGCTTACGAGGTTGAACTGATTGCCCGCACTGGGGGGAGGCTCGTTGACCCCGTCGACGTACTGCTCCCACAGATAGAAGTGCGGACCGCCGGGGGGGTCCGTGTAGTCGATCGCGGCCCGGAAGCCCTCCTTGTCGTTGACGAGCGTCGGCTCCTCGTAGGTGAAATAGAGGGAGTCGATCGGGGCCACGGGCAGCAGCGAGGCCGAGCCGGCGTAGCGGTCTCCCGCGTATTCGATGGCGAGCGTGTACGTCTCTCCGATGCGGGCGTGAAGGTGGCGGGTCACGTAATGGCCCTGCTCCGTCTCCGTGAACGGGTGGACGACGCCCGCCCCGTCGGTCACGGTGACGACGGCGCCCGTGACGGGGGGCGTGCGCCGGTTGCTGAAGAAGGCGTCCGTGGTCCTGAGCCGGATCGTCTGCACCCCGCTCGGCGCCTCCTTCACGAGTTCGATCCGCCCCTCTACGACCAGTTGCGGCTCCGGCGCGGGGATCTCCACGTCCACGATCCGCTCGCATGCCGCCGTGACAAGGCAGCCGAGGGCGGCCGCGAACCGTACGAACACTTTCCCGGCCCTCCGTCCGGTCCTCCGTCTCCCGCCCATCAGAACCGCAGCCTGTAGCTGATGCTCGGCACGATCCCGAACACGGCGGTCTCCACCGCCTCCGTCACGAGGCGCGAGTCCTCCCTCTGCCGGAACGCGAGCGCCTGCGCGTTGAAGCGGTTGTAGATGTTGAACACGCCGAACTGTAGTTCTCCCCTCCCCAACTGTTTGGTGGCCGAGAAGTCGAGTCGGTGATAGTCCGGGAGGCGCTCCGCGTTGCGGGGTCCGAACGTACCCAGGACCACGCCGGCGAACTCCCAGCGCGCCACGGGGAAGGTCGTGGGGAGACCCGTCGCGAAGATGAAGTTGCCGCCGAGACGCCAGGTATCGCTGAGTTCGTACATCCCCGTGAGCGCGAAATCGTGGGTCCGGTCGTAGGGAGCGGGATACCAGTCGCCGCCGTTGATGCCCGGATCCGACGCGGTGAGGCCCGGGGTCCGCTGATCGGTGCGCGCCAGCGTGTAGCTCGCCCACCCGCGCAGACGGCCCTGCGTTTTCCGCACGAGAAGTTCGAGGCCGTACCCGCGCCCGTCGCCCGGGAGCAGCATCGTCTCGAGTTGTCGCGTGACCCAGAGATCGGCCCCATCCACATAGTCGATGAGATGGCGGGCGCGCTTGTAGTAGATCTCTCCGGAGAGTGAATACCGTGAGCGGGACAGCGTCGTCACGTAGCCCAGCGCAACCTGGTCCGCGACATGCGGCTCCACCCAGGGGCCGACGAGATCCCACAGATCGAGCGGAGTGGGAGAGTTCGTATTCGTGACGAGCCGCATGTGCTGCCGCGTGCGGGAGTAGCTCGCCTTGATCGACGACGCGGAGCCGACGCTGAGGCGCAGCCCCAGCCGCGGCTCGAGACCCCAGTAGGAGACAATGCTCTCCCCCGGCCCGTAGCGCGTGCTGTCCGTCACGACCCCCTGATCGTACCGGCCCAGGTCGGGGTGATAGACGACCGGCGCGTCGTTCAGGTAGTCGTAGACGGTGGTTTCACCCCGCCGGATGAACCCCGTCACGCGCAGGCCGTAGCGCAGGCCGAGGGGCCCCAACTCCGTCTCGTGCTCGATGTACGCGTCGGGGGCCAGACCGCGGCGCTGGTCGAGTTCCTGAGGCACGACGGCCGAGCCCTCGGCCTCGACAACATCGGCGGGCCGGACGTCGTAGGTCCCGATACCCATCCCGAACTGCAACTCGTCGCTGGGCCCCAGGATCCAGGACTCGTCCAGGCTCAGATTCAGATGGCGGATGCGGGAGTTCAGCGACGCGGCCCGCGCGTTGAAGCCGCTCTGGATCTGGTAGTCGTAATCGCTGAAGATGAGCGTTACGTGCGAGAAGAGGGGTCCGAATCCCTGGTTCCAGCGCAGTGTGCCGGCGGCGTTTCCCCACCCCACCGAGGCCACGTTGGCGACGCTCAGGCGGTCGCGGCCGAAGTATCCCGAGAGCATGACCTGGCCGGTCGATCCGTAGCGGACGTTGGCCTTGGCGTTGAGGTCGTAGAAGTAGGCGACGCTCTCCCTCACGTCGGGGTCGGAGGCGAGACCGAGGAAGAGGTCCGCGTAGGTCCGGCGCCCGGCGAGGAGCCACGAACCGTTCCCGTCGAACAGCGGCCCTTCGAGGCTCAGCCGGCTCGAAAGCAGCCCGACCGTGGCCGATCCCTCGAACTCGCGTGAGTTCCCTTCGCGCTGGTGGATCTCCATCACCGAGGAGAGCCGCCCGCCGTAGCGCGCGGGGATGGCGCCCTTGTACAGCGTGACGTCGTGCACCGCGTCGGTGTTGAAGGTCGAGAAGAGCCCGAGGGCGTGGGCCGGGTTGAAGACCTCGGAATCGTCGAGCAGGATCAGGTTCTCGTCGCCCGCGCCTCCGCGGACGTTGATCGCGGTCGTCGCGTCGTTCGTCGTCGTGATCCCGGGATAGAGCGTCAGCGTGCGCACGGGATCGGCTTCACCCAGCACGACGGGGACCTGCGAGAGGGCGGGCGCGTCGAACCGGATCACGCTCATTTCGACCGTCCCGGGGTCGATGTCCGGGGGCTCCTGTTCCGCCTCCACCGTGAGTTCGACCAGGGATACCGGCCGGAGGTCGAGCGCGAAGTCCACCGAGGCCGTCGCGTGGAGATCCATCACGCGGGTGGTCGTCTCGTACCCGAGTTGTGAGACGCGGACCGTGTATCGGCCCGGAACCAGTTCGATGGAGTAGAACCCGAACCGGTTGGTCGCGATGGAGATTCCGGGCTCCACGATCTCGAGCCGGGACACGCGCAGCACCTCGTCGCTGACGGCCGAGCGGACGTAGCCCGACAGGCGCACGCGTTGCGGCTCCTGCGCGTGTGCCGCGCCGGGATGGGCGGCCGCGAACAACATGGGGAGCAGGGCCAGGATCGTCGGGCCCGCTCGCGTCCTCGGAGTGCCGGGATTGAACACGGGGCCAACATAGCCGGTCGACGCGACTCGGGCATACTCAGCGGGCGGGCGCGACCCCCTTCGCGACGCTCACTTCGGCCGCCCCGAAGAAGCCGAACGCGAACCGGGACGGGCGGTCCAGATTCGTGACGTTCCCCCGCACGTTCGCGGGCGGGATCGAGAAGGGGTTCGCCGACCCGAGCGCGTTCTGCTCGAAGAGCGCGTAGTAGTAGTCGTAGCCCAGCCTGGAGAGCGAGATCTGGCGAATCTCCGCGTGTTCGCCGGACACGATGGCGACCTCATCGTTCGGCTGGAAGCCGATGACGTCCTGCCCGTCGTACAGTTCGTCCCTGCTCACGAGGTTGATCGCGTTTCCGGGGTCCGGCGGGATCTCGTTCACGCCCTCCACGAGTTGTTCCCACAGGTAGTAGTTCGGGACTCCGGCCGGGTCCGCGAAGTCGATCGCCGCCCGATAGCCTTCGTCGTCGATGAAGAGCGACTCCTCCTCGAACACGAAGTACAGCGAATCGATCGGGGCCACTTCGCGCAGCAGAGCCGACGCTTCGTACACGTCTCCCGCGTACTCGAGGAAGAGCGTGTACGTCTCGCCGACGCGCCCGACGAGATGTTCCGTCCCGTACAGACCCGGCTCGATCTCCGGGAACGGGTAGGCGCGGCCGGCCCCGTCGACGACCGTGACGATGGCCCCCGTCGCGGGCGGGGTCGGCCGGCTGTCGAAGAAGCCCGCCGTCGTCGACAGCCGGATGCGCTGGCTCCCGCTCGGCGCCTCCTTGAGGCGTTCGATCCGTCCCTCCACGACGAGTCTCGGCTCCGGATCGGGAATGTCGACGTCCACGACCCGTTCGCAGGCCGCCGCCCCAAGGCACCCGGCCAACGCGAGCAGGCGGCCCGCCGTCGTCACGCGATGCCCGCCGCCCCCACGCATCAGAAGTGCCACCGGTAGCTGATGCTCGGCACCAGGCCGAACACGGCGGTCTCCACCGCCTCGGTGACCGTGCGCGAGTCCCGGTTCTGGCGGAAGGCGATCGCCTGAGCGTTGAAGCGGTTGTACACGTTGAAGAGCCCGAACTGGAGTTCTCCCCGCCCCCACCTCCTGGTGGCCGACACGTCCAGACGATGATAGTCCGGAAGGCGCCTGGCGTTCCGCGGCCCGTATTCTCCCAGGATCAGGCCCGCGAACTGATACCGCGCGACAGGGTACGTCGTCGGCAGCCCGGTGGCGAAGACGAAGTTCGCCCCCAGGCTCCAATCCTCGCTGAACCGGTACAGTCCCGTGAGGGCGAAGTCGTGCGTCCGGTCGTAGGGGGATGGATACCAGTCGCCGCCGTTGACCCCGGGATCCGCCGCCGCGAGTCCGGGCGTCCGCTGATCCGAGCGGGCGAGGGTATAGCTCGCCCATCCGGTGAGGCGTCCGCGGGTCTTCCTCAGGAGGAATTCCGCCCCGTACCCGCGTCCCTCGCCCGGGAGGAGAAGCGTTTCGAGGCGCCGGCTGAAATAGATGTCCGCCCCGTCCACGTAGTCGATCAGATGGCGCGCCCGCTTGTAGTAGACCTCTCCCGAAAGCGCGTAGAGCCCCCCGGCGAGCGCGGTGACGTAGCCGAGCGCGAACTGGTCGGCGACGTGCGGTTTCACGTACGGCCCCACGGGATCCCACAGGTCGAGCGGCGTGGGAGAGTTCGTGTTCGTCACCAACCGCAGGTACTGCCGCGTGCGGGAGTAGCTCGCCTTGAGCGACGAGGCGTCGTCGAGCCCGAAGCGCACTCCGAGCCGCGGTTCGATCCCTCCGTAGGAGACGATCGTCTCGCCGTTTCCGTACCGCGTGCTGTCCACGATGGCGCCGGGCTCGTACCGGCCCAGTGCCGGACGATAGACGACGGGTGCGTCGTTCTCGTAGTCGTAGACCGTCGCGGCGCCCCGGCGGATGAACCCGCTCGCCCGCAGCCCGTAGCGGAGCGCCAGGCGCCCGATCTCCGTTTCGTGTTCGAGGTACGCCTCGGGAGCGAGGCCCTTCCGGGACTCGAACTCCGTCGCGATGACCGCAGAGCCCTCCCCGGGGGCGATGTTCGCGGGCTGGATCTCGTAGCTGCGGAGCCCCAGCCCGAACTCCAGCCGGTCCGACGGGCTCAGGTCCCACGACTCGTCCACGGTCACGCTGAAGTTGCGGATCCCCGCGTCGAGCGAGGCGGATTTGGCGTTGAAGCTGTTCTGTATGTGATACTCGTAGTCGCTGTAGGTCACCGTCAGATGGGAGAAGACCGGGCCGAACACGTGGTTCCAGCGCAGCGTGCCCGTCGCGTTCCCCCACGCCGCGGAGGCCTGGGCCCCGATCCGCAGCCGGTCCCGGCCGAAGTAGCCGGAGAGCATGACCTGGCCGGTGGCGCCGTAGCGCGCGTTCGCCTTGGCGTTGAGGTCGTAGAAGTACGCGGTGCTCTCCTGGATCGAGGGGTCGCTCGACAGGCCCAGGAAGAGGTCCGCGTAGGTGCGGCGGCCTGCGACGAGCCAGGATCCCCTCCCGTCGAGGAGCGGCCCCTGGAGGCTCAGGCGGCTGGAGAGGAGGCCGATCGTCGCCGCTCCCTCGAACTCCCGCGAGTTGCCCTCGCGCTGGTGAATCTCCAGCACGGAAGAGAGGCGACCGCCGTACCGGGCCGGGATCCCGCCCTTGTAGAGCGTGACATCCCCCACCGCGTCCGAGTTGAAGGTCGAGAAGAGGCCGATGGCGTGGGCCGGATTGAAGACCTCGGAGTCGTCGAGGCGAATCTGGTTCTCGTCGCCCGCGCCCCCGCGCACGTTGATCGCGGTCGTCGCGTCGTTCGCCGTGCTGACTCCGGGGTAGAGGGTCAGCGTGCGGACCGGATCCGCCTCGCCGAGGACGAGCGGGAGTTCGGAGAGGGAGGGGACGTCGAGCCGGACGACGCTCATATCCGCGCTCGCCGGGTCGAGGTCCGGAGGTTCCCGGTCGGCCGTCACCGTGAGTTCCGACACGATGACCGGTCTGAGGGGGAGCGCGAAGTCCAGCGACGTTGTCTCGTTGAGGTCCACGACCTCGGTCACGGTCTCGTAGCCGAGGCTGGAGACGCGGATCGAATACCGCGCGGGGGGCAACTCGATCGAGTAGAAGCCGAACCGGTTGGTCCCGATGATGAGGTCACGCTCCACGATGTCGAGCCGGGCGGCCCGGATGACCTCATCGTTCTCCGCTACCCGCACATAGCCCGAGAGACGTACCGCATCGGGTTCCTGTGCGTGTGCGCCGCCGGCGCCGACCGCCGCGACGGCCCCCGTGAGGGACAGAATCGCCAGCGCTGCTCTTATCTCGAAGCGGATGACGTCCTCCGCCTGAAGCCGAGGTCCTCGGCGGGGTTCAGTCGGGAAGCGTCAGGACCTGGCCCGGATAGATCCGGCTCCCGTTCAGGTTGTTCGCGGATCGGAGGCGGGTCACGGTCGTCTCGTGTCGACGGGCGATCTCCCAGAGCGAATCGCCCGCCCTCACCCGGTACCGCCCCCCGCCGGCGACGTATTGCTGCGTGCTGGCGCGCGTGATTCGCTCGACGTAGGCGGCGTACTGCTGCGGGAAGAGCGCCACGTGGTAGTGCGGCGGGCGGCGCTCCAGCGAAACCTCGAGCACCCCCGATCCCTCGAGCTGGAGCAGTACACGCTCCAGCCAACCGCGGCACTTCGGGCCGGGGACGCGCAGGTCGAGCGCCATGCCGGTGGGGTGCACGGAGCGCGGGGAGGCGTTTCGCGGCTGCCGGTTCATCGGGCGCGTCAGGCTCGTGACCACGAGTCGCTCGCCGCACGCACGCCGGTACTGTGACGCAAGCCGGGAGATGAACAGATCTACTTCGGGCCGCGCGTAGGGGAACGAGATTTCGTGAAGCTCGAAGTCTGCCGTTGCGGTCACGGGCACGAGATAGCCGGCGTCGACGAAGCGCTGCACCTGCTCGGGCGTCGCGATATAGGTGAAGTCGTGCTGACGGGCGACACGGTTCTGGCGATCCAGCGAACTCGTGGACCCGCGTAGACTCTGTCCCGAGATGTCGCCGGGCACGGCCGCGGCCAGAAGAAACGGTAACGTTGCCCAGGTTTTCACGATGCCTCCACCCCGCTGATCCACCCCACCTGAACTGCACCGGAACCCGAAACATAAGCAAACGGGGCGTCGACGTTCAACTTTTTGCCGATCACGAGGCGTGGTGGATCCCGAAGAACCGCTCTCGCCGCGCGAGGGCGCGGCGGAGCGAATCGGGGTCGGCGCGGGTGAAACGGATGGGCGTGCCCGGCCGGGCCTGCGCGAAGGCGTCGAGCGAGATCGGGTCCACGGAGCCGAGCTTCGCGTAGCCGCCGATCGTCGGGCGATCCCGCATGAAGACCAGCGGCAGACCGTCGCCCGTGACCTGAACGGTCCCGTCCACGAGAGGCGTCGAGTCGAGGACGCGCGGACCCGAACCCATGGCGGGGCCGGCCAGTCGGCCCGCGGTTCTGTCGCTCGCCGGGTCGACGGTCCATTCCGCGTCGAACACCCGCTCCCGGTCCGCGTTCGAGAACTCGGCCCACTCGTAGCCGACGATCAGCGGCAGCGTCAGCGAAGCCGTGTTGGGCGGAACGAGTTCGCGGGGCACCCGCCGCACCGGACACGCACGCGCAGGTTCACCCCATCGAAGGGGTTCGCCCGCGCGCAGGGGCCGGCCGAGCAGCCCCGGCCATCCGTCGCGCACGACGGCCGACGCGGAGCCGAACGCGGTGGGGACATCGAGTCCGCCGGGGAACGCGACGAAGGCGCGCATGCCGGTTGCGCTGTAACCGAGCCGGAGCACCTGGCCCGGTCGCGCCCGAACGGTGCGCCACGCGCCCGTTTCGACGCCGTCGAGCGTGGCGGCGCAATCGGCCCCTGTCAGCGCCACGGCCGTCTCGACGGCGAAGCGCAGGGCGAAGCCGCCCAGGGTGATCTCGAGCGCGGCGGCCGCCGGGTCATTGCCGAGGAGCCGGTTGGCCCAGAGGTACGCACGCTGGTCCATGGCGCCCCCGGGAGCGAGTCCGGCCCGGCGGCCGGTCCGCCGGCCCAGATCCTGGATCGTGCAGAACGGGCCGGGGCGATCCACGACGCCGTGCGGGCTCATCCGCCCGCGGCCTCGTACTCGTCCCGGCCGATCGGACGGAACTCGACCGAACCTCCGGGTCGAAAGCGCGCAATCCGCTCGGCGGCATCGGCAAAGAACGCGGCGGGAACGCGGCCGATCAGACGCCAGCCCCCCGGCCCCGCCGCCGGATAGATGCCGGTGCGCCGGTCCGCGATCCCGACGGATCCCGTTTCGACCCGCGGACGGGGCGTCGTCAGACGCGGCATCGCGATCCGCGCGTCCACGTCACCCATGTAGGCGAACCCCGGCGCGAACCCGGTCGCGAGTACGGCGTATGTCGTGCCGCTGTGGAGCCGCGCCACCTCCGCCACGCCCACGCCCGCGTTCGCCGCCACGGCCTCGAGATCGGGCGCCAACTCCGGATCGTAGCACACCGGCAGCGACACGGGGTCTCCCGCGTCGATCCCGGGCGCCTCCGCGAGACACGCTTCAGCGCCCGCGGCCAGCCTGGATTCGACGTCCGTCGCGCTCCAACTGTGGGGCGAGCCCTCGATGAGGAGCCGGTTGAAGGCCGGAATCGTCGTGCGAAGATCCGGCAACGCATCGCGCGCGAAGCGTTCGAGATCGAGGACGCGGGCGATCCCATCCCGGTCGGGCGCCACCGGAAGCGTGACCAGGGCGCTCACCGGCCCCGGGAAAGTGATCACCGGCGATCTACTTCTTCCGCGGCACGAGTTCGCGGATGCGGCGGAGCACCGCCGTCGCCGAGGGGTTGTCGCCGTGAACGCAGAGCGTTTCCGCCGCCACCGGCAGAGGACCCTCGGGCGTCTCCACGAATCCGTCGAGGAGATTCGCCACGTGGCCGGCGACGGCATCCGCGTCGGAGAGGACGGCCCCGTCGATCCCGCGCGCCTGAAGACGCCCGTCCGGCGCATAGGCCCGATCCGCGAAGGCCTCGAATGCCAGCTTCAGCTCCGTGTGCTCCAGCATCGCCGCGTGCCGCCGGCGCTCCGGCGTCGCCTGCAGGACGAAGGCGAGCGACGGGTCCAGGGCGGCCACGCCTTCCGCCAGCCGCGTGAGAAGCCGGTCGTCCTTCATCATGGCGAGGTAGAGCGCTCCGTGGGGCTTCACGTGCCGTAGCCGGACGCCCAGCGCCGCCGCGACGCCCTGCAGCGCTCCGATCTGCGCCTGTATCTCGAGCACCAGCGAGTCGAGCGGCCAGTCCAGCCGCAGGCGCCCGAAGTTCCGCCGGTCGGGATAGCCCGGGTGCGCCCCCGCCTGCACGCCGTGCGCGGCCGCCAGCTCGAGCGTCCGAGCCATCGTATCGGGATCCCCGGCATGGCCGCCGCAGGCGATGTTGGCCTGGTCGATCAGCGGCATCACCGCTTCGTCGGCCCCCTTCTCCCACGGCCCGTAGCTCTCTCCCATGTCGCAGTTGATCAGCATGCGGGAAGATACCCATGCCGGAAGGGCGCCCGCACCTCTCTCTCGCCACGACGCCGTACCGGACGCGGCACGGCTGGTGGCACGGCTGGCGGCGCGCCGTCCGCCAAGCGAGAATCCATTGAGGGCCATATTGGCTACCGCGCCATATTGGCTACCGCGTTTGTCAACGGGAGCCCGTGCAATATGAAGCGACGACTCACCCGGACGATGGCGCTGGCGGTTCTGTCCGCGCTCGTTTTCGGACTCGCGGCCGCGGATGTGCGCGCGCAGGACGAACATCTCGAGATCGCGAAACGCGTGCTGTCGAGCGTCCCCCTGTTCGACGGACACAACGATCTGCCCTGGGCAATCCGGAACGCGGACGCACCCCGCGATGTCCGCGCCTACGACATCTCGCGCTCCACGCCGGGGCACACCGATCTCGCCCGACTTCGGGCCGGCGGCGTCGGGGCCCAGTTCTGGTCCGTCTACGTCCCCGCCTCGGTCATGCAGGAGGGCGGCGGCGCGCGCATGCAACTGGAGCAGATCGACATCGCGCTCCAGATCATCGCCGATCACCGGGAGGACCTGGGGCTCGCGGTCACCGCCGCGGAGGTGATGGACCAGTTCCACCGCGGCAAGGTCGCCTCGATGCTCGGCATGGAGGGAGGCCACGCGATCGAGAACTCGCTCGGCGCCCTGCGTGCTTTCTATGCGCTCGGCGTCCGGTACATGACGCTCACGCACAGCGCCAACCTCCCCTGGGCCGACTCCTGCTGCGCGCTGCCCGAACTCGGCGGACTCTCGCCGTTCGGCCGGGAAGTCGTGCGCGAGATGAACTGGTTGGGCATGCTGGTCGACATCTCGCACGTGTCGCCGGGAAGCATGCACGATGCGCTCGACGTGACCGAGGCGCCGGTGATCTTCTCGCATTCCTCCGCCAGGGCGGTGACGGACCACCCGCGCAACGTCCCGGACGATGTGTTGCGCCGGCTGCCGGAAAACGGCGGCGTGGTCATGGTCACGTTCGTCGAGTCCTTCGTGAACGAGGACGTCGCGACCTACGTCGGCCCACCGGAGGGACGGCCGCGCGCCACGATGGCCGACGTCGTGGCGCATATCGAGCACATCCGCGACGTGGCGGGAATCGACCACGTCGCGATCGGGGGCGACTACGACGGCATCGACCGGGGGCCGGTCGGCCTGGAGGACGTGTCGACGTACCCCGCCCTGTTCGCCGAACTCTCCCGCCGCGGGTGGACCGAATCCGAACTTCGGGCCCTCGCGGCCGACAACCTGCTTCGCGTCATGAGGGCCACCGAAGCGACCGCACGCCGGCTCCAGGCCGAACGCGGTCCCTCCATGGCCACGATCGAGGAACTGGACGGGCTGGTGCCTTGAGACCGACCGTCCCCAACCGAGAGGAAAGATCCATGAGAACAGCGCCGCCCAGACGAACTTCGACCGCACGGACCCTTCCGCTTGGCATGATCGCGGTCCTTTTCTCCGCGGTCTCCGTCGCCGCCCAGGATGTCGCGGGCATCGTACTCGTGGAACCGTTCAAGGTGGGGACGTTCGCGATCAGAGACGTTCCGCGCGTCGGGCTCGTGCTGCGTGACGCCTTCATCGTCGACATCGAACTGGCGAACGAAGTGCTCGAGCGGAACCGCGCATATCCGAGAGTGCCGGCGCCGACGGACATGCTCGACCTCATCGGCCGCTACGAGTACGGACTCCAGCGGCGCCTGTACGAGATCGTCAACGAGACGGTGGCCTATCAGCGGCTCTCCGGTCCCACTCGCGCGGAGTACGTCTACGACGTCGATGAGGTCCGGATCCTCCCGCCCATCATGTACCCGGGCAAGATCCTGAACGCGGCGAGCAACTTCTACAGCCGCGTCGCCGCGGACGCGGCCGAAGGGGAGAGGGAGGACGCGGTCCGTGAGCGCCGCGAGAACCGGGGCGTGCCCTATCTCTATCTCAAGCCGTCGCGCGGCGCCGTGGTCGGGACCAGCGACCGGATCGTGATTCCCCACGGCCGGAGCCAGACCGACTGGGAGGTGGAACTCGGCGTGATCATGGGGCGGGCGGCGAAGTACGTCGCCTCCGAGGATGCCCAGGCGACCGTATTCGGGTACACCGTGACGATCGACGTGTCCGACCGCGGCGGGCGTCCCCCCGGCGGCAACCCGACGGCTTCGGACTGGCTGGTCGAGAAGGGGCACGACACGTTCGCGCCGATGGGACCGTGGATCGTCCCGAAGGAGTTCTACGGCGACCCGATGGAGCAGCTGCGTCAGACGCTGGACGTCGGCGGAGAGCGCATGCAGGAAGCGACGGCGGTAGACATGATCCACTCGCTGTGGGAGTTGATCGAATACGCGTCCTCGATCCTGACGCTGTTCCCGGGCGACGTGATCAACCTCGGCACCTCCGGCGGGGTCGGCATGGGCGAGGCGCGATTCCTTCAGCCGGGTGACGTCGTCACGGCGACGATCGACGGGATCGGCACGATCGAACTTCCCGTGGTCGAGGGGCCGGAGCCTCTCGGCGAAACCGGCGTCCGGCTGCCGCCCGTGAGCACCTACAGGCGGGATCCCGGCTCATGAGGGCGCTCGTGGCGGCTGCGGCCCCGGCGTTCGCCGCGGCCCTGGCGTTCGCCGCTCCCCTGTCCGCCCAGGGAGGGCCGGAGATCGAGATCGCGGAGCCCTTCAAGGTGGGGACGTTCGAGGTCGACGGCGTTCCGCGCGTCGCCCTCGTGCTGCGCGACGCCCTCATCGTCGACATCGGGGAGGCGAACCGGGACCTCGAGCGAAACCCCGTTTATCCGCCCGTCCCGCCGCCGGCCGACATGATCGACCTCATCGGCCGCTACGAGTACGGGGTGCGACTCCGGCTGTACGAAATCGTCAACGACCTCGTGGCCCGGGGCGGACTTTCCGGAAGCGGTCGCGCCGACTTCGTCCACGACCTCGAGAACGTGCGCGTCCTTCCGCCGATCATGTACCCCGGAAAGATCCTGAACGCGGCGGTGAACTTCTACAGCCACGTCAACGAGGCGGGCAGCGAGGAGGAGCGACGCGAAGCCCGCCGCCAGCGGCGCGAGAACCGCGGCGTGCCCTATCTCTTCCTCAAGCCGACGCGCGGCGCGGTGATCGGAGCCGACGACCGGATCGTGATCCCCTTCGGCCGGGACCGCACCGACTGGGAGGTGGAACTCGGGGCCGTGATCGGGCGCAGCGCCAAGTACGTCGACGCGCGGGACGCCCAGGACCATGTGTTCGGGTACACCGTGACGATCGACGTCTCCGACCGGGGCGGGCGGCCGCCCGGCGGCAACCCCATGACGTCCGACTGGTTCGTCGGGAAGGGTCACGACACGTTCGCGCCAATGGGTCCGTGGATCGTCCCCAAGGAGTTCTACGGCGATCCGATGGAGAAGCTGCGCCAAACTCTGGACGTGGGTGAGGAGCGCATGCAGGAGGCGACCGCGGGAGACATGATCCACACCCTGTGGGAGCTGATCGAGTATGGGTCCTCCGTCGCGACGCTCTTCCCCGGGGACGTGATCAACAACGGCACGTCGGGCGGCGTCGGCATGGGCACGGCGGTTCGCGGGGAGACGCGATTCCTGCAGCCCGGCGAGGTCGTCAGCGCCTCGATCGACGGCATCGGCACGCTGACGCTGGAGGTGGTGGCCGAGACGGAGCCGGCGGGCGGAACCGGCGCCCGGCTGCCGCCCGTCCGCAGCTATCGGGGCAACCGCTAAGCGCGGCCAGGCCGTCGGCAACTCCCGCCTGGAGCGGCGGATGACGCCCAGGCCCGCCCTGGGGCTGTGGATGTGCACGGCCCTCGTGGTCGGGAGCATGGTGGGCTCGGGCGTTTTTTTGCTGCCCGCATCGCTCTCTCCGTATGGGGGGATCAGCATCCTCGGCTGGCTGGTGAGCGCGGGCGGAGCCATGTGCCTGGCGCTCGTCATGGCGCGACTGGGCTCGCTGATTCCGAAGGTCGGCGGCCCCTACGCCTTCGCGCGAGAGGGCTTCGGCGACTTCATCGGGTTCTGGGTCGCGTGGTCCTACTGGATCTCGCTGCTCACGGCCAATGCGGCCCTCGCCGTGGCGACCGTGAGCTACGCGACCGTCTTCTGGCCCGTGCTGGGCGCTTCTCCCGTCGCCGGGGGCATGGCATCCCTCGCCGCCCTCTGGGGCCTGACATTCGTGAACGCGTGGGGCGTGCGCGCGGCGGGGCACGTGCAACTCGTCACCACCGTGCTCAAGCTCCTGCCGCTGGCGGCGGTCGGCACGATCGGCTTCCTCTACTTCCAGCCCGAGCACTTCCGTCCGTTCAACCCGACGGGGGGCAATCCCATCGCCGCCGTCACGGCGACCGTGACGCTCACGCTGTGGGCCTTCATGGGACTCGAGGCCGCGACCGTCCCCGCCGCCGACGTACGGGACCCTGCGCGGACGATCCCGCGGGCCACGATCCTCGGCACCGTGATCGCGGCATCGATCTTCATCATCAGCACCTCCGCCGTGATGGGGATCATCGCGCCGGCGGACCTCGCGGTTTCCACCGCGCCCTTCGCGGACGCGGCCGGATCGATCTGGGGGAATGCCGGCCGGCTCGTGATCGGCGCGGGCGCCACGATCGCCTGCTTCGGCGCGCTCAACGGCTGGATCCTGCTCTCCGGCCAGCTCCCTCGGGCCGCCGCGCAGGATGGCCTCCTTCCCGCCGCCTTCGCGCGGCTCAGTCCGCGCGGTACGCCCTCCTTCGGTCTCATCTTCGCGGCGGGCGTCGCGACGATCCTCATCGCGATGAACTACACGCGCGGCCTCGTCCAGGCCTTCACCTTCCTCATCCTGCTCTCCACGCTCGCGACGCTGCTCGCCTACGTGTTCGCGAGCACGACCGGATTGCTCTTCGCCGTGCGCGAGCGCCTCGCCGCGAGGGACGACTCGAGCGCGAAGCAGACGCGCGGCGCCGCAGCCCCCGTGGCACGGCTGGTCGTGGCCATCCTCGCCTTCGGGTTTTCCTTCTGGGCCATCGCGGGGGCGGGCCCCGAGATCGTGTTCTGGGGCTTCCTCCTCCTCGTGGCGGGAGTCCCCGTGTTCGTCGTGATGCGAGCCGTGGGCGGCGGACGAGGCACGGCGGACGAGCAGGTGGGCGGGGGCTGACTTCCCCCCTCAGTCGCCGGCGGTCGCGCGCTCGAGAATCCGGAGGAACTCGTCCAGCGCGGTGCGGCCCTTGTCCCGTGCGTAGTAGCGGCGAACCTCGCGATACCGGTCCGCCGGATCCAGCTCCATTCCCTCCGTCATCACCCACTCCTGGATCGGCGCCGGCCGGGGGCCCCACCACCCACGCTCGCGGAACGACTCGTCGTAGATGATGAGGACGGGGATCGACCGGCTCGTCCCGTTCGTGAGGTGGGCGTCCATCAGGTCCGGATTCTCGTCGCGAAGGAGGACGCGCAGTTCGATGTTCCCGGCGACCTCCGCCAGACAATCGAACACGGGGAGGGTGTTGATCGCGTCTCCGCACCAATCCTCGGTGAGCGCGATGACCTTCCAACGGCCGGGGACGGCGCGGGCGCGCTGCCGGGTTTCCTCGTCCACGGCCGCGCGTCGGGCCAGCGCGTGCCAGAGTTCGCGGTTCTTCCCGACCGTCTCCAGGTACTCGGAAAACGTTGCTGCGCCGTGAAATCGCTCTCGGTTCAAGCTCGGGAACCCTCGTGCTGCGGTCCGTGCCGGGGCGGTGCGAACGGCGACGCCGACGGCGCCGCGGCCAGCGAAGGTACGGGTGCGGCCGTAGCTTCAGCCAGATGAACGCGCGGGTGCAGACCGAAGCGAGGTTCGGCGTCTCCAGCATGGTGGGGCCGCTGCGGAAGGTGGCGATGCGCCGGCCGGGCCGGGCGACGCTGGAGGCGGATCCGGCGCGCTGGAATTACGCGGGGCCGCTCGAGTCCGGCCGGCTGCTGCGGCAGTACGACGCGTTCACGGAGCGCGTCGCAGCCTCCGGGGCCGATATCGAGTGGATCGGCGACTCGGCGGACGACGGCCTCGCCGATGCGATGTTCCCCTTCGATCCCTCCTTCATGACGCCCGGCGGCGCGGTTCTTCTGCGGCCCGGCAAGGAGTTGCGCCAGCCCGAGGTGGCGAGCCACGCAGCGCTCTACCGGCGGCTCGGCGTGCCGGTGATCGGCGCCATCGAACCCCCCGGAACCGCGGAAGGCGGGGACCTGATGTGGGTCGATGCAGGCACCCTCGCGGCAGGACGCGGCTTCCGCACGAACCAGGCCGGCATCGACCAGCTTCAGGCCATTGTGGCCCCGCTCGGAATCGAAGTTCGCGCCTTCGATCTTCCGATGTGGCGCGGAAGCGCCGCCTGTCTCCACCTGCTCTCGCTCGTGAGCCCGCTGGACCGGGATCTGGCGCTGCTCTATCCCCGGCTCTTTCCGGTCGCGCTCCACGAGTTGCTGCGCGAGCGCGGCATCCGGTGCCTCGAGGCCGGGGATGAGGAGTTCACGGCCTCGGCGGGGCTGAATCTCAACGTCCTCGCGACCGCGCCGCGCCGCTGCATCGCGCTCGACGGATTTCCGGACACCGCCCGGCTGATGAGAAACGCGGGCTGCGACGTCACGCGTTTCGACGGCGACGCGCTCTGCATCCCGTGCGAGGGGGGCCCGACCTGCCTCACGCTCCCCCTCGTCCGCGACCATCCGCTCCGTTCAACGGAAACCCGCCCATGAATCGCACGTTGAAGCGCATCATCATCGGTATGCTCGTCGTCATCGCAGGCCTGGTCGGGGTCGTCTACGGCGTCGGGATTTCCCTGCCCGAGGAGCACGTGGCGGCGGTGCGCGCCGAGTTCTCCGCATCGCCCGAGGAGATCTTCGCGACCGTCGCGGACTATCGCGCGTACCCCGAGTGGCGTCCGTCCGTCGAAGGCATCGAGGAACTCCCGGCGCGGGACGGAAAGCCGGCCTGGGTGGAACTCGGCGCCACCGGGCCGCTCCCCATGGAGTTGACGGAGAGCGAGCCTCCGACCCGGCTCGTGACGACGATCCTCTCGGAAGGCATGCCCTTCGGCGGCCGCTGGATCGTCGAGATCGAACCAACAGCCGCGGGGGCGACCGTCACGATCACCGAGGAGGGCGAGGTCTACAGCCCGGTCTTCCGCTTCGTGAGCCGCTACCTCATGGGACACCACGCCACGGCTTCGCTGTTCCTCTCCGACCTCGGCGCCCGTTTCGACGAGACCGTCACCGTCGACGTGGTGCGCTAGCCGACCGCGTCGGCCGGCCGCGTCAGCCGGCGAAGAACTCCCGGATGCCGCTGAGGCACATCTGGCAGCCGATGGCGAGCAGGATCAGGCCCGAGAAACGCTCGAAGATCCGGACCGCCCGGCCGCTCAGCGCGTGCGAGAGGAAGCCGGCCGCCAGGAGCACGAGGAGCACGCCCAGGGAGGCCACCGACACCGCGATGAGCGTGGCGACGGGAATCCCGATCAACGCCCCGGCCTCATCGAGCGCCAGCGTGATCACGGCGGTGATCGACGCCGGCCCCGCAATCAGCGGCATGACGAGCGGGACCCAGAGGTGGTCCTCCGTCTCGCCCGGATCCCGGCGTACGCCCGTGATCCCGAATCCCGCCCCGCGCAGCATCTCGAGCGCGGCGAGGATGACGACGAGGCCGCCGGCCGTCCGGAACGCGGCGAAGCTCACGTCGAAGAGACTCAGGATGCGCGCGCCGGCGATCGCGGCGACGGTAAGCACGATGAGCACCCCCACCGCCACCTTCACCGCCGCGCGACGGAGTTCCACACGCGAAAACCCGTCCGTCGCCGCGAAGAAGAACGGGAGCTCCGCGAGTGGATTCGTGAGCGCGATGAGCGCAATGCTGCCGTAGAGAATCTGGTCGATCACGGGGACACGATATTCGTGCCCGCGCGCCGGCGCGACCTTCGCACCCGTGGCCGGAACCGCGTGCGTCCCGCATGTTGGCAGGGTTCCAGAAACCTGTCGTCCGGATTCCGGGGGAAGCCATGAAACGCCTCACATCCGCGGCCATCGCGCTCGCCCTGCTCGCGCCCGCAGCCACCGCCGCCCAGCAGGAGCGGTCCTACGATTACTTCGCTCCGCAGCGGGAGATGATCCAGCGCGGCGTCCAGGCCATCCTCCAGTGCAACGGCCTGTTCACGGGAGACCGGACGCTGGAGCAGGTCTTCGAGCAGGAACTCGCCTACCTGCAAGACCCGGTCGGGACGGCCGAGGGCGGCGATTACCAGGTGGACTGGGAGCGGAAGGCCGTGGCGATCGGAGCGCCGGGGGCGATCCCGACCATGCGGGCCGCGTTCCGCGAGGGGATCGGCTGCGTGATCATGTCGCCGGACCAGACCTTCGACGACATCGACGACCTGCCGATCCTGACGACGCCCGCGCCGGACGGCGATCCGGAAGGGACGACATGGCCCGACGGAGATCTCGTGATGAGTCGCCCGCTCCCGGCCGGGGTGGATCATGCAGCCCTCCAGGCCGCGTCCGACTGGACCTTCGACCGCGAATCCCCGGAGCAGGTGACGCTCAGCCTCATCGTCCTCCACGAGGGGGAGATCATCCACGAACGCTACGCGCCGGGCATCGACATGTTCACGAAGACCCGCACGTGGTCGACCGCGAAGAGCATCGCCTCGACGCTGATCGGCATGCTCGTGGACGAGGGCAAGCTGGCGCTCGACGAGCCGCTGCCCTTCGACTGGCTGCCGGAGAACGCGGGGTCCGCGGAAACCGATCCCCGGCGCGAGATCACGCTCCGCCACGCGCTCAACATGTCGAGCGGACTCTATCCCGTGGACAGCTGGGGGATGGAATACGCGACCGGTTCCGGCTTCTCCTACTGGGCCGGAGAGAGTTCCGTGCACGGCGCCCGCAACCGCTCGCTCATGCAGGAACCCGGGACGTTCTGGGACTACGAGAACTACGACACGCTGCTCGGCGTGTACGCGATGAAGAAGGCGATCGGCGACCCGCAGGCCTACCTCGAGTTCCCGCGGGAACGCCTCCTCGACAAGATCGGGATGCGGAACACGCTCCTCAGCACCGACCGCTTCGGCGACTTCATCATGAGCAGCCAGGTCTACACGACGGCCCGGGACCTGGCCCGCTTCGGGCTCCTCTACGCGCAGAACGGGATGTGGAAGGACGAGCGCCTGATCTCGGAGGAGTGGATCGACTTCGTGCGGACGCCGGCCCCCGCCACGTCCGAGACCGGCAACTTCTACGGCGGCCAGTTCTGGCTCGTGCCCGACGACCGCACGGATGTGCCGAAGGGCGCCTACTCCACCGCCGGAAACCGCGGCCAGTTCGTCGTCATCGTCCCATCGCACGACGTCGTCATCGTCCGACGCGGGCTCGATTACGGCCGGCAGGGCTTCGACCGCTGGGACATGACGCGCGAGGTACTGAAGGCGTTCGAACCCGTCGCCACGAACCCCTGACTCCGGGAGGCCCGGGGGTCAGGCCCGAGGAAGGTCGGACCCGGCGGGGATCAGACCCAGCGGCCGCCGTGGAGTTGGAGGACGAAGGGGTTGGTGTCGCGCTCAAGCCCCACGGTGGTCTCGGGGCCGTGGCCGGGGTAGAGGCGGGTCTCGGGCGGTAGCGTGAGGACCTGCGAGCGGATGGATTCCATGAGCGTGCCGTAGTCCCCGTTCGGGAGATCCGTCCGTCCGATCGAACCCTGGAAGATCACGTCGCCCACGATCGCCACGGGGTGCGAGGTGGAGACGAACATCACGTGCCCCGGGGCGTGGCCGGGCGCGAACAGCACTTCGAACTCCGAACCGCCGAAGGCGATGTTCGTGCCGGGGACCAGGTCGATGTCGGGGGGCGGCGGCTCCACATGGGGCACGCCGAAGACGAGCGCCTGGTTCGCGATGTTGTCGTAGAGCGGCCGGTCCAGCGGGTGAAGGTAGATGGGTGCCCCCGTCTCCGCCTTCGCCTCCTTGAGTCCGTCGATGTGATCCAGGTGCGCGTGCGTGACGAGAAGCGCCGCGATGTCCAGATCGCGCGCGCGCGCCTCGGCCAGCGCCTCCGGGGTCGCGGCGCCGGGATCGACCAGCAGCCCGGTGTGGCCGTCCTCGCAGACCACCAGCAGCGTGTTCTGCACGAACGGTCCGCCCGTGAACATCAGAATCTCGATCTTGTCCCCTCCGTCATGCCCGCCATGGCCGCTTTTCGGCCCTCCGTGCGGGTGAGGCGGAGTCTATCCGCGGCGCCGTGGGGCGGCAAACGGATTTGCCTTTCCGAACGCGCCGGACGCAGGATTGCGCGATGAACCTCACCCCCCGCCGCGCGGACCTCGCGCGCATGCTGCGCCTCGCCCTCCCGATCGTGACCGTCCAGGTCGGCATCATGATGATGGGCGTCGTGGACACGCTCATGGTCGGGCGCCTGTCGGCGACGGATCTCGCCGCGGTCGGCCTCGGGAACATCTACTTCTTCCAGATCGCCGTGTTCGGGATGGGCGTGCTCATGGCCCTCGATCCCATCGTCTCACAGGGAGTGGGGGCGGGAGACCATGAGGCCGCCGCCAGAGGGATCCAACGGGCACTCGTCCTCACCCTCTTTCTGACCGCGCTCACGTCACTGCTCTTCCTGCCCGCCGCGCGCGTCTTCGCCATCCTGCGGCAGCCCGCGGACGTCGTGCCGGTGGCCGGGGGGTACGCGCTGGGGTCGATCCTCGGGATGCTCCCCTTCTACGCGTTCGTCGTGCTGCGACAGAGCCTGCAGGCGATGCATCGCGTGGCGCCGATCGTGTGGACGATCGCAGGGGCGAACCTTCTGAACGCCTTCCTCAACTGGGTGCTGATCTACGGGAATCTCGGGGTCCCGCAGCTGGGGGCCGTGGGCTCGGCGTGGGGGTCGAGTCTCGCGCGCTGGTGCATGGCGGCGGCGCTGCTGGCGCTCTCCTGGCGCTCGATGCGTCCCTACCTGGGCCGGTTTCGGCGCGAGGCTCTCGACCGGCGCGCGCTCGTGCGCATGGTGCGGCTCGGCACGCCGATCGGCTTTCAGCAGCAGCTCGAGTTCGGGGCGTTCGCCGTGATCGGCGTCATGATGGGCTGGCTCGGCACCGAGGCGATGGCGGGGCACCAGATCGCACTGAACCTCGCGGCGCTCACCTTCATGGTGCCGTTCGGGATCGCGGCCGCTTCCGCCGTACGCGTGGGACGCGCGGTCGGCCAGGAAGACATGGACGGGGCGCGCCGAGCCGCCGCCGCCGGGATTCAGCTCAGCGGCGTCTTCATGCTCGTGACCGCCACGGCCTTCCTCCTTTTCCCCCGCTTCTGGGCCGGCTTGTACTCGCACGATCTCCCGGTCATCGCGATCGCCGCGTCCCTCATCCCCATCGCCGGCATCTTCCAGGTCACCGATGGCCTCCAGACCGTCGCGGCCGGCGTGCTGCGCGGCGCTGGCGACACCTTCACGCCCTTCCTCGTCAACGCCCTCGGTTTCTGGCTGCTCGGCGTGCCGGTGAGCTACTTCCTCGCCTTCCACGCCGACTGGGGCCCCCGCGGCCTGTGGTGGGGCCTGGCCGCCGGACTCGCTGCGGTAGCCGTCCTCCTCTTCGCCCGCCTTCGCCGGGTCCTGCGCCGCGGGGTGCGCCGCGTAGCGATCGACGCGCCCTGACGACGAAAAAATTTCAATCAGCCGACGAAAAATTTTCAATTGGTCGTCGAATGACTTTCAATCGGTCGACGAGAAACTTTCAATCGGTCGTCGACCCCCTTCGGCTCTCGGCTGGCCGCCGCGCCCGTCTCGACGCTCTGGTCGTGACGCCACCCGGCCTCGCTCCTTCGGCTCTGTATCGCCGAGTACAACGTGACCCCGAGCCCGTGTGTCCCATCTAACGTGATGACGGACCAAAACTGACGGGTTGCCATGAATACACGACGACGTTCCCAGCAACGGTTCCAACCCTGGCTTCTGGCGGCTATCCCCGTGGCCATCGCGGGCTTCGCGCCAGCCGCGCTCAGCGCGCAGGCGGGGAATGTCCACTACCTGCGCTCGGTGCAGTACGACTTCGAAATGCCCGAGGGTATGCCGCCTGAGCGTATGGCGGCGTTGCGCGACCGGCTCGCGGCGCAGGGTACGGCCTCCATGGTCCTCCACTTCGACGGCGCCCGGTCGATCATGCTGCCGGACGCGGATGAGGAGGAAGCGACGCCCCGCGGCGGTCCCGGCGGTTCGGACCGGGCGGACCGCCGCGCCCTCGGGATGGCGATGCGGCTCAGAATGGGATCGGCCTCCCGCAGCGACCAGGAGGATCTCGTTCAGGCCTACGTGGACTTCGGGAGCGGCGCGATGTCGGAGACGCGCGAGTTCATGGGACGCACGTTCCTGATCTCGGGGGACCGGCCCACGTATCCGTGGAAGCTCGGAACGGAACAGCGCGAGTTCCTCGGCTACATGGTTCAGCAGGCGACGGCCGTGCACGACGGCGCGGAGATCGAAGCCTGGTTCACGCCCCAGATCCCGGTGCAGGCGGGCCCCGGCCCCTATGGCGGCCTCCCGGGGCTGATCCTCGTGCTCTCCGTCGACGGCGGACACATGCTCTACTCCGCGACCGAGGTGAACCTCGAGGGTCCGGGAGATTTTGCGATCGCCCCCCCGACGGAGGGCGAGATGGTCACGCGGGAGGAGTACGAAACCCTCGTGGCGGAGAAACTCGAGGAAGTCCGGGCCACCGGCGGAGCCGGCAACCGGCGTCGTCCCTTCGACGGGGGGCTCCGATGAGGCGGCCGGCGATTCGCCCGGTGTCTTCGGCGCGACCGGCCACGATGCTGGCGCTGCTCGCGGGCGGGCTCGTGTTCGCGGCCCTCGGCCCGCGTCCCGTCCAGGCCCAGGCCGAGTACACGGTGAGCGGCGTGATCGCCGACGCGGAGGGTGCGGGGCTCAACGGCGCCATGGTGGTGGCGCTCGCGAAGCCCGATTCGGTCCTCACCCGCTTCACGACTTCCAGCGGCGACGGCGTCTTCGCCCTCGGAGATCTCGGACCCGGCGAGTACATCCTGCAGGTCACCCTGCTCGGATACGGCACGGTGCGACAGGACCTCTCCCTCACCGGCGAGGACGTGAACGTCGGCACCATCAACCTCGAGGTGATGGCGGTGGAGGTGGACCCGCTCGTCGTCACCCTCGACCACGTCCCCTTCCTGAACCGGCGGGACACGCTGGGCTACAACGCCCTCGCCTTCCGGACCCGGCCCAACGCGACGGTGGAGGACCTTCTGCGCCAGCTTCCGGGGATCGAGGTCGAGACCGACGGATCGATCACCGCGCAGGGCGAAGAGGTCGAGAACGTTCTCGTGGACGGGCGGGAGTTCTTCGGGGGCGACCCCACGATGGCGACCCAGAACCTGCCCGCCGAGGCCGTGGACCGCGTGGAGGTCTACGACAAGGAATCGGACATGGCCGAGTTCACGGGGATCGCCGACGGCGAGGAAGAGCGGACGATCAACCTGGAACTCAAGGAAGAGGCGCGGTCAGGCTACTTCGGCCGTACGTCCGGTGGACTCGGCGCGGACATGGAGAACGCCTCCGTTACTCCCGGATTCGGCGAGGACGTGGCCGCACGGCTCCCCGCCAGCAGTGAATCCGGGACGGTCGCCGGGGGGATTCCGTACGCGGGAGCGCTGTCGATAAACCGTTTCTCCCCCACCACGCAACTCGCACTCGTCGGAAGCGCGAACAACGTGAACCAGGCCGGGTTCGGGTGGGGAGACGCGATGTCGTTCGGCGGACGGGATTTCGGACGCGGCGGCGGGGGCGACGACGGGCTCACCGAGACCCGCATGCTGGCGTTCAACGTCAACCACGACTTCGGAGGCAACGACGACAACTGGATCCGGACGAGCTATCGCCTCAGCACGCTCGACAACTTCCAGAACGAGACGCGGAGGCAGGAGCAACTCCTCGGCATGAGCGCCTCGTCGCTCGTCGATCGCGCCACGCGCACGGACACCGAAAACTCCAGCCACAGGGTCAACCTGAACTCCCAGATCACCCTCTCCGAGGGCCATGAACTGCGGCTCCGCGGGAATCTGAACGCGCGCAGCTCCCTCCTCGACCGCGCGGACTTCCAGGACACGCGCTCGGGCACCGGGCAGTTCCTCACGGCCGCGGCGACGAACTACGACGTGGACGGCGACGACGTGGGCGGCGATGCCCGTCTCACGTGGCGGAAGCGACTCGACGACAGCGGGCGGAGTCTCTTCGCGGAGGCCCGGGTGAACCTCAGCGATTCCGACCGCCTGACGAACCTCGCGTCGTCGATCGAGGGCAACGTGGAGAACCCGCGCGCCCGGGCCGGCGACGTGCTCCAGGAGCAGACGAACGTCGGTCAGACGCTGACGCACTCGGTCCGCCTGTCGATGACCCAGCCGATGCCCTGGGAGTCCATGCTCGAGGTCTACGGCGAGCGGAGCGCGACCGCCGAGGACGAGAACCAGTCGGTATTCGACATCGGGCCTGACGGCCGCACGCTGAACCCGCTCCTCACCTCCGGGTTCGAGCGGACGTACAGCTATCTGCGCGGGGGCTTCCGCTTCAACCGCACGAGCGAGGCCGGACGGCTCGTGCTCGGGCTGCGCCTGCAGGGTTCGAACCTCGAGGGGACGATCCTCGGCCGGAGCGAGGAGATCGCCAACGGATACACGCACGTGCTACCCAACGCCGAATACCGGATGCAGGTCGACGACCGGCGCACACTCCAGTTCCGGTACTCGACTTCCACGCGCGAACCGCGCATGACGGACCTTCAGCCCTTCGTCGACAATCGCGATCCGCTGCGCATCCGGGTCGGGAATCCCGACCTGCAGCCCGAATACACGCACCGGCTGCGGACGGAATACCGGTTCTTCGACACGTTCAGTTTCGTCAACCTGTTCACGCACGCGAACGTGAGCTTCACGACGAACGACATCGCGCAGGCCCGCACGGTGACGGAGCGGGGGCTCCAGACGATCTCGCCCGTGAACCTCGGGACCTCGTGGTCGGCGAACGGCGGCGCGAGCTTCGGAAGGCCGCTGCGCTGGATGGGCGGGCAGGTGGACCTGAACTACGACCTCCGCTACTCCAGTTCGAACGAGTACGTCAACGACCTCGAGAACCGGAGCCGGTCGCTGGCGCACACGTTCGGGATCGAGCTCGAGAACCGCGCCAAGGAGGACTACGACGTGCGCGGCGGCGCCAAGCTGACGCTGAGCGACGTCAGCTATTCCCTGAACGAGGAGTTGAACGAGGACTACCTCACCTCCACGCTGTACGGGATCGCCGACCTCCACATGGGGCCGTGGACGCTGGGCACGGAGTTCCAGTGGCGGCTCTACGACCAGGACCTGTTCGGCCCGGGGCGGAATGTCGCGCTGTGGGAGGCTTCGCTCCGGCGCCTCATCCTGAACGACCAGGCCGAGATCCGGCTGGTGGCGTTCGACATTCTGGGGCAGAATCAGGGCGTGTCATATACGAATTCGCCCGGTTTCATCCAGGAGAGCCGGGTCGAGTCGCTCACGCAGTACGTGATGCTGAACTTCACATGGTATCTCGGGAACCGCTCGATGTCCGGCGGGGGCGGCAGGGGTGGCGGCGGAGACCGGTTCCGCAGGTAGACCGCCGAACAGCACGGGGTTCGTCATGACCGAACCGACGGGTGCGCGCGTCGTCTCCCTCGACGCGTTTCGGGGCCTGACGATCGCCTCGATGATCCTCGTCAACAATCCCGGCAGCTGGAGCTACATCTACGCGCCCCTGGCCCACGCGGAATGGCACGGGTGGACGCCGACCGACCTCATCTTCCCCTACTTCCTCTTCATCGTCGGCGTCGCGATCCCCTTCTCCTTCTCGCGGAGGCTCGCGGAGGGCACGGACCGGGGCCGGCTCTTCCGGCACGTGGTCCGGCGCTCGCTCATCCTCATCGGGCTCGGACTCGCGATGCGGGCGATTCCGGACTTCGACGTCTTCGACATGCGCCTCTACGGCGTGCTGCAGCGGATCGGCCTCGTCTACTGCGCGGCGGCGGCGCTCTACCTGTGGGGGTCCGCGCGCGTGCGGTGGGCCGTCGCAGGGGTGCTCCTGCTCGGATACTGGGCCCTCGTTGCGGGGGACCTGACGCCCGACGGAAACCTCGGGGCCCGGATCGACCGGTTCCTCATGGGAGACCGGCTGTGGCAGGGGACCTGGGACCCCGAGGGACTCTTATCGACCCTGCCGGCCGTCGCGACTTCGCTGCTGGGGATCTTCTGCGGCGAATGGCTGCGATCGGACCGCTCGGGAGTCAAGCTGTCGCGGGGAATGTGGATCGCCGGCGCCTGGCTCGTCGTGCTGGGGCTCGCGTGGGACACGGTGTTCCCGATCAACAAGAACCTGTGGTCGAGTTCCTACGTCCTCTTCACCGCCGGCACGGCGCTGCTCCTGTTCGGCGCCATGTACCGGGTCATCGACGTGAAGCGGCTGCGCGGAGCGTGGGTGACGCCGCTCGTCATCTACGGGATGAACTCGATCGCCGTGTTCGTCGCCTCCGGCATGCTCGCCAAGACGCTCGTCCGCATTCGGGTCGGGGGTGACGAGGGCATGCCGCTGAGCGCGCGGCTGTACGAGCACGCGTTCCGCTCGTGGGCCGGCGACTACGGCGGCTCGCTCGCCATGGCGCTGGCCCAGGTCGCCTTCTGGCTGGGCGTCATGTGGCTCCTCCACCGCCGCCGCATCTACATCAAGATCTGACCCACCCGATCTGACGTGCCCGGGGGGGGGGCTATATCCCCGCTGCCGCGAGTTCCTCGAGGACGCGCTCGGGGCGCAGCGGGATGCGGCGCATGCGGACGCCGGTCGCGTCGTGGATCGCGTTCGCGACGGCCGCGGGAACCGTGCGGTGCGAAGGTTCGCCCGCCCCGTAGTGGGGCAGATCGGGGCGGTCCGGGTTCGGATCGCCGTTCACGATCGCGACGTCGATTCGCTCGGGCGCGTCCATGTGCGTCAGGGTCGGGTGCGTGCGCCAGTCCACGCTCGTCACCTTCTCGCCGTCGAACTGTACTTCTTCGAACAGGGTCCGGCTGATTCCGTGCAGGAGGTTCCCCTGGATCGTGTTTTCGAGGCCGTCCGGGTTGATGACGAGGCCGCAGTCGTGGGCGCAGACCATGCGCCTTACCCACACGCGGCCGGTTTCCCGGTCGACCTCGACCTCGGCGACCGTGGCGACCGTCGTCTGTATGCGGTACGCGTAGGAGATGCCGCGTCCGGTGAGGATGCGGTCGTCGGCCGGCGCACGGGGCGAGGGCCGGGCATCCCAGCCGTAGGCTTCGGCCGCCGCCTCGACGACGGCGATGGAACGGGCCCGGCGGAAGGTCGCGTCGTCCTCGGCCGTCCCGCGCAGGAGACGCAGGCGAAACTCGACCGGGTCGGCGTTCGCGGCCGCGGCCATCTCATCGATGAACGATTCGCCGGCGAAGGTCGTCTGCGGGCCGTTGGGGTCGCGGAGGTTCCCCGTGCGGAGCGGCGTCTCGAAGGCGAGCGGGAACCGGACGGCCCGCGTCTCGTCGCGCCGGTTCGGGATGTGGTACATCTCGTCGGGGCCACGGCCGCCCCCGGGTGATGGCCGCTCGGGCCTTATTCCCATGAGTTGGGCGATGAGCACGGTGTCGGCCTGGTTGTAGCCGACGTGCGCGTAGTTCGCGATGCGGGCGCGGTAGTCGAGCGCGACCGCGTTCCCCGCCTCGTCGAGACCTCCCCGCAGGTCGATGGCGAAGGCGGGCCCCTTCGTGTCCCAGGCCGTCTCCTCGTGCCGCATCCACTGCATCCGCACGGGGCGGCCCAGCTCCCGCGCCAGGTACGCCGCCTCGAAGCCCGCGTCGTCCGCCGCCGTACGCCCGTAGAGCTGAGGTCCCTCCATCCAGATCACCCGCACCCGCTCCGGCGGCATGCCGAGGAACTCCGCGATCCCGGTGCGGTGGCTGTAGGGCTTCATGTCGTTCGTGTAGACCGTCATCTGCCCGTCCGAGGGATCGGCCACGGCATGGGCGGGCCCGATCGCCGTGTGTCCCTGGAATGGGATGTCGTAGGCGGCTTCCACGACCGTCGCGGCGTTCGCGAGTGCGGCGTCGGGATCGCCCTCCTCGCGGGGGCGGGGAGAACTCCCGCTGCCTGCGCCGACCGGGGTCGCGCCGCGCATGTAGTCGAACAGGTCCTCGGAGGACGGGAAGGGCGCCGTCTCCGGCTTCTCCCACTCCACCGCGAGGCTCTCCGCCGCCTGGATCGCCTGCTCCTCCCGCTCGCAGACGACGGCGACGTAGTTCCCCTCCCGGAAGACGCGGATGAGACCGGGGATCTCGCGCACCGAGGACTCATCGACGGAGACGAGCCGCGCCCCCGCGAACGGGGGCCGCACGTTCCGCGCGTGGACCATGCCGGGGAGCTTCACGTCGACTGCCCACTCGATCGATCCGTCGACCTTGGCGGGGATGTCGTACCGCGGGCTGGACTGGCCGACGATCTTCAGCTCTTGCACCGGCTTCACGGGCGCGAGGCCCGTCGTCTCGTTCACGTTCCTTCCGGTTAGGGCGACGTCGAAGCGCCGGCCGCCGATCAGTTCCCCGAACGTGGCCGTTCGCCCGGGATCGGAGGCCACCGAGATGACGCCCTCGCTGACCGACAGTTCGTCTGCGGGAACCTCGAAGCGCTCCGAGGCCAGCTCCAGCAGCACCCGCCGTGCCTCGGCCGCGACCCGCCGCGCCGGCAGCGCGTCACGCTCGATCGCGTCCGAGCCGCCCGACCCGCCCTGGTCCACGGTCATGTCCGTGCGGCCCATCACGAGCGTGGCCCGGTCGTAGGCGAGATCGAGTTCGTCGCACATCATCTGCCGCATCGCGGTGCCGGTCCCCTGTCCGCCATCGGTCTTGCCGACGTAGAAGGTCGCCGTGCCGTCCTCGTGCACGACGAGCCACGAGTCGAGCTGGAGGAAGTCCGGATCCGGATACGGGTTCGCCTCGCCGGGCTCGCCGGAGCCGTTCCGGCCGAGCCCCACCACGCCGATCCCGCCCACGCCGCTGAAGCCGAGGACGAAGATCCCCGACGTCTTCAGGAAATCACGCCGCGACCTGCTCCCTTCCCACGGGGCCAGCGCCTCGTCGATCCCCGACGGGAACTTCGCGTCGCGCCTCATCGGTCCACCTCCCCGCCGGCCTCACCCGCGCCGTTCGCCCCACCGGCCCCGTTCGCCATCGCGTCCGAGGCCCGCCTCACGGCGGACTGGACCCGGTAGTACGTCATGCAGCGGCAGAGGGCGCCGTTCATCCCTTGGCGGATCTCCTCGTCGCTGGGGTCCGGATTGCGGTCGAGGAGCGCCTTCGCCGAGAGGATCTGGCCATTCTGGCAGTACCCGCACTGCGGCACCTGCTCGTCGATCCACGCCTGCTGCACCGGATCCAGCTCGCCGTCCGCCGACAGCCCCTCGAGCGTCGTGATCTCGCCCTCCGCGCGGGACACCGGCCGCATGCACGCGCGGATCGCGCGGCCGTCCATGAGGACCGTGCACGTCCCGCACTGGCCGAGGCCGCAGCCGAACCGGGGCCCGCGAAGTCCCAGGTCGTTCCGGAGGATGTAGAGCAGCGGCGTCGAGGGATCGACGTCGAGCGCATGCGTTTCACCATTCACTCTGAGCGTGACCTCGCTCATGGAATCCCCCCTCTTGGGTACGACCTCTTTGGGTACGACCGCGCGCTTCGACCGCGGCTCAGGGAGCGACGCACTCGAAGCTGTCCTCGCGCTTCGGGTCTCCCGCCCCGTTGTAGGCGGCGTAGGCCGGCCACGGGCAGACGGGCCGCTGCATCTCGACGCCCGTTTCGCCGAACTTCGACGCCACGAGCCGCTCGGGCGCCTCGTCCTCCTCGACCCACGACTGAATGGCGGCGATCCAGTCGACGAAATCCGGGCCCGGACCGCCGGCGCAGTGCAGGACGCCGGGCAGCATGTACAGCCGCGTGTAGTCGTCCGCCTCCTCGTCGCCCGCGGCCACGCCCTCGTAGTAGGCGATCGTGCCGCTGGCCGGGATCGCGGAGTCCGACCATCCGGTCCAGAGGATCAGCTTGCCGCCCGCCGTCTTGAACGCGCTCAGGTCCGTGTCCGTCGCGTTGAGGATCCCGCGGGCGCGGCGCGTGTCCTCCTCCCACGCGAAGTAGTCGCCGAAGTCGTACGTGGAGTAGTCGAAGTCCGGGTCGTCGAAGATGATGTACTTGTACATCTGGGTGCCGAAGGCGTAGTGGAGGTTCGGCCCGCCCGGGCCCAGCTGCATCTCCCGCCCCGTGACCCACAGCTTCCATCCGCCCTGTTCCGTCTCGCCTCCGAAGGGGAAGCCCGGATAGATGTGCCGGTCCCCCGCGCGGGCCCCGCCGTAGATCACCTCCGCGGCCGCCCGCTGTTCGTCGGTCAGTCCCGGGATCGAGGCGATGTCGATGTCGCATGCCATGGGGTTCGTCATGAACCCGTCTTCCACGCCGTCGTTTCCGTCGCACGCCTCGAGGATCGCGGCTTCGATGAGGGCCGCGGCCTCATCCGTGATGACCGGCGTCGTGAGGTCGTTCGGATCGGGATACAGCGCCTGCTGCGTCTGGAGGAAGAAGGCGCCGAGCCCGGGCCAGTCGTAGGCGGGCGCTCCCGACACGATGCCGTCGAAGTCGTCGGGATAGCGCTGCGAAGACATCATTGCCTGGCCGCCGCCGCGGGAGCAGCCGATGAAGTACGAGTACTCGATGTCGCGGCCGTAGAAGAGCCGGATGATTGTCTTCGCCGTCTCCGCCGTCACATGCACGGCGCGGTGGCCGAAGTTCACCTCGCGGTCGGGCCGGTCCAGCGCCCAGCTCGCGTCGATGCCGGGGCCCTGGTGCCCGGTGTCCGTGCCCGCCGTGGCGAACCCGCGGCTCAGAACCGAGACCGGCCCCGCGAACTGGAGCGCCTGGTTCCGGACACTCCCCACGAACCCGCCGCCGCCGCCCATGAGAAAACGTCCGTTCCAGTCTTCGGCGAGCGGGAGGAGAAGTTCGAAGTGGATCTCCTCGTCGATCGTCCCGCGCACGCGGCAGTGCGCCGGGTCGTTCGCGCCGGCCTCGACTTCCGACACGTCGTCCAGCGCGAAGCCGCTCCACGACATGGAGGTCAGCTCGTCGCACGTGAGGGCGGGGACGAGGTCGACCGCGGGGGCGGGGGCGAAGGCGGTCAGAGTCAGGACGGCGGCGAACGAAACCGCGAGGCGGCGCGACGGAGTCATGTGTTTTCCCCGGGTCGGAGTGTCCCGCGACGCGCACCTCCGAGCGCGACCCTCGGGTCAGGGCTCGGAGGCGCGACCGAACAGAGTTACGGTGCCGTCGGGGACGCCGGGCCGCAACGGTCTCCGGGCCCGGGGTCGCGGATCAGCGCGGCTTGTCGGGCCACCTCAGACGGACGTCGCGGGCACGCATGTGGGTCTGGAGGATTTCCTCGGCCTCTTCGTGCGTGATTTCGCCCGCCTCGACGGCCGCGTGGAGCCGGCGGACCTCCATGCCCAACTCGGTGGTCATCTCCTCCAGCCTCGGGGTCAACTCCCCGATGTGCTCCATTGCGCTTTCAAGGTTCAGCCAAAGACTCCTGGGGATGTCCTTTTTCGTGATTTCGCCCGATCGCAGGCGCTCCTCGAACTTGAAGCGCGTGACTTCGACCTCACGCTTGACGTGCTCGAGGCGCTCGAGCATTTGACGGATGCGCGCTTCCGCTTCCGGGTCGAGTTCGAGCGCCTGAAAGACTCCGTCGTCGTCCATGTACCCGACGCCGGCTTCCGGATCGACCGCCAAATCCCCCGAGTGAATGAGGTGGGTTCCATCTTCGTCGACGTACCTGATTTCGGCTTTCACGCCGGCACCCGTCTTCACGCCGACACCCGTCTCGGGGCCGGCCACTGTTTCCGGAACCACGACGGCCTGTGAGCGTGAGGGACGCTCGAGCTCGCCGGGGCTCTGCGGGACCGGGGTGTCGCAGGCCAGGGCGAACAGGCCCACTCCGGCCGCCGCGGTCAGGATGGAAGCCCGGATTCGGGGCTTCCTCGTCGCGGTCTTGATCATCATGAGTCTCCTTTCGATTGCCGAGTGGCCGCCGCGGATCAGGGCCGGCGCCGGATCCGGCGTCCGCCTGCACCCGGCGGCGACCGTCAGAAGAAGGCGCGCGTAGCTTCGGGCGGAGGTGCCGCGGGCGAGCACGCGGCGATCGCAGTCCCCTTCCACGGCCAGCCGCAGCCGTGCGAGCGACCACCAGACGGCGGGATTCCACGGTGAGATGGAGGCGAGCAGGAGCCCCACCGCCAGGAGCGCCGGATCGCGCGCCCGCACGTGTTCCCGTTCGTGCAGCACGACCATCTCGAGTTCCCTCTCGCCGAGACCGAAGGTCCACGACGGAAGGACGATGCGGGACCGGATCAGCCCCACGACCGCGGGGCCGAATCCATCCGAGCGCAGGACTTCCTCGCCGCAGACGTCGCGAGGCTCGCACCTCGCCCGCAGCCGCCGCAGCCGGAGGCAGAACAGAGCGAAGAGGATGAGGACGAGAACGGAACCCAGAATCCAGAGGACTCCGAGAGAGTCTTCCAACCCCATCCCGGCGAGAAGGCTCCCGCTTTGCTCCGGGAGCGGGGAGCCCGGCGTGCCGAGTTCGTACAGCGCGTAGAGGGGAATAGAGAGCGGTCCGGGACCGTCCGCGGTGGCCGCGGCGGGAAGGAATCGCGGAAGGAACGGTGCCAGTCCGCCGATCCCGAGCGCCCCGATCCAGACCCACCGGGTTGGCCGTCCGAGGGCCCGCAGCCCCCGGTCGAGGAACCACGCGGACCCGCCGACGAGGAGGGCGACGATCAGTCCGTAGGTCATGATGGCCAGAGTCATGGCTCGCTCTCCTCCAGCTCATCGAGAATCCGCCGCATGCGCTCCAGTTCGTCCGGCGAGACCTCCCGGCCCGAGATGAGTTGCGCGAGGACGAGTTCCGCCGACCCGCCGAAGATCTTCTCCCGGATCCGGGCCAGGGCCGTCTCCCCGGCCGCCTCGGAGGCGACGAGCGGGAAGTAGCGATACGCGCGGCCCTCGGCCTCGTGACAGACGGCGCCTTTCTTCTCCAGGATCTGGAGGATCTTGAGGACCGTCGTGTAGCCGACCGCATCGTCGAGCGCGTCCATGACCTCGCTCACGGAGCCGGACCCCCGGCGCCACAGGACGCTCATGATGTCCAGCTCACGGTCGCTGAATGTCGGATCCTTCACGGCAGCCACCTCCCTCGTCGGCACCCTCGCCCCTTGTACGAACATCTTCGTACGAAAGAATACGTGGCCAGGATCTGCTTGTCAACGAAGGTCTTCGTAAGAAGAGACTCTGGGCGCCGATTCGGTTGCCCGGGACCTCCAGCCAGCGTCAGTCGTTCGGTTCGGTGAGCCAGCCTTCCCGTTCGAAGGCGGGAGATGGATACGAGTAGAAGCCCTTCCCCGACTTCACGCCGAGTTCTCCCCGTTCGACCATCCGCTCGAGGAATCCCGGAGGCCGGTCGGAGGGGTCACCCGACGCCTCGTGGTAGACGTTCTCGATGTCGCGGATGACGTCGAGACCGACGGCATCCATCAGACCGCACGGGCCGATCGGCGTGCCCCAGTCGAGCATCCACGCCCGGTCGATCTCCTCCGCGCTCAGGTAGCCGCCGGCGATCAGGTGCAGGGCTTCCTTCTTGATCGCGCGCCAGATCCGGTTCGTGGCGTAGCCCTGGATTTCGCGGCGGGCCACGATCGGCACTAGGCCGAGTTGGCGGAGGAAGCGCCGCGCCGCCGCGGTCGTCTCGGGAGCGGTGCCGGGGTGCCCCATCACCTCGACCTTGAGGTTCTCCGGCGTGCCGAAGTTCATGTTCGTGAACCGGGACGGGCGCCCCGTGGATTCGGCCAGCCACGAACCCGGCAGGGACGACGTATTCGAGGCGATGAAGGCGCCGGGGGACGCCGCCGCACCGATCCGGGCCAGGACGACGCGCTTGAGTTCGAGATCCTCGGGCACCGTCTCGATGACCCAGTCGGCGTCACGCACGCACGCGTCGAGTTCGTCGTACGCCTCCACCAGCGAGGATGCCTCCGTGAGCGCGGGGCCGGAGCGTCCCGCATGGATTTCAAGCAGGAGGTGTACCGCCGGGAGCGCCTCGGCGAGCGCCACGCCGGAGACATCGTGGAGTCTCGCGCCTACACCGCGCGCTGCGCAGGCGTAGGCGATCCGCCGACCCATCGTGCCCGCGCCGACGATGGCCACGGTCCGTACCGTCCCCTCCGCTTTGGACATCACACCCTCCGGCTCTTGTGAATCGCCCTTGTGAATCCGCGTTCGGCGACCAAGGCTCCGGGGACGATCATGGCCCTCGGACGAGGCGACAGCCAGCGGTTCACCCCCGGAACCCGACGCACCGGATCCAGAGGAGATCCAGAGGAATCGAGTGAGCGAAACGACGAGTGAAACGTGGAACTACGGCGACCCCTACGCCTACATGGAGCGGGTCGCCGGCGGCATGCCTCCCGTCATCATCTGCCTCGCCTCGAACGGCGGCATCCAGGGCAAGGAATACAACGACGCCCTCCCCGAGACCGCAGAGGAGATCGCCGACTCCGTGGGAGAGGCGTACGACGCCGGCGCCTCCATGGTGCATATACACGCCCGGAACCCGGAGACGCTGTGGAAGGGCGCGACGACGCCCAAGGTGTGGAGGGACGCCAACCGGCGCCTGCGCGAGCGCTGCCCCGAGATCATCATCAACAACACGACGGGCGGCGACCTGTGGATGGACAACGAGCAGCGCCTGGCCTGCCTCGACGCGAACCCCGAAGTCGCCTCGCTGAACCTCGCCCCGGACATGGGCAAGTTCCGGCTCAAGCCGCGCGGCGAGGAGTTCACGCACCCGAGACCGGTCATCGAGTACGACGACTGCGTCCCCTTCTCCTACAGGCAGATCGCGCACTTCGCCGCGGAGATGAAGGCGCGGGGGATCAAGCCGGAACTCGAGACCTACCATCCCGGCTGCGGGTGGGTGATCCGGGACCTCATCGGGCAGGGGCTGATCGAACCGCCGTACTGGGTGCAGACCGTGATGGGCTACCAGACCTCGAGTTGGCCCACGGTAGACAACGTCGTGAACATGGTGCGGGAATTTCCCGAGGGCTCCGTGTGGCTCTGCTCCGGCATCGGGCCGCACCAACTGCCGATGACGACGCTCGCCACGCTCATGGGCGGGCACGTCCGGGTGGGGCTCGAGGACAACATCTACTACCGCCGCGGGGAGAAGGTGGAGAGCAACCGGCAACTCGTGGAGCGGGCCGTGAGAATCGCTCACGAACTGAACCGCGAGGTCGCCACGCCGGCCCAGGCGCGCGAGATGCTCGGCCTCTCCCCAACCCCGTCGCAGTACAGCTGAGAACGATGACCGAACCCGGAATCGAGCCGGCGACCCCGGACTCCGGCGGGGAGCGGGAGGTCCTCGGGAGGGGCATCCGGCTCCGATCCCTCTTCTCGCTCGCCTTCGGCACGATCATCGGGGTGGGCTGGATCACGGTGATGGGAGCGTGGCTGAGCGGCGCCGGCGTGATGGGGGCGATCATCGCGTTCGTGATCGGTGGTCTCGGCATGCTCGCCATCGGCCTGTGCTACGCGGAGATGGCGGCCGCGTATCCGGTCACCGGGGGCGAGGTCGCGTACGTGTTCGAGGCCTGGGGCGCGCGTTGGAGCTTCGCCTGCGCGTGGTTCCTCGGTTTCATCTACATCTTCACGACTTCCTTCGAGGCGATCTCCGTCGAGTGGGTCGTCTCCGCCCTTGTCCCGGGGTTCGGCGGTCCGGTGATCTACACGCTGCTGGGGCAGGAGGTACGGCTGTGGAGCCTCGCGCTCGGCCTCGCCGTGATGGTCGTGATCGCGGTCATCAACTACCGGGGCGGGAAGACGGCCGCCTGGTTCCAGGATCTGATGACGGGCGGGCTCGTCCTCCTCACGCTGATCTTCGTCGTCGCGGGGGTGGCGGGAGGGAGCGCCGCCAATCTTGAGCCCATGTTCACCGGGACGACGCCGGGCGCCGCGCTGGCAGGGGTGGCCGTCGTGCTCGCGACCGCCGGGTTCTGGTACGCGGGGTTCGACACGATCCCGCAGGCGATGGAGGAGGTGGAGTCGGGCGCCCGGCTGCGGCTGCTTCCCCGCGTGATCGGCGCCTCGATCATCTTTGCGCTGCTCTTCTACTGCCTGGTGATTCTCGCGACGGCGATGAGTCTTCCGCGCCCGCAACTGCTCACCGCCGAACTCCCGGCGGCCGCGGCCATCGAAGCAGCGTTCGCGTCGCCGCTCCTGGGGAGGGTCGTCCTGTTCGCAGGGTTGTGCGGGCTGATCACGACGTGGAACGCGCTCTTCTTCGCGGGCACGCGGATCGTGTTCGCGATGGCGCGGGCGCACATGATCCCTCACCGGCTCGCCAAGGTGCACGAACGGCACGGCTCGCCGTCGGCCGCCGTCATCTTCGTCGCGGTCATGGGGGCCGTGGGCGCGCTGTTCGGGCGGAACGCGGTCCTGGTGATCGTCGGCGCCGCGTCGATTTCGGCGGGAATCGTCTTTCTCGTCGTCGTGCTTGGCGTCCTTCGGCTGCGGAGGACGCGACCGGACCACCCGCGCCCCTACACCGTTCCCGGGGGCCGGGGGTTCCTGTACCTGAGCGCCCTGCTCGCGCTGCTTCTGGCCGGGGTCGCCGCGTGGGAGCCCTTCCGCGCCGCCGGGGGACGCATCCCCGCGGAGTGGATGGTGCTCGGGGCCTGGTCCGCGCTGGGCTTCGTCTTCTATCGCGCCGCCGCCCCACTACGCAGGACCGTGAGTGAAGAGAGATTGCGATGGCTGATCCTGAGCGACAAAGACCCGAAGAAATAGCGAAGCAGGGGTACGGCATGGACACGACGCGACGCAGCTTCCTCCGCCGGTCCGCGGGCGCGCTGGCGCTGGCTCCGATCGTGCCCGTGGGGCGGCTCACCCTGCGCGGAGGGCGGGACGGCGCGTTTCCGGACTCCGCCGACCGCTCGTCCGTCGTCGCGCGCGGTCCGCAGGAGGCCTGGGTGGCGCGGGCGCGCGCCGAGATCCCCGCCTCGACGGAGAGCCTGTACTTCCAGACGGGCGGCATCGGCCCCGCGCCGAGCGTCGTCATCGATCATGTGAGTGAACGGCTCGACTTCCAGAACCGGAGCCCGGCCGAACCTCGCATCTCGGAGGAGATGGCCCGGATCGAACCCGACCTGAGGGCACAACTCGGGCGTGTATTCGGCGCCGGGACCGAGGAGGTCGCCCTCACTCACAGCACCTCCGAGGGCATCGCCATCGCCGCCTGGGGCCTGAACTGGGCGCAGGGCGACGAGGTCGTGATCTCCAACCAGGAACACCCCGCCAACGTCGTCCCGTGGTACGTGCTGCGGGACCGGTTCGGGCTCGTGATCCGCGAGATCGACCTCGGCACGGGTACCGATCTTATCGACGAGGTCCGCGGCCAACTCACGGACCGCACGCGGATGGTCAGCATCAGCCATGTGTCGCGGAACAACGGACGGACGCTGAGGGCCGACGAATCAGCGGAACTCGGCGCGCTCCTGCGCTCCCGCGGCGTGGCCTATCACCTCGATGGCGCGCAGGGCCCCGGGTGCGTCGTCACCGACTTCCGCGCCCTCGGCTGCGACGCCTACTCGACGTGCGGGCACAAGTGGCTCCTCGGCCCCAAGGGCACGGGCGCGCTCTTCGTGCGGAGGGAGATGCTTGACGACATGCAGTTGAGTTGGGCCGGCTCCCACAGTCACGCGACGATGGACTACGAAGGCGCGTACACCCTGCTCCCCAGTGCGGCCCGCTACGAGTTCGGCACTCGCGCCCTCGCGGATTTCGCCGGCTTCGCCCACGCGGTGGACTGGATGGAGCACATCGGCCTGGAGAAAGTCGAGGAGCGGATCCATTCGCTCGTCGACCACGCGATCGAAGTTGTCGACCGCACGGACGGACTGGGCGTGTCATCCCCTCGGACACGCCCGGACCGCTCAGGCGTGTTCGTGGTCCAGCTCCCGGAGGGGTGCGACGCCACGCAACTCTACAACGAACTGCGCGAAGACGAGGGCATCCTCGGCTCGCCGGTCCGCGAGGAGCGCGACTTCCGCCTCTCGATCCACTTCTTCAACACCCGCGACGAGATCGACGCCGCGATCGCGGCGATTGCGGAGCGCTGCAGCTGATCGGGAAGTGGCCCTGTGGCTCGCCGTGATCGCCTGCCCTACACGACCCGTCTCGGGAGCCGCGGATTCATCGACTGGATGATGCCGAGGAAGCCGCGCTTCGTCCGCTCGGCGACGGTATGGGGAAGCACGGACGGATGGTCGGGGCCGATGAGCGTGGCGACATCGCCGACCTCGACCGACTTCTCCGGGCCGATGTCGAGAATGGTGTGCGCGGAGTTCACCCCTCCGGCGACGGGGTAGAGACGGCCGTTGATCAGCACCTCGCAGGTCCCGTTCGCCTCTGACGGATAGCCGTCGGTGCGGCCGACCGGCAGCAGCGCCACCCAGGTGGCCCGGTCGGGCATGAAGGTGCGGTTGAACCCCGCGCTGTCGCCCGGCTCGAGGCGTTCGACGCGCACGACGCGCGTGTTGAAGCGGAACACGGGCTTGAGGTCGGCCATTTCCCGGGCGCCCTCGCCGCCGGGGTGGTTCCCGAACAGCGCGTTCCCGGGCCGCACCATGTCGTAGTGCGCCTCGGGCAGGTGGAACAGCTCGAACGAGGGTGACGCGTGGAGGGTGCCCAGCGGAAGGTTCCTCTCGCGGGCCCATGCGAGGAGTTCCTCGAAGCGGGCGAGCTGCTCCCGGTCGTGGTCCAGGTCGTGCGTGAACATGGTATAGGTGCCGTTCACGTCGACGTATTCGCTCTGCACGAGCTCCTCGATCCACCGGCGCGCGCGCGTGTACGGCATCCCCTCCCGGTTCATCCCCGTGTCGATGAAGAGCTGGACGGGTACAGGCCGGCCGATTCGCCCGGACACGCTCCGCAGCCGGCGGGGCGCATCGTCCAGCCAGACGGACGGGAGCACGTCGTGTCTCGCCAGCTCCTCGATCTCGTCCCCGGATCCCTCGGCCATGACCACGATCGGCTTGGTCACCCCTTCCTCGCGCATGGCAAGCGCTTCCTCGACGCGCACGGCGGCGATGCCGCCCACCTGGGGCATGTCGGCGAGGAGGGGCCCGACCGCACGGTCGCCCAGGCCGTACGCGTTGTTCTTCACGACCGCGAGGATGGGGCGGCCGCCAGCCAGCCGCGCGGCCTCGCGGACGTTGTGGGTCCAGGCGGCGCGGTCGAGTTCGATCCACGGGTCGAAGCGCCGGGGAGTGTAGGAGCGGTCGGTCGTGGTGCCGACCGACAACGGTCCGATGCCCGGGCTCCGCGTCGTCGCGGCTCTCGCGCAGGCGGAGGTTGCGGCGAGGCCCAGAGCGGCACCGGCCAGGTTGAGGAAGCGGCGGCGCGGGAGAGGGGCTGACGGGCGATCCATGGGCCCTCCGGGCTTAGCGAGCAGTTCGTTGAATGGAGCGAATGTACGCTTCTCAGATTCGGTGAACTAGATGAGTATTGCCATTTTTTGCCAAAAGACCTAGGCTTCGGCCATGAACACCATGAACATCTCGCTCCCCTCCTCGATGAAGTCGTTTGTCGACGAGCAGGTCACGGGCCGCGGCTACGGTAGTTGCAGCGCCTACATCCGTGAACTGATCCGCCACGACCAGGACCGCCAGCACCTCCGAAGTCTGCTGCTGGAGGGTGGTGAATCCGATCCTGCCGTCACCGCCGACACGACCTACTTCGAGACGCTACGCGCCCGGATTCGCCAACACACGACGGAGTGACGCCGGAATCCGTAGTCCTGAGGGCGGCTGCCCGGCGGGATGTGGATGGAGCGATCGCGCACTATCTGAAGGAAGCCGGATCGCAGGTCGCCATTGGCTTCGCTGACGCGCTTGAACAGGCCTTCAGTCACATCACCGACAACCCGTATGCGGGATCCCCTCGGTACGGTCACGAAGTGAACTTGCCCGGACTGCGCTCGTGGCCGATCAAGGGATACCCACACCTGGTCTTCTACATGGTGGGGCAAGATCGAATTGACGTCTGGCGCGTTCTACACAGTCGACGCGACATCCCCGATGGGTTGCGCGGGTCATGAGCCAACCGTCTGGCCGTCGTGGATCGACCGGGGGGCGGCCGAGGCGAAGCGTCCCGACGTATGTGTGGACGTTTCTGGCACTGGCTGCGGGCCTGGCTGCGGGCGGGCTCTTCCGGGGTCCGCTCGCGCCGGTCGCCGACGCCACCGCCACGCTCATCGCCTGGGTGGTCGCCGTCGTGCCTCTGCTCATTCTGGCGGCCCTCAGCCCGGCGATCGCCACGCTGGTGCGGCGGGGGCTCGCCGGACGCTTCGCGGGCGCGGTCGTCCTCTGGTACGTCTTCACGTCGACCGTCGCCGGGCTCATCGCCGTCGTGACCTCCGCCACGATCTTTCGCATCCCGCTGGCCACGGGGGACCGGGGCGTGTGGACCGAAGCCGCGGCCATGCTGCGGAGCCTCGGAGAGGGCGGGGCCTCGTGGCCGCTGCTCGCGATCCTCGCTGGAGTCCTGCTGGGAGCCTTCGCCGCCCGGCACGATCCGGCCTACCGCGTGCTCCGAAGAATCGCCGACTCGATCGAGAAGGCGGGCGGCAAGCTGGCGTACGTCATGCTCCCGCTCATTCTCGCCTTCGGCATCACCCTGGGCGTGCGCTTCGGCGCGAGCCTGGGGCTCTCGCACTATCTGGCGATGGCCGCCTACACCGGCGCGCTCGTCCTCGTCTGGTGGGCGTTCTACACGTTCGTGCTCGTGCGGAGGGTCGGACGCCGGCCCGTGGGGCCCGTGTTGAGCGGGTACTACGTGCCGACCGCGGTCTTCGCCGCCGGGACGTGTTCATCGCTCGCGACGCTTCCCGTCAACCTCGCGAACGCGAAGCGGGTCGGCGTCCGCGACGAGGTGGCCGACTTCGTGCTCCCGTTCGGCGCCGTCGCGAACCTGGACGCCAGCGCGTTGGCGTACGTCGCGTACGGGCCCTTCGTCGTGAGCCATGTCTTCGGCCTGGAACTCAGCTGGATGATGATGCTCGCCGCCTGGCCGGCCGTCGTCCTGTTCACGATCGCCGCCCCGGGGCTTCCGGCCGGGATGGGGACTGCTCTGTGGAGCGCGACGCTGTTCGCGAGCATGCTGGGGCTCGAGGGCCAGGCGCAGGGCGAGTTCATCGCGAGCTGGATCGCGCTCTCCGGAGGCATCCCCGACATGCTGCGCACCGCGACCAACACGACCGGAGACGGCTACACCGCGATCATCTTCGACGGCCGCTTCGACGAGTTCTTCGCGAGAGACCGTGGCTGAAGGAGTGGCGACCGAGGCGGGCGTGGCCGGGTCGGCGGTGACCGGGCCGGGCGTGGACCTGATCCCCGGCGCGCGGCGGCTCGTGCATGTGAACGGACGCGTCCGGGCGGGCGAGGTCGTCGTGATCGTGACCGATCCGACGATGGGGCGGTACGCGGACGCCGTCGCCGCGGCCGCCCGCGAGGCCGAAGCCGCCGTGACCGTCTGCATTATTCCCATGCGGGACCAGGACGGGCAGGAACCGCCTCCGCCCGTCTCGCGCGCGATGGCCGAGGCGGCCGTGATCTTCTCTCCCGTGCGCATCTCGATCACCCACACGCGCGCCATGCGGGTCGCCCTCGAGGCGGGGGCGCGCGTCTGCATGATGACGGCCTACACCGACGCGATCATGGCCAGCCCGGCGCTGCTCGAGACCGACTTCGAGGCGCAGGCCGACGTCTGCCGCCGCCTGGGCGCGGCATTCACCGAGGGTAGGCACGTGCGGCTCACCTCCCCGCGCGGCACCGATCTCCGCTTCGGGATCGAGGGTCGCGTCGCAAACGTGCTCACGAATATTCCCGAGCCCGGGGAACTGGCTCCGGTCCCCGACATCGAAGTCAACGTCGTGCCCGTGACCGGTTCGGCCGAGGGCACGCTCACCTTCGACGCCTCCGTCCCCTACCTCGGGATCGGCCTGCTCGAAGAACCGATCGTCTGCACGGTGCGCGACGGCGGCATCGTCGAGATGACCGGCGGGGCGCAGGCCGACTTTCTCCGCGAACACCTCGAGTCCTTCGCCGACCCGCACTGTTTCAACGTCGCGGAGCTCGGCGTCGGCCTGAACCCGAACGCCCGCCTCACCGGGGAGATGCTCGAGGACGAGGGCGTATTGGGCACGATCCACATCGGCATCGGCACCAGCCACACCCTCGGAGGGGAGATCATCGCCCCGACCCACTACGACCTGCTCATGTGGGAGCCGACGATCGCCGTCGACGGCCGCGTCGTGCAGCAAGACACGCAGGTGCTCGTGTGAGATCGAGCCGGGGGCGGCCATGAGAGATGGCGCGAGGATCCTCGTGCGGACGTGCGCCAGCGTTCGGGCCGGCGAGGACGTCATCATCGTGACGGACCCCGCGCGGATGGCCATCGCCCGGGCCGTTGCCGACGCCGCGCTCGAAGCCGGCGCCATCGCGAGCGTCGTGATCCCGCCCGAGCGATCGATCGACAACGAGGAACCGGGACCCGCCGTGGCCGCCGCCCTCCGGGCCACCGACGTGGCCTTCCTCCCCGTGACCCTGGCGCTGGCGCACACCCGGGCCGTGCGCGAGGCCATCGGCGCGGGCGCCCGGGTCCTCTCCATGACCGCGTTCACCGAACGGATGATGCGCGAGGGCGGGCTGTTCACGGACTTCCGCGCGCGCAAGCCGCTATGCGACGCCCTCGCGGCGAAACTCACCGCCGGCGAACGCCTGCGCGTAACGAATCCCGCCGGCACGGACCTCACCATGAGCCTCGCGGGCGTGACCGGGAACAACCACGCCTGCCTGCTGGACGGCCCCGGCTTCTCGGCCGTCCCCAACATCGAGGCCAACTGCGCCCCCGCACAGGGCACCGCCGAAGGCGTGTTCGTCTGCGACGGGAGCATCCCCTACTACGGCGTGGGCCCGATCCGCGACCCCGTGACCTTCAGAATCTCGAAGGGCTTCGTCACCAACATCGAAGGCGGCGACCAGGCCGGTTTCCTCGCCGACCTGCTGGCCCGGCAGGACGACCCCTGGGTCTACAACCTGGCCCAGTTCGCCTTCGGCCTGAACCCCGCCTGCACCGAGTTCACGGGCGAAATGCTGAACGACGAAGGCGTGAACGGCACCGTCCACATCGGCATCGGAACCTCCGCCAACCTCGGCGGCACCGTCTCCGCCAAGACCCATTTCGACGCGATCAACCGCGCCCCAACCGTCTGGATTGACGACGAAGCGCTACTCCGCGACGGAGATCTCCTCGTCGACGGCTGAACGGGACTCCTTCTTCAGAAATCCTGGACGAGCTCGCGCATACGGCGCTTCGTGGCCTCGTCCGGGAGGCGGCCGAAGGCGGCCCCGATGTTCTCGGCCATGTGGTCCGGGTTCGTGGTTTCGGTGAGGGCGCACGTTACGGCCGGGTGGGCGAGGATGTACTTGAGGGAGAACTGCGCCCAGCTCATGCAGTCGAACTCGGCGGCCCATTCCGGCAGCTCGCGTCCGCTCACGCGTCCGAAGTAGCTGCCGTTCATGAAGGGACGGTTGATGAGGACGGCGAGCCCCAGGTCCTGCGCGAGCGGCAGGAGGCGTTCCTCCGCGTTCGGCTCCATCACCGAGTAGTTGACCTGGACGAAGTCGAGCGGCTGCGTCCTCATGAACGACTCGAAGGCCTCGTGCTGGGGGATGCTGGAGGTGGTGACGCCGATGTAGCGCGCCTCCCCCGAGTCCTTCCACCGGAGGACGTTGGGCCAGTGCACGTCCAGGTCGCGCATGCTCTCGACCTCGAGCAGATCCAGGGTGCGGCTTCCGACGAGCCGCTGGTTCTGCCGCATCTGCTCGATGCCGGCCGCTTCCCCGTCCGTGTTGATCTTCGTCGCGACGAAGAGGCGGCCGCTGAACTCCGGCGCCGTCAGGACCTCGCCGAACTCCGCGTCGATCTCCGGCGTGCGCGGCGAAGTGTCGACGACGCGCCCCCCGTGCTCCAGGAGCATTCGGATCACGCCGAACAGGGGCTCCGTCCCCTCGGTCGGAATCTCGAGCACGGGCTTCGAGGAGCCGAAGCCCACGATGGGCAGTGTCTCCTCGGTTCCCGGGATCGGCCGCGTGGGGAGCGCCTCCTGGAGGGGCACCGCGCTCCCGAACACGGCGCGCGGGGCGGCCAGCACGGCGCCGGCACCCGCCAGACCCATCAGAAACTCGCGGCGCGTCGTATCGCTCGGGGTCGTCATCAGCTCTCCTTCAATCGGGTCCAGCGGCAGGTTCGGCATCAATCTAACGGCAGAAACGGCAACGAGAGACCGGGCAAGCTACTCCTCCATGTAGGGGATCTCGGCGTCGCGGGACGGCCAGTGGCGCCGGACATACCAGATGAGCACAGGAAGCGTCACGGCCACCATGGCGAGGCCGGGGAGTGCCATGGCCTCGATCTCTGCAAGCTCGGCGGCGAACGTCCACGGCTCGTCCGATTCGGGCATGAACATGGGAACCGTGGCAACCAGGTTGTTTGCGGCGTGGAAGGCGATCGGGACAATCAGCGTACGAGACTGCAGGTACAGCAGTGAGGCAACGACACCGAGAGCCATTGCCCCTGCCACGTCAAGGTGCAGGATCCCGAATATCGCCGAGGATACGACGACGCCGGTCCCGATTCCCCACTTCACTCCCCAGCGGCTGAGGAAGACGCCCCGGAAGAGTACTTCTTCCAATACCGGAGCGACGGCGACCGCTCCGATGACCCACCAGACCACCGAAATCATCGAATCCGGATCCGGTGCCCCAGCTGCCAGGAGCGAATCCAGCAACTCCGGGGAAACGCGCGAAAGTCCGTAGGCGGTGACGAACAACGAACCGAGTGAGAACGTCATCGTCGTTACCAGAAGTCCGACTGCGGGAAGCCAGTTGTATCCCGTCGGGACCCACCCAACAAACCGACCCAGGTCGATATCGGCGTTACGACAAGCCCACACGATCCACGCCACGACGAGGCCATGGATGGCGATTTCGACGACGACGTCGCCGGTTGCCGACTCCATCGAATCCAGCGGCAGAATCAAGCCAGCGAGAGCCGCGACCACGAAGACGACGATGCTGCCGACGATCATCCACCAAATGAGCGTTCGGCTGCGAAGCTTCAGAAAGGGATTGTCGGGCGCGTCTCCCGGATCGTGAGCGATTTCGGGCGGCTGCTGCCCTTCCATCATGGAGTTCTCCCTTCGGGGATGAATGCAAGCAGAAGACGAGCGTGAGGCTTCACGTCAAAGGATGTCAAGCACGTTGGAGTTGCGAACTGCGCTTGCGGATGCCGGCCAATCGGTGTTCCTTCCCGCCCGACCCTCGGAGAACGCCAACGAACCCCATACGACGAACCTGTGACCCGTCCATCTGCCAAGCGATCAGACGCTCGGTCCCTCGCGGATCTCACCCCGGATGAGGTGAAATCCGTCGTCGAACGATACAGCGGCATCTACGACGCCGGCGTGGAGCACAGGAAGGAACGTTATCGGTCGTTCGTCAATCACTACTACGACCTCGCGACGGATTTCTACGAGTTCGGCTGGGGCCAGTCCTTTCACTTCGCTCCCCGGCGCCGGGGCGAGAGCTTCAAGGCGTCGCTGCTCAGACACCAGCGTTTTCTCGCCGATCATCTTGCCCTTGAACCGGGGATGCAGGTGCTCGATGTGGGGTGCGGCGTCGGCGGACCGATGGGCGCCCTGGCCCGATATTCCGGGGCGAGCTTTGTCGGCCTCAACAACAACGCCTACCAGATCGAGCGCGCGAAGGTGCACACCCGGGATGTCCGGTCCTTGTGCCGGTTCATCCACGGCGACTACATGCAGATTCCCGACGGCGGCCACCGCTACGATGCCGCCATCGCCATCGAGTCCATGCCGCACGCACCGGACAAGACGGCGGCGTTCCGGGAGATCTTCCGGGTCCTGCGTCCGGGGGCCTGCTTCGCGGGCTACGACTGGTGTCTCACCGAGGATTTCGATCCACGGGACGCAGAGCACGTGCGGGTCAAGGAGGACATCGTGGCGGGGGATGCGCTTCCGGATATCGCCCGTACGTCGGAGATCGGCACCGCCCTGCGCGCGGCTGGATTCGAACTCGTCGAACTCGGCGACCGCGCTCTCGCATCGGACCCGACGACGCCCTGGTACCGTGCTCTGCAGGGCCGCGACCTCAACCTCAGGAGCATTCCGCGTACACCCGTTGGCCGCGCCCTGACGAATCTCGTGTTGAGAGTTGGTGAGAAGTTGAGGGCGTTCCCGGAGGGCACTGCCGCCGTAAGCTCGTTGTTGAACAAGGCGGCGGACGCCTTTGTAGAGGGTGGCAAGGCCGGGATCTTCACTCCGATGTTCTTCTTCCTGGCCCGCAAACCCCCGCGCTCGGAGGACTGAACCGAAGTCAGCCTGAAGTCCAGCGCCCTGATCCCACCTCCATTGAACGACATCTGCGATGACCTGGCCTGACCTCGGCTGTCAGATTCGGCCGGTGCGGAGCAACAGCCTCAGGTGGGTGCGGATGTTGTCGTGCTCGAAGTAGGCGTCCTGCAGGTGGCGCGCCCCGGACGAGACCATCTCGGTGCGGCCGTGCAGGACCCGGTGGCCGGCGCACAGCAGGATCATGCCGCCCTCCAGCCGGAAGGTGACCTGGGCGTCGGGGTCGTTGACGCGGCTCGACAGTTCGTGGTAGGCGGCGTAGAACTCGCCAAGCCGGGGCTCCGACAGGGGAATGGCCTGCATCTGCGCCGTGTTGAAGCGGATCATCCGGATCTCGTCGTCGCTGTCCAGGTCAACCATGGGGTTGGCCGCGTAGCACTCGTATTCGTCGCTGAAGATCCGGAACGGCACGGGCACCGAGCACAGCACGTCGAACTTGTGGGGGTGCTCGCTGCGTAGCGCCTCGAGTACGCCGAAGCCGTCCACGACGGTGGATGCGCCGCCCTCACACTCGTTCACCAGCATGTGCAGCGCCTGCACGCTCGGCGGCCAGGTGTAGCTGGTGAAGTCGTTGTGCACGCCGACGGCCAGAGCCGTGTGCGCGATGTTGTATCCCTTCGGATCGAGCTTGACGTTGTGGATGCGCTCGAACAGCACCTCGCGGACCGGGCCGAGACGCGGCGCGAGCTGCTCCAGCGAATCCGGTTCGGTCGGGGCATCGACGAGCACGCAGACGCCGGTCCGCAGAAACTCCTCGATCACTTCCGCCGCCGCGCCGTCGCTCGCCAGGAACCGCTCATAGTCAAATCTCCGCGGCTGGAACTGCCCGTCCCAGTACTGCAACTCGACACGCGGCCGGCTCAGGAGGCTGCGGATGTCGCTCGACCTGTAGCGGGTGCGGTGCCCGTCCGGCCAGGCGATGGCGATCGCCTCGTCCTCGGATCCCGCGCCTTCGATATCGACCGTCTGCGGCTTCAGATCGCTGGGGACGCGGAAGACGTGGAACCGCTTCTCCGTGGTCTGCTCGACGCAGCACTCGCCGCAGCCGCAGTTGTCGCGCAGCCAGAGGTAGGGGAGATCCGTCCGTTCGCCACCGCTCCAGACCGCGGTCATGGCGTCGGCATGCTGCATGAGGCTGCTGATCGTGTGAGGCATCGTCGATCCCTTCATCCGCTGTGACCTGCCCGCAGCATGCCGGACATCGCGCGCGCTTGACAAGGCCCTTCGCGTCGACCGACGGTGCGAGGGGAGGAGCCCCGAGGAGCTCCGTTCCAGCCTCCATGGGAGAGTGACAGGCATGCCCCCGAAAACGACGCCGAACCCGACGCCGAGCCCAGAGGCGAGCCCGACGCCGAGCCCGGAGCCGAGCGGTCCCGTCGTGAGCTTCACGCGCATGGCGGACGGCACGCGCGAGGACTACGAGTTGCTCGCGGACCTCGAGGAGGAGTTCGCCGCGGGCACCGCCGACCGCGTGCTGGAGCACCTCCGCGGGCTGTCCGGTTCGGTCGCCGGCTACCAGGTCGACCGCCTGGAGCATTCCCTGCAGAGCGCGACCCGCGCCCACCGCGACGGCGCGGAAGAGGAGATGGTCGTCGCCGCGCTCCTGCACGACATCGACGACCTCCTGGCCCCGCACAGCCATGGCGAACTGGCCGCGCTCCTGCTCCGCCCGTTCGTGACCGAGCGAACCCTCTGGATCGTCCGGCACCACGGCCTGTTCCAGCGGGTCTACTACGCCCACCACATGGGCGGCGATCCCAACGCGCGCGACAAGTACCGCGACCATCCCTGGTACCAGGACGCCGTGGACTTCTGCCACCGCTGGGACCAGTGCGCGTTCGATCCCGACTACGACTCGCTGCCGCTGGAGTTCTTCGAGCCGATGGTCCGGCGCGTGTTCGCGCGTGAACCCTTCAGCCTGGCGCCGCGGGAGTAGCTCCGCTTCAGCCGGTGGCGTCCGCCGCGAGTGGGGTGGGTGTCACGAGATCCAGCCGCACCCGGCGCCGCTGCTCGTAGAGACCGAGCGCCTTCAGGGGGAAGTAGTCCCGGTACAGGGCATACTCCAGCAGCGCCGTACGGAAGAAGACCCCGGCCATGTGTTGCCTGGGCCACGCCCCATCCGTCGCCTGGGCGTCGACAAGGAACTGGACGCCGCGCGAAATCGCGGTCCAGTTCGAATCTTCCGCTGCGAGGAGCGCGATCAGGGCCCATGCGGTCTGAATGATCTGGCTTTCCTCGTGCGGAACATATCGGCCGGTCAGGCAGCCGCTGTAGTGCTCGCCCCATCCCCCGTCCGCCCGCTGACGGTCGAGCAACCAGCGGCACGCCAGACGCAACGCCGGATCGCCGGGACGCGCCCCGGCGGCAACCAGACCCCTCACTCCGAAGAGCGTGCCGTAGATGAACTGGATGCCCCACACGCCGCGCCACGATCCATCGCTGGCCTGGGTCCGGCGAAGCCACTCTTCGGCCCTCGAGATGGCCCTCGTCATCTCTCCGTTCGTGGCTGGCGCGAAGTGTTCCCTGCAGGCGGCGAGTGCCGCGACGCAGGATGCGGTACACTCGACAAAGGAGTGCTCGGTCATCGAGTCGCCGAACATTTCGGCGGGGTTCAGCCATTCGAGTCCGATCCTCGAGCGCTGTGCCTCGTAGCTGCCGAACCCCCCGTCCCGGTTCTGCCCGCGCAGCATGAAGTCGACCGCATCGCGGAGCATCGTCCTGTCCGCGGCGTCAGGGCGCGCTTCGATCATCCCGAGCACGGCTTCCGCGGTGCAGTCGGTGACCGGCCAGCCATGCCAACTCCCGGGGAAGCACCAGCCTCCCTTCGGGTCGGTCCGATAGGCCTGGCGAAACCCCTCGAAGCTGACGTCGATCTGTTGCCGCTGCAGGTAACCGGCTCCCTTTCGCAGGGCATTCGGCACCCCGTCCAGTTCGGAAACGGTCGCCAGCGCCTGCAGCGAGTGTCCGGTGTCCCAGGAGGCGCTCCTCGCGCCGGTGACGCGGGCCCCGTCCTCCTCATCTTCCCAGATCCAGCCATCCAGTTGCTCGAGCGCCTGGCGGCAGTCGGTGTCGTCCGGGTCATGCAGCCAGAGGGCAAGGATGTTGAGGAGGCCGCTGACGGGGGAGATGCTCGCGTGGCCGGTGGTCCGCAACTCCCACCTGATGCGCTCGAGGATCCCGTCCACGCAGTGCTGGCGCAGACGCTTGCCGTGGAGCCGCTCGAAGACTCTCGCAACGCCGTATCCGGCCCGGAGCCATCGGCTCGGCCGCGCGTAGAGGTCGTCGACTCGCAGCCGGTTGCGGACGGCGGAGAAATCGACCTCGGCGAAGCCCCGAGGGAAGAGTTCCTCTCGTATCGACTCGATCAAGGGCGTGACGGGCACCTGAAAGCGTCGCGCATAGATCGCGGCCATCGCCATGTAGATGAGCCGCGTGTGGCAGTACCAATTCGAGGGATGCAGCGCGATCCGCCGCGGCAGGCTCCAAAGCTCCGGCAGGATGGCGTTGACCCCGCGCCAGTCGTAGAGGTTGAGGAGGGCCAGCCAGAACTTTCCCCAGCTCGGGATGCCGATAACGCCCTCCGCCTGCAGGAAGCGCCGGGCCGGTTCCACCAGCGGATTATCCCGCGCGACACCCAGCACTCTCGACGCGACATAGACGAGCGTCGTAACGAACAGGTGAGGGGCCGAGTGTTCGTGCAGGCCCCAAGCGCCTCCTTCGAGACGTGTCCGCTCGAAGGATCGCAGCACGCGGCGGCGACGGCCGGGCTCGAGCGGCCGGCCGATGATGTGGAGCAGAAGCACGTACTGCGCGGTGAGCATCGGGCACCACACCATCTCGCCTTCCCACGAGCCGTCCTCACGCTGGAGACGCAGGAGGCGCGCACTCGCGCGATTCAGCGCCTGCCCGGCATCGGGCGACGGAACGTCCCCGGAGCGGATGGATCGGGCGTCGCCGACGCCGGCCGGCAGGGAGGCCAGGAACGCGCGAGCCAGAGACTCCCTGGCCCGCTCGCCCTCTCGCTTCGTTTTTTTTGCCTTCTGAAGCTGCCTCACGCCACGCTCGAGCCACCGGACGCGAACCGAGAGCGCACGAAACGTGTCCCCGGCCCGGCGCCAGGCGAACTGGTCAAAGGATCGCGGAATCGCCTTGGCGACGGCTCGCACCAGTATCGCGCCACCCGCAAAGACCAGGTGGGATGGCGATGTGTCTTCACAGGCGAGCAGGCGTATGGTCCGGTCGCGAAACGCGGAACTTGCCCGCCAGCGCCGGTAGACCTCGTGCCTGACCACCACGGCTTCGGGCCGGTGGTCGGCGAAGACCTCGTAGAGCTCCATGGCGAGGAGTTCCGGAGTGTAGGTCGCTCGGAGCCGCCTGTTCGTGAAGTCCTGAAAATCCCCGCCCTCGGCCAGCGCGAGAGCATCGGCGAAACCGAGCGTCATACCCGACGCCGTCATGGGGTGGTAATGCCCGGCCGCATCGCCGATCAGCACTCGGCGCGAGTTCCCGTACGTGACGCGCGGCCTGAGTTCATTGGAGGCGGTGTCGAATCGCCCCTCCCGCAGCGCCTCGACGAACGCGGGTCCAAGAGTGTCCGGCATGAGGCCGGCGTACGAATCCAGGAGAAAGCCGATCCGGTCCCGGGGGGACCACTGGCCCAGCGGGACATCCGCAATGATCCGGACGCAGTGATCTCCCAGCTGGTACATGAGGACGGGACCCGGTCCGCCGAGTACCACGTACCCGTACCCCTCAAGGGGCAGGCTCGCCCCTCTTGCCGTGACGCCCACCATCCGCGAGCAGGTCAACCGGTTCGCGGATACGCCCAGCGACCGACGCACGGTCGAGGCCCGGCCGTCGGCGCCCACGATCCGCCCGGCGGTCACCGATCTCTCGGCTCCGTTGTGGAGAAACGTGACCCGTTCGTCTTCGACGGAACGCACGCGCGCGTGGTGGTGGAAGTCGATCCCCGCTTCGTTCTCAACGGCTTCGCGCAGGACCGAGACGATTGCCTCGTGCTCGCACGAGAGGCCGTGAGAGCCGTCCGCATAGGGAAGCACGATGGGGTCGGAATCGTCTTCCGGGAGCACCACGAATCCCCTGCCCGTAGTGCTTAGCGGCTGGCTGTCGAGTTCGATTCCGAGACCGCGCAGGATCTGCACGGCCGGCGGGTGCAGCCACTCCCCCGCCATGCGTCTCGAGGACTTGGGATTGGCCTCCAGGAGCGCCACGCGAGCACCGTTTCGCGCGTGCGCGACGGCGCACAGGCTGCCTACCGGCCCCGCGCCGACGATCACTACGTCGTAGTCGCGGGAACCGGCCGCGCTCACCTGAAGACGCTCGTTTCCGTCCGTCGATGATAGCGGACCCGGCACGGCGTCTCGGGACCCGTGACCCAGCTGCCGTAGTCCGGAGCGGGAACCGCGCCGTCGCCGCGGAATTCGAAGCGGTCGAGCAATACCGTCCAGATCGCCTTCAACTGCAGGTAGGCGAAGTTCTTCCCCATGCACCGGTGCTTGCCGCCGCCGAACCCGATCAGCGCGTAGTGATGCTGTTTGTCCTCGCCCGCGGGAGGCGCGAAACGATCCGGTGCGAAACGATCCGGGTCGGTGAACACCTCGGGCAGCCGGTGCGAGACGGCGGGCGACACCATGGCGAGGCTGCCGGCCGGTACGGTGTGGCCGGCGTAGTGCATCGGTTGGAGCACCTTGCGGATCAGCAGGATCAGGGGCGGGTGCAGTCGCTCGTTCTCGCGCACGGCGTACTCGAGCTCCACCTGCCGCTTGAGACCCGCAAGGCTCATGACTCCCGTCTCGCGGTACACCTCCCGCATCTCGTTTCGTATCCGCGCCACATACGAGGGCGCCCCCAGGAGTTCGAGACCGATCCAGGTCGCCAGAACCGCGCTCGTATGCTGGCCCGCGAACAGGACCGTGAGCAGGATCCCGGAGATCTCGTCGTCGGTCAGCGCGCGGCCGTCTTTGTAGCGGGCCTCCATCAGCGTCTGCATGAAGTCGTCGGGCCCGGCCCCGGAACGCCGGCGTTCCGCCATGATCCGGCTGAAGAGCTCGACCACTCTGCGGCGCGCTCGATCGCGGCTTCGATGCGCCCGAGTCGGGAGCTTCGGGAAGAAATATCCGAGCGTGTTGATGCCCTTCTGCAGATCGTGATAGGCGTCGGCGAACCCCGTGTCCACCTGATCCCGGACTTCCTGACCGAGGAGACAGCGGCTGGCGATTCTGACGGTGAGCTCGTTCAGCGCCTGTGGCAGGTCGATCTCCCCATCCTCGCCCAGGCCATCGGCGAACTGGTTCGTCTCCTCGAACATGAAGCGGACGAACCTGCGCATCGCGGAGTCGCGCAGCGCCGGATAGAGAAACCCCAACTGCTCGTCCATGATCTCGGGAGCGACGTCGTAGGCTACGCCGCGGCCGAAGATCGGTACCGTGAACTGGTAGACGGCCTTGGCGTCGAGCTGTTCGTCGGGCGCCGTGAAGTAGGAATCGTGAGCTTCAGGTCCGGTGAAGAGGACGCAGTCTCGCGGACCGAGCCGGAAGCGGACGAGTTCGCCCTGCTCGCGCCAGCCGCGGCTCAGCGTCGAGACGGGATCCCTCTGAAAGTCCCGCAGGTGGCCGAGCAGCGGCCACCCGCCGGCGAGCTCGGGAACAGCTTCTTCAGATCGAAGCGCCACGGCGGTCCTCAATAGATGAACGGCAGCATCGCGAACCTGGCGTGCTGCGTGTAGCGATCCCACAACGCTCCGTACTTTGCGCGGCAGCGGCGGTCATCGCGTCTCGATCGATGCCCCAGCAGACCCGCAAGCCACGCCGGCAGGAGGTAGGGCATCCAGGAGGCGAACCCGGTCGTGAGGGTGAACGCCAGGTAGACGCAGATCTCGCCGGTATAGTTCAGGTGTCTTCCGATCCCCCAGAAACCGGAAACCAGCAGGCGCCCATCCAGCGTTCGGGCAGGCTTTCCCCAGATCCGCGCGTCCGGGTCGCGCTTGAAGCGGTGCTTCTGCTGGTTCGCGCCGCGGAACACCCAGAAGCCGAAGGCGAACAGGAGGACGATCGCGGCGGCCGCGGGCGGAGGCAGTGGATCCGCCGCGTGGACGAGCCACCAGCCGGGGAAGCAGTAGAAGAACGGGACCAGCACGTAATCGCCCCAGATCAACATCCAACCAAAGCGCTCGCTGACAAGGTCCCACGTGTGGGTCATCCCGTACTCGAACTGGAAGTAGTTGAACACGTACACGAAGGTGAAGATCTGGTACAGCGTCATCGCCAGCGTCAGGCGGCCGTAGGTCTCGTACTGCACGGCTGCGAACGATGCGTTGAACAGCGCCAGGCCGATAAGGGAGGGGCGGTAGCTGAAGAACTTCAGGTCCACGCCGAGCGCAGCGGGATTGAGCTCCGACCCGAAAAAGTAGTTCCGCAGGAATCCAGGTGACGCATCCGGGTTCCGGGCTCCCCGAAGATACAGCCAGCCGGCCACGACAAAGGCGAAGACATTCGCTGTCACGAACAGCGCCGCAAAGTGGGTATGCAGTACCGAGAGAGAGAACCAGCCGAAGATCTGGGCGAGGCACGCGACGGTCATGACGATCAGAAATGCGGCGAGGCCGTTCAGCTTGTAGGTGCGCGATTCCCCCGCCAGACCGGGCCCTGTGACCCGACGTCCGGGCAGCACCATCGACCCCAGGAAGAGGAGGGCGACGAACAGCAGCAACATTCCCGCCGCTTCGAGCACCACACGGCCGGAGAGCCCAGCCCACAGCGCCGCCAGCGACAAGTGCGGCTCAGCCATTCGCAGCGCCGTTCTGCGCCGAGCGCTCCAGGTGCTCCTGCCACTTTCGCACCGTCACCTTCTGGAATGCGCGGACGACCGGATTGACTTCGATGGGAGGGTCGGCCCAGTGCCGTTCGTACCCCTCCTGCTCCGCTTCGACCGCGACGCGGTCTTCGGCCAGCAGCGGGCCGATGAGCACGCGGTTCGCGATCTTGAGCACGGCGGTCATGGCGAATCGGGGGATCCGCACCGGCAGGTACGGGATCTTCAGCGACTTGAAGTAGAAGAGGAAGAACGCCCGCGTCGTTCGCTCATCGATCGGCAGCACGAAGAGCCAGTGCTTGATCTCGTCGTCCGTGTTCGACCACTGATACGGATACTCGTAGCAGAGTTCCATGTGATTCGTGTCCAGACGCTCGTGGTCGACGAACAGTCCCGAGATTCGGCCGCGCCCCACCCGTGTCTCGTAGGCGAGGTGCACGTTGTCACCCACCGTCTCGTTGCGGGTGAGAGTGGCGCCCATGAACGGCCGGTATCGCCGGTGCAGGTAGGCGTGCGAAAAGTCGCTCACGTTGTCGATCACCATCGAGTGGTGGGCCGACATCGTGAATGTCAGCGGTACGCAGGCCCACCGGCCGGGCCCCTCGAGTTCGGGGATCTCCGGGATCCGGCGCTGCCCGGCGAGTTCCGGGTCACCGGGGAACAACCAGACCAGCCCGTAGCGAACCTGCACGGGATAGCTCCGGATCGAGAGCTTGGGGATGCGGTCCCGCCCGAAGAGGTCGGGGATTTCGGCCACGCACCCGTTCTCGTCGTACTCCCAGCCGTGGTAGGCGCACACGAGCCGGCAGCCTTCCACCACCCCGAGCGAAAGTTTCAACTGGCGATGAAGGCAGCGATTTTCGACCGCGTGAAACGACCCATCCTCCGCCCGGTACAGCGCAATGGAGTGCCTCCAGAAGGTGACCTCGACCACCGTTCCCGGCTTGATCCGGCGCACCTCTTCGACCGCGTACCAGTAGTTCGGGTCCATACCCGCGGCGCGCGCGCGCTGACGGAGGTTGCCGGCCTCCTCGAAGCCGGGTGGGGCAAGGGTCGCCGGGCTTCCGTTGAGCCCCGGTTCGGAGTTGTTCATGTCGCGTTGTCCGCTGGGAGATGGTCCATGTTGCTCGCGCCGTTTATGCGCGGACGCTTCGCGCGCGGATTGTTGATTGCGTTGCGGCCGTAGTGGAATGCGTACGCCTCGTGAACCGCGGCACGAATACTGGTCGGCTGAAATCCGAGTTCCCGTCTCGCCTTGCCGGTGTCGGCGTGACGGCGCTTCTGAAGGAGTCGGATGGCGCCGGGCGTGAATCGCTGCGGGAAGCCCGGGTGAAACCGGCTCAGATAGAAGCTCGCCACTTCCGAGAAGACGAGCATCATGCGGACCGGAATCCGGCGGCGCGGCCGGGGGATCCCGGAGACCTCCTCGTACAGGTCCAGGATATCGGAGATCGTCTTGAATTCGCTGCTGAAGATGTACTTCTCGCCCGCACGCCCCCGGTGCATGCAGAGAACATGTCCCTCGACGATATCGCGGGCCGCCACGAACTCGAAGCCGCCGTCGACGAATGCCCGCAGCTTGCCGTTGGTGTAGTCGCACATGGTCCTTCCCAGGCGCGACGGGAAGAAATCGGCGGGGCCCACGACCGCGCAGCAGGTGGCGACGACGACATCCTGTCCCGCTGCGGCGGCGCGCCAGCATTCGTGCTCGACGAGCGCCTTGCTGCGCTCGTAGGGCATCGTCCGCTCCATCGGATAGAACTGCATCGTCTCATCGCTGGGAGCGGACGGATCGTCCAGGTCGTAACCGACCGCGCTGAAGGAGCCCGTCACCACCACCCGACCGGCTTCTACCTCGCGCGCCGCCTGCAGCACGTTCCGGGTGCCGAGCACGTTACACTCGTACACTTCGCGGCGATGGGCGTGGTTGCCCTCGATGGTTGAGACCATGGCCGCGCAGTGATAGACACCCTGACAGCCTTCCAGCGCCTTCCGCGTGGCATCCAGATCGCGGATGTCACCGAACGAGCGCTCGACCTCGAGGCCTTCCAGCGCTTCGTTGTTGTCCTCGTGTCGCAGGTACACGCGAACGCGGACGCCGTCGTCGAGGAGGCGACGGACGAGATTCGCGCCCACGTGCCCGGCCGAGCCGGTCACGAGTACGGGCGCCTCCGATACGCCAGCGCCTGCATTCGATCCTGAGGTCGTATTAGGCAACTGCCACTCCGCGCCGGATGAACTCTTTTTTACGAAGTTCGCCGCCGACGATATCGGCAATGAGCGATCGGTTGCAACCGCGTGTGCAGGCGACCGGCTCGATGAAGGTTTGCCGGCCAATCACGAGATCGTCACCTTTTCCGAATGATCGCCAAGGGTGAAGTCCCGGAACCGTCACTCCTCTCCGGCGGCAATCCCCAGATTCCCAGGGGTGACGGGGACGGGCCCGTGCAGGCCTACATTGCGGCCATGCCGGGCTGGAAGCGCGCCGTCGGCCGCGCCCTCGACACATGCATCGAGCGCGGCGCACCGGATGCCCGGAAGGCAGTCAGGTGGAACTCCCCCTTCTACGGCATCGAGGGCAGGGGCTGGTTCCTCTCCTTCCACTGCTTCACGAAGTACGTCAAGGTGACGTTCCTCAACGGGACCGCGTTGCGCCCGGTTCCACCGGTGGCGTCAAAGCACGAGGACGTGCGCTACTTTCACATCCACGAGCACGACGAACTTGAAGAGGACCTCCTCGTACGCTGGATCGAGCAGGCAGCGACGCTGCCGGGGGAGGATCTCTTCTAAGAGCCGCGTCACCGGATGAAAGGGGTATTCGATCATGATCGAATGGCTTGGCATCGGACACCTGTTCGAGCTCTCCGGGACGGAAGCCATCGCGGGTTTCCTGACGCCGCTCGCGGTCTGCGCGCTCTTCTTCCTCGCGCAACTCGTGCTGCCGGGACGGCGCGTGCCCGGGTACGTCATCGAGCCGGAGACCGGCGAGCCCCGCAGCTACCGGTTGAACGGCCTCCTCGTGTTCGTGATCGCGGAGATCGTGTGGGCGCTCGAACTCACCGGGATGCCGCGGGACTGGTTCTACCGGTCCACTCTCTACCAGGTGGCGGGCGGGACAGTCCTGTGCCTCATCTTCGCCCTTCTCGCCGTGTTCGGAGGGTCGCGCGGAAAGGTCGAGCGTCCGCTCGCCGCGCTGTGGGAAGGGCGCGTGCTCGAGCTGTCGTTCTTCAACCAGCGCTTCGACGTGAAGATGTTCCTGTACGTCGTCGGCGGGACGATGCTGTCGCTCAACGCCCTCTCCGGAGCCGCGTATCACTACGAACTGTTCGGCGCGGACTCCAACCCCGGCGTTTTCCTGTATGCCGCGTTCCTCACGTTCTACGTCCTCGACTACTTCATCTTCGAGCGCGTCCAGCTCTACACGTTCGACGTGATCCACGAAAAGCTCGGCTTCAAGATGATCTGGGGCGGCATCCTCGTGTACGGGTGGCTCTACATCCTGCCGCTGTGGGGCATGGCCGTGTACCCGGATCCCGGCTTTGCGGCGCCGTGGAGACAGGTCTGGATCATCGGCGCCCCCGCCCTCTTCCTGGTGGGCTGGGGCATCGCCCGCGGCGCGAACATGCAGAAGTACACCTTCAAGCGCTGGCCCGACCGCAAGTTCCTCGGCCTCATCGAACCGGAGTACATTGAGGCCGGCGACCGCAAGATCCTGTGCAGCGGCCTGTGGGGCGTCGCCCGCCACTTCAACTATCTCGGCGAGGGGTTCTTCTCCCTCTCCATCGCCCTCGTGTTCGGCTACTTCTCGAACCTGTGGGCCTGGACCTACTTCATCTTCATCGTGGGCCTGTTCATTGCCCGGCAACGCTTCGACGACCGGTTCTGTGAGGAGAAGTACGGAGCCGAGAAGTGGGCGGAGTACCGGTCACGCGTGAAGTATCGGATCATCCCCGGCATCTACTGATGCCTCGGCGGACGGCGAGTCATCCACGAAGAAGCGGTGGAGAAGATGACAGCAATGCCCGACTGGTCGCGGAGACGGTTCCTCGGGAGCGGGTCGGCGGCCGCGGCGGTCGCCGCCGTCTGGGGCTGCGCGCCGGAGGAGGGGACGCGGATGGGCGGGGGTAGGCCTTCGGCACCGCTCACAGGTCCTCGGCGTTCGCTGGCGGAACCCGGCCCCATGCTTCCACCCGTCCCGGCGATCCTGCTCACCGTGAACGGCCGGCCCGGCGACCCCGACGAGATTTCGGTGCTGTGGACGTTCGTCGTGAGCGGCGACCCGCCCCAGATCGGGGTGAGCGCGGCGTTCGAGCACCAGGCGAGGGAACTCCTCGAGATCCACGACGAGTTCGTGCTGAACGTCCCGCTCGCGTCGATGGTCGAGGCGTTCGACACCGTCGACATGAACTCCGGACGCGTCGGCGACAAGTTCGAACTCTCGGGTCTGACGCGGGGCGCGGCGACCGCCGTCGACGCGCCCACGGTGGAGGAGTCTCCCATCCACTGCGAGTGCCGGATCATCGACTCGCTCGAGCTGCCGCCCGAGCGGAAGCTCTTCTTTGCGGAGGTCGTGGCCACGACCGTCCTCGAGGGCGCGGTCGACGATGCCGGTCGCCTGATCGTACCCGCCGTGGACTTCTTCGGGATGACCGCCGGGAGCGGCGAGCACTACACGATGGGCCGCCGCGTCGGCAACATCGGCATGACCGTCGGCCGAACCGACATCAAGTACTGACGGACCGACTCAGCGTTCGTCCCTCATCCACTCTTCCCTCAGGAGTCCGTAGTACACGTCGTCGACGCGCTCTCCCCGCAGCGTCCGGTGGCTGCGCAGGGTCCCCTCGCGGGTCATGCCCAGCTTCTCCATCACCCTCAGGGACTGCGCGTTCCGCGCGTCGGCGTACGCGTACACCTTCGCGAGTCCCCGTTCACGGAATCCCCAGTGGACGACGGCGCGGGCCGCTTCCAGGGTCAGGCCTCTGCCCCAGTGCTTCCTCGCGATCGAGTAGCCCAGGGCTCCCGTCGCATCCTGTGCGTCGATCTCGATTCCGATGCCGCCGACGACCCTCTCGTCCAGGACCATCGCCCACACCGGCCACAGGTCCCGTGACGTGTGGATCCGATCTTCTACGAACTCGACCGCGTGTTCCCTGAAGTACGGCATCGGCACCGTCAGGTACCGGCCCCACTCCGGGTCCCGGGCGAACTCGAAGATGTCGTCCACGTCCTCCAGACGGTGCGGCCGGAGCAGCAGCCGCTCGGTTCTGATCTCGAACTCTCGTGTCTCCATCGACCCAGCCTCAAGTCGCGTCGTTCGGTGTCTTGACAGCGCCCGCTCCGCTTCCGCACTTTGTTCGACGTCCGAACAAAGTCTGTGGAATCCGTTTGGCACGGCCGTGTGCCGGAGCCTCCGGCCAGGGCGGGATGGTGAACATGATAGCGAGGACCGCACGCCGGATGGGGGGCGGCGCAGGAGCCGCCGTGCTCGCGGCACTCGCCTTCGGCACCGCGTGCGGGAGGGATCTGACCTCCCTCGATCCGGCCACTTTCCCCCCGGAGCCGGAGATCTTCTACGACGATTTCGGTCCGGGACTGCACTACTCGGCCTTCGGCGGGTCCAAGGTCGACGCGCTTGACATCGAACGTGACGTGGTCTATCGCGGGACGGCAGCCCTCAGATTCACCGTTCCCGCACCTAGCGACCCTTCGGGCGGTTTCGCCGGGGGGGCCTTCTTCTCGGAGGTGCCGCGCGATCTCTCCGGGTTCGACGCTCTCACCTTCTGGGCCCGCGCGAGTACAGCCGCCACCCTGGACCGGGTCGGGATCGGCAACGACAACACCGGCGCCTCCCGGTTCCCGGCCAACCTCGACAACCTGTCCCTCTCGACGCGCTGGACCAAGTACGCACTCCCCCTTCCGCTGCCCTCGGTGCTGACCGGGGAGCGCGGCCTCTTCCTCGTGGCGGACGCTTCGGAATACGAGGTCGGCTACGATGTCTACTTTGACGATATACAGTTCGAGCGACTCGGCACGATTATCAGGCCGCGGCCGGCGATTCCCAGCCGTACCGTCAGCGGAGAGGTCGGCGGCACGCTGACGGTCGACGGCACCCGGGTGACCTTCGACGTGAACGGGACCGACGTGACGGTGGGCACCGCGCCCTCGTACTTCACCTTCACGTCATCGGACCCCGCCGTCGCTTCGGTGCTGGCGGACGGATCGATCTCGCTGGTCCGCGCGGGCACCGCCACGATTACAGCCATGCTGGGGTCGACCCCCGCTTCGGGAGCGCTCACGGTCAGCATCGATTCCCCGCCATCCGGGACGCCGACGGTGCCGGCAGTGCCGGCGGGGGATGTCATCTCCCTCTTCAGCGACGCATACGACGACGTGCACGTGGACACCTGGTCGGCGGAGTGGGACCAGGCCGACGTGGAAGATGTCGTGCTCGCGGGGAATCCGGTGAAGAAGTACAGCAACCTCGTATTTGCCGGGATCGAGTTCACCTCGCCGCTGATCGACGCCACATCGATGACGCACCTCCATGTGGATCTGTGGACGAATGATGCGTCCGACTTCCGCATCAAGCTTGTGGACTTCGGCGCCGATGGCGCCTTCGGCGGGGGCGACGACCGCGAGCACGAGGTCACCCTCGGCCCGGCCTCGACGCCCTCGATCGCGCCGCGAAGCTGGAACTCCGTGGACATTCCGCTGGATGCCTTCAGCGGACTGGGCACGCGAAGCCACCTCGCGCAGATGGTCATCTCGGGGGCGAGCCCCACCGTCTATCTGGACAACATCCTCTTCTTCCGCACCGAGACGCCCGACCCGCCCGATCCGACCGGCCCGCCCGAGCCCGCACCGGCACCGACGGACGCGGCGGCGGACGTCATCTCGCTCTTCAGCGACACCTACGACGACGTCGCGGTGGACACCTGGTCGGCGGAGTGGGACGCGGCCGATGTGGAGGACGTGGCCATCGCCGGCAACGCCGTGAAGAAGTACACGAACCTGGTCTTCGCCGGCATAGAGTTCACGTCGCAGACCCTGGACGCCTCGGGGATGTCGCACTTCCGGCTGGACATCTGGACGCCGGACGAGACGGCGGCGGCGTCATTCAAGGTGAAGCTGGTCGACTTCGGCGCCAACGGCGTACACGACGGGGGCGGCGACGACAGCGAACACGAAGTCACCATCGGCGGCGCCGATGGGCTGGCCACGGGAACGTGGGTGCGCCTCGACCTGCCCCTGTCGGATTTCACCGGGCTCGCGGCGAGGGAACACCTCGCGCAGCTGCTCTTCTCAGGCGACCTGAACACCATCTATGTGGACAACGCCTACTTCCGGCGCCCCGCGGCCGATGCCGCGCGGCAGCGCCCCACCGGATCCATCAGCAACAACCCGACCGGAGATAATCCATGACTTCGCTCTGCCAACGCTCATCTTCCGTCCGGCGGTCGCCGGCACCTTACGCCCGCCGCCTGTCGTTGGCGCGATCCCGGCCCGGTGCATCGGCCGCTCTCGTCGCATGTGCCGCGCTGGCGTGCGGCGGTGATGATAGTCCCGGTCCCGGCCCGGTCCTCCCGCCGACGCCGGTGGCCACAACCGTCGAGGTGGCGCCCGCGACGGCTGAACTCACTGCCCTCGGGCAGACCGTCCAGTTGAGCGCCACGGTTCGCGACCAGAACGGGGGCGTCATGTCCGGCGCGTCCGTCAACTGGACCTCCGGGGACCCCGCGGTCGCCACGGTGGACGCGGCAGGGCTCGTCACCGCGGTAAGCCCCGGTATGGCGACCATCGAAGCGACATCGGGCACGGTCAGCGGCAGCGGAACCGTGGCCGTCATGCAGGAAGCCGCGACGCTCACGGTCGCGCCCGGCCGGCTCCGGCTGACGGCGCTCGGCGAAAGGGCGCAGCTCACGGCCGAGGCGATGGACGCGAACGGAAACGCTATCGCGGACCCAATGCTGAACTGGACCTCGGAGAACGACGCTGTGGCCACCGTGGACGCAGCGGGGTTCGTTACCGCCGTCGCGAACGGAGAAACGGCTGTCACGGTGACCATGGGCTCGGCGAGCGCGAGCGCCCGCGTTGCGGTGGAGGGCGGGGCAGCACCCGCCGATGGACCGCCAACGCCGATGCACGCGGCGGACAGCGTGATCTCGCTCTTCAGCGACACCTACGACGACGTGACCGTGGACACCTGGTCGGCGGATTGGGATGCGGCCGACCTGACGGATATCGAGATCGCGGGCAATCCGGTGAAGCTGTACACGAACCTCTCCTATGCGGGGATCGAGTTCGTGTCTCAAACGGTGGACGCGACGGGCATGGACTACTTCCGCATGGATCTCTGGACGCCGGATGGGACCGCACCGGCGGCGTTCAGGGTGAAGCTGGTGGACTTCGGCGCGGACGGTGCGTTCGGGGGTGGCGACGACAGCGAGCACGAGGCGACGATCACGGCCGCCGAGGGCTGGCGTCGGAGGAATGGGTGCAATTGGACCTGTGGCTGAACGACTTCACGAACCTCGCGTCGCGCGCGAACCTGGCGCAGCTGATCATCTCCGGCGACCCGAACACGGTGTACGTGGACAACGTGTACTTCCGGCAGGGTGCCGCGCCCCCTCCGGACCCCGAGCCGGCCGAGCCGGCGCCAACGCCGGAACACGAGGCGGATGACGTGATTTCGCTCTTCAGCGACGCCTACGACGACGTGACGGTGGACACGTGGTCGGCCATCTGGGATCAGGCGGACGTGGAGGATGTGCAGGTCTCGGGGAATGTGATGAAGAAGTACACGAATCTGACCGTCGCGGGGATCGAGACCGTGTCGGCCACCCTCGACCTCACCGGCATGACGCATTTCCGAATGGACATCTGGACGCCGGATGAGACGGCGTCGCCGACGGAGTTCAAGGTGAAGCTCGTGGACTTCGGCACCGACGGCGTGTGGTCCCCCGCCGTCGACGACAGCGAGCACGAACTGACGATTACCGCAGACGACGGATTGGCAACGGGCGAGTGGGTGCGATTGGACCTGGCTCTGGCGGACTTCACGGGCCTCGCGGCGCAGGAGCACTTTGCCCAGTTGATCATCTCCGGAAACCCGAACACCGTCTACGTGGACAACGTCTACTTCCGCCGCGGCGAGGCGCCGCCCGCGCCCCAGGAGCCATCCACGCCCGCGCCGACGCCGGACCGCTCATCGGACTACGTGATTTCCATCTTCAGCGACGCGTACACGGACGTCGCGGTGGACACCTGGTCGGCGTCGTGGGACCAGGCCGACGTTGAGGATGTGGTGATCGAGGGCGACACCGTGAAGAAATACACGAACCTGACGTTCGCGGGCATCGAGTTCACTTCGCGAACCATCGACGCGGAATCGATGACGCACCTGCACGTCGACGTATGGACTCCGGACCCGACCGATGCCCCGGCCGCCTTCAGGGTCAAGCTGGTCGACTTCGGTGCGGACGGCGCGCACGGCGGAGGTGACGACACGGAGCACGAGGTCTCGCTGACCGCCAACTCGGACCCCGCGCTGGACACGGGCCGGTGGGTCAGCTACGACTTGTCGCTGTCCGACATGACAAACCTCGCCGCGCGCGGCCACCTCGCCCAACTCATCTTCTCCGGCGATCCGAACACGGTCTTCGTGGACAACATCTACCTCTTCGAGCGACCGCCCACCGCGCCGAGCGCACCGGCCCCGGCGCCCTCGCACGCGGCCGACAACGTCATCTCGTTCTTCAGCGACGCCTACACCGACGTGACGGTCGACACCTGGTCCGCTTCATGGGACCAGGCAGACGTCGAGGATGTCGAAGTCTTGGAGAACGCCGTCAAGAAGTACACGAACCTGACCTTCGCAGGGATCGAGTTCACCTCACAAACCGTGGACGCGACGGACATGACGCACTTCCGGATGGACATCTGGACGCCCGACGAGACGGCGGCGCCGGCGGCGTTCCGGGTGAAGCTCGTCGACTTCGGTGCGGACGGCGCGCACGGCGGAGGCGACGACACGGAGCACGAACTCACGATCACCGCGGAAGACGGGCTGATGACGGGTCAGTGGGTGCAGCTGGACCTGCCGCTGGCGGACTTTACGAACCTCGCGTCAACGGGACACCTCGCGCAGTTGTTGATCTCGGGCGATCCCAACACCGTGTTCGTCGACAACGTGTACCTCCGGAAGTGATCCCGGATCTCGCTTTCGCGACACTGCGGCAGGACGTGGAGGGGAGCGGTCATGCCATCCGGTAGGCGACCGCGTCCCGCCGCGGTGCTGGACGACGAGCTGACCCGGACGGTCCTCAACGTCGTCTGGAAGCGGCGCGAGATTTCGCGCGCCGAGATCGCGCGCAACTCGGGACGCTCCCGCTCGACCATTTCGGATGTGGTCGGGCGGCTCCTGAGCACGGAGTTGGTGGCGGAGGTCGGGAGCGGCGAAAGCCGGGGAGGACGGCGTCCCATTCTGGTCGGGTTCCAGGACCAGGCCGGGGTGATCCTGGGCGTGGATATGGGAGCGACCCATATCTCGGTGATCCTCACCGACCTCCGGGGACGGACGCTGGCCTGGCGGGAGCGCGCCCACCCCGTGCACGGCGATCCCAGGGGTGCTGAAGCCCTCATCGCGGAGTTGGGTGAGGCGTGCCTGGCCGAGTGGAACGGGGAGCGGTCGCGGCTCATGGGCGTCGGGGTGGCGGTGCCCAGCCCCGTTGACGCGGGCTCGCCCGACCGAGTGATCGAACGGGTTCTCCCCGCGTGGCGAGGGCATGGCCTCCTGGATCGGCTCGACACGGTGTTCGGCGTGCCCGTCTTCGTGGACAACGACGCCAATCTGGGTGCGGTTGCGGAACGCTGGTGGGGTCAAGCCGTCGGGATCGACGACTTCGTGTATCTGAAGGTCGCCACCGGGGTGGGGGCCGGCCTCATGATCGGTGGGGAGATCTATCGTGGGGCCACCGGGGTCGCCGGCGAAATCGGTCACCTCGCGATCGATCCCGACGGGCCTGAGTGCGTATGCGGGAACCGTGGCTGCCTGGCCACCTTTGTGGGAAGGCGCCACCTCGTCGATCGCGCCCGGGCTCTTCTTGACCACTTCCCGGACAGTACCCTCCACGGTGGCGATCTGGACATCCGAGCGATCGAGGACGGCGCCCTCCGCGACGACCCGCTCGCCCTGCAGGTCGTCAACGAGGCCGCGGTTCGCCTCGGCACGGTGGTCGCCGGCGTGCTCAACCTCCTCAATCCCGGCTCGGTGATCATCGGCGGCAGCCTTGCGCGGGCGGGCAGCCGGCTGGTCAAACCGCTCCGCGAAGCCGTCGCCACCCGCACGCTCGTGGATTCGGCGGCGGCCTCCGACATCCGCACGAGCGAACTGGGCGAACGCGCAGTGGCTTTGGGAGCCGCCACGCACGTGCTCGTCAAGGCGCTCGCGAATCCACGGCTGTTCCCCGGTGTGAATTCGCGATGACCGCGACCCGGCGCCGGCTCGCCCTTCTCCTCCTCGCTGCCCCGATCGTCGCCTGCGGCAGCGTCGTAACCGGACCGGCCCCCGACTGGACGCTCGTCTGGAGCGACGAGTTCGACGGTCCGGCCGGGCAGCGCCCCAATCCCGCCAACTGGGTCTTCGATATCGGTACCGGCTGGGGCAACAGACAACTCGAGTTCGACACCGACCGGCCCGAGAACGTGTCGCTGGACGGCGAGGGCAACCTGGCGATCACCGCCCGGCGGGAGTCGTACGGGGGCAGCGCCTACACATCGGGGCGGATCAAGACGCAGGGGCTCTTCGAGCAGGCGTACGGGCGCTTCGAAGCGCGTATCCGGCTGCCCACCGGGCAGGGGATCTGGCCCGCGTTCTGGATGCTCGGCAGCAACTTCGCCACCGTGGGCTGGCCCGAGTGCGGCGAGATCGACGTCATGGAATACCGCGGCCAGGAGCCGACCATCGTCCACGCCACCGCGCACGGGCCCGGTTACAGCGCGGGCGGAGGTCTCACCTCCCGCTACCTCCTCACGGGAGACCGCTTCGACACGGGCTTCCACGAGTTCGCGATCGAGTGGACGGATGAACGCATCGTGTGGTTTGTGGACGGCCAGCGGTATCACGCCGTCGACCGGGACGACCCGCCGGGGCCCTGGGTCTTCGACCACCCCTTCTTCATCCTCCTGAACGTCGCCGTGGGCGGGAACTTCGTGGGACCCCCGAGCGGATCGACGCCCTTCCCGCAGTCCATGCTGGTCGACTGGGTGCGCGTTTATCGGGCCGGGTAATTCGTGAGCCACCGGACGGCCCCCGAAGACCGCGTCTCCTTCCCTCACAAGATCGTCTACGGTGTCGGCGGGTTCACGAACAACCTGCTGGCGCAGGGCATCGGGAACATGATGGCCGTGCTCACTCTGGCGCTGGGCATGGACTTCCGGGCGGTCGGGCTGCTCGGCGGCCTCCCCCGCTTGTTCGACGCGCTCACCGACCCCGTCGTCGGCTTCGTGTCGGACAGGACCCGGTCCCGCTGGGGACGGAGGCGACCGTTCCTGTTCGTGGGCGCGATCTCGGCGGGAGTCATCTTTCTGCTGCTCTGGCAGATGCCGGCGCCGACCCAGCTGAGGCTCAAGCTGGTCGACTACGGCCCCGACGGCGTCGCCGGCGCCAGCCAGGCGGACGACTCCGCGGGCTGGCTGGCGGCCGCAGGCGATGCTCTGACAGCGATCTTCACGGTGGAGGCGATCGACGACGTCGAGGACGAAGTGAGCATCCGCCCGCCGACGTTGGTCACAGGGACCTGGGTGAGCGTGGATCTGCCCCTCACCGACTTCAACGGACTGGCCACGCGCGGACATCTGTCCCGGATCCTGATCTCGGGCGACCTCACCGAAATCCATGTCGACAACGTCTATTTCTACCGGTCCGGCGCCCCGGGGTCGGAGGAGCCACCCACATCCGGCGAGGGGGAAGGCGTGCCGGACTCGGGGTCCACACCGGCGGTGTCTCCCGTGCAGGACGTGGAGGGCCTTGCGGTACCGAACATCGCCGCGCCAACGCCGACGGCGGCGCCGGAAGACGTGATCTCGCTCTTCAGCGGCGCCTACGAAGCGGTCCCGGTCCAGTCGTGGTCCGCCGACCGGGCCGAAGCCGAGGTGGCGGACGCCGAGGCCGGGGGAGACGAGGTCAAACACTACACGGACCTGCGGCTGGCCAGGATCGACTTCGGCGCAAACCCCATCGACGCCCGCGGCATGACGCACCTCCACATGGACATCTGGACCCCCGAGGAGACCGGTGAGGGCTGGAGTCAGCGGAGCTATTTCTGGTACTTCCTCATCGGTTCCTTCGTCTTCTTCCTCGCCTACACGGTCTTTGCCACGCCGTGGGTGGCGCTGGGGTACGAACTCACCCCCGACTACAACGAGCGCACCCGGCTGATGGGCGTGCAGAACTTCGTGTCCAACACCGTGTTCGTCATCGGACCCTGGTTCCTCGCGATCGTGACCAACGCGGCGTGGTTCCGGAACCAGATGGATGGGGCCCGGTTCGTGGCCCTGGCGATCTGCGTGACGACCATCGCGCTGGGCGTGTTGCCGGCGATCTTCCTCCGTGAGCGCGCGCTCGCGGGAAGTGGCGGCGCGGAAGCCGACCGGGACGGCCCCGGCCCGCGAGAGAGCACCCTGGAGTTTCTCCGGGGCCTGTGGCAAACCCTTAGGACCGGTCCATTCCTGCTGCTCTGCGTCGCGACCTTCCTGATGTTCAACAGCTTCATCATGATCTCGCAATTCCAGTTCTGGGTGTTCGCCTACTACGTCGCCGGCGGCAACGTCGCGGAAGGGGCGGGCCTGGCCGGAGTGGTCGGGAGCCTGGGCACCGTGACCGGCTTCCTGGTCATCGCCATCGTCACCTGGCTGGGGACCAGGATCGGGAAGAAGAACGCCTTCTTCGTGTCGACCGGCATTTCGATGGTCGGCTACGCGCTGAAGTGGTTCTGCTACACGCCCGAGGTTCCGCTGCTGGCGCTGCTACCCGCCCCGTTCCTGGCCTTCGGGCTGGGCGGCCTGTTCACGCTCATGGGGTCGATGATCGCCGACGTGGTGGACCTCGATGAACTCACCACCGGTGAGCGCCGCGAGGGAATGTTCGGGTCGGTCTTCTGGTGGATGGTGAAGCTCGGCCAGAGCGGTGCGATCCTCGTCGGCGGGTTTCTGCTGTATTCGACGGGTCTCGACGCCTCGCTCGGGGCGAACCAGCCTGAAGGGACGATCTTCTGGCTCCGCTTCTACGATGCATTCGTGCCTCTCGCTGCCTCCGCGATCGCGATCTACGCCGTCTACCGGTATCCGATCACGGAGCGCAGCGCTCTGGAGGTGCGGAAAGAGCTGGAGCGGCGGCGCGGAGTGGCGGTGCCCGCGTAGGTCAGCATGGCCGCAGTCCATACCCGCGCGGGAAGAGTACTCCGTCGCCGCTCGTCCCGCCCCTTCCATCGCCCCCCGGCATCTCGCTCGGCCACGACATCGGCAGCCGCCCCGCGAAGGGGTGGCTCCCGAACAGGACGTCGGCCACGCCCGCCCCCTCGGAGCCCGGCAGCCACGCGGCCACGAAGGCCGACGACGCGGCCAGCTCGCCGTTCACCACCAGAGGCCGTCCCGAGATCAGCACCGTCACCACGGGGATCCCTCGAGCGGCCAATCCGCGTATGGTCGGCAGGGCCTCCGGGTGCAGCGCAGCGAACTCCAGCGTGTCCCCGTACGGTTCAAGCGTGCCGTGGGCCGCAGGCATGTGCGCACCCGGGCGCACGGGGCTCGGCTCGCGGATGTCCCCGAGCCCCTCCGCGTACGGCCGTTCGCCGACGACCACTACGCCAACGTCGAAGTCCCGCGCATCCGGAACGCCCGCAACGTCCCGGTCGCCCCCCCACAGCACTGCCTGCGGCGCCACTGCGCGGATCCCCTCCCAGATCGACGTGCCTCCCTCGATCGCGGCGTTGCCGGACACGCCCTGCCACTCGACGGTGAAGCCGCCGCACTGCCGCCCGCGGTCGTGCGCGGCGGGACCCGCAACGAGGATGCGCGCGTCCCTGTGGAGCGGGAGCACCCTGTCCTCGTTCTTGAGCAGGACCAGCGACTTCCGCACGGCCTCGCGGGCCACCGCTCGGTGCTCGCGCGACCCGAAACCGCTGCTGCTCGCCGCCGGCCGCGCCGCCGGCCGCGGTCGCTCGAAGAGACCGCACGCGAACTTGACCCGCAGAATCCGTGCGACCGCGTCATCGATTCTCCCGATCGGGACGATCCCGCGCTTTACCTGCCCCTTCAGCTCAGCAATGATCTCCCGCCAGGTCTCCGGTACCATCAACATGTCGATTCCGGCGTTCACCGCCATCGCGGCGGCCTCGCCGTAGTCTTCGGCGAGCGGATCGACGCCGTTCCAGTCCGACAGCACGAACCCCTTGAACCCCATCTCTCCCTTCAGCACGTCCTCGAGCAGGTAGCGGTGGGCGTGGCACTTCTCGCCCTTCCAGCTGCTCAGCGACGCCATGACCGTGAGCACGCCGGCCTCGACGGCCGCCAGGTACGGCGCCACGTGCACCCGTCGCAGTTGCGTCTCGTCGACCTCGGTATCGCCCTGATCCACCCCGGCCCTGGTTCCCCCGTCGCCGACCCAGTGTTTCGCGCACGCCAGGATTCCCTCTCCCTGCAGCCCCCTCACGACCTTCGTCGCATACCGGGCAACCACGCCGGGATCCTCCGAGTAGCTCTCGTAGGTGCGTCCCCAGCGCGGATCGCGCGCCACGGCCAGCGTAGGCGCGAAGGTCCAGTCGACGCCGGCGGCGAGAACTTCCCGGGCCGTGACCCCACCGACCCGCTCGACCAGCTCGGGATCGCCCGCGGCCCCCAGCCCGATATTGTGCGGGAAGACGGTGGCGCCCCGGACGTTGGCGTTCCCGTGGACCGCGTCGACGCCGTAGAGGATGGGAATCGCCAGGTGGCCGGCGTCCGCTTCCATCGACGCCGCCCAGTACGCGTCGTTCATCGCCACCCAGTCCGGCGGGCGATTGTCGGCCGGACAGGAACCGCCGCCGCTCAGCACCGAGCCGATGTGGTATGCCTTCACCTCGGCCGGAGTGACGTGGAGCCGCTCCGGCTGCGTCATCTGCCCGATCTTCTGGTCGAGGTTCATGCGCGCGAGGAGCGCGCGGACGCGCCCTTCGACGGCGCCCGCCGGCGACACTAGATCGCGATGTGCAGGTAGGTCCGGATCTCCCACTCCTGCCCCAGAGCGCCGCCGATGTCCGGGTTGCACTCCATCCCGCCGAAGTCGTCCGGACTCATTCCGGGACAGTAGCGCGGAGAGTGCTCGTTCAGGGACCGCCAGGTGGCGCGCACGCCGAAGCGGGTCTCCGGCAGATCGAACCAGTCGGGCGCCCCCAGCGTATATGAAATGTCGCCCATGAGCTGCATCGGGAAGGTGAGGTTGAAGTCGCGGTGGTAGTCGTAGGGCCCCCAGTCGTTGAACCGCGCCATCCCCTGGAACTTGAGCGATCCGCTGATCACGCGCAGGTCGATCCCGGCGCGACGGATCACGCGCGCGTCGTCGCCGTTCGGCTCACCGGTTCCCGCGTACACGTTGGCGATCAGGCCGGGGCCCGCCCGCCGTTTCGATACGATCCGCGCCTTGACTTCCCAGAGGTTGCGCGGAGGTGGGGCGCCGGGGAAGGCGAAGGTGGAGCGTCCATCGGCGAAGATCCCGATCCCGGCGTCCTGCGTGGTCGGGAAGTTGTAGTACACGAAGCCGAGCGAGGCTGCGAAGGCCGCGTCCTCCCGGCGGTCGCTGTCCCAGTTGTACATCCAGGTGGCCGGCGTCGGGTCGTAGGTGACGAGGATTTCGGCCGCGCGGGTCTCCCGGTTGCCGCGCACCGCGAAGGGGTCGTCGAGGACGTTGCGCGGCCGGCCCGGCGCGGGCACGTCGGCCGGGACCGGCCCGACGAGCGGCCTGCGCCAGAGGAAGTTGGGCGCGATCTGCCAGTTGCCCGCGAGGACCGTGAAGCCGGTGATCACGTTGCGCTGGTTGCCGCTGCCCGTGTCCTTCAGCGTCCAGCCGGTGAAGGTCTGCGTCTGCGTGGAGCCGCCATCGGCGACCAGCCCCATGGCCGCACCCTGCAGGTACCAGTTCAGGCGCCCCCTCGTGTAGCTGATCTTCGCCTTCGCGCCGAAGGCGTCCGACGTTCTGATCTCGTCCTGCAGGACTCGGTAGCTACCGGGCTCTCCGTCGACCACCTGGAAGGTCTCGCCGACCTTGGTAGCGCCGGACATGATCCCGCCCACCTCGAAGGTGGCGCCGTTCCGCGTCGTGGCCATGTGTACCGTGGCCTTGCGGGTGGGCGGCAGCGGAATCGCGAAAGAGCTTGTCGCCGCACCGGCCTCCGCCAAGTCCTCCTGGTACATGACGGCGGTCTCGAAGGGCCCGATCCGGGACTGCTGCTTGACGAGGACCGCAGGGTTGGCCCCCCACCACAGTTCGGGGCCGACCGCGACCTTCAGTCCGCCGAGGAAGCGCTTGCCGGCGATCTCCATCCCGACCGGCGCGAGTCCGTTGTAGATGTCGATGTTCGGCCCGTAGTTGGCTTCCTGATACAGCCCGAAGAAATCGCCCTCGTAGCCCCAGTGGTAGTGTCCGGTGCGGTAGAATCCCTCGAGATGGAACCACTTGTCGTCCCATGACACGCCGGCGTTGTAGACCTTGAGCCGCTCGATGTCCCGCAGCGCGAAGTCTTCGCCGTCGACCCTGACGTTCCGCGGACGGCCCCGGTTCTCGTAGAAGAGTTCGTTGATCGGGTTTGCGGGCACGTCGCCGAGCATGTTGAACGACACGTTCGCGAGCATGTTCTGCGTGGGCTGCGCCGCAACGTCGGCGTAGAAGGACTGCATCCTGTCGAAGCCGCGGAAGCTCGGGTAGGAGGGATTCCGCTCGAGCGGCTCCCGCGGGGTGCTCACCAGGGATCCGCCCGTGCTGTACGTCTCCAGTTCCATGCGCACGCCCCGCACGTGGACCCGGTCGAGGGCCGACGCCAGGAGCGCGGACCGGTCGCCCTGGGCGCGCAGAGCCATGGCGGCCGGCTGGATGTTCGCGAAGTGTTCGCGGATGGCCGTGAGGTCGGTCCCGGGCGCGTACGGGTCCAGCCTGTACGCCTCCTGCAGGGCGTAGTAGGCGGCGCGCGGGAAGAGTTCGTAAAGGTTGTCGAGTTCGGTGGGGCCCTTGGCGACGATCCCCCACCACTCCTCGTTCATGTTGTTGTCCCCCTCCACGAAATCCTCGACGTAGCCCCCGTTCGCCCACGAGGCGTTCGTGTCCTGGATGTCGAGCCGGTCTTCCTGCCCGAATTTCCACCAGCCGTCCGTCCACTGGAAGGTGAACCCGCCGATCGAGTTGCCGACCGTGCCCTTCCCGGCCGACTGCTCGTAGATCTCCTGCCACTGTCCGATCAGGTACCTCGCCTGCGTGGCCTGGTCCTCGCGCATGTTCTTCGCGTCCCATGCGTCCGCGCCGAACTCGGTGAACATCACGGGCCGATCGAGGACATCGCTCACCTCCTCGAACAGCTGCCCGAAGGAGATCCCCCTGTACACGTTGGCGCCGAAGACGTCCATGTCGGGAACCTCCTCGGCGATGATGTCGAGGTACTGGAGGTCGCCGTTGGACATCGCGACCGGACGCGACGGGTCGATCTCCTTGATGCGACGGGCCACGTCCCCGAACAGCGAGTACATGTGGCGCGCGCGAACCGCGTTGGCCTCGCCCTCTGGCAGGTCCTCCGTCTCGGCCGAACTCCACACCAGGCCGTAGTTGTTTTCGTTGCCCAGGAGCCACATGAGCAGGCCGGGCGTGTCCTTGAATTCGTCGACCAACTCCTCGATCTCGGCCGTCAGCACCGCGCGGGCGCGGGGGTCCGAATAATCCGTATTCGCGCTGAAGACGCCGCCCACCGTGACGCCGTAGCGGCCCATTGCATGGTTGAGGATCGTGTAGATCCCGTAGCGCTCGTAGATGTGCCGAACCCACTCCGGCGTGATCCCCACGTAGGTGCGGATCGCGTTGCCCCCCATCGCCTTCAGCACCGACATCTCGCGCTCCAGCGCGGCCTCGATGATGTGGTCGGGCTCGGTCCAGAAGTTGTAGTTGTAGGTGGTGCCGCGCGGGAAATAGTCCCAGTTGACGCCCCGGACCATCATGTCGCGCCCGTCCACCCGCAGGCGCGTGCCGGAACCGTCGCTGACGAGTTCGATGACGGGTAGCGGACCCGCGGCGTCCTGGGCGGCGGTCGGCGAGCGTGGGGCGAGCACCATGAGGAAGAGCGCCGGCAGCAACCCGCGCAGCAGCCACCGGCGGCCACCCGGAGCAACCGGAAACGACCGGGCGAAGCCCGCGGTGTCAGTGCGGATCCAGCTCATCGTGGCGCCCCCAAAGCGTACCCGAACATCTTTGTTCGGCTGCCGAACAAAGTGCGCGGGGGGTTCTCCATCTGTCAAGGAGAGGGCCGGTCAGTATCCGAGCAGATTGGGCAGGAACAGCACGACGCCCGGCAGGAACGCGAGGACCACGGTGAGGGTCAGCATGAGCGCCAGATAGGGCCACAGCGGGCGTGCGACCGCCGCCGGCTCCACACCTCCCACCGAGCAGGCCACGAGCAGACTCACGCCGACGGGCGGCAGGAACACGGAGATCCCTTGCGTCGCCACGATGACTGCGCCGAAGTGCACGGGGTCGATCCCGAGTTGCGTCGCCAGCGGCAGGAGGATCGGCGTCAGCAGCACGACTGCGGGCACACCCTCGAGGATGGCGCCGAGCGGAAGGAAGACGAGGATCGTGAGCAGCAGGAAGCCGATCCGGCCGCCACCCATCCCCACCACCGTCGACGCCAGCGCCTGAGGCACCTGCAGGACGGCGAGCACCCAGCCCAGGAGGTGCGCGGCGCCGACCACGAACAGCACCATCCCGGACACCATGGCGGTCTGGACGACCTTCTTCCACAACTCCGCGAGGGTGAGGGACCGGTACACCAGCCCCGCCAGGAGCAGCGCGTAGGCCACGGCGACGGCGGCGGCCTCCGTGGGCGTGAAGAATCCGAAGCGGATCCCGCCCAGGATGACGACGATCATGAAGAGCGGGAGCACCGCATCGAGCGCGGCGCGGCGGAGTTCCGCGAACGAGGCGCGCTCTCCGCGCGGCCACCCTTCCCTCCGCGCCTGCCACCCGATCTGAGCCATCAGGCCTGCTGCGATGAGGACCGCCGGCACGATCGAGGCGACGAACAGGGCGCCGACGGAGACGTTCCCGATGACGCCGTAGACGACCATCACAATGGCCGGAGGGATGAGAATCCCCATCCCGCACGCGGCGGAAACGATCGCGGTGGAGCGCGCGGGGCCGTACCCGTTCGCGGTCAGCTGGGGCCCCATGATGCCCCCGATGGCGGCCGCGTCCGCGGAGGTCGATCCCGACACGCCCGAGAAGAAGATCTCCGCCATGATGACCACCTGACCCAACCCTCCGGGGAGATGGCCCACGAGCGCGCGGGCCAGGGTCACGAGGCGGCGGCTGATCCCTCCCACGTCCATGAGGAAGCCGGCAAGGATGAAGAGGGGAACGGCGAGCATGGGGAAGGAATCCATCCCGGCGACGATCTGCTGCGGGATGACGACGAGCGGAAGGTCGGCCACCACGATGGCGATGACGGCCGCGATCGCGAGCGCGAAGCCGATGGGGACGGCGGCCAGCACCAGGAGGCCGAACGCGCCGAGGAGGAGGCCGCCCATCAGCCGCTGTCCTCCGCTGGGAGATCCCCGACTCCTGCCGCGAGCCGCCGGCCTGCATCGCCGTCCGCCGGCCCCGCGAGCAGGTGGATCGCCATCAGCACGCCGGAAACCGGCGCCGCCGCATACACGAGCGCGACGGGGAGGTTGAGGGCGGCGGAGCGCTCTCCCAACGTGAGGTCCATGAGGGCGATGCCCGTCGCGATGAGGAGGAGCGCGAAGAGCAGCACGACCGCCCCCGCGCACGTCTCCACCGCCTTTTTCGCCCGCCGAGGCAGCCGCTCGGTGACCTGATCGAACCGGAAGTGAGATCGCCGGGCCACGGCCAGTGAGGCGCCGAGGAGCGACAGCCAGATGAAGCAGAAGCGCGACACCTCCTCGCTCCACGGATTCGGATAGGCGAAGAGATACCTCATCAGAACCTGCAGCAGGATCACGTCGCAAACGGCTATCAGGAGGAAGCCGAGCGCCCAGGTCTCGAGCGTGACCAGAACCCGGTTGAGTGTCCGCAGTCGCTGGATCATGCGATACAAGGTGTCACTCCGTCGCGATTCCACGCCAACCCGATTGCTGACGGTATGCATTGCTACTTTAAATTATCATGATAAATTGAAGCCCTATGTTCAAACGATCACGGATTCTGCCGGACGCCGGCACGGAGACATTCTTCCTTTGGGGGCCACGCCAGGCCGGCAAGAGCACCCTCTTGCGGCAGTGCTATCCGGACGGCCGCTGGGTCGACCTGCTGAAGAGCGACGAGTTCCGCCGCTATCTGACGAACCCGGAGTTCCTGCGCCAGGAAATCGACGCGGAGGGGGCTCGCCCGGACCGTCAGATCGTCATCGATGAAGTCCAGAAAGTGCCCGCGCTCCTTGACGAGGTCCACTGGCTCATGGAAAACCGGGGCGTGAGCTTCGCACTGTGCGGATCGAGCGCGACCAAGGTCAAGCGGAGCGCCGCCAATCTCCTCGGGGGGCGGGCCGTCCGTTACGAACTGCTCGGGATTACCGCGGCCGAGCTGGGTGACGACTTCGACCTGACCCGTCTGCTCAACACGGGCTACCTCCCTCGCATCTACCGGGCTCCCCGTCCGATCCGCCTCCTGGACGCGTACATCAACGACTACCTGGTCCAGGAGGTCGCCGCAGAAGGAGTCGTCCGGCAACTCCCCGCCTTCTCGCGCTTTCTGGACGCGGCTTCACTGAGTGACGGAGAGATCGTCAACCTCTCGAACGTCGCGGCGGAGTGCGGCGTCTCGCTGCCCACGGTGAAGAACTACTTCCAGGTCCTGGTGGACATGCTTCTGGCTCGCTGGGTCCCGTCCTACCGCACGCGGCCCAAGCGGCGCGTCATCCAGGCGCCGAAGTTCTATTTCGCGGATGTGGGGATCGTGAACCGGCTCGCGCAGCGTGGTTCCCTGACTCCCGGCTCGGAGTTGTACGGGAAGGCCTTCGAGAATTGGGTGTGTCACGAACTGTCCGCCTGGCTCAGCTACCGGGAATTCGATGGCGAACTCTCGTACTGGCGGCTGGCGGGCGGGACCGAGGTGGATTTCGTGGTCGGCGACATGCAGCTCGCGGTCGAGGCCAAGGCGAGTGCGAACATCGGCTCACGTCATCTTCGAGGACTCCGCAGCGTCATTCGCGATCACCCCTCGATCGGCCGCCGAGTCATCGTTTGTCTTGAACCTCGAGCCCGGAGGACGTCCGACGGCATCGACATCCTGCCCGCCGAAGAGTTCGCCCGGCAGCTCTGGCACGATCACCTGGTGTGACCGCCCCGTGATCGCCGCCGGGACGCCTATGAGCTCTCGGACGCCGTACGCTCGGTTTCCGCCACCAGCCTCGCGATCAGGGCGTCGCCGTCCGGCAGCCGGTCGGCCAGTTCATCCCGGATTCGCGGCCTGACGGCCGGGGCGAACGGTGCCAGGTCCGGCCGCGAGATCTCCACGCCGCCCGCGCGCATTTCCTCGATGGCATCGGCCTCCATCCGGCGCGCGACTTCGCTCTGGTAGGCGAGCGCCTCCGCCGCGGAACGGTCGACGGTCTCCCGGATCTCGGCGGGAAGCCCCCGGTAGAACGGCTCGTTCACGAGGAGCGTGATCGGATTGTAGGTGATGGACGTGAAGCTGTAGAACTTCGCGACCTCGTGGAGCCGGCTGCTCACGAACCCGATCGCGTTCGCCTCCCCGCCGTCGATCACGCCCTGCTGGAGCGCGGAGTAGACCTCGCCGTAGTTCATCGGCGTCGCCTGGACGCCCAGCGCGGAATAGGCGGCCAGGTACGTCGCGTTCTGAAGCACCCGGAGCTTGAGGCCGGCGAGATCCCCGGGCGTCTCGACGGACCGGCGCGCGTTGTACACGTGGCGGAACCCGTAGTCGAGGAACCCGAGCGAGCGGACGCCCGTGCGTTCCAGAAGCAGATCGCGCCACCAGTCTCCGACCGGGCCGTTCATCACCGCGAGTCCGTGGTCCCGGGTCTCGAACAGGAAGGGGAGATCGAATACCTGCGTCTCGGGCACCCAGCCCGAGAGCACCGGCGTGCCCGTGATGGCCATGTGCACGGCACCGACCTGGATCTGCTCGAAAGCCACGCGCTCGCCGCCGAGCTGTCCCGACGGATAGATGACGACCCGGAACTGTCCGTCCGTGCGCTCCAGCATGAGGTTCCGGAACCGCTCCGCCATGAGGTGGAACTCCGAGTTCGTCGAGAGCACGTGGGAGAATCGAACCTCCCAGGTGCGCGCGTCGTCGATCGACCCGGAATCGCCGCCGCCGGGGCCGCGGCACCCCGCCAGCACGAACACCGCCACGACCGCCAGCATAAAACCGGGCCGGAGCCGCGCTGCGGACGCCGTCACGAGCCGGTCAGGCGCCCCAGATGGTCTGGCCGGCGTCGATGAACAGGGAGGCGCCCGTCACGAGGCGCGCCTCGTCGTTCGAGGCGAGGTAGACCACCGCCCCCACTACGTCGTCCGGGACGCCGATCCTGCCCAGCGGAATGCGGGCGAGGCGCCGCTCGCGGAACTCGTCCTGCGCGATGTCCGCGCGGTTCAGGTCGGTCTCGATCAGACCCGGCGCGATCGCGTTCACCCGGATCCCGTGGGGCGCGAGTTCGAGCGCCATCTGCTTCGTGAGCATCTCCACCCCCGCCTTCGACACGCAGTAGTGGGTGAGGTTCGGGGCGGCCACCGCCTGCCCGGCGGACGACACGTTGACGATCGCCCCCGCCGTCCCGGCTCCGACCATGCGGCGTCCGACCGCCTGCCCGACGAGGAAGTACCCCTTCAGGTTGACGCTCTGAATCGCGTCCCACTCGTCCTCGTCGATCTCGAGGAAGGGTGTCCGCTTCAGGATCCCCGCGTTGTTCACGAGGATGTCGAGGCCACCCAGGTACTCGTCCGCCTCGGCGACGAAGCGCTCGACGTCCGACCAGGAGTCCGTCGAGCCCCGCACCGCGACCGCGCGACGCCCCATCTCCTCGATCTCGCGGACGGCGCTCTCGGCATCCTTGCGACTCCGCCGGTAGTTGACCGCCACGTCCGCCCCTTCGCGGGCCAGCCCCAGGGCGATGCCCCGGCCGATGCTCCGCGAACCGCCGGTAACCAGAGCACGCTTGCCTTCAAGACGCATGCAGAAACCGCCGCAAGATCAGGGTTGGAGCGCGAACGCGACGCCGAGACGGAAAGCTCGGGACGCGAACACGCGTTCGCAACGCGCTTGGGCAGGAGGTGAGTCGGCCGGTTGTAGGCGTCACGCGCGTTTTGCATCTTCCCGAACCTGAGACGAAGGAGCCCTCACATGCCCCAACGACGTACCATGACCGCGATGAAGTTCGTCCTCGGCGGTCTCGTCGGCGCCGTGGTTTACTACGCGTTTGAGGACATGACGGGTGAGGACATGACGGCCCCCGAATGGGTCGACACCGTAAGGGCTGCGATGGAAGACTGCCGAGACCAGGGAATGGACACACGACTGAGGGTCAGTGCAGACTCGCCCATGGACCTGGAATGCATACCTCGCGACGAGATGGGAGAACGGAGCGACCCATGAGGTCCTCGTTTCGATTCGAACTCGCCTGTTCGCCGGCGTTCTTCTTCACCCTCACCGCTGCCGTGATGCCGGGGGCGACCCAGGCGGCGGCCGCCCAGTCCTTCCCCTCCGACGATCCCGTCATCCGGGCGATCTGGGAGGAGGGCGTCGAGCGCTCTCAGGTCTACGAGCTCGGCCAGGTGATGATGGACTCGATCGGGCCGCGCCTCACGGGTTCGCCCGCCATGGCCGGCGCCAACGACTGGGCGCTGGCCAAGTACGCGGAGTGGGGCATTGAGGCCTACAAGGAGCAGTACGGCACCTGGCGCGGCTGGGAGCGGGGGATCAACCACATCGATCTCGTCCAGCCGCGGGTGCGGTCGCTGGAGGGCATGGCCGCCGCGTGGAGCCCGGCCACGGACGGGCCTGTCGAGGCGGAGGTCGTGATTCTGGCGGACGCGGGCAGCCCCGGAGCCTTCCAGGCATCGCTGTCGGACGTGCGCGGCAAGTTCGTGCTCATCTCGCGCCCGGAACCGAGTTGCCGCCCGCAGGAGAACCTGGAGCAGTTCGCCCGCCCCGAGACGATGGCCCGCATGACGGCGGAGCGCGAGCGCGCCATCGCGGAGTGGGACGAACGCGTGGGGAACACGGGGTTCGATGCGCGCTCGCTGCCGGAAGTGCTGCACGTAGCCGAACCCGCCGGGATCATCCGCTCGCAGTGGTCCGAGGGCTGGGGCGTCACGAAGATCTTCGGCACCCGCGCGCTGCGGGCGCCGGTACTGGACCTGAGTTGCGAGGCGTACGGACTCCTGTACCGGCTGGCCGAGAACGATCAGGGGCCCGTGCTGCGCGTCGACGCACAGGCCCGTTTCCTGGGAGAGGTGCCGGTCTTCAACGCCTTCGCCGTGATCCCCGGCACCGACGAACCCGAGGAGTACGTGATCCTCGGAGGCCATTTCGACTCGTGGGACGGGTCGGATGGCGCGCTCGACAACGGCACGGGCGCCGTCGCGATCCTGGAAGCGATGCGCATCCTGAAACACGCGGTGCCGAACCCTCGACGCACGATCATCGGCGCCCTCTGGAACGGCGAGGAGCAGGGCCTGAACGGGTCACGCGCCTTCGTCGAAGACCATCCCGAGATCCTTGAGCGCACCCACACCGTGTTCAACGTCGATCACGGGAACGGGCCGGTCACCTTCATTCCCATGCAGGGGTTCGCCGCGGCCGCAGGACGCTTCGGCGAGTGGCTCGCGAAGATCCCGAGCGAACTCTCCGACCTCGTGACGCTCGAGGTCCCGGGGATGCCCGAGTCCGGCGGAACGGACCACGCATCCTTCCTCTGCGCGGGAGTACCGGCGTTCAGCTTCCACGTCGGCGCCGGCCGCAGCGAGATGAACATCGCCGACAACCGCTGGGACACGAGCACCTACACTTGGCACACCAACCGCGACAGCTTCGACAAGATCATCTTCGAAGACCTGCGCGACGACGCCGTGATGACCGCGATGTTCGCCTACCTCGCCTCGGAGGACCCGGACCGCATGCCCCGCGACCGGCGCGCCATGCCGCCCGGTGAGCAGTGGCCCGACTGCCGCCCCCCGGCGCGCAGTTCCGGAGCGAGCACCCGCTAGCGATCCCGTAAGAATCTCCGCACCCGCAACGTTCTTTGGGGGGCAGGGTCACGCCTCTGCGCTGACCCGACACCCGGGGGATGAGTATGCGAGGTCCAATCGCGGCACGCCGTTGCCGGCGCCTGTATCGGGTTGCCGGCGTATGCCTTCTTGCCGCGTGCGGGGGCGACGGTCCGTTGGCCGTGGGCATGGACCCGCTGCTGCGCGAGTGGACGATCGAACAATACCTGGCGGTCGGAAGAACCGCCGAATTGGACCTCGCGGAATTCTTCAACATCCCGGACGGCGTCACGCTCCGCTTCCACGCGGAGACGTCGGACGCAACCCTCGTGACTGTCGCGGTCGACGATGGCGTGGTGACGCTGAAGTCCGTCGGGGGCGAAGGCTCCGCCGACGTGACGGTGTGGGCCACCGACCCGCGAGGCCGGTCCGACGTCGCCGATTTCGCCGTCGTCACGGACTACGGCGACTCGATCGAGTGGGCGGCGGCCGCATCCGTCGGCGACACGATACGCGGGGTTCTGGTTCGGAACGGGGACCGGGATTACTTCGAGTTCTCCGTCCCGACCGACGCCTTCCGGCTGCGCGCGTTCACCCAGGGCGACAGCGACCCCGTGGGGGCATTGTACGACGCGAACGGCACCCGCATCGCGCACGACCATGACACCGGCGACGGATCGAACTTCCTTTTCGTCCGGGAACTGGCTGCCGGAACCTGGTTCGTGAGCGTGAGCCGCGGCGTCGGGAGTTATTCGTTGATTCTGGAGGAGGCCGAGGCCGACGATCACGGCGACTCCTTCGCGACGGCCACGTCGGTGTCCATCGGCGATACCATCCGGGCCGTTCTCACGCCGGGGGATCACGATTACTTCGAGTTTCCGGTCCCGGACGGCTTGACGGTGCGCGCCTTCGCGCAGGGCGATACGGACACCCGCGCGGTGCTGTACGACGGGAACGGGATCCGCATCGCGTCGGACAATTCGGCCGGCGGAGGATTGAACTTCCACATCGTCCGGGACCTCGATGCGGGCACGCATTACCTGGGCGTCGGCGGGTGGGGCACGGGCGCCTATGCGCTCATTCTGGAAGAGGCCGGGCCCGACGACCACGGGAACACGATCGCTACGGCCACATCCGTGTCCATCGGCGATACGGTCCCCGGCGTTCTGGAGGCTCGGGACCGTGATTTCTTCGAGTTCGCGGTCCCGACGGACGACTTCCGCCTCGGCGTCTTCACGCTGGGCGAGGCGGACACCGACGGCGTGCTGTACGACCGGAGCGGCTCCTGGGTCGCGCATGACTATTCGTCCGGGGAGGGCTCGAACTTCCACATCATCCGCGTACTCGATGCCGGAACGCATTACGTGGAGGTAGCCGGAGGAGGCGGAAGTTACCTGCTGATCCTGGAGGAGGCCGGCGACCCCGCCGCGGACCGACCCCCCAACCGCAACGAAATGCTAAATCTTGATGGATTAGTACATCATTAGTACCTGAGCGTGATCAGCGGTCGCGCGGTGCCTGCGCGGGGAGGCTCAGGGACCAGTTGTTCCACTTGAGGTCCGGGGAAGCGCCCAGGGATCGATAGAACCCCTCCGCCGCGCGGTTCCCTTCCATGACCGTCCAGATCAATTCGGCTGCATCGATGGACCTGGCGTGCGAAACCACCGCCGCCATCAGGGCCTTCCCCGCTCCCAGATTCCGCGCACCCTCGACGACAAACAACTCCTTGAGCACGACCTTCGGCCGCAGCGTGTAGGTCCACGGAATCGTGTACACCACCGCCATCCCAACAAGATCGTCGTCCTGCTCGGCCACGAACGCCGTGAACAGCCGCCCGTCGCCGAACCCCTGCTCGAGAACGCTCTCCCGCGTCACCGCGAAGTCGTCGATGTACTCCTCGAACCGCGCCAGCCCCCGCATAAGTTCCAGCAACCGATCCACATCTCCTGGCTCAGCCAACCTGACCCGCATGCGATGGCACTCCGTTCTTGGGAAAGCGTTGAAGTAAATCGAGAGTCCGCAACTCGATCGCCCGGCAGCCCCGCGGCGGCGAGCGGGCGAAGCCCCCCGCGAGCCCCCCGACCATGCCCCCCGGCACCTGAGCAAAAACAAGGAACTCCCGGGAGAATTTGGTCAGCGAAGGGGCGGAGCCCCGAAGCGCGCGAATTCTCGTCCGCACGTTTCCTCCGAAGGAAAGCAGTGCGCCTGGGAGAATTTGGTCAGCGAAGGGGAGCGAAGCTCCACGCGCGCGCGAATTCTCGCGGGCACTTTTCCCTTCCGAAGGAAGAGAAATGCGCCCGGGAGAATTCGAATCCCCAACCTCCTGATCCGTAGTCAGGTGCTCTATCCAGTTGAGCTACGGGCGCTTGGAGCCGACCGAACCGCGACCGGCGATGTCGTCGGCAGGGGCCGAAGCCCATGCCGTCATGCCCAGGAGAGGATTCGAACCTCCACGTCCGTAAAAGGACACTAGCCCCTCAAGCTAGCGCGTCTGCCAGTTCCGCCACCTGGGCTGGTGATGCTCGGGGGGGGAGTCGAACCCCCACGGGAGTTTAATCCCACAGGATCCTGAATCCTGCGCGTCTGCCAGTTCCGCCACCCGAGCCTGCGCCCCTGACCCCTCGGATTCGGGGAGTCGCCCCCACGAACCGGTGCTGCTGGGCCCGGCCGGGACGAGTGCGCCCGACAGGATTCGAACCTGTGACCTCTTGCTCCGGAGGCAAGCGCTCTATCCAGGCTGAGCTACGGGCGCAGACACGAAACGCGTCGCCGAAAGAGGCGACGCGCCGTGGAGGCAACCTAACGGGACGAGGGAGCGGCGTCCACCTTGCCGCATGTCTCCCATGCCTCGCTCGCCAGGGGTTCTCGCTTCGTCCTCGGAGCCCGCCAAATCCGCGTCACGAATCTCGCGCCGACCTCGAACTCCGGCTCCCGCAGGCCTGCCTCGACGCAACGCCGGATCATGTCCACCGTCCCGATCCCCATCTTTTCGATGTACCGCAGCAGGTACATCGACTCCGCAAGCAGCGGATTGCCGGGCAACGACTGGTGTGGCACGCGTAGCTTCTCAACGGTCAAGGGCGGTGGCAACCTGCCCGGGTTCATGACTTCCAGCCGATCGGCGAACAGCATCACTTGAGTGCTGCCGCTGTCCGTGTAGTCCCGGTGGGCCACAGCGTTAACGATCGCCTCGGTCACGACTTCCTTCGGTATCTCGTATGCGACGGGGGCCCGGACGCTCTCCGCTCGGGTACCGACCGACAACGCGATCTTGCCCAGGACGAAGTCCACGGCCTGATCCACGAGCGCGAAGGCCGTTCCCTTGTAGACCCGATGGAAGGGTGTCGGCTTGGCGACAGCCGTCCCGTGGAAGTGCGCGCACTCGATGACGGAGGAGTTGAGAAACCGTTGCGGGACCCTTCCGAATAGCAGCATTGCGGCGTTGGTCAGCCGCCCTCCGTTCAACAGGTTCAGGTGCCTGAGCAGATCTTCCAGCGGCGTCTCCGGCGGCAGCGGGAACTGCCGCGCCCTGCGCGCGATGCGGACGAACCGGTACATGCTCTCCAGGTCCAGATCGTCCAGCGTCGCTTCCGAGCACGGCACCGCATCGACGATCTTGCCTGGAGGTGCTATCCCCCGCTCCTCCCCGATCCGCACAGCTTCCGCAGCTTGAGTCTCACCCATCGACTTCAACTCCGCTCCCCTCGATCTCGCGCCGCACGCTCGCGACCTGATCCGCGAGTTCCTCCCTCGACGGCAGGTAGGTCCGACGGCGTCGGACGAGTCCGGCCGGTCCCTTGAGGCAAGGCTGGAAGCAGCGATTGGTCCGACAGGGTGGGACCAATCGACCCGCGCTGGCGGTAGAACTGCCGGTAGAGCTTCAGTCGCGTGGTCGAGGCGCCCCTGATTCCCGTTTCTCGCAACCGGTCCGACATGCGGGAGAGGAGTCGACCGCCGTACGCGGCCCGGTCGGCGCCGTTCTGCTCGTATTCCACGATGTACCAGCCGAACAGCCAGTTCCGCACGACCAGCGAGCGGTCGATGGCGCGGGCGGCCGACTGCCGTGTCGCCTCGTGGGTACGGGAACACAGCTCCACGAGTCGCTCGAAATCGAATTCCTGGTTCATCCCCCCGCCCCCATCCTCATCCCTTCCCTTGAACCCTGCACCGGCTCCCCGGTCGCGGACCTCCTCGACGCTGTCGCGAGCAGTCACGGCAAGGTAGCCGGAGAGGGCAACCCAGGCGCGTCTCGGAAGCCCGTCGAGACGCGTTCTTGTTGGGAGGCGGCACGATGTTCCCTGACGGCCAGAGGGCAACGATTGACGACGATGGACAAGGGTCGGACGTGGTTTGCGATGGCGCTATTGTTGGCCGGAGCGGCCTGCGATGGTGGCAGGCAATACCGTGATCAGATGGCGGTCATCGAAATGAACACGGATGAGGAGGGAGTCCACGTCACGCTGCCCGACACGGTTGCGGTCGGACTCGCGGCGACCGTCACGATTCGCACCTACGGGGGAGGGTGCCTCGTTCGCGATCAGGAGCGAGGTGGCAGGACCTTCGTGAACGTGAGGGACCGGATCGCCGTTCTTGTGCCGTTCGATCGTTTCGACCTTGGTCCTCGAGGGCTGACGGGCAGTACCTGGAGCTGCACCGATCAGTTGCTACACTGGACACGCGTGGTGCCGGTGGTGTTCGACGAACCCGGATCGGCGACGATCCGGGTTCGCGGAATCAGCAGCGCCGCTCATCCGAAGAAGGTCGGAGAGGTGGCTTTCCCGCTCGAGGTCGTCTCAGCGCGATCCGGATGAGGTCGCGACCGCCTCGTCGATCGAGCCAATGACGAGATCGAGGAGCCCGTCGATCGCGCCGCCCGGGATCCAGCGCGCCACGACAACGAACGTTGGACCCTATTCCTTGAAGAGGTCGGAGTGCGTCCCGGTGCGGACGAGCCGCAGTTCTTCACCCTCTACGCGGTAGATTACAAGCCAGTCCGCTTCGACGTGCACTTCTCGGTAGCCCTTCCAAATGCCGCGCAACGGATGATCGCGATGGCGGGCGGGCAACGGCTCCTGCCTGGCAAGTGACGCGAGCAGTGCCCGCAGCTTGCTCAGATCTTTGCCACGCTTCCTGGCTCTTCGGACGTCACGTTTGAACTGCGAGGAGCGAACCGGCGTCAGCACTCAGATATCGAGGTCCCGGAACAGTTCCTCGAGGCTGCCGAAACGCTGACCCTTGCCCTCGTCCACTTCCTTCATGGCTTCGAGGGTGGACCGGTTTGGCACCTGAACGGCGAAGGGCAATCGCTTCTCATCCGCGACGCGCAGCAGCAGCAGCCGGATCGCGTCGGATACGGTCAGGCCCATGGCCTTGAGCGCCTCGGTGGCGCGTGCTTTGGTGTCGCTGTCGATCCGCGCGCGAACGACGCTATCGGTACTCATGCGGGACCCCCTTTGGAGCGTAGCTCCATTGTAGCTACGCTAGGAAGCATTGGCAAAGTACGACGAGGGAACTCGAGTGGGACGTGTCCTCAGCGCGATCCGGATGAGGTCGCGGCCGCGTCATCGATCGAGCCGATGACGAGGTCGAGGAGCCCGTCGATCGCGCCGCCGGGGATCCAGCGCGCCACGACGACGAGATCGTTCACCGGGTCGCAGTAGATCATGTTCGTGCCGTTGCCGAGGTGGGCCCACGCTTCGGCAGGCGCACTCGGATAGCGCTTGTCCCCCTCTTCGTCCGCGACGTTGAGCATGAAATTCATGAACCCGTAGGAGCCGTTCGCCGGGCCGGGCGTCGTCGCGAGGTCGAACCACTCCTCGGAGAGCAGCTGCCGGTCCCCCCACGTTCCCCGCCGCAGCGTGAAGAGGCCGAACCGCGCCTGGTCGCGGGCGCTGATGAACATGCCGCCGCCCCAGTGGCCGCCGCCGCTCACCGACTGCACGCGACGCCCGTCGATCGTGACCCAGGAGTTCTCGTAGCCGTTCCAGCGCCAAGTCGGGGAAGCCCCGATCGGCCCCATCACCCGCTCGTGCAGGACCTCGGGCAGCGGGCGCCTGAAGACGCTCATCGCCGCGAGCGCGAGCAGGTTCACGCGCGTGTCGTTGTACTCGTAGACGGTGCCGGAGGGATGGCGCTCCCGCGTCATCCAGGTCGAGGGGTCGCCGCTCGGACGGTCCGCCCAGTCCGGCTTGCCCCACAGCGTGCCCTCCCAGTCGGAGGTCTGCCGCAGGAGGTCGTCCCACGTGATCGTGCGGTTGTGCTCGGATTCGAACATCGTCGTCGGGTCGGGCTTCCCGAACCCGATGCGGTCCACGCCCGGCTCGCCGTCGCCCGGGGGCACGTCGACCGGCGCCATGTACTCGCGCACCGTGTCATCGAGCGAGCCGATGAGTCCCTCGTCCCACGCGAGGCCCACCGACGTCGAGAGGAAGGACTTCGTCACGCTGTACGTCATGTCGACGCGCTTCGTGTCCCCCCACTCCGCGACGATGTAGCCGTGGCGCACGATCATCCCGGCCGGCCCGCCGCGGACGTTGAAGGGCCCGATCCCCTCCCCCAGCGGTTCGCGCCCGAAGCTCCGGCTGTGCTGGAACTCCCGGTCGCGCGCCTGGCTCGTCTCATGCTCGAGGGCGTAGTCGACGGCCGCCTGGACGCCCGCCGCGCTCATCCCCACCTGCTCCGGCGTGCGCGTCTCCCACGCGTCCCCCCGCGCCGGCAGGTACTGGGCGGCTGCCACGCCCGGAAGAACCGCTGCCGCGGAAACCGCAAGAAGTCCGGCCCATAGCGCACCATGGCGCGCGCGAATCATGCCCTGCATGAGAACCTCCCGATTCGGATCGATCAGAGGAAGGATCGTAACCACTGGCACCGCGCCGGTACACGGGGCCCATCGGCGCGGCGCACAGACCCCACCGCCCGGGCAAGAGCCGTGCGTCGTTGTGGCCGGATGCGTTTCGACTACGGCGGGGAGAAGCGGAGCCGCACCACGCGCTGGACATCGAACTCCATGCGCTGGACGCCGAGGGCCACGTCCCCGCTCACGCCGCCCAGCGACAGGTCGATTCCCCGGAGCCACTCGGCGGTGAAGAGCATCTCTCCATCGGGGTCGTACACGTGCGCCCTCAGGACTTCGTCCGCCTCCGCCCAGGCGAGCCGCACCCACAGCCGGCCGTCCTCGTCGTACCACATGTCTCCGACCGGCGGCTTCCGCTCCGGCATCTCGATCGAGGGGAACTCGATGAGGACCTCCGACATGCCCTCCCGGATCTCGTCCAGTCGACCCTGTTCGAGGTTTGCTTCCGCCTCGGTGATCAGCGGACCCGCAATGTCTCGGCGGATCTCTCGGCGCACCTCCCCATCCTCGTCAAAGAGCTGTACCACGTACTCGCGCGTGTAGAGGTGGGCAGCCCGTCCGTCAGGCGAATGCACCAGGATATTGCGGTTGGCGAAGGGAGGCGGGATCGCCATCTCCCGCGGACCCCAGATCCGATGGCGCCAGATCATCTGGGGCCAACTCGTGTCCCCGAGATCCCGTTCGGGAATCGTGACCCGCCGGCGCACGCGTCCCTCCGGCCCGATCTGCACCTGCTGCCGGTCGGCGTCGATCTCCCCTTCGTCATCGAGATAGTAGTAATCCACCGCCAGGATGAGGCCGGTCGGCCCGGCGAACATCGGGCGCAGGCAGTTGGTCGTCCTGCTCACATTCGTGGTGGTTCCGTCCGCCGTCGTGATCCGCCGCGCTTCATCGGGGGGCAGCACATCCCGGACGTAGTCGGCGCCTTCCTCGCGGATGTCGAACACCTTGTACGAATCCCATGCATCGATCCAGAGGCGGCCGTCCGGATCGAACACCAGCCCGCAGACGGTCTGGCGGATTTCTCCCGGCCCTTCACCCGACCTCGTCACCTGGAACAGGTATCGACCATCCGGCCCGTACCCGCGAACGTCCTGTGCGCCGCGGTCTCCCACGTAGATCCGTCCGTCGGCATCGCGCGTCAGCGCGCCGATGTTCTCGAACAGGTATTCCGCATCGCCCTCGATGACGCCGATCGCAAGATCGATTTCGCCACGCCGGATCGGCTCCTGTCCGCTGGCGGGCGGCACGGCCAGGGCGATGACGACCGCAGGGAGCGCGATGTCCCTCCACCGACCGCGCTTACCGGCGCGGATTGGCGCGCTCTGCCGCATCAATCGGGGCGAACGAAGTCGTAGCGAACGATGTACGGGATGTCGAGTTCGTCCTCCTCGACGAACCAGGCACCGTCAAGATCGCCAGCCACCAGCCGCGCTCCCTCCGGTGTCTGAAACCGTCCGAGCGGCTCACCCGCGCCGTCCAGCACTTCCCACTCGAATTCCTCTTCGCCGATACGCAACTCGAGCCACGTCGTCTCGTCGGCACCGGCGTGAATCCTCTCGACGGGCGGGAAGAAATCCAGACGACCAAAGGCCTCCCTGAGCGCCCGGCGGTACTCTCCGAGGTCCGCGGTAAACGAGTCTTCTCCGTCCTCCGTAAACTCATCTACTTCGCGAGCGAGGAACGCGTCGGAAATCGGGATCGGTTCATAGCTGAACTGTCGTGCGAAGATCGTGTCGGCATTCAAGTCGAACCGAATCACGCGGTAGGTGTGGAGACCTCCCCGGGTCGCCGATCTGCGGTGTACGAGAACGAATCCCGAACCGTCCGACGGCATGTTCCAGAGGCTCGCGTCGCGCACGGGCAGGATGACGTATGACCGGATCCGCGGACGTATCCCGTCCTTGATTTCGGCAGAGCTGGGGACGCGCTCCCACGTGGCTACAGTGTCCCGCAGAACCCCCTCCCCATCCAGCCTGAAGATGTGTTCGCTCCGAAACTCGCCGGAACTGGCCCAAGGCTCCGCGAAGGACTCGCCCATCAACAGCGAACCATCCGCCAATCCTGCCAGCCGGGTGAACCTCGCGCCGGGCATGGAGGGTTGCATTCGCACGGTGAGAGAAGACGCGTACTCGTAGTCCGCGTCGAAGTACGTGAGCCGCTGTCGGTCCGCCGCCCATACAGCATCTTCCCGGGCCCCGATTTTCCCGAGGCTGCGGAACTCTCCGGGTCCCTCGCCTCGGCGGCCGATGAAGCCGACGAATTCACCCTCGTCGGTGAACACCCGGATCCGGCTTTCCTGTGGCTGGTCTACATAGAGCCGACCGCCGGCAACGGCCACTGAACCGACCCGGGTGAGGCCCCTCTCCTCGTCCATGGCATCGCCGATGACGACCGAGCGCCCCAGCGTCCAGCGTTCCGCTTGCGGAGCAGCCGGGTTAGGCGTCAACGCGGCCAGCACGACTCCCACCGTCAGCAGCAGCACCCAGCGGCAGAACTCCCGCCTGTAGGTGTTCACCATGGACCTTCCGTTGAGGGGCGGTTGAGACTTCTTCCCTAAGAACGCTTACAAAGCGTGATTCGAGACCCGCCGGAGGAAGCATGTGTTGCGGCCTGCCGCTAAATTGTACAATTATTATGTACATCTTTTGATGACGGAACCAAGGACATGACGATGACGCAGACCGTTGGTGTGGCTGTGTTCCGGAAGACGTGCGCGAGTCTGATTGCACAGGTGAGCGAGGGACGGGAACCGATCACGATCACCAGACATGGTCGGCCCGTCGCGCGGCTAACGCCCGTGCCTCCACCCGACGACGGCGAAGAGCCGATCATTGGAGCGCTGAAGGGATCCGTGTTGGGCTACGATGATCCTTACGCGCCGGCCGCCGATCCGGCGGAATGGGATGCCGTGCGGTGATCGTCGTCGATACTCATGCACTGATCTGGGCCATCCAGGGAGATCAGAGACTGGGTTCGGCTGCGACTCGCGCGATCGAAGGGAACGGGCGGGAGGGTCGTGTCGGGGTGTCCGCCATCACTCCGTGGGAGATCGCCCTCCTGACCGAGAGGGGACGGCTGCGTCTCGATCGAGATGTCGCCGAGTGGATCGACGCCGTCCTCGAGCTGCCCGCCTTCCGGCTCCTGCCCATTGAACCCGCGATCGCCGTGGGGAGCGTACGTCTGCCGGGCGCCTTCACGTCCGATCCCGCCGACCGGCTGATCGTCGCCACCGCTCGCCACCACGGGGTCCGGCTGCTCACCGCCGACCGGACGATACTGGACTACGGAGCCGCCGGACACATCCGCACCGTGGACGCGCGACTCTGATCGACGCCGGCTTCCGGGCGGGAGCCGGCCAAAATCCACGGGACTACCTCGAGGGACCGAACCTCCCGAGCCGGCGGCGGAGCCAGCGAAGGCCGACGCTCGGCCCCACCGCGATCACGCTCGCCAGCAGATCGAACCCGATGTCGAACCAGTCGAACGTGCGGCTGGGCAGGAAGAACTGGATGCACTCGTCCACCACGCCGACCGCCGTCGTGACCGTGATGGCCAGCACGGCCGGTACCGGGACGCGCCACCCCCGGGCCTTTCGTTCCACGAGGGCCTCGTGGATGATGAGCGCCAGCACCGCGTACTCGATGAGATGGGAACGCTCCGCCGCGGCGATGCCGCGCGCAAAGCCGATGACGGCAATCGCCGCGACGCCCAGTGCGAAGCCCACTTCCACGCCGCGCGACCGCTCCCTCAGCCCCTGAACCAGGATCATCACGCCGATGAGAAGCATGCCGGCGCTGAACATGGTGGGCGTGAGTTCGATGAGCCCGCTCTCGCGCAGCGCGTCGGCCAGCGTTCGCACGAGATCGGCCATCGTGTAGATCGCCACGACCACCGCCAGCGCCCACAGCCACAGGCGCCTCTCCCGGTTGGACGAGAATCGAGATTGGGGCATCGGTCCACTCCGCGATCCATCGGCGCGAACCGCCCGTTGCGCCTGCCTGCGTAGACATGGACATGAAAAACGACCGGTCATATTATATGTCCATATCGGAAGGGGGGCCAGCCGATGAAGACCATGGGTGCGGCAAAATTTAAGGAGCGCTGTCTGGCGCTGCTGGACGAACTTGGACCGGAGGGTTTGGTGATTACGAAGCGGGGCAAGCCGGTCGCGCGCGTACTCCCCTACGATCAGGAGTTCGCGAGCTTGATCGGAAGCTTGCGGCACAAGATCAACGTCCGGGGAGACCTGCTCAGCACGGGAATCAAGTGGGATGCCGATGCTGAACCTTGATACACACATCCTGATCCATGCTATCGAGGGCAGGCTCGTAGCTCGGGAGGAGGCGCTGCTGGCCCGCAACCGATGGTCGGTCTCGGCGATCGTCTTCTGGGAAATCGCGAAACTCGTCGAGTTGGGACGTATCGATGTGGACCTCGACGACCGGGAAGTGACGAGTGCGCTGAGCCGTCTTCATGTCTGGCCGCTCGACCTCCCGGTGGCTCGTGCCTCGACCCGGCTCGACTTCCGGGGCGATCCGGCGGACGAGATCATCGCCGCGACGAGCGTTGTGCACCAGATTCCATTGGTCACCCGAGATCGCGTCATTCGCGGATCGGGTGTCGTACCGCTGGCCGTGTAGTGCTCGAATACGGAGAGATCGTCGATGAGGATGCATGGCGGAAAATCGGTGGCCCTGGGAGGCATGGTGGTGGCTTTTTTGGGGTCGCCGGCAACAGGCGCAGCAGTCGAACGAATCGAATTGCTGCATGTTGTGTTCGGGCAAGACCAGGGCAGCGTGCCGCGCACGCCGGACGGGCGACCGGACCTGCAGGGGAACTGGACGAACGGGACGATCACGCCCATCGAGCGGCCCCAGGGGTTCGAGGCCGTGCTCACGCCCGAGCAGGTCGCCGAGATCGAGGGCGGCCGGCAGGAGTGCATCGAGGCCCACTCGCAGCTCAGCGACCCCGAGCGCGGCGCGCCGGCGGCCGGCGGCGTCTCCCTCGGCTGCGACTTCGTGCTCGACGCGGCGGCCGGAGGCACCGGCGGCTACAACGTCTTCTACCTCGACCGGGGGGATCAGGTCGCAGTCGTGAACGGAGAGCCGCGCAGTTCCCTCATCATGACTCCCGAGGACGGCCGTATCCCCGGGCGCACGCCCGAAGCCCGGCAGCGCCTCGGCCAGCTCATGGCCGCCCGCGGCCGGCACGGCGAGTTCGACAACCCCGAGAACCGGCCCCTCTCCGAGCGCTGCATCGTCTCGTTCGGGTCCAACGCCGGACCTCCGATGCTCCCCAACTACTTCTATAACAACAATTACACCATCGTGCAGACCCCGGACCACGTCGCGATCATGACGGAGATGGTGCACGACACCCGCATCATCCCGATCGGTGCCGCTCCCGACGCCGGGGAGACGGGCACGGCGGACGAGGCCGACGGTCCGTCACCCTTCCCCGACGCGATTCAGCCCTGGTTCGGAGATTCCCGCGGCTGGTGGGAGGACGACACCCTCGTCATCGAGACGACGAAGCTCAACCCGCAGCAGTTCACCGCCTACCGCGAGTTCTTCGGCGCGAGTCCGAACATGAAGATCACGGAACGGCTCACGCGCGCCGACGCGAACACGATCACCTACGAGTTCCTGATCGACGACCCGGACACGTGGGAGAGCCCGTGGGGCGGCGAGGTCCCGTTCGTGAGGATGGACGACCTCCTCTACGAGTACGCCTGCCACGAGGCGAACTACGCGCTGGAGAACGTCCTGCGGGGCGCGCGGGCGCAGGAGCGGGACAACCCGTAGGGCGCGAACGGACAACGGGGGAGCGCGGCGGACCGGTGGGACGAAGGCGCTGAAACGGAGGGAATGCGCCGTCAGGGAGTCGAACCCCGAACCTACTGATTAAGAGTCAGTTGCTCTGCCAATTGAGCTAACGGCGCGTACGACGTCACAACTTCGTGCGCGGACTCGCCTCCGCAAGCCGCCCCGGGTCGCGACGATGGAGCCGAGGGGATTCGAACCCCTGACCTCTGCAATGCCATTGCAGCGCTCTCCCAGCTGAGCTACGGCCCCGCGCTTCAACTTCCACCTTCCGCGAACGAGCTGTCGCCGCTCCCGTCCGCCCTGCTTCCGTCCATACCCCCAAGGGGAATCGAACCCCTATCTCCACCTTGAAAGAGTGGTGTCCTAGCCGTTGGACGATGGGGGCTCGTGCCGCTGTCGTCCCCTGTCTGCCACGCGCCCGCCAGGACTCGAACCTGGGACCCCCGGCTTAGAAGGCCGGTGCTCTGATCCAACTGAGCTACGGGCGCCCGCTATCCCGTTCCAAGCTGCTCCAAGCTCGCGGCGGGATTTGAACCCGCGACCTCATCCTTACCAAGGATGCGCTCTACCCCTGAGCTACGCGAGCGACAGGGGCGGAGGGACTCGAACCCCCAACCGCCGGTTTTGGAGACCGGTGCTCTACCAATTGAGCTACGCCCCTCTGCCGCTTCCCCGCGAACCGGCCGATGGCGGCCCGTGGCAATGGCTGGGGGCGGAGTCGAACCGCCGACACCGGCGTTTTCAGCGCCGTGCTCTACCGCCTGAGCTACCCAGCCCTTTTGGCAGCCCGTGGCAAGAGCCCTGCTGCCCTACTCCGGGGGTGGGATTCGAACCCACGACCTAGTGGTTAACAGCCACCCGCTCTGGCCACTGAGCTACCCCGGATCGTACCCCCGTCCCGCAAAAGGGATCGGAGAACAAAACGCCTCGCCCCGCAGCTTTGCGAGGCGAGGCGAGAGATAGCGGGGGCAGGATTCGAACCTGCGACCTTCGGGTTATGAGCCCGACGAGCTACCAGACTGCTCCACCCCGCAGCGCGACCCGCAGGATACAAACGCATGGGAAAAGTGTCAACCTGCCGTGGCCGATCCTCCGCCCCACCCGCGCGGGTCCGGTCCTCCCCTCAGTCGCCCGGTATCCGGGTCGATTCCGACCGCGTGAAGTTGCGCGACGAACGCGTCGTTCGCGACGTCCAGACCGCGTCCCTCGAGTTCGTCCCTGAGGTGGTGGTACAGTTGCGGCTCCAGCTCGAGCAGGTGGTCCTCCCAGTGCCAGCGCGGGACGGATACCGCCTCCAGCGCCGACATGCCGAAGTCCACCGTATTGCTGATCGTGTGCTGGACGGCGCCGAGGATCCGGGTGCCGCCGGCCGCGCCCGTGACGAGGATGGGCTGTCCATCCCTGAGCACGATCGCGGGCGAGATTCCCGTGATCCGCGCCTTCCCCGGCGCGATGCTGTTCGGTCGGCCGGCCACCGGGTTGAACTGGAACATGCAGTTGTTCCAGGTGAAGCCGAGCCCCTCGGTGACGACCCCCGACGCGGAACCCAGCGTGTGCGTGAGCGCCACGCAGTTCCCGGCCCGGTCCGCCGTCGAAAGGTGCGTCGTGTCCGGCCCTTCGGGCGGCTCCTCCACGACATCGGGCGGGAGCTCGCGCCGGTCGATGAAGCCTCTCAGTTCGGCGGCGCGGTCCTTCGACACCAGGATGTCCGTCGGGTCGTCGATGAACTTCGGGTCGCCGTGGTACCGGCGCCGGTCGATGAAGGAGAGGATCTGGGCGCGGCCGAGCAGTTCGACGTGGTCCGCCTTCCCGTGTTCGAGACCCGGCACGTCGTAGCCCTCGAGAAGGTTCAGGATCTCGATGACCTGCGCGCCGCTGCCCGGCAGCGCGTTCGAGAACACGTCGTGTCCGCGGTACGTGCCGTGCACGGGGTCGTAGACATCGGGCGCGTACGCCTCGAGGTCGGCCATCGTGAGGAGGCCGCCGTTGCGCTCGAAGTCCGCCGCGATCCGCTCGGCGATCTCGCCCCGGTAGACGACATCAGCGCCGCCCTCGGCGATGAGTTCGAGCGTGCGGCCGTAATCGGGCTGCACGAGCCGTTCCCCGGCCCGCCACGGCACACCGTTGTTGAGAAATATGCGGGCTGAGGCGTCGGTCGTCTGGACCTTCGTGAAGAACGGAACGACGCCCGAGGACGACTCCGTCCGGGTCGTGAAGCCGCGCGCGAGGGCGCCGGGGATTTCGAAGCCATCGTAGGCGAGCCGGATCGCCGGCTCCACGAGTTCGGCCCACGGCCGCGTCCCGAACCGGCTCCACGCCTCCCACAGCCCGGCGACCGTCCCGGGCGTCACGACGGATTGATAGCCGATCTGGTTGATGTCGCCGCGCACCTTCCAGCGGTCCGCGTGTCCGTAGATCCGCCCCTCGAGCGCGCTCCGGTAGATGTCCGGCGTCGCCCGGCTCCCCGCCCGCCCGTGGAAATCGATGGACGTGGCGCGCCCGGTCCCCGCGTCGTACACGACCATGCACCCGAAGCCGCCGACCCCCGCCGAGAACGGCGTCGTGATGAACTGCGCGAAGGCCGTCGCGACGGCCGCGTCGATCGCGTTGCCACCGCGCCTGAGCGCGCCGACCCCCGCCTCCACCGCGATCGGCCCGCGAGCGACGACGATCCCGCCTCCCGCGTCCGGCGTTTCGGTGTCCGAGGCGCGGGCGGCCCCCTCTTCACGCCCCGGACGGCACGCGCCGAGCGAGCCCGTCGCCGCGGCACCCAACCCCGCCGCCGCCGTCAGGAGGAAGGTTCTCCGCGATTTGTCCGGCCGCCCACCCAAGCTTGAAGCGTCCACAGGTCCGGATTCGGGGCCGTCGGTGCTCACTGGACGTGTCCTTTCCGTCAGAGTCCCAGCATCCCCATCAGCTTCCGCAGTTCCTCATCGTGCCCGGCTGCTCGCCTCAGGTCGGGTAGCCCGAAGCGCCGTTTCAACTCCCGGGAGACCAGCGAACCTTTGTCGTACCCGGGCCACAGTTTCCGCAACTCCGTCTCGGCCTTGCCTGCCGTAACCGCGCGCGTTTCGTGACCCCTGTGCAATCGAATCAGCAAACCCTCGAGTTTCGGCGTCATCAGCACAACCTCGAGTCCCCACCTGGCTGCCGTCGCCCGAGCATCCCGGCCCGCCTTCCGGTCGGTCTCAATGCGATCCGAATCCAGGAGCACCAAGCGCTGTCTGATCGCGCGGCGGTCAGGGTGTCGGCTCAGGCGGCGTCCGGCTTCTTCAACCACCGCCACGGAATCGCCTCCGTTGTCCGGCTTGACGTCCAGGTGGAGATGAAGGCCTTCATCGTCGCAAACGTGCCCGAGAAAGTTGACGAAGGCTCGGTCGCTCTTCCCTTCGACTCCGAAAAACACCACCTGTCTGCGCTGAATCCCACCCCGCCGCCCCATCGCGCTCTAACCAAACTTCGGCAGCCCACCAAGGACGCCGGCTCGGTACTTGGAATACAATCGGACATCACGCCGCAGGCCCTGCACATCCTGAGCACCGTAAACCCGGGTGGCGCCGCTATCGTCCTTCTTGACGATGAAGACTTCTTCCTTTTCCAGATCGTCCAGCAGACCGACGTGATGGGAGGACACCAGCAGTTGCGCATTGCGAGGATTACTCTCGCGAGACCGGAACCAGCTGAGAATCTCCCCCAGCATGTCAACGTGCAGGTCGCCATCGATTTCATCGAGGACGGCCAATCCAGTCACGTCCAACGCAAACCTGATCAGCGGCAAGAGGTGAACCAGACGTCGAGTTCCCCTGGATTCGAAGCCCAGGACCACCGGTGCATCCAGTCCGCTATGCGTGAATTGGACGTACTTCTCGGCGAATCCGTCGGCGATCTCCATCTCTTCAATGCCAAGATCGCTCCGTTGGAGCTGGGCTTCGGCCCATCGCCGAGCGTCTTGGGCAGCTTCCAGCCAACCGATGACGGTTGATGTGTCCGGAGTAAATGTCTCGTTGCCTGAGATGTTGCTCCCGCTAACCAGGGAATCGCCCAGGAAGGCGGCGAAACGGGCCACCACTGGCACATTAAGCAGCCTCAACGTGGCGATGGCGGACCGGTTGCGTTCGACCCCCTTCAGCCGATCGTCGCGAGCCCTCAACCCCAGGTCGCGAGACACGTAGATCTCTGTTCCGGGGGATCGCCGCTCCAGGAGCCTGCGGCGGCGTTCTCTGGGAAAATGGACCAGTGCTTCATAACTCACGAAGAGGTCCTCCGTCCCGTCATCTGCAGGTTGCCGTCCGATTACCAGTTCGTACCGAAACCTCTGAGGGGTCTCGCCCGGCGCCAGGAAATCCCCCTCCCCCTCGATGGAAAACCGGGTCGGCTCCCATCTGGCTTCGTTCGACAGAAAGGGCACCAGGTGGACGGGATTCGTAGGAGACGACACGATTCGCCCGAGATCCACGAGCGCGCGCAACAGAGTCGTCTTGCCCGATCCGTTGGGACCCATGAGTACGGCAACCGTCGGAAGCCGCAGACCAGGCTTGACCGCGCTCGGTCTGAAGCAGGCCAGGTCCGGCGCGGTGCCCGGGATCCGCAGATCGAGGGTCACTTCTTCACGTATCGATCCGTAGTTGGACACTGAGAACGTGTGAATCACACGTACAGAATAACGTTTTTTTGTTGAAAATCAAGATTAGATCGGACGATTGCATGCATCTCGATCCGTCGCCTTCGACCAAATCGGGGATGGGCCGCGCCGACTACTCCTAGGTGGCGGCGTTTCGCCGCGGGCTGTTAAGGTTCGCCCCTCAGCCTGGCGCACGACGCGCGGCATGCGGCCAAACTCCATTACGGCCAATCTCGATTGAAGATATACACGAAAGGCGGGGACGGAGGGGAGACCGGTCTCCTCGGCGGGGCGCGGGTCGCGAAAGACGATGCGCGGGTCGCGGCGTACGGCACGGTCGACGAACTCAACGCCGTGATCGGGGTGGCGCTCGCGCTCGACCCGGAGGGCGCGACGCTTGGCGAGTCCGGGCCGGCGCTCGGGGCCGTCCAGGAGGACCTGTTCACGATCGGGGCCCGCCTCGCCTCCGCGAACCCCGAGCGGTTGCTGCGAAAGGGCACGATTCCCGCGCTCTCCGCCGACCGGATCGACGCGCTCGAGGCCTGGATCGACGCGCTGGACGCCGAGCTTCCCGAACTCGATGCCTTCGTTCTGCCCGGCGGCTCGCCCCTCGCCGCGCAGTTGCACATCGCGCGCACCGTCTGTCGGCGGGCCGAGCGGAGCGTCACCGCTCTCCTCGATGCCCAGCCGGACCTCGCCGAAGTCGTCGTCCCCTACATCAACCGTCTCTCCGACCTGCTGTTCACCCTCGCCCGGGCCGCGAACCGGCGCGCCGGCCGCGAGGACAGGATGTGGCTCCCGCAGCGGCGTCGGTGATGCGCACCCCGTTCCGGCTCACGCCCCCGGGCGCGGACCTCCGCGGCGACTACTGGTCGGACGCGGCTCCCGGCGAAGCCGCCGCTCCCGACGAGGGCGCCGGCGCGGCCAGCGGCGCGGCCATCGTCGTCTGCCACGGCTTCAAGGGGTTCAAGGACTGGGGCTTCTTCCCCCATCTCTGCGAACGACTTGCGGAGCAGACCGGGATCCCCGTCGTCTCCTTCAACTTCGATGGCTCCGGCGTGCGCGACTCGGACTTCGACGACCTGAAGGCCTTCAGCCACAACACCTTCTCCCGCGAACTCTGGGACCTGGAGGCCATCCTCGATGGACTCGCGAGCGGCCGGCTCGGCGACGTGGAGGTCTCTCCGGCCACGCGCTTCGGCCTGCTCGGACACAGCCGCGGCGGCGCCACCTGCATCCTGAAGGCGGGTCTCCGGTCCCAGGTGCGGGGGCTCGTCACGTGGGCCTCGATCTCCTCGGTCACCCGCTACGAGAGCTTCGCCGACCGGTGGGAGGCGGGGGAGACCGTGATCATCCCGAACGCGCGCACGAAGCAGGACATGCCGCTCGAGCGAAACGTGCTCGACGACATGCGCGCGAACCGGGAGCGCCTCGACGTCCTCGCCAGCGCCGCGAGCCTGCGGATTCCGGTCACCGTGGTGCACGGGACGGCCGACGAGTCCGTGCCCTTCAGCGACGCCTGGCGGATCGCCGACGCGGTGGGCGACCTTGCGCGGCTCGTCGGGGTAGATGGGGGAACGCACACGTTCCAGGCCGGACACCCCTTCGCGGGGGCGACGCCGGAACTCGAAGAGGCGATCGACGCCTCGGTCGAACTGTTCACGCGCGCACTGAAATGAGACGAATGACCCGACACCGACCGATCGGGGGGCGAGCTTCGCGGCTCGCGACGGCGATGGCGGTCGCTCTGGCCGCCGGACTCGCGCTGGGGGGCTGCCGCCTTGAGCGACTGGACAGCAACGGCGCTCCCGTGGCGGACGAGGGGCCCGATCTCGCCGAGCAGGTCGCCTCCCTGCTCGACCGGCAGGCGGCGGCGTGGAACGCGGGCGATCTCGACGGCTTCATGAGCGCCTTCTCCCCGTCTCCGACGACGAGCTATATCGGCGCGACGGGGCTCATCGAAGGCTTCGACGGGATTCGGGAGCGATACGCCCCGGGATTCGCGCCGGGCGCGGCGCGGGACAGCCTCCGCTTCGAGGACCTGCGGGTCCGGGAGGTGGATGAGCGGGTCGGCGTCGCGACGGCGCGCTACGTCCTCGAACGCGACGGGACGGTCACATCGACGGGGCCGTTCACGCTCGTCCTGCTGAACGTGGAAGGGGCCTGGCTCATCGTCCACGACCAATCGGCCGAAGACCCGGGAGGCTGACCTGCGGATGAAGAGCTTCGACTACGTCATCGTGGGAGGCGGCCTCGCCGCGGTCTCGGCGGTGGACGGGATCCGGGACATCGACGGCGAAGGCTCGATCGCCATCTTCGCGGAGGAGCCGGACCCTCCCTATCACCGGCCTCCCCTGTCGAAGGAGTTCCTGCAGGCGGAGGGGGCGCCGCGCGACCTGCTGCACGTGAAGCCCGCGCGCTGGTTCGATGACCAGGCGGACGAACTCACGCTGTTCACGGACGCGGCGGTGAAGCGTCTGGACGCTCGCGCCATGACCATCCACACGGCGGCGGGAGACGCGTTCCGGGGCCGGCGCATTCTGATCGCCACGGGCGGGCGGGCGAAGCGGCTCGAGGTGCCGGGAAGCGATCTCCCCGGCGTGTCGACCCTCCGCACGGCCGCCGACTCCGAGCAACTGCGCGAGATCGCCCGCGGCGCGTCGCGCGTCGTGCTCGTCGGCGCTGGCTTCATCGGCATGGAACTGGCCTCATCGCTGTCGAAGTTCGACGTCGATGCCGTCGTCCTCGAGGTGGAGCCTCGCGTCTGGGCGCGCGTCTTTCCGGAGACGATCGCGAGCTTCCTCCGCCGCTACTTCGAGGAGCGCGGCGTGCGATTCATGATGGGCTCGGGCGTGGCCGCCTTCGAAGGCGAGGGACGTCTCGCGCGGGTCGTGCTCGACAGCGGCGAGGAGATCCCCACCGACCTGGCGATCATGGGCGTCGGGATGTCGCCAAACGATGAACTCGGCGCCGAAGCCGGCCTCGCGGTCCAGGACGGGATCGTCGTGGACGGGTTCGCGGAGACGACAGCCCCTCACATCTACGCAGCGGGGGACGTGGCCCGCTTCCCGGATCCCATGGGGGGCGGACTCTCGCGCCTCGAGCACTGGGACCACGCCCGCGCGCACGGGCGCCACGCGGGGCGCAACATGGCCGGCGCGAGGGAGGCGTTCGACCACCTCTCCTACTTCTTCACGCACGTGTTCGATCTCAGCATCAACGTGTTCGGAGAGACGGCCGAGGTGGACCGCACGATCGTCTCCGGCGAACTCGGCTCCGGCCGCTCGATCGTCTATTGCGTGACGGACAACCGGCTCACCGGCACGATCCTCATCAACGCGAGCGGCGCGATGGAGGACTGCCGGGCGCTGGTGCGCGCGCGCCCCACGGTAGAGGATCTGTTGAAGGAGTTCGAGAAGCCGGGCGTGCGCCCCGGCGAATTGGTGGGATAGAGGAGTTGGTGCCGGACAACGATCGAAAGGTGACGGATACGATGGAAGCGAAGGATACGAGGGATCCGATGGACGGAATGGGCTCGGCGGAGGAGAGCCCATCGGAAGCGGAGTCGCCCGAGATCGAGGAGAAGGTGCGGACCGCGCTCCGCACCGTGACGGATCCCGAACTCGGCATCAACATCGTGGATCTCGGACTCGTGTACGATGTCGAGGTCGAGGAGGGCGAGGCGAAGGTCACGATGACGCTGACGAGTCCCGGCTGCCCGGCGGGCGGTCAGATTCTCGGGGGCGCCAAGGACGCGGCGGAGACGGTGGACGGCGTGGAGGAGGCGGTCGTGAGCCTCGTGTGGAAGCCGTTCTGGACGCCCGAGAGGATCGACCCGGCCGTCCGGGCGATGATGGGCTTCTGACGGTGTCCGGACCGTGATGCGCTTCGGGTTCTGACCATGCTCCTCCGGCTGTTCCTGCTGTTCACGATCATTCCCGTCGTCGAACTCGCGCTCCTCATTCGCATCGGCGGCCTGCTGGGGTTCGGCCCTACCCTCCTTCTCGTCATCGGCACGGGCGCGGCGGGTGCATGGCTCGCCCGCCGCGAAGGGCTGAGGGCCTGGCTCGCCGTCCGGGATGAACTGCAGGGGGGCGCGCTTCCCGGCGAATCGCTCGTTCACGCCCTGCTGATCCTCGCCGCGGGGGTCGTCCTCATCACGCCCGGCGTCATCACGGACATCGCCGGCATCCTGCTCCTGATCCCACCCGTGCGGGGGCGGCTCATCGCCCGCGTCCGGAACTGGCTCGGCCGGCAGGTCGAGGGCGGCACGATCCGTGTCGTGGGCGGGCCCGCGGGATTCTCGGGACTCCACGGAGATTTCGTGAGGCGTCCCGGGGCCCGCCGGCCGGGCCGCGCAGGCAAACGGCCGTCCGGACGGGAGATCGTCATCGAGGAGGATGAGCCGAAGCCCGACTGATGAAGCGCGACTCATGAAGCCCGACCGAGGTACGAGGAGGTACGACATGACGCACGATCACGAGGAGCGGGGACGGATACTCACGCGGCGCGAGGCTCTCGCCGCCCTAGGCGTGGGAGGCGGGGCGCTGGCCGCCGGCCGGTGGATTCTCGGGACCGGCCCGGACGTGGCTCTCGCCGCCCAGGCGGAGGGGATCGCTCGCGCGCTGCCGGCCTGCGTGGCGAAGCCCGAGCAGACGGAAGGACCCTTCTTCGTGGACGCGGAACTCGAACGGTCGGACATCCGGTCCGATCCGTCGACCGGGGCGGTGAGCGACGGCATCCCGCTGACGCTGAGGTTCAACGTCTCCCAAATCTCCCAGGGCGACTGCTCCGCGCTCCCCGGCGCGCTGGTCGACCTGTGGCAGTGCGACGCCGACGGCGTGTACTCGGGGGTCGAAGACGAGGGAGCCCCCGCGACGGCAAGGGAACAGCATTTCCTGCGGGGCTACCAGCACACGGACGATGACGGGGTGGCCCGGTTCACCACGATCTTTCCGGGCTGGTACCGCGCGCGCGCCGTCCACGTGCACTTCAAGGTACGCACCGAGGTCGCGGGACAGCCGTACGAGTTCACCTCGCAGCTCTACTTTGACGAGGCACTCACGGACGAGGTGCACGCGCAGGCGCCGTACGCCGCGCGAGGACGCCGCACGAGGATGAACGCAGACGACCGCATCTTCCAGGACGGTGGCGAGAGCCTCATGGCCCGGGTGAGCGAGGCGGACGACGGATACGCCGCCACCTTCGACCTGGGCCTCGATCTCACGGACGCCGAGACCGGCCGACCCGACGGCGGAGACGGGAGACGCGGGAGGGCCCGGCGGGGGTAACGAGCTGAACGACAGTCGTCCGTAACGCGGGCCTCCCCGCCGGCGCCGGCAACCTGGGCGCCGGGCGCTTGCAAGGCGGGACGCGGGAATCGACCTTTCGAGGCATGAAGAGCGTGAGTCAATCCATCAGCGTGATCGGCGCTGCCGCCGTCTTCGCGGTCGCCCTTGGCACCCTTGCCGCCCTCGGCACCCTCGTCGCGGGCGAGGCGCGGGCCGCCGGTCCGGCCGACGTCCGGCCGTGGGTGGACGCGACGCCGTCGGTGGACGCCGTGCCCCTGGTCGGCGCCTGCCTCCTCACGCCCGAAGTGGTCCGCCTCTCCGGCACCCAGAGCGCGCCCGGGAGCCGCGGATCGATGACGCTCACCCAGCCCGGCTCGCCGTTCGAGATCACCGTCGACGAGGGCGGCTTCCAGACGTTCGACATCGAGATCCAGGTCGAGCAGATGCGCAAGCGGCGCGGGGCCGTCTACGTCGCGTGGGCCGCGAAGCCCGAACTCGACGAGTGGGTGCAGCTCGGCACGCTCGGCGAGGACAACCGGCTCGCGGGGCGGGTCGCCTGGAACCAGTTCCTCATCTTCGTGAGCGAGGAAGCCTCGGCGGACGTCGAGCGCTGGCAGGGACCGATCATGCTCACCGGCCTCTCGCCTTCCGGCCGGCTCCATACGATGGCCGGGCACGGCCCCTTCGAGGCCATGAACTGCCAGCTCTACTACTGAGCCCACCCGAGCGGCGGTCGAAGACAGTGCGCACCCTCGCCGCAGCAGCAACGCTCCCCGCCCTGCTGTGGCTGAGCGGCGCACCGGCATCGGGGCAGCAGCACGCGGGCCACATGATGGCGACGGACAGCATGGGGGCCGTGTGGCGCATGCCGCCGCAGCCGATCCCGATGCCGATGATGCTGCCGGGCCTGATGGGCGCCGTCCCCGGCGTGACCCCGTACCTGCCCGACCCCGGCCACGATCCCGCGATGCTCCCGGAGGCGGTCTTCCGCGAGGTCGTGGAGATGGCCCACGGCGACACGCTCCGCCTCGAGGCCGGGTTCGTCCGCCGCACGATCGGCACGCGGACCTTCACGATGTACGGCTTCAACGGGCAGTATCCCGGGCCCCTCATCCGCGTCCCGCAGGGCGCGGAGATCATCGTCCTGTTCACGAACCGCATCGACCTGCCGACGGCCGTCCACTGGCACGGCATCAGGCTCGAGAACGAGTTCGACGGGGTCCCCGGCATCACCCAGGATCCGGTCGAACCCGGCGAGTCGTTCATGTACCGGGTCCATTTCCGGGACGCCGGCCTCTACTGGTACCATCCCCACCACCGCGAGGACATCCAGCAGGACCTCGGTCTGTACGGGAACATGCTCGTCGACGCACCGGCGCCCGACTACTACGGCCCCGCGCACGGGGAGGATTTCCTCATGCTCGACGACCTGCTCGTCGACGACGGGGGCCTCTTCCCCTGGGGACGCGAGGCGGCCGTGCAGACGCTCATGGGCCGCTTCGGGAACCAGTTGCTCGTGAACGGCGAGCCGCGCTGGGAGGCGACCGTCCGCCGCGGCGAGATCCGCCGGCTCTACCTCACGAACGTCGCGAACACGCGCACCTTCAACCTCGTCCTGGAAGGCGCGGAGATGAAGCTCGTGGGCGCCGACGTGAGCAAGTTCGAGCGCGAGAGCTTCGTCTCGAACGTCGTCCTCGCCCCGGCCCAGCGGTACATCGTCGACGCCCGCTTCAACGAACCGGGGACCTGGGCGTTCCTGAACCCGATCCAGGCCATCGACCACTTCAACGGCCGCTTCTATCCGCAGACCGACACGCTCGGGATCGTCACCGTCCTCGACGAACCGGTGGCGGAGGACCACGGGATGGCCTTCGAGACCCTGCGCGAACACGCGGACGTCATCGAGGACATCGACCGCTACCGCGCCGAGTTCGGCCGGCCCGCCGATCACGAACTCGAACTCACGGTCCGGGTCGGCGACCTCCCCAGCGACATCGTCGCGGTGATGGCGATCGACACCCTCTACTTCCCGCCCGTCGAGTGGACCGACGCGATGCCGATGATGAACTTCCTCGCGACGTCGGAGAACCTGACGTGGATCCTGCGCGACAGGCGGACGGGGAAGGAGAACGGGGACATCGACTGGCGCTTCACGGTGGGCGACGTGCGGAAGATCCGCATCCACAACCAGCGCCGGTCGTTCCACCCGATGCAGCACCCGATCCACATCCACGGCCAGCGCTTCCTCGTGCTCTCGAAGGACGGGGTGCCGTCGGACAATCTCGCGTGGAAGGACACGGTGGTGATCCCGGTCGGATCGACGTTCGACATTCTGCTCGAGGCCTCCAACTCTGGCCGATGGATGGCGCACTGCCATATTGCGGAGCACCTGGAGGCCGGCATGTCCATGGTGTTCACGGTGGACCCCGGCTAGCCCGCGGGCTGCCAGCTCTAACTGGAGGAAAGCATGAAGGTTGGAAATCGGACTCTGACACTCTCCGCGCTCGCCGTGCTCGGCGCGGTCCTCGTCGCCCCGGCTGCCCTCGGCGCCCAGGCGATCGACGTCGTGGAGCGCGGCAGCCGGAACATGGAAGTGCTCGGACACGTCCCGCTCGGCCCGCGGCTCAGCATCGCGGACATGGACATCGAGCAGGAGATGCACCGGCCGTACGCGTACGTGGCGCGCATGCAGTACGGGCCGGTCGGTCCGAAGGGGCTGGACATCGTCTCGATCGAGGACCCGGAGAACCCGGAGGTGCTCTACGAGTGGCGGATCGAGGACCAGGATCTCCACCTGCGCACCGGCGGGATGGACGTGAAGCACTTCAAGTGGGGAGACCGCTACTACGTCGTGCAGTCGCTCCAGTTCGGGCAGGGCGGACCGGACTCCGACATGGGGGCCGTCGTCCTCGACGTCACGGGACTGCCGGACGGCTCGACGGTGCGTGAGGTGGCCCGCATCAAGGAGCCCGATCTCCCGGGCGGCTTCCACAACATCTTCATCTACAAGCACTCGAACATGAACGTGTATCTCGTCGCCACGGTCTCCGGGCCGTTCGCGGCCGTCTACGACCTCGGCGCCCTCGTCGACGGGCGCGGCGATGCGATGGTGGCGCAGATCCCGATCCCGGACCAGGGGATGCCGGAGAACCGGCGGCGCGGATACCACGACTTCTATCTCGGCTACCACCCGGACACGGGGACGGACCGCTTCTACGGCGGCGGCTTCGGCGGCTACTACATCTACGACGTGACCGACCTCCAGAATCCCGAGCTTCTGACGCAGATCGTCGGCGTTTCCGGGATCCGCAGCGGCCACACCTTCACGCCGACGCCGGACGGGAACTTCGCGATCGCGGAGACGGAGTATCAGTACGCGCCGCTCCGGATCTTCGACCTCAGACCCGGACTGGACGGCGAAGTCGCGGCCATCAATCGCCCGATCGCGGCGTGGACGGCGAACTGGAAGAACCTCGTTCACAACCACGAGGTGCGGTGGCCGCTCGTGTTCGTGTCCGGTTACCTGGACGGACTCGTCGTGTTCAACATGATGGACCCGGAGAACCCGATCACGGTGGGCCACTACGACACCTACCTCGGACCGCCGAACGTCGACCGGACCGCCGTCTTCAACGGCACGTTCGGGGTCGATGTCCGGAACGAGGACGGGCTCATCGTGGTGAGCGACATGACGACGGGTCTGTGGACCTTCCGGATGGAGGGCTTCCGGGGATGGAACGGCGACGACTGGGGCGTGCCGAACATCTCCAGCGCCCAGGACTGGGACAACGGCCCGGCGGGCGCGGCCGGGCGCATTACGACGGACGAACAGGGCGACTGACGCCGGCAGCATGAGCACCCGGCCACGGCTCCTCGTGGTCGGGAGCCCCTCTCTGGACCTCCTGCACTTCGGCGGCCGCTCCGTGCGGTCCGCCGGAGGCGCGGGACTCTACACCGCGCTCGCGGCCCAGCAGGCCGGGGCCGAAGTCACGGTCGTCGCGCCGCGGCCCGACCCCATGCCGGCGGAACTCGAACCTGCGGACCGCCTGCTCGACTGGCGCGGGCCGCCGGTGCCGCCCTCGGCGCTACCCCACTTCGAGATCGAGTACTTCCCCGATGGCCGGACCGTCTATCGCCGGGCGGTGCGGGGTTCCGAGGGGGACATCCGCTACGGCGACATCCCGGACGCGGGACCGGGGGCCTTCGCCTACGTCGTGCCTCTCCTCGACCCGGAGCTGCAGCTGGGGTTCGCGCGGCGGCTGTCCGCGGCGGGCGTGCGCGTAGGGTGCGGGACGTACGCGCCCGGGATCCGCGCCCACCCGGAGATCGTCGCGCGGGTCGTGGAGGCGTCCGACTACTTCTTCTGCAATGCGGAGGAAGCCGGCCTCCTCTTCGGGTCTCTCGACGACGTGGCGGTCGCGCCGGGGCGCGCGGTCTTCGTCACCCGGGGGTCGCGCGGGGCTCGCGTCGTCCTGGGCGATCACCCGATCGACGTTTCCGCCCCGGAGGTCGAGGAGGTGGACCCGACGGGCGCCGGCGACACCTTCTGCGGGACGGCGCTGGCCCGGCTCGCGGCCGGAGACCACCCGGCCATGGCCGCGCGCGTTGCGGCGGCCCATGCCGCCCGGACGGTGACGGGGATCGGTCCGGCGCCCCTCCTCTCGGACGGCCCGCCGGCGGCGGCGGCGCGAGATGTTCGGGTCCGCGTCGACGGGGAACGCGTCCGGCGCGTGGCCGGGGTCATCGCCACGGCCCCCGAGGCGGCCGCATTCGATTTCACCGGCCCGGACCTTCCCGAACCCGGCGATCCGGCGGCGCTCGATTTCTTCTTCGCCGGAACCGTGCAGCAGTTCGGCTTCTGGCACGAGCGCGCGGGCCGCTACGAGCGACCGATGATCGCCTCTCTGGGCGGACGGGCCCGGAAGGGGAGCGACTACCTGTGGGCCGCCTGGCTGCGCTGGGCCCGCGAGGCCCCGGACGAACTCACTCCCTCCGGGCAGGCCGCCCTCGACGACGCGGACTTCGATCATCGCCTGCGGGACGACGGAGGACACAACCCGCTCCCTGCGGGCGCCCTCCATCCGGCGTGCGCGCGGGCCTACGGGCGCGGCATGCTGGGCCTCGGCCTGACCCCGGCGTCGCTCCTGGCGGAAGCCAACGCCACGGAGCGGCCCCTCGCCCGCTTCCTCGAGCGCCTCGATGCCGTCGGCGGCTACCGGGAGGACCCGTGGCGGAAGAAGTCCGCCCTCCTCGCGGTGATCCTCAGCCAGCGCCCGGAGCGATTCCTGCGGCTGGGGAAGGGGGAGGACGTGCCGCCGATCGTCGACTACCACTGCCAGCGCAGTTGCCTCCGGCTCGGCGTCGTCTCGGTGCCCGACGAGACGCTGGCCTCGAAGCTCGCGAAGCGGGAGGTTGTGAGCGCGGAAGAGGAGGAGGCCGTGCGCGCCGCCTGTTACGAGGCGGTCGGGGAGATCCGGCGCCTGAGCGGGCGCGCCATGGGGGCCGTGGACTGGTTCTTCTTTCAGAACCGGACGCGTTGCCCGGAGATGACGAAGCCCGACTGCGCGGCGTGCCCCGCCGACCCGGCGTGCGCGCACCGCACCCGACTCTTCCAGCCGGTATATCGCACGACCGCGTATTGAGGCCGGGACGGTTTACGAAGACAGACCACGGGAATCGGGAGAATCTCATGAGAAAGTTCGGAGCGACGTTGCTTCTCGCCGCAGCGATCCTTGTCACGCCTGCGGTCGCCACCGCGCAGGATGACGCCGAAGCGGGGGCGGTCGCCGCGGTACAGGCGCTCTTCGACGCCATGGCCGCGCGCGATGGCGACGCGATCCGCGGCCTGCTGACCGAGGGCGCCATGTTCGTCGCCACGGCGGAAACCGATGACGGCGTCCAGGTCCGGGAGAGCACGGGCGCCGAGTTCGCCGCCTCCATCGGCCAGCCGGGACCCGCCCTGCTCGAACGGCTGTGGGACCCGCATGTGATGATCCAGGGTCCGATCGCCGTCGTATGGACTCCCTACGACTTCCACGTGGACGGCGAGTTCAGCCACTGCGGAATCGATGCGGTCAGCCTCGTGCAAACGAGCGACGGCTGGAAGATCTCGAGCATCGCCTACACCCGCGAAACCGAAGGCTGCGAACCGAGCCCCCTCGGCCCCCCCGGCGGCTGACGCAGCGGCTAGGCGGTCACCATTAGTGCGGTGCCGTACATGACAAGCAGGCCGAGGAGGAGGCCCGTGGCGTTGAGGGGGGTGAACAGGCCCTGCGGCCAGCTCTTCCGGATCAGGCGGGTGACTTCGACGATCACCTGCACGATGGCTCCGGCGCCGAGGGCGAGGAAGAAGGTCGCCAGCGTCGGCGAGTAGGAGAATCCGCCCGCCCACGCCCCCAGGACGGTCGGCAGTCCGGCGATTCCGCCCATGAACGCGAAGTGGCGGAGCGCGGGCCGGCGGTCCGCGACGGGCGCGACGATGGCCAGCCCTTCCGTCGTGTTGTGGAGCGCGAAGCCGATGACGAGGAAGCTCCCGAGCGCGATCTCTCCCAGCGAGAAAGCCGCCCCGATCGCGAGTCCTTCGCCGAGGTTGTGGAGCCCGATGCTGATTGCGATCAGGTACGCGACCGTGAGCCCGCTGCTCGCCCCGCCCCCGCCCTGGCCGCCGGAGCTCGCGCCCCCGGAGCCTGCGCCGCCCATGCCGCGCCCAAGGTTCCCGAGGGCTCTGAGACCGACGATGGCGCCGATGAAGCCGACGGCGATCAGCCCGGCCGCCTGGAATCCCTCTGCCACGAGCGCCGAGGCCTCGAGCGTGTCTTCGAGCGCATCGACGACGAGGAAGGCCAGGAGGCCCACGGTGAGGCTGAGGTAGAAATGGATCCACTTGCGGTCGATCCGGCGCAGGAAAGGATACCACAGCAGGCCGATGAGGACGGGGAGTACGCCCGCGTAGAGGCCGAGGAGGCCGAAAGTCGTCAGGTAGAGCGCGTTCGGGCGCGGTGAAAGCGTCGCCACCGCCACCTCGTGATCGAACGTGAGTCCGGTGGAGGTCACGATCCGGATGACGTGGAGTTCTCCCTCCACCCAGGGGTAGTCCAGTTCCAGCGTGGCCCGGGCGAGGCGCGGCAGCGTCGCGTCGCCGTCGATCTCGAACTGCCAGTAGGCATCGTCGACGATCACCTGCGCGATGGTGGCGGCCTCGGGGCCTCCGTTCACCACGTGCACCCGCATGACGCCGTTCTCCGGGAAGCTCACGCGCTCGATCGTGAGGTCCTCGACGGGCGGAAACGCGTCCCGGAAGGGGGCCGTGGGATCGGCGCCGAAGAAGAACGCGACGAGTCCCGCCAGGAGCGCGAGCGGGAGGAGACCCAGGACCCAGCGCGCCGACCCCTGCCGCCGGGACTCGGCGTCGGACCGCGAGTCAGGCATGGTTGCGACGGCCGCCATGGCCGCGCACCGGCACGCCCTCGCCGGCGGCGAGCCGCTCGACCGCCTCGAAGAAGCCCATCCACCCCAGTTCCGCGAATTCGCTCTGGTGCGCATGGAACATATGCATGCCGGGATTCTCGAGCCGGAACTCGAGGACGTGCCGTTCGCCCTGGCACATCATGATCGTGTCCGTGAGTTCGTACTGGTCCGGCCGGGTTCCGGTCCGGAAGACCTTGAACATGCCCGCGTGCAGGTGGAACGAGTTGATGAGGTCGAACTCGGTCGTGTTCACGAGATAGATGCGGCACAGGTCGTTCACGCCCAGGCGCACCGGATGGTGGTGGTAGTAGAACGCCGAAGTATTGACCGCGTACACCTCGTTGTCCCCGTCCAGGTTGCTGTCGAACGCGTTCATCACCATCACCATCTCCCGCGCCGGTTCCCGACCCTCCGGCGGATCCACGATGAACGTCCCGTACAGACCCTTATGGATGTGCCGCTTGAGCGGCATCGTGTGGCAGTGGTAGAGGTGGAGCCCGAACGGCTTCGCCTCGAACTCGTAGGTGAAGCGCTGCCCCGGCTCGACGATGGGTTCGAAGCCGTCCATCTCCGGCGGGTGCGTGCCATGGAAGTGGATCGTGTGGGGGTGCGAGCCCGCGTTGACGAAGTCGACCTGGAGGATGTCCCCCTCCGTGCAGCGCAGCGTCGGGCCCGGCACCTGCCCGTTGTAGGTCCACGCCGGGAAGAAGACGCCGGGCGCGATCTCGATGTCGCGGTCGAGCGCCACCAGTTCCCAGCGCCGCACGACACGCCCGTCGGCGCGAGCCGTGACCTCGCCGTAGTCGAAATCGGTGAGGAAGGCGGCAGGGTCGAACGTGCCGTCGGGCCCGGGCATGCCGACGATCCCCATCGCCTCCTGGTGCCCCTCGTGCGGGCCCGCCGTGGCGCCATCCGTTCCCGGCTCGCGCGGCATGGCTCCGCTGGCCGCCAGCGCCGCAGCCGCGCCGCCCCGGGAGGCCAGGTCCAGCACCGTCGCGCCCGATACGCCGGCGACTCCCGCCGCACCAAGCTTCAGCCAGTCGCGCCGACTCAACCTCTCCGGCTTCACTCGTCCTCCGAAATTCCCCCGAAAATCGGCCCAGGGATCGCCGTCCGCAGCGTCCGCAGCTCGATTTTTAGTCTAGGCTAAAAATGGTTATCCGGAAGATGCACGGATCCCCAAGCGGCGTCAACAAGCGCCTGGTCGGACCGCGGTGAGCTTGGCGGCGGCGGGCCGGGTCAGTCCGTGGCGGGCCCGGTCAATCCGCGGCGGGGCGGGTCAATCCGTGGCGGGCTGGCTCTCGAGGGTCATCGCTTCCACCGCGCGGAGGATGCGGGTGCGGGCGGCCTCCCGGGCCCGATCGAGTTCGGCGCCGGCTTCCGCCTTCGCTCGGGCGACGCGCGGGAACTTGCCGGTCCGGACCCGATCCAGCCGTGCCCGGGCCTTGGCGGCGGCGCGGTCGAGACGCACGAGGCACTGCTCCTGTCGGGCGCGTTCGATTCGCAGGAGGCCGGCCTCCCGGGTCCGCTGGATGCGTGACAGCGCCCGATCGAAGCGCCGGTTCACGCGGTCCGCCGAGTCGCGGTAGAATTTTGCCGCAAACTCCCGCGGAGTCGCCGTGCGCGCGTAGAGCACGTTGGCGAGTCGCAGGAGGCTCAGGATCCGGATGTAGAACCAGCCGATGTCGAACTCCCACCAGTGCGCCTTGAACTTGGCCGAGCGCGGGTCCGCGTGGTGGTTGTTGTGGAGTTCCTCGCCGAGGATCCAGATCCCCCAGGGATAGAGATTGTGGCTGTCGTCGCGCGTCCCGAAGGTCCGGTAGCCGAGCGCGTGCCCGAGGCCGTTGATGATGTTCCCCGTCAGCGGCATCCAGAACACCATGCACGTCCAGACGATGAGCCCGGGGATGGCCCCGAACAGGAACAGGTCGAGAACGAGCATGAACCTGAGCCCCAGACCGCGGCGCTTCGTGTAGACGTTGCGCTCGATCCAGTCGTCCGGAGTCCCCTTCCCGTACTTCTCAAGCAGCGTGTGGTCTTTCGAAGCCTTCCTGTAAAAGAAGAGCCCGCCGAAGGCGATGTTCGCGAGACCCTCGAGCGTGGGCGAGTGAGGATCGCCCTCCCGGTCGGCGTAGGCGTGGTGCTTGCGGTGGATCGCGACCCACTCCTTCGTCACGATCCCGGTCGTGAGCCAGCACCAGAAACGCATCGCGTGCTCCACGACCGGATGGAACACGACGCCGCCGTGCGTCGCCGAGCGGTGCAGGTAGAGGGTGTTGACCATGTTGGTGAGGTGGCCGGCGACAAGGATCCACACGAGGGCGATCCACCACGGTTCTCCCAGGACCGCATAACCTGGCATGCGTTTTTCTCCTCAGCTCTCGGCCTTTTGCTGCGACGGTCCAACCTAACCCTGGAGCACCCCGAGTGCCCACCGGGCGTGTTCCCGGACGAGGGGCGAGGGGTCCTCCGCGAGACGGCGCAAAACGGGGCGCGCGGCGGGCCTGCCGGCGTTGCCGAGGCCGACGGCCAGGTTCCGAAGGAGCCCGTCGCGGCCGGGGCGGCTGAACGCGGTGCCCCGGTAGCGGGCCCGGAACGCGTCCGCGTCGAGCGGCGCCAGTTCCTCGGCCCACGCGACCATGTCCTCGGGCGGCATCGGCTGACCGGGCCGTGGCTCGAAGGGCGCTCGGGCCGGGGAGGGCACCTCCGCGTTCCAGGGACACACCTCCTGGCAGATGTCGCAACCGAACACCCGGTTTCCGATCGCGGGGCGCAAAGCCTCGGGGATGGAGCCCCGGAGTTCGATCGTGAGATAGGAGATGCAGAGGCGGGCATCGAGTACGCGGCCGTCGAGGATCGCGTCGGTCGGACAGGCGTCGATGCAGCGCCGGCACGTTCCGCAGCGGTCGTGGACGAAGGGGGGATCGGGCTCGATCTCGAGGTCCGTGAGCAGTTCTCCCAGCATGAAATACGAGCCGAGGTCGGGGTGGAGGAGCATCGTGTTCTTGCCGATCCAGCCCAGGCCCGCGCGCTGCGCGTGGTCGCGCTCCAGGACGGGGCCATAGTCCACGTAGCGCTTCGTGCGGGCGCCGGGAGCGAGGTCCTCGATGGCGGCGGAGAGCGCGTCGAGGCGTTCCTCGAACACGTCGTGATAGTCCCGGCCCAGCGCGTAACGTGCGACGACCGGCAGCCGGCGGTGTGGAGCGGGGTCCCCGCGGTCGGCACCCTCGCGGTCGGCGGGCCACGGGTCCGGCGCCGCCGTGCCGGGGGGCGTCGATCCGTATAGCAGGCTGACGACGACGAGCGTCCGGCAGCCGGGGAGCGCCTCACGCGGATCGAGGCGCCGGCGCACGGCGTCCTCGCGCGCCATGTAGGCCATCTCGCCGTGGTAGCCCTCCGCGAGCCAGGCCTCGTACACCTCCCCGTTCGTCGGGGGCGCCGCCGGAGCGAACCCCACCTGGTCGAACCCGGCCGCGCGCGCGGCCGCCCGGATCCGCTCCTTCAGCGCGCCGGCGTCGGCCATGCCGCGGTCGGCCGCGGATGGGTCGGCCATGTCACCCGAACTTCCCGGCGCTCGCGCACAGATCGGCCACCGGGCACTCGGCGCAGCGCGGCTTCCGGGCGTGACACACCACGCGGCCGTGCAGGATCGACCGCCACGCGAACGGGTGCCATTCCTCGCGCGGCAGCACCCTCATGAGGTCCTTCTCCACCTTCGGGGGATCGACCTCGTTCGTGAGGCCGAAACGGTGCGTGACCCGCTTCACGTGCGTGTCCACGACCACGCCCTCGTGACGCCCGAACGCGTTGGAGAGCACGACGTTCGCGGTCTTCCGGGCCACGCCCGGGAGCGTGAGCAGGTCTTCCATCGTCCGCGGAACCTCCCCGCCGTACACGTCGACGAGACGGCGGCCGAGCCCCTTCAGGTGGCGCGCCTTGTTGTTGAAGAATCCCGTCGGGCGCACGGCCTCCTGAAGCTCCTCCAGCGGCGCGTCGGCGTACGCGCGGGCGTCGGGATACGCCGGGAAGAGCGTGCGCGTGACCCGGTTCACCCGCTCGTCCGTGCACTGGGCCGAGAGCACCGTCGCGACGATCAGCTCGAGCGGCGTCTCCCAGTCCAGCGAGACGGTGAGGTCCGGATACAGGCCGGCAAGTCGCGGGGACAGCGCCGCGGCCAGTTCGGAACGGGCCTTCCACGAACGAGGCCGGGGCACGGGTTCAGGCGCTCTTCGCCGGCGACGGCCCGAGCGACACGAGCCCCATCCGCTGCAGCCGCTGCACTCGCGCGCCGACCTCCCGCGGGTCGAGCGCGCCCACGACGAACCCGTTCTCGATCACGAGCAGGTACGACACCTGGATTCGGATCCGGAACAGGGCGTCCGCCAGAGACTCGTCGGGACGGACCGACGGGAACTCCTCGGCGGGTCGCGTGACCGCCGATACGGGCGTGGTCGCGCGAGCCTCCTCCGGCACCGCGGAAACCGCCCGCGTCTCGACGACCCCGATCAGGTCCCCGTCGCGCGACACCGGATACGCCTCCTCCCCTCCGCGTAGAAAGTATTCGGATATCGCCCGCTCGACCGGCATCGTCGCCTCGATCATGCGGGGCCGGGGGTTCATGATCGTCGCGACCGGGATCCGGCGCAGGAGCGTGCGGAGTTCGAAGTGCCGCAGGCTCGACGAGGCCGCGTTCACCACGAACCAGCCGATGAAGGCCGCCCACACGCCGGAGATGAACTGCCCGCGGCTCAGGTTGAAGAGCCCGAGGACGATGAGCGCGCCGCCGAACAGTCGCCCCCCCTGCGTCGCCCACCGGGTCGCCTTGACGAGATCTCCGGTGACCGCCCACACGATGGAGCGGAAGATCCGGCCCCCGTCGAGCGGAAAGCCGGGGATCATGTTGAAGACGGCGAGCACGAAGTTGAGGAGCGCCAGGAACCTGAGCACCGTGACCACCGGCTCCGGAGCCGCCCAGGCTTCCGCCGCCACCCGCCCTCCGTGAAACGCGCCGGCCAGCACCACGCTCGCAAGGGGACCCGCCGCGGTAAGCAGGAACTCGTCCAGCGGCCGCCGCGGCTCGTCCCGCGCCTGTGCGATCCCGCCGAAGATGAAGAGGGTGATGTGCTCCACTTCCACCCCCCGCGCCCGGCCCGCCAGGGCGTGGCCCAGTTCGTGCAGGAGCACGGAGAGGAAGAAGAGGAGCGCCGCCGCCGTCCCCATCGCGAGGTACGTGGAGGAGGGATAGAAGGGCAGCGTCCGTGGGAACTCGCGCGTCGTGAACGTCCAGATCACCAGCGCGGCGATCGGGAACCACGAATAGTCGATCCGGATGGGGAAGCCGAACCAGCGTCCGATCCGGAAGCTGCCGAACAGCGGCACGGCCCTAGCCGCCCTTCGCGGGCAAGGGGTGGGCGGGCAGGGGGTGGGCCGGGCTGGAGAGCTCCACGGGCTGGCGGCTCCCGCGTCCGAGACGCCACCACGGACGGCGGCGGCTCACGACGACGCACAGCCGTCCGGCCGCCAGGTTCGACACCTCCACGAACGCGCGGGCCGCCGAGGCCGGCGCTTCCACGGCGTAGCGTCGCCCGCGCCATTCGAAGACCGCCTCCTCCGCGCGTTCCGCCACGGTCGACTCGACGAACAGCTCCGATTCCAGCCTCACGACGCCGTCCGGGCCGGACGGCACCGCCCGGAAGAAGTCCGGATCGAACGGCTCCCCCGCGAGCCTGCGCAGATTCTGTTCGTGCGCCCAGTCCAGGTCATCGAGACCCGCCTCCCCGGCGGCGGATTCCCGGTGGTGCAGCAGTTCGTGCAGGATCGTCTCCCACAGCTCGCCCTCCCAGTCGAAGTCGGGATCCTCGCCGGCGAGCGCCCGGAAGGAGCCGTGATAGAGGACGAGCTCCGAGCGGACGTCGCCGTCCCCGCCGGCGCCGCTCGGCCACGCCTCCGTGAGGCACTCCCCCATCGTGTACACCCAGTCGAAGTCGGGATGCCTCGCGGCCTCCGGCTCGATCGTCAGCCCGTCGACGCCCTCCCGGGCCCCCGAGGGGATCTCGTGCCACATGCGGCGGGCCGCCGTCTCGAACCGGTTGAAGTTCACCGCTGAAGTTCACCGCGCGATCGGACGGTCGCCGCCCCCGTCAGGCTTCTTCCCCCGAAGCCGCCGAGCCCGCCGCGTTGGCGGCCAGCCAGCGGTTGAGGCCCAGGAAGGCGGCGATCGCGATCGCCCACTGGATGAGCACCGTCCCGGCGTTGAACTCCGAGAAGAGCGTGAACGACCCGGCGAGATCGTTGAAGTCGACCGCCTGCCACAGCCACCAGACCATGATCACGACCGACTGCACGGCAACAAGCCGAATGACGACGTTCCACCAGCGCCCGACCACCAGGTCGCTGCCCTCGCTGTTCACGAGCCGCCTGCGGAAGCGGTCGACGCCGTGCCGCATGACCATGACGGAGAAGAAGAGGCCGCTGAGCATCAGTCCGACGCCCCACACCCAGTCCTGGTTCCGGAAGACCTCGATCCAGATCGCCGATGGGAGCCCGAGGACCAGCCCGAGACCGCCGATCGTCAGCACCGCCCTCCTGCGCGCGATGCCGGCGTCGGTGAGGACGCGGCTGGCCATCTCGATCATCGCGATGAGGCTGCTCCAGGCGGCGAACACGAGCGCGAGGAAGAAGAGGACCATGAACACGGAGCCGCCCGGCATGAGACCGAAGAGTTGCGGCACCCAGATGAACGTCAGTCCCTCGTTCCCCGCCCCCACGATCTGGTCCGCCGCGTTGGGCAGGATCGCGAACACCGTGCAGAGCACCATGATCCCGGCCAGCAGCGACACGGAGTTGTTCCCGAACCCCAGCATGAAGGCGTTCAGCGTCGTGTCTTCGCGTTTCTTCATATAGATCGCGTACGCCGTGATCAGACCCCAGCCCGCCCCGGTGTCCCAGGCGTTCTGCGTGAGGGCCTCGAGCCAGATCGAGGCGTCGCCCAGCATCGCCCAGTCGGGCGTGAAGAGGAACGCGAGACCCGCACTCGCACCCGGCAGCGTGACCGCCCGGATCGTCAGCGCCAGGACGAGGAGGAGCAGGCTCGGAATGAGGAAGCGCGCGGCGCGCTCGATCCCCTTCACGCCGCGCAGCACCACCATCACCGCGAGCGCGATCGCGAGGGCGTGCGTCAGAATCGGCCATCCGGAGCCGATGAACCCGTCCCAGTACTCCTGCGGTCCCACGCAGGTCGCGGCCCCGGCCTCGCAGGGGGCGGTCGGCACGGTCCGGGTCACTGCTCCGAACAGGTACCGGAGGGTCCACCCCATTACGACCGTGTAGTAGAACATGATCGCGGTCGAGACGAAGGCGATCCACGCGCCCATCCAGCTGTACCGCTTCCCGGCCAGCTTCGTGAACGCGCCGATCGGACCGGAGCGCGCCGCCTTGCCCGTGGCGAACTCCGTGAGGATCAGGGGCACGGACCAGAGGAGGAGGAAGACGACCCACGCGACGAGGAAGGAGCCGCCCCCGTTGGAGGCCGCGATGCGCGGGAAGCGCCAGATGTTGCCGGTTCCGACGGCCATCCCGAGCATGGCCAGCATCATCGCGGCCCGGGAACTGAAGACGGGATTCGTCATGCGTCGCCTCTCTCGACTGACGTTTCTTCCTCTTCCTCGCGCGCGGGGAGCCGCCGGAGCCAGTCGTCCAGCGTCTCGTTGAAGGCGCCGGGGCGCGAGATGTGCGAGCAGTGCCCGGTGCCGGGAATGGGGACGTACTCGGCGTCGGGCAGCAGTTCGGTGATTTCGCGCGCCCAGTCCACCGGACAATACTCGTCGCGTGGGCCCTTCACCACGAGCGCGGGCAGCGCGATCTCCGGCAGATCCGCCCGCAGATCCACCCGCCGCAGGCCGGAGACGCGGCGGTCGGAGACGGTGGGGCGGACGGTGCGCGGCCCGGTGAAGAGCGCGTACTCGATGAGGGCGTCGCGACCCGGCGAGTCGTCGAAGATCCAGATGCCGAGACGGCTCCAGACCCGGGCCAGGCCGCGGGAGAGTTCCGTCGGGAGATATCGGGTCGTCAGCATGGCGAGGGGGATGAGCGCGGCCCGGTTGAAGCCGACGTGCCGGTAGGAGACGCGCGCCAGCGGATTGCACAGCACGATCCCCCGCAGGCGCTCCGGAAACCGGCTCGCGAAGCGCATCGCGACCGCGCTCCCGAGGCTCGTCCCGATGAGCACGAAGCGCTCGACGCCGCGCGCTTCGACGAGTTCGGCCACATCGTCGACCAGGCGGTCGAAGCCGTCCGTCACGGCAAACTCGCGCCGCAGGTCCGCGCACACGACGCGGTGGCGCCGGGCGAAGCTCGGAAGCTGATAGCGGAACGTCTCCTTCGGCCCGTCCGCGCCGGGGACCCAGACGAGCGCATCCCCCGACCCGGTGTCGACGAACTCGACCTTCTCGCCGTCAGAGTACTCGATGACCCCGCCGGGGAGCGCCTCGCCGGAGCCGTCCCGAATGGGCGGCCGCACCAGCGCCTCGTTGCGGCGCGTCATGGCCAGCCACCACGCGGCGCCTGCGAGCCCGGCCGCCGCGCCCAGCGCGAACCTGCCGGGCCAGCGCATCCCGCTCACCGCCGTTCGCTCACTGCCAGCGTTCGACGCGCGTGAGCAGCATTTCGGGCGTCAGCCCCTCCACGCCGAACTGCGGGGCGACCTGCGCGGCGTCTTCGCGCCGGCCGGCCGAGAGGACCTCGAGCAGGAACTTGCCCGCCGCGCCCGTTCGGTGCCATTGGGCCCCGAAGCGCTGGTTCAGGCGGTCGATGATAATGGAGCTGAGCATCCAGCCCCGCAGGCGCCGCGCGGCCTGGTAGCCCCGCCGGTGATCCGTGAGGAAGGTGCCCGGATGGTGCGCGAACCCGGTCGCCTCGCTCAGCAGCGCCGCGTATCGGTCGGCCTGCTCGCCGGGCCGCTGCGACCGGGCCAGTTCCAGCTCCCACAGGAAGCGCGCGGCGTCCCGGCGCAGGCGATAGAGCCGGAGGAAGCCCGCGAGTTGCCGATAGTCCTCCAGCGCGTCGCCGCTGAGTCCCGTCGCGGACTCGACCCAGACGCGATCCAGCGTCAGCGAGTCGAACACGAGCCCGAAGGACTCGCCGATCGAGTCGTCGCCCAGCACCCGCTCCTCCCACGAGAGCGCGGCGGAGGCGTGCGTGTAGTGGAGCGCGTGTCCCGTCTCGTGGAGCAGGCGCCGCGCGTCGATCCAGCCGCCCAGCGGACACACCACGAGCCGCACGTCCCCGGGCACGTCGATGACCGCCGTGAACGACCGTTCATCCTTGAGCCGCCGCCGGTCGATGTCGATGCGCACGGAGCGATCGAACACCCGGCCCAGTCCCATGACTTCGATGGCGCGGCGAAGATTCGCGGCGAACGGCTCGATCTCGAAGTGCCGCCCGAGCCAGCGCATCCCCATCAGCCACCGCGCGTCGGCCCGCGAAGGCGGCCCCTCGCCCATATCGAGACGAGCCTCCGCCTCCGCCGCGAACATCCGCCGGTAGCGCGCCTCCGTCCCATCGAGGATCGCCGTCGCGTCGCGCTCCAGGCGCTGCAGGTCCAGGCCGGCCAGCCGCTCCCGCGCCTCGAAGTATCCCCCGAGACCGAGTTGAACCACGGCCTCGCGTCCCCGGTGCACGACATCGAGCCGTAGCGCGGCGGCCTCCTCGATCCGGCGGTGGCGCGCCGCCTCCCACCCCAGCCGCTCGCCCCGGTCTTCCGCGCGGATGATCCAGTCCGGGACGCGTCTCAGCGGGATCTCACGCTCGGCGAGGACGACGGTCGTCCCCGTCTCCCACGACCGCAGTTCGTCCTCCAGCGGGGCGAGTTCGGCCTCGATCTGCTGGCCTGCGACCCAGTTGAAGATCGTCTTCAGGCGCCGGCGCTCATCCCCGTACGCCTCCGAGAGGTCGCGCTGGATGGCCCGAAGCACCCCGGGGCTGCGGAGAAGCCGGTGCTGCCCGTACAGCGACGCGATCGAGGACCGCTCGTCCAGCCCGCTGCGGAGCCGGTACCGGGCGCGCGCCAGGGCGCTCTGCAGGCGCTGGGCCCGGTCACGGATCTCCGCTACGCGAAACGGCAAGCGCACCCCGCCCGATCAGGCGCCGCCGATCGCGGCGCCCAGCCACGCCGCGACGCCCGACAGCGGCACCCGCGTCTGCTCGAGCGAATCCCGATCGCGCACCGTGCACGTCTCATCCTCGAGCGTCTGGCCATCGATGGTCAGGCAGAACGGCGTTCCCGCCTCGTCCTGCCTCCGGTACCGCTTTCCGATCGACCCCGCGATGTCGTACATGACGTTGAACTGCCCGCGCAGATCGGCCGCCAGCTTCTCGGCGATCTCCGGCATTCCGTCCTTCTTCACGAGCGGGAAGACCGCCGCGTGGAAGGGCGCCAGCGCGGGCTTGAGCCGCAGCACGACGCGCTGCTGGCCCCCGACGTCCTCCTCGTCGTAGGCGTCGGCCAGCACGACGAGAAGGGTGCGGCTGAGTCCCGCCGAGGTCTCGATCACGAACGGCACGTACTTCCGGTTCGCCGGCTGGTCGAAGTACTCCAGCTTCTTCCCCGAGTGCTCCTGGTGGCGCCCGAGGTCGTAGTCCGTCCGGTTGTGGATCCCCTCGAACTCCTGCCACCCGAACGGGAACCGGTACTGGATGTCCGACGCGTCCCTGCAGTAGTGGGCGAGTTCATCCGGCCCGTGGCGGTGGAAACGCAGCCGCTCCGGCCGGATGCCCAGCGTCTCGACCCACGCCATGCGCCGTTCCTTCCACGTCTCGAACCACTCGTCCTCCGTCCCCGGCGCGCAGAAGAACTGCATCTCCATCTGCTCGAATTCGCGCGTGCGGAAAATGAAGTTCCCGGGCGTGATCTCGTTCCGGAACGCCTTCCCCACCTGCGCGATCCCGAACGGGACCTTCTGGCGCACCGACTCCTGCACGTTCCGGAAGTTGACGAAGATCCCCTGCGCCGTCTCCGGCCGCAGGTAGACGGTCGAGGCCTCGTCCTCCACCACCCCCATGAACGTCTTGAACATGAGGTTGAACTGACGGGGGTCCGTCCACTGTCCCGTGGTCCCGCACACCGCGCACTGCTGCTCCTCGGGCTTCCCCGCCTCGATCAGCGGGAGGTCGTCCGCGCGGAAACGCCGGTGGCAGCTCCGGCACTCGACGAGCGGGTCCGTGAACGCGCCCACGTGTCCGCTCGCGACCCACACCTCGGGGTTCATGAGGATCCCCGCGTCGAGCCCGACGATGTTCGGGTGGCGGTACACCATCTCGCGCCACCAGAGGTCCTGGATGCGGTTCTTGAGTTCGATGCCGAGCGGGCCGTAATCGTAGACGGATCCCACGCCGCCGTAGATCTCGGAGGACTGGAAGATGAACCCGCGCCGCTTGGCGAGGGACACGAGCTTGTCCATCAGCCCGGGCGGATGCCCCGAATCGGCGGTGGAATCCGTGTTCGTGTTGTCGGTCATGGGGTATCTTCGACGACCGCTCGCGCGGGCGCGGCGGCGGAGTTGGCTGGACTAGGCTTCGGATGCGAGCCGCAACGATAGCCGCAGCCCGCAGTCGGTGGCAAAGCGTGATAGGTTCGAGTGACACCAACAGGAGGACTTCCCATGACCACGCGAAAGAAGGCAAGCGATTTCCCCCAGGAGGTGCTGGCCCTCTTCGACGGCTACGTACACGGCTTCATCCATCGGCGGGACTTCCTGGAGGGGGCCGGCAAGGTGCTGGGCAGCAGCGCCGCCGCCGTCGGGGTCCTCCAGGCCCTTCGTCCCAATTATGCATGGGCGCGGCACGTTGCGCGGGACGATGCCCGGATCCGGCAGGAGTACGTCACCTACCCGTCGCCGAGCGGATCGGGCACCATGCGCGGCTACCTTGCCGTGCCCGCCGGCGCGACGGAGCCCATGCCCGCAGTCCTCGTCATCCATGAGAATCGCGGCCTGAACCGCTACATCGAAGATGTGGTGCGCAGGTTCGCCGCCGCGGATTTCGTGGCGCTGGGGCCGGACGCGCTCACTCCCCTGGGCGGCTATCCGGGCAACGACGACGAGGGCCGGGAGATGCAGCGGCAGCTCGACAGGGACGTGATGATGGAGGACTGGATCGCCGCCTTCGGGTTCCTGCGCGACCACGAGGCGACCACCGGGCGCGTCGGGGCGGTCGGGTTCTGCTACGGCGGCGGGGTCGTGAACCAGCTCGCGGTCCGGCTGCCGGATCTGGGTGCCGGCGTGCCGTTCTACGGGTCGGCGCCGGACGTGGAGGACGTGCCGTCCATCCAGGCGCCGCTGATGATCCAGCTCGCCGGGCTGGACGAGCGGATCAACGCCGCGTACCCGGCCTACCAGGAGGCGCTCGAGGCGAACGGGAAGGACTTCGCGGTCCACACCTATGAGGGCGCAAACCACGGCTTCCACAACGACACCACCCCACGGTACGACGAGGAAGCCGCGAGCCTCGCGCAGGAGCGGACCATCGCCTTCTTCAACGAGCACCTTCGCGGCTGAAACCCGGCCGTCACGCCCCCCGGATGTGCGGGGGGCGAAACATCTTCCATTTACTCAGTCTATTGAGTAATTTTACTCATTATGTTGAGTAAAACGTCGTACACGCGCCCCTACGCCGAGGAGTTGCTCGAACGTCTCCGGGAGCCGCGCCGGTTCATGCAGATCATCACGGGCGCCCGGCAGGTGGGCAAGACGACGCTGATCACGCAGGTCGCGGAACGGTCGGGGCTGCCGCACCGGTTCGCCACCGCGGATGAACCGGCGCTCCGGGGACGCGGGTGGATCGCGCAGCAGTGGGATGCGGCGAGGGTCATGGCCGACGAATCCGATTCCGGCGGCGCGCTTCTCATCATCGACGAGGTGCAGAAGGCGGCGGACTGGGCCGAGACCGTGAAGCGCCTGTGGGACGAAGACACCCGCGCCGTGCGCCGGCTCAAGGTCGTGTTGTCGGGTTCGGCGCCCCTCCTCATCGAACACGGCCTCACCGAGAGTCTCGCCGGCCGCTTCGAGCGGCTCCACCTGCCGCACTGGAGCTTCCCTGAAATGCAGGCGGCCTTCGGCTGGTCCCTGGAGGAGTTCCTCTTCTACGGCGGATATCCGGGCGCCGCGCCGCTGATCCGGCGGCCGGAACGGTGGACCCGCTACATCCGCGACTCGCTGATCGAGACCACGATCGCGCGCGACGTGCTGCTGCTCTCCCGCGTGGACAAGCCGGCCCTGCTCCGGCGGCTGTTCGCCCTCGGCTGCGGCTATTCCGGCCAGATCCTGTCGTACACGAAGATGCTGGGACAGTTGCACGACGCCGGGAACACGACCACGCTGGCGCACTATCTCGACCTGCTCGCCGGCGCGGGAATGTTGACGGGGCTTCAGAAGTACTCCGGCGCCGAGGTGCGGCGGCGCGGCTCCAGCCCGAAACTGCAGGTCTTCAACACGGCCCTGATGACGGCCGGGGCTCGCCTCACCCTCTCCCGCATGCGCGCGAATCCCGAGTCGTGGGGAAGGCTCGTCGAATCCGCCGTGGGAGCCCACCTCGCGAACGCGGCCGACATGGACGCTTGCGACGTGTACTACTGGCGGGATCGCGGCCGAGAGGTGGACTTCGTGTTGCGCGCCGGATCCATCCTCACCGCCCTGGAGGTGAAGAGCGGCCGCGCGCGCGGGGCGCGGTCGGGTCTCGCCGCGTTCGCCGACCGCTACCGCCCGACCCGCAGCTTGGTCGTCGGCGGCGACGGAGTCCCGCTCGACGAGTTCCTCACGAGGCCCGTCGAGTACTGGATGCGTCCCTGAATCCGGGGGACGGCCCCGTAGCGTCGCCGGTCGCTGGCGGTCGGAGGCGCGGGAAACGAGATTTGGGCCGGCACGACCCAGGCACGGATCCCCGACGAAGACGAGAGGACAGGCGGACGAGATGATCGGCACCCGGATGCAGGCGGCGCTCAACGAGCAGATCACGCAGGAGCTGTACGCGAGCCAGGTCTACCTGTCCATGTGCGCGCACTTCGAGGGGGAGGGCCTCCCCGGCTTCGCCCACTGGATGCGCGCGCAGGCCGAGGAGGAGCGGGAGCACGCGCTCCGCATCTTCGACTTCGTGAACGACCGCGAGGGACAGGTTACGCTGGACGCGATCGATGCCCCGCCCTCGGAGTTCGGTTCGCCGCTGGAGGTGTTCGAGGCGGCGCTGGGGCACGAGCGGAAGGTGAGCGGGATGATCGGCGACCTCTACCGCCTCGCGATGGACGAAGCCGACTACCCTGCCCAGGTCATGCTGCAGTGGTTCGTCAACGAGCAGGTCGAGGAGGAGAAGACGATCTCCGACATCGTCGACCGCCTGCGCCTCGCCGGCGACGACAAGTCGGCGCTGCTCATGCTCGAGACCGAACTGGGCGGACGGACCGGCGACCCCGAGGCCGACACCGCCTAACCGCCGCGCGTTTCGGTGAGGTGGCGGGCGGGGCCCCTCAGCACGTGGCCGGGCTTCGCGCCGGTGACGGAGCCGTCGAGGATCACGGGGACGCCGTTTACGATCACGTGGTGGATGCCGGCCGAGTAGCGGTGCGGGTCGACGTAGTCGGCGCGGTCGATGATGCGGTCGGCGTCGAAGACGGTGATGTCCGCCCACATGCCGGGCGCGATCCGGCCGCGCTCGGACTGGCCGATCTGATCCGTCGACATCGAGGTCATTTTCCGGATCGCTTCCTCCAGCGTGAGCACGCCCATCTCGCGCACGTAGCGCCCGAGGATGCGGGGGAACGTCCCGTAGCTGCGGGGATGCGGGAAGCCAAGGCCGTATCCGACCGGGTCTCCGTCCGTCTCGAACATCGCCTGCGGGTGCCGCATGATGCGGATGACGTCCGCCTCGTCCATGAAGTGGTAGATGGCGCTGAAGCCGCCCGCCAACTGGAGTTCGATCGCGAGTTGCACGCCGGTGGCGTCGTTGTTCGGCATCCCCCGGTCCGCGGCGAGGTCCGACATCCGCCTCCCGTTGTATTCGGGGAAGGCGCGGAGCGTGCGGAACTGGATTCGTGACAGGTCCCCGCCGGTCCAGTCCCGGTTCATCCACTCCTCCGTCTCCCGCTCCACACGGGCCCGCATCTCGGGGTCCGTCACGCGCACCCGGAAGGAGTCGATGCCGCCGGCCAGCACCCATTGCGGGAAGAGCACGCTCGATCCCGTGCTTCCGGCGGTGTACGGGTAGATGTCGACCTTGACGTCGATGCCCTCCGCGCGGGCCGAGTCCACGAGCGCGAGGGACTCGACGGTCTTGCCCCAGTTTTCCACCCCCATCGCCTTGAAGTGGTTGATCTGGACCGGAAGCCCGCCCTCGGCGCCAATGCGGATCGCCTCGCGCACGGCCGGCAGGAGACCGCGGGCCTCGTCCCGCATGTGCGTGTAGTAGATGCCGCCGTATTCCGCCGCGACCTTCGCGAGTTCGATGACCTCCTCCGTCTCGGCGTAGTTCGCGGGTACGTAGAGGAGCCCCGTCGCGAGACCGAGCGCGCCGTCCTCCATCGCCTCCCGCACGAGGTCCCGCATCTCGTCGAGTTCCTCGGGGGTGGGGGCGCGATCCTCCATCCCGAGCACCTGCTCGCGGGTCCAGGTGTGGCCCGCGAAGAAGCCGATGTTGGGCGCGACCTCGAGATCCTCGATGTAGTCGCGCAGCGGATAGGGCTGGTCGCCGCTGTGGAGGGACGGGAGGATGGTCGTGATCCCCTGGCGGATGAAGTTCTCGGCGAGCGGCCGCCGGTGGACCTGGTTCTGTACATGGTTGTGGTGGTCGATGAACCCCGGGGAGACGATGAGGCCGGAGGCGTCGATCTCCTCGACCCCCTGCCCCGACAGCCCGCCATCGCGGGCGACGTCGACCACCCGGCCGTCGCGGATTCCCACATCGGCGGTGAAGCGGTCCGCCCCCGTCCCGTCCACGACGGTGCCGCCGATAATGACGAGGTCGAAGGCGGCGGCACCGGCGCCGGCGGACGACGCGTCATCCGCCGACTCCGGCACGACGGTGCACGCGGCAAGAGCCAGCCCCGCGGCGAGGAGGGCCGCTCGGGCGGTGGCGAGCCGGGTCGTGCGCCCGGGGGCGCGGCGAGTCATGAGCCTCTCGTGCTGGTCTGCGTCTGCGCCTCCTCCGTCTCCCACACTGGGACGCCGTTCCGCTTGTAGATGATCCCGTCCTTGATCACGTCGGTCACGTAGCCGAGCACGTTGATGTCGAACAGCGGGTTGCCGTCGACCACGATGATGTCGGCGAGCTTGCCGGGCTCGATCGTCCCGGTCTCGCTCAGCCCGAGCACCTCTGCGGACACCTTCGTCGCCGCCGAAATCGCCTCGATCTCCGTCATCCCCATGTCGACGAATGCCGACACCTCCCGCCACGCGGACTCGGCGTGGAAGTTGAGCGGGGACCCGGTGTCCGTGCCCATCGCCATCAGCGCGTCGGCTTCGATGAACTGACGCGAGGCGCCCTCGCTGTTGCGGATCTGGCGCGGCGTGGTGCGGAAGTACGGTTTCCGCCAGAAGTCGTTCTTCGTGTACGAGGCCAGCACCTCCTCGCGGATCGAGGGCGGGAAGCTGTTGATGATGTCCGGGTCCCACAGCCGCTCCGGGAACTCCACCGTGGCGGGATAGATCCAGATCCGGTGCGAGATCGTCTGCACGACCGGGATCCCCTCCATCGCGATGTGGTCGACGAGTTCCTGCGAGTACGGGGGGACGCTGCCGCCCGATCCCGCGTGCTGGAGCACGTCGCACCCGCCGCGGATCGCCCCCCACACGACTTCCTCCACGTAGACGTGGCAGTGGATGGGGACGCCGGCCGGGCCCGCCACGGCCTTGATCGCCCGCATGTCCTCTTCCGTCGTCCCGATCCACGTCTTGATGACGTCGACGCCCGCGTCGATCAGCATCCGAGTCCGCTCCGCCGCCTCTTCGGGCGTGCGGTGCAGGACGCGGAGTTCGTCCGGGAGGAAGCCCCACGCGTAGCGCGTGACCCACGGGCCGCTGGCGAGGAGCCGGGGCCCAGGCACCTCGTTTCGGTTCACCCGGTCACGGAAGGCGAGGCTCGACATCGGCGCGGCGAGATCGACTCCCGCGGTCACGCCCGCCGCGAGCAGCTGCTTGGCGGACGTCTCGTAGACGAGTTCGTCATTCCCCTCGAACCACGGGAACCACCGGCTGTAGTCGCCGTGTCCGAGAATCATGATGTGGACGTGCGCGTCGACCATCCCCGGCATCATCGTCTTGCCCCGGGTGTCGATGATTTCCGCGTCCGCCGGGATATCGATCTCGGCCGCGGGTCCGACCGCGACGATCCGGTTCCCCTCGATCACGACGGCCGCGTGGTGGATCGGGGGCACCTCGTACCCATCGAGAAGCTGGCCGCCAACCAGCGCGAGCGTCCGGTCCTGGGCCGCGGCGGACGGGACTGCGATGAGAACGGCGAAGGCGGCGAGCGCGAAAGCTCGGGTCACCGGGGCGGGTCGGCGGGCGGGAATCATCATGGCCTCCTCTGCCTTGCGCGGGCTGGTCGATGAGTCCTTGAAACGTGCGGCGCGGGCGGGCGGGGCGGCAATGCCGGCGATGACGCGCCGTTGATCGCCCCCGCCATCCTGTGATCGACAGCGCGGGCGGGTCTACCTGCCGCGGTAGGTGGGGGCGCGTTTTTGGGCGAAGGCTTCGAGGCCCTCGCGCCAGTCTTCGGAGGCCATGCAGGTGGAGAGGGCTTCGGCCTCGAGGCGCAGCGCCTCTTCATGATCGACGGACTCCGCGCGGTCGAGAAGGCGCTTGGCGAGGCGCATCGAGATCGGGGCGTTGCGGGCCAGTTGTGCGGCGAGTTCCAGGGCGGCGGGGAAAACCTCTTCCGCGGGCAGGACCTGGTTCGCCAGTCCCCACGCGCCGGCTTCCTCGGGGGTGAAGTAGCGCCCCAGCAGGATCAGTTCGGCCGCCCGGGCGTGTCCCACGCGCCGGCGCAGCGTGTAGGCCGTGCCGCCGCCGATGAAGGTCCCCAGCGCGACTTCCGGCATGCGGAGCTTCGCCTCCTCCGCCACGATGACGAAGTCGCACGAGAGGGCGAGTTCGCAGCCCGCTCCGATCGCGTGTCCGTTCACGGCCGCGACCACGGGCTGCGGCAGCGTCTGGAGGGCCCGGTACACCCGCTGTCCCCTGTCGATGTAATCGCGGCGCCTTCGCTGCGAGCCCGCAGGCGCGGATCGTACTCCGCGGGACACTCGCTCCGCTGAATCGACGTGGACGCGGCGCCCATCCACAGGGGGCGTTTCGTCGCGGTGCGCCTTGAGGTCGGCGCCGGAGCAGAACCCCCGGCCCGCGCCCGTCAGGATGACGACGCGGGTCTCGAAGTCGGCCGCGATGCGCGCGAGTTCGGCCTCCAGCATCTCGTACATCGGGAGGCTGACGGCGTTGAGGCGATGGGGACGGTTGAGGCGGAGGATCCGGGCGGGACCCTCCGCCTCGACCAGAAGCGGGACTTCGGCGGCGGCGCTCAGCTTCCCGCGTCGTCCGTCGTCGTGACGGGCTTCGCCGGCTTCACGTGCATCTCGAGCCAGCGGTCCGTCTCCCAAAGGACGTGCAGGACCGACTCGCGCGCTGCGTAGCCGTGGCTCTCGGCCGGCAGGAACACGAGCCGCGCCGTAGCGCCCAGCCCCTTGAGCGCCGCGTAGAAGCGCCGCGACTGGATGGGGAAGGTGCCCGAGTTGTTGTCGTCCTCGCCGTGGATGATGAGGATGGGCTCGTTCACCTTGTCCGCGTGCATGAACGGCGACATGTACAGGTAGAGGTCCGGATCCTCCCAGAAGAGCCGCTGCTCCCGCTGGAAGCCGAACGGCGTCAGCGTCCGGTTGTACGCGCCGCTCCGCGCCACGCCGGCCCGGAAGATATCCGAGTGGGCGAGCAGGTTGCCGGTCATGAAAGCGCCGTAGGAGTGTCCGCCGACGCCGACCCGGTCCGGATCCACGACCCCCCGTCGCACGCCCTCGTCCACCGCCGCCTGGGCGTTCGCCACGAGCTGCTCGCGGAAGGAGTCGTTGGGCTCCGCGTCGCCCTCGCCGATGACCGGCATCGACGCGTTGTCGAGCACGGCGTAGCCCCGGGTCACGTACGGGACGGCGCCGCCGTAGGGGATCCGCGTGAACTGGTACGGCGAGTCGCGCCGCTGGCCGGCCGCCGCCGCGCTCTTGAACTCGGTCGGATACGCCCACACGAAGGTCGGGAGCGGACCATCGCGCTCCTGATCGTAGTCCGCGGGCAGATAGAGCGTGGCGGAGAGCGGGATGCCGTCCCCGCGCTCATACTGAATCGCCTCCTTGCGGATGCCGGCGAACTGCGGATACGGGTGCGGGAATTCGGTCACCGCGCTGATCGTCCCCCGCTCGAGGTCGCGCAGGAAGTAGTTCGCGGGCTCGTCCACGGACTCCCGCCGCGTCATCAGCCGCCCGTCTTCGAGGAGCGTGACCACGCCCTCGTAGTAAGGCGCTTCGGAACGGAACAGCTCCTCTTCCTCTCCCGTCTCGAGGTTCCGCTTCCTGAGGAAGGGACGGTTGCCTTCGGGCGAAGCGCCCTGTCCCGCCAGGTAGATCGAGGACCCCTCGTCGGCGGTCATGAGGACGCCCTGGCCGCGCTCGTTCGTCGTGAACATCGGGAAGCCGGGGTCGTTGTACCGGTCCTCCGTCTGGAGGTCGAAGATCAGCTCCATCTCGCCCGGGGCGTCCGGATCGATGCGGTAGGTGCGCTGCTGGCGGGTGGAGAACCAGTTCTCGTTCACGAAGGCGAACCCCTCCTCCGCCCACATCACGCCGCCGTAGCGGAGCGGGAGCGAGGCGATCGCCACGGGCTCGCCGGAGAAGGGCGCCGCGTGCACGAACACCCGGTCGCGGATCTCCGCCTCGGCGAGGGCGTCTCCGCCGTCCTGTGCCTCCGTCCAGTACAGCGTCGCGTCGGCGTCGGCGCGCCACGAGATCGACCGCACCCCCGTCGGGACCGACCCGAACGACGTGGGGACGCCATCCTGGAGCGGGAGTTCGGCGACCTGGTGAACCTCGTTCCCCTGCGTGTCCCACACTTCGATCGTGCTCGGGAAGCGGGAGGCCGGCACCTGGTACGAGTACGGCCGGTGGGTCGTCTGCACGAGCAGATGCTCGCCGTCCGGTGACGGCGAGGAGCCCGAGAAGATCGAGGGATCGCCGACCATGGCCACGGATCCGTCGAGACCGACGCGGGCCAGCTGCGACGTCGAGTAGTACTCGTAGAGCGCCTCATCGTGCTGGTCCTGCAGCAGGTCCTGATAGGTGCGGGCGGGGGCCGCTTCCCCCGACGTCTCCTCGATCATGGGCGCCGTCGGAACCATCGGCTCGGCGGGCGCCGGACCGCGGCCGGGCGGCACCGCCCTGGCGTAGAGGAAGTCCCCTTCCGGCGACCAGTTGAAGGGAGCCCCGAAGCCCACGTTCACGAGATCGAGGTCCGACAGCCGCCGCGCCGCCGCGGACGCGACGTCGAGGATCCAGAGTTGCACGGCCGAGTCGGTGTCGTGCGTGAACGCCACCGTGCTCCCGTTCGGCGACCAGCGCGTGTTGCGGATGCGCGGATTCTCCGGCAGGCCGGTCACGGCGCGCTCTTCCCCGTCGAAGGTGCGAAGCGCGAGACCGTTCGAGGGCCGCGCGCGGCTGGGGCCGTTCGTGCGCGGGTTGATGCGCAGTCCGGCGATCCGCAGCTCCGGCGCGGCGACCTCCGCGATCGACGGCAGGCTGGGCCGCATCGTGAGCAGCATCACCGACTCGTCGGGACTCAGGCTGATCCCCGGGGTCGCCGGGGCGTCGACGAGCGCGGCGAGTTCGGCGGCCGGCGTCCGGTAGCCGTCCGCACCCTCCTGCGCGGCGACGTCCGGCGTGGCCGCCACGAGGAGGAACGCGAAGGAGAGCGAGAATCGAAGGACTCGGGGACTGCGGTGATCGTGTCGCATTGTACAGGCTCCAGCTGATGACCGACGTCGTGTGGATCGTGATCGTGGCAACGGTGGCATAGTCCGAACCGCCCGTAGCGCACGCAAGACGCGCCGCTGTCGCGCGCGCGACCCCGGTGCGATAGCGTTTCCGGGCCCGCGGACGGCAGCGGCGTTCGCAGGCGCACACAAAAGGGAAAGGACGACAGGCAGATGCGGATGATGGACGCGCGTTACGTCCGGCTGTTTGCGGCGGGCGCCCTGGTGGCGGCGGGGTCGGCCGGCTGCGCACCCGGGGGAGATACCGAAGATGCCGACGCCTCGACCGCGGCGGCCCAGGAAGCGGCCCAGGTGGCGCTCGGGCCCGTCGATGGGCACGAACTGCCCCCGGCGGACCTCGAGCGGGTGCTCGCGGGCAGCCCCGCGCCCGACTTCACCGCCCTTTCGAGCACGGGCGAGCCGATCACGCTTTCGGATTACCGCGGGGAGAAGGACGTCATCCTCTTCTTCTACCGCGGCCACTGGTGACCGTACTGCGCAAAGCAGCTCGGAGAGCTGCGAGACTTCATGACGCCCGAACAGCGCGAACGGACCCAGCTCCTGGCGATCGCCCCTGACAGCCCCGAGGACATCGGACTCATGGTCGACCGCGTCCTCGAGGACTACGACTACGCCCTCGACTTCCCGCTCCTGTCCGATGACGGATCCGCGATCACCAACCGCTACGGACTCCTGAACGAGGAGGACGGGCGCGGGCGCCAGATCCCGCACCCCACGACCTACGTCATCGACATGGACGGGACGGTGCGCTGGAGCTTCACCGAGGTGGACTACCGCGTACGCCCGGAGCACGCCGACATCCTGGCCGCGCTCGAAGCCCTGGAGCAGCCCTAGCAGGCCGCGGTAAAGCCCCGCTGCGTTCGAGCGGCGGGGCCTACCGCGAGGCGGCGTCCTCCAACCGGCAGCGGCCCATGCGGCAGGTGAGGCCGGTGAGTTCCTGACTCAGCTCCTGGAGGCGGGCGCGCGCCTCCGCGTCGTACGCCTGGGCGTTGGCCTCGGCAGGCCTCAGCCCGCTGAAGTACTGCCCGCTCTCGAAGTCGTCGGAGTCGACGACCTGCATCGTCGCGTCGGCGCCCTCGGCGATGGTGGCGCGCGGGGTCGCGCCCAACCGCCGCACCATGCCGGTCGGCATGTAGGTCGCCGGATGGAGTGAGCCGACCACGATGCCGGTCCCGGCCAGGTCCTCGGCCAAGTCGTGCGTGAACATGATCTGGGCAAGCTTGCTCTGGGCGTAGGCGCGACGTCCGCTGAAGTCGTTCTCGATCATCACGTCGTCGAAGTCGATCGGTGTCTGCGCGCCGGACGACACGTTCACGATGCGCGACGGCGTGCTCGCGAGAAGTCGCGGCATCAGCATGTGCGTGAGCAGGAAGGTGGAGAGGTAGTTCACCTGGAAGCGGTACTCGTGCCCGTCCTCGGTGACCCACCGCTCGTCCGGCGCCGACCCGAACCCCGCATTGTTGATCAGGATGTCCATCCGGTCGTAGTCGGCCAGCAGCGTCTCGGCGAAGGTGCGGACCTCCGCGAACGATGCGAAGTCGGCACGGTAGAAGCGGGCGCTCCCCGGCCCCGCCGCGTTGATGGCGTCCACCACCTCCGCTCCTCGCTCCTCGTTGCGCCCGTGGACGATGACGTGATCGCCCCGCGCGCCCAGCCGCAGGGCGAGTTCCCGGCCGAGGCCGGAGGTGGAGCCGGTGACCAGGACCACCTTCTGCCCGGCGGCCGGCACAGGGGTCGCCTGGGCCATGACCTCCATAACGGAAGCGGACCCGGCGGACACGAGGACGGCAGCGACCAACGCGATTTTCGTTCTCATGGGATGAGTTCCTCCTCGACGAGGCGGGCGATCCACAGCCCGGAGTGAAGGTCGGAGGTGAAGATCCGGCCCTTGAACAGCTGGGCGCCCCACGTCATCGACCAGTTCGGCACCGCGGCGCTCGGCGATGATGTCTTGATCGCGCCGATTTCGCGGCCCTGGCGGTAGAGGTCGCCGCGCAGTTCGCCCGAGATGTCCAGCACCCGCAGCCCCGCCTGGTAGTAGCCGACGTAGAGCCGGTCGCGGTCGTCGCTCCAAAGGTTGTGGGCCCCCGCTTCGGGCACGGTGTAGTGGGCGACCTTCACCGGGTCGTCCATCTCCGTCATGTCGAGCACTTCCACGAAGCCCCGCGCCTCGATGGGCCCGAGCGCGTTCGGATCCCAGTCGGACGGGTAGATCTCGGCCGCGACGAACAGGTATTTTCCGTGACGCCACGCGACGTGCGTGTTCCCCTGCCCCGACACCCACCGCGAGACGAGCTTCGGATCGCGGGCCGTGCCCCCGTGCGTGCCCGCCCCGGCGTCGAGGATGTAGATGCCCTCGTTCCAGAACGATGCGTACGCGTACCCGTCCTGGACGATGACGTCGTGCAGGCTGCGGATCGGCTCGTCGTGCACCCAGCGGTTGATCTCGCGCGGGTTCGCCGGGTCGGAGATGTCGATGATGACGATCTCGCTCGTGCCGTTATGGCAGGCGTAGACGAGATCCTCGTCCCCCAGGATCCACACGTTGTGCACGCCCCCCGTCACCGTGTCCGTGTACTCGGAGAGGATCTCCGGGTGGGCGGGATTCGAGAGGTCGAGGAGGACGATCCCGTTGCGCCGGCTCGAGGCCCCCTCGCGGGTGACGATCCCGAGGCGGTTGTCGGGGTGGATCTTCACGTCGTTGATGCGGCGGGCATCGAGCTGGATGGAGTCGGTGAGGACCGGCTGCGCGGGGTCCGTCACATCCCACACCTTCATCCAGTCGTGGTAGAAGGTGCCGAGGTAGGCGTAGTCGCGTCCGTCCACGCCCTCGAACACCCAGGTGTCGCCGGCCCGGTGCGTGGACGTGATCCCGCTTCCCACGAGTTCGAGCCGGGCCGTGTGGCGGCGGGGGCCGACGCGCACGGAGACCGTGCGGGCGATGGCCGGACCCGCGATCGCGGTCACGTGGTAGGTCCCCGGCTCCTCCGCCACGAAGAGTCCGCGGCCGTCGACGGGTTCGACGCTCGCTCCGCTCGGCGTGACGCTCCACAGCGGCGCGAGGGCGACTTCGGCCCCGCCGGCGTCGCGGCCGAGCAGCCTGAACGCCGCGACATCTCCCGTCGAAAGCGCGCTCACGTCCCCGGAAGCCGCCAGTTCGTAATCCTCGGCCGGGTTCGGCCGCACCGTGACTTCGACCTCCGTCGCGGCGGCTCCGGCGGAGAGGGTCAGGACGGTCTGCCCGGGCCCGTGGCCGAGGACGCGCCCCGCGTTGTCCACCGTCGCGATGGCGGGATCGGCGGAGGCGAATTCGAACTCGGCGTCCTCCACGGCGCCGCCCATCTCCGTCCAGGCGGCGACATAGAGGGGGGCCGTCGCGCCCGCGTAGACGGGGCCGGCGACGCGGGCCTCGATCCGGTCGGCTGCGAGGCGGGGGACGACGATCCGGACCCAACTCGGCTGGCCGCGGAACATCGCCGCCACGCGGGACTCGCCCGACCGCACCGCGGTCACCATCCCCTCGGCCGTCACCGTCACCCCATCGTCGGCCGCGAACCAGCGCACCTCCGAGGCGGCGCCTTCTTCCGCGGTCCCCTGGATCTGCGCGGTGAGCTGGAAGGACGCGCCGACCTCGAGTTCCAGTTCAGCCGGTGAAGCGACCGCGTACACCCGCTCCTGCGCGTGGATGGCCGGCGAGCCCGCGACGCCCGGGGCGAGGACGGAAGCAAGAGCCAGGAGTCCAGAGCGGAGCGACATCGTTCTCCTCCATGTGCCGAAGCGATTGGACCGGGGGCTCGCAAGCTCGTTTCGACCGGCGCGGACGGCAATATCCGGTGGTTGACCGGACCTTTGCGGGGTGGGAGCTTCGCCCATCATGGAAACGCTCGACGCCGGATACGCGGCCGGGAGACCTTCGCTCTCGGAGGGAGAAGCGGCGGGGCTCGTCCGGGAGCTCTGGGGCGTGCGCGGAACGGCCCGCGAGTGCGCCAGCGAGCGGGATCGCGTGTTCGAGATTCGCGCCGGGACTTCGGGCGGGACGTCGGCCGGGACTTCGGGGGGGTCGGGAGTCCACGGGTATCTGAAGGTCTCGAACGCGCTCGAGCGCAGGTCGGTGCTGGCGGCCGAGGCGGCCATCCTCGATCGTCTCGCGTCCCAGTCCTGTTACCGGCTGCCGACCTGGCGGGCCACCCCCGGCGGCGGGTCGTTGATCGAACGGACGCTGGACGGCCGCGCCCACCTCGTCCGCTTCCTGGATCCTGTGCCTGGAGTGTCCCTCGACCGATACCGGCCGCATGGAGCTGAACTCCGGCGCCAGATCGGGCGCATGATCGGGATCCTGGATGACTCGCTCACCTCGGGGCCGGAGGCGGACCGGGCCGCGATCGAGGACCGGCCCATGATCGAAGACCGGCCCATGATCTGGGACCTGCGGGGCGCCGCGGCGCTCATCGCGGAGAACCTGGCCGCGATCCGGGATCCGGAGCGCCGGGCGATCCTCTCCCGCCTCCTGGAACGGTACGCCGACGTCGTCGCGCCGCGCCGTCCGGACCTCCGGGAAAGCCCGATCTACAACGACGCGAACCCGGCCAACATCCACGTCGATCCCGCGAGGATTCTCGACGGCGCGCCGAAGCTCGTCGGCGTGCTGGACTTCGGAGACGCGATCCGCTCCTGGACGGTGGCCGACCTGGCCGTCGCCTGCGCCTACGCCGGCCTCGGCACGCGCGATCCGCTCGGCGCCTTCTGCGACGTCGCCCGGGGCTACGCGGCCGAGTACGAACTCCGGGAGGCCGAGGCGGACGTCGTGTACGAACTGGCGCGGCTGCGGCTCGCCCTCAGCGCGACGATCTCGTCCGTCCGGGGCGCGCAGGAGCCGGACAACGAGTACCTGCTCGTGAGCCAGGCCCCCGCCTGGGAGCTGCTCGAGCGGCTGGACGCCACGCCTCCGAACCTGGGGCGCTACCGGCTGCGGGAGGCCTGCGGGCACGCGCCCTGCCCCTCGACCGCCCGGCTCATCGCGGCGCTGGAGCGCGCGGCCCCGGCCGCCGCGCCGGTGCTCGACCCCGATCCGCGCACGGCGCCCACGGTCACGCTCGACCTGAGCGTGGAGTCGGGGGATGACGGCGGGACGTTCGATCCCACGGATCACTCCGCGTTCTCGCAGCGGCTGTTCGACGAGATGCGGGACGCGGGCGCGGCGGTGGGCATCGGCCGCTACGACGAGGTGCGCTGGTGGTACACCGGCGAAGCCTTCCGCGCGCCGGGAAACGAGATGGACGAGTGGCGGACCGTCCACCTCGGCGTCGACCTGTTCGCCGAGCCGGGGACGCCCGTCCTCGCGCCGCTCGGGGGTCGCGTCGTGTCTGCGCACGACAACGCCGACCGCCTGGACTACGGTCCCACGATCATCCTCGAGCACGAACTGGAGGCCCCGGCCGGCGACGGCGACGGCGACGGACCGATCCGATTTCGGACGTTGTTCGGGCACCTGTCGCCCGAATCTCTCCCGGCACTCGCCGTCGGCGAGGTCGTGGAACCCGGCCGCACGATCGGCTGGATCGGCGCCCCGCCGCAAAACGGCGACTGGGCCCCGCACCTCCACTTCCAGATCTTCGTCGACGCCCTCGGCTACGAGGACACCTTCCCGGGCGTCGGCGCCCCGAGCGCCCGCGGCGTCTGGACGGCGGTGAGCCCCGACCCGAACCACCTGCTCCGACTCCCGGCGGAAGCCACGGCGCCGCGACCCCGGAGCCACGCGAACCTGGTCGAGGATCGGAACCGCCGGCTGGGGCCCTCCCTGAGTCTCTCCTACCGGCAGCCGCTCCACATCGTCCGGGGGCGGGGCGCACGGCTCTACGACATCGACGGCCAGCCCTTCCTCGACTGCGTGAACAACGTCGCCCACGTCGGACACTCGCACCCGCGCGTGAACGAGGCGGCCCGCCGTCAGATGGTCGCGCTCAACACCAACACGCGTTACCTGCACCAGACCATCCTCGAGTACACGGAGCGGCTGGCGGCCCTCTTCCCGTCCCCGCTCGACGTGTGCTTCCTCGTCTGCTCCGGCACGGAGGCCAACGAACTCGCCCTGCGCATGGCGCGCACGCACACCGGCAAGGTGGGCGCGGTCGTCCTCGACGGGGCCTACCACGGAAACTCGAGTTCGGTCGTCAACCTGAGCCCCTACAAGTTCAACGGCCCCGGCGGGAAGGGACTCCGTCCCTGGGTCCGGATGGCCCCCATGCCGGACCTGTTCCGGGGCATCCACCGCGGGCCTGACGATGAGGTCGCGCCGCTCTACGCGGCCCATGTCGGCGAGGCGGCGCGGGCGCTCGAGACGGAGCCCACGTGGTTCGAGGACCGCCCGCCCGGCGCGGCCGCCTTCTTCCACGAATCGATCCTGAGTTGCGGGGGACAGATCCCGCTCCCGGCCGGATACCTCGCGGCCTCCTACGCCGCGGCCCGCGAGCAGGGCGCGGTATGCGTGGCCGATGAGGTGCAGGTCGGCTTCGGCCGTGTGGGGTCGCACTTCTGGGCCTTCGAGGAGCACGGCGTCGTCCCCGACATCGTCACCCTCGGCAAACCGATCGGGAACGGCCATCCCCTCGCCGCCGTCGTCACGACGCGCGAGATCGCCGAATCCTTCGCCAACGGGATGGAGTACTTCAACACCTACGGCGGAAACCCCGTCTCCTGCGCCATCGGCCTCGCCGTCCTCGACGTGATCGAGGAGGAGGGCCTACGGGAGAACGCGGCGAACGTCGGAAGGCGCCTTCTGAAGGGTCTCGAACACCTGCGCGACCGCCACCGGCCCGTGGGCGACGCGCGGGGCCGCGGCCTGTTCACCGGGATCGAGTTCGTGCGGGAGGGCGACGACCTCGAGCCGGCCGCCGACCTCGCCGACGCCGCCGTCCAGCGCATGCGCGACCGCGGCATCCTGCTCAGCACCGACGGCCCGGACCACAACGTGATCAAGATGAAGCCGCCGCTCGTCTTCTCCGAAGCCGACGCCGACCTGCTCGTCTCCAATCTCGACGAGATCCTCTCCGAAACCGCCTTCCTCCCCTGACGCTCGTCGGCTACGAGCCGGCTTGGGTGGCGGCGGTGGCCTCGTCGTCGTGCGTGCCCCAGCGCTCGAACCACTTCCTGAGGATGAGTTGCGTGCGCAGGAAGTTGGACGGCAGGCGCGATGTGCCGTGCCACTCGCCCTGGAACTGGACCATCGCCGTCGGCTTGTTCTGCGCCTTCAGCGCCTGGTAGAACTGCTCCGTCTGCGACATCGGCGTCCGCAGGTCGAGGACGCCCGTCATCAGCATCGTCGGCGTCGTGACGTTGCCCACGTAGGTGATCGGCGAGCGGCGGATGTGCTCGCTCGGGTCCACCCACGGGAACTCCCGGAAGTCCGCGTACCAGCGCAGGTAGTTGCCGTCGACCTCGTTGGGGAAGTTGAACCAGTTCACGACCGGACAGTTCGCCGACGCGGCCCGGAAGCGGTCCGTGTGCCCCACGACCCACGATGTGAGGACGCCGCCGCCCGAGCACCCGTAGACGAACATGTTGCTGTCGTCCACGTAGCCTCGGGAGATGACCTCGTCCACGCTCGACATGAGGTCGTCGAAGTCGTGGTTCGGATAGTCGTACTGGATCGCGTTCCCGAACTCCGTCCCGTAGCCGGAGCTTCCACGCGGGTTCGTGTAGAGGACGACGTAGCCGTTCGCGGCGTGCTCCTGCCACGAGAAGTTGAAGCCGCCGTTGTACATGCCGTGCGGGCCGCCGTGAATCACGAGAATGAGCGGATACTGGTGCGACGGATCGAAGTCCGGGGGCTTGATGATCCAGCCGTGAATCGGGAGTCCGTCATGGGATGATTCGCTCCACACCTGTTCGACCTCGCCCAGCGTCACGCCCGCCAGCACATCGGCGTTCACATCCGTGAGCCTCGTGCGCCCGTCGGGCCGGTCCACGGGGAAGACATGGATGTCGCCGGGTTCGTGCGCGTCGCCCCACATCCCCACCGCCATGCCGCCGTCGCTCACGTCGTTGAGGCCGAACATCTGCGGGCCCTCGGTCATCGCCCGCACGTCGCCATCCACCGAGGCGTAGTGGATGTTGCGATAGCCGTCCGCCGCGGCGTCGAAGTAGACGCCGGCGCCGTCCGGGGCCCAGTGCAGCGCCCCGGGACTGCGGTCCATTTCGGCCGTCAGGGCGCGCGGGTTCGATCCATCCGCGTTCATCACGTAGACGGCGGACTCGATGTAGTCGAACGTCGTCGTGTCGTGCCCCACGTAGGCGATCATGCGCCCGTCCGGCGATGGCACCGGCCGGTTGTCCGGACCCTTGCGCGTCGTGACCTGATTCAGCTCGCCGGACTCCGCGTCGAGCCGATAGATCTCGGTCTCCTGCCACCGGTACACGGCGTCCTCGATGATGAGGCCGCTGAACAGGAGCGACCGGCCGTCGGGCTCCCACGTGGGGACGCCGAAGTTGTAGTCGCCCTCGGTGAGCTGGCGCGCGGTGCCGCCCTCGGCGGGGACGACGAAGATGTGCTGGTACTTGTCGCCCAGGAATCCGACGCGGTCCTGCCGGTAGACGAGCCGCTCGATGATCCGGGGGCCCGGCGTCCACGTCGCCCCCTCCGGCTTGGGGAGAGACATGGCCCAGTGGCGCGCCGTGGGCTCCTCCGCCCCCACGCGCATCGTGAACGAGAAGCGCGTCCCGTCGGGAGACCAGGCGAAGTTCGACGGACTGTCCGTGACCCGCGTCACCTGGGAGACGGCGCCCTCGGCATCCATCCACCGCACGAAGATCTGCGTGTTCCCCTCGTCGTCGGGCGCGAGGAATGCGAGCCGGCTGCCATCGGGAGACCAGCGCGGGGAGGACCCGTCGACGAGGTGGCGGGAACGGCTGCCGTCCGGATTCACGATCCAGATCGAGGACTCCCACGCGTCGTTCATCTTGTCGACCCACAGGCGCTCGTAGACCACGGCGTCGCCATCCGGCGAGATCTGCGGATCCTGGACCCGCTCCCAGTCGAGCCAGGATTCGAGCGGGAGGGCGCCGTTCGCTTCCTGCGCGACGAGCGCCGGGGCGGAGGCGGTGAGGCCGCAGACGACTGAGAGCGCGACGAGAGTGACGAGATGGCGGAACGGAGCGCGGAGGGGAGCGGGGGCGCGCGTGTCCATGGTACCTCCTGGGGTGAAGGGCGCGGGGCCTTTCGAAACATGGGATGCGCGTCGCCGCGTGCATAGACCGCCCGTCGCCACAGGCCCGAACCGCACCGCGCCGCGCGCGCCCCCATGCCCCCCGAAGTTCCGCGGCGTATGTTGCGTCGGTGAACGACCGCGGCTGCCGCGCGGGATGCGGCGGCCCACAAGCCGGGAGGTTTCCGTGACGACTCGCACGCCCACCGACGCGACCCGCCTGCCCGACCGTCGCCGATTCCTCAAGCGTGCCGCCGCGGGCGCCGCCCTCGCGGCGACCCCGGCGTGGACGCGGGCGCCGTCCCGGCCCGGTCTCAGCCTCGACGAACTGTCGGCGCGACGGGACTTCCTGGGGACGGAGGACGAATCCTTCTGGGAGATGGTGAAGTCCCAGTTCCCGCTCCGTCCCGGACTCATCCTGGTGAACGCCGCGAATCTCTGCCCCTCGCCGTATCCGGTGCAGGAGGCGGTGTTCGGGCACACGCGCGACATCGACCAGGACGCCTCGTTCCACAACCGGGCCAAGTTCAACGCGCTCGCCGCGAAGTCCGTGGAAGGGCTCGCTCGGCTGCTCGGCGCTTCGCCCGAGGAGATCGTGGTCACCCGCAACACCTCCGAGAGCAACAACACCGTCATCAACGGTCTCACGCTGGGCGCGGGAGACGAGGTCGTGCTGTGGGACCAGAACCATCCCACGAACAACGTGGCGTGGGACGTCCGGGCGGACCGCTGGGGCTACAAGGTGATCCGCGTGGCGACGCCGCCGGTGCCGGAGACGGAGGACGAACTGATCGACGCGTTCGTGAGCGCCTTCACCGACCGCACGCGCGTGCTCGCCGTGACCCAGATCTCGAACATCTCCGGGGTCGAACTACCTGCGCGGCGCCTGTGCAGCATCGCGCGCGACCGCGGCATCTACGTGCACATGGACGGGGCGCAGAGCTTCGGCGCGGTGGAAGTCGACCTTCACGCCATGGGCTGCGACTCGTACACCGGGAGCGCCCACAAGTGGTTCTGCGGACCCAAGGAAGCCGGAGTCCTCTACGTTCGGGCCGAGCGGGTCGCGGAGCTGTGGCCGAGCGACGTCGGCGTGGGCTGGGAAGGCGCGATCGCGGGAGGCGGAGCCGACAAGTTCGGCACGTACGGACAGCGGGACGACGCGGCCGTCGCGGGCGTGGGAACGACGGTGGAGTTCCACGAGGCGATCGGGGCGGCGGCGATCGAGGAGCGCATGCGGGCCCTCGCGGCCGGGCTCAAGGCGGCGATCCGCGAGCGGATCCCCGGCGTGAAGTTCCACACGTCGGACGTGCCGGGCCTCGGCGGAGGCGTGGTCATCGCCGAACTGGGGGTCGACGACCACACCGAGATCTACAACCGGATCTACGAGGAACACGGCGTCGCGGGAGCGCTCCGAAGGGGCGTGTTCCCCGGCATCCGGCTCTGCCCGCACATGTACAACACGATGGCGGAGATGGAACAGGTCGCCGACGCGCTCGCCGCTTCCGCCTGATCGCGGGGCGCGCCAGTCCGCGACACCAGACTAGGCGAGCCGGAGTCCGAAGCCTTCGAAGCGTCGGAAGTCCTTTACGTTCACCGTGGCGATGCGCGCCCCTTCCCCGAGGGCCGAGGCCGCGCTCATGCAGTCGAGCAGCGAGCCTCGTCGCCGCCCCGACTCGTTGAACAGGCGTGCGGCCAGCGCCGCGTCTCCGGCCGAGAATCCGGTGCGCGGACCGATCAGATCCTCCGCCAGGGCGAGCATGGAGGAGTGTAGCGGGCCGCAGAGAAACTCGGTCCAGGCCACCGCGCTCATGCCGAGCATCTCACCTTCGGAGATCCATTCTCTGAGTCGTCGATCCTGTGTCGATCCTGCGTCGAGCGCGCGGATCAGGAAGCTGGTGTCCAGGTGGATCATCTTCCTCCGGCCGTGGTGTCGCGACGCTGCGCGCGTCGTTCCGCCGCCACGTTGTGCTCCCATGCCGCGAGATCGACGCTGCGCTCACGCACGACCGTCTGCAGTCTGTCGAGCGCGCCGAGGGGACCCTCTTCCCGGGCCGCGTCCTCCGCCGCCGCTGTCTTGATGGCGCGCCTCAGGACCTCGGACTTGGAGATGTTCCAGCGACGTGCGAGCGCCTCGAGAGTTCGCACCGACTCCACGTCCAGCGAATAGGTCGATTTTATGGAGGTGGTGGCCATACTCGAAGATATGGCCATACCCTGACGGCGATCAAGTTTCCGGGACGGGGCCTGCCTGCCCGAGGGTGCTACAACTCGCCGCGGTTCTTCGCCCAGAGCGCGTAGTGGCAGGCGCGGGCGGTGAGGGCCATGTAGGTGAGAGAGGGGTTCTGGCAGGCGGATGAGGGCATCGCCGCGCCGTCGATCACGAACAGGTTCGGCGCGTCCCACGCCTGGTTGTAGCCGTTGAGGACGGAGGTCGCCGGATCCCGACCCATCCGCGCCGTCCCCATCTCGTGGATGGTGAGGCCCGGCGCCGTGAGATCCGTGAGCAGTTCGATGTCGACGCCGCCCCCGGCTTCCAGCATCTCCGCGGCGCGGTCCGCGCTGTCCCGCATCATCAGGCGCTCGTTGCCGCTCCACTCGCAGTGGATGCGGAGGGCGGGGATTCCCCACGCGTCGACGCGCTCCGGGTCGAGTTCGATGTAGTTCTCCTCGCGCGGGAGACACTCCCCGAAGGCGCCCAGTTCGAACTCCCACACCCCGGGTTCGGTGAGCTGCCGCTTGTATTCCGCTCCGAAGCCCGGCATGTCGAGGCCGCGGCTCCAGCTCTGACGGGTGGACCAGCCCTGGTAGCCGTAGCCGCGGATGAAGTCGGGCGAGGGTTCCGTCACGTTCCGGAAGCGCGGGATGTAGATCCCGTTCGGACGCTCGCCGGTGTAGCCGTGGTTCTCCCAGCCCGGGAACTTCGCCTTCGCCCCCGTGCTCATCGTGTGATCCATGAGATAGCGCCCCAGAACCCCGCTCGAGTTCGCGAGCCCATCCGGGAAATCGGCGGATGTCGAGTGGAGGAGAATCCGCGTCGACTCGAGCGCGGAGGCGCCCAGCATGACGATCTCCCCGAAGAACTCCAGATCCTCCCCCGTCTGACGGTCGATGACGCGCACGCCCGTGACGCGGCCGCGGGCCGGGTCCCAGATCACGCTGTGCACGACGCTGTCCGGGCGCAGCGTCATCCGGCCGGTGGCCTCGGCGGCGGGGAGCGTGGCGTTGAGCGAACTGAAGTAGCTCTTCGTGATGCAGCCGCGGTGACAGGGGCCGCAGTAGTGGCAGGCGCTCCGTCCCTTGTGGTCGCGGGTGAGGACGGCCGTGCGCCCGATCGTCATCATCCGGGTGTCGCCGAAGTCGCGCGCGATCGCCTCCTTCACCGCGTTCTCGACGCACGTCATCTGCATGGGAGGCAGGAGGACGCCGTCCGGCAGTTGGGGAAGACCCTCGGCCTGACCGCTGATGCCGACGAACTCCTCGACGTGCGCGTACCACGGGGCGAGGTCCGAGTAGCGGATGGGCCAGTCGACCCCGATCCCGTCGCGCGCGTTGGCCTCGAAGTCCAGGTCGCTGAGCCGGTACGACTGCCGCGCCCACATGATCGAGCGCCCGCCGACCTGGCGCCCCCGGATCCACAGGAAGGGCTTCTCGTCGGGCGTCGTGTACGGGTTCTCGATGTCGTTGACGAAGAACTTCCGCCCCATCTCGTCGCAGGCGTAGCACTCGCGCTGCACGGGCTGCTCGGCGGCGAGCGCCTTGCGGTCGTTCCAGCCGCGGTAGGGCATGCGGTAGGGGGGCACGTGTTCGGTGTAGTCCCGTTCGGGGACGATCATGGGACCCGCCTCGAGCACCAGCGTGCGGAGGCCGAGTTCGGTGAGTTCCTTCGCGGCCCAGCCGCCGGTGATCCCCGAGCCGACGACGATCGCGTCCCAGACCTCCTGCCGCCGGCTCACGGCTGGCCCCCGGGGCGGCCCTCGCCGGTCCCGTACTGGTCGAGGAGGACGCACCCCTCGAAGGCGCCGGGGATGATCCGGTAGCCGAGCGAGCGCAGGCCGGGCCGGGATGTGAAGTAGCCGGCGAGGGTGAAGCGCTTCATGTCGTAGAAGAAGGTCTGCGTCTCGTCGATCGCGGGGTCCCGGCGGCGGCGGTCGAGGTCCTCGTCCAGCCGGGCCACCAGGTCGGCCTGCTGGTCCGGGGTGCAGTCGGCGAAGGCGGCGCCGTGGGCCGACCGGGCGAGGGGATCCACCTCGTCCAGGCCGGCGAGGAAACGGTCGCGGTCCGGCGCGTCGAGCCAACCGGTCAGGAGGGCATCGACGAATGCGGTAACGCCCGCCTCGCTCGCGCCGGGCGTGTCCGTCCGGGGGATGATGGTCTCGGCGAGCGCCGTCACCGTCCGCGCCTGCGCGGGCGTGAGCGTCGCGGGCGGCGCGCCGCCGACCGGGCCGGCCACCGACCGGATGCGCTGCCCGAGCGCCAGCGCCTCCGCCACCGCGCTCCCCGGCGCCAGCAGCGGCGCGCCCGCGGCCACACCGATGATCTCGAGAGCCCTGCGCCGTTTCACAGTCGGTCCTCCCGGCCGGCATCGACGCGCGCGAGCGGCGGGGGTGCCGCCACGCTCCGCCAACATATGCCCACGCACCCCCCGCGCGAAGACCGTTTCCCGGCTCGCGGTTCGACGCCGACCGTGGGGCGCGACATATTGCGCGCATGGACAGACGGAGATTCGTACGGAATTCGCTCGGAGCCGGACTCCTCCTCACGCACGCCGGACGCGCGGCGGCCGCGGACGCCCGATCGCTCCCCGAGGCGTGGGGACTCCAACTCTACACGGTGCGGTCGCTGATGGCGCGCGATGTCGAACGGACGCTCGCCGCCGTCGCCCGCATCGGCTACGGCGAGGTGGAGTTCGCCGGTTACTTCGACCGCTCGCCGGCCGAGATCCGGACCGCGCTGGAAGCCGAAGGCCTCACGGCCCCCGCCGCTCACCTGTCGCTCGAGGAACTCCGGTCGAGCTTCGATGAGGCCGCCGACGCGGCGGCCGAGATCGGACACAGGTATCTCGTTTTGCCCTTCCTCGGGGGTTCCGAACGGCCCGGAGGCGACGGCGCCACCGGATCGGCCGTCGTGGACGGATACCGGCGGCTCGCGGACGAATTCAACGAACTCGGGGCACGGTGCCGCGAGGCGGGGCTCGTCTTCGGCTATCACAACCACGACTTCGAACTGGAAGAGGTGGACGGCCTCCGTCTCCTCGACGTGATGATCGAGAACACGGACCCCGAACTCGTCTGCTACGAGCTCGATTTCTACTGGCTCGTGCACGGCGGCGCCGACCCGTTCGACTACTTCTCCCGCTACCCCGGCCGCTTCGACCTCTGCCATGTGAAGGACCGGACCGCGGACGGCGAGATGGCGGACGTTGGCGCGGGCGAGATCGACTTCGAGGCGATCTTTGCGCGCTCCGACGAGGCGGGACTCATCCACTACTTCGTCGAGCACGACGCGCCCGGCGATCCGATGGGGTCGGTGCGCGCGAGCTACGAGCACCTCGCGTCGTTCGGTGGCTGACGGGTCCGGGCCCGGCAACGAAAGGCCGGTCACCCGCCGCGACGCCCTGCGCGCGACCGGCGCCGCCTCCCTCGGTCTCCTCGTCTCCGGCGCCGCGAACCCCGCATCCGCGCTCGCCGGCGGAGCCCGGCCGGCCGGCCGCGACGGACCCCGCGCCCGCGGCTCCGCCAACGCCATCACGCAGTCCGTGGCGCGCTGGTGCTTCGAGGAGATTCCCCTCGTCCCCTTCTGCGAGGGCGTGGCCGACATGGGTCTCACCGCGATGGACCTGCTCACGGTCGAGGAATGGCCCGTCGCGCACGACCACGGCCTCACCGTCTCGTGCGGCGCTGTGGCCGCCGGGACGATCGAGGACGGCCTCAACGAGACTGAAAACCATGCGGGCATCATCGAGGCCTTCGAACGCCACATCCCGCACGCCGCGCGTGTCTCGGTCCCCAACGTCATCTGCTTCTTCGGCAACCGCCGCGGGATGGAGAACGGCGTCGGCATCGAGAACTCGATCCGCTGCCTCGAGGCGTGCGCTCCCATCGCCGAATCCGAGGGCGTCACGATCCTCGTCGAGGTCCTCAACTCGAAAGCCGGCGGACACGTCGACTACATCGGCGACCGCATGGACTACGCGCTCGAGATCATCCGGGCCGTCGACTCGCCCCGCGTGAAGATCCTCTACGACATCTACCACATGCAGATCATGGAAGGGGACATCATCCGCACGCTGACGGATGCGAGCCCCTGGATCGGCCACTACCACACCGGCGGCGTCCCGGGGCGGGCCGAGATCGACGACACGCAGGAACTGAACTATCCCCCGATCGTGCGGGCGATCGCGGATACGGGTTTCGAGGGCTTCATGGCCCACGAGTTCATTCCGCGGAGCGGCGACCCCCTGCGCTCGCTGCGCGAGGCCGTGGAGCTGTGCGCCGTCTAGCGGCGAGTTCCGCCTGCCGCCTTCCCAGCCACAGCGCGATCATCAGCCACAACCCCGCCAGCGGGACCATCGTCAGCGCAAGCGCGGAGCTTCCAAGCCCGAGTGCACGCAGCCCGGCGAAGGACCACACGCCGATCTGGTCGCCCGCCCGGTAGACGAAAAGGTCGTTGAAGTTCTTCGCCTTGTACTTGTCCCGGCGCGGGAGGACGGTGTAGAGCACCTCCCGCGTCGGCACCGCAAGCGCGAAGTTCCCCGCCCTCCGCAGCACCTGGAAAACCACGAACACGGCGAAGACCGGCGCCGCTCCCAGAGCCAGGAAGCCGAGGATGCTGAGCACCGGCAATATCCCGAGCGCCAGGCGCAAGCCGAGCCACTTCAGAATGCGGCCTGTCAGAAAGAGTTGGGTGAAGAGAGTGAGCACGTTCACCGAGAGGTCGATCCGCGCGAAGATCGAGGTCCGTTCCGCGCTCGTCGCGAAGGTGCGGGCGACGATGTCCGCCTGGATGTTGTAGAGGAAGGTGGAACCGATCGTGAAGAGCAGCATGAAGGCGCCGATCCCGAGCAGATAGGGCGACGCCAGGACCCGCCGGATCCCTTCCAGCGCCGAACCCCCGATCACCGCCTCCGACGCTTCCGTGCGCGAACCGTCCCGACCGCCGCCCGAAGCGCCGTCCGCCTCGGCGCCCGGGCCTCCGCCCGCCGCCGGGAGGGTCGCGCAGCGCGAATCGAGCGCCCTGAGGCAGATCACCGCGCCCTCGAGCAGCAGCACGGAGAACAGGAGCAGCGTGGCGGGCGACAGGAATCCCACCAGGAAGGCCGTGATCGAGGAGCCGACGATCCCCCCCACGGTTCCGCCGACGCCGATGAGGCCGAAGAGCCGCCGGCTCTGGCGTTCGCGGAAGATGTCGGTCATGAACGACCAGAATACGGAGACCACGAACAGGTTGAAGACGCTGATCCATACGAAGAAGGTCCTGCCGACCCACACCGAAGCCTCGCCGTCGGTCACGACGCTCAGCAGCACGAAGTAGACCAGCAGGTTCAGCATGAAGAAGCGGTACGTGAGGGTCACGAACCGCCGGCGCGTCCACCGCGACACGACCGCGGCGAAGATCGGGTGCACGAGAAGCATGGCGGTCAGCGTTCCCGTGAAGAGCCAGGGGATGTTCTCGACCCCGCCCGCCACGGCCATCTCCTCGCGGATGGGCCGGATCACGTAGTACGCGGAGAGGATGAAGAAGAAGTAGAGGGCCGACAGGAGCACTAGCCGGCCCTCCTCCGGACGGGTGCCTGTCAGCCACGCGACGATCGTGCGCGGCTCGCTCTCCGGGGGTGGGGTCATGCGGAGGAAGCTCCGGGGTGGCGCTTCATTGTGGCTCTGCTTGCCGGTCGATGGAAAAAGGGATTCTCTTCAGAGAACCTCGGAACCTAACGGCGGGAGCGAACGTGGCCAGCTTGCAGGAAGTGATCCTCAACTTCTCGAGACGAGTCCTCAACATGAGGCGGGGCGAATTCGGTCTCGCGATGATGTCCGCGCTCTTCTTCTTCCTCGTCCTCTGCGGCTACTTTTTCCTCCGTCCCGTGCGGGAGGCGATGGGAGTCGCCCGCGGGATGGACGAACTGCGCTGGCTCTTCGCCGTGACGTCGCTCGGCTCCCTGTTCGCGGTCCTCGTCTTCGGGGGCGTCGTCGCGCGGACGAACCGGCGGCGCTTCATCCCGATCGCGTACCTGTTCGTCATCGCCTGCCTGATCGGTTTCGCGACGCTCCTTATCCAGGACGTGCGGGCGGGCGGCGGGCTCATCGGCACCGATGCGGAGACCGGTCTCGCACGCGGTGTCGGGTACACGTTCTACGTGTGGCTGAGCGTCATCAACCTCTTCTCGACGAGCGTGTTCTGGGCCTTCATGGTCGATGTGTTCGACGTCGACCAGGGGAAGAGAATGTTCCCCTTCATCGGGATCGGCGGCACGCTTGGGGCGCTCGCCGGGGGGCGCGGCGCGAGCCTCGTCAGCGGCCTCACCGAGAGTCCGTACCTGCCCGCCGGTCTCATGCTCATCGGCGCCGGCTGCTTCGCGCTGGCGATCGCCGTCATGCTGATCCTCGACCGGAGGGCCGGGGCCTCGAACCTCTCACGGCTCGGAACGGGCCCGGCGGGCGGACCGGCGGCGGCGGACGGCGAGGCGGCGGGAACCGAAGGCGGGCGGCGCGGCGATGGGGGCACGCGGATCGGAGGCGGGGCGCTCGAAGGGCTGCGGGCCGTGTTCACCTCGCCCTACCTGCTCGGCGTCGGCCTCTGGGTCGTGTTCATGGCGATCTCGAACACGCTGATCTACTTCACGCAGGCGAACGTGATCCTCGAGGCCACGGATACGTTCAGCCAACGCGTGGGAAGCTTCGCCGACTTTGACTCGCTGGCGCAGTTCGGCACCCTGCTGACGCAGATCTTCATCACGACGCACCTGATCCGGAAGCTGGGGGTCGGGTGGACGCTGGCCATCCTGCCCCTCGTGACCGTGCTCGGGTTCGTCGTGCTGGCGGTGTGGCCGGTCTACGGCGTGATGATGATCTTCCAGGCCGTCCACCGCGCGACGCGCTACGCCGTGTCCCGGCCCTCCCGCGAGACGCTGTTCTCGGTCGTGCCGCCGGCGGAGAAGTACAAGGGGAAGCCGATCGTCGATGTCTTCCTGTACCGGGGCGGCGACTTGGCGGGCGCCGGCATCGACAGCCTGTTCGCGGTGCTCGGACTGACGCTCGCGTGGGTGGCCATGTCGACGGCGCCGCTGGCCGGCATGTGGATCGCGCTCTCCATCGGGCTCGGTCAGGCGCAGGCCCGACGCATCTCTTCCTGAGCCGCCCGTGCTGCCCGACGATCTCTTCGGCCCCGGCTCTCCGCTGCGCGTCATCGGCCACCGGGGGGCGGCGGCGTTCGCGCCCGAGAACACGCTCCCGTCCTTCGAACACGCGGTGCGCGTGGGGGCCGACGCGGTGGAACTCGACCTCCACCGGAGCGCGGACGGCCGCCTCATGGTCATCCACGATCCGAGCCTCGAGCGCCTCACCGAGGGGACGGGCCCCGTGGAGGAGCGGACGCTCGACGAGTTGCGCGCCTTCGACGCCGGATACTGCTTCACGACGGACCACGGGAAGACGTTTCCGTTTCGGGGGACGGGTGTCGGCATCCCCACCCTCGAAGAGGTCCTCGAGGTGCTGGGGGATCTGCCCGTCGTGGCGGAGATCAAGTCCGCGGCCGCGGGGCACGAACTCGGCGCGTGGCTGCAGCGGAGCCGGAATCGCGCGGACCGGGAGCGGATCCTGGTCGGCGGCTTCGAGCGCGGGGAAGTGGAGCCCGCGAGCCGGCACGCGCGCTGGCACTGCGCCTACCAGGACGAACTCCGCACGTACGTCCTTCTCGGCAAGGTCGGCCTCGGCCGGCGGTTCGCCCCCGCCGGTTGCGCGGCCGCCATGCTGCCGGAACGGCAGGGCGCGCTGCGCATCGTGACGCCGCGCTTCGTGCGGCGCGCCCACGCCGACGGCATGGGGGTCTTCGTCTGGACCGTGAACCCCGCCGACGACATGCGGCGCCTCCTGGACTGGGGCGTGGATGGGCTCGTGACCGACGCCCCGGGGCGCGCCCGCCGGATCCTGGACGAGCGGGAGGTGGGGGGAGATGCCGGAGCCTGAAGCGCGGCCGCGCACGATCCTCCACGTGGACATGGATGCCTTCTATGCCGCGGTCGAGATCCGCGAGGACCCGTCGCTGCGCGGGAAGCCGGTCATCATCGGATCCGCGCCGCGCCAGGGCCGGGGCCGGGGCGTCGTCTCGACGGCGAACTACGAGGCCCGGCGCTACGGGATCCACTCCGCGATGCCGATCTCGCAGGCGTGGCGCCGCTGCCCCGACGGCGCCTACGTGCGACCGCGCATCGCCTTCTACGCGGAGATCTCCGGGCGAATCTTCGACATCTTCCGCTCCTTCACGGACCAGGTGGAGACGCTCTCGCTCGACGAGGCCTTCCTCGACGTGACGGCGAGCCGGCGGCTGTTCGGCACGGGACCGGAGATCGCGGCGCGGATCCGGCAGCGGATCGCCGAGGAGGAGCGACTCACGGCCTCCGTCGGCGTCGCCTCGAACAAGTACGTGGCGAAGGTGGCGAGCGACCTCAGGAAGCCGGACGCGCTCGTCGTCGTGCCGCCCGGCACCGAACGGGAGTTCCTGGCGCCCCTTTCCGTTTCGCGACTCTGGGGGGCGGGGCCGAAGGTGCAGACCCGCCTGGCCCGGCTCGGTCTCCGGACGATCGGGGATGTGGCGCGCAACGAACCCGAGTTCCTCGAGGCTTCCCTGGGCCGGAAGCTGGGGCGGCGCCTCCACGAACTCGCGAACGGCCTCGACGTGCGGAGAGTCGACCCGCGGCCGGGCCGGAAGTCGCTCGGCAAGGAAGTGACCTTCCCGAAGGACGTCGAGGACCGCGCCCGGGTCGAGCGGACGCTGCTCGCCCTCTGCGAGGCGGTCGCGCGGTCCCTGCGCAGGAAGGGGATCGCGGGGCGCACCGTGCAGTTGAAGCTGCGCTGGGACGGCTTCGAGACGCACACGCGCCAGCGGACGCTCGGGCGGCCGGCGGACATGACGGAGGTCATCTGGCCCGTCGCCCGGGAGCTGTTCCGGGAGGCCGACGATCCCCGCCGCCTGGTCCGGCTCGTCGGGGTCAGCCTTTCCGGCTTCGACCATCCCGAGGGCGCGCAACTCGGGCTCCTGGATGACGTCGACGACGACCCGGCGACCTCCGACGGGGAGAGCCGGCGCCGGCTGGCGAAGACGATGGACGCCGTGGCGGACCGGTTCGGCCGGGACGCGCTGAAGCGGGCCGCCCTTCTCGACTCGAACGAGCGAGGCACATAGCGATGCAGGTATTCCCGATTCCGCCGGCCTCCGGGCGCGGCATCCTCTGGTTCTTCATCATCATGATGGTCGTGCTCGGCGCCGTGACGCTGATGATGGGCTGGGCGGCCTGGTCCACCCGGAACAGCCGGGCCGAAGTCTCGCCCGCGGGGCTGAAGCTGGTGGGAGACCTCTGGGGGCGAACCATCCCCCTCGACCGTCTCGAACTCGACGACGCGCGCGTCGTGGACCTCCGCGGCGAACCCGACCTCGTCCCGCGCCGACGCACCATGGGGACGGCGCTCGGGGACTACTCCGCGGGATGGTTCCGGCTCCGCAGCGGCGAGAAGGCACTCCTCTACCTCACGGACCGGCGACGGGTGGTGTACATTCCCACGCTCGACGGGTACTCGCTCCTCCTGAGCCAGAGCGACCCCCGGCGCTTTCTGGACGCCCTGCACGACGCGACCGGCGACGCGACCGACAGCGCGGCCGGCAACAGCGATGAAGCCACCGAAGGAGAGTGACGACGGATGCTCCCCACACGGGATGAAGCGCTCGCGATCGTCCACGAATACACCGAGAGCCCCGGACTCCGGCGCCACATGCTGGCGGTGGAGGCCGCCATGCGCGCCTACGCGAGGAAGTACGGCGAGGACGAGGACCGCTGGGGCGTGACGGGGCTGCTGCACGACTTCGACTACGAGCGCTGGCCCAACCACGACCACGCGGCGGATTCGGAGCATCCCTCGACCGGGGTCGCCATCCTCCGCGAGAAGGGGGTGGACGAGGACATCCTCGAGACGATCATGGCCCACGCGGACTACACGGATGTCGAAGCGACGACGCTGATGTCGAAGACGCTCCGGGCCGTGGACGAACTCACCGGCTTCATCACCGCCTGTGCCCTCGTGCGGCCGACCCGGCTCGCCGGCATGAAGACCCGTTCCGTACGAAAGAAGATGAAGGACAAGGCGTTCGCCGCCGCCGTGAGCCGGGACGAAATGATCGAGAATTGCGCTGAACTCGGCGAAGACATGGGCGAGCACATCGCCTTCGTCATCGCCGCCATGCAGCTTGCGGCGGAAGATCTCGGCCTGAACGGCCCCGCCGCGGGCTGAACCGCCGTGAAGAACGCCGCCCGATTCGGAGGTGCCCGAGCATGACCACGACGACGATCATCATGATGGTCCTCATCCTCGGATTCGTCTGGGGAGGACTCGCCGTCCTCGCGTCGGTCGCCTGGCGCAAGGAAGGCGCCAAGCGAGGCGGAGAGAGCTAACCGCCCACCATGGGCCACCCGCAATGAGGGAGAGGCGGCGCGCGGGACGGATCCTCCTGGTGACGCTGGCCGCGCTGGCGGTCGGGTCGTGCTTCCTCCCCATCCCGCGCGCGATGCGCCCGCCCGAAGCGGTCGTCTCCGACTCGGCGGCCGCGCGACAGGACTCGATCGCGAGAGCCGAGCAGGCCGCAGCCGCCCGACGCGACTCCATCCTCGCCGCGGAGCGCGAGGCCGCACGGCAGGATTCGATCGCGAGGGCGCAGCGGGAGGCCGCCCGACAGGACTCGATCGCGAGGGCCGCCGCGCGCCGGGACTCCATCCTCGCCGCGGAGCGGGAAGCCGCGCGCCGGGACTCGCTGGAGGCGGCCCGGCGCGACTCCCTGATCGCGGCCGCCCGACGCGACTCGATCGCCAGCATCGAGGCAGCCCGGGCCGCGGCCGCCGCGGAGTTGGCGCAGCTCCGCGAATCGGGCCCCGTCTACGTCGCCCACGATGAGGCGCCCCGCCTCGTGTGGGACACCGAGGCCGAGGCCGCGCTGGCCACGACGCTGCTGCCCGTGATCCGCGGCGAGGGGCTCGACCCGAACATCACGACCTCCGTCTGGCTTCTCGTGCGGACCGATGGAAGGGTCGAGGCGACCGTGATCCAGGTCTCTTCCGGCGACGGCGCCTTCGACGCGGCAGCCGTGCGGGCGGCCCGCGGACTGCTCTTCGCCCCCGCCCTCCGCGGCGGGCGCGCGGCGCCCGTCTGGGTCCTGCGCGAAATCTCGCTCCTCATGCGGTAGCCGGTGTTTTCGGCGCTGTTCAGGGGACTCGGCGGGACCGCCGAGTGGACTCGAGATGAGGATCGCCACCCGCACAGTGCGCGACTGAGCCGCCGCGCATTCACCCGTTTGGTCGGCTCGTTCATCCTCCTGGAGTCCGCGGGTCCTTCCACCGCCTCCGGCGCCGCGTTGGGGGAGTACTCACGGTACGGCTCTTCCGGCGCGGCGGGCGCCATTCCGGCGAACCGTACCGAAACGAACCCGGGAGTGCCCGGGCAGCAGGCCGTGCGGGGGACTATCGACCTGACGATAGGCCGGACCGAGGGGGACGAGCGGTATCTCTTCGGGCGGATCCTCGGCTTGGCGTTGGACGCTCGCGGTCGAATCTACGTGTCCGATCTACACGCCGGCGTTCGTGTGTACGGGCCCTCGGGTGAGTTTCTCTTCCAGTTGGGTCGGATTGGCGGCGGGCCGTTGGAATACAGACGCTACCCAAGCAGCACGGCCATCCTGCCGGACGGACACCTGTGGATCGTGTCGTTTGAGGACAAGGTGCTGCGGGCCGATCCGGCGCAGGACGACGTATCCGCAGGTCTGGAGGTGGTACGCGTCGGGTCGAGCGGGAGTTGGTTGTACGATGGTCTGTTGGCCCTCGATCCCGAGGGAATGCTCATCGCGTCGGGAGGCGAGCCGGATCGGCGCGACGGACTCCGCAGGCGGCGCGTTTCGCTGCGCGATGGAAGTACCGTCTCGAAGACCAACCCGTGGGCGCTGCGACCAACGCCGGAGGAGATGGGCTGGCGGTTGTCGCCGAAGTTCTCACGGGCGGAGCTGGCGGAGGCCGAGGAATGGAATGCGTTGGGGTACTTGTATGGATTGGGCGGCCCTCCCCCTTACGGAACCGATCGGCTCATGGCGTTCTCGACCGACGGCCGGGTCGCCCTGGCGGTGACGACGACGTATCGCGTCGACATCTACGATTCTCTCCTGCGCCCCGTGACGGTCATCGAGCGGGACGAGCAAGGGCCGCAGCTGACGGCTGCCGAACGGCGGAATGCGGTCGCGCACACCGCGGCACGCCGCCGCGACGAAGAGTTCTACCCCTATGTTGACAGCGACATCCCGGACCGGAAGCCGCCGCTACGAGATCTGTGGTTCGACCGGGACGGGCGGCTGTGGCTCGAGCGCTACCTGGCGAACGAGCCGCAGCAACAGGGGGCCGACGTGTACGGCGTGGATGGGGACTACCTCTTTTCGGCTGAGTGGCCGCGCGGCGTGGATTTCGGTTACGGGGCAATTCGGGGCGACACCGGCCTCGGCGTCCAGACGGACGCACTCGGCATCCCGCGCGTTGTCCGTGTGCGGTTCAGTGCCGAGGAGGCGGATCCGTGACCGCCTCGCGGCGTCCTGCGTGATATACTGTTGCGGCCCGCTCCCGGCGGATAGCTTGCGCGCCCGATGCCACGCCGCGACGACATCTCCTCGATTCTTCTCATAGGCTCCGGCCCGATCGTGATCGGCCAGGCCTGCGAGTTCGACTACTCCGGGACGCAGGCCTGCCGGGCGCTCCGCGAGGAGGGATATCGAGTCATCCTCGTGAACTCGAATCCCGCCACGATCATGACGGACCCGGACATCGCCGACGCGACCTACATCGAGCCGCTGACGGCCGACTGGGTCGCGCGGGTCATCGAGGCGGAGAAACCCGACGCGCTCATCCCGACGATGGGCGGCCAGACCGCGCTCAACGTCGCGCTCGAACTCGCCGAACGCGGGGTTCTCGACGAGCACGGGGTGGAGTTGATCGGCGCCGATGTCCGGGCGATCCAGCTTGCCGAGGACCGCGAGCAGTTCGCCGAAGCCATGGAACGGATCGGTCTCGCGCTGCCCCCCGGCGGCTTCGCCCGCTCGCTCGACGAGGCGCTCGCCCTCGTCGAGGACACGGGATTCCCCGCCATCATCCGGCCGTCCTTCACCCTCGGCGGCACCGGCGGAAGCACCGCGTACAACCGCGAGGAGTTCGAGGACCTCGTCCGCTCCGGCATCCGCTCCTCGCCGATCGGAGAGGTGCTCATCGACAAGAGCATCATCGGCTGGAAGGAGTTCGAACTCGAGGTGATGCGAGACCGGGCGGACAACGTCGTCATCGTCTGCTCGATCGAGAACTTCGACGCCATGGGCGTTCACACGGGCGATTCGATCACCGTCGCGCCGGCGCTCACCCTCTCGGACCGCGAGTACCAGGCGATGCGGGATGCGGCGATCGCCTGCATCCGCGAGATCGGCGTGGACGCGGGCGGCTGCAACATCCAGTTCGCCGTGCATCCGACGACCGGCGAGATGCTCGTCATCGAGATGAACCCGAGGGTGTCCCGGAGTTCGGCGCTCGCGTCGAAGGCGACCGGCTTCCCGATCGCGCGCATCGGCGCCAAGCTCGCCGTCGGCTACCGCCTCGACGAGATCCCCAACGCGATCACGCAGGTGACGCCTTCCTGCTTCGAGCCGGTGCTCGACTACATGGTCGTGAAGATCCCGCGCTTCGCGTTCGAGAAGTTCCCGAAGGCCGACGCGACGCTCGGCGTGCAGATGAAGGCCGTGGGCGAGGTGATGGCGATCGGTCGCACCTTCCAGCAGGCGTGGCTGAAGGGCTTCCGCGCGCTCGAGAACGGGCGGTCGGGGTGGCTGCCCTCGCCGGACCCCGACGCGGACCGCCTAGAGGACGACGCCGTCGATACGGTGCGGGCCGCGATCCGCACCGCGACGCCCGAACGCCCCTTCCAGCTCTACCGCGCCTTCCAGGCGGGCCTCTCCGTGGACGAGATCAACCGGATCACGGGTATCGACCCCTGGTTCCTCTCCCAACTCGAGGAACTGGTGCGCGAGGGCCAGGCCTTCGCGGCGGCCGGGGAGGTCACGCCTGACGACGTCGAACGGTTGAAGCGCATCGGCTTCGGCGACGCGGAGCTGGGACAGTTGCGCGGGATTCCGGAAGCCGAGGTGCGCGAGGTGCGCCAGGCCGCCGGACTCCGGCCCGTCTACAAGACGGTCGACACCTGCGCGGGCGAGTTCCCCGCCGCCACGCCGTACCTCTACTCGACCTACGAGGACGAGAACGAATCCGAGCGCTCGGACCGGCGGAAGATCATCATCCTCGGCAGCGGCCCGAACCGCATCGGACAGGGCATCGAGTTCGACTACTGCTGCGTTTCGGCCTCGCTCGCGCTGCGCGACGAAGGGTTCGAGACGATCATGATCAACTCGAATCCCGAGACCGTCTCCACCGACTTCGACATCTCGAACAAGCTCTACTTCGAGCCGCTCACGGTGGAGGACGTGCTCGCGATCGTGGAGCAGGAGGAGCCGGAGGGCGTCATCGTCCAGTTCGGCGGACAGACGCCGCTGACGATCGCGCGCAAGCTCGAACAACTCGGCGTCCCCATCCTCGGGACGAGCGTGGAGTCGATCGACCGCACCGAGGACCGCCGCCGCTTCGACGAACTCTGCCGTGAGCTCGGGGTTCCGATGCCGCCGGGCGGGACGGCGACGAGCATCGAGGAGGCGCTGGCGATCGCGGAGGAGATCGGGTATCCCGTTCTCGTCCGGCCCAGCTACGTGCTCGGCGGCCGCGCCATGGAGATCGTGTACGACCCGGTCTCGCTGCGGGAGTACTTCGCGCGCGCGGTGCAGGCGTCGCCCGAGCATCCCGTGCTCCTCGACCGGTTCCTCGAGGACGCGTGGGAGGCGGATGTCGACGCGGTGTGCGACGGGGAGACCGTCCTGATCGGCGGGATCATGGAGCACATCGAGGAGGCGGGCATCCACTCGGGCGACTCGGCCTGCGTCCTGCCGCCCTACCTCCTGCGAGACGTCGACATGGAAGCCATGCGCCGCTTCACGCGGGACTTCGCGCGGGCGCTGGACGTCCGGGGCCTCATCAACGTGCAGTTCGCCGTGCACGAGAAGACGGTGTACGTGCTCGAGGTGAATCCGCGCGCGAGCCGCACGGTGCCGTTCGTCAGCAAGGCGACGGGGGTCCCGCTCGCGCGGGTCGCCGCGCGGGTGCTCGCCGGCGTGAAGCTCGCCGATCTCGGACTCGGGGGCGAACTCGTCCCGCACCAGGTCTCCGTGAAGGAAGCGGTGCTCCCCTTCGACAAGATCCCGGATGCGGACACCGTGCTCGGGCCGGAGATGCGTTCCACGGGGGAGGTCATGGGATACGCGGACAGCTTCGGGCTCGCGTTCGCGAAATCGCAGATCTCCGTCTACCAGGGGCTGCCGACGGAGGGGGCCGTCGCGATCACCGTGCACGACCAGGACAAGCCGAACATGGTGCCGGTCGCGCGCCGTTTCCACGAACTCGGCTTCACGGTCCTCGCCACGGAGGGGACGGCGAGGTATCTGCGCGGCCGCGGCGTTCCGTGCGAGCGCATCCTCAAGGTGCACGAGGGGCGTCCGAACCTCCTCGACCGCATCGTCTCGGGCGAGGTGCAACTCCTCCTGAACACCCCGCTCGGCAAGCACGCCCAGTACGACGACTACATGATCCGCCGCGCCGCGGTCTCCCGCCGCGTGCCCTACACGACGACGCTCTCCGCGGCATCCGCGGCCGCCGACGCGATCATCGCCCTTCGCCACCGCCGGCACACGGTCCACAGCCTCCAGGCGCGTGACGTCGCCGAAGCGGAAGAGGACCGGCTCACGAGGACCGCCGGCTCCGTCTGACGTTCCCGCGGGGAGGCCTCCCCGGGCCGACGCCATCCCACTTTCCGACGCGGGCCGCCCACACTTATGCTACGGAGGCACTTTGCCTTTCGGTTCCCTTCGCCCCGGTGCGTCCATGGGTACAATCGGTAGACGAACGCTCGCAGCCACGCTGGTCGCCCTTCTCTCCGCTCCCACGGCTCTGGCGGCCGTGCAGGGCCTCCCCGACGATGAACTCGCGCCCCTCGTGGCCCGTGTCGAGGAAGGCGTACTCGAGCGCGCCAAGCTCGCCCAGGTCATGGTCGACAAGATCTTCTCCTTCTCCGAACTGGGGCAGCAGGAGATCGAGACCTCGGCCTACATCACCGGGATCCTGGAGGAGAACGGCTTCACCGTCGAGTACGGGCCCGTGGGCATCCCGACCGCCTGGTTCGCGCGCTGGGGCAGCGGCTCGCCCGTCATCTCCTTCGGATCCGACATCGATGGAATTCCGAAGGCCAACCAGAAGCCCGGCGTCGCCTATCACGACCCGCTGATTCCGGGCGCGCCCGGCCACGGCGAAGGTCACAACTCCGGGCAGGCCGTGAACGTCGTGGCGGCGCTCGCGCTGAAGGACGTCATGGAGGCCGAGGGGATCGAGGGCACGCTCGTGCTCTGGCCCGGGGTCGCCGAAGAGCAGCTGGGCTCCAAGGCCTGGTACGTGCGGGACGGCTATCTCGAGGACATCGACGTCACCCTCTTCACGCACGTGAGCAGCAACCTGTCGGTGAGCTGGGGCCAGGGGAGCGGCACGGGGCTCGTCTCCGTGGAGTTCACCTTCGAGGGCGAGGCCGCCCACGGCGCGGGCGCTCCCTGGCGGGGCCGCAGCGCGCTCGACGCGGTCGAACTGATGAACGTCGCCTGGAACTTCCGGCGCGAGCACCTGCGACCCGACCAGCGCTCCCACTACGTGATCAGCGACGGCGGCGACCAGCCGAACGTCGTGCCGCCGAGCGCTTCGGTATGGTACTTCATCCGCGAGATGGACTACGAGGACATCAAGCGCAACTTCGACACGGCCATCCGCATCGCGGAAGGCGCGGCCCTGATGACCGACACCGAAATGTCGTACCGGATCATCGGAGCCGCCTGGCCGCGACACTTCAACAAGGTCGTGGCCGAAACGATGCACGAACACATCGAGGAGGTCGGGCTTCCGGAGTGGACCGACGACGACCACGACTTCGCGAGCGCCGTGCAGCAGTCGGTGGGAAGCGTCCCATCCGGGATGCCCATCGCCCTCTCGGGCCTGGGGGAGCCGGGGCCGCGCCGGAGCGGCGGGTCCGACGACATCGGCGACATCTCGTGGAACGTGCCCACGGTGACGCTGCGCTTCCCGTCGAACGTGCCGGGGCTTCCGGGTCACCACTGGTCGAGCGCCATGGCGATGGCGACCCCCATCGCGCACAAGGGCGCGGTCGCCGGCGCGCGCGTCATGGCCCGCACGGCGCTCCAGCTCTTCGCCCAGCCGAAGCTCGTCGACGACGCGTGGACCTACTTCCGGGAGGAACAGACCTCCGCCATGGAGTATGTCCCCTTCATCGGCCCGGACGACCCGCCCCCGATCGACCTCAACAGGGAGATCATGGACACCTTCCGTCCGCTCCTTGAGAAGTTCTATTATGACGAGACGCGCTTCGACACGTATCTTGATCAGTTGGGGATCAAGTATCCGACTCTCTCGCGGCCGGCTTCGGCTTCCGCGGAGGACCGGCGGGATCACCCGGGATCGGATTGAGGACATTCGCAACCGGAGTTTTTCGATGATCGACACAAGCCGCAGGCTTCTCTCCACAGCCGCCGCCATGCTGTTCGTGGTGACCCTCACCGGCGCGGGCGGCTCCACGGAGGCCGTCACGGAGCCCCCGGCCGACGCACCGGCGGCGGCATCGGCCGACGATCCCACCGAGGTGGGGTGGCGCCTCCTGGCCAGCCTCAACTACCGGACCGGCGAGCCGAGCGAGGAGTTGGCGGCCCTCTCGGGCAAGCTCGTCAAGATCCCCGGATTCACGGTGCCGCTCGAGGACTGGGCGTCCTCGGCGACGGAATTCCTCCTCGTGCCCTATGTCGGCGCCTGCATCCACACGCCGCCTCCACCGCCCAACCAGCTCGTCTACATCGAGATGGATGAGGGCAAGCGGGCGAAGCTGGACGGGTGGAACCCGGTGTGGGTCGAGGGCGTGCTGACGATCGAGATGACGGAGAGCGTGTACGGCTACGTCGGTTTCACCCTCTCCGGCCAGCAGGTCTATCCGTACGAGTCCTGATCCACGATGCGGCCACTCGCATGCATTGAGCGCGTCCTCGCAGCCCCGGGGGCGCGCTTTTTCATTGAACCACGCTCCGCAGGGAGACGCCAGTAGATGAGCCTCGCAATCGACCTCCGACGCCTGCGCTTCCGCTACGGTGGAGGCCCCTGGGTGCTGGACATCCCCGAACTGACCCTCGAGCGGGGGACGCGCGCGTTCCTGTTCGGTCCGAGCGGGAGCGGCAAGACCACGCTTCTCGGCGTGCTGGCGGGAGTGCTGGAAGCGGAAAAAGGCGAGGTCAGGGTGCTCGGCGAGGATCTCGCGTCGCTCTCGGGCGCGCAACGGGACGCCTTCCGGGCGGAGCACATCGGCTACGTCTTCCAGATGTTCAACCTCATCCCCTACCTGTCGGTGCTCGACAACATCGCGCTCCCCGCGCGCATGAACGCGGAACGCCGGGCCCGGCTGGACGGGACAGGCGTGAGGGAGACCGCCACGCAGCTGGCCGATCATCTCCAGATCGGCGACCTGCTGAAGAAGCCGGTGACGGAACTCTCGGTGGGCCAGCAGCAGCGCGTGGCCGCCTGCCGGGCGCTGATCGGGTCTCCGGAACTCATCGTCGCCGATGAACCGACCTCCTCCCTCGACTTCGACCGCCGGGAGGCCTTCCTCGAACTGCTCTTCCAGGAGTGCGAGCGCGCCGGCGCCACGCTGGTGTTCGTGAGCCACGACCGCACCCTGGAGGGCATGTTCTCCCGCACCATCTCGCTTCCCGACGTCAACAAGGCGGTGCTCTGATGCTGGTCTTCGATCTCGCGCTCAAGTCGCTCCGCAATCGCGCCTTCAGCACCTCGCTCACGGTGGGCTCCATCGCCCTCAGCGTCGCCCTCCTGATCGGCGTGGAGAACGTGCGCGTGGGGATGCGCGAGAGCTTCTCCAACACCATCAGCCAGACCGACCTCATCGTGGGCACCAAGGGCGGCACGATTCAGCTGCTGCTGTATTCGGTCTTCGGCATGGGAGCGCCGACGGAGAACGTCTCGTGGGAGGCCTACAGAGAGTGGGCGGACCACCCCGCGGTCGAGTGGACCATCCCCTACGGCCTGGGGGACAGCCACAGAGGGTTCCGGGTCATCGGCACGAACGAGGACTTCTACCGCCACTACCGCTACCGCGGAGGTCAGCAGATCGCGCTGGCCGAGGGACGGGCGAACGAGGGCCTGTTCGACGTGACGCTGGGCGCGGACGTGGCGACCGAGCTGAACTACGCGCTCGGCGACGAGATCGCGGTGACGCACGGGCTCGGCGAAGTGGGTTTCGTGACCCACGACCACATGCCCTTCACGGTCACGGGCGTCCTCGCGAAGACGTTCACCCCCGTCGACCGCGCGATCTACGTGACCCTCGAGGGCATGGAGGCCATCCACTGGGAGGACGGAGCGCCGCCAGCGTCGGACGACGAACACGACCACGAGGCGGAGGCGGAGGCGGCCCCCGCCGACGATGGCCACGCCCATGACGACGAGGCCGAGGCGCACGCGGCTTCCGCCGACGACGGCCACGCCCATGACGACGAGGCCGAGGCGCACGCGGCTTCCGCCGACGACGGCCACGCCCATGACGACGAGGCCGAGGCCGAGGCGGCTTCCGCCGACGATGGCCACGCCCACGACGACGAAGCGGAGGCGCAGGCGGCTCCCGCCGATGATGGCCACGTCCACGCGGAGGATATCTCGATCGAGGATGTCGAGGTCACGCAGGTCACCTCGTTCTTCGTGGGCACGACCAACCGCCGGGACGTGCTCCAGCTGCAGCGCGAGATCAACGACTTCGAGGATGAGCCGATGATGGCCGTGATCCCCGGCGTCGCCCTGAACGAGATGTGGCAGGGCCTGGCCTACGCCGAGACCGGGCTGCGGCTGGTGGCCATCTTCGTTGTCCTGGTAGGGCTGCTCGGGATGCTGGTCTCGCTCTACACGTCGCTCAACGAGCGCCGGCGCGAGATGGCGATCCTGCGCGCCGTCGGCGCCGGACCCAACCGGATCATCACCCTGCTCGTGCTCGAATCGCTGTGTCTGGCCTCGGCGGGAGCGCTCGCGGGACTCACGCTGGTGTACGCGCTGCTCTCGGTCGCACAGCCCATCGTCGAGGCGCAGGCGGGGCTCTTCATCCCGATCCGGCCGCCCGGTTCCATCGAGCTGCTCTTCCTCGGCGCCGTGGTGCTGGCCGGATTCCTGATGGGCTTCGTACCCGCGCTCAAGGCCTACCGCACCGCCCTCCACGACGGGCTGGCGGTGCGGGTCTAGCGGACCGCGGGCTGCCGGCGGCCCTCAGCCTGCCGGTAGCTCTCAGCTCGATGCGCGGGCGGGCTCCTCCACCTGCGCATACGCGTCGTGCTCGTGGATCGACTCGAAGTTGATCACGTGGACGCTGAACCAGGTCACGTGGCTCAGTGCGCGGAGACGGAGCGTGACCTCGCGGACCAGGTCCTCGACGAACCGGGGATTGTCGTACGCGTGCTCCGTGACCCACTTCTCGTCGGCGCGTTTCAGCACGGGATAGAGCTCGCACGAGGCCGATGCGTCCACCAGCGCCACGACATCCTCTATCCACAGCCGCCCCGTGAAGCGCGTCTTGACGGTGACGATGCTGCGCTGGTTGTGCGCCCCGCGCGCGCTGATCTCCCGGGAGCACGGACACAGCGTCGTCACGGGGATCTTGACCGTGAGGATGAAGTCGTCCTCCGCTCCGCTGGAGGCGTCGAAGGCGCAATCGTACGACAGCAGGCCCGCCGCACCGGTCACGGGAGCTTGCTTCTCCACGAAGTAGGGGAAGGAGATGCCGAGGTGGGCGGTCTCGGCGTTGAGGCGCTCGCGCATCGTGCGCAGGATCGCGGGCAGCGCTTCCACCGAGATCTCGTCATCGTACGAATTGAGGATCTCCATGAAGCGGCTCATGTGGGTCCCCTTGAAGTCGTGGGGAAGGTCCACGGACATGTCGATGTTGGCGATCGTGTGCTGCGCCGTCTTCCGTCGGTCCCTCACGGAGATGGGAAAGCGGACGTTCTGTACGCCCACGCGGCTGATCGGCACCATGCGCGTGTCGGGATGGGCCTGCACGTCGGCCAGCGGGGCCGCGTCGAGGAAGTTCGTCATATGTCTTCAACCTTACCGGGTTCATGCCGTCCATCGGGTTCCACGATCCACCCAAACTATCGAAAAAAGGGCGCGAGGGCTCATATTCCCGCCATGGACCATTCATCGGAAGGGCCCGGCGGCGCCGTCGCCCGGATCGGCATCGTCTCGGTTTCGGACCGCGCCTTCCGAGGCGTATACGAGGACCGGGGCGGTCCGACGGTCGAGGCGTACCTCAGCGACGTCCTCACCTCGCCGTGGGAGGCGGCCGCGCGCGTCATCCCCGACGAACCGGAGCTGATCCGCGCGACGCTGGTCGAGCTGGTCGACGAGGCCGGGTGTTGCCTCGTCATCACCACCGGGGGCACCGGACCCGCCCCGCGCGACGTCACCCCGGAGGCGACCGCCGCGGTGCTGGACAAGGAACTCGCCGGCTTCGGTGAAGCGATGCGCGCGGTCTCCCGACCCCACGTGCCGACCGCGATCCTCTCACGCCAGACCGCGGGCGTCCGGGGTTCGGCGCTGATCATCAACCTCCCGGGGTCGCCTAAGGCCGTGAGCGAGTGCCTGGACGCGGTGTTCGCGGCGGTGCCCGACTGCGTCGACCTCATCGGCGGACCCCGTCTGGAAACCGATCCGGACAAGGTGGAGGCCTACCGTCCCCACTGACCCGCGGCCGCTGCGGGTGGTTTGCATAATTATTCACCATCTGGTATAATTTTCCGCTTCTTGAGCCGTCTCTCCCCTGCGATTCTCAGGATCGACGCATGAATAACAGCACGACGAAGGACGTGAAGCGGGTCGCCCTCGCGTATTCCGGCGGCCTCGATACATCGGTGATGGTCACCTGGCTGAAGGAGAACTACGGCTGCGAAGTCGTCGCAGCCGTCGTGGACGTCGGACAGCGGGAAGACTTCAACGAGATCCGCGACAAGGCGCTGGCGACGGGGGCCGTCGCCTGCCGGGTCGTCGATCTCCGCGAGCGGTTCCTCACCGAGTGCGCGTTCCCGGCGCTCAAGGCGGGGGCCGTGTACGAGGGCCGCTACCTGCTCGGCACCTCCCTCGCCCGGCCCGTGATCGCGGCCGCCCAGGTCGAGGTCGCGCGGGAGTTCGACTGCGACGCCGTCGCGCACGGCTGCACCGGAAAGGGCAACGACCAGGTCCGCTTCGAACTCGCCTACCAGGCGCTCGCGCCGGACCTGACCGTCATCGCCCCCTGGCGCGAATGGGAGATCACGTCGCGCGAGGACGCCTTCGCGTATGCCGCGGAGCGGGACATCCCCGTGCCGGGGAGCCCCCGGAAGCTCTACAGCATCGACCGAAATCTGTGGCACACCTCGTTCGAGGGCGGCATCCTCGAGGACCCGACGGCGGCGACGCCGGACGAGTTGCGCGAACTCACGGTGGACCCGGCCGAGGCGCCGGACACGCCCGCGGACGTCGTCATCTCGTTCGAACGCGGGGTGCCGGTCGCGCTCGACGGCGAAGCGCTCGATCCGGTGACGCTCGTGCAGAGGCTGAACGAGACGGCCGGGGCCCACGGGGTGGGGCGCGTCGACCTCGTGGAGAACCGGCTCGTCGGCATGAAGAGCCGCGGAGTCTACGAGACGCCGGCCGGGACCGTCCTCCTCGCCGCGCTCGCGGACCTGGAGGCGCTCACCCTCGACCGCGACACGGCGGGCTTCAAGCGCGGCATCGCGGACCGGTACGGGGAACTCGTCTACCAGGGTCTCTGGTTCTCGCCGCTGCGGGCGGCGTTCGACGCCTTCCTCGACGAGGCGCACGCCATGTCGACCGGAGACGTGACGGTGCGGCTGTTCAAGGGTTCCGCGATGCCCGTCGCGCGGACGTCCCGCTACTCGCTGTACCGGGAGGACCTCGCCACGTTCGAGGAGGATTCGGTCTACGACCAGGCCGATGCGGGCGGGTTCGTCCGCCTGTGGGGCCTCCCCTCGAGTCTCGCCGCGCGCGTGCGGGCGAGGGCGGCGAGCGGCGACCGGGACTGGGCCGCGTCCGCTTCCGTCGAGACCGTCCGAAGCTCGGCGAAGCCGATGCAGCGGCCCGGGCGGGCGGTGGCATCCGGGTCGCGCTGAACCGCCCGATGCCGGATCCGGATGAAGCTCTCTGGGGAGGGCGCTTCGCGGCGCCCGTCCATCCGGCGGTCCAGGAGTTCACGAACTCGCTGCCGTTCGACCGCCGGCTCGTCCGACACGACCTCCTCGCGAGCCTTGCGCACGCCCGCATGCTGCGCGAGACGGAGATCCTCGCCGGGAGCGACAGCGACCTGATCCTGTCCGGCCTGTCGGAGATGCTGCGGGAGGTGGAGACGGGAGAACTCGAGGTCGGGGGGCCGGACGAGGACGTGCACACCTGGATCGAACGCACGCTCGTCGAGCGCGTGGGGGACGCCGGCAAGCGGCTCCACACGGCGAGGAGCCGGAACGACCAGACGGCGGTCGCGCTGAGGCTGTACGTGCGCGAGCGCCTCGAGGACATCCTCTCCGGGGTCGCGGGGCTGCAGCGCGTGCTGACCGGCCAAGCGGCCTCGTTCCGCGAGACCTTTCTGCCCGGCTACACGCACCTCCAGCCGGGGCAGCCGGTGAGCCTCGCGCACCACCTTCTCGCCCACGCGGCCTCGCTCGGCGCGGACGCGGAACGGCTCCGGGCGGCGCACCGGCTGGCCGGCGTGTCGCCGCTCGGCGCGGGGGCGCTCGCCGGCACGTCGTTCCCCATCGATCCGGCCCGCTGCGCCGCCCTGCTCGGGCTCGACCGCACGTTCGCCAACAGCATGCACATCGTGGGCGACCGCGACTACGTGCTCGACGCGGCCTACGCGTGCGCCGTGCTCTCCGTGCATCTCTCGCGCTGGGCGGATGAGATCGTGCTCTGGTCGACGCGGGAGTTCGGGTTCATCGAACTCGACGACTCCGTGGCGCAGGGCAGCAGCATCATGCCGCAGAAAAAGAACCCCGAGGCGGCCGAGATCCTGCGCGGGAAGTCGGCCCGGGCGATCGGCAACGTGACGGCGCTGCTCGCGCTGATGAAGGGTCTTCCGCTCACGTTCAACAGCGACTTTCAGGAAGACAAGGAACGCCTGTTCGACACGCTCGACACGGCGGACTGGTCCCTCGCCGCAGCGATTGCGGTGGCGCGGGGTGTTAACTACCGGACGGACGTCATGGAAGCCGCGCTCGCGGGCGGGATGCTGACCGCCACCGAACTCGCCGACCATCTCGTCCGCCGCGGCGTCCCGTTCCGACGGGCGCACCACCAGGTCGGCGAGGCGGTGCGCCTGGCCGAGGAAGGCGGAATGGAGCTATGGGAACTGGATTTCGAAACCCTGCGGACGTGCTGTCCTTCCGCGGGAGACGACGTACACGAAGTGCTGCGGCCGCAGGCCGCCGTCGCGGCGCACGACTCGCCCGGCGGGCCGGCGCCGGGACGCGTGCTGGAGCAATTGCAGGAAGTCGACCGCGAGGTGGCGGCGCTCGAAGCCTGGCTGGATGGGCGCACCGATCCGCCGATCCGGCGCGCCCACCTCGAGGAGCGGCTCCTGGACGCCGCGCTCGCATAGCAGCGAGGCTGTCATGACGCCCGAACGCCGCAGGACCCGCGAGCGGGCGATCCTTCACATCATCGACACCCAGGAGATCCGGAGCCAGATCGAACTCGTGGCGGCGCTCGCGCGAGAGGGGATCTCGACCACGCAGACGACGCTGTCCCGCGACTTCCGCCGCCTCGGCATCGTGAAGCGGGCCGACGCCGGCGGACCCAGATATCACCGGCCCGGACGGGACACGACGCCGCCCTCCCCGCGGCGCATGCTGGAGGCGACGCTGAGCGAACTCGCGCTGGACGTCGGCCCGGGCGATGCGCTGTTCGCGATTCGCACGCTGAGCGGCTGCGCCAATGCCGTCGCGATCTCCATCGACGAGGCGGATCTGGAGGGCGTCCTCGCGACGGTGGCGGGAGATGACACGATCCTCGTGCTGTGCCGCGACGCGGAGACCCGTTCCCGGCTCGTGAACGAGTTCAGGTCGCTCGCCCAACTCTGAACCGGCGCCGCGCGGCGGCGCGACTGACGTTAGTTTTGTTCCGTGTCGGCGCTCGTCTGCACGAACGGGCTCGGCGTCCCGTGCAAGAAGTCGCGCGACGCACGGATTTCGTCGGCTACGAGAAGAACTGCTGTCGCACCTCGCCGCTGCCGACGAACTGTGACAGCAGGCGATAGTTATTGCGTTCAAAGCGCACGCGGCCCGCCACGACGGCCGGATGAACTCCCACATCGCTTGCGAAGTGCATCACGTTCATCGCTGTGGGGCGTTCACGAACGCGGCTGGCGTCCCATACGTCCCCAGGGATCAGTGCCTCCTCCGCCCACTCGTCAGCCTCGACTTCGCGCGGATCCTCCGTGGAAGGCCGGGCGCGACGAAGGGACTGATCGTCGAGAAACGCCTGGGGATCGTCGTAGTCCATGTGACGCCCCACATGAGCCAGTTCGTGCAGCAGACAGAACCAGAAGTTGTCTATGCGATCGTGCCGGAGCGTCAGAGCCACCACGGGGGTCCCGTCGGCGAGCTGCAGCGCGGCGCCGTCAAGGTACGTGCGGGGCAGGTGTTCCAGGGCCACGAACGGGATTCCAAGTTCCGCCAAGGTGGCGGCGGCGCGGCGGGGACCATCTCGCAGCGGACTCATCTTTGCCAGTTCGCCCAGCACCTCCGGGGTGATGCAGCCCGGAGCGAAATCCGCCTCTGGTCGGTTCGCGTTCGCGACCGCCATCACCTGCCAACACCAGGCCTGCAGCGCGTAGGCGTCCGACTTGGCGTTTGCCCGGAGGCCCGTTTGCCGAAACATCACGGCGCTGCCGGGCCCAACGCCGGCGCGCTCAACAAACCGCTCCATGATCTCCTTGGCATGGTGAACCAGAGATGGAACCTTCGGGACCCATCCGCGATTGGCCATCGTGCGGAGCGGGAAACGCCTCCAGTGGTCGTCGTCCCAGTCTTCCGGCGGATCCGGCCGCCGCAGCAGAATGTCGGCCCGAACGTCCAGGTGCTTATGTAGCGCCCGTGCCATGGGGAGCGTCAGCGGGCGCTTGCGACCGAGTACTTCCGACACCCTCGCGGCACTCCCGATGAAGGGAACCAGGTCACGAGGCGACAGACCGCGCTCTTCCATGCGCAACTTGATGGCGTCGACTGGATCCAGGTCGCCAATGGGGAAGTGCCTGCGCTCATAGAGTTCCACCAAGTCCGCCAGGATGTCCAACTCTCCCGCTCGATCGCTCCCCGGATCCGCGCCCATCAGTTCGGAAATCCGAGAAAGAGCGGCCTGGTAGGCCGTGTCGGAGCGGATGGGTCTCAGCTGTGGCATCTTCATGTTCCCCCAGTCAGATCGTGGCCGCGTCCACTCCGTTGTATTCGCTGTGCGTGCCCGCAAACCGCACGAAGACTATCCCGTTGGCGTAGTCCACTTGCACGACGATTCGGTAACGGTTTCCTCGAATCCTGAAAACCACTCTGCGATCGGGCAGGATGCTTGGATTCCATCTACCGGCCCGGATATCAGCAGGGCTGACCCACTCAGCCCGTTCGACACCTTGAATCCAGTCCACGAACGCGCTCCGCGCGTCCGCGTGATCCCTTGCGCAGTCGTGGATCAGTTTCGTGGAGATGATCCGCATGGCATCCTGACATCGAGTACATCCTCATCCAAGACATCGCACTTAGTAAGTTTCCAAACCGGAAAGTTAAGTGCCGGTCGCGTCATCGTCAAAGATCCGAGCAGGCTGCGGATCGTTGCCTTCCCCGCCGTCTCTTGCTGGCCGAACCCGCGCCGCGCGCAGGTCCGACAGAGGGATCGGAGGGCCGCCCCACGCGACGCCCCGCATCATGGCGATGGCCGTGGAACGAAGCAGTGCGTACGCCACGATCACGACGGCGAGCGGAAAAACGAGGACGAGCCAGGGATGGGCGTCATCCCGCAGTACGGTCAGCGCCGGCAGAAGGCTGGTGAGCAGGCAGGCCGTGAAGATGATGGCGGGGACGGTCTCGCCGGTCGCCCAGAGCAGTGGCGCCAGCACGCCCGGAGCGGTCGCAAGCCACGACAGCCCCGCGGCGGATACGAGGGAATCGGCGAGACGGTAGTTCCGCGCGGCGAAGAGGTTCTTCTCCGTCCCGTGAACGAAACCGCCGACGGAATCGTACCAGGGGCACGCGATCATCGCTTCGCCGTTGAGGAACTCCGACTGCATCCCGGACTCCTTCACGAGCTGACCCATCCGCAGATCCTCGTCGGGCCTGAGGGCGACGCTTCGGTGCCCGCCGAGGGCACGGTACGAATCGGCACGCATGATCGTATAACCTCCGACGCCCATGAAGGCCGAACTGCGAGGGTCGCGGACCTTCCACAGACGCTTGGTGGCGGAGATGCAAAGCCGAAGGGCCATCGTGCAGGCCCGAAGCAAGGTGCCGCTCACCGCGACACGGGGGCCCGCGCTGAGATGGTCCAGACCTCCGCGCAGGAGATGCCGCACGCCGAAGGCGACGGCGTCCGGCTCGAAGGTAATGTCGCCATCGGTGAAGAGCAGAAGCTCTCCCGCAGCCGCGTCCGCCCCCCGTTGGGTCGCGTAGTTCTTGCCGAACCAGCCGTCGGGAAGCTCCTCCACATGGAGCACCGATAGCCGCCCGTTCTCGCGGGCCAGGTTCTCGGCGATCTCCCCTGTACGGTCTTCCGACCGGTCGTTGACGAAGATGACTTCGAAGTCCGGGTAGCGTATGGCAAGCAGGGAGCGCAGCGCCTCCTCCACTGACCGTGCCTCGTTCCTGGCCGCCACGATCACCGAGAGACGGGGAAGCGGAGCGTCGTCCGCGCGGGGCGGAGCCACCTCGTCGAGCCGGCGAACCTTGAGTTCGCTGTAGATGACGGTCCCCGCGAGGCCAGCCCACACGACGAGCGTGAAGACCCCGAGGGCAACGAGAAGAGTCATCGCGAGAGCCGAGGCGGGGAGAGCCCCGCGCTACCGCGTGCCGCTCGTGATCGCCTGTCCCGGGTAGACGCCGGGTACAAGCTCTCCGTCCCGGACCACGGCCGTCCCCTCGACGAGCAGGTGCATCACGCCCTCCGAGGGCGCCGCCGGGTCCGCGTAGGTCGCGCGATCGATGATCGTCTCAGGATCGAACACGACGATATCCGCGTCGGCGCCGACCTGGACCCTTCCCTTCCGCGCCATGACCGGGGCGAACCCCTCGACGCGCTGCGCCGGCAGGATCGTCATCTTCGCGAGGGCGTCCATCAGATTCAGCGCCCCGCGCTCGCGCACGTAGTATCCGAGCACCCGGGAATAGGTGCCGGCGCCGCGCGGGTGGATCGCCTGGTACAGGTAGGGGATCCCGTCGCTCGCCACGATGACGTCGGGCTGCGCGACGATCCACTCGTTCGTCTCCTCGCTCCTCCCGTGGATCACGACCCAGCCACCCTGATCCCGGTAGTGCCGGAAGGTCGCGGCGTTCAGCCGCTCCGGCGTCCCCGACCACTGCAGGCGGCCGTATTCCTCGTCGGAGGCGCCCTCCCACGGGTCGAACAGGGCCGATTCGATGCGCGTCGAGCCCGCGGTGTAGGGGTAGGACTCCGTCGTGATGTCGATCCCTCGCTCGCGCGCCCCGCGGATCATCTCCAGCGTCATGCGCGCCATCTCGTCGGCGCTCGAGTTCATGTGGACGATGTGGAGCGAGGCCCCGGTCGCGAGCGCGTTCGCGATCACCTCCTGGAAGGCCCCCAGCGTACCGCCCGAGTTCTCGCCCCGGATGTGGACGTAGGCCGGCGCCCCCTGCGCGGCCGCGAGCTGGAAGACGCGGTAGATCTCCGTCCTCGAGGCGCCCGGCGTGTACGTGATGCCGAACCCGATGCCGAGCCCGCCCTCCTCCAGGCCCGTCGCGATGAGCCCGTTCAGTTCGAGCATCTCGTCGTCGTCGATTCCTCCGTAGACCGCATCGAACTCGAAGGGGCTGGCTTCGCCCGGCGGCGTCATCACCGAGTGGCCGACATCAAAACCCGCGAGCAGCTTGGTGCGCGCGCCCGGGTGGCTCACCGTCGCCCCGAAGTGGATGGGCGCCGTCCCCTCGCGGGAGGCGACCCATTCGGCCACCGGGTACACGCCGAGCTCCATCTCGAGGGCCGTCGTCACGCCGTCGAGCGCCTGGAGCTTCGCGCTCACGGTGTCCTGCCCGTGCGCGTGCAGGTCGACGAAGCCGGGCGCGACGACGAGGCCGGCGGCGTCGACCGTGTCCCGTCCCGTGACGCCCCCCTCCGAGATGGCCGTGATGCGTCCGCCGGCGACCGCGACATCGCGCACGGCGTCGAGCCGCGTCTCCGGGTCCATGACCCGGCCCCCGAGGATGACGAGGTCCGCGACGCCTTCCGGTCCGGCGGGGGCGTCTCCGCTTCCGGGGGAACCCTCGGGGGAAGCGCAGGCCGCAAACGCGAGGGCCGCCAGCCACGCCGTTCGCCGTCCACGACCGCCCGTGCGACCCGCGGTGCGATGGATCGTCATGCGACCACCTTTCCCGGGTTCATGAGGCCCTTCGGATCCAGCGCCTCCTTGATCGAGCGCATGGCGTCGACCGCATCTCCGTGCTGCGCCCGCATGTAGGGGACCTTCCCGTAGCCGACCCCGTGCTCGCCGGTGCAGGTGCCCCCGACCGAGATCGCCTGCTCGATCATGCGCGCGTTCACCCGCTTCGCGCGCGCCATCTCATCCTCATCATCCGGATCGATGATGAAGAGGACGTGGAAGTTGCCGTCTCCGGCGTGGGCGACGATCGGGGCGAGGAGGCCCTCCGCGTCGATGTCCTCGCGGGTCTTCAGGAGGCAGTCGGCGAGCGAAGAGATCGGGACGCAGACGTCCGTCGCCCACCCCCGGGCCCCCGGACGGAGGGCGAGCGACGCGTAGTAGGCCTCGTGCCGGGCCGCCCACAGCCGCGAGCGTTCCTCGGCCCGCGTGGCCCACTCGAAGTCCGTCCCGCCGAGTTCCTTCGCGATGAGACCCACCTCGGTCGACTGTTCCTCGACGCCGGCGGCCGACCCGTGGAACTCGAAGAAGAGGGTGGGACGCACCGGGTAGTCGAAGTCGGAGTACCGGTTCACCGCGTCCATCTGCACATCGTCGAGGAGTTCGACGCGCGCGACCGGCACCCCGCTCTGGATCGTGTAGATCACCGCGTCCACCGCGTCGGCCAGCGTCGGGAAGGAGCACACCGCCGAGGCGATCGCCTCCGGGATCCCGTGCAGCCGGAGCAGGACCTCCGTGATGATGCCGATCGTGCCCTCGGAGCCCAGGAAAAGCCGCGTGAGGTCGTAGCCAGCGGAGGATTTTCGCGCGCGCCCGCCCGTCCGGATGACCGTCCCGTCCGGGAGCACGACGGTGAGCCCGAGCACGTTCTCCCGCATCGTGCCGTAGCGGACCGTGGTCGTCCCCGACGCGCCGGTCGCGGCCATCCCGCCCAGGCTCGCGTCAGCGCCCGGGTCGATGGGGAAGAAGAGGCCCGTCCCCTTCAGGTGCTGTTCCAGCGCCTTGCGCGTCATCCCCGCCTCGACGCGGCAGTCCATGTCCTCGGGGTTGAGGTCGATGAGGCGCGTGAGGCCGCTCGTGGCGATCGTCACTCCGCCGCGCAGCGCGGCGACGTGCCCTTCGAGCGAGGTCCCGGCGCCGAAACCGATCATCGGGACGCCGTGCCGGTGGCAGGCGCGCACGGCCGCGGACACCTCGGCCGTGGATTCGGGGAAGACGACCGCGTCGGGCGGCTCGTTGGCGTGGAACGACTCGCCCTCGCCATGCTGCCGGCGCATCGCCTCGGCCGTCGTGAACCGGTCGCCGAACACCTCTTCGAGTTCGGTCTCGAGCGCCGCCGGGAGCGGGGTCCGTTGCGTCGGTGCGGTCGTGCTCATGCCGGACGTTGCCGCCGGGGCCCGCCCCGCGTCAAACGCTCCCCGAGGGACGGCGATCCGGCGCCCGCTCTCTTGACCCGTCCCGGCGTCGCCCGGACTTTGCGCGCATGGACATGCGTGGAGTGATGCTCTTTCTGCATCTGGTCGGGCTGGCGCTGTGGTTCGGCGTCACCCTTTCGCTCGCGATCCTCGGCGTCCGGGCCAACAAGACGGGCGACCGGAACGTGATCGCGTTCATCTATCGCGCCGGCCACCGGCTGCTACGGGGCCCCGGGCTCCTCGGCATGCTGCTGACCACGATCGCGGGCTTCGGCCTCGCCGGACTCGGCGGCTACGGCGTCTTCCGGCTCACGCCGCACTGGCAGTTTCAGATGCAGGTGCTGGGGCTCATCGCCTTCGTCCTCGCGGTCGCGATCCAGATCCCCAACTCGGGCCGGCTCGCGCGCGCCGCGGAGGCCTCCGCCAACGCCGACGAGGACAGCGCCTCGTTCGTCCGCTTCCGGAAGACGAACGCGATCGTCGCCTCGATCAACGGCGCCCTGATCCTCATCGTCACCCTGCTGGGCACCATCCGCCCCATGTAGGCGGGTTCAGTCGGAGGGCGAAGCGAGGTCGGCGAGCCGCGCGAAGTGATCTGCCCGCCGGTAGGCCCGTTCCGCGGCGTCCGGGTTCCCGTGCAACTCCTCGGAAACGCCATGGAAGACGTGCGCCATGTAGTACACCCCGGGGATGTTCGACCTCGTGGACGGATCCGGCCACTCGTCCCATGCCAGGACGTCATCCACGAGGAACACGCCTTCCAGCAGTTCTCCGGTGCGGATCCGGTCGTTCCACGTCGGCAGCGGCGAGTCGGGAAAGTACTCGCTCAGGTCAACGAGGTTCTCGGAGGCCTCGAGCGGCCCGTCCACGAGCTTGAAGGCGAGTCCCTGCCGCACGAGGTGCGGCTGAAGTCCCCATTTGCCGTACACCGGTGAGGCCGTCGCCGCGAAGTAGACCGGCCGGTCGCCCAGCGCCTGCCGCGCGATCTGGAACACGCGGATATCGGCTGGCGATAGAACGTCGCCTTCGCTCAGCGGACCCGTGATCCAGTCGGAAAGCCGATAGGTCGAGTCCTCGGATATGGACTGTCCCCGCGAGAGGGCATCGATCCCCGTACCGGATGGCGGGACGGCCGAACGCGTCGGCGTCGTCGTGGCCATCTCCGCGTACAGCTCCGCCGCCGTCTCCGGGTCGAAGGGGCGCTGGCAAACGATGGTCGTGGGGGCATCCTCCGGTGACTCCCCCGGTTCGCACGGCTTCGTCAGCCGCCGCAGCTGCCGGTGGTACCAGTCCGTCCCCAGGTACGACTGGACGATGACCGTCACGTCGCGCCGGATCCCCTCCACCTCCTGCAGATACCAGAGCGGGAAGGTGTCGTTGTCGCCGTAGGTGAAGAGCACGGCGTAGGGTTCGACGGACTGCAGCATGTTGTAGGCGAGGTTGCGCGCCGCGCGGTCTCCGCTCCGGTCGGCCCGGGCAAAGTTGAAGAAGAAGGGGATGAGGCCGAGCGCGAGGAGCGCGGCCGCCTTCCGGTGCCGGGGGCCGAATCCCGCCGGCACCCGCTCCGGCTCGCGCCCCGCGGCGGACGCGGTCCACCGTCCCCACAGGGCGGCGAGCCCGAGTCCGGCGTAGATCCCCCACATCTGGAAACCGATGATGAAGAAGTAGTCGCGTTCGCGGACCTCGTGGGCCGCGATGCTCGGCGCCTCCTCCCAGTACATCGAGTAGCCGTACCTGAAGTTCAGGTAGTAGACGAGCAGCAGCGTGACGGTGAAGAAGAGCGTGCCCGCGTAGACGAAGGTCTTCCGGTCCCGGCGCAGGTGGGTCCACAGGCCGACGAGCGCGAGGAAGAGGAAGAGGATGCTCGCGGCGACCCGGGCGCCCGGGGGCAGCGAGCGCGCCCACTGCCAGTCGAAGTACTGCCAGTAGTTCGCGTACTGGGCCGACAGCGGCGCCTGGCGCAGCGTGACCGGCGTCGGGGCGTACTGGGCGCGTATCAGCGAGAGGGCGAGCGGTTCGCACGCCACGGCGAGCTTGCTCTGCCCGTAGGGGTCGTCGATCCGCCGCGGCGTGACGGCCGAGAGGAGCGTCGGACACTCCGGGTCCGCCTCGTCGATGACCGGGTTCTGCGCCGAGCGGATGGGGACGAAGAGGAACTGCAGGGAGTAGCCCACGGCGAGCAGCGCCACGGCGGGTCCCAGGACGCGCGGGTTCAGGGCGGCCCGCCAGCGGTGCAGCAGCACGAAGACGGCCAGCGCCAGCGCCGGCAGCATCGACATCGTGTGGTTCGCCCACCCCAGCCCGAGCAGGAGCGCGATGAGGAGGAGAAGACGGTTCCCGCGCACCGTGTCCGCCCGGTCCATCCAGACCATGGCGAGGTAGCTCACGAGGGCCACGACGAACATCGAGAGGGGATAGACCTTCTCGTTCAGGTTCGATTGCGTCCACACCGTGAAGGCGGTGGCCCCGATCCACACGGCGGCGATCGCGGCGACGAGCACCTCGTGACGGTTCTCGCGGAAGCGCCCGACGATGCGGACGACGGCCAGGAACCAGAAGAAGCTCGCCCCGGCGGAGAGGGTGGCGCCGAGCGCATTGATCCGCAGCGCGACCGGGAGCCCGGTGAACCCCGTCAGGAGGTCCCACACGCGGCCGACGACGACGAAGAGGGGATTCCCCGGCGGGTGGGGGAGCCCGAGGATGTGCGCCGTGGTCACGTACTCCGACGCGTCCCAGAACCCGACCGTCGGAGCGAGCGTCAGGAGATAGAGAACCCAGATCGCTGACGCGGTCAGCAGCCCCCAGGCCCGTAGCGTCAGCCGGCCGACCTTCTCCCGCTCCACCACACTCAACCTAGTTGGCGGGGGCGCCGAGACCCGCAAGGAACCCGAAACGGTCCGCGCGCTGGTACGCACGCTCGGCGGCTTCCACGTCGCCCAGGTGCTCCTCCGTCATCCCCTGCAGGTAGTACGCGAGGTAGTACTGGGCCGGGATGCTCGACTGCGTGGACGGCTCGGGCCACTCCTCCCATCCCAGCACGTCTTCGACCTCGAACACCTCCCACAGCAGTTCCGCCGTGCGCACCCGGTCGTTCCACGTCGGCGAAATCGTGTTCGGCATGTACTCGCGCAGGTCCACGAGGGCGTCCGTCGCCTCGAGCGGTGCGTCCACGAGCTTGAAGGCGAGCCCGTGCCGGACGAGGTGCGGCTGCAGCCCCCACTTCCCGTACACGGGCGGGGCGGTCGCCGCGAAGTAGACCGGCCGGTCCCCCAGCGACTGCTGCATGATATGGAACACGAGGATGTCGGGGTACAGAATCGAGTCCCCGCCGCGCACCGTCGCCGTCACCGCGCTCGAGACCCGGAACGCCGTGTCACGGGCGACCGCGATCCCCGGCGTGAGCCCGTCGATCTGCGCGTCGTTCAGGGCGATGATCGAGCGCGTGGGCGGGGTCGCTTCCGCGTCGGCATACGGGCTCGCCGCGTTGGCCGTGTCGAACGGCCGCTGGCACACGACGGTCGTCGGGGAATCCGCCGCGGACACCCCCGGCTCGCACGGCGTCGTCAGCGACCGCAACTGCTTCGGATACCAGTCCGTGCCGAGGTAGGAGTGGACGATGACGGTCACGTCGCGCCGAATCCCTTCCACCTCCTGCAGGTACCAGAGCGGGAAGGTGTCGTTGTCCCCGTTCGTGAACAGCACGGCGTACGGCTCGACCGACTGCAGGATGTTGTACGCCCAGTCGCGGGCCGCGCTGTCCTCCGTCCGGTCCGCGCGCGCGAAGTTGAACAGGAAGGGCACGAAGGCGACGGCGAGGATCGGCGCCGCCCTCCGGTGCCGCGCGCTGAACCCGGCCGGGCGGTCCTGCGGAAGACTCGTCCGGTCCGTGGGCACCGCGCTCCTCCGTCGATCCGGGGCGGACCAGTTGCCCCACAGCGCGACGAGCCCCAGCCCGGCGTAGATCCCCCACAGCTGGAAGCCGATGATGTAGAAGTAGTCCCGCTCCCGGACCTCGTGCTGGAGGATGTTCGGCACCTCCTCCAGGTAGAGGGAGTAGCCGTGCTTGAAATTCAGGTAGTAGACGAGGAGCAGCGTGACCGTGAAGAAGAGCGTGCCCGCGTAGACGAAGGTCTTCCGGTCGCTCCGGAAGTGGGTCCACAGACCGAGGAGCGCGAGGAAGAGGAAGATCATGCTGACGGCAACCCGGCCGCCCGGCGGCAGCGAGCGCGCCCACTGCCAGTCGAAGTACTGCCAGTAGTTCGCGTACTGGCGGTGAAGCGGAGCCTGGCGCTGCGTGACCGGCCCCGGCCCGTACTGGTCGCGGATGAGCGACAGCGCGAGCGGCTCGCACGCCACCGAGATCTTGCTGTTCCCGAACCGGTCGTCGATCACGCTCGGCGTGACGGCCGAGAGGAGCGTCGGGCACTCCGGGTCCGCCTCGTCGATGATCGGGTTCTGCGCCGACCGGATGGGGACGAAGAGGAGCTGCACCGAGTAGCCGACCGCGAAGAGCGCAACCCCCAGCCCGAGGACGCGCGGGTTCAGCGCGGCCCGCCAGCGGTGGAGGAGGACGAAGAGCGCCAGCGCCGGGCCCGGCAGCAGCGACATCGTGTGGTTCGACCAGCCCAGGCCGAGCAGGAGCGCGATGAGCACGAGCAGCCGGTTTCCGCGGGCGGTGTCCGCCTCGTCCACCCACACCATCGTCAGGTAGCTCACGAGCGAGACGATGAAGAGGGAGAGCGTGTAGACCTTCTCGTTCAGATTCGACTGGGTCCAGACGGTGAAGGCGGTCGCCCCGATCCAGACCGCGACCATCGAGGCCACGAGGATCTCGTGCCGGTTCTCGCGGAAGTGCGCGACCATGCGCGCCACCGCGAGGAAGGAGAAGAAGCTCGCGCCGGCGGAGAGCGTCGCGCTGAGCACGTTGATGCGGAGCGCGACCGGGAGGCCGGTGAAGCCGAGCAGGAGGTCCCACACGCGGCCCACGAGGACGAAGAACGGGTTCCCCGGCGGGTGCGGGAGCCCGAGGATGTGGGCCGTGGTCACGTACTCCGACGTGTCCCAGAACCCGGTCGTCGGCGCGATCGTGAGCAGATAGAGCGACCACACGCCGAGGGCCGTCACAAGCCCCCACAGACGCAACGTCAGCGGACCGATCTTCTCGCGCTCGATACCGTTCATTACGCCCCTGCTACGCTCTCCTGGTCGGGAAGTTCGTTGGGAAGATACCGCCTCCGGCCTGTCGGGTCCCGAGCCGGCCGGGCTGAGCGGCTCCGACCGGCCGACGCGGCGCGCCGAAACTAGCCGGCGGGTCGGATGGGAGCGAGCGGCTGCCGGGCCGTCAGGGGTCGGATCGGTCGAACTGCCACAGTTGGACGTACTCGATTCCGAGTTCGTCGTTGCGCCGCCCTGGAGGTAGTCAGGGCCGATTTCGAAGACGGAGAACCTTCGCGCGCCCGTGTCCGTTCATCGGTCCTCCGAGCTCGTGGCGACCTCCGGTGGGAGAGGGTAGAGCGACACGTACTCGATGTCGAGTTCGTCCTGCTCGATGACGATCAAGTGTCGCTCACCGACGCGGGTCAGCCTGGCGCTCGCGGGGAGGGCGCCGCGCCCGCGGAGACGCCCGTCGGCGTCGAATGCGAGCCAGCGCTGTCCCTCCGGGTCCCCGGGGCGGCGCCACTCCTCCACCCAGAAGCCGCCGTCCGGGGCCGCGCGAAGCCCGGAGACCGTACCGAACTGTTCGGCGACCGGCGCCGCGTCGAAGAACCTGAGCGCCTGCCGCCGCTGCTCCTCGTTGGTCGCGCTCCGGACCGCCTCCTCGCGTGCCGCCGCCACGTGCGCCTCGGTGACGGTGCGGTCGCGCCCCGCCCAGCGGACCAGCCGGGCCAGTCGGCCGTCGGGATCGAGGATGCGGACCTCGTACGCGTCGCCCATCGCCAGCGCGATGGCGTCGTCGAGGGCGGTCGCGCCGGCGAGCCCTTCGAAATGCCGCGCGAGAAGGACCGTCTCTCCCCCGATGTCCACCGGGCCGAGACGCCAGCCCGGGACGTTGAACACCGTGTCCCGGAGCACTCCGGAGCCGGCGAAGCGAAGCCCGATGAGCGGCGACCAGGTGAAGTCTTCCGAGCGGGTCATCAGGAGGCTCGTGACGAGCACGCTCCCGTCGCCGAAGCGCCCTCCGGGCAGCGGGGCGGCCGGGAGCGGGCGCATCGGGCTGACCGAGAGGAAACCGCCACCGGCGGTCCAGTAGGCGAGCCTTCGATTCCTCCAGTCATGGATCACGAGGGAATCCGCCCCCGCGCTCCAGACGCGCTGCGGCAGGCCGATTTCCCGCGGTCCCTGCCCCAGGGATCCGAAGGAGCGGAGAATGCCGCCGTCCGGGGCGAACACACGGATGAGCGGCTCGACCTGGCTCACGACCACGACGGAGCCGTCATCCAGTTCGAGGGCGTCGACAATTCGGAACATCTGGTATTCGGGCGGACCGTCTTGCATGCCCAGGCGCAAGTTGGGCCGAGGCGGCAGGTCGAACTCCGGGATGTCTCCGCGGTTCTCGACGATCTCGACGCCCGCGCTGTCGCGCACCACGAAGTCCTGGGCGCGAGCACCGGTCGATGCGTCGCAGGCGAGGCACAGGACGGCGACAGCCAGGATCGTGATCCTCCGGAAGTTGTCCATTGGTCTCTCCCCCTCCCGCTATGGGACCCGGGTGAAGCGGACGCGTGCGGCGCGCCAGACATCGAGAGAGTCGCGCGTCGTGCCGTAGAGGGTCGACTCGGTGACCCAGGGGGAGCCGAGGTGGCTGACGCGGCGCGGCCAGCGGTATCGCGCCACCAGCGTGCGCGCGCGGTAGACGTCGGCCTCGCGCATCTCCTGCCCATCGACCCCCGTCTTCTCCACCCACAGCCGGCCGCCGCGATCGAAGAAGAGTTCGGCGAGTACCGGCTTGCGGTCCGGGATCCCGTGCGGGTGGTCCCGCAGGTCGAATCTCTCCTTCTCCTGGTCGATCCGGGCCTGCGCGCCCTGGCGTTCGTCCGGGCTCAACTCTGGTCCCTGCAGCGGCGCCTGGATCAGCGACGCGCTCCCATCGGGATGGTGCAGCGTGACCGCATACGCGGAACTGACCGCCGTGGCCCACCAGCCGCCCGTCCCGTGCCCGTGGATCCACAGCGGGCCGAAGGGCTGGTAGAGGAAGAATGTGGCGGCCTGGTCCCCCACTCTGATGTCGACCGGGCTGAAGCCGGTGGCCTGCTCCTCTTCCGTCGCCATCGGGACCGTATCCACCGCCAGGCCCGGCCCCAAGTGGAAACGCGTGAACCGGGTGTCGCCGGCCGCCATCCCGAGATCGACGAGCCGGCCCTCCGCGTCGAAGGTGACCGGAGCGATCAGGTTGAAGGAGGCGTTCATGCTCCTGAGCCCGCGCGCGTACTCCGCGCCGTCGTCGTCGAGTCTGAACGCGCTGTAGCGGACGCTCTCCCGTACCCACAGGAGGCCTTCGGGCCCGAAGGTCATGCAGCAGGGATTCGTCAGTTCGCCGGGCCCCTCCCCCTGGCCGCCGAAGCGGAAGGCGAAGCGGCCGTCCGGGTCGAACACCCGCACCTCGTGCGTCTGATAGTCCGCCACGATCACCCGTCCGCGGTCGTCCTCCACGACGGAGCCGATGGTCGTGAACAGGTAGGGATCCTCCCCCTCGATCTCGCCGATCTCAAGGTCGATCATGCCCTCGAAGACCGGAATTTCGGGAGGCGGAGCCGGGGCACCGCTATCGACACACGCGGCGACTCCCCCCAACAGCGCGACCGCGACCGGGATTCGGGGCTTCACGAACCGGATCGGTCGAGGGTCCAGGACTCCACGTACTCGATGTCGAGTTCGTCGTCCCGCGTGCCGAGGATGTAGTCCTCGCCAATCTCCGTGACGTCGAAGCTCCCGGGCATCTCGACCAGGCCGAGGACGCGTCCCTCCGGGTCGAACACGGTCCACAGCCGGTGCTCTTCCCCGGGAAGCCGGTATTCCTCGACCCAAAGGTGCCCGAGACGGTCGACGAACACCCCGTTGAAGGCGGGGAACGCCTCGACGAGCGGCATGCCCGCAACCGCGTCGAGCGCCTCGGGCCGGTCGGGGTTCTGGCGGACGACGTAGTCACGCAGGTCGGCCCGGGTTGGAGCGCGGGCCTCGTGGTCGCGACGGACGATCCTCGCCAGCGACCCGTCCGCGCGATATCCGCGGATCTCATAGCGGTCGTTCGTGGTGATGACGATCAGGTCACCCCATGCGAACGCGAACGCGCGGCGAGCGAACGGGTAGGCCCGGGGAAACGTCCTCTCGGCGGTAGTGGCGACGTACAGTTCCGATCCGGGGTACGCGCCCAGGTCCCGGTGTACGCTCCCGTCCGCCTCCAGAATCCCGTATTCGAGGTCCGGGCGCGTGAGTTCCGACGTGCCCGGCGTGCCGCCCGAGTACGACGTGAGGGTCTGGGCCAGGATCCTCCCGTCCGGAAGCTGGCCGACCGCGCTCTCGTAGCGGCCCTGCAGCCTGAAGGCGCGACCGAACGTTCCGCGCGCGGAGAAGACGGACAGCCGGCGCTGGAACGGCTCCCTGGCCATCAGCGAATCGCCCGCCCACCGCTCCAGACTCGCCGGAGCCATGGCGCCGAATTCGCCCGGACCGTCGCCCTGGCCTCCCCACGACTCGAGGTGGACGCCGTCGGAGTCGAAGACGCGGAGTTCGCCGGAACCCGCGTTGGCGACCACGATCCGCCCGTCGGAAAGCCGCATCGCGTCGTAGGCGCGGAAGAGTTCGTACGCCGGATCTCCCGCCGGGGACCCGATCGTCACGGCCGGTGCCTCCCCTACCCGCCATCCCAGTCGCGAATCGAGCGGAGGCCGCTCGTTCTCGACGATCGTGACCCCGGCGCTGTCCCTGACGACGCTTCTCGGGCTTCCGCGGCCATCCCCACCGCCGTCACCACCACCCGCACACGCCAACCCCACCATACCCGCGAGGAGGGCCGTCAGAGTTCTCCCGTCCATGACTCTCCCCTATTGGCTCGGTTCCATCGTACCGAACCGGGGACACGATCAGCGGCGGGTTGGTTGTGCGGAGGTCGAGCTACCCCGCCAGGTGGACGCCCGGGACAGCGCCCCCCTTTGCCGGAACGCAAGAGCCCCGAGGACGAGAAGCGCCCTCGGGGCCCTTACCCCAGCGTCTTGCTGCACCCGAAGGCCTTTTGCAGTAGAGGACGACCTGAGGCATACACTTGTAGGATCGTCAACTCTCAGCCAAACCGCAACCTGCGGAGTTGCTATGCTACCCATCGAAGGCCTTCGAAGTGCGCTTTCAGCGGAGCGGCTGAGTGCCTACGCTCTCCCTGAGGACACCGACGAGATCGACTGCGTGGCCAGGTATCTGTGGAATCTGGCGCGGTGCAGCGCCCTCCAACCGGCGCTTCATACCCTTGAAATTACCGTCCGGAACCGCCTTTTCGACATCTCCAGAAAGATCATCGATGAGACCAAGCTCAGTCATGACAAGGTTCCGTGTTGGCTCGATGCTCGACCTTCGCTGCTTGCCGAACCCGAGCGTGACGCCGTCGAGAAGGCGAAAGCAACGATCTTGGGACGGAGGAGTCCGCTGACCGAGGGCCGGCTTGTCTCGGTCCTGGGGTTTGGTTTCTGGGTGAGCCTGTGCAAACGGTCATATGAACAGGGGCGCACGGGTGGGCCGCGCCTCTGGCCCGAGTTGGCGACGAGGGGATTCCCGCATCCGCCCAACGCCAGGCGCACACGAAGCCAGATCTTCCACGCCCTGAATCCACTCCGCGAACTACGCAACCGCGTTTCTCACCACGAAGCCGTTTGGGACCGGAAGCTCGACCGAAGCCATCGAGAGATCCTCGAGACCATAGCCTGGATCAACCCCGAATTGGCGGCGACCCTGGAGAAACACTCGCCGCTGCCGGCAGTACTCGACCGGGGCGTCGCCGGTTTCCGCGCTCAGGCCGAGGCGATCGTCAAGTGACGCCGGCCGGCTTTGCCTACTGTCGAGGTCGCTCTGCCAGTTCGTACACGACGACGTTTTGTATGTCGAGGTCGTCCCTCAGCACGCCGAGGACGAGGGCTCCGGTCACGTCGAGGATCTGGAACCTCGGCGGCGTCTCGACCTGTCCCAGCCACTCTCCGTCCGGGGAAATGACGGTGTACGGGGACCCCTCTTCCGGGTAGGCGGGCCGGTAGGAGGGCAGCCATATGTTGCCGTCCGCGTCGGCGAAGGGGGTACTGAAGAACGGAATCGGCTGGCCGATCATGGCGCGATACCGGTCCATGTCTTCCTGAATGATCTCCTCGAGCCGGGCATCGGACACTCCGTAGTGCCTCCGGCCCAACGCTCGATTATAGGCCTCGCCGTGCTCCAGGAGTTCCTCGGCCAGCAGGTTGGGCTCGGGACGCCAGCGCACGATCTGGGTTACCCTGCCGTCCGGCAGGCGCCAGGCGATCTCGGGCCTGTCGGACCTCGTATGGACGAACCGCCCCGCCGCGACCGCGACCTCGCCGATGGGCCGGATGATCAGACGCGGCTGCTCCGACCGCTGTCGCGGGTAGTGGTCGTACGACGCCACCGTGTCGAGGGCGCCGGTTTCGATATCGAACAGGGTCATGTGCCCGGCGAGCCACTCCTCCTCTATGTCGATCCAGAGACGGTGGGGGTATCGGTCCATCATCATCAGCTCGCCGGATGAACCGATCCCCGCCACACCGAAGTGCGCTGCCCGCGGGAGGTTCACGATGCGCGCGACCGAATCGCCGACGAAGAGCGTGAGGCGGGACTGACGATCATCAGGCACAAGGACGCTGTCCTGGCCCAGGACGAACACCGCGTAGGGGGAGATGACTTCGCCCGGTCCCTCTCCTGCCCTGGCGAGCACCTCGTGCGTCGCGCCGTCCGGACTCAGGACGATCACTTCGCTGTACCAGGCAACGACCGCGCTTCCATCCGGCAAGAGCCGGCCGGCGTCGACGAACTGAAACTCGTAGTCGCCGGGGTTGGCTCCGTGCCGGTACAGCGGCTCGGCCGCGAGGGTGAAGGGAGCCTCGACCTCCGGCACACCTGCGTACTCGACGATCCGCACGCCCGTGCTGTCCCGGATCTGGACCTGGATCTCGCCGGCGGGCCCGGCGTCGCCCCCGCAGGCAGCGAGGGCCGCCGCCAGAATCAGTACGCGGCTCGGCGTGAGTACGCGGCGCGTCACCGGGCGAAGGGCAGGTTCGCGATGTCGTACCAGTCGAGGGCTCGGTCCGGAATCCCGTCGCCATCGTCCGGCCCCACCTGCCGATCGACGAGCACGACCAGAGTCGACCCCAGGAGGTCGAAGGCCCTGAGCCGGTCCCGGACCCGCACCGACCCGACGTATTCGGCGTCGTCGTACACGTCCAGCCAAGACCATTCGTGCTGGTCGCGGCCCGTGGCGACCCAGTAGCGGTTGGCGGCGTCGAAGAGATGCTCGCCCGCGGACAGATAGTAGTGCTTCGGAGTGGCGCTATACCTCTCCAACCCCTCGTCGATGGCGGGCGTGCGCGGGAGACCCTGCGATCTGTTGAGGGCCAGGAGTTCCTCTTCCCGCCGGGCCAGGTCCCGCTCGTTCGGGAGTTCCGGGACGTAAGTCGGTGCGCGGAGCACCGTGGCGTCGCCGGCGTCGCCGACGAAGACCAGATGCCCTTCGCAGGCCACGAACGCCCAGCCCCCGGCCGGGTCCGGGATACCATGGATGATCTGCCCGCACTCGATGCCCCACGGACCGGGCGGCGACTCTTCCTGCCCCACCGTCTCCCCGGAGGCGAGGTCCACCTCGTACCGGGTCATCAGCGATCCGGACATCCGGCCGAGCATCACCATGTAGTCCAGCGACACGCCTGAAATCGCGGTGCCGAACGATGGGAAGGGCTGGAATACATCCGGGAGCAGCACATCCGACACGTAGACGCCCGATGGCTCGAAGACCGTGAAGCGGCCCAGGTCGGAATCCACCACGCCGACCGTTCCCGCCTCTCCGCGAGCGAGAGACGTGGGATCGCCGAACTCCCCGGGACCTTCGCCCTCGCGCCCGAAGACTCCCACGACGCCGCCTTCACCCGCCACGCAGCGGACCTGCCCTTCGTAGGAGTCGATGACGCAGGCGGTTCGCTCGTCTGCGAGCAGCGCGACTTCCTCGCTCTCGCTCAGGGGCACGGCGGCCGTGCCGATCAACTCGGGCGTGAAGACGGCCTCGTCTGTGGCTTCACCCGAACCGCACGCCACGGCGATGACCAGGAGTGGAAGGCACGCGCCCGCGCGGCCGCGCGGAACGCGGATGGTCATGACTTCTCCAGGGAATAGAGGCGGACGTATTCGACGCCCCGGCTGTCGCTCCATACGCCGAGCAGGTAGTCGTCGCCGATCTCGAGGCCGGGGGCCATGCTCGCGATGAACCCCCGGTTCAACCCTGCCGGGACGGAGACGCTGCCCAGCCAGGTGCCGTCCGCGGCGAAGACCTCGAACGGCGCCACTTCGATCCCCGCGCCGAAGAACGGCTCCACCCACAGACTCCCCGTCTCATCCAGGCGGATGGACCGCAGCACGGGGAGCGTCGGAGCCCTCGGATCGTCGCGGCGACGACGCCCCATTCCCTCCGCCTGCTCGCGCGAGACGCCGCCGTACATGACGTTCGTCTCAATGTACTCCTCGATCTCCGCGTCCACGTGGGCGTCCGTGACGGGGACCGGGGCGATGTCGCGACTGAGGATCCGCCTCGTCCCGCCGTCCTCGAGGGAGATCGACCGTATGTGGAACGCCTCCGTATCGACTGCCGCGAGCGTCCCGGGAGTGACAGCGAACCGCGGCCCTTTCCCGAAGTCGTAGCCGATGTAGGCGACGTTCTCGCCGTACCGCGCGATCACCTGCTCCGCGCCGGGGAAGTCCGAGACCGCCCGGATCGCGCCGTCGGCCAGGTCGAAGGTCGCGACTCTGACGGCGGGCCATCGCACGACCCCTCCCTCCGGCATCTCGGTATTGTCCGTGAAGGCCATGACGAGATCGCGACCCGAGACGCCGAGCGCGCGCTGCGGCATGGATCCGCTCCAAGGCGATTCGACGGGGAGCGTGCGGACGAGTTCGCCCGCCGCGTCGAAGATCTGCACGCGCCCGAGCGCGAGGTCGTACGTGACGAGCGAGTCGCCGGCGAGCACGCCGAGGAAGGAGAGGAACCGGTGTTCGCCGGGCCCTTCGCCTTCTCCGGCCGCGCGCCACACGAAGGTTCCCGCGGCATCGTAGCGGCGGAGTTCGCCGGAGCCCCCGTCCCCGAGAACGATGTCGCCGGAGCCGAGGCGGACCGCGCCGACCACGCCGTCGAGTTCGTAGTCGGGATCTCCGGTCGCGGTCCCGATCTCGAGCAGCGGCGGCTCGCCCACGGTCCAGCCCTCGCCCGGGCCCCACGCCGGCTCGACGGCCGTGGCGATGGCCACGCCGGCCGAGTCCGAGTGCAGCGTGCCCGCCGGCGCCCCCGCCGAATCGCAGGCTTGCACGGCGAGCACGACCGAGAGTGGAACGAAAGCGCCCGCGCGCCATGGGGTCGGCCGGCCCGCGCTCCACCGACGGCGAGTCAGGAGGCGGGCTCCCGCGACAACGACCAGAGCTGGACGTATTCGACACCCAACTCGTCGGATACCCATCCCAGCAGGTAGTCCTCGCCGATCTCGAAGATGCGGAGGCCGGCCGGGGTCTCGACCAGGCCCTGGACCCGTCCCTCCGCGTCGAAGACGGTCCACACGGCGGCTTCGTACGCCCGCACCCAGAGATAGCCGGCACGGTCCGACAGAACCTCCTCGAAGGCGGGATACGACTCCACCAGCGGCATGTCCCGCACGGCATCGAGGCTGCTGCGTCGGTCCTCGTCGGGGAGATCCGCGTAGCGCTGGGCGTAGTACTCGTCCAGATCGGCCTGCGTGGGGCGCTCCAGGTCACCGTCGCAGCGTACCACCCTGACCAGCGACCCATCGGAGGCGAAGGCCTTGATCTCGTAGCTGTCCTGCACGCCGATCGCGGCGAGTTCTTCCCACACGGCCCCCGTGGTGCCGCGACCGAAGGGGTGAGGCATGCCGCCCTGGAGGCTGCCGTCCGCCTCGAAGATGGCGTAGAACTCGCTTCCCGGAAATTCGCCGAGCGAAGCGAACCGCGCGCCGTGTTCGTCCAGGATTCCCCATTCCGCGCTGGAGCGGACGAGGCCCGAGGACCCTGTCATGTCCATGTTGAGGCCACCTCCGCTACCGCGGGTGAAGATCTTCCCGTCCGGGAGCAGGTCCACGACGTTGAGCATGGTGGGGTCGAGGGATACGTCACGACCGTGGTTCCCCTCCGCATCGAACAACGACAGGCGGGTGCCCCAGGGATTCACGGCGGCGATCGAGTCGCCGGGCCACGAGGCCACGGCGCTCGGGCTGTAGCTGACGAACTCCCCCGGGCCCTCGCCCCGGCCTCCCGCCGTCGCGGAGTGGGAGCCGTCCGCGTTGAAGATTCTGAGTTCGTTGCTGCCCGAGTTGGCGATGACGATCCGGCCCTCCGCGAGCCGGGTGGCGTCGGTGACGCGGAACAACTGGTCGGCTCCGCCGCCGTCAACGGCGCCGATCGAAAGGGACGGCTCCGCGCCGAACGTCCACGGCAGCCGCGTGTCCAGCGCGGGCGCCGGGTTCTCCACGATGCTGACGCCGGCGCTGTCACGGATCGCCGCCACGAGCCCCCGGTCGCCGTTCTCGACGGTGCCCTCGCACCCCACGGCGGGAAGGGCCAGCGCGAGGATGCCGGTTGCGAGGCACCCCGTGGTGGCCGGCCGGGGCGGTGAGATCGGACCCGGCGCGCTCGCAGGCCGAGAGAGGAGTGGCCAGGGCCCCGGGACCCGGGAGCCGCGGATTCTCGGATGGCGGCGACGCCTATGGTCTCGCATGACGCGTGGAGTTCCCCTCAGGGTTCTGAGTTCAAGACGCCCACTTGCCGCGGGATGTCAACGAGTGCGGAGCGCTCGAAGCGGACGCGGCCTTGGGCGTCGAGGACGAAGTTGGCTTGGATCGCGTACACGCCGAACGCGTCCGTCGCGTCGTCCTCAAGATCGTAGTAGACGGGATACGTGATCCCGCGCTCCTCAATGAACGCATCCATCTCCACCCCCGCCGGATCCCGCCAGGCGATAGACAGCACCCGTGCGCCCAGGCGCTCCATCGTCTCCTGAAGACGCACCACGTCCGGGATCTTCTGGACGCACGGCGGACACCACCGGGCCCAGAAGATGACCACAGTGGGTTTTCCGGCGGTCAGGTCGGCCAGTGTGTGCCGGTTTCCGCCCGCATCGGTTACCTGAGCGTCGCCGGGGGTCCACTCCACGGCAGCGGACAGGACATTGGGCAACACCTGAACGGTCCCGGCGTCGAGCAGGTCGCGCCATTCGGGGCCGTCGGGGTCGTGACCGACCAGCATGGCGAGCGAGTCGGCCTCTTCCGGGGACGTGATCGGGTCGGAGGCCAACGCCGCGTAGGCACGCGCAGCGCCCTCCACGTCGCCGGCATTCAGCTTCAACTCGCCGAGGATCTCGAACAAATCCGGGCTCGCTGACCGGGTCGTCGCCTCCTCGACGATTCCCATGGCCGCGTCCGGGCTCGCGAATTCGTTGAGAAACCTGGCGTAGTCCTTCAACAGGGCACCGCGCTGGACGGCGACCGATTGAGCGTGCTCGTCGGCGGTTCGCCCCAGCGGCCGGACCGGGTCCGGCAACTCATAGCGCACCCTCGCGAGTTCCACGGCGCGTGAGCGACGCTCAGGGATCACGGCAATCATTCGGGGCAGCGCCAATCCCACCAACCCATAGGGGAACAAACGCTCGACCCATCGGTCCAGTGCGTTGAGGTCCCTCGCCGCGATGGCGAGCTCAAAGGCGAAAGCCTCAAACGGGCTCGTTGTCCCCTGGGCGTCCGGCCAATGACGCTCGAATTCGGCCAGCGCCAGCGCCGTATCTCCGTCGGTCTCCAATCGCGTCAAGGTCCTCCATCCGATGTCCATGGCCCAGGCGTCCGTCCCAGCCGTCTGTTCGGCGATAGACGTCCAGTGGGCACCACCCTCTTGGTGGAGCACGGCGGCGGCATAGCCGGAAAGCCCCTGGATCGCGGACAGCGAGAGTTCTTCGCTACGGTCCTTGTAGTGTTCGTGCAGCTCGGCGAAATGCGCCTGGTGCCACGCGAAGAGGCTGTCGCCTGTGGTCGATCCCAGAGCCGATCTCTCGAAAGAGCGAAGCTCACTCCAGCCGTCGAGCGAGTCCGGATACAACTCCATTGCACGGCGAAGCGCCTCCAGCGATGTGTGCACGTTCCGATCCTCGAACTCGTCGGCCCGGCGCCTGAACGCGTGGTAGAGTGGCCTGTCGTCCGGTGCGTGCACGAGGAGATCGAAGAGCCGACCGCTGTTCGCGTCGAGCCGCTCGCCCGTCGCGTCCTCCACAACGAAGGCGGCGTAAACCGCGGCTTCCGGCAGGGTGAACCGCGTAGAAAAAGTGCCGCCGGATCCTCGGTTCATGGTGGGGATCGTGAGCAGCCTCTCCTCGAGCCGAACCCGCCAGGACTTGTCATCGGCGGTTCCATACGTGCCACGCAGCACAAGTTCGGGTGCGTCGGCAAGCGTCCCGATCGGCGTATACGTGACCGTAATCTCGTCGCCCGCCATCGGGCGTTCGGGGGCGAAACGAAGCCCGGTCTCCCCTGGTGCCGTCTCCCGTGCGCAGGATAGCGCAGTTCCCACCGCGAGGGAGAGCGCAATCGCTCTGGACATTCTGATCATTGGGTTTTCCGCGGCTCAGCCGGGATTCCGTGGTACGGTGTCCGTCGCCGGGGGACTCAGCAATTCGAGGAGGAAGTCGACGGCCTCTTCGGATTCGGTGCGGCCGAGCCAGTAGATGCCGCGCTCCCGCACTTCCTGATCCGGTTCGTCGCGGATCAGTTCCATCAGTACCCTCGGAACCGTGGGGTCGGATCCGGCCCGCTGATAAATCGCGTAGATGGCCTGCCGCTTCAGGAAGGCCTCGGACAGCTCTCCGTACAGGTCGGCGAGATACGCCACCGTCAGCGTCGGGTGGGCCGCCCACGCGCTGAAGGCCGCGCCGCGCACGTCGCTGGCCACCTCCGTGTCGTACGCGACCAGGCGCGCCCATTCGGCGGTCTGCATGTCCTCCTTCTGCCTCACCTTGCGCGCCAGCGCGCTGAGCAGAGACACCTTGTGATCGTCCGAATCGAGCTGCTCGTAGAGTCGAACGAACACTCCGCCTTCCACGTGATCGAGGTCGCGCAGCGCATTGATCGCCTGGTAACGAATGCGGCCCGACTTCGAGCGGTTGGCGAACGCGGCGACGAGAGCGTTCTGGATCGCGGTCGGCGCCGACGCGTCCACGGCATACCGGCTGCTGCGGAGCCCGCTGATCGCGTCGCTCTGCTCGGCGTCGTCATCCGAATCCCGGAGGGTTGCCGCGAGCACCCGGAACGCGGCCCGGGAGTTGAAACGCCACATTTCCTGAAGAGCGCTTCTGCGAACCGACTGTTCCGGATGGTTGGCGATGATGCCCAGGAGGACTCGCTCGGCTTCCTCGGTTTCCTCCCTCGCGATGAGCTCAACCGCCTCATCGTGAAGCCGCATCGAGCACTCATCCTCGCGGGCCAGGACATCGCGAAGCACCTGCACCCGGTTGACGTCATCGAAGCGCATCACGGCCTCGAGCGCCGCCAGCTGCACCGACACGTCTTCACACGCTTCCTGTTCCTGTGACCTGGCGCGCAGGGCCTCTTGGAGTTCCACCCGCTGCCAATGGAGGTTCGAAGCCTCGCGCACGTAATCCGCAACCTGGCGCTCGTAGTCGGCCACGGGATCCGCCTGATCCGCCAACCGCCGGACGTAGTCGGCCACGCCCTGTACGTCCGGCTCGCCCTGTACGTCGGCCAGCAGTTCTGCGGCCACCGAGTCCGGCAGATCCGGCAGATCCGGCAGATCTGTCAGGTCGGCCGTCGACACGGGAAGCGAGAGGATGCGCCCCCCCACCTCCATGGGCATCACGCGAAAGCCCGGTATCGGGGCGGCAACGTCGAGCGTCTCCTCGGCCTCGCGCAACAGCTGCTCCGCATCGCCGGCGTCGCCGCTCGACGCGAGCTGGCTTTTGATCTCGAAGTCCAGGGCCCGCGCGTCGTGGTACAGCCGTCCGGCGGTCCTGCCCATGTTCGCCGGTCGCGCTTCGTCAAACCCGACCATCAGTATTTCCAGCAGCAAACGCGCTTCGGCCAGGTCGCCGAGGCGATAGCGGGCGAACGCTTCCCAGTAGTAGGAGTCGGGCTCGAACCGGGGTGTAGTGAGCGCGGACTCGGTTCGGACCGCCTGGAAGAGCGCCACCGCGCGTTCGAACTCCTCCGCGTTGATGGCGCGACGCGCTTCGAGGAAGCGCGCCACCTCTTCCTGCTGGACCGTCTGCGCGGCCAGGCTCTCCGCCCCGAACGCCCGCAGCGCATCGGGCGCGGGCGCGGCGTTCACGATGGCGAGGCCGGCGAGCAGCAGCCCGGTCCGGGTCAAGTGTCTCACGCGGTCACTCATGGTATGCCTCCGTACTCTATGGTCGACTCTGTGGTCGCTCTCCGTCGTCCTGTATCGCGCCTGCATCCGGATCACGTGCCGCTCGCGGAGCGAAGCCGCAGCAGCGTCCCCTGCCGTTCCATGCTCTCGCGGGCCAGTTCGCGCTCGAAGTCCGGAGCGTCCGGGCCCAGGCGCGCGATCTGCACGAGGACGAGCTCGAGATCCTGCAGCAGCGTCCGCGCCTGCTGCCCGTCGGCGGCGGGCGTGGCGAGCCGTGAACGGGTCTCCACGAGCAGTTCGCGCGCCCACCGGGCGAGATCCTCCTGGGACTCGTCGGTGCCGATGTCCGTCCGGAAGGCGACGAGCAGGGTGCGGGCCCGGTCGAGGTGTCCCGCCATGTCGTACTCGTCGACGCTGGCGCGCCCCGCGGCGCCGGCAGGCCGTTGCGCCGGCGAGCTGACGGCGGCGCGGACCGGCGGGTCCGCCTCGGGCCGGGCCGCCGCCGGGGCCGGATCGGCTGCCGGCGGGCGCACGACCGCCGCGAACTGCCGGTTCGTCTCCAGGGGCTCCTCGACGACGGAAAGGGCCAGCGCCTCCTCGGCGGCCGTCGGCGCGAGGGGCCCGGAGTCGGTCGCGGCGACCGTCGGCCCGGTCGACGCAGCCGCTCCGACCGACGCCGGGGCCGCCGACGCCACCGTCTCGGGCTCGGCAGGCACCGCCAGCTGCGGGCCGCCGTCGAGCGCCACGGCGAGCGCGACCGAAGCGGCGGCGGCTCCCGTCAGCCACGCGGCTGTCCGACCGGGCCGCCGCCCGAGCGTCCGGGCCACGACGAGCCGGAGCGGTCCGCGGGTCGCCTCGCGCGCGCCGGGGGTTTCGGGCTGCCGCGCGACCCATTCAGCTTCGATGCGTTCCCACATCGCCTCGCGCGGCGCGGGCGGCGGATCGTGGTAGCCCAGCACCTCGAGCGGGCGATCAGCGGCGTCGCCGACGCAGTCCACGGCATCCGCGATGCCCGACAAGTCCGCCGCCTCCGGCGAGTCCGACACCGGCGGCGCGCCCAGCCGCGTCTCGATCCCGGCCCACATCGCCTCGACCGGAGGCTCCGGCGGGTCGTGGTAGTCCGCCGCCTCCCGGCGGAGGAACCGGGCGAAGCGGCTCGCGTCGTCCGTGCGATCCTTCAGCATGCCCATTCTCCCGCGAAGTCCGCGAGCTTCTCCCGCAGGCGGCTGCGGGCCCGGAAGAGCTGCGACTTGGAGGTCCCGGCCTTGATCCCGAGCATCGCCCCGATCTCCTCGTGCGTGTAGCCCTCGAGGTCGTGCAGCAGGAAGACGGTTCGATAGCCCGCGGGAAGCTCGTCGATCGCGCGGTGCAGCCGGTCCTTGACGTCGGGTTCGAGCCGGTTCGGGCCGCCCGTCGAGCGGAGGTCGTCGTGCAGCGCGGTCTCGCGGCTGCGGAACCGCTTCACCTTGCGGAGCCCGTTCAGCGACACCGTCGTCGCGATCGATCCCAGCCACGTCCCGAACGCGGCCTCGCCGCGAAACGTGTCGATCTTCGTGAACGCCCGCACGAACGTCTCCTGCGTGAAATCCTCGGCGAGATGGTCCTCGCCCGCGAACCGGTAGCATATCCGGAACACGCGGTCCACGTGCGCGTCGTACAACGCGCGCGCCGCGTCCTCGTCGCCGTCCCTGAGCCGCTGAATGAGTTGCGGTTCCGTCACCGTGCCGGGATCTCCGGGTACACGTCGGTTCTTCCGCTTCCAGAACGGTGACACAGCCAACGCAGGATTAGTTGCGCGGGGGACGACCGGACCGCGGCGGGGATGCGCCGCGGCCGGTCGATCGGGGGCGGGGTTCCGCGAGGGGCCGAGACTCCCGGCCGGGCGCCGGGCGCCCGGACCCGCTACTCAGGCGACGGCGACCGCCGCCCCCTGAATCACTTCGGCGATGTGTTCCAGCGCCCATTCGAGGCTGGCCTTTTCGATCGTGAGCGGAGGCGCAAAGCGGATCACCTGCTCGTGCGTCTCCTTGGCGAGGATCCCGCGCGCCTGCAGTTCCTCGCAGAACGGACGGGCATCCCCGGACTCGTCGCGGATCACGACGCCGATGAACAGGCCGCGTCCACGCACGTGATCCACGTGGGGAGAGTCGATGGATTCCAGCTCCCGCTTGAACCAGGAGCCCAGTTCGTTCGACCGCCCGGCGAGATCCTCATCCCGTATCACGTCCAGCGCCGCCATGCCGACGGCCGCGGCGAGCGGATTCCCGCCGAACGTCGAGCCGTGGTCCCCCGGATGGAAGACGTCCATGATCTCGGAGTTCGCGAGGATCCCGGAGACGGGGAACACGCCTCCGCCGAGCGCCTTTCCGACGATCATGATGTCGCCTCGGTCCGCCTCCCAGTCGGCGCAGAACAGCTTGCCGGTCCGCCCGAGGCCCGTCTGGATCTCGTCGTTGATCATGAGGACGTCGTTCGCCCGGCAGATCTCCAGCGCCCGCGCATAGAAACCATCCGGCGGCACGACGACGCCCGCCTCGCCCTGGATGGGCTCGACGAGGAAGCCGACGGTGTTCGGCGTGATCGCCGCCTCGAGCGCATCCGCGTCGCCGTAGGGAATCGGCACGAAGCCCGGCGTGAAGGGACCGAACCCGAAGGTGGACCCCTGGTCCGAGGAGAAACCGACGATGGTCGTCGTCCGGCCGTGGAAGTTCTGCTCGCAGACGATGATCTCCGCCCGGTCCTCCGCCACGCCCTTCACGGTGTAGCCCCACTTGCGGGCCGCCTTGATCGCCGTCTCCACGCCCTCGGCGCCGGTGTTCATCGGCAGCGCGCGCTCGAACCCCGTCATCTCGCACAGTTGCTGGAGGAACGGACCCATCCGGTCGTTGTGGAAGGCGCGCGACGTGAGCGTGAGCTTCTCCGCCTGCGCGCGCAGCGCCTCGATGATGCGGGGGTGACGGTGTCCCTGGTTCACCGCGGAATAGGCGCTCAGCATGTCGAGGTACTTCCTGCCCTCGACGTCCCACACCCACTCGCCCTCGCCGCGCTCGAGCACGACGGGAAGCGGGTGGTAGTTGTGGGCGCTCCACTTGTCGACCTGAGAGATGTAATCGCTGGTGTTCATCGCTTCCTCATTGGGCTGCCGAGCAATCCTCGGCCCGCGGTTGGAGCTGAACCCCGTCGGGGGACGGGAACCGTTCCTCGCCGGATCGAACCGGACCTGGGAGAGTAGACGAAAAGCCCACGCCCGACAAGGTGATTCGGGCGCGTGTTCCCGCCGATCTCCGTCCCCTGCCGCGGGCTGCTACCTTGGGCGCATGAGCGACGCCTCCGCCATCCCCGACTTTACCGAATTCTCCCGCCTCGCCGAGCCCGGGCGGATGGTTCCCGTGGCCATCGAAATCCCGTTCGATCTGGACACTCCAGTGACGGCGTTCTCGAAGCTGCGGCGCGGCCCCTTCTCCTTCCTGCTCGAGTCGGTCGAGGGAGGGGAACGCTGGGCGCGATTCAGCTTCGTCGGCTCCGAGCCCCGGGAAGCGTGGCGACTCGACGGTTCGGAGATCCGGCTCTGGACGCCTACGGGGGGTTGGGGCGAGCCCGAGACCACGAGCGACCCCTTCGGCGCCTTCGAGGCCTGGATCACCCGATACGAACCGGTCGAACTCTCCTCCCTGCCGCGGTTCTGGGGCGGGGCCGTCGGATTCTTCGGCTACGACACGGTGCGCTGGATCGAGCGGCTGCCCGACGCGCCGCCGGACGACCTCGGCGTGCCGGACGCCTGCTTCATGGCGACGGAGCGCATGCTCATCGTCGACAACCTGTATTCCCGGGCCTTCGCCGTGGCGGCCGTGCCGGTCACGCCCGACGACGACCCGGCCGAGCTGTACGGGGACGCCGTGGACCGACTCGCCGACTGGGTGCGCGGCCTGGAGAGACCGCACGGGCTGGGGCCGCTCGGCAACGGCGGGGAGGCGAGCACGCCGAACGTGGCCGGAAACCGCTCGCGGGACGATTACGAGGCGGCCGTCGAGCGCATCCGCGAGTACATCGTGGCGGGAGATGCCTACCAGGTCGTCGTCTCGCAGCGCGCCGGCGCCCGTTACGAGGGCGATCCGCTGGAACTCTACCGCGCCCTCCGCCGCAGCAATCCATCCCCCTACCTCTTCTTCATTGAATTGGACGGCATGCGCCTCATCGGGTCGTCCCCCGAGACACTCGTCCGGGTGGAAGACGGGATCGTGACCGTGCGCCCGATCGCCGGAACGCGTCCGCGCGGAGCCACGCCGTGCGAGGACGAACGGCACGCGCGCGAGCTGCTCGCCGACGAGAAGGAGCGGGCGGAACACCTCATGCTGGTGGATCTCGGCCGCAACGATGTGAGCCGGGTCGCCCGTCCCGGCTCCGTCGAGGTGTCGCGCTTCATGGAGGTCGAGCGCTACAGCCACGTCATGCACCTCGTGAGCGAGGTGGCCGGGTCGCTGAAGGACGGAGCCGACGCCGTCGATGCCTTCAAGGCCTGCTTCCCCGCCGGCACGCTCACCGGCGCCCCGAAGGTGCGCGCGATGGAGATCGTCGATGAACTCGAACCGACGCGGCGAGGACCGTACGGCGGGGCGGCGGGCTACGTCGGATACGGCGCGACGAGCCTCGACATGGCCATCGTGATCCGCACGCTGCTCTCCGTCGGGGACCGCGTGTACGCGCAGGCCGGGGCCGGGATCGTCTACGACTCCGAACCCGCGCGCGAGTGGGAAGAGACCCGCCACAAGGCCCGCGTCCTCCTGGAGGCCCTGACGAAGGTCTAGCGGGGTGTCGCTAGCGGGCGAGGCGCTCCTCGCGGGCGATGATGGGGTCGATCTGGTCGGCGTATTCCTTGGCGTAGGCTAGGGCTTCCTCGAGGGCCTCCGTCCGCGTCCCGGCGAAGCGCTGGCCCACGGCGGCGCTCATCGCCCGGCCGGGTCCCGCCGCCGCGGCGATCTCCCATACCTCCGGCCCGCCGCGGAGCGCTGCGCGCCTGCCCGCCCGCGTCTCCCGGAACTCGATCTGCGGGAATCTCTGCGCGGCGAGCCACTCCATCAGGATGTTTCTGAGTCCTTCCGAGGGCGTCCATTGCTGCTCGAGGAACACGCGTTCGAGTTCCGACTCGACCTCGCGTGAGACACGCGTGCAGAGGGGACGGGGCAGAGGCATGTATACATGGTATACCATCCTCCGGAGACGTGCCAGTCCGGGCGGAACCATCGGCTCTGCGGCGAACGGCGATGTAACCCTTTCCCGGTTCGCGGCGTCTACGGGTGTATCGCGGGGGCGCTGCCGCTCCCGGAAGTCGGATGGAACCGGAACGAGGGAACGCGCTTCGGCCTCGGTTTCAGCCCTGGCTACGGCACTGGACAGGAGGCGACGCGACCATGGCAACCCTGAACGTACGCAGAATCCGGCAGCGAATCGGCGTCCTGTTGGCGCTCACGCTCATGATCGCGGGCCCGGCCCCGGCGCACGCCCAGTCGGAGACGGGCGCCGTGCGGGGGACGGTGCTCGATGCGACGGCCGGCGTCGGGGTCGCGGGAGCGCAGGTCTTCGTGGCCGGGACGACGATCGGCACGCTGACCGACGCGGATGGCGGCTATTCGCTTTCGGGCGTGCCCGCCGGGGAGCGGGTCGTCACAGTCCGGTTGATCGGCTACAGGGAGACGAGCAAGTCGATCACCGTGACGGCAGGCGAGACGGTGACGCTGGATTTTTCCGTCGAGCAGACAGCGGTGCGACGGCACGATCTCACCGTGACGGGCGTGGCCGGCGAGACCCCGCAGGTGGTCCCGTACGTGGTCGAGCGCGCCGCGCGCGGCCTTGCGGCCACCTCGGTCATGCGCGCGTACGCCGACTTCAACACCGAGTCGTACGCCCGGATCGAGGAGAACGGTTTCCGGAGCGTCGGCGCGTCACCCCTCTCCACCTTCTCGATCGATGTGGACCGTGCGTCGTATGCGAACGTCCGACGCTTCATCCAGGCGGGGGAGCGGCCGCCCGTCGACGCGGTCCGGATCGAGGAGATGATCAACTACTTCCCGTACGAGTGGGACTCCGAGCGGGACACGGCACCCGGCGGGCGGAACTCGGCAGCCGGCGACCACCCGTTCCAACTCCTCACGGAGGTGTGGGACGCGCCCTGGAAGCCGGAGCACCGGCTCGTTCGCATCGGACTCCGCGCGCCCTCCATCGACACGGAGGACCTGCCGCCGAGCAACCTGGTCTTCCTGCTCGACGTGTCGGGGTCGATGTCGTCGCCCGACAAGCTCCCGCTGCTGAAGAAGGCCTTCGCCCTGCTCGCCGAACAGCTCCGACCGCAGGACCGGGTCGCGATCGTCGTCTACGCCGGCGCGGCGGGGCTCGTGCTTCCTCCGACGCCGGGGAATCGGCGCGCCCGGATCCTGTCCGCGGTGGAGCGGCTGCAGCCGGGCGGAAGCACGGCGGGCGGCGCCGGGATCGCGCTCGCCTACGAGGTCGCGCGGGAGCACTTCGTCGAGGACGGCAACAACCGCGTCATTCTCGCGACGGACGGCGACTTCAACGTCGGCGCCTCCAGCGACGCCGAGATGGTGCGCCTCATCGAGAAGGAACGGGAGGGCGGGATCTTCCTCACGGTCCTCGGCTTCGGCACCGGCAACCTGAAGGATTCGAAGATGGAGCAGATCGCGGACCACGGGAACGGCAACTTCCACTACGTGGATGGCCTCCTCGAAGCCCGCAAGGTGCTCGTGGAGGAGATGGGAGGGACGCTCTTCACGGTCGCGAAGGACGTGAAGCTGCAGGTGGAGTTCAACCCCGCGCGCGCCGCCGCATACCGGCTGATCGGGTACGAGAACCGGTTGCTCGCCGACGAGGACTTCAACGACGACACGAAGGACGCGGGCGAACTCGGGGCCGGCCACACGGTGACCGCGCTGTACGAGGTCGTGCCAGCAGGTCTCCCAATCCCCCGCACCGTGGATCCGCTGCGCTACCAGCCGACGGCCGAGCCGCGGCCCCCGGTTGAAGCGCCCCCGGCTGAAGCGCCCCCCGCTGCGTTCGAGGACGAACTGCTCTACGTGAAGATCCGTTACAAGGATCCGGACGGTTCCCAGAGCAGGCTCCTGGCGCACGCGGTCGCGGACCGCGCCCGGTCGCCCTCGCGGAGTTTCCGCTTCGCCGCGGCCGTGGCGGGGTTCGGCATGCTGCTGCGCGACTCGCCCCACGCCGGAGGGCTCACGCCGGACGATGTCATCGCAATGGCGGAGAGGGGACGGGGCGACGACCGGCGGGGCTATCGCGGCGAGTTCATCCGACTCGTGGAGGCCGTGCGCGACCTGGATCTGCTCGGAACGGCAGCAGAGGAGGACGACCAGCGTTAATGTGGCGGCTCATCCCCGGGCCGCGGCGCTGAGCGAGTCGGCCGCGGCGGCCCGCACCGGGAGGAGCCGCGCCCGTTGAAGCTCAATCGACGCATCTCCGGCCAGATCGAACGGCCGGCGGACAAACGACGCTACGTGCGCCGACTGTTCGCCGGCGTGGCCGGCCGTTACGACCTCACCAACGATCTCATGTCGCTGGGTCTCCACCGCCGCTGGAAGCGCCGGCTGCTCGCACGGGCCGACCTGCGCCCGGACCACCGCGTCCTCGATCTCGCGGCCGGCACCGGAGACCTCGCCCGGGGAGCGCTGGATCGGGCCGCGCGCGAGGCGTTCGAGATCCACGTCGTGGCCGCGGATCTCACGCCGGAGATGATGAGGGTGGGGCGCGGACGCCCGGGCCCCGACCTCGCCGGCTGGATCGGGGCCGATGCGCTCCGTCTGCCCTTTCCCGATGGCGCGTTCGACCGTGTCGTCGTCGGCTACGGACTGAGGAACTTCGCCGGCCTGGACTCCGCTTTGGCCGAGAGCTTCCGCTGCCTGCGCCCGGGCGGCCGGCTGATCTCACTCGACTTCGGCCACCCTCGCTCCGCGGCGCTGCGCCGCATCTACCTCGGATATCTCGACGCCTCGACTCGCATCGCGGGTTGGGCGCTCCACCGCGATCCCGAGTCCTACGTGTACATCCCCGAGTCGCTGAGGAGGTTCCCGGACCAGAGGGAGATGGTCCGCAGGATGGAAGCGGCCGGGTTCGTGGAGTGCGGTTACGAAGACCTGATGATGGGCACGATGGCCATCAACTACGGAAACCGCCGTTAGCGTCGCGGCTGGAGCCTCGGGCTGGCAGCCCGTGGCAAACCTACATGCCCGGGTTGGATTCCGTCTTCCAGACGGTGAACTGGCGCTGGCCGGATTCGCTTTCCTCGAGGCGAACTTTCAGCGCATCGCCATCGGCCAGTCGCATGTGGTCGCGCATCTCCAGAGGAATCGTGATGCGGCCGCCGCTTCCTACGGTGATGTCGCGGTAGTACATGACGCGGAAGATCGCCATCTAACCTCCCCATGGAGGGTTGGATTTCGGCAAAGTGAGGGGAATCCTCAATATGGGGATTCAACGGCCCCCGCGGTAGGCCGGACCGCCGAACGCGCGGGGCGGCAGACGAGTCCGCTGCTTGGCGACGGGTGCGGGCAGTCCGTATGATCGGGGCCGTGAATACACCGGCCATTCGCCTCCGCGGCGTCACGAAGCGCTTCGACAGGAAGACGGCGGTCCGCGACCTCGACCTCGAGATCCCACGCGGATCGATCTACGGGCTCATCGGGCCGAACGGCGCCGGAAAGACGACGACGCTCCGGATCATCCTCGACATCATCGGGCCCGACGCGGGCTCCGTGGACGTCTTCGGTTCCCCCAACGTCGAGGCCATGCGCACCCGCATCGGGTACCTGCCGGAGGAGCGCGGCATGTACCAGAAGATGACGGCCGCGGACCACCTCGCGTTCTTCGGCCAACTGAAGGGACTGAAGCGGAAGGAGGCGCTCGCGCGTGCCCGGTCCGGGCTGGACGCGGTGGGTCTCGGCGACCGGGCGGACGACAAGGTGGAGACCTTCTCGAAGGGGATGGCCCAGAAGGCCCAGTTCCTGGGGGTCATCCTTCACGAACCCGACCTGCTGGTGCTCGACGAGCCCTTCAGCGGCCTCGATCCGCTGAACGTCGAACTGTTCAAGCAACTGCTGCAGGAACGACAGCGGGCCGGAGCCACGATCCTGCTCTCGACGCACCTCATCGAGGACGCCGAGCGCCTGTGCGAGCGGGTGTGCATGATCGCGGGAGCGACCAAGGTGCTCGATGGCCGGGTCCGCGACATCAAGGCCGCGGCGGGGCGGCGCGACATCGCGCTGTCCTTCGAGGGGAACCCCACGTTCCTCGATGCGCCGGACCTCATCGAGGACATCTCGGCGCACGGCACGTACGTGGAGGTCCGCATGCTGGAAGGGGCGGATCCGCAGGCGCTGTTGCGGCGGGCGGTGGACGGCGGCGCCCTGATCTCGCGCTTCGAACTCATCGAACCCTCGCTGCGCCAGATCTTCATCGAGAAGGCGACGGAGGCCGGACTCTCGCACGAGGACGAGAGCGAAGACGACGAGGCGGCGGCATGAACCCGTTCACACCCAGGGTCGCGGCCGTGATCCGCCGGGAGTTCATCCTGCGCGTGAAGTCGAAGTGGTTCCTCCTCTCCACGCTGGGCCTCCCCGTGCTGATCGTCGGCCTCGGCGTCCTCTCCGCCTTCCTGGCCGTGAGAGGGGCGACGGATGCGGGCGAGGAGCGCCGGCTCATCGGGGTCGCCGATCCCGCCGGGCTGATCGGTGACCTCCTGATCGAGGAGTTCCTCGCGGACTCGCTCGACGCCGTGCGCGCCGCGGACATGGAGGCGGTATCGGTCGACGAGGCGCGGACGCGGCTCGCCGGCTCCTCGTACGATCTGCTGCTGATGATCCCGCAGAGTGAGGGCCGGCGCTCCGCGGAGATGCCGGGGGCGACGCCGGACGCGGACGAAGGGGAGGGCGACGACGAGCGGACGACGCTGCTCGCGCGGGCCAGCGTGCCTTCCGTCATCGAGGGCTCGGTCCGTGGCGCCCTTCAGCGGGCATCGGTACGGGCGCGCCTGCGCTCGATCGGCGTGCAGAGCATCGATCCCGGCGCGCTGCTCCAGCGGACCTCGTTCGACGTCATCAACGTCACGGAGTCCGGCGAAGCGCGGTCCCAGGATATCTACCGGGCGCTCAGCTTCGGCATCGCGTTCTTCTTCTACTTCATCCTGCTCATCTACGGCCAGATGATCGTGCGGGCGATCCTCGAGGAGAAGCAGTCCGACATCGTCGAGATCATGGTCTCCTCCCTTCGCCCGTGGGAACTGATGCTGGGCAAGATCGTGGGCGTCGGCGCCGTGGGTATCGCGCAGATGGCCGTCTGGGCGCTGGTCTTCGCGCTCGCGGCGGTGTACGGCCTCACCGCCGGGGCATCCACGCTGGCGGAGGCGGGGATCGACATCGCGAGCATCCCGGTCCCGTGGGGCACGCTCGTGTTGATGTTCTTCTTCCTCGTCTTCGGCTACCTGCTCTACGCAGGCATGTTCGCGGGGGCCGGCGCCACGATCAGCAACGAGCACGACGCCCAGCAGGTCATGCTCCCGATCACGATGCTGATCATCCTCCCCTTCATCGCGACGCAGGGCGTGATCCAGAGCCCGAACGCGGGCTGGGGCGTCATCCTCTCCCTCGTGCCGTTCTTCAGTCCGCTGGTGATGCCGGCGCGGCTGTTCGCCACCTCGGTCCCGGTGTGGCAGTGGCTCGTGTCGCTGGTTCTGCTGGGAGTCTTCGTCCTCGGGGCGGCGTGGGTCGCGGGTCGCATCTTCCGGGTCGGGATTCTGATGAAGGGCCAGCGCGCCAACCTGCCGCAGGTGCTGCGGTGGATACGCCACGGTTAGCCGTCCCTGACAGACGCGCGCGGCGAACCTCCTTCGCCCTCCTCTTCGCCCTCGGCGGGGGAGTCTGCGCGGGGGCGTGCGGGACCGACTCGGACACGTTCGTGCTCGGCGCCACGACGTCCACCTACGATTCGGGCCTGCTCGAACACCTGATCGCCCGCTTCAACGAAGACCATCCCGGGCTCCGGGTGCGCACGGTCATCGCGGGAAGCGGCGAAGCGCTGCAACTCGGCCGCACGGGGGACGTGGATCTCCTGCTCGTGCACGCGCCCGAAGCCGAGGCACGCTTCGTCGAGGCGGGGTACGCGCCGCGGCGGAGTCCCGTCCTCGTCAACGGGTACGTGATCGCGGGGCCGCCCTCGGATCCGGCCCGGATTCGCGGGGCCGCATCCCCCTCCGAGGCGTTCGCGACCCTCGCGCGGGGGGAGCACGACTTCGTCTCGCGCGGCGACAGTTCGGGCACGCACTACCGCGAAATCGCCTTCTGGCGCGAGGCGGGGGTGACCGGGGGCGGTGCCTGGTACGTGGAGTCCGGACAGGGACAGGCCACGACGCTGCACGTGGCGAGCGAACGCCGCGCCTACGTCCTCACGGATGTCGCGACGCTCGCGATGCTCTCGCCGGTGCTCGACCTGGATCCGCTCGTCGCGGACCACCCCTCGCTGCGCAACGTCTACTCGCTGCTCGCGCCGCGCGCCGCGGCCCGGCCGGAACGGGCCGCCGTCTTCGCGGACTGGCTACGCTCCGGAAACGGGCGCCGCGCGATCGGGGAATTCCGGGTGCGGGGCGGCCCGGAGGCCCTCTTCGCCCCGTGGCCCCGCGACGATCCGACTCCCTAGATTCCGCGCGTGGATCCGCTGCTCGAGGCTCTCCGGCTCATCACGTCGGGTGACCTGTACGTCTGGAACGTCATCCTCCGCTCTCTGCAGATCAGCGGATCGGCGCTCCTCCTGGCCATGGTCATCGGACTCCCCATCGGGATCGCGGTCGGGCTGACGCGATTCCGGCTTCGCCTGCCCGTGGTCGCGGTGATCAACGCGGGTCTCGCCTTCCCTCCCGTCGTCGTCGGCCTCGGCGTCTTCCTCCTGCTCTCGCGGGCAGGTCCGCTCGGCGACCTGCAACTCCTCTACACGCCGGCCGCCATGATCGGCGCCCAGGCGATCCTCGCGGGCCCGTACATCGCCGCGGTGAGCCTCGCCGCCGTGGAGAACATCCCCCCGGACATCGCGCTTCAGGCGCGGGCGCTCGGCGCGAGCCGGCGGCAGGCGATCCTCCTGCAGCTGAGGGAGGTGCGGACGTCGCTCGTGGCCGCGGTGGCGGCGGGGTTCGGGGCCATCATCAGCGAGGTGGGCGCGGTGATGATGGTGGGAGGCAACATCCTCGGCGAAACCCGGGTGATGACGACCGCGATCGTGCTGGAGACGCGGCGCGGCAACTTCGACGTCGCGATCGCCATGGGGATCGTACTCATGCTCATCGCTCTCTGCGTGAACGCGGCGCTCCTCCTGCTCGGCCGGCGGGCGATCCGCCGCGGGCAGGTCGCGTGAACGCCGCGAGCGGACCGCTCCTCGGCGGAGTCGGCCTGCGCCGGAGCTACGGCGGAAGGACGGCCGTCGAGGTGGACCGCATCGAGCTGCGGGAGGGCGAGATGCTCGCGGTGTTCGGGCCGAACGGGGCCGGGAAATCGACGTTGCTGCGCCTTCTCGCCATGCTGGAGAAGCCCGACGCCGGAGAGGTCGCGTTCCGCGGCGGGTCGGGACGGCCGGCCGAGCGGGCGCTCCGGGCCGCGTCCGCGGTCGTGTTCCAGCGCCCCCACTTCTGGAGCGACTCCGTCGAGTACAACGTTGGGCTCGGGCTGGCCCTGCGCGGCGTGCCCCGGCCCGAGGCCCGCGCCCGCTCGCGCGCGGTGTGCGAGCAACTCGCGATCTCGCACCTGCTGGGAGCCCCGATATCGCGGTTGTCCGGGGGGGAGGCGCAGCGCGTGGCGCTCGCGCGGGCGCTCGTTCTCGACCCGGAGATCCTCTTCCTCGACGAGCCGACGGCGAATCTCGATACGGATTCGCGGCTCGACCTCCGCCACGACCTGGAGCGCGTGGCCCGGGAGCGGGCGACGAGCGTCTTTCTCATCACCCACGACCGGGGCGAGGCCTTCCACCTCGCGGATCGGGTCGCCGTGATCCGGGACGGGAAGCTGGTCCAGACGGGCACGCCGAAGGAGATCTACGAGAATCCCGCGGACGTCTACACGGCGCGCGTCACCGGGGCGGAGTTCACGATCTCCGGCGCCGTGACGCGGGCGCACGAGCGCATGGTCACCGTCGACATCGGGGGCGCTTCGCTCGTGGCCCTCGGCGAGGCGGTCCCGGGGACGCCGGTGAAGATCGCCTATCGGCCAGAGGACCTCGTCCTCGGGCCCCCGGACGTCCCCCCCGCGGATCTGAGCACGCGCAACCTGGTCGTGGCGACGGTGGAGGAACGGCGCGACATGGGCGGGCTCGTGCGGCTGCGGCTTCGCGGTCCCGTCGAACTCGTGGCCCTCGTCACGCTCGACGCGGCGGAGGAGCTCGGCGTCGAACCCGGCGCGCGCTTCGCGGTACGCGCGAAGGCCACCGCGCTCCATGCGTTCGCGGCGGCCCCGCCGGCCCCAACCCTGCCGGATCCGGCCAGTTAGGGCTTTTCCGCAGCCGGTTAGCCCGAATTCCGCCGGAGCGCGGGGCCCGTCCAGATGACGATGGCTCCGCAGCGCCCCACGGCCCCGCCGAACTCGGCCGGCAACTCGCTCGGGCCTCGATAGACTTCGATCCCGGCGATCTCGGACGGCGAGACGAAGTTGTCGATCGATTCGCCGGCACCGCCGTCGCGGATCACGCGCACGCCGTCCAGGTAGACGTTCGCGTTCATGCACCCGTACTCGGCGCGACTGCTCAGGCTGGGCACGCCGCGCGTCATGCGGATGGTGCAGTTGTTGTTCGCGCCTCCGGTGCACTCGGTGCGCACGCCCGGAATCCGTCCCAGGTAGTGCGTGACGCGGATCGCGCCGGCGTCCTGGATGTCGTCGCGCGTAAGGAATATCCCGGCGCCGATCGCCTCGCCGAGTTCTCGCCGGTCGTAGAACCCCTGAAGCTCCAGCCGCTTCTCGCGCAGTGCCGTGACGACGATCGGTGCGAGTTCGATCGGGTCCACGCTGAGTTCGAAGTCCACCTGCACGGTTCGATCGCTCGGGAGGCGCACCAACTGGTCCAGGGGATCGAAGGTGAGGTGGTCCACGGTCACGCGGTACATCCCCGGATCGAGGTCGGTGAACATGAAGCGGCCGCTGCCATCGGTCATTCCCTGCTGGTCCTCCGCCAGCAGCGTGTCCGAAAGAACGACGTTCGCGGCTTCCACCGGACGGCCGGACCGCCGATCCACCACCCGACCCACGATTCGGCCGGGCACGGTGAGCAGGCGGGCGAGCGCACCTTCCTCCACGCCCACGAGGATGTCCCACCCGGCGGGGGGGCCGGGTGCGATGTTCACTCGCGTCGGCTCCGTGCGGAAGGACGTGAACCTCGCGCTCACCGTGAGATCCTGCTCGGGCGGGAGACCGCAGAGGACGTACACGCCCTCGCTGTCCGCATCCACCGAGACGGTGCGCTGCCGTCCCTCGCGTTCGGTCCAGCTCGCCGTGACGGTGGCCCCCGGAATGAGTATTCCCTGAAGCGTATCGCGGACGACGCCGGCGAGACCGGTGAGGGACGGATCCGTCCCCGCCGGACACGTCACGATGCCATGGGGCGGGGTAAGGGTCAGGCTCTGAGCGGCGAGACGAGACCCGGCCGACGTCAGGATGGCGGCTCCCGCCAGGGCGAAGGACGCGACCCGGCAGACGGCCCTTCTCCGCGCCTGCGCCTCCGAACGAACCTCTCGCTGTGTTCGCATCCCGCAGTCTCCGCCACGACGTCGACAAGCCACGCATGGAAAGTAATGCGGGCGCGGTTCGCGCACACGACACGCGACGCGCCGGGGCCGCCCCGGACCTTCAGGGATTTGCGACGGGCGACGGTATTGCGAGACACTCCCGCACGCTGTCACTCTTTCGAGGGTTCTTCGGCCGCGGAGTCTCATCTTGCAAATCGTGCGAAACCGGCAAGTGCGCTACGCAATCGGCGTCGTTTGCATCCTCGTTGGATTGTCCGGCTGCCTGGATCTGGGGATCGGAATCTCCCCGACCGTGGGGAACATGCTCTCGTCCGTGGTCAGCGAGGGATCCGCCCTGCCCGAGTTCGCGCGCGCCGCCGGGGGGCCCGGATCCATGCGAGTCTCGGGCCAGATCGTGGGCCGGCTGCGGTGCGATTACCTGTCCCCCGATCTGCGGGAGGTCGACGGAGGGCTGGAGCTGGCCATCACGATCGTGTCGGGCCGGCAGGGCTGCAACAGCCGGACGCCCTCGACGCTGTCCTACGTGGCGAACATCTACAACGTCGAGCCCGGGTCCTGGTCGATTCTCGTGGAGCACCGCTACGAAGGCGTGGACGGAACGCCCGGCGAGCGGCTGTACGACGTCGTCACGGTAAACTAGCCGCCGGAAGCCCGCGCCCGCAGCGTCACTCCAACGGCTACAGCGTCACCCCGGCGCTCGCGGCGTCACTCCAGAGGCTTGGAGCGGGAATGGAGTCCCAGCAGATCCGCGTCGCTCATGTCGGCCAGCGCGCGCGTGGCCTCGGCCACGCTGCGACTCTCGTGTGGCAGCCAGCGCGGTGGCGCGAAGGGGTCCTCGAGGCACACGAAGTAGATACGGGCCGCGTGCGGCGTATTCGGCTGGCCGCCCGAGACGTAGGCTTCCCAGCGGACCATTCCCCCGTCGAGGAAGGTGCGGGAGAGCGCCTTCTTCGGATCCACCCTCGCGCCGCTCACACCTTCACCGAGCGCGCGAGCAGTTCGCGGAGTCCCGCCTCGTTCATCTCGGACACGGCCTGCTTCGGCACCTTGGAGATCCCCGGCGGCGCCTGGTTGTAGCGCTGGGGGATGGTGATGTCGTCCTGGTTCCGGAACATCACGAGCAGCCGGGGCGACTGCTGCGTGGTGCCCGAGAAGATCGAGAACTCGGCCTCCCAGGTGGCCCCGGACTCGCTCTTGAACCGGGTTCGGGCGCTGTCCGCAGCCCCATCCATCCGGAAGATCAGTTTCTTCAGAAGCGACATGGGCGCCACACTAGGCGAGTCGGGCGCGACCCGCCAGCCCGCGGCCAGCCTGAAGGCTTCCGGTGCGGGCGAGAAGCTGCGACTATGCATTGGATTCGAGCCCGGCGGAGGGTTTGCGGCCATCCGTCGGCCACGCAAGGAGAACGTCATGCCGGTCCACCGTCGCTCGTCCCGCGCCGCTGCGGCGCCCCGCCTGTACTCTGCGACGATCGTCTTCCTTCTCGGCGTCTTCGTCCTTCCGTCCGTTGCGGCCGGTCAGGACGCGGACGTCATCGACGCGTTCTCGCGGCGGATCGCGGCGGATGTCGAAGCGGACGGCATCGGCGGGATCACGGCGGCGGTCTTCAAGGGGGATCAGGTGCTGTGGGCGCAGGGGTTCGGCTGGGCCGATCCGGCGAACCGCGTGCCCGCGGGGGTGCGAACGATCTACCGGACCGGATCGATCTCGAAGTCGGTGACGGCGATCCTGATGGCGGACCTCGTGGAGGAAGGGACGGTCGCACTCGATGACGCCGTCGTGGACCACCTGCCCGAGGCCGCCGGCTTCGGGGACCCGCCGGCCGACATGGCGCCGATCACGTTACGGCAATTGGCGAGCCATACGGCCGGCCTCATTCGGGAGCCCGAACTCGAAGGCGCCGCTGCGGGGCCGATCGAGGACTGGGGATACAAGATCGTCGCTTCGATCCCCCACACTCGCTACGACACGATGCCCGGAGCCCGATATCAGTACTCCAACATCGGGTACGGCGTCCTCGGCTACGCGCTGCAGCGGGCCGCCGGGACGTCCTTCATGGACCTCGTCGAGGACCGCCTGTTCGAACCCCTTGGGATGCGCTCCTCGACCTTCATCGTCGGCCCCGACCTGTGGCGGCGAGTCGCGGTGGGCTTCGCGAACGGAGCCGACGGCGTCGTGAACTCCGACTTTCCGGCGCTCGAGCACGACGGACGCGGATACAAGGTGCCGAACGGCGGTGTCTACGCGACGGTCGGAGATCTTGCGACGTTCGCGGCCGCGGTCATGGGCATGACCGAACACGAACTCCTGGAGCCGGCGACCCGACGGGAGGTCATGACGGTCCAGACGCCCGAGGATCCCGACGCGGGGTACGGACTCGGCTTCTCGATTCGTCCTGTCGCGCTCGAGGGCGGCGCCGTGCGGTTCGTCGGCCACGGCGGTTCCGTCGCCGGATACAACATGTACCTCGTGTTCGAACCCGAGAGCGGCTACGGCGTCGCGCTTGGCCGCAACTACAATCGCGGCGCCACCAACCTCGGCGAGGCCGGGAACGGGCTCCTCCAGGCGCTGCTCGAGGCCGGCGGTTGACCTCCCCCACCCGTCCGCTCCTCCGCGGCACCGCGCCGCTCCTCCTGCGGGCAGCCGCTCTCGCGCTGGCGGCGGCCGCTCTCGCGCTGGCGGCGGCCGCTCTCGCGCCGTACCCGGCCGCGGCGCAGGAGGAAGAGGAAGAGCGGGTCCTCCGCATTTGCCGGCAACTCGGTCAGGCGGAGCTCGAAGTCGGCATCGAGGGCACGATCCGGGACGATGAGAGCAAGGTTCCGCTGCCAGGGGCGACGGTCGTGATCCGCTACGAGGCCGAACGCGGGCTGCCGACGCCGGAGGACGTGCGGCTCGAGGCGGATGGGCGAGGGCGATACCAGGCCTGCGGCCTCGAGGCGTTTCGGGAGATCCGGGTGCGCCCGAACTATCGGTCCCGGCGCGGGAAGGAGCGCAAGGTCGAACTCGACCGGTCGAAGTTCGTCGACCTCGAGGTGGATATGGGGGACGCCGCCTTCGTCGTCCTCTCCGTCGTGGACGCCGCTGACGGGCGACCGGTGGCAGGCGCGCAGATCGACTTCTCCCCGCTGCCCGTCTCCGGGGTCACGGATTCTCTCGGACGCGCGGCGTTCCGCTCCATGCCGCCGCTCACCTACGGTCTGCGCGTCGCGCACATCGGTTACGCGCCCCTCGAGACCGACATCAACATCCTCACGGACCAGAGCGCGGAATTCCGCGTCGAACTCAACACCCGGGCGATCGCGCTCGCGCCGATCGAGGTGAGAGTGACCGGCCGCGACCCGTTTCTGCTCACGTCGGGGTTCTACGAACGCCGCCAGTCCATCGACGAGGGCTACTTCGCGACCTACCCGGAGATCGACCAGTTCGTGCACCTCGGGCAGGTGTTCCAGTTTAAACGGGAACTCTCCGTCCGGTACCGCCGGAACCAGCTCATCCTCCTCAACGGCCGGCCGGCCGGCCGCCTCGGGTTCACTCGGAGAAACCTGGACGAACTGAAATTCGACACCGTTCGGGGCATCGAGGCGTACAGGTGCAGCGAGGCGCCGCCGGAGATCATGAACCAGGTGCCGAACGCCAGGCTCCTGACCGACTGCAACCTCGTCGCGATCTGGACGTACTGACCCCCCGAGACCGCCTCCTCCTGACAGGACGATTCCTTGAGCGACACTGGTCGGCCCGAAGGGGAAACTGCGACTCCCCCACGTTCCGGAGTGTGGAGGACGCTTCGGGCGCTGCTGTGGGGAACGCACGAGGACTTCACGTCGGGAAGCCTGAACCGCGGGGTCCTGCTCCTCGCCATCCCGATGGTGCTGGAGATGGCGGGGGAGTCGCTCTTCTTCCTCGTGGACATGGCTGTCGTGAGCCGGCTCGGGGCCGGCGCCCTGGCCGCGATCGCCCTCACGGAAGCGATGCTGTCCGTCATCTATTCGATCGCGATGGGCCTCGCGATGGCCACCACGGCGATGGTCGCGAGACGGACGGGAGAGAAGGACGAGCGCGGCGCAGCGAGGGCCGCCGTGCAGGCGATCGTGCTGAGCGTCGGGATCGCCGTGGTCCTCGGCCTCGCCGGGGCGATGACGGCCCCGTGGCTGCTCCGGGTCATGGGAGGATCCCCGGAAGTCGTCGCCGCGGGCACGACCTTCGCGCGCATCCAGCTCGGCGGGATGGTCGTCATCATCCTCCTCTTCGTGAACAACGCGATCTACCGGGGGGCGGGCGACCCATCGATGGCCATGCGTTCCGTGTGGCTGGCGAACGGGATCAACATCGTGCTCGACCCCGTGCTCGTGTTCGGCCTCTGGATCTTCCCGGAACTCGGCCTCCCGGGCGCCGCCGTGGCCACGACGACCGGACGCGGGATCGGGGCCGTGTACCAGTTGTGGCACCTGTCGCGCGGCGAGCGCATCCGGGTGCGGCGCGACGACCTCCGGGTCCGTTTGCCCGTCATCGGCCGGCTAATCCGCGTGTCGGTCGGGGGCGTGGGCCAGATGCTCGTGACCCAGGTCAGCTACATCGCCTCGATCCGGATCCTGTCCGAGTTCGGGACGATCGCGCTCGCCGGCTACACGATGGCCATCCGCGTCGTCATCTTCATCATCCTCCCCGCCTGGGGCCTCGCGAACGCCGCCGCCACGCTCGTGGGCCAGAATCTCGGCGCGGAGAAGCCGGATCGCGCCGAGCGGGCCGTCTACCTCACGGGCTTCTGGAACATGCTGTTCATGGCCGTGGTAACGGTCGTTTTCGTGGCCTTCCCTGAGCCGATTCTCGCGCCGTTCGCCCCGGACCCGGAGACGCTCGACGTGGGCGTCCGCGCGCTCCGGATCATCAGCTACGGGTACATCTTCTACGCCTGGGGCATGGTGACGATGCAGGCCTTCAACGGAGCCGGCGACACGGCGACGCCGACCTGGATCAACATCTGGGTCTTCTGGTTCTTCCAGCTCCCCGTCGCGGCGCTCCTCGCGTTCGGCGCCGGGTGGGGCGAGACGGGCGTGTTCTGGTCGTTCGCGGTCGCCTACTCCCTGTCGGCCGTCGTCGGCCTCTACCTCTTCCGCCGCGGCCGCTGGAAGCAGAAGGAGGTGTAGCTCGCGGTCGGTGCGGCGCTCTACGTGTCCTCTCAATTGGTGTGCCTGATAATTGCCAGTGCGCCAAGAAACCGGTTCCACGGATCTGCTCGGCCAGGTGCAATAGTCGTGTCGCGCCGAATCACTGGTTGCCTCAGCTGTAGCTGCACGCACCTTCCAGCCCCTTCCGTCGCCAGCCGGCGGGATCGGTCCCAAGCTGACTTGACGCCGAGACGAGGGAGTCGTCGAGGTCGAACTCGTGGGGACGAGCCGCAATCGGGAGACGGCGAAGGCCGACTTGACGAGCTGTCGAAGGGAGGATGCGCGAAGGTGGAATGGGTGGGCTTGATCCTGGCACCAGGAAGGTGTTTTGACGGAAGACCTCGAGGAGATTGCCGATCGCGTCGTTGTCGTGGCCGGAGGGAAACTTGTGAGTGACTGCGATATCCCGGAGGGTGCGGCGCCGACCGGCCTTGGCGGTGCGCTTGTCCCCTGCACGTACCTCAACGAACATCGGGACGTCCATGCAGTTGCTCCGTGAACGAGGTGTCACGTGTGCAATCGGGAAGGCGCTCTTCGATGACGAGGGCCGAATCTGGGTCGCCCGCTTCGAGCCCTTCGTGTTCGTCGAGAGGCTTTACTACGTGCTCGAACCCGATGGCGAACCTGTGGCGCGACTCCGGATCCCGGCGGAAAAACGGGCGCTGCTCTCCGGCGTTCGCGGCGATCGAGTGCTGCTGGCCGGAAAGGACGCGCTCGACGTCCCGCGGATCGAGGTCGTACGGATCCGGAAGCCCTGACGCCTGGGGTCTGGTGACAAGGAGGTGTAGGCGAACCAGGCTAGGCGGAGCACCGGATGCGGCCCGGGGACCCGCTAGACCGAAGCGCGAGCACGACGCGAACCTGCGCCCCCTCGGCGACATCTACGGTCTGCACGGAGCTGTCGAAGCCTCCACACAGGGCACGGATCTTGTATGAGCCCGGGGGAAGACCCGTCAGCGAGAATGCGCCCGTGCGGTCCGTTACGGCGCGGAAATCCGTATCGTCGACGGTGATACGTACGGCCTCGAGCGGCTGGCGGGTCACCTCGTTGACAGCGAGACCCGTGACCGATCCCGGAGGGGTAACGGGCGCGCTGAGCCTCACCTCGGCGCCCGCCCTGGCCGGAACCACCGAGGGAAGGCCCGAATGGGGGCCGTAGGCGGCCGTCAGTTCCAGGGTTACGTCGGCCGGGAGATCGCACAGCCGGTATCGTCCGATCGAGTCTGTGCGGACCACGGTTTCGACGCGTTCGAGGCCGTTGGGATCCTCGGGATTCGCGTAAGACGCGAACACATGCGCGGCGGGTAGCCGGACCTGAGTAACCTCGTCTTCCACCAATCCGTTCACCGCCACTTCGCCGGACCGGCCGGCGGGCTCGCACAGGTTGACCTCGATCTTGGGGATCTCCGCCTCCGCCGCCGTCCAGTTGGACCACAGGATGATCGCGCCGCAGGTCATGGTGCCCGGGTTCCAAGCAAAGAACGGGATCTTGCTACCGGGTTGGTACAACTCCGCAGCACCGACATCGTACGCCGAAAGTTCTTCCAGCAGTGTCGGGATCGGCTCCGCGGGAGAACGGGCGGTTCCCGCCGGATTCAGGGAGTACGACCTGCTCGTCCCCCAACCGTCGGCCTGTCCGACCGGCCTCCGGTCGAGGTATACGGGGATCTTTCGGCACCGCGGCAACGGGGCCCGCATCTGGAGAGTCGACATGAAGTCCGAGAGCCTCACGAAGCCTACCTTGTTCGCCTCGATCCATTCGGGCTCAAGGAAGACGCCCCAGCCCTCCTCCATGCGTTCGTAGAAGCCGGACTCCGCGAGGCGGGGCGGGCGTCCTTCCACGTCGACTTCGAGCGGATCCAGCGGGATCGCTTGCGGCTGCAGGCGCACATCCAGCCGCGGTGGGGCCTGGGAGCCGATCTCCAACGGGGCACTGAGGACCTCGTAGCCGAGGCGCCGCACGGCGAGCGTGTATGTCCCCGGCGCAACTTGAGCGAAGGCGAACGCGCCGTCGGGTCCCGTGATGGTTTCCCGAGCCGAACCCGACGGGTCGGCCAGCCGGACTGTCGCGCCTTCGATCGGCTCGCCCGTTCCATCGTCGGTGATCGTCCCCTCGATCCGAACCGCCTCCTGGGCGTTCGCGGCGTCGGGCAGGAAGGCGTTCCCCGCCACGAGGACGACGGCCAGAGCCAACAGAGGGACCCTCTTCGTCATCCCTGGCAGCCCTTTCCGGCTAGATGGAGCACGTGCCGCGTCTCGCAAGTTGCGTCGAGCGCAGGTGGAGGACGAGGGCCACGCTCCCTCCCTCGGCCAGTTCCACCTCGTGCGTGGGACCCGTATACCCGGCGCACACGGCCCGTATCCTGTAGGACCCCGGCGGAAGATCCTCGAGGGAAAACCTGCCCGCCCGGTTCGTCACGGTACCGAAGTCCGTGTCGACGAGCACGACCCTTGCGCCCTCGATCAGTTCCGAGGTCGCCTCGTTGAGGACCATGCCGGTGATCGAAGCCGGAGACGTCACCGGCACCGTCAGCCTCAGCGCGTCGCCGTCCGCCGCCGCAATCGCAACGGTCGGCCCACCCATGTGAGGGCCGTACTCCGGCGTAAGTTCCATGATCGTACCCGCCGGCAGGTCGCACACGCGATACCGACCGAGTGAATCCGTGCGGGCAACCGTTTCCACGCGCTCGAGGCCGTCGGGATCCGCCGGGTTCGCATACGACGCCGACACGTGCGCGGCGGGCAGCCTGACGTCGGTGATCTCGTCCTCCACGAAGCCTTCGAGTGCGACCTCTCCCGGACGGCCGCCGGGCTCGCACAGCTTCACTTCGATCTTCGGTACCTCCGGCAGACGCGCCGTCCAGTCGGACCACAGGATGATCGCGCCGCAGCTCATGGTCGCGACGGTCCAGGCGAACATCGGGACCTTCGTTCCGGGCTGGTAAACCTCGGCCGCGCCGAGATCGGTCACGGACAGCTCTTCCAGCAGCGGCGGAAGGCGATCCAGGCCCGCAGTGAAGATCCCTCCCGGATACTGCCCGCTCGTCCCCCAGCCTGGGGTCGTGCCGATCGGTCGCCGGTCCAGGTACACCGGTATCTTCTCGCACCGGGACAGGGGGGCGCGGCCGTGGAGGACCCACAGGAAGTCCCTCAGCCTTACGAACCCGACCGTGCTGGCTTCGACCCATTCGGGCTCGAAGAACACGCCCCAGCCTTCTTCCAGCCGGTCGTAGAAGCCGGACTCCACGAGACCGGGCGCGCGCCCCGCCACGTCAACGTCCAGTGGCTCCAGCGGGATCGCCTCCGGCTGCAGGCGTACGTCGAGCTGCGGAGGCGCCGCCGCGCCGATCTCCAGCGGGGTACTGAGCAACTCGTATCCGAGGCGACGCACGGCCAGCGCATATGTGCCCGGCGCAACCTGAGCGAAGGCGAAGGCGCCGTCCGGCCCGGTGATCGTCTCTCGAGCCGAGCCGGATGCATCGGCCAGCCGGACGGTCGCGCCTTCGACCGGCTCTCCCGTCCCGTCGTCGACCACGGTTCCGGCGACGTCCACCGCCTCCTGAGCCGCCGTCGTCTCCGGCGCCGAGCCGAGGATTGCGGCCAGCGCGACGGCGAGCAGCGTCGCCCGTACCGGCGTGGCCCGCAGTCCACGCCTGTCCCGTTTCCGAGTCCCTGTCATGTGGACATCCGCGAGGTTGGAATGGCCCGGAGCTTCAACTTCGAGAATACACCACGCCTCCGCTTGACTGTAGACGCCGCAAGCGGCGTGAACGTCACCGTCGCGGCTCGGTCTCCAGCTGCGTGTCCGGCGCCATTTGCAGTACGCGGACGATCGGGTAGCCCAGATCGTGCGCATCGGCGTAGGCGATGAGGCCGTCGGGGCCGAACGCGTCCGGGATCCGCAGGCCCCCCGGCTGGATCGAGCCCAGATACCGGGCGTCCGGTGTCACGATGTCGATGGGGCCCTCCTCGCCCGGCAACCCCGTCCGCTCGACCCAGAGCCGGCCCTCGAAGTCCACCGCGAGTGCGTCGATCACGGGGATCTCGTCGGCAAACGTCATCTCCTCAATCGTCGTCCGCCGGGCCGCGGTCATCTGCTCCTGAAAGTCGCTGGGAAGGGAGATGCTGCCCCCGAGCGAGGAGCTGAAGCTCAGTCGCTGGCCGAGTTGCGCGAGCCGCCGCTCCCGCTCCGCGTCGCGGATGGCGTTGGTGACCCGGATCGGAGCTACCGGACGCTCCAGGGCGTCCTCGACGGTTCCGGTCGTATCCACGAGTTTGATGCGGTAGGCGACCGAGTCGACGACGGCCAACCGCCCGTCCGGCAGCGGGACGAAGGAAAGCAGGGGATCGAACGCCCGTACGGCGCTCATCGTAAACTGAAAGCTGCCGCCGTCGGTGCTCGCGCCCTCTCCGGTCGGGGGCGGCGGATCCCAGGCGACGTACCGGACCTCACGCTCCCCATCCGGACCGTAACGGAGGATCGGACGCTCCGCCTCCCCGCCGGCGGGGCCGGTGCTGATGGACATGCTGCCGTCCGCGCTGCCCGTCATGCGGGTCTCGATGTCTGTCAGGATGCTCCCATCCGACAGCCAGGCACGGACGAAGTTGGGCATCCCTCGCTGAGGATCGAAGGGTGCCGATTCCAGATACTCGCCCTCGGGAGTGAAGAACTGGATCCCGCGCCGCGAGCGGTCGAAGACGGCGAGACGGCCATCGGCGAGGAGTGCCATCGACCGTGGTTCGGACAACTCTCCCGGTCCCTCGCCCTGCCGGGATATCGTCCGGAGGTGCGCACCGTTGCGGTCGAAGACGACGATATGCGCGGCCTGCTCGTCCAGCACGAAGAGGTCGCCGGCTTCGTTGAAGACGAGGTCGGTTACGGTGCCGAAGATCTCCCAGTCCTCTCCATCGAACGCGCCGACGGTCCATGCGGGCTCCCACTCGGGGACAAGCGAGAAGTCGGGGCTGTCCAGATCTGCCGACTCGCCGCCGGGCATCGCGCCCCCACCGCCGACCCCTCCGCATGCAGCGACGAGGCAGAGGACGGCGCCGGACAAACACCGACGCGAGGTTGGGTGGATCGAGGCTGGGCGGATCATGGTTCCTCCCCGGGTTTGTCGTCTCCCGCTCCCGGGAAACTGTCGCCCCGAGGATGGTTGCGCAGCGGGGCCCGCCGGCCCCGCTGCATCACGCTACATCACCTGGAACGACAGCCACTGCGAAACCCAGACGGCGGTCGGCTGACCCTGGTTGCTCGCGGGCCGGAAGCGCATCTGCTCGGCGACTTCCGCGGCGGCGCGGTCCAGCGCGTCTTTGCCGCTGCTCGTTTTGAGTTCGTGGTTGGCGACGGCGCCGGACAGGTCGACGTACAGCCACATCTCGACCCGGCCACCGATGCCCGCATCCATCAGTTCCCTCGGATAGGCGCTCTGGAGTGCCCGCTGGACCTCGCCGACGTTCTGAAGCACCGGGGGCGTGTCGTACGCGACGAAGGTCGGCTGCTCCGCCTGCGCGGCTCTCTCGGCCAGGCGGGCCAGCGGGTTCTCCTCGATATCGAGACTCCGGCCGGCATCGGCTTCGGGCGCGGGAGCATCCATCGACGCCTCGGGCTGCGGGAGGCCCAGGACGAGAATGATGGCGAGCGCCGCCACGCCCGAAGCTCCCAGGGTTCTCGGAATGCGGAGCCGGGCCAGCGGTTCGGTCATGCGGCGCAGCCGCCGCTCCACGGCCGGCTTGCGTTCGGCGAAGGCGGCAGCGGCCAGCAGCGGCGCGGAGACACGACCTCCCACCGTGATGAGGGCGTCCGCGTAGTCGCGCGGCGACTCGCCCTGCTTCAGCACACGCCGGTCGCAGTCGAACTCGATCGCCAGCCGCAGCCGCGACACCTGCCACCACAGGAACACGTTCCACGGCATCAGCACGAGGACCGCGACCGCCGCCGAGAAAAGACGGTGGTCACCGGCGCGTTGGTGTTCGCGCTCGTGCAGGAAGACCAGGCGCAACAGGCGGTCTTCGAGTTCGGGGATCCACCTCGGCATCACGACGACCGAGCGCCGGATTCCGACCACCGCCGGGCCCCGGTCGTCCGCGATCAAGACCGGCGACCCGAGGACGCGACCCGGCGTCCACGCCCGCATCTCCGACCGCAGGCGCCGGTGCGCCCTCGCGAGGTGGAAGAGCATCCCCGCTGCAAGCAACACCCAGACGCCGCCCGCGAGAGCACGCATCGTGGAGGTGTCGAACCACGCCGTGGGTTCTGCCGATTGGGGCGCGACGGGCGACGAGGTCACGACCACGGCCTCACTCAACCCCACGAGAGGAGCCCAAGGTGCCGCCCCCATGCCGGGGAGGAGGCCGGGAGCGAGAAACGCCGCGGACGGGAGCGTCACGGAGCCGACGACCGCCGCGAACCAGCCCCAGCGCACCGGCTTCCGGAAGTGACCTAACGCCCGCTCGGTCGCGAAAGCGGCCAGGGCGAGAAGCCCCGAAACCAAGAGGCAGTACCCGATCCAGGCGATGACCATGTCCCTACTCCTTCAAGCTCAGGCGTTCGTGCATCCCTTCCACGGCCCGGGTTCTACCTGCCGCCCGCCCCCGCCCCCTCTTTCGTCGTGATGTGGATCACGCCACCCCGGCCCCGCTCGCCGTACAGTTCGGTTGCCCGTTCTCCCTTGATGATCTCGACGTTGGCGATGTCGAGCTTGCCGAAACTGACGTCTTCCAGCGTCACTTCGCCGGACTGGATGACGCCGTCGACGATGATGACTGGATTGTCCGTGCTCACTACATGATTGCGCGTACCATCTTCACCGATGTATCCGCTCACGATGATGTTCCGCCGCCCATCGGCGGTAAGCGGGGGGCGTGCGCTGCGATCGGCGGCCGCGTCGATCCCCTCGGGAGGGGAATCGCCGTCCGCGCCGCCGTCCTTCGTCGTGATTTCGATCACGCCGTTGCTGGCCCGCTCGCCGTACAGCTCGATGGCCCGCGGTCCCTTGATGACCTCGACGTGGTCGATATCGAGGGCCTGGAGGTCTTCCATGCTCCTGCCCTCGGATAGCATGATTCCGTCGACGATGATGAGCGGGGCATCCTCATCGGTTACGGAAGAACGACGGGCGGAGGGGGTGGCCGCATCATCCGCGACCTGGAAGGTGATCCACTGGGCGATCCAGACGTCGGTCGGCTGGTCGCGGTTCATCGCAGGCTCGAAGCGCATCGTCGCGACCACCTCCGCGGCGGCGGCGTCCAGGTCGCCGTTACCGCTGCTCGTCTTGACTTCCGTGTTCCGGACCGTGCCGGACGTGTCCACGTACAGCCATATCTCGACTCGTCCGCCGATTCCCGCGTCCTTCAGGTTCGTCGGGTAGGCCTGCTTCAGCGCGTCCGACATCACTTCGGCGTTCTGAAGGACCGGAGGGCGGTCGAACGCGATGAAGGACGGCCGGTCACCGCGGGCGAGGGCGTCCTCGCCCGGCATCGGCGGAGGTGTCCATTCAACGGCTTCGGAGGGCGGCGTCACCGCCGCGGCGGGCGGTTCCGGCGCGTTCATGGCACTCTCGGGTCCGGGGCACCCGAGCACGAAGAGGACGGCGACCATGGCCAGCCCCGACGCGCCGAGCGTTCGGAGCAGACGCATGCTGGCCAGCGGCTCGGTCATGCGGCGCAGGCGTCGTTCCACGGCCGGCTTGCGCTCGGCGAAGGCGGCGGCGGCGAGCAGCGACCCGGAGACGCGGCTCCCCACGGTGATGAGGGCGTCCGCGTAGTCGCGCGGCGACTCCCCCCGCCGGAGCACGCGATGGTCGCAGTCGAACTCGATCGCGAGCCGCAGCCGGGACACCTGCCACCACACGAACAGGTTCCACGGCATCAGCACGAGCGCGGCGACCGCCGCCGCGAAGAGCCGATGGTCGCCGGCGCGCTGATGCTCGCGCTCGTGGAGAAAGACGAGGCGGAGCAGCCTGTGCTCGAGTTCGGGGATCCACTTCGGCATCACGACGACCGAACGCCGGAACCCGACGACGGCCGGCCCGCGTTCCTCGGAGATCATGACCGGCGATCCCTCGACGCGGCCCGGCCTCCACGTCCGCATCTCCGACCGCAGCCCACCGCAGATCCGCCCCACATAGCCGATCATGGCGACGACCAGCAGCACCCAGCCCCACGCCAGCACCGCGCCCACGGCCGCCGCATCGAAGCCGCGGCCGGCCGCTGCGGGCAGCTCCCCCGCCGCAGCGACGACCGCAACACCGCTCAACCCGACCGCCGGCTCGGCGGAGGACGCCCCGAAGCCGGGAAGGAATCCGGGAGCGAAGAAGGCGACCATGGGCACGGTCACGGACCCGACGATCGCCGCGAACCACGCCCAGCGCACGGGCTTCCGGAAGTGACCGAGCGCCCGCTCCGAGGCGAAGGCGGCCAGGGCGAGGAGTCCCGAAATCAACAGGCAGTATCCGATCCAGGCGGTGACCATGTCCCTACTCCTTCGAGCTGAGGCGTTCGTCCACCATGCCGCGCAGGTTCTCGAGGTCCTCCTTCGAGAGCGCCCGGTCGGAGACGAGGTGCGTGAGCAACAGTTCGGGCGACCCCTGGAACATCTTCTGAACCAGCCGGCGCACCGCGCTCGCCCCGGCGCATTCCCGCCCGACGAGCGTGTGATAGCGGTAGGCCTTCCCCTCCTGGGTGTGCGCCACGTACCCCTTCTCCTCCAGCGTCCGGAGGATCGTGAGCACGGTGGTGTAGGCCAACTCGTCGCCGAGGCGTTCCTGCACCTCCGCGACGGTCGAGGCTCCCCTCTCCCATAGCACCGCCATGAGGTCGAGTTCCCGCGTGGTGAACTTGATCTCCACGAGACAGGTCCTTTCGCCATCAGCGTCGCCGCCCGCATCGGTCGTCCGTCGCCGAAGCGCCGGCGGGCCGAGCGGGCATCGTTCCCGAATGAGCGTAAACGCGTCGGGACGCCGCTGTCAACTAGACACGTAGTAGAAACGTCCGAAGGAGTCCGATTCCGACAGGAGGCGGGAAGCCGGGGCTTTTGTGGCGGGCTGCTAGACTGTCCTGATTCGGAGTAGGTGCGACAGGTTCATCGGCCTGACCACATCTTGTTGGCGCCGATAACCTCCATCGGCGTACGTCCTCGAGTCCAGCGCCCGGTGTGGGCGCGGTCCTCGTTGTAGTAGCGAAGATACCGCTCCAGGTCGCGGCGGAGACCCAGGAAGCCCGGCACGAGGTACTGGGCGAAGGCGGGCTTCCAGCACTCCTCGAGGATCGTGCCGTGTACCCGCTCCACGCAGCCGTTCGTCTGCGGCCGTCCGCTGCGGATGAACCGGTGCTCCGCTCCGAGGCTCTCGACCGTCTCGCGGAACGCCTTGGCCCGGAACTCGCTGCCGTTGTCGGTCAACATCGCCCCCAGCTCCCAGCCGAACCGCTTCAAGTCCCGGGCCACCCGCCGTGCCAGCTGCGATGCATAGCGCGAGGACGGGTTGTGCGGCGTGACGTGCAACTCGGCCCACGTGTAGGCGCTGCCCACATCGATCGCCGTGTACTGCCACACCACCCCCTTCGTGCCCCGCAGCTTGCCGACCCGGAAACAGTCGATCTGCACCAACTCCCCCGGCTCGTCCACGTCCAGGCGGCCCACCGCAGGCGCCGGGCGAGGTTCCACTTCCGTGCCCGCGGCGTAGCCGGCCACCAGACTTCGTCGCCTTGCCCGCGTGTTCAGCCCGTGACGCCTGAGCACCCGGTACACCCCGCTCGGCGAGATCGCGTAGCCGCCCCACTTCGCTCGCCTCAGTTCCGCCGACACCCGCTTCGGACCGAACCCCGGGTGCGCCAGAGAAAACGCCAACACCCGCTCCTCCACCAACATCGGCGTCGCGTTCGGCATCCGCGGCCGACGGCGCTCCCGAGGCCGCAGCGCCTCCGGCCCGTATCGCTCCAGCCACCGCCGCCACCGGTAGTACGTCGACCGGTGTATCCCCAGCATCTCGCACGCCTGCCGCACGTTGCCCAGCCGCTCGGCCAGTGCCATCGTCCCCAACCGATACCGATACAGCACATCCTCCTGGGTCATGGTGATGCTCCTCGTAGTTCTGAAATCCTTGGTCAGACTTCGAACCACAGGATGCATCGCCGCCCAGGGGGATGCCTATGTGTCGCGCGATCTCCGAATCAGGACAGGCTAGGCGCCGACGATGGCGATTATCGGATTTACGGGCACGTCCCGCCTTAACCAACCAACGTCGCTGTGCTCTGACACGCTATCGACGGCGCTCCGACCATGCTCGATCGGATCCAGATCCGTCGATGGGGTCCGTCCAATCACTGTGGCACGGCCTGTGGCGGGATTCGCGGGAGGCCCTGGCGTTGCAAATATAGGGCGTAACGCTGCTGGATTCTCGTCACGTGTGGGTGTAGCAGTCGGCCGACCCTCTGTTCCTTCCGCGCTCCGAATTTCTCGATATGTAACTTTTCGAAACTGAATGTCACATTTCTTCCCGCCCCAGCTGCGACCACTATTGCCTGATTCACACGTTCTAGGACATATCCACCCCCCGGCCGATACGCTTTCCGTAGCTCGGATGGCTCCATTATTGTCCCTTCAATACAGTACAAATCGACCTCTTCTACGGTCAGACCGTTCCTCGGAATGCAGTCACAATCTGGTCTGATGTTGAGCAGAAACGTGTCGTCGTCCGATGCAAACAAGTCACCGCATCGCACTTCATCTTCGGGCAACATTTCGAGGAAACTCGTCGCGCCAAGAAGTGCGTGAATGTCCTCACCCGGCACATCCAACTCTTCCACATCGCGCTCCAGCATCTCCTTCTCAAACGTATCCGTCCGCATGCGACCTCTTAGGCTATCGTTGATCAGATCAGTCAGTGCTGCACTTGGATCCACTCCATCCTTCGCGTACTCCTGCCAGAATACTCTTGGCCAGTCTGGATTCCTTGCGTACATCACACCGAAGAGATCTCTACGTGCCTCGCGTAGCGCCTTGTCCCACGTCTTCAGCGTGTATACGGATGCATTATTTTCTATCCACCGTTCAACCGCATCCAGTCGGAGCTTCCGCTCCGCTAGCAACTCGTTCTTGCGCTGGACAAACACGAAGCTTCGCTCCAACGATTCACCTTCGTAAATCGCCTCCAGGTGATATGTGACGTCATCGGGGTTTTCGTTAGTAAATATAAAGACCGGTACGGCGTAGGTCTTGGCGCGTCGCAGGAAGCGCAGGTTTCGCTCGACGCTGAATGCCTCCAACTCTGGCGCATTGCCCTTCCACAACTTCCAGTCGAGTAGCACAAACCCCGCAGACTGTAGGAGATTATCCCACGTGTCCTGCGGTGGCATTTCGTTGGTACGATAGAATGGCGTACACCATTCCTCCTCGAATTGCGCGACGATCTCGTTGACCAGATCTCTTTCATCATCGTCGCCCGTGGATGCCTCGTCATCATCTCCGCCCGTGGCTACCTCGCCAATCTCATCATCGATCACGACCGCCATACCGGACATAAGGTCCTTCAGATCCATTCAGGACTCCTCCCTTGCGAAGCTGATTACAAAATTGGCACCCGGTAAGATTCCGTCGCCAGCGCCCGCTACGTCAATCCGGTAATCGTGTCGGTCAAGAAGCTGACGCGCGATATAGAGACCCAAGCCTCGTCCTTCTTGTCCCTTCCCCGAATAAAAGGCGTCAAAGATATAGGGCAGGTCATCCGGATCGATACCCGGACCATTATCCGAAAAAATCAGTTTCCCTTGTTCACTATCCATCGTGACGACGATGTCACGCCTGTCGGGTTCTACTGTCTCTAACCAGTACGCCGCGTTATCGAACAAATTGATGAACACTTGCATGAGGACGCCATCTGTCGTGCTCGCGATTAAGGGTGATTGACCTTTGTTGATCATATCGTAACGGATGTGTCGATCATCTAGAAGAGGTTTGTAGATCCGATGGATCTTCTGCAACACCGGTGCCACCTTAAGCCGCTTTCGACGTCGATGTGATGATTTGAACAACGTTTGCACGTCGCCGATTCCTTCAACGACCTGTTGAATTATCCCGACTAGCCGCTCTGTCAACTCTGACATCTGATCGTTGCCGATCCGCCGTGCGGTTTGCGCCAGCTCACTGGCAATGTGCTGACCGCGACCTAGCAGCAACATGATGTCGTGAGAAGCCATTTCGACCGACAACCCGACACCGGCAAGATCTTCCGTAACCTCCGCCCGCTGCACCAGGTGCGCCCGCTCGCGGCTGTAATCCTTTTGGATTTTCAACACTCTTTTGGCGTACGATCTGTGCCCGTCTTTTCCGAGGTCCCTCCGGAGGACCTTTAGCCCCGTTAGCACCACGCCCTCGTCTACGAGTCGTGCCGTTGAACGTTGGAGTCGCCTATGCTGAAAACGAGCAAAAGGATACTGCTTTATGTATGACAAGAACACTTGTACTAAAAAGATGAGATCGTGGGCCGCTCCACCCGTCTCAATGAGTCCTTCACGGTTGGTCTTGTCCCGCAGATCGGGGTTCGCTCGTTGCGTAATGTCGATCCACCCCACTATCTGATCATTACTGAAGAAGTTGCCGGCGCGTCCCGTACCTCGCGTCACATCGATCGCGAGCCAATCATCGTCAGGGTCGCCATAGGGATATACGCGTACGCCATCGCGGTAGAGGTAAATCCGATGACCCTTGATCAGATTTTTTTCCGCTTGCGTGAGTGCATGTTTGCCCGCAATGCCGCGAGAAAAATCGAAGATGTGGAAATGGAATTCAAAGTCGCCGCAAGCAAAGGGCATCGGAAGGGGCAACTGTTCCGTCTTGGTCTTTTTCCGGCGGCCGAAGCGATTACGCCATACCCATAAGCCGGCAATCTTCGCATCGTCTAGGGCGAGATCGGTCGTAGTACTGTGGCCAATGCTGTAGGAGTACAATTGGCGTAGACAATCAAAGCGGCCTTGGATTCTCAACACCGCCTTGTCCTCGATCAATCCCTTCAACGTATCGGCGCTCGCCGCCTCCACTGCCTTGTGTCGCTTCCCATTACAGAACACCGCGACGTCCATGCGATTGGCCGCTTCATGTTCCGTGATGCGGGACACTGGGTCCGTCAGGTCAGAAACATCACGACAGAGGCGATCTATGAGAGCCCAACCCCATGATCCGTGCAGGTCGCGAATTTCGATATTTGTACCATGTTTATCACCCGCAAACAGTTCAGGTGACGATTGTGTCATGTCGACCGTGATTTCGTCCAGGAACACCTGTTTTCGCTCGCCGCGTTCGAGGACGAAATCCGGGTCAAATCGGGAGAAATCCCAAGTAAGAACACTTTCTATATCTGCACCGACCGATCGAGTTGTGATGGTGACTTTTCTGCCCAGCTTGAGGACGGCAAAGCGTCCAATGCCCTTTTCGCCTTGGATCACCCGCTTCTTTGCGCGCGTTCGGCGTTCGCCAGCGTCCTTCGCGAGGTACTTCGTCGGCGTCGCCGGATTCATCCATTCGTTCCGTAACGTTGTCGCGGTCATCCCAGTACCGTCATCTCGCACGACAATGCGTGAGGCGTCGTTAGGTGTCATATCGGAGTCGAATTCCTCGAAGCGAACCGCGACTCGATCGGCATCAGCGTCGTAAGCGTTCCTTATGAGTTCGACCAAAGCTATGCGTTCGTTTTTGATCAGCTGTTCGCCGAGCATCGTCAACAGCCGGGCGTAGGGACGAAACGACAAGCTCTCGGATTTCATCGGCGCCTCCCGGTCACCACAAACTCGCGACCGTAGACGCTTCGCTGACCAGAATCCCGAGTGAAGCGACCGCGAGCATCGCGATAGGGGGTCATGATCTTCAAAGAAATCTTACGGGGAAACACTTCGATCTCGCGAAATCCTGCCTGCATCATAGAATGAATCAGATGCCGCCGGTTGTCGATCGGAGTTCCCTGATATCGAGTGTTACCTATCACGAAGACCGCCATTCCATCTTCGTTCAGCATGTTCCAACATTTGTTGACCGCCTTACTCATGTCACAGAAATACCGAATCACCGAACTTGCTTTTCGCTTGTCGGTTTTGGCGAGGTTGTCGTAGGTTGTGATAGCAAGGGAGCCAAGTTGCTCGATCACTGCGGGACTGAGGGGATTGACGCGGTACTCGTTGCCGAGCATGTGCCGTCGCAAGTCTCGGTAATCCGATGCAAATCCCAACCATAGAGCCGATAGCTGGTGAATGTCAGCATAGTTGTAGGAAGTTACGTACGGAGGACTGGTGACGATCAGATCCGGACGACAGGCTGGTAATCTAGGCGCAAGAAAATTGCGGGTTCGGATTAGAGCGCGTGGGCGTTGCGCGGTCGTGGCTGCGTTTGAGCCACGTGATGGCACCTCCATGGAAGGAGTACGTACGGCATTTCGCATCAATGCTACTTGCTGAGCGAATGCTTCGATCACTTCTCGAGGTGATTTGCTCGGATCGATTTGCGGCTTGATCGACTTAGTGAGCCACCGCGACGTTGGTTTCAGGATGTTGGAGAAGGCGCAGAGAAAGAACTTGCGATAACGACTCTTGGGTGGTGCGGCGCGGTGAATCGCGTGCCGGAGCCGGAGGAGGTGCTCGATATTGCGATCGTTGAACCAATAGCGAATCCTGTCGGAGATTTGGGCGCGTTCGGCCGCTGTGGGTTGACGGATTTCGAACGCCTTGTTGATAGCTTCGAAAACCCGCCGAAGACCGACGTCGTCATATTCGCGGGTTTTGACATGAGCGATGAGCGTAGCGACAGGGTTGATGTCGCACCCCCAGAAGCTCTTACCGTTTCGTATCGCCTCGACGGCGGTGGTTCCGCAACCACAAAAGACGTCGGCAACGAGATCGACGTCGACACCATTTCGTTCAGCATAACCTAGAGCCTTCGTGGTGATGAAAGCGGGAAATTTGGCCGGATATGCGTGGATGCGATGGATCGGCTCCTCTTTTTGGTCTCCAAAATCCCAATGCGAGGATGCGATGGCAGAGTCCAGCGCGGAGGCGGGTGCGCCTGCAACGTCGGCGAGTGTCGTTGTGCCGTTGATTACTGTCGCATCAGGACAACGACGACCGGATGCCGTACCGCTGCTGTCATTCATGGAACGCTGAGCCCAACCCCGGCGCGCTCGACCGGCGTGGTCACCAACGCCCGGGGAAGGAGGTCACAGTACCGAAAAACCACCTCGTGCAGTCCGTCTCGATCCAGACATCGGTGGTTGTCATCTAGATCCGTCCTGGGGATTGCCTGCGGCGGGAGCGGCTGCTCGACGGTGGCCACCCGGCCACCACCGTCCCTGAGGACAACGAACACGACGCCGCGCTGATCTTGACCGGGAAGATCGATGGGGCGGATGCAGATGTTGTACCACCGGCTCCCGGGATCGAGAATGGAAACCTCTCGCTCCGCACGATCCGACTCGAGATCTACTCGCAATTGGTCCAGTTGGTGGCCGTCCCGTGGATTCATCTGTTTTTTTATTGGCTTTCGTGGATCGGAGTGGAAGATACCGAGGCCGCCGCGAGTCTCAAAGCGTGTCGCGAAAACGCTCGCGGGGTAGAGGACCTCACCCGAGTGCCGACGCGCGCGCATCTGCTCGGGCTACCGTCGGGGCTTGAATCGGGTGTAGGACGACGGGTTGCCCCTCGACGGTCCGATCGAGCCCGGCATTGGACACCACGAGGACGGATCATGCGTGAGAGGCCGTCGGGGGCGTTGGCACATGTGATCAGGATATGGTGCAAGCCCATCTGCGGGTGCTCGGACCTGATCGAATGCTCCGGTGCCCGAGCTAAGCGCGTCACTCGTTCACGCCCCCACCTGGACCGTCTGCTCGACGTCATCCAGAACCGCGACGATCTGCGCCTTGATCGTAACAGGGCAGACGAGAGGATCGGCCACTCGGTGGCAATCCAGCGGAATCGAGAGCCGGACCAGGTCCACGAGCGAGCCGGCTCGGGGGGCTCCGTTTCAAGCACAACGCGTCGTCGTTTGCTCGCGACCTTGCGGGGAGTCTGGCTAGGGGCGCTCTCGCGGGTTGCGCGGTAAGTTGGATGCGTCAGCGAAGATTACGGTCAGAGGAGGATGCGACGATAGAAACGACCGCACCGCAGAACCGATTTGGGTCAGTGCCATCGGTCTTCGGAGATGGTGGATGACGGCTACCCGGCCCTTCGAGGGGAGCTTGTTCGCCGAAGATTTCCTTCGAGAAACGATCACGGAGCTTCAAGACTGGCGGGACTTGACCGACGAGAGCCTTGCAGACCTCGAGACCGCATTGCATGGCCTGATCGACGCTTTTCCGACAGATCTGTCGCCCAATGAGAGCCAGACCGAGGATGACCTGATCTGGCCGGTGCTGGCGCGGCTCGGCTGGACTGCCAGCCTCAGGCAGCAAAATCTCTCGGCGCACGGACGCCAAGATGTGCCGGACGGCTTACTGTTCGCGGACGACACCTCGAAGGCCCGGGCGAACCGCTTCGCCGAAGAGTGGAAGCGCTACGGGCACGGGCTGGCTGTGGTCGAGTCGAAACGGTGGCTTCGACCATTAGACCGTCGCTCCGGGCGGCGTGGCGAGGAGTCGGCACCCTCGACACAGATGCTACGCTACCTCCGCCGCATCGACGATCTGACCACGGGTAAGCTCCGCTGGGGCATTCTGACGAACGGTGCCCGTTGGCGTCTGTATTACGCTGGTGCGCGCTCGGTCGCCGAACAGTTCTTCGAGCTTGATCTGGCGGCGGTTCTCAGGATTGCGAGCGACGACCGCGACGCCATCCCAGCCGATGACCGGCGACACTGGCTGAAGGTGTTCTGGCTGGTTTTCGGGCGTCATGGCTTCCTTCCCGACGCGGCGGACGAGCGGACGTTTCACCAACGGGCGATCGACGAAGGACGCTTTTATCAGGAGAGGGTCGCCAGCAGCCTGTCGGCGCTGGTCTTTGAAGACGTGTTCCCGGACCTCGTCCGGGCACTTGCGGAGGCGGACACCGAGGCCGCGTTGCCCGAGGTGCGGGACGCGGCGCTGGTTCTGCTCTACAGGCTCCTGTTCGTCCTCTACGCCGAAGACCGGGATCTCCTGCCCGTCCGGGACAGTCGGTACGACGACTACGCGCTCCGCGAGCAGGTACGCGGTAGCATTGGCCGCCGGAAGGACCAGGGCGACGTGTTCTCGGCCACGGCGGCCCGCTACTGGTCGGCCTTTGACGACCTGTGCCGCGCCCTCGACTCGGGTGACGCCTCCATCGGCCTGCCGCCCTACAACGGCGGACTGTTCGACCGCGCCCGCACACCCCTGCTCTCCCATGTTCGGCTGGGCGACGCGGTGATGGCCGACGTGATTGACGCGCTGTCATTCGAGCGGACGCAGCTCGGACGTCGGTACATCAACTACCGGGATCTCGGGGTTCAGCAACTCGGCTCCATCTACGAGCGACTGCTCGAACGGGAGGTCGTTCGCGAGGATGGGAACATCGTTGTCCGCCCGAACGTGTTCGCGCGCAAGGACTCGGGCAGCTACTACACGCCCGACGATCTGGTTGACCTGATCGTGCGGGAGACGGTCGGACCGCTGGCGGACGCGCGCATCGAGGCGTTCGCCGCCAAGGCAGCGGATTTCGCGTCAAGCCAGATACCGGAAGACCGGCGCTTGGGTCGGCTGAAGCGGCTCGACCCGGCGGAGCAACTGCTGGAGCTGAAGGTGTGCGATCCGGCCATGGGCTCGGGACACTTCCTGGTCAATCTCGTGGATTACCTCGCCGACCGCGTCATCGAGGCGATGGCCGAGGCCGAAGCCCTCGTGGACGGATACCTCTCGCCGTTGGTGGAGCGGATCGACGGGATCCGCCTCACGATCATGGACAACGCGGAGGACCGGGGCTGGACATTCGACACGGACCAACTCGACGACCGGCACATCGTCCGCCGCATGGTGCTCAAGCGGTGCGTCTACGGCGTGGACAAGAACCCGATGGCCGTGGAACTGGCCAAGGTCTCGCTGTGGCTGCACACCTTCACCGTCGGCGCGCCGCTCAGTTTTTTGGATCATCACCTCCGGTGCGGCGACAGTCTGTTCGGTACTTGGGTCCAGCACGCCACCCGAAGGGCGGAGGAGAAGAGCAGCCTTTTCCTGAGCGGACCGCTCGCTCGGGCCACGCGCGCGGCCGCGCCGATGCAGATCATCGAGGGGCTCACGGACGTCGAGATAGCCGAGGCGCACCGCTCGGCCGACATCTTCGCCGAAGTCTCGGAAATGACCGCGCCCCTGCACGCGTTCATGTCGCTGCTTCAAGCGTTCGACTGGCTGGGGATCCGGAAGAAGCCGGTCAAAGCCGCGTTTCTCAAGTGGCTGGATGGTGTGTTCGGTGACCAGATCGCGATCGCCCAGGGGGAGCCGTTCGACTCGAAGGATGCTCACCTCTCCCACTTGCTGGATGCCTTGGAACTGGCCGAGAGCGAGCGGTTCCTGAACTGGCAGGTCGCCTTCCCCGGCGTGTGGTCCGACTGGGAGTCCAAGGAGTTGAAAGGCGGCTTCGATGCGGTGATCGGCAATCCGCCATGGGACCGGATGAAGCTACAACAGGTCGAATGGTTCGCGTCCCGGCGGCGAGAGATCGCCATGGCTCCCCGCGCCGCCGACCGCAAGCGCATGATCGCCGAACTCCAGAAGGCGGGAGACCCGCTGGCCGGGGACTTCCAGCTGGCGAGCGAACGAGCGGCTGCGGGCGCGCGGGTGGCCCGGACTTCGGGAGACTATCCCCTGCTCGCACGAGGCGACCTCAACCTCTACTCGCTGTTCGTCGAACGAGCCATGACGCTCGTCAAGCCGGACGGCATGGTCGGGCTGCTCGTGCCGTCCGGCATCGCCTCCGACAAGATGGCCGCCCCGTTCTTCAAGAGCGTGGCCACCGAGGGGAGACTCAAGGCGCTCTACGACTTCGAGAACCGCCGGACACGCTTCGACGCGCCGCCGTTCTTCCCTGACGTGGATAGCCGCTTCAAGTTCTGCGCCTTCGTCGCCAGCCCGGCCCCGTGGACTCAACCCGCCCGCTGCTCGTTTTTCCTTCAGGACGTCTCGGAGACCAAGGACCCGGAGCGGTGCTTCCCCCTGTCCGCCGCCGATTTCGCGCGGGTGAACCCGAACACCGGCACCGCGCCGATCTTCCGGTCACGGCGGGACGCCGAGCTAACCGCCGCCATCTACGAACGCCTGCCGGTGCTTGTGGACCGCTCCTCGGGCGAGGAGGTGAAGGCGTGGCCGGTGAAGTACTCGACGATGTTCCACATGACCAACCACTCCGGCCTGTTCCGGACGCGATCGGAACTGGAGGAGAAGGAAGGGGCGTGGCCGGTCGGCGGCAACCGGTTCCAGAGCCCCTCCGGCGAGTGGGTCCCGCTCTACGAGGGGAAGATGGTCCAAGCGTTCGACCATCGGGCCGCAAGCATCGTGATCAATCCGAAAAACCTCCACCGCCCAGCTCAGCCCAAACCGGCCACGCTTGAGCAGCATGCCGATCCGAACTGGCTCGCTGACCCGCAGTACTGGGTGCGAGCGTCCGAGTGTGGTTGGCCTCCTCAGTCCGGTTGGGTTGTCGGCTTCAAGGAGATTACCGCTCCTACCAACGTGCGGACGTTCATCGCCGCCCTGCTCCCCGCCGTTGGATTCGGCAACAAGGTGCCGGTCTTGAAACCAGAAACGGAGGATCGCCGTGAATGGCTCCTCGCCGCCAATCTCAACGCGACGGTGTTTGATTTCGCCACGCGCCAGAAGGTCCAAGGTCAAACGTTGAACCTCTTCATTCTGGAGCAACTTCCGGTCGTCCCACCCGAGCGGTATCGAGAGGTGAGCTTTGGATCTAAGCTTGCGGAGGAGATCGTCCGCGAGACAATGCTTGAACTCACCTACACGGCCCACGACATGGCGCCGCTCGCCGCGGCACTGAGCCACATGGATGAGAACGGCGAAGTCTTGCCACCTTTCCCCTGGGACGACGAACGCCGCCTTAGCCTCCGCGCCAAAATGGACGCGCTCTATTTCCACCTTTATGGCGTGACGAGTCGCAACGACATCCGGTACATCTATTCGACGTTCCCGATAGTCGAACGAGAAGAACAGGCCGCATTCGGCACATATCGATCCCGCGACCTATGCCTCGCTTGGGCGAGTGCGCTCGCTGCGGGCAAGCCGGACGCGGAGATCGCTCCGTGATGGCGTTCCCCAGCTTTGACTCGCCGGTACCATCGGGCTGGACCCTCTGCCCGGCTGTAGCGCTTTCCGCTCTTCACTCCATGTCTTGGAGGTGAAGCCCACGGGTGCTGAGAAGCGAGCTCCGAGTACGAATAGTCGGTTTAGGCGGAACGGTCATGTTATACGGCTATCTCACTCAACCCCAACCTTCGTCAGGGGGCCCAGACGATAAGGGTCGCTCACATCTTGCACACGACCTAGTGAACGATCGCAAGCTCAGAACCTCTTCCTAAAGCCGAACCCTTCGGATACGCGAGATTGACTCAACAAGACGAACGAAGGCCTGAATTTCTCCCCGTTGCCTTCAAGTGTCTGGTCTCTCCAGCTACGCGAGGACGAGCAATTCTAGCGCGCGGTCTCTCCATCCGGAGGACCGTCCTCTTCAGCCCGGCACCGATCACCCGGCAGTACTTCCGTGTCGTAACGAGTGGTGCGAGCACGTTGAGTTCAGACCGTATGTCGCCAAGAGGCAGCGCCCATGGCGTCCCGCTGACCGGAGTGTTGGGTCAGAGGACATCGCGTTGCGCCCCCGGAGCCATGTCGGTCGCCCACTTGGGGGTGGAAGGAGCTCTCTGTTACCGTTATTCGTGACGGATCCCGCCACGCGCGGTAGGCGATAGAATTCAATCTGGAAGCCACGCCATCGATGCCCCTTGACGACGAGCCCCGAGACGTGAACGACGAGACGTGGACCGACTGCGCGCGGTGGCGCGATCGCTGGACCGAGGCGGTTAAGCTCGGCAGTGGCGGACAGGGTAACGCCTACCGAGCGCACCGCGCCTCAGACGGTCGGGAGGCATGTCTCAAGGTAATTAAGTCCAAGAATGACGCCGAGCGGCGCATGCGGTTCTTTCGAGAGGCGGCCGCCTACGACACGGTTCGTACCGCGGGTGCGCCTCGACTGATCGAGAGCAATGCTCATCTGCACGGAAGAGCCGAGGTCGAGCCCTACATCGCAACCGAGTTCATCGTCGGAGCGACACTGCGCAAGTGGCGGGACGAGCGCCAGAGCGTTGACCTTGGCGTGGCTGTCCAGCTGACCCGGTCGCTGCTCTTAACTCTCCGCCAGTGTCACGCTCGGGACGTCGTCCATCGAGACGTCAAGCCGGACAACATCATCTTGGCCGACGACGACCCGACACGTCCGATGCTGCTGGATTTCGGTCTCAATTTCCACCGAATGCCGGATATCGAGTTCGAAACGGTCGACGGACAGGAGATCGGGAACCGATTCCTCCGCTTACCCGAACTCTCTGCTGGGAGTCTCCTCAAACAGGATCCCCGCTCGGATCTGTCGTTTGCCGCCGGTATCTTCTTCTATGTGCTGACGGGCCGGGACCCGAACATCCTACAGGATGCCGAAGGTCGCCTTCCTCACCAGCGAAGCGAAGCGCTCGCAATTCTCGAACCGGCCGTCGGTGCCCGCTTGCCACGGTTGCTGCCACTATTTGACCACGCTTTCACTCCGAGAATCGCGGATCGGTTCACGACGGCCGATGCGATGCTCGCTAGGCTAGACCAGGTGATGGAGCCGCGTCCTTTGGACAGCGGCACGCCGGAGGATGATCTGAACGCCATTCGTGAAGTGATGGACACCGAGGCGATGCGACGACGATCGGAAAGGGAAAATCGACTTGGGGATGCTCTGAAACAGATCCAGCGCGTCCATGACGACACGACGAAGTTGCTCGGGTTTCCAATGCACCGAAGGCAGGGCGGTTTCCACGTCACGGGAGATTCGGGGAGGAACACGCTCGGCTGGGTCATGCCCGGCTCGGATGACGCTGTGCTGTCGGTCAAGTGCGAAGTGCGGGAGGTGGGCGACGAACTCGTCATTCGGCTCTCAGGCGAGCCGGTGTTCCGCACGTCCACTGAGACTCCGCGTTATGGTGATCGATTCGATGAGATGGTACGAAAATGGTTGACCGCCCGGTTGCTAAACGCGGTCACCGACCCGGAGGCGATGCCTTCCGAGAGCGGGTTGTTCGGGGACCGACCTCCGATCGGATCGCTTGACCAGGCACGGGAGCGGGCGCGCCGAGAGCGACGGCATATCCTCGCGTTTGTGTACGATGCAAGACAACCCAAGCGCGGCAAGCTGGAGTATTGCCTTGGCAATTTCCTGGAAAACCGCAAGACGCGGGAGACGATCGACGCCGCCTTCGTCGTCGCTCTGGTTGAGCTTTCGCAAGTGGTTGCCGTAACGGACATACTGAATAATAAGTCGATGGAATCGGCACGATGGGTCATTTTCGACCCCGACCTCCAAGCCAAGCAGGAAGCGGTTATCTACGCAAACCCGCAGGAGGGCGAGAAAACCGCCTTTGATCTGGCAACTCGGTATGGCTCTTGATGGACCTGGCTCATTCGGCGCAGTCCCTGCTCTCCGCGTGCGCACCCGGATCCACTCGTCCACCTCCGACTCGATCCAACCGACCGCCCTCGCACCCAGCGACACCGGGCTCGGGAAGAGCCGCTGGTCCAGCCGCACATAGATGGTGCTCCGGGATAGGCCCGTCCAGTGCTGCACCTCCGGCAGCCGCAGGATTCGCGCAGACGCTGGCATCCGCCGCTCGAGGCGTCAGGCGAAACGCTACTGGTGCGTGGAGAGCGCTTTCAGGATCGCCGCCTCGATCTCGTCCAACAACTCCGGCCAATCGAGCGTGGCGGTCTTCGTCACCGTGATGAAGTTCTCGACGATGAGCAGGGCCCGGACGCCATCGACCTCGAACAGGCGCGCCGCCAGCGGGTCCTCGGCGGCGGATTCGGGATCGAAGTAGCTGCGGCTCCCCTCGCCGAGGATATCGCGATCCAGGACGAACTTCGCCGCGTGCGGGTTCGGGGTTCCCTCAACCGTGATCTTGATGTCCGGGTCTGTCATCGGATCCTGGGTTGGCGGCCGTGGAAGCGATCCGTTTGAGTATCGGCGGGCTGGGCTCGCTCGCAAGGCCTCCTTGCCGGGGCTTCCGCTCGCGGGCACGATGCGAATGCGGACCCACCGACCTGGATGATCCATGATCGCTCACAGGCAATGCGGATTCGGCGCCGTCCTTCCGCTTGCGGTTCTGGCGACGCTCGCGGGGGCCACGGCGGCGGTCGGGCAAGTGGGCCCCACCGGTCGGGGGCCGGATCGCGTCCTCGCCTTCCCCGCCCCGGTCGGAGAGGAACGACTGGACGTGGACCGCGGGGCGATGGGGGCCTGGCACCGCATCCGCAAACTCGCCACGACGGCGAGTCTGCTCCACGTCACCGCGCACCCCGACGACGAACACGCCGGCATGCTTACCCTGGCCAGCCGGGGGTGGGGCGCGCGGACGGCTCTCCTCAGCCTCAACCGCGGCGAGGCCGGCGCAAACGCGATCGGCCCCGAACTCTTCGACGGCCTCGGGCTGATCCGGACCCGCGAACTCGTTCTCTCCGGGCGGTACTACGGCCTCGACGACCTCTACTTCACGACGGCGGTCGACTACGGCTACTCGAAGTCCGTGGACGAAGCTTTCCGAAGCTGGGACCGCGAGGCCGTGCTCGAGGACATGGTCCGCGTCATCCGCCTCAACCGCCCGCTCGTCGTCGTGAGCCGCTTCCACGGTTCGGCGCGGGACGGACACGGCCACCACCACGCCGCGGGGCTGCTGACGCCGGAAGCGGTGGCGGCGGCCGCGGATCCGACGCGCTTCCCGCGCCAGATCGCCGGAGAGGGACTCCGGCCCTGGTGGGTCCTCCGTACCTTCCGCGGGGGGCTTCGCGTCGACGAGCCACACGACGTGGAGGTGAATGCGACCGGAACGAGCCCGTGGCTCGGCGATACCTACCAGCGCTGGGCCAGCCGGGGACTCGGCCTCCAGCGTTCCCAGACGGCGGGACGCGTGCGAACGGGCGGCGGCCGCTACCTCTACGCACGCCTTGACGGGACCGGTGACGGGGCGGAGGCGACGGCGGGTGTCGCGGGGTCGTTCTTCGAGGGACTCGACACGACGCTGAGAGGACTTCCCGCGCTCCTGGGCGAGGCGGCCTCTCCGGAGGCGGATTCGCTGCTCGCCGAGCTTGACCGCCTCGTCGGCGCCGTGGTGGAGACGTTCGACTTCCGCGATCCGGAGCACGCCGTGGCCGACCTCGCTCGCGGGCTGGGGTGGGTTCGGGCGGCGGTCGCCGCGCTCCCGGACGCTCCGGAGACGCGGTTTCATCTCTCCCTGAAGAAACGGCAGTTCGAGGACGCGATTCTGGCGGCGAGCGGAACCACCGTGTCCGCGGAACTCGCGGGCGGCCCAGCCGGTCGCGGCGAGGCGGTCCTGACGCCGGGCCAGCCCGCCGCGATCCGCCTCCGGGTCGAGCCACCGGAGGCCGCGGAGGGCGGGTTCAGCACCTGGATCGAGAGCCGCGGCGGCGAGACGCTGGCGTCGTCAAGCGGGGTCGCCCGTCTGCCGGACGTCTTGACGGAGCCGCTCGAGGTCCGGGTTCCGGCCACACCCGCCGCTCCGTACTTCGGACGCGGGGATGTGTCGGAGAACCACTACCAGGTATCGGACTCGGCGGACCTTCACCTCCCGTGGCGGCGGCCGGCGCTGGCAGCGGGCGTCGAACTCGCCATCGGGGGGCAGACCATCGCGCATACGGTTCCGGTGACGGCCCCGGTCTCGCGTCTGCCCTACGGCTCCGTGACGCGGAGGGTGGAGACGCTCCCGGCCCTCGCCGTCTCCCTCGCGCCGGGCGTCGGCATCGTGCCCGTCAACGGCGCGGGTGGCGACATCGACTCGGCCTCGGAACGTGCGGCGGCGTCCATGGAGGTGCGTACGCGGGTCGTGGCGAACGCGGCGCCGCTCTCCGCCACCGTTCGTCTCGAGCTGCCCGAGGGGTGGACGACGGTCCCCGGCACTCCCGCCATCGTGGAGCACGACTTCCGCGGTCCGGGCGAGGTCGTGGACGCGGCGTTCCTCATCGCGCCTCCGGCCGGATGGCGAGGGGAGGAGGAGATCGCGGCGGTGGCCCGCGCGCGGGGGACGGACTATCGCCGAGGGTACGGGACGATCGAGCACCGGGACCTGCCGCTTGCGCGGCTCTGGCGCCCCGCCCGGACCACGGCGCGGTCTGTGGACGTCGCCCGACTCGACGGCGTCCGGGTCGGGTACGTGATGGGCGTCGGGGATGAAGTCCCGTCCGGGATCGAAGCGCTCGGCGCCACGGTCGAACTCCTGGACGAAGCCGCCCTCGCGGAGCTGGATCCGGCCGCCGGCACCGGTTCCGGCGACGAGGCGGGATTCCACGCGATCGTCGTGGGCACGCGCGCCTACGCCGTGCGCGAAGACCTCGTCGAGTACAACCCGCGTCTCCTGGAGTACGCCCGCGCGGGCGGGCACGTCGTCGTCCTCTACCAGACGCAGGAGTACGTGCCGTCCGCGATGGCGCCGTATCCGGCCTCCCTCCCCCGGGGAGCGGAGGAAGTGTCGGAGGAGGACGCGCCCGTCCGCCTGCTCCGTCCCGACCACCCCTTCATGGCCGCGCCCAACCGTCTCGCCGAAGCGGATTTCGACGGGTGGATCGAGCAGCGCGGCTCCAAGTTCTTCTCCGACTGGGATCCGGCGTACACGCCGCTCGTGGAGACGCACGACACGGGCCAGGCCCCGCAGGAGGGCGTCTGGCTCACCGCCCCCGTCGGCGAGGGGCGCTACACCTATCTCGCGCTCGCCCTCCACCGGCAACTGCCCTACGGAGTGCCGGGCGCCTACCGCATCCTCTCCAACGTCCTCACGCCTCGCGGGGCATCGGCGCCCGCACCGGACGGAGACCGCTGACGGGTGGCGTTGACCACGCTCGACTGGATCGTCGTCTGCATCTACGGCTCGATCGTCCTCGCCATCGGGTTCGGTTTCGCCCGGCGGGCGAGCGGCAGCGTCGAGGATTATTTCATCGCGGGCCGCTCGCTTCCCTGGTGGCTCGCGGGCACGTCCATCGCGGCGACGTGGTTCGCGACGGACGCCCCGCTCGCGACGGCCGCCCTCGTGCGCCGGCAGGGGGTGTACGGGAACTGGCTGTGGTGGTACGAGGCGGCGGGGATCCTCATGCTGACGTTTTTCTATGCGCGCCTGTGGCGGCGGGCGGGGGTCCTCACGGACGCGGAGGTCATCGAGATCCGCTACGGCGGGGCTCCGGCACGCGCGCTGCGGGGCTTCTCCGCGGTCTACCAGGGCCTCCTCAAGAACGCCGTCGTCATGGGCTGGGTCATGCTGGCGATGGTGAAGTTCAGCCGCGTGCTCCTCGGGTGGGACCCCGCCCTGACCCTTGCCGTCTGCGTCGGACTCGCGCTGGCCTACACGGTCGCGTCGGGACTCTGGGGCGTCGTCGTCACCGATCTCCTCCAGTTCGTCGCCGGCATGCTCGGGGCGATGACGCTGGCGGGGATCGTGCTCACGCGCTTCGGCGGTCCGGCGGCGATGGCGGAGGCGGTGCGCGACGTTCCGGAGGCGCCGCCCGGCGCCCTCGACCTCGTGCCGTCCGCCGGGACCGCGTCCTCGCTAGAGATCGTCTCCTTCCTGTGCCTCATCGGCGTCCTGTGGCTGAGGAGCGGGCAGGGCGACGGCTACGTGGCCCAGCGCCTGTTCGCGACGCGGGACGAACGGCAGGCCGTGAAGGCTTCGCTGTGGTTCGCCTTCGCGGGAACGGTCCTCCTCACCTGGCCGTGGATCGTGGTGGGCCTCGGGTCGCTCCTCGTCTTCCCGCCGACGGCCATGGATCCGGCGCTCGCCGCCGACCCCGAACTCGCCTATCCGATGATGATCCGGGAACTCATGCCGGCCGGGCTCAGGGGGCTGATGGTCGCCACCTTCCTCGCCGCGTTCATGAGCACGATGGACACGCACCTCTGCTGGGGGGCGTCGTACATGGTGAACGACGTCTACCGCCGATTTCTGAGGAAGGACCGCTCCGAGCGGCACTACGTGGCGGCGTCGCGGGTCATGGTCGTGCTGCTCGCGGTGGTCGCGGCGGGCGTGGCCTGGCAGATGGAGTCGATCCAGAGGGGGTGGATCTACATCATCGAACTCACGGCCGGGGTCGCGCTCGTCTGGCTCCTGCGCTGGTACTGGTGGCGGGTGAACGCGTGGGCCGAGATCGCCGCCATGGCCGGTTCGGTGCTCCTGGCGAACGGGCGCGTCCTGGTCGGCGCGCTCGAGCCGGTGCTGCCCGCTGCGGCGGTCGGGGTGGCCGACGGCTTCTACGCGCCGGAGATGGACCTCATCCGGGCGGTGATCATCCTCATCGCCTGCACCGCGCTCTGGCTCGCCGTCGTGCTCGCGACCCGGCCCGAGTCGGACGAAGTGCTCGACCGCTTCTACCGGCGGGTGCACCCGGGCGGCTGGTGGGACCATGTGGCGGAGCGCACCGGCGTCCGCTCCGCCGACCCGCCCGCGAGCCGCATGTGGCCGGGCTTCCTGCTCGGCGCGCTCTTCGTCTACGCGAGCCTCCTCGGCGTCGGGCACCTGCTCACGGGCCGGGCCGGCGTGGGCTCGCTCCTGCTCGCCGTGTCTCTGGTCGCCGGCGCGATGACCGTCCGGATCGCGCACGCCGATACAGCCGCAGCGCCCGAGGGGACTTCGCCGTGAACGACGACCTCGGGATCGTGCTGGTCGGGGCCGGCAGCCGCGAGTTCGGCCCCGCCTCGATACGCGACGTGCTCCTGAGCGACGCCCTCTGCGGCCGCGACCTGAGCCTGGTGCTCGTCGATATCGACCCCTCGGAACTCCCCCGCACGCGGGCGTACGCGGAGGCGGTCGCGGAGCGGCTGGGCCGGCAGGTCGCCGTGTCCGCGACGACGGACCTCGAAGCGGCGCTCCCCGGCGCCCGCGCGGTGGTCCTCGCCATCGAAATGAACCGCTACTTCTACTGGGCCCAGGACTTCCACGTCCCCCGCATGTTCGGCTCCTCCCAGATCTACGGGGAGAACGGCGGCCCGGGCGGCCTCTTCCACGCCCTCCGCAACATGGGTCCGGCGGTCGAGTTGGCGCGGGCGATGGAGGTGCACTGCCCCGAGGCGTGGCTCATCAACTACACGAACCCGCTCACGAAGCTGTGCGAAGCCCAGAGCCGGCTCTCATCCGTGCGCGTCGTCGGACTCTGCCACGGCGTCTTCCACGGGACGGAACAGATGGCGCGCCTCCTGGAACTGCCGGTGGAGCGCCTCGACGCGCGGGCGAGCGGGCTCAACCACTTCAGCTGGTTCGAATCCGTGCGCGACCGCGAGACCGGCGAGGATCTCTACCCGCGACTCCGGCGGCGCGAGCGGGAGGCGCACTGGCTCCACGACTGGGACGAGATCGCGCTGAGTCGGATCCTGTTCCGGGTCTTCGGCCGGTATCCCAGCCCCGGGGCGAACCATATCGGCGAGTACCTGGGATGGGCGCGGGAATTCCTCGGCAGCAGCCTCCTCCAGTTCTTCCACGACCCCGTGCAGGGCACACCATGGGAGACGGGAGAGACGCCCACCTGGCTTTACAACCTCGGCGAGAATCCCACCGACGTGCCGGCCTTTCCGGATGCCCCGCTACAGCGGGTGAGAGACGACGGCGACGACACCGGCGGGGAGGGCGAGGTCGGGGCAGCGGGCGAGTTGCTGCCGTCCGGCGAGCTGGCCGTGCCCCTTCTCGAGGGCGTGCTGTGCGGCGTCGACACCCACCTCGACGCGGTGAACGTCCCCAACGAGGGTTACGTGCCCGGCCTGCCGGACGGAGCCGTGGTGGAAGTTCCCGCCCGCGCCGACGCGAACGGGCTGCACCCCGCCGTCATGGAACCGCTTCCCGAGGGGATCCTGGGACTGCTTCGGACCCAGACGTCGATCAACCGCCTCCTCGTTGACGCCTTCGCCGACGGCTCCCGCGGGACGCTGCTCCAGGCGCTCCTGCTCGATCCCACCACGGATTCCTACCGCGCCGCGGTCCACACCATCAACGAGATGTTCCGGCTCCAGGGAGAGGTGCTGCCCGACATGGAGTGGTGACGAACGGAGCTCCGGTCGAGTCCCGACCGACCGACCTAACCAGCGGTCGTCAATTCGTCCTGTTCGCGTTCGTAGACGGGGGCCAACCGAGCGATGGTGCGCAAGGCGTACCAGCTGCCGGCGACCACTCCCATCGCCGGGACCAGCGAGAGAGTCGCGATGCCCGCCGGGGTGAGGACCGCCGCCATCCATCCCTCGAACAACGTCGACATCCACATCAAGGCTACAACGGCGAGTGCGAGGATAGAAAACATGGACCGGGCCTTCTGACCCGAAAGCCTGTACTGGAGCGCCACTCCCAGCAGGGACACCAGGACCGCGGCCATACCCGCGCCGACCGCGACAACGAACGCTCCGGGAGCGGCCATCAGTCCGAAGAGCGGGAGCAGCGTCGCCAAGTGGATCACCACCGGCATGGCCAGAATGGCGATGGCCACAAGGCGGCTCGCGGCGTGTTCCCGGCCCGTGACGGGCAAGGAGGCCAGAAAACGGAGGGAACCATCAATCTTCTCGCCGGTCACGTTATAGGCCAGGCTCACGGGCAGGAGAATGAGCAACCCGGTGGGCACTCCGACCGTGAGATCCCGACTCAGTGCACCCAAGAACACGAGCGGAAGCACCATGACGACGCCCGCCGCCAATCCCACCTTCCACATCGGCTTCACGGTCCGGTACACATGAAGGCGAGCGAGTCTAAGGACGACAGCGCGCCTCATCGCCCCACCGCTCCCAGCAACCGTCGCTTCGCCGTCTCGCGAATGCCGGCGTCACTCGGCTCCAGCGCGCCATCCCCCGATGGATTTAGGGCCTTGCCCTCCCGCAGGACGAGAAGACAGGTGAACGGGATTTCGTCCAGATCCTCGAGTATGTGCGTTGCAAAAACGACCGCAACATCGGGGAATTGCCGCGTGTAGGACAGAATATGCTGGAGCGCCTCGTGCCTGGCCACCGGGTCGAGGCCCGCCGTGGGCTCGTCGAAGAGGAGGAGCTTTGCTCCCTGTGCCAAGGCCGCGCAGAGGGAGACCTTCAAGCTCTGTCCGCGGGAGAGCGCCCGGAGGTGGTCGGCCAGCCTGAGATCCAGCCTCTTGGCCATTTCCCGCGCTTTCGCCATGTCCCAGCCGGAGTAGAAATGGGAGAGAAAATCGAAGTGCTCGCCCACGCTCATCCATCGGAGCCCCAGGAGCTGGGTCGGAAGGATCGCCACGTGCTCGCGGAGCGTCGGGTCCACCCGGTCCCGCTCCTTTCCCAATATCCTTGCGCTGCCCGCCGAAATGGCGCGGTGGCCGGAGAGGATGCCGAGGAGCGTCGTCTTTCCCGCGCCGTTCGGTCCCACAAGCGCCACAGCGGCGCCGGGCCGAATCCGCAAACTGAGTGGACCAAGCCGGAACTTCGGATAGCGAAACTCAACCTCCTGGAGGTCGACGACACAACGGTCGTCCCGAGTCTCAACTCTCCTCGCTTCGAACATCGAAGCATCTCCCTGTGTATGTGCCGGGCCTCATCGGGCCTCTGAAGTCGTCGAGATACGTGCATTCCTGCTTAACGGTTCGGATGAACCGCTCGGCAACGCCGTTTGGTGCAGCAAGCCGCCGGTGTTTTCGCTTGTCCCGCGCTGCCGGGGGGCTGCGCGGATCGCGGAAGTAGACGGACACGCCGTTCTCGACGCTGAAGATAACGTGCTCGGCCATCCCCCTGTCCGAGTTGCCCGCAAGCGAGCGCTTGAACCGTCCGGAACGCGCGTGACCGACTGTTCGAATCGGGGCAACGTTAGGGTAGGCTTACGTGGGGCGGCGAATTCAAGGTGGAAACGACACCTCGAACACTCTGAGTGTCGGCGCGAGACCCGAGGTCACGACCCCAGCCAAGCGGGTCTCGTTGGCCGCTACTGGCTGGAAGTCACCAGGCAACCGCACAACCCCCAAGTACCCGTAGTCCTCCAAGTCGAACAGATCGAAGGCCGTGTACTCGCCGGATGGCGGATCGACGGACTCAGCTAGGTCGTCGCCCACCCCGGCACCGCGCTGGACCCACAGCGCATCTGCCGGCCCTTGGAACATCTTCGACACAGCGGGGAACGTCTCGGCGAACCGGATTTGCGACAAGAGGGCGGAAGGTGCGGGCTCTGCTCCTACCCACGCCGCCCAGCCCCCTGGCGCCGACGCAGGATTCTCAAGGTATCGTAGCATCTTGTCGCGGAAGGCGTCGGTCACGGGTCTGATATCCACGTCACGCGAGATCAATCCCACCTCTTGGGCGGTACCGAAATTCAACACTCGCGCAGCGTACGTGTCTCCTTGGGCCACTACAAATCGTCCATCGTCAAGGGCGGCTATCGACGGCAGGGCCGCGAAAATGACGCCAGGCTGAAAGGTAACCGATACGGTCGCAAGAGTACGGTTATCGGCGAGGGCGACCACTTCGGTCTGACCCATGACGGCCAGGACGAGAGCGATTGGTTCATCCCCCGCGAGCGCCACGTCCGTAACAAACCTTGTGGGGTTGCCGACGCGGAGGTTCTCGATGAAATCACCATCTAGGCTAAATGCTCCCACCTTGTCGCGTTCGGCCACGAAGACGGTTGAATCGTTAGCAGCTATCGCTATCGGTGAGGTGAATTCACCGGGCCCGCCTCCCATCCGGCCCCATACGTGCTTTATCTCCCCCTCGGGATCCAACACGACCACCTCGTCACGGTCTAGGATCACGAGGTCACCGGAGGGTGCGTAGTACATATCACGCACTCCGATCAGCTCCTGGTCGATCCCACCTATCGCAACGCTAATGGTAGGGTCCAAGAGCGTCGGCTGCGCCTCGAAGGGCGCAGCCGACGCTGGTGAGACGAGCCAGAGCCCGAGAAGGATGACCCTCACCGTATCACACAACTTACGCTTAGCGAGGCGACCCGTACCCGACCTTCCGCTCGTCAGTCCAGACACCCTTCCTGCTCGAGTGCCAACCATGCTGCAGCACAGGCTTGGCACGCCACAAGCTCATCGCCAGGAATGGGATTAGCGATCGTTCCAACGCATAGCGCGCAGACGGCAGCCATAGCAGCCCCGAGCAGCCAACACGGTGTAGCCGCGAGGGTGCGGTGGGAACTCCCGTTGGCCCACGCGCTGATCGTGCATACGCCGTCAACGGAGAGTGTAGCCGAGACCGCGGCCGACGGGGCGCCCTCAACGGTCGGGGCAGCCAACGCGGGAAGCGTCCCCGTGAACATTGAAGACAGCGTCAGAAGCAGACGGCGGCTACAACTCGGGTGTATCTGCTCATATCGCGCCCCCTTTGGGAAATGGGATCTTACCGACGTGGCAGCCATTAGACGGGTGGGGCAGGGGACCACACAAGTCGTCCAAATGGCTGTCATCTGACTAGATGTCGTCTGACTAGATGACGGAGATCAAATGATATCCGCGGTGGTCGTCAAGCTGGAGATGTCCGCGTTAAACGGACGTAGATGATGTCGGCCACCCACGGCTCGTGGGGGCCGTCAGCGCAGAGCGTCCCACGACATGTGGTGCGGGCCGGATGGAGTCGTCGTGGTAGTCCCCGTTCGCGCCGCGGCCCACACCATCAACGAGATGTTCCGGCTCCAGGGAGAGGTGCTGCCCGACATGGAGTGGTAACGGGCGGGTTGTCGGGGTCGACCCCTCTTACCAATTGTAGGAAGTCCACGCGCCGCAGTCGGTCGCCGGGCACACGAGTCGTACCCGGAACGGCGAGTCGTCGGAGCGGGGGGCCCGGTGTTGCTCGACGCAGCGCACCATGCGGGCGTCGCACCGGGGGCAGTCCGGCTCGCCACCGGGACCGGCGTGTTTGCGGTCGCGCCGCTCGAGCGTCTGACCTGCCTCGAAATCGAGAAGCGGCCCCCTCTCCGGGGCCGACGGTGACGGATCATCCATGGCGAAACACGATATTCCGGCGGAGCCGGGATCGGCCAGCCCGGCCGCCGCGGCGGGAGTAGCGGAGCCCGCACTGCCGCTCGACGATCGCATCGACGAGGTGAGGGACCAGTTCCCGATCCTCTCCCGCAAGGCATACCTCAACTCCAACTCCCTCGGCGCGCTCTCCCTCCGCTCCGTCGAGGAGCGCCGGCGCTTCGAGGACCTGTGGCACGAGATGGGCGCGGGCGCCTGGTACGAGATCTGGGTCGCCAAGCTCGAGGAAGTCCGGAGGTTGTTCGGGAAGACCATCGAGGCGGACGCCGACACGATCGCGCTGATGTCGAGCGTTTCGGCGGCGGTGTCCGTGGTCTGGGGGGCCATCGCGGCGGACGTCCGGGGCACGGGCCGCAACAAGGTCGTGCTCACGGAACTCGACTTCCCGACGGTCGGTCATCACTTCCTGTCGCAGCGGGCGAACGGACTCGACGTGGAGATCGTGCCGAGTCCAGACGGGATCCACGTCCCCCTGGAATCGATCCGCGCCGCCGTGGACGAACGCACCGCGCTGCTCGCGACCTCGCACGTCTTCTTCACGAGCGGCAACACGCAGGACGCGGCCGAACTCACCCGCATCGCCCACGAGGCAGGAGCGTTCATTCTGCTAGACGCGTATCAATCAAATGGACAACTCGCGATCGGCGCGGGCGCCCTGGGGGTGGACTTCCTCGTCGGCGGCGCGCTCAAGTGGCTCTGCGGCGGGCCGGGCATGGCCTATCTCCATGTGAACCCCTCCGTGCGCCTCGATCCGGTCACGCTCTCGTGGTTCGGTGTTGAAAACCAGTTTCTTTTCGACATTCGCGATGCGACCCCCCGGGCGGACGCCAGGCGCTTCGAGCTCGGGACCCCCGCGGCAGGCGTCGCGTACACGGCCGCCGGGGGGCTGTCCATCGTCCTGGAGTACGGTATCCCGGCGATCCAGCGCCGTAACCGGCTCTTGGCGAACGACTTGCGGGACAGACTGTCGGATCTCGGCTACCGGCTCCACCAGGCTTCCGATCCGGCGGCGCGATCCGCCCTCGTCCTCGTCGAACATGAGGAGGACGCGGCCGCCGCCGTGCGTCACCTCGCCGCGCGCGACGTGATTGTCGACCATCGCGGGCCCCTCGTCCGATTCTCCCCTCATTTCTACAACACGCTCGAGGACAACGAGCGCGCCGTGGCGGCGCTGGCGGAGACGTGACGCCGCCGAGCCCGGCGCGGAGGCGACAGGGAAGGTAAAGCGATACGGTAAAGGACATGCGGCCGGGTCCGATCGTGGCATTTGGCCCGTAGCTGAGAAAGGGAGGAACCGATGGAAGACCTCACTCGGGCAGTGGAAGTGTTCGTGTCGATCAACCTCATCGCCCTGGGGGTGTCCTACGTCCTGCGTCCGGCGGACTGGAGGGCGTTCATCGAGCACCTCCAGTCGAAGGGTGCGGCCGGCAGCCTGACGGTCGCGTTCCTCGCCATGGTGGTCGGATCCTTCATCGTCGCCTTCCACAACGTGTGGGGCGGCGTGCCGACGATCCTCACCGTCTACGGCTGGCTGGCGCTGGCGAAGGGCGGCGTCTACGCACTAATGCCCGGACTCGCGCAGAAGGGGATGGACACGGCGCTGGGGATGGGCGCCGGGCTGTGGCGGGCCGGCGGTGTGCTGGTCGCGGCGATCGGCGTCATCGTCCTCCAGCACGCCCTGGGGGGCTGAGCAGCGGCCTTCGAGCGGGGGGCGGCCTTCGAGCGGAGGGCGGCCTTCGAGCGGATGGTGGCCGCCCGTCAGGCCACCGTGGCGGCCGTCAGGCCAGCGTGGCGTCGGCGGACATCGCGACGGCGCCCGTGTCGTCCAGCGCCCTGAGGTCGACCTGGTTCTCGACCCGCCGGCCCTGAACGGTGATCCGCCGGTCGACGAACATGGGGCGGCGGGCGCGGAAGGCCAGCGTCCGCAGCGCCCGCCCGGACCGCCGGGTCGCCAGGTCCGCGAGGAGGAGCGCAGTCAGCGGCCCGTGCACGACGAGATCGGGGTACATCTCGACGTCGCGCGCGTAGCTCCGGTCGTAGTGGATGCGGTGCGCGTTGAAGGTGAGCGCCGAGAACCTGAACAGCATCGCGATGTCCGGCGTGACCGGCTCGGACCACGCCATCTCGTCCTCGGGACCGGGGACCGCGGGCAGCTTCAGCGGTTCGGTGGGCCGCTCGAGGAAGACGAGGTCCTGGTCTTCGACGATCTCGCCCACCGCGCCCGAGACCCGGTGTTGGACGGTGACGAGGACGAGCGGCCCGCTTCGACCGGTCTTCGGCGTAATCGACCGGATGGTCGAGCGGCGGCGGACCCTCTCTCCGATCCGCAGGCTCCCGTCGAAGGCGAGCCGTCCGCCCGCCCACATCCGGCGTGAGAAGGGCAGCGCCGGCAGGAAGTCGCCACGCTTCTGGTGGCCGTCGCTATCGAGTCGGCTGCCGGGCGCCACTTCCCGACAGTACATCCAGTGGAAGAGCGGCGGCAGCGGATCGCCGTCGACCGCGCCGTCCGGATCCCGGTCCAGCGTGGCGAGCATCCCGCGTACGAGCGCGAGCGAGGCCCGGTCCACGGCCTCGTCGCTACGGCCGATCCAGGCGTCCCAGCCGCCGGCATCTCCCTTCACCGCCGGTCCCCTCCCGCTCAGAACGACTTCGGGAGACCCAGGACGTGGGTCGCCACGTGGGAGAGAATCAGGTTCGTGGAGATCGGCGCGATCTGGTACAGCCGGGTCTCGCGAAACTTGCGTTCGATGTCGTACTCGGTGGAGAAGGCGAAGCCCCCGTATGTCTGCATGCACATGTCGGCCGCGGCCCACGAGGCGTCCGATGCGAGGTACTTGGCCATGTTCGCCTCGGCTCCGCACGGCGCCCCGTCGTCGAACAGCGACGCCGCCCGCTCGACCATGAGCGCCGCCGCTTCCGTCTTCATGTGGGCTTCGGCGATGGGAAACTGGATGCCCTGGTTCTGCCCGATGGGGCGTCCGAACACCTCGCGGCCCTTCGCGTACTCCGCGGCATGCTCCACGAAGAACCGCGCGTCCCCCACGCACTCCGCAGCGATGAGCACGCGCTCCGCGTTCAGCCCGTCGAGGATGTAGCGGAACCCCTTTCCCTCCTCGCCGATGAGGTTCGCCGCGGGCACGCGCAGTCCGTCGAAGAAAACCTCGGTGGTGGAGTGGTTGATCATCGTCTCGATGGGCCGGATCGTGACGGACTTTCCGACCTCGTTCCTCAGATCGACGAGGAACACGGACATCCCCGCCGTGGGTTTCGCGCTCTCCTCGCGAGGGGTCGTGCGCGCGAGCAGGAGCATGAGATCGGAGTGTTCGGAGCGGGAGATCCAGGTCTTCTGTCCGTGGATCACATACGCGTCGCCGTCGCGCTCGGCCGTCGTCGCGATCCGGGTCGTGTCCGTGCCGCAGGTCGGCTCGCTCACGCCGAAAGCCTGCAGACGCAACTCCCCCGCCGCGATCCGGGGCAGGTACCGCCGCTTCTGCGCCTCGCTGCCGTGTCTGAGCAGGGTGCCCATGATGTACATCTGGGCGTGGCAGGCGGCCCCGTTGCACCCGGTGCGCTGGATCATCTCGAGGATGACGCACGCCGCCCTCAGGTCGAGTCCGGCCCCGCCGTATGCCTCGGGGATGAGCGCCGCGAGATATCCCGCCTCGGTCAGCGCCTCAATGAAGGCGGTCGGGTAGGCGCTCTCACGGTCCCGCTCACGCCAGTACTCGCCCGGAAAGCGCTCGCACAGGGTGCGGACGCCCTCCCGGATCGCCTCGTAGCCGTATTCGGAACTCGTGAACACGTGGGCCGGTTTCCATCCGGGTTCCATCGATCGAAGGGACGGGACGGAGGGTACGGGTTGCCGGCGGCCGCCGCGATGGCTCCCGCCGATGGCTCCGGGCGGAACGGGGCGACATATTCTCCGACGTGAGCACAATGGACGACCCGGACATCCCGCCGCATCGCGACGCGGAAGACTCAGATGACGCCGATTGGGGGGAGCAGGTATTCCGATCGCTCCCGGGCCTCGGCATCCGTCACGTCGCCACGGTACCGGACGCCGGTCTCGGGAGATTCCTCGAGCTGTGCGAGGCGGCCCCCGCGATCCGACTCATCACGCTCACGACGGAGGAGGAGGGGATCGCCCTCGCCTGCGGAACGTGGCTCGGCGGCGAACTCGCGGCCGTCGCCATCCAGTCGAGCGGGGTCGGCAACATCGTGAACATGCTCGGACTCCCGAACGTGTGCCGGATTCCGTGTCTCCTTCTCGTGTCCATGCGCGGCGAAGACGAGGAGCGGAACCCGTGGCAGGTCCCCGTGGGGCGCGCGGTGCCCGATCTCCTCGCCGCCCTCGGTGTGGACGTGTTCCGTCCGGAGGCCGCCTCCGGGGTGGCGCCGGCGTTCGCGGAGGCCGCCGGGCGGGCGCAGCGGACGGGACGCCCCGCCGCGGTGCTCGTCAGCCAGCGCATCATCGGCGCCAAGTCGTTCGTGGACGGAGACTGATGCGGGACGGGAGACCGGACCGGCACGCGAGACTGGACCGGCACGCGAGACTGGACCGGCGCGCGCTCGTCGGGGGAATCCTGGAGCGGCGCGGCGACGCTGCCGTCGTCGCGGGACTCGGTTCCCCGGCGTGGGACTGTCACGCGGCGGGCGACTCGCCGCTGAACTTCTACTTCTGGGGCGCGATGGGCGGAGCCGCGATGCTGGGGCTCGGTGTCGCCCTCGCGCAGCCGGCCCGGCGGGTACTCGTCGTCACGGGGGACGCGGAGATGCTGATGGGGGTGGGGAGCCTCGCCACGATCGCCGCTCAGGCCCCCTCCAACCTCGCCCTCCTCGTGCTCGACAACGAGGCGTTCGGCGAGACGGGATGTCAGGCGGGGCTCACCGGGGGGAAGACGGATATCGCCGCGATCGCGCGCGGGGCCGGCATCGACGCCGCCTTCACGGTCGGCGGCGAAGTCGGGGAGGGGTCCGCGAGGACGGACGTCGAGGCACTGGCGGGTACCCTGTTCGCGGAGGAAGGTCCGGTTCTGTGCGTGGCGAAGATCGCGCTCAGCGCCGAATCGGGCTCATATCCGCCGCGGGACGGCGTCCTGCTTCAGGCCCGTTTCCGGGCCGCGCTCGCCGGCGGCTGAGCGCCGCCGCGACGGTCAGGGCTTCAGGAGGCTGGAAGGGTCGTAGCCCGTGCCCCTCAGGATGCGCTCCACGGCCTCCCCGAGCTTCGAGTTCGGCGTGGAGGCGCCCGCCGTGATGCCGATGCTGATGTTGCCGTCCGGCAGCCAGGCGGATTCCGTCACCGTCTCATCGGTTCCGATCCGCTTGTGGCTGATGCGTCCCCGCACGGTGTCGATGCAGGCGGCGTCCTCGATGTGATACGTCGTCGTGTACAGCCCGCAGAGGTACGCGAGCTGGTTCGTGTTCGAGGAGTTGTAGCCGCCGATCACGACCATGAGGTCCGGCGGATCCTCCATCATTTCCTTCACGGCGTCCTGCCGCTTCTGCGTCGCCGAGCAGATCGTGTCGAAGCTGCGGAACCGGTCCGTCATCTCCTCCGGCCCCCACCGATCCACGATCGCCTCGCCGAGTTCCGCCGCGATCGCCAACGACTCGGAGGCCAGCATCGTCGTCTGGTTGGCGACGCCGATCTTCCCGAGATGGAGGTCGGGATCGAACCCGTCGGACACCGACTCCGCGAACGACTGCATGAAGGAAAGCCGTTCCCCATCTCCGCGGATATACGCGCAGACGAGCTGGGCCTGCTCCATGTCGCGTACGATGAGGAACTTCCCGTTCTCGTGTTTCAGGACCTGGGAACTCGTCGCCCTCGTCTCCTCGTGCCAGTGCTTGCCGTGGATGATCGAGGTGAAACCATCGCGGGCGTAGCCGTCCACCCGCTTCCACACGTTGAGCACCGAGCCGCACGTCGTGTCGACGAGAATGCAGTCGAGGGCCCGCAACGCCTCGAAATCGTGCAGCGTCACACCGAAGGCCGGAATGATCACGACGTCGTCCTCGGTGACGCCGCTGAAGTCGAACTCCCCGGCGTCGGACGGATAGAGGAACTCGATCTCCATCTCCTGGAGCCGGCGGTTCACGTGCGGGTTGTGGATGATCTCGCCCACGAGCAGGATCCGCCGATCCGGGAACTTGCGGCGCGACTCGTATGCGTAGTCCACCGCACGGTCCACGCCGTAGCAGAAGCCGGAACTCTTCGCGAGACGCAGGAGAATCCGCCCGGCCTGAAGCTCGAAGTCCCGCTCCCTGATGAGGGAGACGATGGCGCTCCCGTACTCGAAATCGATCACCGGCTGGATCTCCTTCTTCAGACCCAGCCCGCGCCGGTAATAGCGCTCCTCCGCGGTCGACGCCTTGCGAGCGCCCACACTCAGTGTCTGTTTCGTCATACCCTGAAGATGGCGAAGTCCCGCGCGGCTGCCAAGCAAGCCCGGTTGGCTGCCGTCTTGACGCACACCGCCCGCATCGGCAGACCTCTACGGGCGTCGTTGCGCCAGATCGGCGGATGCAGGGGTCCGGCCAGCGAAACCGGCGGGCCCGAAACCTGCACCGGAAGACGCGAATCCGACGGGCGCACGCACGTCAATCCGACGGGCGCACGTACGTCGCGCGAGGAGTTGGAAGCTACGCGAGCATGAGCGAAGAAAACGGACGCAAGGATCAGGCTGAAGCGCTGCCCGCCGAAAACGGCGGCGTTATGGTCGAGATGAAGGTCGCCGAGGTGGAGGGCGCCGAAGCCGCGGCCCCCGCCGAAGAGACGGAACCCGGGCGCAAGAGCGACTCGAAGCGCCTGCGGCTGCCGGTACTCCCCCTCAGGGGTACGGTTGTGTTCCCCGCCGTGGCCGCGCCGATCGCCGCGGGCCGGGACAAGACGATGAAGGCCATCGACCGGGCGATCGCGGGGGAGAAGCTGCTCTTCGCCGTCGCCCAGCTCGATGCCGAAGTCGAGAGGCCGGACCCCGAGCACCTGTACCGCATCGGGACCGTGTGCCGAATCGCCCAGATGCAGAAGGTGCCCGGCGGCATCCAGATGGTCATTCAAGGAGACACGCGCGCCGCCGCCCTCGAGTATGCCGAGCGCGACGGATACCTCGAGGTCGTCGCGCGGGAGATGGACGACATGGATCCGCTCGACCCTGACGAGCGGGCCTTCGCGGCGCTCTACAAGGAGGTCCACGAGAGAGCCGCGGAAGTCAGCCGACTGCGCGGCGTCCCGAAGGAGATCGTCGATCACCTCCTGGGCGGGGTGTCGACGCCCGGCGAACTGGCCGATCTCGTCGCCTTCTACACGGAGCTCGAGGTCGAGCAGAAGCAGGAACTCCTCGAGACCCTCTCCGTCGAGGCGCGGTTGCGCTCGCTGCTGGTGCACCTGCAGAAGCAGATCGGCCTGCTGGAGGCGCAGGAGGAGATCCGCGAGCAGGTCCAGGAGGAGTTGGGGGAGAGGCAGCGGGAGATCTTCCTCCGGGAGCAGATGAAGGCGATCCAGAAGGAGTTGGGCGAGGACATCGACTCCCAGGAGGCGAACGATCTCCGCGAGCGCATCGAGGCGCTCGAGTTGCCGGAGGAGGCGCGCCAGGAAGTCGACCGCGAGCTTCGGCGTCTCGAGCGCATCCCGCGCGAGTCCGCAGAGGCTCAAGTCGTGCGGACGTACCTGGAGATCGTCGCGGACCTCCCCTGGTCGGAGACGACCGAGGAGCAACTCGACATTCCTCGCGCCGAGGAGATCCTGGAACGGGACCACTACGGACTTCGCGACGTGAAGGACCGGGTCCTCGATTTCCTGGCGGTCCGGAAGCTCCAGGAAGAGGCGAGGTTGCGCGAGGCTCGCGAGCTGGAGGACGGCGACGTGGAGGCGGACGGCGACGCGCAGGGGGCCGACGACGCGGAGACCGAGGCGTCGGGGAACGGCGACGCGCCGGACGAGGCGGATGCGGCGGCCCCCGATGGGGAGGAATCCGACGAGGCGGAGGCCGACCCGGTACCGGGATACGAGGACGACCGTGCGGGGGAGACGCTGCTCTTCGTCGGACCGCCGGGTGTGGGCAAGACCTCCATCGCCCGTTCCATCGCCGACGCCATGGGCCGCAAGTACGTCCGCGTGTCGCTGGGCGGGGCGCGCGACGAGGCGGACATCCGGGGACATCGACGCACCTACGTGGGCGCGATGGCCGGCCGCATCATCGAGGGACTGAAGCGGGCGGGAACGAAGAACCCCGTGTTCCTCCTGGATGAGATCGACAAGCTGGGCGTGTCTTTCCAGGGCGACCCCTCGGCGGCGCTGATGGAGGTGCTCGATCCGGCGCAGAACGAGGCGTTCGTCGACCACTACCTCGGCGTGCCGTTCGATCTCTCCGAGGTGCTGTTCATCGCCACGGCGAACGTCTTCGAGCAGATCCCCGGCCCCCTGCGCGACCGGATGGAGTCGATCGAGTTCCGCGGCTACACGGAAGCCGAGAAGCTCGAGATCGCGCGTCGCTTCCTCCTGCCGCGGCAGAAGCGGCGGAACGGCCTGCTCCCGGAACAACTCGACGTGGATGAGGGCGCGATCCGTGCGATCATCACCCGCTACACCCGCGAGGCCGGCGTGCGGCAGCTCGAACGCGAACTCGGGTCCGTCTGCCGGAAGTCCGCGCGCAAGATCGCGACGGGATCCTCGGAGGTGGCGGTGGGCGCGGACGACCTGCGCGAACTGCTGGGCCGGCCGAAGGTGCATGCCGCCGAAAAGATGGAAGAGGACACGGTCGGCGTGGCGACGGGGATGTTCTACACGCCCGTGGGCGGCGACATCATGCTCGTCGAGACCAGGGTCCTGAAGGGCAAGGAGGGGCTCGTCCTCACGGGGCAGCTCGGCGACGTCATGAAGGAGAGCGCGCAGGCCGCCCTCACCTTTTCGCGCAGCCATGCGAACGGGCTCGATCTCACGGAGGAACGGCTACGGGATCACGAGATTCACATTCACGTCCCGGCCGGCGCCATCCCCAAGGAGGGACCGTCGGCGGGCATCGCCATGGCGGTGGCCCTCGTGAGTGCCCTGGGCGACCACCCCGTGCGGCACGACGTCGCCATGACGGGCGAGATCACGCTGTCCGGACGGGTGCTCCCGATCGGCGGCGTGAAGGAGAAGGTGCTCGGGGCCGCCCGCGCGGGGATCAACGAGATCATCCTCCCGGCGGTCAACGAGGGCGACCTGGAGGATCTCCCGGACCACGTGTGCGAGCAGCTCGAGTTCCACCTGGTGGAGACGCTCGACGAAGCGCTCGCCGCGGCGCTGGCCAACGGCTCGCTCGAAGGAGGGGCGCTCGCCTTCGCGGAATAACGGGCAGGAAGCGTCCGGCTAGCCGGCGACCTCCGATCCCGCCACGTATCCGACGATGTCCTCGATCGCGTCGAGCATGATGTGCGGGCGTTCGATCACCAGTTCCCGCTCCGAGAACGGCCCCCATAGCGCCGCGATCGTCGTCACGCCGGCCGCGTGCCCCGCCCGCATGTCCCACACCGAGTCGCCCACGTAGGCGGCGGTTTCGGCGTCGGCTTCCAGCCGCTCCAGCGCCAGGCGGATGGGGGCCGGGTCGGGCTTGTGCGGCACGGGCTCGTCGGATGTGACGATCACGTCGAACAGCGCCTGATCCAGCGCGCACGCCGCCAGGCTCCGGGCCGTTCCCGCACTCGCCTTGCTCGTAACGACGCCCGGGCGCACGCCCTTCTCGCGGAGCCGAACGAGCGTCTCCGCGACCCGCGGGAAGGAACGGATGAGCCGTTCGTGTTCCCGGAAGTTGTGGTCGATGTAGGTGTCGACCATAGCCTGAACTTCCTCGGCCGAGTCCACCAGGTAGCCGAGTTGCGTCCGCAGCGGCTGGCCCAGGGTCCTCAGCCAAACCTCGTCCGGAGGGGGGTCCTCGAAGTGGGTCCTCATCGTATGGCGCCAGGACTCGGCGATGAGGTTGGTCGAGTCCACGAGGGTACCGTCGAGGTCGAACAGGATCGTTTCCAGCGGGCGGCGCGGTGACATGGGAAGCGAGGGTGCCGACCCGCGGGCGTAGCGTCAACCCCCGCAGCCGATGGCTTTGCCACGCGCTGCCGCAGCGCCGATAATCGGGCCATGAACGAGAGGAAGGCTGTACCCGGCGACGACGATCCCGGGACGACCACACCGCGCGCGGACGGAGCGGGAGAGATCAAGACGATCGCGATCAACACCGGCGGCGGCGACGCGCCGGGGCTGAACGCGGTGATCCGGGCCATCGTGTTGAGCGCCCGCCGCCGCGGCTGGAGCGTGGTGGGCATCGAAAACGGCTACGGAGGCCTGCTGCCCGACGATCCCGGGCGGGTGATTCCGCTGGGGGCCGACGAGGTGCGGGGGATCACGCACCGTGGCGGGACGATTCTGGGGACGACGAACCGCTCCGATCCGTTCGCGTGGCCCGTGCGCCTGCCGGACGGTTCGATCGAAGCGCGGGACCGGTCCGGCGAGATCATCGAGAGCCTCCGGGAGCATGGCATCGACGCGTTGATCGCGATCGGCGGGGACGGCAGTCTCGACCTCGCGCACCGGCTCTCGAAGCGGGGGCTCCCGGTGGTCGGCGTGCCGAAGACGATCGACAACGACCTCTGCGGAACGAGCCTCACGTTCGGGTTCCTCACGGCGGTGGCGACGGCGACCGACGCGATCGGGAAGCTTCACTCCACGGCGGAGAGCCACCGCCGCGTCATGGTGGTGGAAGTGATGGGACGGGACGCCGGATGGATCGCGCTCTACAGCGGGCTGGCCGGCTCGGCCGACGTCATCCTCATCCCCGAGATTCCCTTCGACATCGAAAGAGTGTGCGACAAGATCCGGGAGCGTGAGGCGGCGGGACGCGAGTTCAGCATCGTCTGCGTGGCGGAGGGCGCGACGCCCGCCGGCGGCGAGATGGTGATGAAGACGGTCCCCGGTGGAGGCACGGACGACCAGGAGCGGCTGGGCGGGCTGGGCGACATGGTGGCGCACGAGATTGCCCGGCGCACGGGGAAGGAGACGCGATCGCTGACGCTGGGCCACCTGCAGCGCGGCGGCACGCCGACCTCCTACGACCGCGTCATCTCGCTGCGCTTCGGCGCGGCCGCCGTGCGGTGCGTGGCCCGCGGCCGATTCGGGACGATGGTCGCGCTCGATCCGCCGCACGTACGCGCGATCCCGCTCGGCGAGGCGCTCGCCAATCTCAAGCTGGTGCCGGTGGACGGCGACATCGTGATGACCGCCCAGGCGATCGGGGTCAGCCTCGGCGACTGACCCCTGGGCCACTGACTCCGGGGCCCGGGCGGGTACGATTCGGGGCGGTCAGCCTGTGGCGGCGGCGTAGCGGGCGGCCACGGCGGCCCAGTCCACCACGTCCCAGAACGCGGCGAGGTAGTCCGCCCGGCGGTTCTGGTAGTTCAGGTAGTACGCGTGCTCCCACACGTCCACGCCCAGGAGCGGCGTGTCTCCCTGCATCAGCGGGCTGTCCTGGTTCGCGGTGGAGTAAACGGAGAGTTCGCCTCCGCCCCCGGCCACGAGCCACGCCCAGCCGCTGCCGAAGCGGGTGAGCCCCGCCTGCTGGAACGCCGCCTTGAAGTCGTCGAAGGAGCCGCAGGCGCCGTCGATCGCGGCCGCGAGGTCGCCCGAGGGGCCCCCGCCGCCGTCCGGAGACATCGACGTCCAGAACAGCGAGTGGTTCGAGTGGCCGCCGCCGTGGTTCCGCACCGCCCCGCGGATCGATTCGGGGACGTCGGCGATGCCGCGCAGCAGGTCCTCCAGCGAGAGGCTCGCGAGGTCGTCGTGACCCTCGAGCGCGCCGTTCAGCATGTTCACGTACACCTGGTGATGCTTGCCGTGGTGAATCTCCATCGTGCGCGCGTCGATCGTCGGTTCGAGCGCGTCGTGGGCGTACGGCAGGTCGGGCAAGGCGTGCATCCTACCTCCTCGGAATCAAGAGCCCCCGGTCGGGGGCCATGGTGACGAATGCCGGGTTTTCAAAACGCTTCGGCAAGGTATGCGCGCGGTGGGGATCGTGACCAGCCGTCCCATCTGCCGCGTGCGGTGACCCGTTTCCCGCCTGTCTCGTCTTTCTCCTGTCCAAACGCATGAACATGGAGGGGAGGGTCCGCGGTGGCCGGAAGATGTCGTGCCCTGGTGGCGGGGGTGCTCTCGATGGCCCTGATGGGGTGTGTGGAAGAGCGCGGCATCGTCGGACCGCCGCTGCCCGACCCTCCCTTCGATCCCGAGTTGGCGGCGAACTCCATCTACTCGCTCCGTTTCGCCGCGGACAACGCGATCGTGGCGCAGGTGCGGACGATCGCCGAGGTGCTCGGGCTGTCCGAACCCCGGGCGAATCGGGTCGCCCGCTCGGAGCTCCGCGGCTCGTCCGATCGGGTCGATCTCCTCCGCGCGCTCGATCCGCGTTCGCTCGAACGGGCGGTGGCGAACGTCGCCGCGAGTCGCGCCTCGGGCGCGAAGACCCCGCTCTTCCCGATCAACGTCCTCGGCAAGGAGTTCATCTTCGACGCGTCCATCGACGCGTACGTGGAGTACGGGGACGGCGGTCCGAAAAACGGGGTCCGGTTCGAGTTGTACGTCGTCGATCTTTCCTCCGGTCTTCCCGCGCTTCCGCTGCAGCCGTTCGGATTCGTGGATCTCACGGACGAGAGCGACGCGGTGTCCGCGCGGCTGTGGATGCGGGCCTTCGATACGAGCGGGGGCGGGACCCGGCGCGTCGCGGACTACCTCGTGGACGGCGCCTTCGCATCCGACGCGAACGGGGTGTCGGTGAGCCTGCTCGCGGAAGGCTTCGCGGAAGACCAGAACGGGCGCTTCGACTTCGAACTCGACGAGTTGCTGGAGTTCGATGACGCGGCCGGCATGACGCATGTCACGTCGAAACATCGCGTGCTCTCGGCCGAGGGAACCGAGGTCAGATTGCAGGTCGGCGGAGGTCTGTCGGCGGACGGGTCGCACGCGGACCTCGTCTTCCGCATGGACATCGATGGCTCGGCCGGGCGTACGCTCGTCGACCTCGCCGTCGTGAACGGGGCGCAGGAGGGAGAGATCCGCCAGGCGGGGCGCGTGGAAGCCCTGGTGGAGGGGACCGTCGAAGCGCCCGTCTTCATCGATGCCGCGGGACGGGGATTCACCAGCGCCGAACTCGCGGCCCTCGATGAGATCCTGTTCGGCATCGACGACGTGCTGGCCTTCGCGGGCGAGGCCTACGTTCCGCTCGCCGACCTCTTCGCCTACTGAGCCGTCAGCCCTTCAGGCGGCGGCGATCTCGTTGAGGGCGCGGCGGACGAGGACGGGGATCATGGCGCGGCGCCATTCCGGATCGACGGTGATGTTGGAGAGCGGGTGACACTGCCGGAACGCCTGCTCGGCCACCGCCTCGATCACGCTTGCGCCGAGGCGGTTCCCCACGGCGGCGTCCTCCACCTTCCCGACGTGGCGGGGATAGGCGCCCATCGCTGAGACGACGAGGCGAAAGTCGGACACCCGGCCGTCGTCATCGCGTCCGACGCGCACCGCCAGGTTGGCCAGCGGGAAATCGATGGCCGCGCGGGGCCGGAGTTTCTGAAACGCAATCTGCGTACCCGGGGGCGGCCGGGGAACACGGATCGCGACGACGAGTTCGCTCCTCCCGATGGACCGGTTCCAGATCCCGTCGGAAGTGAAGAACCGCCGTATCGGCACGTCGCGCGTCCCGTCCCCGTCGGCGACTTCGAGGACCGCATCGAGCACGGCGAGCACGGGGGGCGTATCCGCCGAGTGCGCCGCGACGCAGCGGGTGCCGCCCTTCACGACGTGGCAGAGGTCGCCGTCCTTCTTCAGGCAGTAGCCGAGCGCCTTCCGCCAGAACTTCGTCTGGTTGTAGTACGCGCACCGCGTGTCGAGGCAGACGTTGCCGCCGATCGTGCCGACGCGCCGCAACTGCGGACCCGACACGAGTTCGGCGGCTCGGGCCAGGCTTGGGATCTGCGCGAGGATGTCCGGGTGGGTCGCGACCGACGTCAGCGTCTCCGCCGCCCCGATGCGGACCTCGTCCGCGGTAGAGGCGATCCCGCGCATCTCCCGCACGCGGCTGAGGGCGACGAGGTGGCCGGGCGTGAACAGCCCATGCTTCATGTTGGGGACGAGGTCGGTCCCGCCGGCAATGGGCATCGCGTCGTCGCCATGGTGGGCGAGCAACGACAGCGCCTCGTCGAGCGCGCGCGGCATGTGGTATTCGTACGGATGAAGCCTGAGCATGTCCGGCAAAGTATGGTATGGGCCGGATGGCGCTCAAATGGGTCGGACGGCGCTCGAACCTGAGACCGGAGGAGAGGTGGACCCCGATTCGCTGAGGGAATTCGCCGCGGAGCTGGCCGAGGAGTCGGGCCGGGCGATCGCGGGCATGTTCCGCCATCCCGACCTGGCTGTGGAATCCAAGACGGACGAGTCGCCCGTCACCGTGGCGGACCGCTACGCCGAGACGCTCCTCCGCGACCGGATTCTGGAGCGCTTTCCCGACCATGGGATCGTCGGGGAGGAGTTCGGCCGGCAGAACGACGACGCGGAATACGTCTGGGTGCTGGACCCGATCGACGGAACGATCTCCTTCGTCGCGGGCGTCCCCCTGTTCGGGACGCTCATCGGGCTGCTGCGCGACGGGGAGCCGATTCTGGGGGTGATCCACCAGCCGATCACGCGCGAACTCGCCATCGGCACCCCGTCGGGGACGACCTTCAACGGGGAGGCGGTCAGGGTCCGCGAGGACCGCTCGCTGTCGGAGGCGACGCTCCTGACGACGGATCCGGGCGCGGTCGGCCGGCACCGGAACCTCGCCGGGTTCGAGGCGCTGTGGTCGAGAACGGCGCTGTACCGGGGCTGGGGCGACTGTTACGGGTATCTCATGGTCGCGACGGGGCGAGCCGACATCATGCTCGATCCGATCATGCATCCGTGGGACATTGCGGCGCTGGTCCCGGTGATCAGGGGCGCGGGGGGCGTGATCACGACCTGGGAGGGGGACGATCCCATCGGCGGCGCGTCGACGGTGGCGGCCGCGCCGGCGCTCCATCGGGAGGTGATGGAAGTCCTGAACGGAACGGGAACGGCATGACGGGAACAAGACGCGACTCGGCGGCGTTGGCCGCTCTCCTGACCGGCCTCGCGGCGTGCGGCGGGCCGGGGTCGATCGTGGTCGACAACGCGAACATCATCGACGGCACGGGGGCCGTGTGGCTCACGGGGCGGCTCGTCGTGGTCGACGGCCTGCTGACGTGCGTGGGCGCGCCGGCCGACTGCGCCGAGCCGGGGGGCGTGGAGGTGCTCGACGCCGATGGCTTCTGGGTGGTGCCGGGGCTGATCGATGTGAAGGAGGCCGCGGAGGTGCCGAGCAACGAGCAGACCGCCTACCTGGCCTTTCTGCTCGGCGTCACGACGGCGGCGATCCCGGAGATCGCGGAGGGGCCCGAGGGGGAGCCGCTGCCGCCGACGGGCAGCGATGACGCGCGTATCCCCGTGCCGCGGCCGGCGACTCCCGTCGACGAGCCGTCGTACCCGCTCGGTCTCTTCGGGCAGGCACTCGCCGCCACGATCCCGCCCGACGTGGGCGGGCCGCCCGGCCGCGAGGAGCGAGATCTCCAACTCTACGCGCGATCGCGGTCGACGCTGGCCGACCGCGAGGCGCTGCTGGACTCCGCCCGCGCGATGGGGGCTCGGGGCGCCGCGTTCGCGCCGGGCCTCCTGGAGCAGGAGCGCTGGGCGGCGCCCTACCGGCTTCCGCACGGGATGAACCGCCTCGTCGGATTCGCGATGGTCGCGGAGCGGATTCAGGACCGGCTCCTTCCCGACCGAACGCCGGCCGAGGCCGAGCAGTTGAGTGCGGCGCTGGAGGTGCTCCGCGAGTTCGTGCGGGAGTTCCACGCCGCCGGAGGGTCCGTCGCCACGGCGACGAACGGCGCGCTCGCTCCGGGGCTGGCGCTGCACGAGGAGATGAACGCGCTCGTCGCGGCCGGGCTGTCGGCGGAGGACGCCCTCTACGCCGCCACGCGCGAGGCGGCCCGCCAGCTGGGGATCGAGGAGTCGCGGGGTACGCTGGAGCCGGGCAAGCTGGGCGACTTTCTCATCCTCGAGAGCGATCCGCGCCTGGACATATCGCTCACGCAGACAGTGTCCCGCGTGGGCAAGGGCGGAGTCCTGTACGATCCGCCCACCCTCTTCGACGCCCTGCTCGACACCCCCGGAAACCGCGTTTCCGACAATCCGGTGCGGCTCGTGATCGGCGGGGCCGCGCTCCTGCTCACGCTGCTCCTCTTCGCGCGCGGCGTCCGCAGCCATCGCCGTTCGCTGGGGCCGCGCATCGTGTCCTGACGGATACCGGGGCGGCTGCCGGCCCGGCTACCAGAACGGTGCCGCCGCGACGAAGGTCCGCCAGGACTCGATGAGGCCCGGCTCCGCGGACCGGACCCGCTCGTCGCACCAGTCGCGGACCCGCGCCGCGCCGTCGACCGCGGTCGGATCGGCCGCGGCCAGCTCCCCCGAGATCTGCCGCGCGACCGCCGCGTCGTTCAGGCGGCCGAGATCGTCCTGCAGCGACGAGAGCCGTCGGAGACAGCTTCTCACCGCCGGGCCCGGGAAGAGGCTCCGTGAGTAGTCGCACGCATAGCGGAGCTTCTTGAGCGCGATCCTCACCCGGTGACGCTCCGGCTCGCCGAGGCGCTCGAAGCCCCTCCCCGCCTTCATCAGACTCCGGTATCTCTTGTTCAGCCTGCGCCTCGCGGCCGCCGGGAGGGGCTCGTCGGCGTCCCGCGCGACGAGTCCGCCGCTGTGCGCGACCTGCAGCAGATCCAGGACGAACCGGTTGAACCGCCGGCCCAGGATCAGCTCCCGGGTCGATGCATGGGCCGCGTCCCGCCGCTCTCGGGCGGCGTCGCGAATCCGCAGCAACGTCCAGACTTCCGGGTTCGCATCGATCACGGCAGGCAACGTCTCGAGAAGAAAGACATCGAGGTCGCGTGCCGGGCCCAGCCGCTTAAGCACCCGCCGGGCCTCGCGGTTCAGGGCATCGGCGCGGGATCCGAGATGGGGTTTGAGGAAGAGGAGCGCCGAGCGCAGCCGCCGCAGGGAGACCCGCAGCTGGTGGATGCCTTCGGGATCGCCGGCCTCCAGCACCGGGGCGAGATTCCCCGTCACCTGGATGGACGCCGCCCGGACCACGTTCGCGAGCGCCTCGTCAATCGAATCCGCCGGGTCCAGTTTCGCTCTGGCCGCCCTGACGGCGGGCGGGGAGGTGCCGAGGAGCAAATCCGTGCCTCTCGCCGCCTTGGAGCGCGTCCCGACCGCGAGACGCCGCTTCGCCAAGAGTTCGCGCGCACCTGAGAGCATGTCCCGCACCGGCCCGCTCAGCAGTTCCAACTCCAGTTCGGCGACCGGCGTCTCACGTCCACCCGCCGAGATCCGGCCGGTGTCCAGCGACACCTCGACGAGGGCGCCGCTCGTCCGGACCTCCTTCTTCGTGCGCTCGATGTCCGTGAGGAAGGTGGGGTTCAGCGCGTCGGCATTCGCGATGCCGAGATCGCTGACAGGAGCCTCCCCGGGCAGTTGGTCGAGCCTCGGCGTCCCGTCGTCGCGGGTCGCGGGCGGCAGGGGTGACGTCCACTCGCCACGGGTGAGCCCATCCCCTTCGTCCCGCTTCAGGGTCAACTCCCGGTCGCCGCCCCGACTTCGGATTCTGAGCGCGTAGCCGCGGCGCCGGAGATGACCCTCCGGCGTGTCGTAGTAGGTCGTCAGCAGCCGTTCGCGGGCCGGTCGACCTCCGCCAAGGTCGTCGAAGGCCGCGGACAGCTCGGCGCCGGTTCCGGTGAGCTTGACCTCGATTTCAACCGTACTCACGGGCCGCTACGCCACCGCCGCGTACGCCTCCTCGAGGAGGGCCGCCACCCGGTCGAGGGCCTCGTCGAGTTCCGCCGCCGGGTTTCCGAAGCCGATCCGCAGGTACCGGTCCATTCCGAAATGGTCCCCCGGAACGAGCAGGACGCCCTTCTCGGCCCGCAGCCGCTCTGCCAGTTCCGTGGAGTTGAGGTCGAGGCCGTAGCGCACGTAGCAGATCGCGCCGGCATCCGGGGCCCGGTAGGAGAACAGGTCCGCGCGGTCATCGAGCCAGCCGGCGACGCGGGAGAGGTTGGTCCGGATGATCCCCCGGGTCCTCTCGAGCACGCGGGGGCGCACATCGGCGCTCAGAACGCGGCGCGCCGTGACGTCCGAGAGCGTGGCCGGCGTGATCGTCGTGTAGTCCTTCCGGCTCCAGAACTCCTCGTGCATGTGCGCCGGCGCCGTGATCCAGCCGAGCCGGAGCCCCGGAAGCGCGTAGGCCTTCGAGAGGGAGTTCGTCACGATCACCCGGTCGTAGCGGCCCCAGAAGCTCGGCGTCTCCGGGCCCTCGACCTCCGCCCCCGTGTAGACCTCGTCCGCCAGGATCCAGGCCCCGGCGGCCTCCGCCGCCTCGACGATCTCGTTCATCGCGGCCCCGGTGAGGACGGATCCCGTCGGGTTGTTGGGGTTCGTGACGATGACGAGACGCGTCCCGGGCGTGATGACGTCGGCGGCGCTTCCCGGCTCGGGCTGCCAGCCGAGATCCTCCCGCAGCTTCCACGAGACGACATCCGCGCCGAGCCCCCGCGCGATTCCCGGCGCCTGGCCGTAGGTCGGCTCCAGCGCCACCACGCGGTCTCCGGCCGAGACGAGGCTCCAGAGGACCACGTAGTTCGCCTCGGCCCCGCCCGTCGTGGCGATGATGTTGTCGGGAACCGCCCCCTCGTACAGCTCCGCGATCACGGCCTTGAGCGGATCGGAACCGTCGCTCTGGCCGTACTCCAGGCGGACGTCCGCCGGATCCAGGTCGATGAGGTCCAGGAGTTCGGAGAGGGTGAGCGGATGAACGCCGCTCTCGGATATGTTGTAGTCCACGCGGTGCTCGAACGTGGACTGCCACCGCTCCATCAGAAATGGGGGGACACGCATCTTGGCTCCTGCGGTTTGATCGGGTGTGCTCGGGTTCAGATCTTACGACTCTGGAGGATACCGAAATGACGCGTAGACGGGAACAAGAGACGGCCGAGTTTTTTTGCCGAACGCGCGGAAGAGGCCGACATCCAGGCGGCACGCCGACTCCTGAAACGAAGCGGCGGGGAGCCTCCTCATCCATCGGATCGCCTTGGCGAAGGCGAGGGTGGGCGGCGCTGACGTAACAGTCTCGTCACGGCGCTTGCCCGTCCGCCGAAACGGCCTAGGGTTGGCGCTGAAAGCGCCGCTCGCGCGACAGTCGGCATGATGGTGTTCCGGATCCAGACAGCCCCAGCCAGGCGTTGATCCCCTGTTCGAAACCGTCGCCCTCCTTCTGATCCTCGGCCTTGCCACCTTCGATCTCTGGGTCGGGGTCGCGAACGATGCGGTGAACTTCCTGAACTCGGCGTTCGGGTCGCGGGTGGCCCGGCGGCGCGTGATCATGATCATTGCCACCGTGGGGATCCTTTTCGGCGCGCTCACGTCGAGCGGACTCATGGAGGTGGCGCGCCGTGGGGTGTTCGATCCCAGCCACTTCGTCGACGGCCAGGGCGCGATCATCCTGACCTCGATCCTCGCCCTCTACCTCGGCGTGATGGCGGCGGATGTCCTCCTTCTCGACCTCTTCAACACGTTCGGCCTGCCCACCAGCACGACCGTTTCGATCGTGTCCGAACTGGTGGGCGCCTCGATCGCGGTGGCGCTGTGGACGAACGGCGAGGGCGTGCTGAGCGCGCTGGGGGTGATCAACAGCGGCCCCGTGCTCGGCATCTACACGGCCATCTTCCTCTCGGTCGTGACCGCGTTCGTGAGCGCGGCCGCCGTAATGTTCCTGGTGCGGGTCGTGTACGGGCACGACCTGAAGGCGAGCTTCCCGCGCTGGGGCTGGCTGTGGACGGGCGTGTCCTTCGCCGCGATGGCCTATTTCGTCCTGTTCAAGGGACTGCAGGGCGCCGCGATCCTGGACGAAACGACGATGTCGACGCTCCGCGACGGGATCTTCTGGATTCTGGGCGGCGTGTTCCTCGTGGCGGGCGGCATGGCCGTGATCTGGCGGCGCCGGCCCGCGAGGGTCATCGGGGCGATCGTCCTGACCGGGACCGGGGCGCTGTCGATCGCGTTCGCGGGGAACGACCTCGTGAACTTCATCGGCCCTTCGGTCGCCGCGTTCCAGGCGGTGCTCGTCGAGGGGATCGACCTCTCCGGCCGCGTGGAGACTCCGGCGTGGGCCCTGTTGCTGGCCGGGGCGATCATGGTCACGGCGCTCGCGAGGTCGCAGAAGGCGCGGCGGGTGACGGATACGGAGATCCGGCTCGCGGCGCAGGGGCACACGAAGCAGCGTTTCCGCAAGAGCCGGATCGGCGCGGCGCTCGTGACCCTGGGGTACGCGTGTCTGAATCTGGTCGGGCGGCTGACGCCGGGCGGTCTCCGGTCACGCGTCGAGGGCCGGACCGCGCCGCCGCCACTGGATCCTTCGGCCCCGCCGTACGACCTGCTGCGGGCCAGCGTAAACCTGACGGTCGCGGCGCTGCTCATTTCGATCGGGACGGCGAACGGGCTCCCGCTGTCGACGACCTACATCACGTTCATGGCCGCGATGGGCGCCTCGCTCGGCGACCGGACCTGGCGCGCCGCCGACGCCGAGCAGCGCGTGACGGGCATTCTCGTCGTACTCGGCGGCTGGCTCATCACCGGGCTCATCGCCGCCGCCGGAGCGTTCGTTATGGCGTCGCTGATCGTCCTCACCGGGACCGCCGGCCTGCCGATCGTGGCCATTCTCGTCGCGTTCGGCGTGTGGCGGCTCGGACGTGTCCGGCAGCCCGAACCGGAGCACGGCTGACGGCTGTTGGCTTGCGGGCCGGCCCGGATTCAGCCGGACTCGGGGGTCAACCGAAACGCGCGTCGAGCGTCAACTCGTCCTGGTCCATCGTGCCCCAGAGGACCATGGCGCCGGCGAGAATGATGATCGAGGGATAGAAGAGGACCTGCGATCCCTCGAGGACCCAGCCCCACGGATCGAGGATCGACCTCCACACGGCGAGCGCCGTGATGAGGAGGACGACGAACGCCACCGGGTACGCCCGCTTCCTCCACAGGCCCAACACCACGAGCGCCCCGAGGAGGATCTCCAGGCCGCCGAATACGTTCTGGACGATCGCCTGCGAGCCGATCCCGAGGTAGAAGCTCTCGGCCACGCGCTGGCCGTGTTCCACGTCCGCGAACTTGTCGGCACCCCACATCACCAGCAGCCACCCCGTGCTCACTCTCAGCAGCAACAGACCCCAGCGTTTCATGTCGGCCTCCGGATTCCGGTGTTGCGGGACGCTCCTCGTGGCTTTCAGAGTGGTCCGCCGCCTTTACGCGCGTCAATCGCGATGAGCGGGACGGGTGTTTTGACGCAGGGGCCGGACGGCTAATTTTCCCCCGGCGTTGTCGGAAGCTCGAATTCAAGGGATCGGGAAGAATGGTGGTCGGTTCGAGAGACAGTACATACGGAGGCGGGATGTGGATGGCGCGCGCGGCGCTGTTGGCCGCGGTCGCGGGATCTCTCCTCCCGCGCCCGGGCGTTGCGCAGCTTCCTCAACAGGCGGCGCCGGATCTCGAGAAGGGGGACATCGCGGTCGCCCTCGACCGCACCGCCTACCTCGCCGGCGAGCCCGCGCAACTCGCGGTGCGCCTCACCATCGAAGACGGCTGGCACACGAACAGCTACGAACCGACCTACGACTACCTGATCGCGACGGAGATCGACGTCGAGGCGCCGCCCGACTGGCCGGCGCCGGAGACGCCTCGCTATCCCCCCGGCGAGATGAAGCGCTTCGACTTTGCGCCCACCGCCATCTCCGTGTACGAGGGCGAGATCTTCATCCGGACCGTGCTGCCGACGGCGGCGGGAGCGGCGGCCGGCACGTATCCCATTCGAACGAACGTCACCTACCAGGCCTGCGACGACAAAATGTGTCTCGCGCCGGTGACGACGCCGGCCACGGTGGGGCTGACGATCGCCGACGGCGGTGAGGTCGCGAACCCCGAGTTCTTCGCGGCGGCAACCACGACGGGCGGCCGGGGATCGCAGCTCGGCGGGGCCGGACGGGGCTTCCTCTGGTTCGTGCTCCTGGGATTCCTGGGCGGGCTGATCCTGAACGCGATGCCGTGCGTACTTCCGGTGCTGTCGCTGAAGGTCTTCGGGTTGATGAAGAGCGCGGAGGGGGGCCGGCGGGCACTCACGACGGGGAGCCTCGCTACGGCGGCCGGGATCATCCTCTCCTTCCTGCTGCTGGCGGGGGCGGCGATCGGGGCGCGCGCGGGCGGCGTCGCGGTGGGCTGGGGGATCCAGTTCCAGGAGCCGCTGTTCGTCGGGGCGCTTGCGGTCGTGATCCTTCTCTTCACCCTCAACATGTGGGGACTGTTCGAGGTCCATCTTCCGGGGTCGCTGGCGAAGGTGGGCTCGTCAGGTCCGTCCGAGGGACTCGCGGGCCACCTGGTGACGGGCTTCTTCGCCACGCTGATGGCGACGCCCTGCTCCGCCCCCTTCCTGGGGACGGCGCTCGGCTTCGCGCTCACGCAGGACTCGGGCACGACGGCCGCGATGTTCGGCGCGATCGGCACCGGGATGGCCTCTCCGTACCTGCTCCTGGCGGCGTTCCCGGCGGCGGGGCGGGTGTTGCCGCGGCCTGGGCCGTGGATGGCGACCTTCCGCGTGGTGATGGGGTTCCTGCTCGCGGCGACGCTCGTGTGGCTCCTCTTCGTCATGTCGGGCCTCGTGTCGGCGCCGCGCGTGGCCTTCTTCGAGATCGGGCTGCTGGCCGTGGCCCTCGCGATCTGGCTGGCAAGCCGGTCGCAGCGCGGTCGGCCGGCGCGCCGGCTGGCCGGGATCGCCGCGGCGGCGCTGACGGTCGTGGCCGTCTCCACGGTGGCCGCGGGGCGATCCGAAGCGGGGCCCTCGACGATCGGGGTCGCGCCGGAGGACCGCCTGATCGCGTGGCAGCCCTTCGACCGTGACCGGGCCGAACAACTCGCGACCGCGGGCTCCTACGTGTTCGTCGACGTGACGGCGGACTGGTGCTTCACCTGCAAGATCAACGAGACGCTCTTCCTGGAGACCGAGGAGGTGGCCGGCGCGTTCGAGCAGCACGGCGTCATCGCCATGCGGGCCGACTGGACGCGGCGCGACGATTCGATCAGCCGCTACCTGGCCGACTTCGGCCGCTACGGCATCCCCTTCTACGTGCTCTACCGGCCGGACCGGGAGCCGCACGTCTTCTCGGAACTGATCTCGAAGTCCGCGATCCTCGACCTGCTCGGCGACTAGCGCGTCCCGATCCGGCCGACCGCGGCGAACTCGCAGTCAGCGGGCTGCGGCGATCCGGTCGAGGAACGGTCCCACGTCCAGCAGCACGATGTCGTCGCGCTTCCGGAGTTCGCGGAGGAACGGCCCCTTGTGTCCCGCTCCGTAGGTGAGGAGGAAGCGGACGCCTTCCCCCCGGTGACGGTCCAGCCCGTCCTCGATGTACGCCAAGTGCGAGGCGTTGATCGCCTCCCACCCCCCGGGGCCCAGCTCCGCGTCGAACAGGCGGGCGTACGTCCGCATGCGGATGTCGTAGGCTTCATCGTAGGCGTCGGTATGGATCCAGCGCGGGTCGTCCGCCGCGCCCGCGGCGAGCGCCTCGGATGAAGCTTCCGCGGCCGCCCGGTATTCCGCCCATCCTTCGGCCCGGTCCGGGTCCCGCGAGTAGGCGTCGAGATACGCGGCCCGGAAGTCCGACATCGGTTCGGTCCACCCCGCCGTGGGGATGACCTCGAACTCCAGTTCGCGGGAGAGGGGGAAAAGTCCCTCCATGTACTCCGGGAAGCGGCGGACCCGGGGCTCCTCGACCGTCCCCGTGGCTTCGAACTCGGCCCATGCCCGGTCCCAGCGGTTCGGCGGGATCTCCGTCAGCCAGTAGTCCGGATCGATCTCCCGCACCAGGTCTCTCACGACTTCGAGACTGAACATCTCGCTGGTCTCGTGACCCGAGTGGATCACCCCGAGCACGACGACCTCGTTCAGCGCCGTCTCGCCCCCGGAGGGAGCAGCCGACTCCGGCGCCGGCGCGGCCGGGGCCAGTTCAACGAGCGTGCCCGAGACCTCGTTCGCCACGAACACGCGCTCGCCGTCCGGGTGCGCGCGGAGGACGATGGGTTGCTCGCCGACCTCCAGCCGCTGCACGACGGCGCGGGATTCGAGGTCGACGACGGAGACGGTGTTCCCGCCCGCGTTGTTGACCAGCGCATGACGACCGTTTCCGGGCACCACGACCGAGAACGGCCGGGGGCCGATGCCCTCCGAGACGCGGCCCGTGATCGCGAAGGACGCGGTGTTGATGAAGGCCACCTCGTCGGATCCGCCGCAGGCGACGATGTAGGTGACCTGGTCGGGCGTGAGCGCGCCCCCCGGCGGGCCGGGACACCCCTCGACCGTGGCGTCCAACTCACCGTTCAGGAGGTCGATCACGGAGACCGACCCCGCTTCCAGGTTGGGCACGAAGGCGTGGGACCCGTCCCACATCACGTCCGCGGGATAGGGGCGATCGCCGGTGGCATGGAACGCACGCGGCGTTCCCTCGCGGGTGTCCACCGTCCACAGCCGGTCCGAGAACTCGGTCGTGATCCAGGTCTCTCCACGCACCGTCCCGGGCGTGAACAGCGACGGCCCCGCCCCCACGCCCCACACGGCCCCTGGGACGATCCGGCCCTCTTCGTCGAGCCGGATGAGCGTCGAGTCCCGGAACTGGCTCACGAGCCAGCCGCCTTCGACGCGCACGAGGTCGAGCGGTGCGTCCCCCGCCTCCCAGCGCGCCACCACGGCGGACTCCGAAAGGTCCACGACCGCGATCCGGCCTTCGCCGCTCAGCGCCACCCAGGCGGTGTCCCCATCCGGACTGAACCGGATCCCGTGCGGGGCCGCCCCCACGTCGATCGTCGCGCCGACCCGGAACGGAGCGTCGGCGTCGCCGGCCGGCGGCGGGGCCTCGCTGCAGGCGGCCGCCGCGAGCGCCAGCGAAACGACCGCGCCCGGGAGGGCTTGGTGCAGGCGTGCGGACTGTCTCATCTTCAACTCCCTGGTGGATCCGGATCGGTCTGGCGCAAGCTCGTCCGCGTTCGGACACGACGCAACGAGGGATCGGGCCGTGCGGAATCTCCCGAGACCCGGAGGACGGACGAACGTCATGTACGCCTGGAGAGGGCCCGGCCGTCGGCCTTATGCGACGCTGGCAACGATGCTGGCAGTGCTGGTGACGCTCGGGTGCGGGGACGCCACGGGTCCCGAGCCGCCCGCGGCGGGCGAGATCGTCTTCACCTCGATCCGCGAGAGGTTCATGCGCATCTGGGTGGCGAACGCGGACGGGACGGGACAGCGGCCCCTCACGCCGGAAGGCGAGACGAGCCTCGAGCCCAGCTGGACGCCGGACGGTTCGCGGATCGTGTTCACGAGCTGGCTCGACGGGAACCCCGACATCTTCCTCATGGACGCGGACGGCTCGGACTGGAGGCCGGTGACGCGAGACACGGCGTACGACCGCTCCGGGCGCCTGTCCCCGGACGGGAGACGCGTGGTCTTCGTCTCCGAACGGACGGGGGATCCGGACATCTGGGTGATCGACGTGGATGGATCGAATCCGGTCAACCTCACGCGGAGCCCATCGTCCTTCGACGTGGACCCGGACTGGTCGCCCGACGGCGCCCGGATCGTCTTCGCCTCGGACCGCGGCGGGGGCCGGCAGTTCTCGCTGTGGACGATGGGTGCCGATGGGAGTGGGCTCACGCGGCTTCCCGTCGAGGGCGGCGCGCGTTCCCCGTCCTGGTCGCCGGATGGATCGCGGATCGTGTTCACGTCCTACCGGGACATCGGCGACGCCGAGATCTACGTGATGAGGGCGGATGGCCGCAGCCAGACCAACCTCTCGGGCCGCGCCGGAGTGGACGAACTGCCGCGCTGGTCGCCGGACGGCGAGTTCATCCTCTTCTCGACGAAACGCGACGGGAACTCCGAGATCTACGCGATGGGCGCGGACGGATCGGGGCCGGTGAACCTCTCGCGCCACCCGCGCTGGGATGCCATGGCCGCATGGAGACCGTAGTGTGCGTGCGGCGCCCGGGTTCGGGCCCGCCGTCAACCTTTGCGGGAATCAGCCGAATGATGTGCATGCGCGACGTTGCCACGACTCTCGTCCTCGCCGTCCTCCCCGTGACCGCGACCGCCTGCGGCACCGCGGATGCGGAGAGCCTGAGGAACTCGTCAAGTCAGGAGGCCGCGATGAATGCTCCGGGGTCCATGGCGGGGCGATCCACCGTCTACGCTCCGAACGGAATGGTCGCGACGAGTCAGCCCATGGCGTCGAGCGTCGCGCTCGGCGTGCTGCGCGACGGAGGCAACGCCTTCGACGCGGCGATCGCGGCCTCGTCCGTGCTCTCGCTCGTCGAACCGCACATGACGGGGCTCGGCGGCGACCTGTTCGCACTCTTCTGGTCCGCGGAGGAGGGCCGGCTCGTCGGCCTGGACGCGACCGGGCGGGCCGGGACCCACATGACGCCGGAACGGATTCGGGCGGACGGCTACGACCGCGTGCCGGGCTCGGGGCCGGGGGCGGTGACCGTGCCGGGGGCGATCGCGGGCTGGGGCGCCCTCAACGAGAAGTACGGGAGCCGGCCGCTCGCCGAGCTCGTGGCGCCGGCCATCGCGCTGGCCGAGGAGGGCTTCCCCGTCACCCCGATCATCGCGGGCCAGTGGCGGGGGCAGTTGAGCAAGCTGCAGGCGGACCCGGGGGCGGCGGCGACCTACCTGATCGACGGCGAGCGGGCGCCCGAGGCGGGCGAGTGGTTCCGGAACCCCGACTTCGCGCGTTCGCTGCGCACGATCGCGGCGGAAGGCCCGACCGCCATGTACGGCGGTGAACTGGGCACGCGCGTGGCGGAGGGACTCGCGGAACTCGGCGGCTACCTCACGCCGGAGGACATGGCCGCGATGGAGGTGCGCTGGGTCGAGCCGCTGTCGATGGACTACAAGGGGTGGACGATCTGGGAACTGCCGCCCGCCGGCCAGGGGGTCGCCGCCCTGCAGATGCTGGGCATGCTCGAGCCGTTCGACCTGGCGGGCATGGGGCATAACTCGCCCGAGTACCTTCACCACCTGATCGAGGCGAAGAAGGTGGCGTTCGCGGACCTGGCCCGGCACGTCGGGGACGCCGATCACATGGAGATCGACCCGAAGGAGTTGCTGGATCCCGACTACCTCGCGGCGCGGCGCGCGCTCATCAACCCGGCCGTGGCCGCCGAGCGGGTCGAGCCCGGCGAGTTCGCGACCGCCACGGAGACGATCTACCTCTCGGTCGCCGACCGGTACGGGAACATGGTCTCCTTCATCCACTCGATCTATGGCTCTTTCGGTTCGGGCGTCGTCGTGCCGGGGACGGGTTTCGTGCTGCAGAACCGGGGCGCCGGCTTCACGCTCGAGGACGGGCACCCGAACCAGGTCGCGCCCGGCAAGCGCCCCTTCCACACGCTCATCCCGGGGTTCGTGACCCGCGACGGGGAACCGCTCATGGCGTTCGGCGTGATGGGCGGCTCGATGCAGCCGCAGGGGCACACGCAGGTCGTGCTGAACATGATCGAGTTCGGGATGGACCCGCAGCAGGCGATCGACGCGGCCCGGTTCCGCCACATGGGTGGACTGCGCGTCGCGGTCGAGCGGCTGACCGGCGGACTCGAAGACGGCATGAGCGCGTTGGGCCACGAACTCGTGGACTGGGAGAGCGCCTCGTTCGGCGGCGGTCAGCTCGTCATGAAGCTGGAGCGCGGTTGGGCCGGAGCGTCAGACCCCCGCAAGGACGGCCTCGCCATCGGCCACTGACGACCGACCGCGAGGCCCTGGCGACTTTCGGCTAGCCGCCGGGGAGGGGGCGGCCGGGGGTCCAGGGGGCGCCGGCGGCTTCGAGCGCGGTCTCGGCGCCGGCGAAGGCGCCGTCCATGAAGTTCCGGAACTCGGCGAGCCAGCCGCCGAAGTCCGTTTCGGCGATCGCCAGGTTGCGGCGGTGGGTCGCCGTCGGCGTCTGGCGCGTGTCCCAGTGGCCGCCGATCACCCGTCCAACGCGGTTCGAGATCGAGGGTACGGTGGGCTCGTTCAGGCGCTGCCGGGCCGGGTCGCCGAAGAGTCGGATCGAGAAGTCCTGAAGGCTCGCGCCGAGCGCATCCAGCTCGCCGAACAGTTCGAGCGGGGCGTTCGGCGCCTCGAGGAGCGCGGCCCGCATGTGGCGCAGCCGGTCGCGGGCGCGGCCGACTTCCTCGCCCGCCGAGGCGATGCGGCGCCTCAACTCCGACGCTTCGTTCTGGAAGGCGACGACGACCGCGAAGTCCGTGCCCGGCTCGGCCGTGGGCACCGCTTTCACCTCGAACGCCTGCGCCCGTCCGACTTCCCGCGCGCCTTCGGCCGTGACCACGACGAGTTGCGCGGAGTAGTCGCCCGGGGCGACGAGGGGCCCCTGGGGCGGTCCCACCCACGGCGGCGTGAAGCCCGGCACCGCGAGTTCGATCGGATCCGGCGCCGGGGCCCGCAGATCCCAGCTCACGCGGTGCAGCCCTTCCCTCGCGGGGCCGGCGACCCAGCGCACGGTCCGGCCGTCCGCGTCGGCGATCGCGACCAGCGCACGGGGGCCGCTCTCCGTCGCCTCCTCGTTCAGCACGTCGTAACCGGGGAACGCCACATCTCCCCCGGCGGCTCGCACCTCCCCTTCGGCGGCGCGGCGCGCCTCCGCCGCCGTCGTCGATGTCTCGGGCAGGTAGTAGGAGATCACGGCGCCGAAGTCCGGGTTCGGCGCGGTGTAGTCGTCCGTCCCGAGCGTCGGCTTGCCGCGCGCCTGCATGGGCACGGACGGGATGTACCACCACGCGTCGCGCACCGGGAACAGCGCGCCGCCCTCCGCCGCGCCCGCGGCGGTGTTCGTGCCCTCGGCGAGTTCGCGCAGCGGGGTGTAGTCGTCGAGCACGTAGAAGCCGCGGCCGAAGGTCGACCCGACCACGTCGTTGTCCCGCCGCTGGACCTCCAGATCCCGGTGCGGGATCGTGGGACCGGGGAGCATGTGCCAATTCTCGCCCCCGTTCACGCTCGCGTACATCCCGAACTCGGCTCCGAGGAAGAGGAGGTTGGGGTTCAGGTGGTCCTGCTCGATCGCCCACAGGATCGTGCCATCCGGCAGGTCGCCGGAGATCGACTGCCATGAGAGCCCCGCGTCGTCGCTCCGGAAGAGGAGCGGCCGGAAGTCTCGCTCCTTGTGGTTGTCCGCCACCGCGAACACGGTCGAGGCGAGGTGCTGCGAGGCTTCGATGTCGTTGATGAAGGCCCGTTCCGGCACGCCGGGGAGCGGGGCCGCCAGCCGCCAGTTCGTGCCCCCGTCCTCCGTCACGTGGATGAGGCCGTCATCGCTCCCCGTGTAGATCACGCCCGCCGTCACCGGCGACTCGGAGATCCCCGTGAGGGTCGCGTACTTCGACATGGCGCCGTTGTCGATGAGGTCGTCGACGCTCCACACGCGGCCCATGAACTCCAGCTCGTAGCGGTTCACGTTCGTCGTCAGGTCGCCGCTGATCGCGGTCCACGAATTGCCCCGGTCGTCGCTCGCCCACACGCGCTGCGAGCCGTGGTAGATCCGGTCGGCGTCGTGCGGGCTGATGAGGACGGGCGAGTCCCAGTTCCAGCGTTCCGGCGGATCGCCGGGGGCGGGCTGGGGCTGAATATCGAGCGCCTCCTCGCTCTCCCGGTCGTAGCGGTAGAGGTTCCCCTGCTGCGTCTGCAGGTAGAGGATGTCGGGATCTCGCGGGTCGATCTGGACCGCGTACCCGTCCGCCCCCATCGGCGCGTACCAGTCCCGGTTCCGGACCCCCTCGATGTTCGTGGTGCGGGCAGGGCCCCACAGCGTGCCGAGGTCCTGCGCGCCGCCGAGCACGTTGTAGAACGGCTCCGCGTTGTCGAGCGCGAGCTTGTAGAACTGCGAGATCGGCAGGTTCGGGAAGTGCCGGAAGGTGCGGCCGTCGTCGAAGCTCTCGTACAGCCCCGCGTCCGTCCCCACGAGCAGGTGCAGCGGGTCCTCCGGGTCGATCCACAGCGCGTGGTTGTCGCTGTGCTTGTCGCGCGCCGTCTCGAGGTTGCCGAACGTCGCGCCGCCGTCCCGCGTGACCTGGATGAAGACGTCCATCTGGTACACGATGTCCGCGTCGTGCGGCGAGGCTTCGATCTCCTGGTAGTAGTGGGGACCGGTGCCGCCGGAGATGTACGAGTTCCGCCGCTCCCAGCTCTCCCCCTTGTCGAGGGACCGGTAGAAGCCGCGTTCGTCGTCGTTCGCCTCCATCGTCGCGTACACGACCTCTGGGTTCGCGGGGGTGACGGCGAGTCCGATCTTCCCCACATCGCCGCTCGGGAGTCCCGCCGTGATTCGGCGCCAACTCTCGCCGCCGTCCGTGGACTTGTAGATGCCCGAGTTGGGCCCGCCGGCGAGGTGCCCCCAGATCTTCCGCCGCCGCTCGTACGCCGCCGCGTAGATCATGTCCGGGTTGCCGGGCGCGAACTCGATGTCGGTGACGCCGGTGTTCTCGTCAATCTCGAGCACGAGCCGCCAGGAGTCGCCGCCATCGGTGGACTTGTAGACGCCGCGCTCTCCGCCCGCGGCCCAGAGTGACCCCTCCGCCGCCACCAGGATGACGTCGCTGTCGCGCGGGTCGATGAGGATCTTGCCGATGTGCTCCGAGGTGGGGAGCCCGACGTTCTCCCACGTCTCCCCGCCGTTGCGGCTGCGGTAGACGCCGTCCCCCCAGCCGACGTGGCGCCCGCTCACGTTCTCTCCCGTCCCCACCCAGATCACGTCCGGGTTGTTGGGGTCGATCGCGACGTCGCCGATCGAGTACACGGACTCGTCCTCGAAGATCGCGTCCCACGTCACGCCCGCGTTCGTCGTCTTCCACACGCCGCCGGAGCCGACCGCGATGTACCACGTGCTGCTCCGGTGCGGGTGCACGGCGATGTCCGCGATCCGGCCACCCATCAACGCGGGGCCGATCTCGCGCAATGGGAGGCCGGCGACGACCTCCGCCACCAGCGACTGATCCACCTCCTGCGCTTGAACTTCCGGCGCCAGCGGGGGCGATGCTGCCGGAAGCCCCACCAAGACGCCCAAACCGACCATCCACCGCGCGCGCGACACGTATCGCCTCGACGAATCCCTCATCTCGCTGCTCTCCTTCGTACCTCGGCCTCGGGTTTGTGCGGAGACTGCGCCGAATACGCTATCCCGAAAAACCGGGGTCAGACAGAGCGGGCGGCAGGAACGAGGCGCTACTGATCGCCTCCGTGCCCGCCGCGTCCCGAGCGGGAACGCCACGCCGCGGTGAGGGCTCGGTCGAAAGTCATGAGGCCGCGTGGTTTGTGCCGGAGGCAGCAGGCGAGATGAACGAGATCCCGCGCCTCGAGTCCGGGGTGTTTGTCCGCGAGGCTCCGGGCAATCAGAATGTCCGCCTTCTCTACGGCCCAGACTTCGTCGATGCAGGCTCCCGCGAGCGCGAAAGCGTCGTCGAGGGCGGACAATCGGCGGCTCCTCAGATAGATGTTCAGCAGCTCCTGAAGCACCTCCGCCGAAGTGACGAGAAGGTCGCCGCGGTCCAGTGACTGGGCGATGAACTCGCGTGCCTCCCGACGCAGCGGATGCCGGCGACCGACGTGGTACATGAAGACGTTGGCGTCGACGAAGATCACGCGGGTTCGATCCCGGAGAGTCTGGATTCCCCGATCATTCGCTTCACCTCGGGCCAGTCGGGCTCGGGCGCGTCCGACCGCCGCGCATCACACGCCGCGTTGAACTCCCGTAGCTCCTCCAGGGTGAACTTCCGTGGACGGGCAGTGGCCAGCTTCTCGTCGGCAGCCTCGCGCAACCACTGCCCGAGAGACTTCCCCTCCCGACCGGCCTGTGCCTGGTAGCGGACCTTTTCCGTCTCCTTCACCACGAAATGGATGCGGGACACGATCATCTCCTTATACGCCGGGATCCGGATACCGAGTCTCGACGAGCATGCGCTTGGTCTCCTCCCAATCCGGCTCCTTGGCGCCGGGGGGATGCATCGCGTCGCACTTGGCGGCGAACGCTTCGAGTTCCTCTACGGTGAACAGGCGCGGACGCGCGGCCTCCAGTTTCTCGTTGGCCGCTTCGCGTAGCCACTGCCCGAGGGACTTTCCCTCACGCTCCGCCTCCGCCTGGTAGCGGATCCTGGCGCTTTCCTCGACGACGAAGTGAATTCTAGACATGATTCCTCTGTGATGTGCATAATTTTGACACATGCACAACATGATGGTGTATGCCTATCGAGTCAACGACCGAGCGGCGGGGCCGTGGCGGGCGGGCGGCGGTGGTTCGTCGCCTGCTCGAAGGCGTAGCCGAAGCCGAGGAGCATCGCCTCGGTGAAGGGGCGGCCGAGGAACTCGAGACCCACCGGGAGGCCGTCGTCCGTGAACCCGGCGGGGACGGTGAGCGCCGGGAAGGCCGTGAGCGGGCTCAGCGAGCGGTTGTCGCCGAGGGCGTAGCGGTCGGCCGGGGCGGGGTTCGTCTCCACATCTTCGGCGATCAGGTCCGGGGGATGGTCGAAGGTGGCGTAGACGAAGGCGTCGAGATCGTGTTCGGCCATCGTCGCGATGACATCCTCCCTCACCCGGTCGCGCGCCAGGAGGTAGTCCAGGTAGCCGGGGTCGCGGGTGGTCTTTCCGAGGAGATCGGCCATGCCGGCGGCGCGCCACGGATTCACGCGGCCGCTCAGGAGAATGGACGCGAGCGTGCGGTACGGCGGATCCCGGAGTTCGGCGAGGTAGGCGTCGGTCACTTCCTCCGTCTCGTAGGAGTTGGCGCCGAAGATGGCGGACACGCCCTCGATCCCGGGGATCTCGACATCCATCACCTCCGCACCCAGGTCGCGGAGCGTCCCGAGCGCCGCCTCAATCCGGTCGCGCACCTGCCGGAAGCCCTCCGACGACGTATCCACGGTTCGATCCATCGGCTCGCGGATGACGCCGATCCGGGCGCCCGCCAGCGCTCCCGCGTCGAGCGCGGCCGCGTAGGATTCGGGGACCTGTCCCACGGAGTACGCGGTCACGGGATCGTCGGGGTCGTAGCCGGCGATGACATCGAGGAGGATGGCCGCGTCCATCACGGTGCGCGTCATTGGACCCATGGTGTCGGTGGTGGGGTTGGCGGGCATCATCCCGAAGCGGCTCACGAGGGGGAGCGTGGGACGGAGGCCGACGAGCGAGGCGACGGCCGCCGGGCCGCGGATGGAGCCGCCCGTGTCCTCGCCGATGCCGATCATGCCGAGGTTCGCCGCCACGGCGGAGCCCGTGCCGCCGGAGGAGCCGCTTGGATTCCGCTGGGTGTCGTACGCGTTGCGGATGATCCCGAACCCGGACCCGACGTAGCGCGAGGCGAACTCGCCCATGTTCGTCTTCGCGATGATGAGCGCGCCCGCGTCCTTCATGCGCGTGACGATGGTTCCGTCGCGCTCCGACATGTAGCCCGCGAAGAGGGCCGACCCGTAGGTCGTCGGCATGTCGCTCGTCTCGACCTGGTCCTTGAGGAGGACGGGGATGCAGTGGAGCGGTCCCGTGAGGCCGCCGGACGCGAAGGCGGTGTCGAGGCTTCGGGCCTCCTCGAGGGCACGAGGGTTGACGACCGCGATCGAGTTGAGCTGCGGCCCCTGCTGGTCGTACGCGTCGATGCGCGCTAGGTAGCGCGCGACGAGCCCCTCGCAGGTGAGGTTGCCCGACCGGAAAGCGGCGTGGACTTCGGCGACCGTCGCCTCCTCGACCTCGAATGCCTGTGCGTGGAGCGGGGGAGGGGCCGCCGTGAACGCCAGGGCGAATGAGAGGGCCAGCCGGATTGCGATCGACGTTCGAGCAGACATGGCAGCACCTGTCCTCAGGGAAACTCGATGAGTAGCCGTTAATCGGGGTACGCAGCCTCAACCTTAGCGAGACGTGACCCGACCGGAAGACGTATCCGACTCCTTAACGGCGGGGTCGGGCGCGTCAGCCCGCGCCGGTCCCGCAGAAGCGGATCGCGGCGACGGCGAGGATGCGGGCCAGTTCTACCAGGTCGGCGGCGCGGACGCTTTCGTCGGGGCGGTGGGCTTCGCGGACGTCGCCGGGGCCGAAGAGCACCGTGGGCACGCGGCCGTGGTTGACGAGGAGCCGCATGTCCGCGCCGTAACGCACGCCCCCGACGCGAGGTTCCGTGCCGCCGAACGACCGCGCGGCGCCGGCGAGGGTGCCGACGACGGGGTCGCGCGCGTCCGTGCGGGCGGCCGCGAACTGCGCCCCGACCCACTCGACGGCGGGCGGGTGGTCGCGCAGCCATGCGTCGCCGGAAGCGGCCTCGGCCACGGCGTCCTCCAGCGCGCGGCGCGCCCCGGCGAGGTCCTCCCCGGGCGCGACGCCGTAGCGACCCTCGACGACGAGGCTCTCCGCCACCGTCGAGGGCCAGATCCCCGCCCGGAGCCGTCCCATGGTCAGGGCGTACGGCAGCGCTTCCCCGCGGAACAGCGGGTCGGCCACCTCGCGGTTCCGTTCCGCCTCGAGGGCCCGGAGCCGCTGGAAGATCGGAATGAACTTCTCGACGGGGTCCACGCCTTCTTCCCGCATCGCCCCGTGCGCGGCGAGGCCGGGGACGGTGAGGCGGAAGCTGAGCGCTCCGGCCTGCGCGGGTGCGATGACGAACCCCGTCGGCTCGACGACGATCGCCCCGTCGCCGGTGTGGCCGCGCTCGATGGTGGCCAGCATGCCCGAGCCGCCGTCCTCCTCACCGATCACGCTCTGGATCTGGAGAACGCCGTTCAGTTCAACGCCGGCATCGCGAAGCGCTCGCGCGGCCCCGACCGCGGCGGAGAGCTGCCCCTTCATGTCCACGACCCCGCGCCCGAACAGCCGCCCGCCGCGCTGCGTGAGTTCGAAGGGCGGGTGCGTCCAGCGCTCGACCTCGCCCGCCGGGACGACGTCCACGTGGCCGTTGAGGATCAGCGTCCGGCCCTCGCCGCGTCCCATGCTGCCGACGACCCCGAGACCCTCGTGGCGGTCCACGTCGACGGTGTACGAGGGGTGCCGACGCAGCCGCTCGAAGTCGATCTCCCACACGTCCCTCTCCAGGCCGAGATCACGCATCTCCTCGGCCACCCGCTCCTGGGCCGGCGTCTCGCGGTTCGCAACGCTTTCGATCGCGATGAGGTCGGCGAGCAGCGCGAACAGCCGTTCCGCGTCCACCGCCTCCGCCGCGCGGCGTTCCTCGGACGACAGCGCGCCGCCGTCGCCCGGCACGGTCTCCTCTCCTGTGTTCATACGCGGAGTATGTCACGGATCGGCTTCCCCGGGCGACCCGTCGTGGCGGTCTCGTCCGGGCGCTGCGCAATGGCTACCGTACCGGCTGGAGCGGGACCCAGCTCAAACGAAACCAGGGAGTATGATCGATGCGCCTCCGGACACGTCATTACTTCACCGGGCGGGCCGCCACGAAGCGGGCGACGGCGACCCAGGCCAGGGCGACCCTGACCACGGCGACCCTTGCGGTCGGGCTCGTGGCCGCCGTTCCCCTCGCGGCGCAGTCCGTCACGCCCGAGGGCGACCCCGGCCTCGGCCGCCTGCTCGCGGAAATCGAGCGGCTGGCCCCGAGCAGCGGGGGCACGGTGGGCGTGGGCGCCGTCCACATCGAGACGGGCCGCGCGGTGTGGTTCAACGAGGACGAACGCTTCCCGATGGCCTCGACCTACAAGGTTCCGATCGCGGTCCAGCTCCTGTCCCGCGTCGACCGGGGCGAGATCACGCTCGCGGACATGGTCGAACTCGAACCCGGCGACATCCATCCCGGCAGCGGCACGATCTCGAACCTGTTCGACGACCCCGGCGTGGCGCTCTCCCTCCGGAACCTGCTCGAACTCATGCTCCTCATCTCCGACAACAGCGCGACGGACCTCACCTTGACCGCGGCCGGAGGCCCGGACGCCGTGAATGCCCGCATGAGCGAACTGAACGTGGACGGGCTGAGCGTGAACCGTCCGACGTCCGTCCTCATCGGGGACTACTCCGGCGTCGAGACCCCGGCGGACGGGCGGATTTCGATGGCGGAGTTCCGCGAGCGCGCGGGCGAGGTCTCCGCCTCGGAGCGGGAGGCGGCCCGCGAGGCGTTCTCCACCGACCCGCAGGACACCTCGACGCCCCGCGCCATGGCGCACCTGCTGGCCATGACCTGGGCGGGGAAGGCGCTCGGCTCGAAGAACACGGAGGTCTTCAAGGACGTCATGCTGCGCGTCCAGACCGGCACCGGCCGCATCAAGGGCGTGCTGCCGCCCGGCACCCCGGTCGGCCACAAGACGGGAACGATCGGCGGGACCACGAACGACGTCGGATACATCTACCTCCCGGATGACGCCGGACACGTGATCACGGTCGTGTTCGTGAAGGACTCGGAGCGGCCCGTCCCGGCGCGGGAGGCGACGATCGCCCAGATCTCGCGCGCGATCTACGACTACTTCCTCTTCAACCCGGGGACTCCGGCAGACCCGTCCGCCGACCGCGCGAACCCCCGCTACGGCGTGTGGAAGCTGCGCTCCGACGCGCCGGCCCCGGCCCTCAACGTCATGACCTATGACCCCTGGGGGGATGGCGGGATGAAGATCACCGTCGAGTCCACGAACGCCCGCGGCGGCGAGGCGAAGTGGAGCTACGAGACGATGTTCGACGGCGAGTTCCGGCCCGTGACCGGCCGGGACGGGGTCGAGACGGCGGTGGAGGTCGTCGACCGCTACACGAACCGGATCACGAGCCGGCGGGACGGCCGCGTCACGCAGGTCATCATCAACGTCCTGTCCGAGGACGGGAACCGGATCGACAACGAGTACCGGAGCACGGACGCGGACGGGAACGAGCGCGTCTCGCATGCGGTGTACGAGCGCATCGGCAGGTGAGGAACGCGATGTCCCAGGACTACGACGCGATCATCATCGGAGCGGGCGTCATCGGCGTCTGCACCGGGTTCGAGCTGGCCAAGCGCGGGTTCCGCACGCTCAACGTCGACAAGCTCCCCGCCGCCGGGTACGGCTCGACCTCGAACACCTGCGCGATCATCCGTCTCCATTACTCGACGCCCGACGGCGTGGCGATGGCGCGCGAGTCCTACTTCTACTGGCTCGACTGGGGGAAGTACGTCGGCGTGCCGGACCCCTCGGGGCTGGCCCGCTACGTCAACACCGGCTGCCTCGTCACGAAGACGGAGAAGAATCACTACCTGCAGCGGGTGAAGGAGAGTCTCGACGAGCTCCACGTCGCGTACGAGGACCTGGACGCGGAGGGGATGCGCGAGAAGCTCTCCGTCCTCGACACGCGGCAGTTCGGCCCTCCCGTGACGGAGGAGGACCCGGCGTTCGGCCGGCCGACGGGCGGGAACGTGGCCGGGGCCGTCTACATCCCGGAATCCGGCTACATCAACGACCCGCAACTCTGCTGCCACAACGTTCAACTCGGGTGCGAGGCGCACGGAGGCGAGTTCCGCTTCAACACCGAGGTGACGGAGATCCTGCGGGAGAACGGGAGGGTCGCGGGCGTCCGCCTGAAGGACGGGTCCGAGGTGCGGGCGCCGGTCGTCGTGAACGTGGGCGGGCCTCATTCCTTCGTCATCAACCGGATGGCGGGGGTCGAGGACGGGATGAACATCAAGACGCGCGCCCTGAAGCAGGAGGTCTGTCACGTCCCGGCGCCGGAGGGCGTCGACTATAACGTCGTCGGGATGCTGATCTCGGACAGCGATATCGGATGCTATTCGCGACCCGAGATCGGCAACCACATTCTGATCGGTTCCGAGGATCCGCCGTGCGACGATCTGGAGTGGGTGGAGGACCCGGACGACTATGACAATACTTTCAGCTACCAGTGGAAGACGCAGGTCCTGCGCGAAGCGCAGCGGGTGAAGGGACTCCCCGTGCCGGAGGCGCGGCAGGGACTCGTCGATCTCTATGACGTGTCGGACGACTGGATTCCCATCTATGACAAGTCGGACCTGCCCGGCTTCTACATGGCGGTGGGGACGTCCGGGAACCAGTTCAAGAACGCGCCGGTCGCAGGCCAGCTCATGGCCGAACTCATCGAGCAGGTCGAGGGCGGTCGCGACCATGACGCGGATCCGGTCCGGTTCCATATGAAGTATACGAGGCGGGACTGCAATATCGGGTTCTTCAGCCGGCTCCGGACGATGAATCCCGATTCGTCCTATTCGGTCATCGGCTGACCCCTCACCTGTCGACGCCTGTTCCGTGAGCCCCGGATCGCGCTTCGCCACGCTGGGGAGGCTGAAGTCCGCGCTGGGAGCGGGCGTCTTCCGCCCGGGCCGGCTGTGGGAGGAGAGGCCGCTCCGCCGCCGCTACGACGTCGTGATCATCGGGGGCGGCATCCACGGGCTCGCCACGGCCTGGTATCTCGCGAAGGACCACGGGGTCCGGGACATCGCCGTGCTCGAGAGCGAGTACATCGGGTTCGGGGGGTCCGGGCGGAACACGGCGATCGTCCGGGCGAACCAGCGCACGCAGGAGAACGTCCCGCTCTATGACGAGGGCCTGAAGCTGTGGCCCATCCTGACGGACGAACTCGACTTCAATCTCATGTTCCACAACTGCGGCAACCTCAACCTCGCGCACAGCGAGGCGGCGGTCGCCGCGTTCCGGCTCTCCGTCAACACGGCGAACTTCTGCGGCGTGCGCTCGGAGCTGGTGGACCCGCAACAGTGCAAGGAACTGGTCCCGGCGCTTGACGTGTCGGACCGGCCCGCGCACCCGATCCAGGCGGGCATGTATCACCCGCCGGGCGGCGTCGTGCGCCACGACGCGGTGGTGTGGGGACTCGCCCGCGGCGCCAGCCTGCACGGGGCCTCGATCCACCAGGGCGTCGAGGTTCAGGGGATCGACACGGAGGGCGGGCGGGTGACGGGCGTGCGGACGAGCGCGGGGCCGATCGGGTGCCGGAAGCTGGGGATCATGGCGGGGGGATACGGGCCGGCGATCGCGGCGATGCTCGACATCGAGCTGCCGGTGAACCCGCTTACGATCCAGGCGATGGTGACGCAGCCGCTCAAGCCGTTCCTGCACCACGTCGTGAGTTCGGGCGCCTACCACGTCTACGCGAACCAGACGCTGAAGGGGGAGATCGCGACGGGCGCGCACATGGACCCGCAGGTGAACTACACGACGGACGTCACCGCGGGCTACTTCAAGCACCAGGCCGAAGCGCTGACGGACTTCATGCCGTGCCTGAAGGGCGTGCGGTTTCTGAGGGTCTGGGCGGGGCTGGCCGACATGACGCCGGACATGGCGCCGATCCTCGACGGCAACTTCGCGCACGAGGGGCTCTATCTGGACGTGGGCTGGGGATACTTCGGCTTCAAATCCGGGCCCGTGGCGGGGAAGTACATGGCCGAGTTCATGGCGCGGGAGGAGGCGCCGGAGATCCTGGAGCCGTTCGCGCTCCGCCGTTTCCTCGAGAACCGGTACATGGGGGAGACGGCCACGACGATGAAGTACGGCCAGTGGGACTGACCGTGGACCCGACCGTGGATCCGACGGTGGACGCGACCGTGGACCCGATCCGGAAACGCCGCGCGTGACCTTCCGGTTGACGTGTCCCGTGTGCGGCAAACGCGACGTGTACGAGTTCACCTACGGGGGACCGGAGCGGGGCCCGAGACCGGCGGAGGCGGATCAGGGGTCCGCGCCGGAAGCCGCGGCCGGCGCGAACTCCGCGGCCGCCGCGGAGGCGCACTTTCGCTGGGCGCAGTTCCGCATGAACCGCCCGGAGCCGCAGGAGGAGTGGTGGCACCACGGAGCCGGCTGCGGCGTCTGGTTCTCGACTTGGCGCGACCCGGCCACGAACCGCGAGACTGCGCCCGGCGGCGCCGAGGCAGCCGGGGACGAGGCGAGCGGCGGAGATTCGTCGTGAGGCGGCTGCCTCCTTCGCCGACGGAGCGGATCGACCGCTCGCGCCCGCTTCGCTTCCGCTGGTGCGGACGCACGCTGGAGGGGTTCGAGGGAGATACGGTCGCGTCCGCGCTCTGGGGGGCGGGGGTCCGCACCTTCGGCCGGAGCTTCGAGTATCACCGGCCGCGGGGCCTCTACGACCTGGCGGGGGAAGGGTCGAGCCAGCTCGTCTCGATCGACGGCGTCCCGAACCAGTCCGCGGGAACGACGCCGCTGCGCGAGGGGATGGAGGTCGGCGCGCAGAACGTGCGGGGAGATCCGCGTGTCGACGTGTTCGGCCTTCTCGACCGGCTCGACCGGTTCATGCCGGCGGGCTTCTACTACCGGCTCTTCCACCGGCCCGCGTGGGCCGCCCGGTTCTTCCAGGAGCGGATGCGCGCGCTGGCCGGCCTCGGCGTGCTGCGGCTCGACGTTCCGGACCGGGGGGAGCGCGCCGAACGCTACCTCAACGCCGACGTGGCGGTGGTCGGCGGTGGCCCGGCCGGGATGTCCGCGGCGCTCGAGGCGGGACGGCTCGGCCTTCGGGTGTGTCTGTTCGAACGCCGGCCGTGGCTGGGGGGACATCTCGACTGGCGCGTGCGGGACGGTCGTCCGCTCGCCGGGGAGGTGTCCGCCCTCGCCGACGAACTCGAACGCATGGAATCCATGCGCGTGTTCCGGCACGCACCGGTCACGGGAATCTGGGGGGAGAACCTCGTCACGGGCTTCCAGTGCCGGAGTACCGGCGGCCGGACCGGCAGCGGGACGGACAGCGGGACGGCGGCGGCGTTCGACGAGACGCACTGGGAGTGCCGTGCGCGCGCCGTGGTGGTCGCGACGGGTTCGATCGAGCGGCCGCTCGTGTTCGAGCACAACGACCGGCCGGGCGTGATGCAGGTCGACACGGCGATCCGGCTCGCGCGGACGTACGGGCTCCGGCCGGGCGCGGCCGCCGTCTTCAGCGTGGGCGACGACCTCGGGCTGGAGGCAGCGGTCGATCTCGCCTCGTTCGGGGTTGATGTGCGCGTCGTCGCCGATGCGCGGCACGAAGGTCACGACGAAGCGCTGGTGGCCGCGCTGGCCGAGGCGGGGATCGACTTCCGTCCGGGGTGGGCTGCGACTCGGGTGAGCGGGCGGGGCCGGGTGCGTCGCGCCGAACTGGCCGCCCGCGCGACGACCGGCGCGGGGGGCGTCGCGACGGTCGGATCCTCGGGTGGCGGGGCGGGCGATTCGCTGCGCGTGGCGTGCGATCTGCTGGTGGCGAGCGCGGGACGCCAGCCGGACATCGGCGTCCTCTCGTGCGCCGGCGCCCGGTTCCGCCACGGCGAGCGCACCCGGACCTTCGAGCTCGAGCGCCTCCCGCCCGACGTGTTCGCCGCGGGCGGCGTCCTTCGGCTCACCGATCTCGAGGCGCTCACATCTTCCGGGCGGATCGCGGGGCTCGAGGCCGCCGCGGCCTGCGGCGCGGACGTCGCGAGTCCGCTGGCCCGGGAGCGCGCGCGGCTGGCCGACCTGCCGGGGCCCGCCCGGGGATCCTCGATCGTCCGCGGGCCCGTCACCGAAATCCGCCTCGCCCCCGGCCGCAAGGCGTTCCTCGATTTCGACGAAGACGGCACGTGGAAGAACGCGGCCCAGAGCGCGGCGTACGGCTTCGACGTGCCCGAACTCGCGAAGCGCTTCGGGAACTTCGGTCTCGGCCCCGGCCAGTACCGCGTGCCGGGCCAGAACCTCGCCATGGCGATGGCCGAGATCGCGGGTCGGCCGGTCGGCAGCTTCGCCGCCACCACGGTGCGCCCGCCGGTCATCCCCCCTTCCCTCGCGACGCTCGCGGGCCCGAACCACGACATCCACAAGCGGACGCCGCTCCACGACGATCAGGCGTCGCGCGGTGCCGTGTTCCGCCGGGCGGGGCCCTGGCTGCGGGCGCGCTACTTCAGCGCGGACCGCCAGTGCCTCGAGGAGATCCGCAACGTGCGCGAGAACGTCGGCCTCCTCGACAGTTCACCGCTGGGGAAGTTCCGGATCTGGGGACCCGACGCCCTGCGCGCTCTCCAGCGCGTCTACGTCTCCGACATGACGCGGGCGCGGCCCGGCCGCTGCACGTATTCGGCGATGTGCAACGACACCGGCAACATCATCGACGACGGCGTCGTCGTGCGGACCGGCGACGACGAGTTCTACTTCACGACGAGTTCGAACCGGGCGGGGGCCACGGTCGAGTGGCTCCGCTTCCACACGCGGTACGACGGGTGGGACTACAACCTCGTGAACCTCACGGACACCCTCGCCTCCGTGAACGTGGCCGGGCCGAACGCCCGGCGGGTGCTGGAGAAGATCACGAGCGCGGAGCTGTCGGACGACGCGTTCCCGTATCTCGGCTGCCGCGAGATCGAGGTAGGAGACGGCGTCGCTGCGCGGTGTCTGCGCCTCGGGTTCGTGGGCGAGTTGTCCTATGAACTGCACGTGCGGGCGAGCCACGTCCGGTACGTGTGGGACCTGCTGTGGGAGGCCGGCGCGGAGTACGGCATCCGCCCGTTCGGGCTCGAAGCGCAGAACTGCCTGCGGGCCGAGAAGGGGCACGTGATCATCGGAACGGAGTCCGAGCAGCGCGTCACCCTCCTCGACATCGGCATGGGCTGGCTCTGGGACCGCGAGGACACGGCCTCCGGCAAGGTGGGCGCCGCGGCGCTCCGCTACTGCGAGGGGCAGTCCGGGCGGCTGAAGCTCGTGGGACTCCGGGTCGACGACCCCGCGGGCGACGTGGGTGCCGGGACCGCTCGCGACCCCGCTCACCGGCCCGCGGACGGGGCGCTCGTCGTGGACGGGGACCGGATCGCCGGCTTCGTCTGCACGACGCGTTACAGCGAGACGCTGGGCTGGCAGTACGGCCTCGCCCTCGTCGAGGACCGGCTGGCCGAGCGGGGCCGTTCGCTCGACCTGTACGAGTCGCGGGGCCGGCGGACCGTGCGTTCGACCGCAACCGTGGTGCCTCCCCACTTCCACGATCCGAAAGGGCAGCGCCTGCGGATCGCCCCCGAAGGGCGCCCGCGCCGGTCCGGCGAGGCGCCATCGCAGCCGGCGCCCGCGGCCCATCGCCGGTCTCCGGTCCGCTTCGACGCCGCGCCCGCCCGCACCGAGCACCGGGCCGGCTGGAACGTGGTGCTCGACTACGCATCGGACCGCGCCCCCACCGACGTCATGCGCCGGGCCGGCCTCGTCGACCTAAGCCACCGCGCGCGCTGGGACGTCCAGCACCGCGACATCCGGACCGTGCGGCCGTTCGGCCTCGACGTGCCCGGCCGGCCGGGAGAAGTCGCGCTCCGCGACGGGCTGATGATCAACCGGATGAACGGGACCCAGGCGTCGGTCTGGCACGTCGGACCCGGCGCGGCGCCGGCCATGCCGGACGGTCCGCACTACACGGACACCACCGACTCCCACTGCTGGCTCGCCGTCCTCGGAGACGCCGTTCCGGAAGTGATGGAGAGCGTCACCGGCCTCGACCTCTTCGAACCGGGGCGAGCGCGGCCGTTCCTGACCCAAGGGCCCATCCTCAACGTCCCCTGCCAGATCGTCACTTGGCGGGACGACGCCGTCCTCCTCGCGTTCAGTCGCGGATACGGACAGACCTTCGTCGAAGCGCTCCTCGAATCGGGACGCCACGCGGGGCTGCTTCCGGCCGGCGAGCGGATCTTCACCAACTGGACTCGGGACCTCGGATCCTGACCGGGTACAATGAGGGGAATATCGGACGCTTGACGGGCGGGCGCTCGCGGAGTCCAGGACCATCCGCCCACTACTACATTCGGTTACCGGACCGAGTCCGACGCCCAAACGAAGCATCGGGTGCGGATCCGGCGTGGATGGTAATTCGTTCGGCTGCATCCATGTTGACACCCCAACCCAAATCGCTGAGTGCCCCCAAGGCCATCGGGGTAAGTGCGCGCGGTTCATTGCCACCACCACCCATGACACCTCCGACGGTGGCACCGAACCCGTCCCACCCATGCCGCCAATGGATGCAGTCGTGCGAGACCGGCACTCCCTGTGAGACCAGGTCAGGTCGCCCCGCTAAGGCGATCGCGGCCGAGGCGGCAGGACCCGTGAACCAGACATTGCTGGTGCAGCCTCCACCACGGTGAATGCGGGTTTCGGGACGCCCCGGATCGACGAGATTCTCCCACCATTTTTCGTGCGTTCCAATCCCCAGAACGTGACCAATCTCATGACGAGTGCGCTGATAGAGGAGATTCGGACTTCGCTCTTCGACCATCACCAAGCTCCGGCGTGGAGGACTGGAGCCGGGTGGGTGTCGTCGCCAATACCGATAGATCATCGCGGTATGATAGCTAAAGCCGACCCGGCCGGTCGACGGCAATTCGTTACCGTTCCTTCCGTTTGTCGGCCCGCCACGGGCTACAGCTGCATCATCATCTGCGAGTACGTACAAGTCTATCGTGAGGGTCCTCGCCGGGCCGGTCAGGGCGCGCTCCCAGGATGCGACTGCGGCATCTATCGCCTGACGGCCGCAATCGTTCCACCACGGCGCATCCCGGACCGCACGCCGTCCCGGCTGCGGCTGGCCGACTACAAGTTCGATGTTCACCGGGCCGGCAACGTCTACAACTGCGGGGACGTCCGGGCACCCTACGCCGGTCCGAAACGCGACGTTTACGGGTGCATGAACACCATCTGACACGCTGAGTGTGATGTCGGCGCGACCTTCTGCCGTGCCCGCCGTGATCGTGAGCCCCTCATGCGTGATCGAGGCCGTCAAGTTCTCTGACTCGGCCACCTCAACCACGAGAGGATCACCGTCGCGGTCATGTATCAATTCCTCGAGGCTGTAAGATCTCGTTTCGCCCGGCTGCTCCATCCAGTCAAGGCTTCCGCGAAACAGCCGTCGGCTAGACACTGCCTTATCCGGGACGTACACCGCCGGATGCGGGACGCTGTTCACGGCAACAATCGCCGAATCGGCGACTGCGCCGGATTCGGCCACCAAGATGGCACGACCGCGACCGGTCGGGACAAGTTCGCCAGCCCGAAGTGCAACCACGGAAGAATCCGAAATGGACCAAGTGATCGTAGATCCGAACGACCGACCACGCTGGTCTAGAACCCGGGCCGCAGGCCGGCGACGCGATGGGACGAACCTGGGGACGGAATCCCATGTCGCTAGAGGGACGCCCTCAGGGTAGAGGTATTCTCTACCGTAGGGATCCAGGGAGAACAGCACCGGATCGTCTGCGATGATTTCAACTTTCGTCGCTACTGCACGCTCCACTGTTGCCGAGGCGTTGCCCGAAACCGAGCCCGTCGCAGCGGAAATCGTCGCAGCACCATTGCTGACGGCAGTCACCAATCCTGACGCGCCAACGGTCGCAATGTCCGGTGCGGAGCTTTCCCACGTTACCGAGACTCCGGACATGGTCTCTCCGTATTGGTCCCGCACCTCCGCCGTCAACCGGACCGTGTCACCCCATGCATGTAGTTCCACGGCCGGTGGGTTTACCGTCACTGTGGCCGCGCGGGGAGGGGTTCGCGGAGGCGGCGCCGGACCCGATGGGGGACCTGACTCCGAGCAGCTCGCCATGAGGGAGACGAGAAGGGTAAGCCTAAGGCAAGAGCCCAGCGAGGATGTCCCATTCTTGGAGGATTTGCGCGGCTTCGGCATCTGGTCTCTCATACGTCAGCGGGAGCGGCGGCGAGGGCTCGGTCCAGATCTTCCTTGAGATCGTCGATGTGCTCGAGGCCGGCGGACATCCGGAGCAGGTTCTCCGGTGCCCGCGTCGTCGGACCCTCGACGGACGCCCGGTGCTCGATGAGGGAGTGCGTCCCCCCCAGACTCGTCGCCCGGGCGATCACCTTCACTCCGGCCGCGACGGCGAACGCCTCATCCCGACCGCCCACGACGTTGAACGACAACATCCCCCCGAAGTCCGACATCTGACGCGCGGCGAGCGCATGCCCGGGATCGTCCCGAAGACCCGGATAGTGGACCCGCTCGACGCGCGGATGGGCGTCGAGGAAGCGGGCAAGCTCCATGGCGTTGGCGCAGTGCATGGCCATGCGCGCGGCGAGGGATTCGAGTCCGCGCCGCGTGAGCCAGGCGTCGAAGGGAGAGGGCACGAGGCCACCGTCCTTCTGGATCTTCCGCAGTGCTTCAAGCGTCCCTCCCGGCTCGCGCACGATCACCGCTCCGCCGGTCACGTCGCTGTGGCCGCCGAAATACTTGGTCGTGGAGTGCATGACGAGATCCACGCCGAGATCCAGCGGCCGCTGCAGGAGCGGCGTCGCCCACGTGTTGTCGCAGCATGAGATCGCCCCGCCCTCCCGCGCGATGCCGGCGATCGCCTCGATGTCGGAGATCCGGATGAGCGGGTTCGACGGCGTCTCCATCCACACGAGACGGGTGTGCGGCCGCATGGCCGAGCGGACGGCGTCGAGGTCGGTCATGTCGACGAAGCTCGCCTCGATTCCGCGCTCCGCGAACGAATCCCGGAGGAGAACGCCGGTCCCGTAGTACGCGTCGTCCGCAGCCACGACATGTTCGCCGGGCGAGAGCGAGAAGATGACGGAAAACGTCGCCGCCATCCCCGAGGGGAACGCGACGGCTTCCCGCCCGCCTTCCAGCGCGGCCAGCGCCGCCTCCAGCACGGCCCGGTTCGGATTCCCGCTGCGGGAGTAGTCGAACCCCCCGGGGTACGACCCGTCTTCCCCGCGCTCGAAGGTCGTCGAGAGCGTGATCGGGGGCGCGATCGCCCGGCTCGTCCCGTCCGGGTCCATCCCCGTCTTCACCGCCAGCGTTTCGATTCGCATTTCGACCTTTCCGGGGCTCTGGATCAGCGTCGTCGGGTTCGGAGGGACCCGCCGATGAGGACGCCGGCGGGGCCGATGACGAGCATCGCGATGGGATACCATGCGGGTCCGTACGGGTCGCCGGACGCCGACAGGCCGGCGAGCGAGGCGAGGCTGAAGAAGACGAGAATCGCCGCCAGGACGCCCGCGTGGAGCCGCGGCGCGCGCGGTGCCGCGAGGGCCGCGAGGAAGCCCGCCAGCACCGTGACCGCGAGGCGCACGCCCAGGCTCGTGAAGATGAACGCGACGCCCGGGTCCGCCCCCGGTTCGACGCCGAAGAGCGACAGCAGCAGCCGCCCGGTGAGAACCGCGCCCAGCGTCAGCGCGACGAACCCCAGGATGACGGCCGCGACGCTGCGCAGGATCGAGGCATCGTTCATGCGCGACCACGTCTCGACCGCTTCGTCGAGGTCGGGACGGTAGCCCGGGGGCGGCGACTCGGATTGCGTCATCCGTCTCTCTCCATGACGGGCAGGACGATGTGCGATGCCTTCCATTTGTCCATCGGTTCCCACTCCCCAAGATTCACGCGCGTCTTTAAGGTTCTCGAAGATGATACGACCCCCGGCCACCGAGCGAGTGACGATGGCTTCGGATCTCCACGAGCGCATCTGCGACGTCGTCGCCCGGATTCCCGCCGGCCGCGTCGCCACGTACGGGCAGGTCGCCCAACTCGCCGGACTCGGCGGACAAGCCCGTCTCGTGGGCTACGCGCTCTACGCCTCCGACCGGCCGCTCCCCTGGCACCGCGTGATCAACGCGCGCGGCGAGATCAGCCCCCGCGGCGACTCCTACTCCGAGATGATCCAGTACCAGTTGCTGGCGAACGAAGGGGTGGAGTTCGACAAGTGGGGACGCATCTCGCTCAAGCGCTTTCGCTGGAACGGGGAGATGCCGCCCCCCGCCAGCCCCTCGTCGCCCTCCTGATTCCGGAGCGCCCTATGCGTCGTGACTTCCGCACTCATCCGGTTCGCACGTTCGCCGCCTTCGTCGCTTTGGCCGCCGGCGGTTTCGCCGCGCCGCTGCACGCGCAGGACACCCGCGTGGAGATCGCCTCGGGGAACGTCGATGGCATGCTGGAAGACGGTATCCGCTCCTACAGGGGGATTCCGTTCGCGGCGCCGCCGATCGGGGACAGGCGCTGGAGGCCGCCCCAGCCGGTCGAGGCGTGGGGGCAGCGAACGCTGCGCGCGCACAGCTTCGGCCCGGAGTGCATGCAGACCCCCTACGGCGCGGGGTCTTTCTTCGGAGGTCCACCCGCCCCGACCGCCGAGGACTGCCTGTACCTGAACGTCTGGACGGGGGCCGCCGACGGCTCCGAGCGGCGGCCGGTCATGGTCTGGATCCACGGCGGCGCACTCACGCGGGGATCCGGCTCCACCGGCATCTACGACGGAACCGTGCTGGCGGCGAAGGGCGCCGTCGTCGTCACGATCAACTACCGGCTCGGACCGTTCGGCTACCTCGCGCATCCGCTCCTCTCGGCCGAGTCCGAACACGGGTCGTCCGGCAACTACGGCGTGCTCGACCAAGTCGCCGCGCTCGAGTGGGTGCGCGACAACATCGCGGCGTTCGGCGGGGACCCGGACCGCGTGACGATCTTCGGCGAGTCGGCCGGCTCCTGGAGCGTGAACACGCTGATGGCGACGCCGCTGGCGGCGGGCCTCTTCCACCGCGCCATCGGACAGAGCGGGGGGCGGTTCGGCCCCATGATGCGTCTCTCGGAGGCGCCGGAGGGCGGACGCTCGGCCGAGGAGATCGGAGCGGCGTTCCTCGCGGCGCTCGGGGCGGAGACCCTGGAGGACATGCGGAAGCTCTCCGCCGCCAGCGTGCTCGCCGGGCTCGCGACGCCGGCCGGACGCGGCTTCAGGACGGCGGAGAACGTGGACGGCTGGGTGCTGCCGACGGACGTGACGACGGCGTTCGCCGGGGGAACGCACAACAGCGTCCCGGTGCTCGTCGGGTTCAACGCGGATGAGATGACCTCTCTCTCGTCCCCGAGATCGGTGCCGGAGACGATCGACGCGTGGCGCGAGTGGGTGGCCGGCCGCGTCGGCGACGACGCGGAGAGCTTCGACGCCGCCTACCCCGTCGAGGAGGAGGGCGAGATCTTCGACGCCTTCATGCGAAGCCGCGGCGACGCCCTGTTCGGCATCCAGATGCGGACGTGGGCGCGGGCGTCGGAAGCCGCCGGCGCGGAGGCCTGGCTCTACTACTTCACGCACGAGCCGCCGGGACCCGCGAAGGAGTATCTCAAGTCGTACCACGCGGCCGAGATCGTGTACGCGTTCGGCAACGTCGGTCCCGGCGAGCGGGAGGCGGTGGACCGTCAACTGGCGGACACGATGTCCTCCTACTGGGTCAACTTCGCCGCGAACGGCGACCCGAACGGCCCCGGACTGCCCCCGTGGCCGGCCTACACGCGCGACGCCGAGGCCCATCTCGTGCTCGGGCCGAAGGTCGAGGCGGGAAGCGCACTTCGCACGGCCCAACTCGACTTCTGGGAACGGCGCCTACGCGCCGGCACGCCGTGATGGCGACCGGGCCGCTCTGCCGGCGACTCGCCGAGATCCGCGCGGACAAGGAAGCCGCGCGTCCGGCCGCCGCCACGGCGATCATGGCCGCGGGAACGGAGGCGTTGCGCGCTTCCGGAATCCTCGATCGTCTTCCGCGCGTGGGGGACCGAGCGCCGCTGTTCGCGCGCCCGAGCGTGGCCGGACCCACGGTCCGGCTGAAGACGCTCCTGAAGCGCGGCCCCGTGGTGCTCAGCTTCTTCCGCGGCCGCTGGTGACCGTACTGCCGCGAGGAGCAGGTTGCTCTTCAGTCGGTTCTCCCGGAGATCGAGGCGAAAGGCGCACGCCTCGTCACGCTCTCCCCGCAGCTCGCCGAGTTCGCCCGCGGCTGGATCGAGGAGGACGGCGTCGAGTTCGACGTCCTGCTGGACCTCGGGCTGGGCGTGGCGCGTGACTACGGCCTGACGTTCCGGGTCGAGGGCGAACTGCGCGCGCTCTACCGCGACGGCCTCGGCATCGATCTCGCCCGCTTCAACGGCGACGAATCCTGGGAACTCCCGCTCACCTCCACCTTCGTCATCGACCGCGACGGAACCATCGTCTACGCCTCCGCCGACCCCGACTACACCGTCCGCGCCGAACCGCACGAGGTCGTCGCCGCCATCCCGCAGTCCACCTCGTAGACGAGACGGACCGGTCCGCCGGCCGTATGTCATGATCTCCCTCTTCGATCTCGCCGAGAAGTTCCCCACCGAGGATGCCGCCAGAGACTGGTTCGAGGCGATCATCTGGCCCGGAGGAGCGCGCTGCTGCCCACGCTGCGGTAGCGTGAACACCCATGAGGCCAGAGGTGCGGGGACGAGTTCTGCTGGCGTCACAACGCGCGCGGTCTGCCCGTTCTAGAACGGATGCGGGAGGTGGTGGTCGGGATGGCCGGCCGCCGGCTCACGTGGCGGCAGCTGGTCCGCTGAACCCTTTACAGCCCGAGTGGCGTAGAACATCGTCCAAAGTAGAGAGAGGCCGGAGACGGTCCTTCCTTTTCTCATGCCAACGGAAGGACTCCTGATATGGATTTTTCGTGGCTGCGTCCCGCCGCCTTTGTCATTCTCGGCGCCGTGGTCATGGGCCTCCTCGGCGCTGGGTGGTACATGCTGTACCACGCGAAGTGGCGCGGGGCCGTCGATGCAGATCGATCGACCTTCAAGAAGTTCATGGACGAGGTTCGCGACGACATCAAGAAGATCCTCGGCCGCCTGCCGCCTGCCGTCGTCGAGGGCCACAGCCCGCTTCGGCTGAATGATCTCGGCAAGGTCGTGTCCAAGGAGATCGACGCGCGCGCGTGGGCAGACAGGATCGTCCCGACCGTATCCAATAAACTCGAGAATCACGAAGCGTTCGAGATTCAGGACTTCTGCTTCGAGTACGTGACCCAGATGGAGTACTCGGAGCAGGAAAACCGCGCCATCAGGAAGAGCGCCTACGAGAATGCGATCTCCGTTGAGCAGGTGCAGCGGGTTCTGGCCATCGAACTTCGCGACAAGCTGCTGGCGATAGAAGGTCTGGAGGCACCGTAGAACGGGATCTCGGGTAGCGCTCCCAGGCCTACCTCCTGCTCGACGCCCCTCCCGCGTCGCGTCATCGAGATGGTAGAGAGGTGGCGAGCAATCACGATTCGGAATCCGGATGACGACGTGAGACGCCGACTTCGGATCGGCGCGGTGGAGGACGACCGGTCCAACGCGAAGGGGCTGGGGACGGCGATCCACGAACTGTTCGCGCGGCTGGGTGGCGTGGAGCTTGAGATTCCTCCCCGCGAGCCGATGCGCGAACCGCCGCGGTTCGACTAAAGGGGGGCACTTGCCCGACGGCCTGCGGGAGGTGCGGCTGCTTCATGGGCTCCGGGGCCGGATGCGCGATGGGGTGCGGCTGTCGGTCGACGTCTATCTGCCGGCTTCCGGGGGGCCCTTCCCCACCATCCTGACGCGGACGCCCTACGAGAGCGGGCGGGACGTGTTCGTCGAGAACGGCGTCTGGTGGGCGGAGCGTGGGTACGCGTTCGTGGTTCAGGATTGCCGCGGCCGTTTCAGGTCGGAGGGCGTTTTCCACGCGTACGTTCCCGAGATCGAGGACGGCTACGACACCCTCGCATGGGTGGCCGGGCAGGCGTGGTGCGACGGGAAGATCGGGATGTGGGGGCGCAGCTACGGGGGCCTCACGCAGTGGCTCAGCGCGCCGCTCGGGAGCCCGCACCTCACCTGCATGGCGCCGCACGTGATCTGCGACGACCACTTCGGGGACTGTCACTACCTCGGGGGCGCCTTCCAGTTGCTCCTCTCGCTCGCCGCGGCCGTGATCTGGGAGACGAACCTGGCGACCGTGACCGGCCCGCAGGGCGCGCGTCTGTTCCAGAACCCGAAGTTCTGGGCCCATCTGCCGATCATCGAGATGGACGAGCGCGCGATCGGGCGGAAGATCCCGTACTGGCGGGAGTGGCTGGAGCACCCGACGCGCGACGAGTACTGGCGGCGCCTCAGAGTCACGGACCAGTACGGAGGCGTCACGGCGCCGGCCTTTCAGCAGGGCGGCTGGTACGACGCGTATCCCGGGTCGGCCCTCCGCATCCACGAGGGGATGACGGCGGGAGCCGCGACTCCCCGGGCCCGCGCGCAGAACCGGACGCTCATCGGCCCCTGGTCGCACGAAATCCCGGAGACGAGGACGGTCGGGGACCTCGACTTCGGACCCGGGGCCTGGGTGGATGTGCGGGAGGAGGAGCGGCGCTGGTTCGACTGGCGGCTTCGCGGCGTGGACGACGGGATCGGCGAGGATCCGCCGCTACGCTGGTTCACGACGGGCGCCAACCGCTGGCGGGACGGCGCGGAGTGGCCGCCGCCGGGGACGGAGGAAGTGCCCTGGTATCTGCACAGCCACGGGCGCGCGAACCGGGACGACGAGGCCTGGCTCGATCCGGAGCCGCCCGGAGACGAGCCCTCGGACCGCTTCGAGTACGATCCGCGCGATCCGGCGCCCTCGCTCGGAGGCAATCTCTCCTCCCGGCTGATCACGACCCATGCCGAGACGCCGATGCGGGGCGGCCCCGTCGAGCAGGCGCCGCTCGAGCGGCGTCCGGACGTGCTCGTCTATACGTCGCGGGTCCTGGAAGGCGATCTCGAGGTCACGGGACCGGTCGAAGTCGTGCTCTACGCCGAATCGTCGGGGCGGGACACGGACTTCGTGGCGCGGGTGACGGATGTCGATCCGGCGGGAGGATCCTTCGTCCTCACGGAGGGGATCCTCCGCGCGCGGTATCGCGGCGGGCTGAGCCGCACCGAACTTCTCGAGCCCGGCGAGGCGGCGGAGTTCCGGATCCGGCTCTACCCGATGAGCCATGTGTTCCTGGCCGGCCACCGCATCCGGCTTCAGATCACGAGCAGTTGCTTCCCCCGCTTCAGCCGCAACCTCAACACCGGCGAGGACGTGGGGACCGGGACCCGCATGCGGACGGCGCGGAACACGGTCCTGCACTCGGCGGCCTGTCCCTCCCACGTCCGACTGCCGATCCGCGCCCGCTCACCCGGCTGAAGCCGCGAGTCATCCGGCCCAACCCACCAGGTTCCGTGGCGCCGTCGCGAAGAGACTCTCCCTCAGAGCCGTCTCGTAGTCGGGCGCGTGGAGCAGAAACGCGTCGTGACCCGCGTCCGAGTTCAGAATCCGCAGGTCCGCCGGCGCGCCGATCCGGCTTTCGGTCTCCCGGAGCAGCCAGGGCGGGACCAGCGTGTCCTCCTCCCACCCGATGAGCCAGGCGGGGACCCCGAGTTCTTCCGGACGCAGATTGCACAGGTCGACCGAAGCCGACAGCGTCAGAAAGGTCTCCGCCTCGAACCGATCCGCAAACTCCCGTCCCCGTTCCTCCAGGTAGCGGCCGACGGCGTAGACCGGGGCGCCATCCTCCCACTCCCAGTCGTGCGGGAAGCGGGCGTCGAGCCCGGCCGCCGACTTGTAGGTCGTGAACGCCAGCGCCCTGGCGAGCGCCACGCCTTCGCTCCCCCGGCCGTGCCGGAGCGCGAACTCGACGATCCACCGTTGCACCGCGTGTATTCCGATGGCCTGCGGATGGCCGCGGTGCGCGGCGCCGATCAGAACGACGCCGCCGAGGCGCGCGGGATGGCGTATCCCCATCGCCAGCGCGACCATCCCGCCGTACGAGGCGCCCAGCATGCGGTGGGCCCGTTCCACGCCGAGGTGGTGCAGCGCAACCGCCACGGCCTCCGCCTGGTCTCCGGGCGTGAGATGAATCCGGTCCGGCGAAGAACCTTTCGAAGGGTCGGCGGTCCCCGTCGACTCGAACGTTCCGGGAGATCCGAGGAAGTCGATCGCGAGCAGCCGCCAGCGGTGGGTATCGATGGCCAGACCCGGGCCCGCCAGCTTCCGCCACCAGCCCGGCGCGGGATCCAGGACGTTGGCGCAGACGTGGCGGTCCGCGGAGATGCCCCCCATGGCGACGAGTAGCGGGGCGCCCTCGGGCCCGGCGAGTTCGTAGCGCACCCGGAAGCGGGCATCGACCCCGGCCGCGAATTCTGGCCTCCACTCCGCCGGCATCGCGACGGCACCCCTCCGACCCTCCGGCAGTACGGCGTTCAATCGGTTCTCCATATTGATCGCGACACCAACTCGGAGCAGCCGACCGACCCGTGCGGGTCCGGGGCTCATCTCTCGGATCCCCGTTCGAGGGTCCGCAGGAGTTGGCACCGCTGGGCCGCGCGTGAGCGCGAGTACCCCGGTTGCCCCGGCTTCAAAGGGCCCGTCCCTCAGCCGGTCTCGATGAGTAGCGGCCGAACCTGGCAGCTTGGGCAACGGAGGTCAACTTGACGCGCCGTCCACGACCCTGTAGCCTCCGCGCCCATAACGCTCATCGAGACCGGTCGAGGGACAGGCCCGAAGACACCGGGGCAACCTGTGGAAGGTGGCTCTTCCACTGATGTGCCAACTCCTGCGACGGATGTGATCCGTTGGTAGATGAGTCGCCCGCCGCGCTTCGTTCAGGCGGCAGCTGTCGTTCCCAGGGCGTCGCTTCTCCGGAGTCCGCTGAGTGTGAATCGAGACTCGGGGAGGCGTTTCATTGCGCGAAGTTCGCCGCGTTCACGTACTCAAATTCGGCTCATCCGTGCTGGCGCGTCCGGCCGCGTACCGGTCGGTGGCCGAGGAGATCCGGGCCGAAGTCGCCGGGGGCGCGAACGTCGTCGCGGTGGTGTCGGCCATGGGTGACACGACCGACGACCTGCTCGCCGCGGCGCGCGAAGTCGCTCCGTCGCTCCCGGACGATCTCATGGGGTCTCTCCTGGCGACGGGCGAAGAAGCGTCCGTCGCCCTGCTCCGCCTCGCACTGGCGACGGCGGGCGTGTGCGCCGTGGGCATGTCGTTCTGGCACCTGCCCGTCCGCACCCGCGGTCCGCTGGCATCCGCCGATCCGGTGGCGGTGGACGCCCGCCGGATCGAGACGGCCTTCGCGACCCGCGATGCGGTCGTCCTTCCCGGGTTCGTGGGAGTCGACGCGACGGGTGTCACGTCGCTGCTGGGGAGGGGAGGCTCCGATCTCACGGCGCTCTTCATGGGCCACGCGCTCGGCGCCGCGGAGGTTCGCCTCGTGAAGGATGTGGACGGCATCTTCCCGGCCGATCCGAAACGGTTCCCCGACATCGCGCCGCTGCGCACGGCGACGTGGAGCGAGGCCCGGCGGACGGCCGGCGGCGTCGTCCAGGACCGGGCGCTGCGTTTCGCCGAGGACCACCGAATCCCGTTCCGCGTCGCGGCGCCCGGCGGCACGGGCACGTGGGTCGGCCGGCACGATCCGACGCATGACCGCAACATCGGCCGGAAGGCGAGCGCCCGATGCGCATGACCCGTCGGTCGGACGAGCGCCTGCCGGTCGCCGTCCTGGGCGCGACCGGGATCGTCGGGCAGCGGCTGATCCGGATGCTGGACGGACACCCCTCCCTCCGGCTCGCCTCCGTCGCGGCATCGGAGAGGCGCGCGGGCGAGAGGTACGGCGACGCCGTCCGCTGGAGCCTCGGCGGAGACCCGCCGGCAGAGGCGGCCGGACTGCCGCTCCGCGTCGTCACGGAACCACCGGAGTGCCGGATCGTGCTCTCCGCGCTTCCGTCGGGGGTGGCACGCGAACTCGAGCCGGCGCTCGCGAAAGCCGGACACGTCGTGAGCACGAACGCCTCGGCTCACCGGCTGAGGGCGGACGTGCCGCTGCTGGTGCCGGAGGTCAACCCGCAGGCGCTGGCCCTCACCGCCGGACAGCCCTGGTCGGAAGGGGGCGGCCGGCTCGTCGCCAACCCGAACTGCGTGGTTGCGGGACTGGCGCTTGCCCTGGCCCCGCTGCACGACGCCTTCGAGATCGAGGCCGCCACGGTCGTCACCCTCCAGGCGGTGACCGGCGCGGGTCTGAACGGAGTCGGCTCCGTTCAGATCGAGGGAAACGCGATCCCCTGGATTCCCGGCGAAGAGGAGAAGATCGAGCCGGAGCTGAACAAGATCCTGGGGGCGGAGATCGCCGTGGCGGTGAGCGTCAACCGGGTCCCGGTGCTCGACGGCCACACGGCGAACGTGTTCCTGAAGTTCGCCTCCCCGGCGAGTCCGGGAGACGCGGTGCGGGCGCTGGCGGAGTTTCGGGCTCCGCCCTCGCTGCCGCGCCTGCCTTCGCTCCCGGAACGGCCGCTCATCGTGCGGTCGGAGCCGGACCGTCCCCAGCCGCGCCTGGACATCGGCGCGGCCGGAGGGATGGCGGCGAGCGTGGGCCGGATCCGCGCCGCGTCGCCGCACGACCTCGCGATGACCGTGGTCGCGCACAACGGCATACGGGGCGCGGCCGGAGCCTGTCTGGCCAACGCCGAATTCTGTCTCGCGGGCTGCGCGCGCGGCTGATCGACACGGAGTACCGGTCCGCGTTCGACAGCCGTTCCGCAGCGACGAAACGATCGGCGGAGGCGCGGACATTCACCGCCCGAGAGATCGGGCCCCATCGGAGAGAAGACGGAGATCATGAGAGACGAGACTGTAGCGATCCACCTCGGATACGAATCCGAGCCCACGACGCACGCCGTCGCGGTGCCGCTGTACCAGACCGTGGCGTACGAGTTCGACGACGCGCAGCACGGCGCGGACCTCTTCAACCTCGAGGTCGAAGGCAACATCTACTCCCGCATCATGAACCCCACGCAGGCCGTGCTCGAGGAGCGGCTCGCCCAACTCGAACGCGGCCTGGCGACGCTTGCGCTCTCCTCCGGCAGCGCGGCCGTCAACTATTCGATCCTCAATCTCGCCGCCTCGGGCGACAACATCGTCTCGGTGCCCCAGCTGTACGGCGGCACCTACACGCTCTTCGCCCACATGCTGCCGCAGCTGGGAATCGAAGTGCGCTTCGCCGAGGGCGACGGCCCGGACGACCTGGCCAAGCTGATCGATGACCGTACGAAGGCGGTCTTCGTCGAGAGCATCGGGAACCCGGCCGGCAACATCGTGGACCTCGCGGCGGTGGCCGACGTGGCGCACGCCCACGGCGTCGCCACCATCGTCGACAACACGGTCGCCACACCGGCGCTCCTCAAGCCGATCGACCACGGGTTCGACATCGTCGTGCACTCGCTGACGAAGTACATCGGCGGACACGGCAACTCGCTCGGCGGCGCGATCGTCGATTCCGGGAAGTTCCCGTGGACGGAGCACGCGAGTCGCTATCCGCAGTTCACGACGCCGGAACCCAGCTACCACGGCGTCGTCTACACGGAGGCGCTGGGGCCGGCCGCGTACATCGGGCGGGCGCGCACGGTGCCGCTGCGCAACACGGGGTCGGCGATCTCGCCCTTCAACGCGTTCCAGATCATCCAGGGGATCCAGACGCTGAACCTCCGTATCGAGCGTCACTCCGAGAACGCGCTGGCGGTGGCGAAGCACCTGGAGGACCACCCGGCGGTGGAGTGGGTGAGCTACGCCGGACTGCCGGGCGATCCGTACCACGAGCTGGCCCTGAAGTATCTCGACGGCCGGGCTTCGGGGATCCTGACCTTCGGGGTGAAGGGCGGCTTCGAAGCGGGCGTGAAGTTCTACGACGCGCTCGAGCTGTTCAAGCGGCTCGTGAACATCGGGGACGCCAAGTCGCTGGCGTGCCACCCGGCCTCCACGACGCACCGGCAGCTCACCGAGGAAGAGCAGATCAGCGTCGGCGTGCGTCCGGAGACCATCCGGCTCTCCGTAGGCATCGAGCACATCGATGACATCATCGAGGACCTCGACCGCGCGCTGGACGTGGCGGCGTCCGCCCGGCCGGCCGCGGCATGACCGACCCGCGCGGCCGTTGACGGCCGAGCCGGGCGCCGGCTACGGTGGCGCCCGGCTCGGCTGCGGCAACCTCATGACGGGAGCGGCTCCATCCCTTGAGCGCTCTGGACTGGCTGATCGTCCTCGGACTGAACGGTGCGATCATCGCCTACGGGCTGCGCCGCGCGCGCGGCACTTCCACGAGCGGCGAGTGGTTCCTGAGTTCGCGCGCGCTGCCGTGGTGGGCGGTCGGCTTGTCCCTCTTCGCGACCAACATGGACAACTCCGAGTTCGTGTCGGCCACGGGGACGATCGCGAGCGAGGGTCTGCACTTCCTCTCCGCGCACACGTTCGGCGGACTCATCGGCGTGACGATCGCCACCTTCGTGATCGTCCCCGCCATCTACCGGGCCGGACTGTACACCAACTCCGAGTACCTCGAGCACCGCTTCGGTCCCGGTACCCGCGTCCTCGGCGCACTGATCCAGATCCAGTACCGCACCTCCGTGCTGGGCCTCATGATCTGGGCCGTCCATCTGACCCTCGTCGGGGTCGGCGGGCTGAGACCCGAGCTGTCCTGGGCGCTGATCGTGTCGCTCGTCGTCCTGTCGGGCGTCTACACCGCCGTGGGCGGGCTGCGGGCGGTCGTCGCGACGGACGTGCTGCAGAGCGTCCTCGTGATGGCGGGAGGCCTGGCGGTGTGCGTCGCCGTATGGCGGACGGTCGGCGGATGGGACGCGATGGTCGCTCAACTGGAGAGCCTGGGGACGACGGCCGAGGGACTCGCGCCGGGCCTCGCCGCCGCGGATCTGACCCACGTGGGCGCCTTCCGGGGACGGGACGGGACCACGTCGCCGGTCGTCATCTTCATCGCGTGGATCCTCATCTCCTCCGGCTGGTGGACGGTGAGCCACACCTCGACGCAGCGGATGATGGGCGCCCGCTCGCTGTGGGACATGAAGATGGCCGGCGTGCTGGGTGCCGGCGTGAGCCTCGTCATTCTGCTCTTCACCGACATGCTGGGACTGTTCGGACGGGCGCAGTTCCCGGATTTCGCCCGGCCCGACGAAATGTACCCCCACCTGATCTCGACCTATCTCGGGATCGGCGCCAAGGGACTCGTCGTGGCCGGGGTCGTGAGCGCCGCGGTAAGCACGTTCGACTCGATGGGCTCGTCGATGTCGGCCGTCTTCACGCGTGATATCTATGCACGCTTCATCTCGCGGGACCGCGACGACGCCCACTACCTCCGCGTGGGACGCATCGCGACGGTCGCGATCCTGGTGCTGGGGTTCGCCTACCTGCCGCTGATCCTGCGCGCGCCGACGATGCTCGCCGCCTTCCGGTCGGTCACATCGGTGTTCGTCACGCCGCTCCTCATCGTCTACCTGGTCGGCGCCGTGACGCGCACGAACCGGCGGGTGGGGATGGCCGGCCTGGCGACGGGCGGGCTGTACGGGGTCGTCGGCTTCGTGGACCGCGAGGTGATCGACGTCTCCTGGCTGCCGTCCTGGCTGACCGGACAATGGGAGGCGTTCGTGTGGGCGGTCGCGTTCACGGCCGCCGGCTGCGCCCTCGCGGCGCTCCACCCGCGTTGGCGCAGGTCGGCCGGCGCGGTGTCGTCCCCCGGCGCTGGCGACTGGCTGGCGAAGAGTTCCGGCGAACTCGGCCCGATCCGTCTCCACCCCTTCAGGGAGCGCGTGCCGCTGCTGGCCAGCCCCGCGCTCTACACGGGAATCCTCCTGGCGATTTCCGCATGGCTAGTCTTCGGACTCTTCTGGTAACCCGCGGTCGTTGCACGAGGTGTGACACTGGCGCGCCGCCCTCCCGGGCCGCAGCCTTGGGCGACGCCGAAGTGAAGTCGGAAGCAGTCCGTCGCAGATCCGGCGCAGTTCGGACCCACACGCTGGGAGACCCATGAATCGACGCGCAGCAGGCCGCGACCATCTGGAGTACTGGCGCCGCAACCTCCGCTACGTGGGGATGCTCCTCGCGATCTGGGCGCTGGCGTCCTACGGCGCCGGGATCGTGTTCGCCGACGCGCTCGACGCGATCCGGATCCCGGGCACGGGCTTTCCGCTCGGGTTCTGGTTCGCGCAGCAGGGGTCCATCTACGTCTTCGTCGTTCTGATCTTCGTCTACGTCTTCCTCATGAACCGGCTCGACCGGGAGTTCGACGTCGACGAGCGTGACGACGTAGCCGGAGAGGAGGGCGCGGCATGACGGTTCTCCAGTGGACGGCGACGCTCGTCGGGCTTTCGTTCGCGCTCTACATCGGGATCGCGATCTGGTCGCGGGCCCACTCCACGAGCGAGTTCTACGTGGCCGGCAAGGGGGTCCATCCCCTGGCCAACGGAATGGCGACGGCGGCGGACTGGATGTCGGCCGCCTCCTTCATCTCGATGGCCGGGATCATCTCCTTCCTGGGGTACGACGGATCGGTCTACCTGATGGGGTGGACGGGCGGGTACGTGCTCCTGGCGCTCCTGCTCGCCCCCTATCTGCGGAAGTTCGGCGCGTTCACCGTCCCCGACTTCGTGGGCGAGCGCTACTACTCCCAGACGGCGCGGGTCGTGGCCGTCATCTGCGCGATCTTCGTCTCCTTCACCTACGTCGCGGGCCAGATGCGCGGGGTGGGGATCGTGTTCAGCCGCTTCCTGGAGATCGACATCGTGTGGGGCGTGGTCATCGGGATGGGGATCGTGTTCTTCTACGCGGTTCTCGGGGGGATGAAGGGGATCACCTACACGCAGGTCGCGCAGTACTGCGTGCTGATCTTCGCCTACATGGTGCCCGCGATCTTCCTGTCGATGCTCGTCACGGGGATCCCGATTCCGCAGATCGGGCTCGGGGCGGCGGATCAGGAGACGGGGACGTTCCTGCTCGACCGGCTGAACGGCCTGCACCAGGAACTGGGCTTCTCCGCCTACACGGACGGGACGAAATCGACGCTCGACGTGCTGGCGATCACGGCCGCGCTCATGGTGGGGACGGCGGGGCTGCCGCACGTCATCATCCGCTTCTACACGGTGCCTCGGGTGCGGGACGCGCGGATCAGCGTGGGCTGGGCGCTCGTGTTCATCGCGCTCCTCTACACGGCGGCACCGGCGGTGGCGGTGTTCGCGAGGACGAACCTCCTCAATACGGTGACGGACCAGCCGTACGCGGAGATGCCGGAGTGGTTTACGAAGTGGGAGACGACGGGGTTGATCTCGTACGAGGACCACAACGGGGACGGGCTCATCCAGTACGTGGGGGCGGACGCGACGGACGCGGCGGGTGCGCCCGTGCAGAACGAACTCACGATCGACCGCGACATCATGGTGCTCGCGAACCCGGAGATCGCCCGGCTTCCGAACTGGGTGGTGGGACTCGTGGCGGCGGGCGGGCTGGCGGCGGCGCTCTCGACGGCGGCGGGACTCCTGCTCGTGCTCTCGGCGGCGATCAGCCACGACCTGCTCAAGCGCAACTGGCTGCCGGACATCAGCGAGCGGGGCGAACTTCTGGCGGCGCGGTTCAGCGCCGGGTTCGCCGTCCTCGTGGCGGGCTACCTGGGGGTCAACCCGCCGGGCTTCGTGGCGGAGGTGGTCGCGTTCGCGTTCGGGCTCGCGGCGTCGTCGTTCTTCCCCGTCATCATCCTCGGGATCTTCTCGAAGCGGCTCAACCGCGAGGGGGCGATCGCGGGGATGCTGTGCGGGATCACGCTCACGGCCGCCTACATCGTCTACTTCAAGTTCGTGAACCCGGCGGCGAACGTGGCGGAGAACTGGTGGTTCGGGATTTCGCCCGAGGGGATCGGGGCGGTGGGCATGACGGTGAACTTCGCCGTGGCGTCCCTCGTGTCCCGCTTCACGCCGCCGCCGCCGCCGGAGGCGCAGAGGCTGGTCGAGCGCATCCGGCTCCCGCGCGGGGCGGGCGAGGCGCACGAGATCAGCGGCTGATGCCGCGCCCGGGCGGGGACGGCGCCCCCGCGACCGCCGCGGTTCGGTGATCGAAGATCGTCTGGCGCGGCTGCCCAACCGTCATCGCGCCTTTCTCAAGCGCGCGTTGGCGGCGGTCCCCGGGGTCGAGGGCATCGTCGGTCTGGCGGCGGGCGGTTCGTTCATCGCGGGCGAGATGGACGAATTCTCGGATCTCGACCTCGTGCTGGCGGTGGAACCGGGCGCTTGGCCGGAGATTCTCGAGCGGCAACAGGCGATCGCGGCCGAACTCGATCCCACGTTTCTCGCGGGCTTCACGGGGGAGCACGTCGGGGAGCCGCGCCTGCTCGTGTGCCTTTATGGCCCTCCCCTCCTGCACGTGGACCTGAAGTTCGTGTCGCTCGACGACGTGCACGAACGGATCGAGGATCCGGTCATCCTGTGGGAGGTCGAAGGCTGCCTGAGCGCCGCGTTCGCCCGCGCGGAAGCCCGCTATCCGAGCGCGGATCCGGACTGGATCGAGAAGCGCTTCTGGATCTGGGCGCACTATCTCGCGGACAAGATCGAGCGGGGCGAGATCTTCGAGGCGCTTGATGGACTGACATTTATGCGGACCGTGGCGCTGGCGCCGCTGGCCTTCCTCGCAGCTGGCGTTCAGGCCACCGGCGTGCGGCGGATCGAGGATCGGCTCCCCCCTTTCGCGACCGACCTCGAGCGGACGGTTACAGGCGTCGACGCCGCGGCGTGTGCGGCCGCACTGGAGGCCGCGATCGACCTCTACACTGAACTCCGGGAGGCCGACGGGACGCGGGGCGCGGTCGAGATGAGCCCCGTCGAACGCGAGGTCCGGACATACGTCGCGGAACTTCCCGCCCGCCTGCAAGCACTCGGCCGACACCCGTAGCGCGCTTGGCGCGGGCGTCAAACGGGGGTGGATATCCGCTCGACGTCGATCCGACCGGCCTTCTTCATGGCCTGCGCGAGGTCGTAAGCCGACTGAAGGCGATACCACGTCTCCGCCCCACCTCCAAACGCCTTGTCCAGGCGGATCGCCATCTCCGGGGAGATACCCGAACGACCGTTGACGAGTTCGGAAAGCTGCTTTCGGCTGACACCCAGCCTCCGCGCCGCCTCCGTCACGGTGAGCCCCAGGGGCTCCAGGCAATCATGGCGCACCGACAGGCCCGGATGCGGCGGATTCTTCATCGGCATGTCGCAAGCCCCCTAATGGCTTCGAGGCCTCGGTGGCGAAAGCCAACAATCATCGCATGGGAACCGTAACGTATCACGTATCAGGTGGCAAACATGCTTGGTGCGACCGGGGTCATCTCGTTGAGCAGCGACCGGGCCACGTGGTATGATCGATGGGAACCATCAACGTGCGATCAACAGGAGGCGGTCGGTGCGGAGCAGGCGGAGCGGTTTTTCCTGGAGACGGTGTAATCGGAGCGGCTCTCAGGCCGGCATCTTCGCGGCGGCGTGGCTCTTTGCCGGGTGCGCTCCGGCGGATCCAGGGAGCGGCGGCGGGGAGGGGGGCGGCGCGGGAGCGGGCGGCGGCGCGACGATTGAGGCCGTCCACTTCCAGTTCACCGAGGTTGTGCCCGGCGTCTACCACGCGCAGGGCGCGAGCGATCTCGTCGTCGGGTCGAACGCCGGCGTGGTCGTGAACGAGGAGGACGTGCTGCTCGTCGACTCCCATATCTCCCCCGCGGCGGCGAACGCCCTCATCGAGGACCTGCGCTCGATCACCGACAGGCCCGTGCGCTACGCGGCGAACACGCACTGGCACTTCGACCACGCGCACGGCAACCAGGTCTATCCGCCCGACGTGGAGATCATCAGCCACGAGGCGACGCGCGCGGCGATCGCCGAGGGCCGCTCGAACTCGGGCCGGTCGTATGAACTCTTCGTGGGCGCGATTCCCGGCCGGATCGAACGGATGGAGGCCACGCTCGACACGCTGACCGATGCGGAGGCGCGGGCGGAACTGGAGGCCACGCTCGAGGCGCAGCGGACCTACTACGCGCAGTTGCAGGAGGTCGTCCCCACGGCCCCCAACACGACGCTCTCGGAGCGGCTCACGCTCTATCGCGGCGGACGCGAGATCCAGTTCCATTTCTTCGGGCGCGCGCACACGGACGGCGATGTCATCGTCTACCTGCCGGATGACCGCGTGATCATCACCGGGGACATGCTCGTGGGCGGCCTCCCCTATATGGGGGACGGGTACGTGGACGAGTGGGTCGAGGCGCTCGACCGCGTGAAGGCGCTCGATTTCGACTGGATCATCCCGGGCCACGGCGCCCCCTACCAGGAGCGCGAGCGGATCGACCACCTGCAGGCGTATCTCCAGGACCTGTGGGACCAGTCCGTCGCGCTGCACGGCCAGGGCGTGAGCGCGGAGGACGCGGCGGCGCGCATCGACCTGACGGCGCACGCCGAGAACTTCGGCGGGATCCCCAGCCCCGGAGCGAATCCGGTTGCGGTACTCCGTATCTTCGAACTGCTGGACGGCACCGCAAACTGAGACAAACCGCGCGGACAAAGACCAAGAAAACGAAACCACGAAGAGGAGTTGACGATGTCCACCGACTCAAGCCGGCGCGATTTTCTGAAGGTCACGGCTGCGGCGGGTGCCGCCCTCGGGCTCGGCGTCCCCGTCGGGGCGTGCGCGGGCCCCGCGGCCACGCCCCGGGCCTCCGGCAGCGGCGGGAAACTGCTCATCCTGGGCGGGACCGGGTTCATCGGCCCCTACCAGGTGCGGTCCGCGCTCGCGCAGGGGTTGGAGGTGACGATCTTCAACCGCGGCAACCGCCCCGGGATGTTCGAGGGGGTCGAGGAACTCGTCGGGGATCGCAACGGAGATTTCGAGTCGCTGCGGGGCCGGACGTGGGACGTCGTCGTCGACAACTCCACGGCGCGTCCCGACTGGGTGACGAGCATCGGGGAGTTCCTGCGCGACTCGGTGGAGTATTTCTACTACGTCTCCTCTCGATCCGCGTACGCGAGCCATTCGACCGTGCCGATGACGGCCGAGGTCCCGTCTTACACCTACGAGACCGCCGGCGTGGACCGCGCGACCGCCGACATCACGGACCTGCCCTACGGGCTCGCGAAGGCGGAGTCCGAGCGCGAGGCGATGCGGATCTTCCCCGACCGCTACGGGATCTTCCGCCCGGGCCTCATCATCGGACCCGACGATCCCACGGACCGCTTCACCTACTGGCCGGTGCGGATCCACCGCGGCGGCGAGGTGCTGTCTCCCGGCGACGGGACGGACCCGGTGCAGATCATCGACGTGCGCGATCTCGGCGACTTCATGGCGCTCTCCTCGGACCGCGGGCACACGGGCATCTTCAACCTCGTGGGACCCGCAACGCCGCGGCCGATGGCCGAACTCCTGTACGGGATCCGCGCCGTCACGACGGCCGAGACGACGTTCACCTGGGTGCCGCGCGAGTTCCTCGCCGAGCGCGGGGTCCGGCCCTACGCCGAGATGCCGGTGTGGCGGCCGCCGACGCCCGGCTCGGAGGGGTTCGCGCGCTTCGACCTGTCCAACGAAGTCGCACACGGGATGACGTTCCGCTCGCTGGCGGATACGACGCAGGCGACGCTGGACTTCCACTTCTCGCGTACGCCCGAGCGGCAGGCCGAGATGCGGTCGGGACTCTCGGCGGAGCGGGAGGCGGAGGTCCTGCGGGAGTGGCACGCGTCGCGCTGAGGGCCGGGCCGCTCGGGGCCACCCTTGCTGGCCGCCGTGATGGCGGCAACTGTGGTCAGCGCACACGTGCGGGATGGTGCGCGGGACGGGGCGGAAGGTGGGCACGAGACCGACGGAAACGGAGGCGACGTGAACGACCGGGAAGAAGGCTCCGGACTCACACGGCGAGCCCTGATCGCCGGAGCGGCAGCGGCCGCCGGGGGCGCGATCACGGCCGGCGCAACGCGCGGACTGGTCCAGGAGGCGCCGGATCCGACGAAGGTTCCGGGCGCGCGCCCCGTCGTGGTCGGGTCCCGTTCTCCGCACGAGACACCGGAGAAGCTCCTGTCCGGTTCCATGGGCGGCTCCTCGCGCACGCCGCTCCAGGACCTGCACGGGATCATGACCCCGGCGGACCTCCACTTCGAGCGGCACCACCACGGGATCCCGCAGATCGATCCGACGACCTACCGCCTCCTCATCCACGGCATGGTCGACCGCCCCACGCTCTTCACGCTCGATGACCTGAAGCGCTTCCCGCAGGTCTCGAAGCTGCTCTTCATCGAGTGTTCCGGGAACGGCGGCGGTGCGTACGCTCCTTCGCCCAGCCCGCAGAACACCCCGCAGTCGATCGACGGCCTCCTGAGCACGAGCGAATGGTCCGGCGTCGCGCTTTCGACGCTGTTCGAGGAGGTGGGCGCGCACGCGGACGCAACGTGGTTCCTCGCGGAGGGGTCGGACGCGGCGGTGATGGGCCGCAGCATCCCCATGGAGAAGGCCTGGGACGACGCGATGATCGCCTACGCCCAGAACGGCGAGGCGATCCGGCCCGAGCAGGGCTATCCCGCGCGGGTGTTCCTGCCCGGGTGGGAGGGGAACGCGAGCGTGAAGTGGGTCCGGCGCATCGAACTTTCCGACCGGCCCTCGATGTTCCGCGACGAGACATCCAAGTACACGGATCCGCTCCCGGACGGGACGGCGCGTCAGTTCTCCTTCGTGATGGACGCGAAGTCGATCATCACGAATCCGACCTACCCGCGGCGGCTGTCGGAACCCGGATTCGTGGAGATCTCCGGCTACGCCTGGACCGGCCGGGGCCTGATCGAGCGCGTGGAGGTGAGCACGGACGGTGGCGACTCGTGGCACGACGCGGTGCTCCAGGAACCCGTGCTCCCGAAGTGCACGACGCGCTTCCGCTACGGCTGGGAGTGGGACGGCGGCCCGGCGCACCTGCTGAGCCGCGCGACCGACGAAACGGGCTACACGCAGCCGGTCCGGCAGCAGGTCCTCGACGCGCGCGGCCCCGGCACGCGGTACCACTCCAACGCGATCCGGGGTTGGCGGGTGGCGCGCGACGGCTCGATCGAGTTCGCGCCGGTATGAGCGGGGGACCGGCGGTGAGCCGACGAATCCTGCTGGCTGCGGCCATCCTCGCGGTCACGGCCTGCGGACAGGAGGACGGCGCGAACCTCGGCGACTTGATGACCGAGTCCGGCAGCAGCCCCATGACCGTGACCATCACATCCGGCGACGATCCGCAGGCTTCGGGACGCGCGGGCGCGGCCCAGCCCGTGTACGGCTTCGGCACGCCCGCGACGGAATCGCAGATCGCGGCGTGGGACATCGACATCGGCCCGGACGGCGCGGGCCTGCCGTCCGGACAGGGCTCCGTCGCGGAGGGCCTCGACGTGTGGGTGAGGCACCGCTGCATCCTCTGCCACGGGCCGACGGGGCGTGAGGGGCCAAACGACATCATCACCGGCCGCATCCCGGGAGACGAGTTCCCGTTCGCCAACGACCGCAGTCTGCGCTCGACGGTCGGCAACTACTGGCCCTACGCGACGACGCTGTTCGACTACACCCGCCGCGCCATGCCCTTCGACCTGCCGGGCACGATGACCGACGAGGAGGTCTACGCGGTCGTCGGCGCCATGCTCTACTTCAACGACCTGCTGCCCGCGGACGCCGTCGTCGACTCAGCGATGGTTGTCGACACGCGCATGCCCGCGCGCGACCGCTTCGTCCCCGACAACCGAACCGGCGGCCCCACCATCCGCTGATTCCACACGACCAACCCGAGCGGTCAAGATCGCCAACTCGTACCTTGATCAAGTCGCGCTGAGCCGTGTCAACGAGGGGCAAAGCCGCGCTGTTCCGGGACGTTCAGCGACGTAGGGGGGGGCAGACCTACCCCCGCCGGCGAACCTCGAACCCGTCCGGGAGACGTCGGATGATCCGTCACCGAACCATGATCCGGCTGTGTGCCGTACTCGCAGCGGTAGCCTTGGTCAAGGGGTGTGGGGACGGCGACGGTCCCACGGAAACACCTGAAGCTCCCCGTCCGATGACGCTCACGGTGATCCCGCTCACGGCCGAGCTGAACGCATTGGGCGCGACGGTGCAATTGGCGGCGGACGTGCGTGACCAGATTGGGGGGGTCGTGGCCGGGGCCACGGTGACGTGGCAGAGCAGCACGCCCGCGGTGGCGACAGTGGACGGATCGGGTCTGGTGACGGCGGCGGGTAACGGGGAGGCGACGGTCACGGCGAGGGCCGGCGGGGCTTCGGGAACGGCGGTGGTGACGGTGATGCAATCGCCCGATTCGGTAGCGGTGTCACCTGCGGAAGCGGCCATCTCGGCCCTGGGCGACACCCTGCAGCTGGCGGCCGAGGCGTTCGACGCGAACGGGCACGCCGTGGCGGGCGCGAACTTCGAGTGGGAGTCGAGCGACGCCGCGATAGCGACTGTCGACGCGTCGGGCTTGGTGACAGGAGTGGCCAACGGGACGGCAACCATCACGGCGCGTGCGGGAGAGGCGGAGGGGCTGGCCGAGGTCAACGTGGGTCCGAACCAGCAGCTGGAGGCACTGGCGGCGCTCTATCATGCCACGGGCGGGCCGAACTGGGTCAACTCGGACAACTGGTTGACGGATGCGCCGCTGCGGGACTGGCACGGTGTGGTTACGGATAACTCCGACCGAGTCGTCCGGTTGGAATTCCGCATGAACAACCTCTCCGGCCCACTCCCGGCCGAACTCGGCAACCTCACCAGCCTGACGGCGCTGGTTTTGCGTGGCAACAACCTGGATGGCCCGATCCCGCCCGAACTCGGCAATCTCGCGAGCCTCACGACGCTGCACCTGGTCGCCAACAAGCTGATCGGCCCGATCCCGCCGGAGCTCGGTAACCTCACCAGCCTGACGGAATTGGATCTCTATTTGAACAACCTGCGGGGACCGATCCCGCCCGAACTCGGCAACCTCACCAACCTGGAGATCCTGGACCTCCCAACCAACCAACTGTCCGGCCCGATCCCGCCTGAGCTCGGCAACCTCACCAACCTGACGAGGCTAACCCTCAGTCTCAACAACCTCTCCGGCCCGATCCCGCCCGAACTCGGCAACCTCGCTAACCTTGCGGAGCTGTGGCTCCTCACGAACAACTTGACGGGTTCTATCCCACCCGAGCTCGGCAAACTCACCAGCCTGACGAGACTGTTTCTCGACAGTAACAACCTGTCTGGCCCGATCCCGCGGAGCTTCCTGGATCTCGACGAGTTGCAGGAATTCGGGTTTTCGGATAACGCGGGCCTTTGCGCGCCAGGCACTTCAGATTTCGTGGGTTGGATGCAGGCCATGGAGGAACTTCCCGAAGGCCCCTACTGCAACGAGCCGGACATGGAGGTGCTGGAACTCCTCTTCGAGACCTCCGGCGGTCCCAGCTGGACGAGCGCGAGTGGCTGGTTTGAGACTCCGGTGCTCGACGAGTGGGACGGGGTGACGGCGGACTCTCTCGGACATGTAGTGGCCCTCGACTTGGCGCGCAACGGTCTGAAGGGTTCGCTGCCGCCCAGTCTCGGGAGTCTGTCCCAGCTGACGACACTCCGCGTCGGGGGCAATGAGCTCGCCGGGCGGCTACCGCGTTCGCTGGCGCGTCTCGCGCTTGTCGAGTTCGACTACGCTGGTACCAGCTTGTGTGTGCCGGCGGAGGCTTCTTTCGAGGCATGGCTGAACGGGATTGCGTCGCACCATGGCACGGGTTTGGTGTGCGATCCTCTCTCCGACCGCCAGATCCTGGTCGGGCTCTACGAAGCAACGGGTGGGCCGACGTGGACCCACGCCGACAACTGGCTGTCCACGGCACCGCTCCGGGACTGGCACGGTGTGGGTACGGACAACGCCGGCCGAGTCGTCCGATTGGAACTCACCGGAAACAATTTGTCCGGTCCAATCCCGGCTCAGCTCGGCAACCTCGCCAGCCTGCAGGACCTCCGGCTCGAGTTCAACGACCTTGTAGGCCCGATCCCGCCAGAACTCGGCGATCTCACGAGTCTCGAATTGCTGCTTCTCGAGGACGCTGGCCTCGTGGGTTCGATCCCGCCGGAACTCGGCAACCTGTCAGCCCTGGAGAGCCTCGACCTCCGCGCGAACACCCTGACCGGCCCGATCCCGCCTGAGCTCGGAAGCCTCGCCAGCCTGGAGAACCTCCGGCTCCAACGCAACGACCTGTCGGGTTCGATCCCGCCAGAACTCGGCGATCTGACCAGGCTGACCGAACTCCTGCTTTACGACAACGATCTTGTCGGTCCGATCCCTCCCGAGTTCGGCAATCTGACCAGACTGAGGGCCCTCCGTATCGACGAGAACACGCTTACGGGTTCGATCCCGCCTGAACTCGGCAATCTGTCAGCCCTGGAGAGCCTCGACCTCCGCGCGAACACCCTGACCGGTCCGATCCCGACCGAGCTCGGCAGCCTCGCCGGCCTACGGCGTCTCGCGCTCGATTTCAACGAACTATCGGATCAGGTCCCGCCTGAACTCGGCAACCTCGCCAGGTTGGGTGAGTTGCATCTCGACTACAATCGCCTGTCGGGTCTGATCCCACCCGAGCTCGGCAACCTCGCCAGGCTGGAGGACCTCCGGCTCCAACGCAACGACCTGTCGGGTCCGATCCCGCCTGAACTCGGCAACCTCGCCAGGCTGCGGCGCCTTTGGCTCGAACGCAACGACCTCTCCGGCCCGATCCCCCCCGAACTCGGCAACCTCACGAGCCTGGAGGAGCTGTATCTCGACAACAATCGCCTTTCGGGTCCGGTTCCGCCTGAGTTCGGTGGAATGTCGAGCCTGCGCCAACTCTCCCTCGCCAACAATTCCGGGCTGTCGGGGGCGTTGCCGACCGGACTGACGGCTCTGCCGAGACTTCAGGCACTGACAGCCGCGGGCACGGATCTTTGTGCACCCCGGGACCCCGAATTCCAGGTCTGGAGCGAAGGTCTCCACGTGTTCCGCGTAGCCGCCTGCGCCGACGGACACCGGTCAGTGGCGTACCTGACGCAGGCCGTGCAGTCGCCGAAGTACCCGGTTCCGCTTGTCGCAGGCGAGCAGGCGCTGCTGCGAGTCTTCGTAACCGCCGCGCGTCCCACGACAGCCGAGATCCCCCCCGTCCGGGCCCGGTTCTACCTGAACGGGACAGAGATCCATGTGTCGGATATTCCGGCAGAGGCAGCACCGATCCCCACCGAGGTCGTAGAGGGCAGTCTGTCCAGGTCCGCCAATGCGGAGATCCCAGGGGCGATCGTGCAGCCGGGTCTCGAGATGGTGATAGAGGTCGACCCGGACGGGACCCTGGATCCCAGTCTCGGGGTGGCGCGCCGGATCCCGGAGACTGGACGCACGGCAGTCGACGTGCGCGAGTTGCCCGTGTTCAACCTGACAGTGATTCCCTTCCTTTGGAGTGCCGCCCCGGACAGTGCAGTCCTGGAAGCTGTGGAGAGCATGGCAGCCGATCCGCAGGGTCACGAGCTACTGTGGCATACTCGCACACTGTTACCGATCAACGATCTGGAAGTGAGAGCCCATGAGCCCGTGGTGACTTCGAGCAACCATCCTTACGCGCAATTGCAGGAAACTCGAGCGATTCGGGCGATGGAGGGCGGCTCCGGCTATTACATGGGCATGAACTCGGATCCTTTCACGGGGGGTGGGATTGCGGGACTGTCCTCAGGACAGGTGAGCTTTGCAAGACTGATACCCTCGACCATCGCCCATGAAATTGGCCATAGCCTGAGCCTCGACCATGCACCATGCCAGGTCAATACGTTCCTGGACCATTTCTTTCCCTACTGGGACGGACGCATAGGAGTTTGGGGGTACGACTTCGATACCGGGCGTCTCGTGCCGCCCGACACGGGTGACTTGATGTCCTACTGCCGCCCGCGGTGGATCAGCGACTACAGTTTCACGAACGCGCTCCGCTACCGACTAAGAGCCGAGGACCCGCCGGCGGCGGCGGCAACCTCCCTCTTGCTGTGGGGCGGGATCGATGCGGAGGGAGAACCGTTCCTGAACCCGGCTTTCGTGGTCGACTCCCCGCCTGTGCTCCCGGCCACCGCCGGTGAGCACCGGATCACCGGACGGACCGCCGCTGGCGGCGAACTCTTCGCCGTCGACTTCGGCATGCCGGAGGTGGCCGACGGCGACGGAGGTTCGTCTTTCGCTCTCGTTCTCCCGGTGCAGCCGGACTGGGCCGACAACCTCGCGAGCATCACGCTCTCCGGACCTGGCGGTTTGGCGACACTGGACACCGACACCGATATCCCCATGTCCATCCTGCTCGATCCGAACACCGGACAGGTGAGAGGCATCCTTCGTGACGTGCCACGGGCGGATGCGGCGACGGCGCTCGCCCCGCCGGCCGGCCCCGAGCGCTTTGACGTGCTGTTCAGTCGTGGGCTTCCGGGTGCCGCGGCCTGGGGTCGGTGAAGGCTTGACGGTCGTTCGAATCGGCGCCGAGACGGTATCCGCGCGAAGTTCCGACGCAAGATTCCGAAGCGGTCTCATCCCCGTCGCTAGAGTTCGGCGGTGAGGTGGGCGCGGTAGTCCTGGAGTTCGGCGCGTTCTTCCTCGGGTAGCTCCGGGTACGTGAGGTCGAGGGTGGCGAGCTGGTCGCGCACGAGTCGGGCGACGAGCAGCCGCATCCAGGGCTTCGAGTCGGCGGGAATCGCGTACCACGGGGCCCACCGGCGGGCGGTCGCCTTGATCGCGTCCTCGTAGGCGGCCATGTAGTCGTCCCAGTGCCGGCGTTCCTCGATGTCGGCGCGGTTGAACTTCCAGTTCTTGTCGGGGCGGTCGATGCGGCGGAGGAAGCGGCGGGCCTGCTCGTCCTTCGAGATGTTGAGCCAGAACTTCAGGATCACGGTCCCGTTCCGGGCCAGGTGCCGTTCGTGGTCCCGGATCGACTCGTAGCGCTCCTCGCACCATTCCAGGATCGGCAGCCGCCGGGGAAGCTTCTGCCGCTCGAGGTACTTGGGGTGGACCCGCACGATGAGCACTTCCTCGTAGTAGCTGCGATTGAAGATCCCGATCCGGCCCTTCTCCGGCAGCCGGCGCGTCGTGCGCCACAGGAAGTCGTGTCTCGCCTCCAGGTTGGACGGCGCCTCGAAGGCGTTGATCCGGAAGCCCGCGGGGTTCACGCCCGTCATGACCGCCCGCAGCGTCGAATCCTTGCCGGCCGCGTCCATCGCCTGGAAGACGAGCAGCACCGCGTAGTGGCGGTGCGCGTGGAGACGCCGCTGGAGCCGCGAGATCTCGCGCACCGTGCGCTTCAATTCCTTCTTCATCGCCGCCTCGGACGGCGCGTCGGGCGGCGGCGCGGTCACGGCCCGGGAGATGTCGAAGTCGCCGTCGTAGCTGATCCTGAACGGACTCTCCGGCGGCGAGAAGTCGATCATGCGGAGCGGCTCGTCTCGCCGGATCTCAGAACCTCGAGCTGCGCAGCCAGGTGTCCGCCCGGACCCAGTAGCGGTCGAACTCGCGCCGCGCCTCCTGGGCCTGCGCGGTCTTCTTCTGAGCCTTGAGCGCCTGCGCGAGTCCGAACCAGGCCCAGCCCTGGTTGGGGAGATCTTCGAGCGCGTCGCGATAGACCTGTTCCGCCTCCCCCGCCCGGTCGTTCTCGAGCAGGATCGCGCCGAGCGTGTGCCGAACCGGCATGTGCCACGCCCGCGGCTCGGAGTAGATCAACCCGTCTTCCTTCTCGATCCCGTGCTTCAGCGCCGCCACGGCCTCCGCCGCCTTCCCCCGCGCGTTCAGGATCTCTCCCGCGAGGATCGAGCGCGGCAGCGCGACGACGTCGGCGAGCGGGCTGTAGCGGAACGTGGCGGAGGGATCGGCGCCCTCGAGCGCTTCGTCGATCTCCTCGAGGTGGTCCTGCGCGACGTCGATGTGCCCCATCCGGAGGTAGGCGAGGCCGCGCGAGAAGCTCCACGCGACGAGTTCCATCGGATCGTCCGACTTCGGACCGTCGCCCGCCAGGATCTCGCTCCAGCGGCCGAACGCCGCGTAGGTAAGCGGGATGTAGGCTCCCCACGGGCCGCGGTGCCCGGAAAGATCCTTCGCGGCCTGGATCGCGACGGCGCTCTGTCCGTCCATCACGGCCGCGTTGAGCAGCATGTGCAGGTTGTGGGACGGGTAGACGCCGGGAGGCCCGCCGTGCGCCGCCTTCTGATCGGCGTGCCACGCCTGCTGGTTGCCGCGCACCGCGTCGCCCCAGCGGCCGATGTTCATGTAGATGTGCGTCGGCATGTGGTGGATGTGGCTCACCGCGATCTGGCTGCCGAGGTGATCCGAGCACGCCTCGGCCAGACCCGGATCCTGCGACGCCTCCACGAGGTGGATGTAGAGGTGGCAGGCGCCGGGGTGACGGATGTCCCGCGCGAGGACGGTTTCGAGGATGGGGCGGATCTTCTTCACGTCCTTCGCTTCGAGATCCACATCTCCGCGCCGGGGGCGCAGCAGCATCCAGGCCTCGGCCTGCAGCGTGAGCACGTCCAGGTCGTCCGGGTAGCGGGCCGCGACCTTGTCCATCTCGCGCGCGTACAGCGTGTCGAGCATGCGGCGGCGGGAGCGCTCCGGGTCGGCCTCGAACCGCACGTCAAAGGCATCGATGAGCGCCTGTTCGACCTCGGTCGCGCCCGACCTGTGCTCCTTCGCCTTCTGCATGGCGGCGTGGGCCGAGCGTTCGTTGCCGGGCGACATGCCGCCGTTCAGGTACGGCGCCAGCGACCAGGCCTCGCCCCAGTAGCAGGAGGCGCACTCCGGATCTTCCACCTGCGAGGCGCGGAACGATTCCTCGGCGGTCGACGTTCCGAAGGCGTACATGAAGAGCAGACCCTCGTCGAAGTAGGCCTGTGCCTTCTCCGACGCCGTGGTGACCGGCCGGTTGTGCGGGCCGAGATTGCCGTAGAGCGGCGTGGAGTTCCCGTCGCCGTTGCCGGCCTGCGCCACGCCCCCCACGGAGGCGCCCGCCATCTGCGGCGCGTCGCGCTGCCCGCTCGAACACCCGGCCAGCAGCACCGCCAGGCCCACCGCCAACATCAGATCACGTCGCCGCATCGGGCTTCCTCCTCATGTTCGCCGCCCGTGGCCGGAGTCAGACCACGGGGCCCGCCGTACAGACCTCCGGCGGACAGTCGTCCTCGTATTCCGTGAAGTTCTCCCTGAAGAGCCGCGCCAGGTGCGCCGCCTTCTCATCGTACGCCGCGGGGTCCGGCCACGTCGCGCGCGGCCGCAGAATCTCGCTCGGCACGCCCGGCACTTCCGTCACGACGTGGATCCCGAACACCGGGTCCGGCTCCGTCGGCGCGTCCGCCAGTTCGCCCGCGTGGATCGCGTCGACCATCCGGCGCGTGTGCGGCAGGTCGATCCGCGCGCCGACGCCGAACGGCCCGCCGCTCCAGCCCGTGTTCACGAGCCACACGTTCACGCCGTGCTCATGCATTCGGTCCGCGAGCAGTCGCGCGTATTTCGCCGGGTGCCACACGAGGAACGGGCCTCCGAAGCAGGGCGAGAAGGTGGCCACGGGATCGGTGACGCCGACCTCCGTGCCCGCGACCTTCGCCGTGTACCCGCTGATGAAGTGGTACATGGCCTGCTCGGGCGTCAACCGGCTCACCGGCGGCAGCACGCCGAACGCGTCCGCCGTGAGGAAGATCACTTCCGTCGGGTGGCCCGCCACGCACGGCACCTGCGCGTTGTCGATGAACTCGATCGGGTAGCTGCCGCGCGTGTTCTGCGTGATCGACGAATCCGACCAGTCCACGCTCCCGTCGTCCCGCAGCACGACGTTCTCCAGCACCGCGCCGTAGCGGAGCGCCCGGTAGATGTCGGGCTCCTTCTCCTCGGAGAGGTCGATCGTCTTCGCGTAGCAGCCGCCCTCGATGTTGAAGATCCCCGAGTCGGTCCAGCAGTGCTCGTCGTCGCCGATGAGCCGCCGGTTCGGGTCGGCCGAGAGCGTCGTCTTCCCCGTTCCGGAGAGACCGAAGAGGAGCGACGAGGCCCCGGTCTCCGGGTCGGTCGTCGCCGAGCAGTGCATCGACAGCACCTCACGCTTCGGCATGAGGTAGTTCATGATCGTGAACACGCCCTTCTTCATCTCCCCCGCGTACTCGGTCCCGAGGATGCAGGCCTCGTTGTCCGTGAAGGAGAGGTCCACGCTCGTCCCGGAGGTGACGCCGTCCACGGAGGGATCCGCCGCCTCCTGGCCCGCGTTGTAGACGACGAAATCGGGCTCGCCGAACGCCTTCAACTCTTCGGGTGTGGGGCGGATGAGCATGTTGTGCATGAAGAGGGCGTGGTACGGGCGGTTGCAGATGATCCGCACGTTGAGGCGGTACTCCGGGTCCCAGCCCGCGAAGCCGTCGATGACGTAGAGGAGATCCTGCCGGTTCAGGAAGGCCCGGACGCGCGCCCGGTTCCGCAGGAAGCTCTCGCGCTCGAGGGGGAAGTTGACCGGACCCCACCACACATCGCGCGCGGTCTCCGGATCGTGGACCACGTGCTTGTCGTTCGGGGAGCGACCGGTCTTGGCGCCGGAGAAGGCCACGAGGGATCCGTTCGCCGCCCTGACCGCCCCGGGTTCGCGTCCGCTCAGGGCATCCGCGTAGATCTCATCGACGGAGGGGTTCCGCTTGATGCGGGTGACGGTGATCCCGTGCGTGCTGAGGTCCATGGTGCCGACTTCGGCCGTTGTAGTCGTCATGTGTCATCGTCGCCATAATCAGGGGAGGGCCGGCACCACGGCGACGAGCCCACGATTCGGGGACGGGCTCTCAGCGCCGGACGGAATCGGCGCCGACCGTCCGATTCACGAGCAATCTGTTAAAATAAGCCTTCAGACTCGAGATGACTACCGAAACGGGGGAATCCTCATGACCGGGCGCATACAATTCAAGCTCTCCTCGACTCGTTCGCTGGCGCGCGGACTCGTGACCGCGCTCTGCGGCCTGGCGGTGCTGTGGACGGCGCCGGCGGCGCCGATGGCCGCCCAGGAAGCGGACGACCCGCCGTGGCGCTGGTCCGAGGAGCGGGTGTTCGAGGCCGTGAACCGCGTGCGCGCCGGCCGCGACCTCAACCCGGACTCGTGGCCGGACGGGGGCCGCGTCGCCGTGCTGCTCTCCTTCGACGTGGACAACGAGACGGTCTGGCTGCGGAACGGCGACACCAACGTCGGCGGGCTCTCGCAGGGAGAATACGGCTCGCGCGTCGCCCTCGGCCGCATCATCGACCTGCTCGACGAGTACGGGATCGCGGCCTCGTTCTTCGGACCCGCCCTCAGCTTCAGCCTCGCCCCGCACCAGGTCGACATGATCCAGGCGTCGGGCCGCCACGAGATCGGCGTCCACGGCTGGATTCACGAGCGCAACGCCACGCTCCCGCGCGACGAGGAGGAACGCCTCCTGCGCATGGCCGTCGAGCGGCTGACGGAACTCATGGGCGAACGCCCCGTCGGCTACCGGGCGCCGTCGTGGAACTTCAGCGATTCGACGCTCGATCTCCTGCTGGAGATGGACTTCCTGTACGACTCATCGCTCATGGCCGACGACCGGCCCTACGAGATCAACCAGAACGGCGAGCCCACGGGCCTCGTCGAACTCCCCGTGGACTGGATCCTGGACGACGCGCCGCTCTTCAACCCGCTCGGCGACCGCTATTCCAACCCGCGCGAGGTGCTCGAGGTCTACAAGGACGAGTTCGACGTCGCGTACGAGGAGGGGACGATGTTCCTCCTCACCATGCACCCGCACTACATCGGCCACCGCTCCCGGATCGTGATCCTGCGCGAACTCATCGAACACATTCGCTCGAAGCCCGACGTCTGGTTCGGGACGCACCGCGAAGCCGTCGAGTGGGTCCGCGCCCAGGCGTCGATGCCGTAGCGTCATGCGCCTCACGATTCACTTGGACGATGACCTGATGCGGGCGGTGCAGCGCCTCGCGCTCGAGACGGGAACAACCGTGACCTCCGTCATCACGGAGTCCCTGCGGGAGCGGCTCCAGCGGCACCGGCATCGGACTTCCAATCCGCCCGCGCCGCTCTCGCTCGTGACCACGGGAGAGGGCGGCCTGCGACCCGGGGTCCACCTTGATGATTCCGCAACCCTCTTCGAACTCATGGAAGACGGCGGTTGATCCTTCCCGACGTCAACATCCTCGTCTACGCCCATCGCCAGGATGCTCCCGACCATCGGCGATATCTCGACTGGCTGGTCTCCGAGGTCGACTCCGATGCGGCATTCGGGCTGAGCCCGCTCGTTCTCAGCGGGTTCATCCGCGTGGTCACGCACCCGAGGGTGTTCAAGATTCCGAGTACCCTGTCCCGGGCGACCATGTTCGTGGAACAACTCCGCGAGCGGCCCAACTGCATCGAAGTGACGCCCGGCGCCCGCCATTGGGCCATCTTCCTACGGCTTTGCAGCGAAGCCGGGGCGAAGGGCAATCTGGTCCCGGACGCGTACCTCGCAGCCATGGCGATCGAGAGTGGATGCGAGTGGGTGCGACGGACCGTGGCGCCATCCGCTCGCCTCTGCTCCCGCTTGACCCGTGCCCGGAATGTTCGAGCCCCAGCCACGGACGCCCGCGAACCCCGGGGACGGTGAAGGGCGGATATCATTGGAGCTATGCCATCTGGTCAGACGACCCCTAATCGGATGACATCCATCCGGGGACTTATGTGACCCCCGTCCCGGCCCCATAATGGCCGCCACGTTAGGAAGATTCCATTTTCCGAAAAAGGGGGGGGCACGAAATGAGCAGATGCACCAGAGTTGTAGCCGCCGTCTGCATGCTGACTCTGTCTTCAATTTTCACGGGCACGCGCCCCGCGCTGGCTGCCCCAACCGTTGAGGACGCTCCGTCGGCCGCCGTCTCGGCTACACTCTCCACTCCCGGCGTGTGCACGACCAGCGCGGGGGCCACCGGGAGTTCCCACCGCAGCCTCGTGGCTACCCACAAAGAACCAACAACGCTGTCGGCTGTGAACGACGGGTCCGACCTCGATGCGGTGCGCCCCCGAACATCCGTGCCGCCTGATTCTCTGGATGATTATGCGACCCAAGGGCCGTGTGCCTGGGCGCTCACCCTGGTAGTTGGGGGCCTGCGGTTCAGCTGGCCTCACGCTCATCATACCCGATCCCATACCTGGAGCCGATGAGGTCATTCTCACCCGTGCTTGCCTACGGGCGATTCGACACGCCGCTAAGACCTGTAAAGGGTTGTTTTAGGCGGCTTCGATGATCATCGTTGCGACGGTCGTCGGGAGCGTGTTGGGAATCAATCCAAGTAAACAGGAAACCGTGGAGCAGCAATTGCTTTCGGCTCAATGGGTCGACGAGTTTACGGTCGGGCATCGCGATGGTGATCGCGTGTTCTCGCAAGTGGCAGCGATGGAAATGACGCCGTCCGGTGACCTCATCGTGCTCGACGCCGGCGAGCACGCCATCACCGTATGGGATGCTCACGGGAACGAGACTCACCACTGGGGAAGACAAGGCGAAGGGCCCGGCGAATTCATGAATCCCGGTGGCTTGGCGGCGTCCACTCCGCTGCTGGCGATCACCGACGGCCTCCGCGTCCACGTCTTTGAGGGCGACGGAACGGTCGTTGAGACCCTCAGGCTACCGGGAATCCAGCTCGCTTTGCGACCGGTTATCGATTCGTCGGGCCGCACATCGGTGCTGACGCTCAATCTGCTCGACGGGGAACTCCGACTTCAGCGACTCGACGACGATGAGGTGCTGTGGCGCGTCCCGGCGGAGAACTTCCTGGAGCAACGCCTCTTTCGCCCCAGACCCGTCCTGACCGTCCTTTCGGGCGGCAGGGTCGCGTTGAACCTGGATGCTCGCTACGCGGTCGAGGTCATCGACTTGGCGTCTGCCGAGGTGGTGGGGAGTATTGAACGAGACATCGCTCCCCGATCGATCACATCGTCCTTCGCACGCAGAGTTCGCGAATACTTGGCCAACCCCGGCTCCGCACCATCCGGCTGGTCATCTGTCGTCGGTGACCCGAGCCGGGCAGCCCTGCCCGACGATGCGATAGATGAGATCGAGTTCCCAGCCACGTTCCCGTCCATCCTGCACATGTTTCGAGGCCCGCCCGGTGAGACGGTTTGGGTTCGGCGCGGCCTTGGAGTCGACGACGAGCTTGCTCCACCCGTAGACCCGCCGGACGGACTCGCCCCGATGTGGGATCTGTTCGACGGTACCACGTACAACTACATGGGTGCCGTGCAGCTGCCCGAGGGGTTCATTCCGTATGCGGGGGATGCAGCGCGGTTGGCGGGGGTACAGAAGAACGCTCTGGATGTTCAAGCGGTGCGCGTCATCCGAATCCACCTTGCCGCCAACCCAAAGTAAGCCCTGAACCCCAGGGAGCCCCGATCTATCCTCCACCTGGGGTAATTTCGATCCGGTACTTTACTATGCGTGGCAAGTCGAACATGGAGGCCTCAAGAAGCTATACGTAGTCGGCCGTCGCCAGCAAGGGACGCTGGTAATCGGCGAGGGTGATTCTAGCCAAGGCACCCTCACTCTGCGTCGCAAGGACCCAGTTCGCCTCTCGAGACGCCGACCGTTCACGCCCGATCCAGATTGCGCCCGCTGATCCCTGGATTAAATCGTTGAGCGGTGGATAGTATCGCGGAACATGGATTGCCTCTCGCAATTGACGTGCTATTTCCTGCGTTGGCCTAGCCGCCTGTACACGACTTCCGGGTCGCGTTGAATTCTCGCGACCCAACTCATACACGACACTGTCCACGGCCGCAGCCGTCAACTGCCTCGGTCGGTAACGCAGCGCCACGCTGGTGTCGCGTCGGCCATCAAAGTGGTACCGCTCCACCACAATGAATCCTTCGTCGTCCGCTTCGACAACTGCCCGCGCCGCCAGCGCGTAACGTTCCGTTCCTCCGAACGCCACTGGAGCTCGTTCGCTGAACGGTTGCCGCAATCTCGCGACGCCGCCAGGGCGCCCAGAGGGGCGCAACAGCATGTGCTCGTGCCACACTTCGCTCGCGACTAGTGAATCCAGCAGTCCTTCGTTCGCATGCCATCGCCACCATAGCACCCGACCCTGTCCACTCGGATCACCTGACACGCCATTTAGAGGTAGCGGAGATCCGACGATGGAACCGTCCGGTGCCAATCTCAGCCGTTGACCAGCGGCCTGCCCCGGAACGTCCGGAGTGACCGTTTCCAAGAGAGAACCATCTGGCAAAAACCGCGTCACACGACCAAGTAAGGGGTCCGAAGTCCAGACTGTGTCGCCGTGGGCACCCAGGCCGTCAAGCCACCGAAATTCCCCCGGCCCCTCACCCGCCCGTCCAATTTCCCTTCGGTACGACCCATCCCTGTCGAATACGAGCACCTCTGTTTGTCCCCCCAACAGTACTGTTCCATCCGACAGCTCCCAGAGATACGACGGTCGCCTGCTGAGCGGAGCGTTCACGACGTCTATCGTCGCGACTTCGACGAGCCTGGCCGAGGGCAATTCCTCTTCGTGCGGTATGGCCTGACCGAGAACCGGAGCAGCCCAAACGCTCAGCGGAGCCAAGCGTGCCAGCCGGATGCACCTCCGCAGCCCCGGCCCCACGCGCGCCAGCCACCTTGTCGCTTCGTTCGACGGCTCAATCACGGGTAGTGACTCCAACGTCTCTGGTTGATTGCGCTCAATCCGGGTTGACGAAGTAGGATGGAGCAGTCGACCTATCAAGATTAGCGCGGAGCGGGCTCCTCCAGTAGGTCGAGGATGAAGGCGAACTCGAAGGCGAGTTCCTCGTAGCGTCGGTCGCGGCCCGAGCCGCCGCCGTGGCCCGCGTCCATGTGCGTCTTGAGGAGCAGGCGGTTGTCGTCCGTCTTCGTCGCGCGCAGCTTCGCGACCCACTTCGCGGGCTCCCAGTACTGCACCTGCGAGTCGTGCAGTCCCGTCGTGACGAGCAGGTTCGGGTAGTCCTTCGCCTCCACCTGGTCGTAGGGGGAGTAGGAGAGCATGTAGCGGTACGACTCGAGTTCGTGAGGGTCGCCCCATTCGTCCCACTCGAAGGTCGTGAGCGGAATCGACTCGTCCAGCATCGTCGTCACGACATCGACGAACGGGACGTGCGCGACGACGCCCCGGAACAGCTCCGGCCGCATGTTCACGACCGCGCCCATGAGCAGACCCCCGGCGCTCCCGCCACGGGCGAAGAGCTTCTCGGGACTCGTGTAGCTTTCCGCGACGAGGAAATCCGCCACGTCCACGTAGTCGGTGAAGGTGTTCTTCTTGTTGAACATCTTCCCGTCCTCGTACCACGCCCGGCCCAGTTCCTGTCCGCCGCGGATATGGGCGATCGCGTAGACGAATCCGCGGTCGAGGAGGCTCAGGCGGGTGGAGGAGAAGGTGGGCTCCATGCTCGCCCCGTATGAGCCGTAGGCGTAGAGGAGGAGCGGGTTGTCGCCGTCCTTCTCGAGACCGCTGCGGTAGACGAGGGACACCGGGACTTCCACGGCGCCGTCCCGGGCGGGGGCGTGCAGTCGCTCCACCACGTACTCCGCGCGGTCGTAGCCGCCCAGGACTTCGTCCTCCTTGAGCAGCGTGCGCTCGCGCGTGGACATGTCGTAGTCGTAGACGGAGCGCGGCGCCGAGAGCGACGTGTACCCGTAGCGAAGGATGTTCGTGTCCAGCTCGGGGTTGGCCGACAAGGAAGCCAGGTAGGCCGGCTCGTCGAACGCGATCTGGTGCTCCTCCCCTTCCCACGCGCGGACGCGCAGACGGGTGAGCCCTCCCGCGCGCTCGGAAAGCACGAGGTAATTCCGGAACAGCTCGAACCCCTGCAGGAAGACGTCGCTCCGGTGCGGGACGACCGTCTCCCAGTTGTCCGTCGCCGTCCCGTCCAGGGGAGTCCGCATGAGCTTGAAGTTCTCGGCCCCGTCGAGGTTCGTCCGGACGTAGAAGTGGTCCCCGAAGTGGTCGAAGCGGTGCTCGTGCCCGCGCTCGCGCGGGAGGAAGAGGGTGAACTCGCCCTCGGGGTTCGTCGCGTCGAGGAAGCGGTGCTCGTCCATCACGGTGTGTGAGGAGGAGATGACGAGGTACCTCTTCGACTTCGTCTTGCGGACGCCTGAGCTGAACTCCTCGTCGTCCTCCTGGTACACGAGCACGTCGTCCGCGGGATCGGTACCGAGCCGGTGCCGGTAGATCTGGTACGAACGCAGCGTGCCGGGATCCCGGCGCGTATAGAAGAGCGTCCGGTTGTCCTCGGCCCATACCATGTTGCCCGAGGCGCCCTCGATCGCTTCCGGGTAATCCTCACCGGTGTCGAGATTCCGGACCCGGATGGTGTAGATGCGGCGGCCGCGGGTGTCCTCGGCCCACGCCATCAGGTCGCCGTCGGAGCTGACTTCCGGGAAGGCGGCGTAATAGTCGTGACCCTCGGCGAGCGGGTTGACGTCGAGGATGACTTCCTCGTCCGCGTCGAGAGACCCGCGCTTCCGGGCGTAGATCGGATAGTCCCGACCGTCCTCGGTGCGGCTGTAGTAGAAGAAGTCGCCCTCCCTCACCGGCACGGAGAGGTCGGTCTGCCGGATCCGCCCCTTGATCTCCTCGAACAGCGTGTCCTGGAGGTCTTCCGTGTGCGCCATCAGCGCGTCGGTATAGCCGTTCTCCGCCTCGAGGTATGCGATGACCTCGGGATCCTCGCGCTGGTTCAGCCAGTAGTAGTTGTCGATCCGCGTGTGCCCGTGCGTCTCCAGCTGTTCCGGAATCACGCGTGCGACGGGGGGCGCGACCCCGGCGTCGGCCGGGGATTCGGAGGCGGGATCGGCCCCCTCCCCGGTGCAGCCGGCGGCCTGGACGCTCACGGCGAGCACCGCCGCGATGAGGGAAAAACGGTCATGGCATGCTGCCTTCGCTCGCGGCATCGACGACTCCTTCGTGAGTGAATGCTCCTCAGCAGGTCTGGGCCTCCATGATTCTGGCCGGCGTCTCCGACCTCGTTCGAAACGGGTTGATCACGCGGACGCCGCCGAAGTCATGTCCGTGCTGCAGGTCTTCGGTCAAGAGTATAGAGCACCCGCAGGATTGCGCGGCGGCCACGATGAGCGCGTCCCACCAGGAAACCGCGTGCTGATCCTGTAGCACCCACGCTCGTTCCAGAATACGGGCGTCGGTCGCCACCGGCCGCCAGGCGATGAGATCCCGAACGATTTCGCGAACCTCGGTGGGGTCGAACGCGAGACGTTCCTTCCGGGTGAGGGTCACGTAGAATTCCTGAAGAACCTGAAAGCTAAGGCGTCCGGTCCGCGAACGCGCAAGGAAAACGATCCATTCCTCGGCACAGGCCTGCTTCGAGGGATCGCTCTCGTCATGCCGGTAGACGAAGATGTTCGTGTCAACGAAGACCTGGGCGATCATACAGCTCCTCTCGAGTGGGTCTGCGGCCCTCGGGCCAGTCGATCTTGCGAGGCTTCCGAGCGAGGTAACGCTTCATCGCGACCTCGTAGTCGTCCTCTCGGCGCCGCGTCCGCTCCAGTAGCTCGCAGATCCATTTTGAGACGCTCCGGTCGTCCTCGGCCGCCTTGACCCGCAGCCACCGGGCAACATCTTCGGGCAGTGTGATCGTGATGTTCTTCACGTCCTCTTCTCCTCGCGCGAAACGGAACACGATTATCGTGAAACACGAAAACCGTGTCAAGCGCTCCGAAGTGCTGACGGCGCTGGTTCTGGCGCTTCTGGCGGGGTTCGCGTGCGCTCGGGCGCCGGTCGCCGAGAGCGCGGCGGACGCCGTTTATCCGGGCGCGTCGTGGGAGCGGATTGGGGATCCGGCGGCGGCCGGGTTCTCGGGCGCGGCGCTGGACGCGATCCATCCCTACGTCGAGGGGATCAATACCTCGGCGGTGATGGCCGTGGTCGGGGGGCGCGTGGTGTTCGAGCACGGACCCGTCGACTCGCTCAGCTATCTCGCCTCGGTGCGGAAGAGCATCCTCGCCATGCTGTACGGGAGCTACGTGGCGGACGGGACCATCGACCTCGAACTCACCCTCGAGGATCTTGGCATGGACGACGTGCAGGGCCTCCTCCCGATCGAGAAGCGCGCCCGCGTCCTCGATCTCGTGACCGCGCGCTCCGGCGTCTACCACCCCGCGTCGAACGCGGGGGACAACCTCGCGGACGCTCCGCCCCGCGGCTCGCAGGAACCCGGCACCTACTACCTGTACAGCAACTGGGACTTCAACGCGGCGGGGGCCGTCTTCGAGCAGCTCACGGGCCGCAACATCTACGACGCGCTGGAGACGGATCTCGCGCTGCCGCTGGGCTTCGAGGACTGGGACCGGTCGATTCACCGCAAGTCGGGGGACGAGACGCGCTCCCGGAACCTCGCCTACCACATGGTCCTCTCCACGCGGGACATGGCCCGGATCGGCCACCTCATGCTACTTGGCGGCGTGTGGGGGGAGGAACGAGTGCTGCCGCAGGGGTGGGCCGAACGCATCACGAGCGTCGTCACGCCCTCGGAGGAGATGAATCCGGAAGGCCTGCGAGGCGGCGAGTTCGGCTACGGGTACATGTGGTGGGTGTGGGACGGGCCCGCCGTGCCGGAGGGGTTCGAGGGGGCGTACTCCGGCCGCGGCGCCTATGGCCAGTTCATCACGGTCATCCCCTCGCTGGACATGGTCGTCGCCCACAAGACGGTGCCGGACGCCCAGACGCCATGGGACGACTACATGGGCATCCTCACCCGCCTCGCCGCCGCGCACTGCGGCGCGAACTGCTGACGGTTCAGACCTTCCACTCCACCCACAGCGTCGCCGGTTTCCGGAACTCGTAGCCGTACGGGGCTGTGGGGCGGTCCGGGTCAAGGCGGAGTCCCGGGCAGTGGGCCCACAGGGTCTCGATCACGACACGTGTCTCGAGACGGGCGAGCGGGGCGCCGAGGCAGAAGTGCCGGCCCACCGCGAAGGAGAGGTGGTCGCCCGCGTTTTGGCGGGTCACGTCGAAGCTGTCGGGATTCTCGAAGTGCGACGGATCCCGGTTCGCCGCGCCCAGCATGCAGTGGACGACCTCGCCCCGCGCGATGGGGACTCCGCGGACCTCGGTATCGCGGGTCGCGTGGCGGGCGGCCGACTGCACCGCCGGCTCCCAGCGCAGCGTCTCCTCGATCGCCAGATCCAGCGCCTCGCCGCTCGACCGGACGGTCTCGAGTTGCTCGGGGTGCGAGAGGAGCGCCCAGACGGCGTTCGCGATCATCGATTCGGTGGTCTCGATGCCGCCGAAGAGGATGATGAGCGCGTTGGAGCGGATCTCTTCCGCCGTGAGCGGGTCGACGTGGTCGCACACCAGGTCGGAGAGGAGCGTGCCGTCCGGGTCCCGCTCGAGTTCCGTGAGCATCGGTTCGAGCGCCCGGCCGAACGCGTCGGCCGCCCCCTTGCCCGCGGCACGCAGGTCCGGATCACCCGCGAAGTTCGCCAGCGCCCGGGCGAAGTGTTCGTACCACTCGCTCACGCGCTCCGTCTCGCTCAGCGGGATGCCGAGCACGGACAGCACCGAATGGAGCGCCACCGGGCGCGCGACGGTCGTCCGCACTTCGCCGGTCCGGCGGTTGTCCGACCGCAGTTCCGTCACAAGCCGCTCGACCTCCGCCACCAGAGGCGGCAATGAAGCCGTCTTCAGGCGGGAGGCGTGGAACGGGGGCAGGCACTTCCGCCTGTAGCGGATCTGCGCCGGACCCTCGGTCGTCATCATATGGACACCGAACATGTCGCGGATCGTGGACGGGGCGTCCGTCGTGAACAGGTCGGGGTCCCGGAGCACCGCGAGGATGTCGTCGCGGCGGGTGAGGAACCAGCGCTGGATCTCCGGCACCCAGGTGACGGGTTCCGCCGCCCGCAGTGCCGCGAAGATCGGATAGGGATCGACGGCCAGATCCGCGAGCCGCACCCCCGCCCCCAAGGGAAACCGGTCGCTCCGGGACTCGCTCACGGTCCAGCCAGGTTCCCGACCGCGGAGAAGTCGATCAAAGCCCGGACCACATCAGCACGGCGAAGCCGATGAAGAGCGCATAGATTCCAGCCACGCCGGCGACGATCCAGCGGCCCCGGCCGCGGTAGGTTCGGAAGAGGAAGACGGAAACCGCCAGGACGAGGACGACTTCCGCGGCCGCCGCGTATCCGCCGTAGTGCTCCGGATCCCAGTAGGACACGGGACTCGTGAACCGCCAATCGCTGAAGGGGAAGAAGTGGCGGTGCGCGTCCTCCCGGTGCAGGGGGAGGTCGCCCAGCGCGTGGACGATCATGCTCGCAACGAACAGGGTCGATGCGGTGAGCTTCGTGGGCCGCGGCGCGGCGGCCATCGCGGCTGGCGGGACGCGCCCGGCGGTCGAGCGCCGGCCGATGACCACGAGGAGGATGCACAAGGCGATCCCGAGGAGGGGGATCGAACCCGGGATGTCGAACACGACCTGCCAGCCGGGGTCGAAGTAACGCTCCGACCAGATCCGGCCCTCCGACACCCCGCGCACGAGCCGCTCCCAGACGTAGAAGACGAGCATCGGGACGTCCGGCGCGACGGCCCCGAGCGCGACCGGCAGCGCGTTGCGCTCGGACCGGCCCAGGACGATGAGGCTGAGCGCCGCGTGCGCCGGCGTCGTCACGCGGCCGTCCGTGGCCGCCGCGGGGTTCGAGCCGGCGGGGGCTCCGTCAGACGCCCGCTCCGCGCCTCAGCCGCTGCAGGTGCTGCCGCCGGAACTTCGCCACCTTCGGCGCCACGACCGCCTGGCAGTACGGCTGGCTCGGGTTCCGATTCAGGTAGTCGTCGTGGTACGCCTCCGCCGGGTGGAACGTCTCCAGCGGCGCGATCTCGGTCACGATGGGGTCCGGCCAGATCCCGGCCGCCGTGATCTCCGCGACCTTGCGCTCGGCCGCTTCCCTCTGTGCCTCGCTCTCGTGGAAGATCGCCGAGCGATACTGCGTCCCCACATCCGCACCTTGCCGGTTCAACGTCGTCGGGTCGTGAATCGTGAAGAAGACATCCAGAAGATCGTCGAATGAAACCGCGTCCGGATCGTACGTGACCCGCACCGCTTCGGCGTGCCCTGTGCGACCCGTGCACACTTGCTGGTAGGTGGGATTCTCGGCATGCCCCCCCGCGTAACCCGACTTCACGCCGTGGACGCCTTCCAGAAGCTGATACACGGCCTCGAGGCACCAGAAGCACCCCCCGGCCAACGTCGCCGTCTCCGTTCTCTCACTCATCCATTCAATTCCCGTTGTCGGTGGTGGTGGTGGTCATCGCGCGCTTCTGTTCCTCGACCATCTCGGCCACGTCGGCGAGCAACTGTTTCGCGTCGTAGACGATGCCGTCCTTGATCGTGTAGAGGATGCCGCCTACGGTCTCCACCTCTCCCGTCTCGTCGTTCAGGCGCCGGGCGCCAGTCCCGTACAGGACCTTGAGGTTGTGGATCGGGTTCTCCTCCACGATCACGAGGTCCGCCAGCAGGCCGCGGCGCACGACGCCGAACTCGATGGGGCGGCCGGTCGGCTTGAACAGCGTCTCGGCCGCGTGCATGGTCGCGGCGCGGATCACCTCCAGCGGATGGAACCCGGCGTGCTGCAGAAGTTCCATCTCCTGGATCGTGGAGAAGCCCATGAGGTTGTAGATGTAGCCGGCGTCCGAACTCGCCGTGACGCGGCCGCCCATGTTCTTGTAGTCGTTGAGCAGGTCGTGCCACACCTCGAGGAAGTCGCGCCACGCGACCTCCTCCCACGTCGTCCAGTCGAAGTAGTAGGAGCCGTGGTCCTCGCGGTTCGCCTCGTAGAACTCCCACAGCGTCGGCAGCGTGTAGGTCTCGTGCCACGGGGCGTACATCTGGTCGTCCACGTCCCAGCTCGCCTGGTACGCGGTCATCGTGGGGTCGAGGGTAACATCGAGCGAGAGCATCTCCTCGAGGAAGGCGGTCCACTCGGGGCCGCCGCGGTCGTGGATCAGGTTCCACTGCATCGGGACCTGACCGAAGCGGTGCTGCTCGTCGTTGTAGTTCATCTCGGGGGGCCATGGCTGGACGTCGTAGTCCCTGTACAGCGCCTCGAACAGGCCGTAGAAGTGCGTGACGGTGCCGAGGCCGAGGCGCGCGGCGTCGAGCGCATTCATCTGCGCGACGCCCATCTGGCCGAGGTGGGCCGTGCTGCCGAGTCCGAGCTGGGCGGCCTCGTCGAGCAGCGCCTCCATGATCTCGGGGCGGAACGAGTTGAGCTTGAGTCCGTCGCCGCCCGACTCCTTCACGTACCGCGCCCAGTCCCGCGCGTCCTCCGGGGTGTCGATGATGCGGCCGCTCCACCCCTCGCCGCCCGCGCCGGTGAAGGGATAGACCCACATGCGGGGGGCCACGATCTCGTTCGCCGCGCTCCGCGCCTTTTCGCGGATCGACCAGTCGTGCGGGCCGAAGGCGACGCCGCGGCCGGTCGTGATCCCATGCGACATCCACAGCTTGTACGTGTACTCCGCCTCCGGCGCCTTGGGGACGCCGCCCGTGTGCAGGTGGAGGTCGACGAAGCCCGGCAGGACGTACATGCCGGTCGCGTCGATTTCATGCACGACGGCGTCGGGGTTGCCCTCGACCGCGAGGCCGGGACGACGCGACTCGTCGATGGGCCGCTGCGGGACGCCCACGCCGACGACATCGACGATGCGGTTCCCCTCGATGACGATGTCCATCGGCCCGATGGGGGGCGCGCCGGTGCCGTCGATCACGGTGGCGCCGCGGATGATGAGGCGGTCGTACGGTCCCTCGCCCTCGTCCGGGCCCCGGTCCGGAGCTCCGATCATCTGCATCGGCTGCATGGCCGCAGCCGCTGTGGCCAGCAGGATCAGCGCCGAAACGGCGGCCAGCGCGCTTCGCGCGACGCTTCGGTTGGCGCGGTCGGTCGTCTTCATGGGTCGTCCTCCATCGATGGTGCGGCGGCGCTCCGCCCGGGGGGCGGGAGGGACCGCTGGCCGTCTGCGGCGTTAGTCCGGCCACGGACCGCTACGGCCCAAGGGCCGCGACGGGGATTACGGCGACACCGTCCGCACGTTCGTATGCGTAGCCATCGTGAACGATAATGCAGAGGGCCGCCGGTTCTCCACACCGGTCCGTATCCACCCGCTCCGCAAACTTGAGCAGGACCCTGGCGGCGTCGTCGATCCGGTGCGTGCCCAACTTTACTTCGAAGGCGGCCCAGCGGCCGGGTCCCGCGTCGACGATGGCGTCCACTTCCAGACCTGTGTTGTCGCGATAGTGGTACACGTCTGCGTCGATGGCCTGGGCGTACACGCGCAAATCGCGCACGACCAGCGATTCGAACAGCAATCCGAACCACCCGATGTCACCCATTAGGTGCCGGGCGTCCGCGCGGAGGGCGGCGGCGGCCACCGATGGATCCGCGAAGTGCCGCTTGGGCGTCGCTCGCAGCCGCGAGCGCGAGCGCAGGTGGGGTCCCCAGGGAGGCTGCGGTTCGATGAGCATGAGGCGTTGCAGCGTCGCCAGGTAGGTGCGCGCGGTGGTCTCGCTCAGCGGCGGACCCGGCCCGCCTACATCTTTCGCCAACGTCGCGATGGACGCAGTCGTCGATACGTTGCGCGCGTACGACTGCAGGAGGCGGCTCACGCGTTCCGGATTGTGCCGCGTCCCGTCCAGGTTGGGGACATCCGTCCGACAGACCTCGACGATATAGTCTCGGTTCCCCCGCAGAGCCGCACGTGGCGATCGTCCGAGGTTGGCGGGCCAGCCGCCGACACAGACGAGTTCGGCGAGCAACTTCGTGCTCAGCCGAGCCTCCGTACCCGTCACGCGCTCGCCGCCCAGGACGGCCCGGAGCGACACGGACCCGGTGGACCTGCCCAGTTCGAACAGGGACATGGGCCGCAGATGAAGTCGGCTCACGCGGCCCGCGCCGGAATGACGAGTGATGTCGTCCGATGGCACGGCGGAGCCCGTGAGGATGAACTGCCCCGCCGCCTGGCGGTCGTCGACCGCGCGCCGCATGTGATTCCAGAGTCCGGGCTCCAGCTGCCACTCGTCGAGGAGGCGGGGTGTGGGGCCCGCCAGCAGCTCGGCCGGATCCAGCCTGGCGAGCCGCCGGGCCGCCTCGTCCACATCGAGGCGTACCTGGCTGCCCGCAAGACGCTGCGCCATCCACGTCTTTCCGGAGGCGCGCGGTCCTTCGATGAGGACGGTGCCCGCCGCCGCGAGGCGCTCCTGCAGTTCGGCGTCCGCTACCCGTGGGCGGTAGTCCTGTGTAGTTGCCATCGTCGCATTCTACTCGGTTGTGCGTCCGGCTGTTGCAACCCTCCCAACTTTCAGATTACGCTGAAACAATCGGAATCGCAACGAATTCATGAGCGGTATTGCAATATTATGATAATTGGATTTGCAACGCTTGTACGATCTTGTTTGCAACATCCTTGCAATCGGAATCGCAACTCTGTGACTGCGACGGTTTGTAGCGTGCCTGGGCGTGGAGGGGCTTTCGGCTAACCGTCGAGGTGGTAGAGGCGGCGGTTGTTCTCGTGCAGGATCATGCGCGCGGCCGCCACGGCCTCGTCGCGGTTCAGGATTCCGGCGTCGACGTAGATCCCGAGTGCCTGCGCGAGGAATCGTCGGCCCCACTTGGCCCCGAGCCAGAAGAACTCCGGCAGGTGATAGGCGTCGCTCCCGAACAGGATCTTGGAGAGGGGGACGACCTCCATCACCTCGAGGAACATGCGGAGCATCCCGTGGTGGATGAGGGGCGCGGCGAGCGACAGTTCGAAGTGGCAGTTGGCGTACAGGTGCGTGAGCCACGCGGCCTGGCCGATGAGCGGGTAGCCGGCGTGGATGAGGATGACCTGCGGCATGCGCATGACGCCGCCGCGCTCGAAGCGGACCATCTCCTCCATGAGGAACGGGTCCTGGTTGCGCATGATGCCGCGCGGGGCCTCGCCGTCGCCGGCGTGGAACTGCATCGGCATGTCCCGCTCCAGGCAGGCTTCGAGCGCCAGCGAGTGCAGGTAGCGCAGGGCTGCGCTCTGCAACTGCCAGTAGTCGTCGCGATCCTGGGCGTCGGCCGCGGGGACCTCGCCCCGCGCGCGCCGGGCCCGGAACGCGTCCCACGAACGGCGGGCCGCGGCCCGGTCGAAGTGCGGCTTCAGCAGTCCCAGCCGCGGGAGCAGGTACGACTTCATCCCGTACGAGGGAGCGCCGAGGTTGCCGTCGCCGTCGAGTCCCGCCTCGATCTCGGCCATCATCTGCGTCTCGATCTCGTCGATGCCGAGGTCGAGGTCCTCGCGCATGAGGCCGCCGAGGATCGTGTCCACGCGCAGGACGTGGCGGCCGCGGGCGGGTGCGATCGCGTCCTTGAAGCGGATCATGCCCGCCTCGTCCATCCCCTCGCGGTAGCCGGTGTCGAGCATCGCGTTCTCGATGTTCGCGTCGGCGAACAGGGCGCCGAGATAGCTCGCGTAGTCCGCGCCTCTCTCGTTCCGGGCCTCGATCACGGCGTCGAAGGTCGCGTCGCAGTCGAGGAAGGCCGCGAGTTCCTTCACGAGGTAGCGGAGGAAGACGGTCTCCCCCGCCTGCTCGAGGACGCGCGCCCGCGTGGCGGCGATGTCGAATTCGGCGTCGAGCGTGCTTCGTTCCGCGGCGTCTCCGGCCCGCCAGCGCTGGTACACGCCAGCCGGGAAGTAGCGGTCCATGGGAAAGGCGGAGAGCGCCAGCCGCTCGATGAACGCGTCGGGATCCGTTTGCGCGTCGTCGAAGGTGAGCGGGTGGCAGTGCGTGTCGTCGACGGGGATCCCCCGCAGATCGTCGAGCAGCGCCCGTGCGGTGGGGTCCAGTCCCTCGGCACCCGCCCGGCCGGCATCGAATGAGGCCCCTCCCGCGCAGGCGCCGAGGAGCGCGCTCCCCCCGCCGACCCCGGCCAGGCTCAGAAACTCCCTGCGATCCGGCATCGCCAGACCTCCTGTTCCATCTCGCCGGTCTCCGCACCGCACTCCGACCGGCCACCCGACAGGTGGTCACGTTCGATCCCGAATCGACGGCGCGCAAGCCGAAATGCGGTCCGCGGATGCGGTCGACCTGTCCGAGAACGGGGAGACCGGACGTTTAGCACGTGGGACTGCGGAAGAACGGTGCAACGGAAGGAGCGGTCATGCGCTTCGGTAACCTGTCGACCACCGCCATGATGATGGCTGGCATTCTGACGAGCGTCGGATGCGACCGCGGCGAGTCGCCTTTCGCACCGGATTTCGGCGTCGAGGAGCCACCTCGGCCTTCAGTTTCGGCAGAACCCCCTTCGGCGGCGGAGCTTCCTGCGGAGACGACGGACGTTCAGCCCAAATCGACCCCGCGGATCAGCCGGGTCTCGATCCGGCCTCTGATCATAATCGACGGCGTCATGCAGCCGGAGGACTCAGAACTCGCGGGACTCGAGGCCCTGGACATCTACCACGTGGAGATCGTGAAGGGGCGGGCGGCAGCAATCCTGTTCGGGCCGCGTGCCGCGAACGGTGCGATCGACATCCAGACGAGGCACCGGACTCAAGCCACCATCCTGAACGGGCTGAAGCCGCGGTGACCGGGCGCGGGGCCGGTCCTCTCCCGGCCCCGCGCGCTGATCCCGTCCGCCGTCAGTGGCGGACTTCGGTGTCTACCCCCTCCTCCCCTTCGGAGCGGGCGATGATCGCGGCGCCGCACGAGTCGCTGAACACGTTGACCGCGGTGCGGTACATGTCGAGCGGCCGGTCGATGGCGAGCATCGCGCCCACGATCGTGATCGCCTCCGGGTTGTCGCCGAGGCCGATCGCGTTCAGGACGATGAAGATCACGACGACGCCGGCCGACGGCACCGCCGCCGCGCCGATCGAGGCGAGAAGCGCCGTGAGGACGACGATCGCCTGCTGACCGATGGTGAGGTCGACCCCGAGCACCTGCGCGATGAAGAGGGCGCCGGCGCACTCGAAGATCGCCGTGCCGTCCATGTTCACCGTGGCCCCCATCGGGAGCACGAACGAGGAGACCTTGTTCGAGACGCCGACCTTCTCCCGCAGCGTCTTGATCGTGACCGGGAGCGTCGCGCCCGACGAACTCGTCGAGAACGCGGTCAGGAGCGGCTCGCGCAGGTTCGCGAAGTGGACCAGCGGCTTGATGCGGCCCAACAGGATCAGCAGGAGCGGCATCGTGATGAAGAGGTGGATCGTGAGCCCCGACCCGATCGTGGCGAAGTACTTCGCGAGCGCGGCGAAGCGGTCGAATCCGGTCTCCCCCACCATGCGCGTGATGAGCGCGAAGACGCCGATCGGGAGAAACTTTATGATCCCGGACGTGAGCGCCATCATCGCCTTGAAGAAGGCGTCGAAGATGTCGGTGACCACCACGCGGGGCTTCTCCGGCAGCCCCGTGATCGCCGCGCCGAAGACGATGCAGAAGAAGATGATCGCCAGCATGTCGCCCGCGGAGGCTGCGGCGAAGAAGTTGCTCGGGACGATGTCGAGGATGAGTTCGACCGGAGAGTCCGGCGTGCTGAGCTCGGGCACCTCCTGTTGCGCCGCCGCACCCATGTCCGCGTTCTGCCCCGGCCTGATGAGGTTCACCATCAGGAGCCCGGTCAGCGCCGCCAGCATGCTCGACAGCACGTAGTAGCCCATCGTCTTGCCGAACAGGCGGCCGATCGCCCTCCCCCCGCCCACGGAAGCGACCCCGGACACGATCGAGGTGAGCACGAGCGGCACGATGATCATGCGGAGCAGCTTCATGAACAGCTCGCCGATCCAGCCGATCGCGTTGGCCGCGGGCGCTCCGAAGGCCCAGCCCACGCCGAGGCCGAGGATCATGGCGGACAGCACCTGCCAGTGAAGGCGTCGGTACCAGGGAAGGGTGGGATCGTATTCCATTGGCGTCTCCGGTGCGGCGCCGTCGGGCGGCGCATGTCCAGCGTTGTGAGCGGTCTGACCCAGAGGCGGTCAGGCCGCCATTCGAACGATCGATCTTTCGCGCCACCATCGTGGCCCACTCGTCCCCGACGGGCAACGGGGGCAGCCAGGACACGATCTGATTCAGCAATGCGTCACGGGACGCGCGTGGCGACGTTGATGGTGCGTTGACCCCGGGTCGGATTCCTGTGCAGCGAGTGCCTTGCGTCGGTTCCGTGCCGCGCGAGAGAGAGCTACGTTCGACCTTCGCGAAAGGGAATCACATGTCCGAGTCGAAGCCATCCCCCTCGGATTCTCCACCCGTAACCGGCGCAAGCGCCGTCGGTGACATGACGGAGTCGCCCGGGCGCCACGCGCCGGACGGCATCGTGATCACACGCTGGAATCTCGCCCTGTCGCTCTTCATCTCGCTGGCGGTGCTGGCCGGCTTCTATTCGCTCGTGTGGCAGCGGATGAACGCCTTGCATGCGACGCAGCTCACGCTCGTCGACCGGGTTTCCCGCATCGAAGTGCACATGACGGTACTCCAGAACGAGATGACGGCCCTCCGGGAGGAGATGGCGATCTTTCGGGAGGAGATGGCGGCCCTCCGGGAGGAGATGCACGTGGGTTTCGCCGAAGTGCGCGAGCTGATCCGGGCAGGACGAACGGACGGCGCGACGGGCGCAGATTAGCCCCCGGCGGAGGCGGCTTCGGCGGGGATTCCCGCGGCGCGGCGCGGCGCCGGGAGACGCGATGCCCAAGATCATGCTTGCGGACAACCTGGACGCGCTCCGGGGCATGCCGGACGGCCACGCGGATCTCATCTACATCGACCCGCCCTTCAACACCGGCCGGACGCAGCGGCGGACACGGATCAGAACGCGCCGCACTTCACATGGCGAAGGCGGGGACCGGACGGGTTTCCAGGGGGCGCGCTACGAGACGACCGCCGTGGGCACGCGCCGGTTCGATGACCGGTTCGACGATTACCTCGCGTTCCTCGGGCCCCGGCTCGTCGAGGCGTACCGCGTTCTCGCTCCGCACGGGTCTTTCTACCTCCACGTCGACTACCGGGAAGTGCACCACTGCCGGCTCTTTCTCGACGATCTGTTCGGACCCGACCATCTCCTGAACGAGATCATCTGGGCGTACGACTACGGCGCGCGCCCGAAGACGCGGTGGCCGGCGAAGCACGACAACATCCTGTTCTATGTGAAGGACCTGTCGAACTACACCTTCAACGTGGACGAGATCGAGCGCATCCCATACATGGCTCCCGGGCTGGTGGGCCCCGAGAAGGCCGCGCGCGGCAAACTGCCCACGGACACGTGGTGGCACACGATCGTCCCCACGAGCGGTGCGGAGCGGACGGGATACCCGACCCAGAAACCGCTCGGCATCCTGCGCCGGATCATCACCGCGTCATCGAACCCCGGCGACCTGGTGCTGGATTTCTTCGCCGGCAGCGGCACGACCGGCATGGCCGCCCACGAGCTCGGGCGCGACTTCATCTTGGTGGACAACAACCCCGAAGCGCTCGAAGTGATGGCGAAACGCTTCGAGTCCGTGTCCGGCGTCCGCTGGGAGGGTCTCGACCTGCCCGATGGCACGGAAGCTGGAGCGTGGCGCACCAGATGAGCAATCTGGCGGCGGGGGACCTTCTGCGGCACCGGACCCTGCACAAGTTTCGTGGTGGAACCCAGGCGCTCGGCGTTGTTCGGCGTGGAGTTGCCGGTCTGCCAAGACTAACTTGAGCAGCACCGTAGTTGGCGGTAAGGCTCCACATACTTGGGGCGTCCAAGATCTGGGAGGCATATCCTCATGGACACGCAGGCGCAATCGACTAGCGAGGAAGATTCCGTCGTTCCCGATGGTCATTCTGGGTCCAAAAGCGTCAAAGCACGCGGCTGGAGTAAGCGGACAGCTGCGTGGATTGGAGGTGTCGGCGGGGGGCCGGGACTGGCTTGGCTTATCGAGCAAGTCGGTTGGGCTCCCGCGTGGTCCTGGACCACGAGCCTCCTTGCAGCGATCCCCCCAATCGTCTGGTGGGTCTTGATCGCGGGTCTCTCCCTTGCAAGCGCGTTTACTGCTGGCCAGCAGATGGACCGTTTCCGAAGCCGCAGGAAACAGATTACCGAGGAAGAAGCGGCAGACTTGGTTTGCGAGTCAAACTATTGGTCTAGGCTCCAACGACGGAGTAGGGTTGGCGCCATTCAGGCCAGCATCGACAGCGAGAGATATGGTTTCGACCCTGACCCGGTTGATATGCAGGCCGAAGCCATCAGTCCACCGCGCCATACGGCAGATGTTGATGCGATACTTCAACAGTTCTGGGACGATAACCCTGACGCTCGTCAGGACGGTCTGTATCGTCGTGACGTTCTGCAAGCGTGGCTTGTGGAACAGGCGCAACAAGTGACAGTGACCACGCGGTTGAGCTGGTGAGTCGCGCGCGTGCTGTTTGGAAGCATTCGAGGTCTCTCCTCACGCCGCCGATAGCTTGAACGCCGACGTATCCCATTGGGAACCTCAACACGCGTGAGCGGCGACGAGAGGGGCTTGGAACGCGAGGAGGACCGCTTGGCGGCGATCGGCGCGGCCGGGGGTCACCTGGCTTAGCGTCGCAGCGACTCGCCACGTGCCAGAACTTGCAGCACATATGCCGCCCAAGACATGTTGCTTAGGTGGACTGGACGGTCGAGATCGCCGATGAGTTTGCGCCGGAGTTCCGCGCGTTGCAGGTGGAGGTGCAGGACGCGATCCTGGCCGTGTCCCGCCTTTTGCAACACTTCGGACCGCAGTTGGGACGCCCGCGAGTGGACACGCTCAACGGGTCGCGCTACGCAAACATGAAGGAGTTGAGATTCAGTGCGGCGGATGGGCAATGGCGGGTCGCGTTCGCCTTCGATCCCAGGCGCACCGCCGTCCTGCTCGTTGCCGCCGACAAGTCGGGCGGCGGTTCCAAGGCGTTTTATCGGACGCTCATCCGCAAGGCGGACGAGCGCTTCGAGCGGCACTTGGCGGGGCTCGCGATGGAAGGAGGGGCATGATGGCATTGAACGTGGACGACGTGATCGAGGGACTCGACGCGCAGCGGCGGCAAGGAGTGGAGGAGCGCGCTGCTCAACTCATCGCCGAGGAAATGACGCTACGCGAGCTGCGCGAGGCCCGGCGGCTCACCCAAGTCAGCTTGGCACGCGAACTCGGCATCGGCCAGGAAGGCATATCGCGACTGGAAAAGCGTAGCGACCTCCTTCTCTCGACTCTGCGCCGAACCGTGGAAGCCATGGGAGGCACGCTCTCGCTGATCGCGAGGTTCCCAGACCGACCATCTGTCGAGTTGTCCGGCATCGCCGATCCGGAATAGCAACCCTGTTTCCCCAGCCTCTCTTGGGCCCGCCGAGCGCACAGCGCGTAACTTGGTGGGCTAGGGCCGCAGCCCACCGCGCCAAGTCGGGAGCGTTAGACGCGAGCGGAGGTTGTGCGGCCTCTCGTGTCTCAACATGCTTGCCCGTGACGCTTACCCGTGCCCACGAAAGCTCATCCTGTATAACCAATGGTCTCGTACAAGCCGCCATGGTCTCAGCAACGGTCCATCATCCAGTCCAGGGCGTGAGGCGGTGAGTCGTTTGCGGGGTTTTCCCTTGGCCGAGCTCGTGACCCTCGGACTGGTCGTGGCCCTTGTTCCGGGGTGTGGCAGTGAGGAGTCAGCGGGTCCAGTGCCCCCTCCCCCGCCGGAGCCCGCGCGACCGGCCTCCGTCTCGGTCACTCCGGCCACGGTCGTGCTGACGGCCTGGCGAGACACGGTTCGGTTCTTGGCGGAGGTGCGCGACCAGCGCGGGCGCCCGCTAGAAGACGTGGCGGTGGCGTGGACGAGCGGCGACTCGGCGGTGGCGGTCGTGGATGGCTCCGGACTGGTGACGGCCGCAGGCAACGGAACCGCATTGGTGATAGCGACCTCGGGGACGGTGTCGGCAACAGCGTCGTTGACCGTGATGCAGGAGGTGAGCCGAGTGACGGTCACGCCTGCGACCGACACGCTGGTCGCCGGCGACACGCGGCGCCTGTCCGCAGAGGCGTTCGACGCAAACGGACACACGGTGGCGAACACGGCTTTCGCCTGGAGCACAAGCGACGCGGCCGTTGCCACCGTTGATTCCACCGGGTTGCTGCGCGGGGTGGCCGCGGGCACGGCCGTGATCGCGGCAGCCGCAGGGAGCGCGGAGGGGATGTCCGAGATCGTCGTGACCGTCGCGGGAGAGAACACCGACCGGGCGGCTCTGGTCGCCCTCTACGAAGCGACAGACGGACCGAACTGGACTAACAGCGGGAACTGGCTAACCGACGCGCCGCTGGGCGAGTGGTACGGCGTCTGGACCGACGCTTCCGGGCGGGTGATCCGCTTGGATCTCCGCGGCAGCTGGGACATCCTGTCTGTTACGGGAAATAACCTCCGAGGTGCGCTCCCGGCTGAACTAGGGAGTCTCACTGCCCTTGAGATTCTGAACCTTACGCACAATGAACTGATCGGCCCGATCCCCCCGGAGCTGGGCAACCTGACCAGCCTCGACAGCCTGCAATTGTGGCAGAGCTCACTGATCGGCGAAATCCCGCCGGAACTGGGGAGTCTCAATGGCCTCCGGCTTCTGTCGCTGGGCTTCAACGAGTTGATTGGCAGAATTCCCCCCGAGCTTGGGAGTCTCACCAACCTCGAGATTCTGCACCTTTCCGGGAACGGGCTGACGGGGGAGATCCCACCGGAGCTGGGGAGCCTCGCCAACCTTCGGAAGTTGAACTTGCAAGGTAACGAATTGGCGGGGCCAATCCCGCGGGAGCTAGGGAATCTCGCCAACCTCGAAGAGATGTGGTTGAACTTCAACAGCTTGACGGGGGCAATCCCACCACAGTTGGGGAACTTGGCAAATCTCAAGATACTGATCCCGCAATTCAACAAGCTGACGGGGCCGATCCCCCCGGAGCTGGGCAACCTCACCCGCCTCGAGCGGATGAACCTGCTCGCGAACGAGCTGGACGGATCAATCCCACCGGAGTTGGGGAACCTGCCTCGCCTCCGGCAGCTGAACTTGCAATCGAACGAGTTGACGGGGCCGGTCCCCCCAGAGCTGGGGAACCTCGCGAACATTGAGGCGCTGTCCCTGTCTGGCAACAAGCTGGTGGGGAGTATCCCGCCAGAGTTGGCAGACCTCAAGCGTCTCAAGCGGCTTCTCCTGGATAGCAACGAATTGACGGGCCGTATCCCCCCGGAGCTGGCAGGCATCGCGGCACTGGAGGGTCTGGCTGTGAGTTGGAACGCGCTCACGGGGAATATCCCGCCGGAGCTGGGGAACCTCGCTGCCCTCGAGTACCTGCATGTGTCCGAGACCGCTATTGCGGGCAAGGTGCCCCCGGAGTTGGGGAACCTTTCCAATCTGGATGCCTTGTACTTGTTCGGGAACGCACTGACCGGGGAGGTTCCGACCTCGTTCCTAGAGTTGACCCGGCTCCGGTCGTTTTATTGGCACGAAAATGACGGCGACCCTGCCTTGTGCGTGCCCGTCTCGCAGCCGTTCGACAGTCTGCTCGTAGGGCTGGAAGCTTGGGACGGACCGCGGTGTGCGTCGTCACGAAAGGACGCTCGCCCACCGTTGGGGGCGCGGCCTACGTGGCCGGGCGAAACGTCCGTGCTCCCTCGCGGCTTCCCCCACGGCGGCTGGCGTACAGGAGAGTGGCCGCCGCCTCCGCCCGCTCATCCTTTCTCCGTTCCGTTCCGCCTCCCGCCTATGCCGGGAGGCGGCGACGCTCGATGAGGCGTAGGTGCCTTGCGGCGCTATTGTGAGCAGGGAACAGATGTCCGTGTGGCACCGGAGGAGAGCCATGATGCTATGTGCCTATCCGATCCCCTCGCATCCGAAGCTAATGGTCAGTTGATTGGGACATTGCCAGGCTTTGCATGCAGAATCTCTCGAATCTTCCTAATGTGAGATTCCCGGATCGACCTTTCCCGCACTTCCAGTTCGGCCATCTCACTCGCACAAAACTCGGCCGCCGATCGCTCCTCACCCGACAACCGCCTCACGGCATCGTCAAGAGCCGCTCGAGCCCAAGCCTTCAACGAAGGTGCTCCCTGTACATGTGCGGCCCCCTTATAGAGCCAGTGATTCTCAAGCGGAAATGCGATGTGCCTTTCCGTCGGTTCATCAGGTCGTTTCCCTGTCATTCTCTGTCCCTCCTCGGTCCGTGCGAGCTGTCGACGATCACTTGACGGCCTAGCCGTCGCGGTGGGCGGTGTCGGGGGAAAAGGCGGGGAGGCAGATGGCGATGTACTCGGCGCCTTCCGGGCTCGGCGTGCTGTAGCGGACCCATTCGCCGGCGTGCGTGACGACCGCTTGGCCAGCCTCCACGTCCAGGGCGCCGGCTTCGTGCTCTACGCGCAGTGATCCGCGCAGCACGACGGTGATCTCCTCGAACTCGGGACGCTGACCGGGCTCGACCCACCCGGAGGGCGCCACCATGCGCGCCACGCTGACGCCCTCGTGTCCCGTTCGGACGCGGCCGGCGTACTCCTCGATGCGCTTGGGCTTGTTCCCGGCCGCCTCGATGACGGCCGGGGCTTCGATCAAAACGGGCATGTCCGGGACTGGGCCCGGCGTACTCCCGCTGTCCCTACATCCCTGCGTTCGAGAGGGCCCGGACCGCGTCGGCCAACATGCGGACCTTCGCGGCGTCTCCCGCTCCGCCGGCGTCGCCGGACACATCGTCGGCCAGCGAACGCAGCGCCCCCGAGCGTCCGGAACCCGACATCCCCTCGGCCCTGGAGAGTTCAGCGCGGATCGCGCCGATTCTGTCGCGGGAGAGGCCCCCGTGCCGTTCCAACTGGTCGAGGTAGGCCCTCGCCAGCGCGAACGTCGCCGGCCATTCGAAGATCGGCTGACCCTGCGAGTTCAGGTGCGTCAACTGGACCGAGTTGGCCGCATCGATCTCGTTCTGCGTGAGCGCCTCGCTCGCGACCAGCTCGAGAATGTCGAGGCCGCGGGCGATCTCGGAATTGACGATGACGCCGTTGTACCAGTAAACGGACCAGCTTCCGCCCATCTGCATGCGGTCGGGGTTCACCGGACCGCGGTCGAAGTAGGCGATCTCGGCCGGGTTCGTCGGATCGGTCCAGTCGATGAGCGAGACTCCGCCCTGGTACCAGCCCTGGATCATGATGTCGCGGCCCGGGATCGGGATCAGCGAACCGTTGTGCGCCACGCAGTTCTCCTCGGGCGTCTGCGGCGCGGGCAGCTTGAAGTAGCTCTGGAACTCCAACTCCGTGCCCTCGATGGTGAAAATCGCGTTCGCGCCCCATTCCATCGGGTCCGAGGCCCGGCACTTCGGCGCGCCGCCCCCGCCCCATTCGTCCGTGAACAGGATGGCGGTGCCGTCGTTGTTGAAGGTGGCCGAATGCCAGTAGGAGAAATTGGAGTCGGCCACCGCGGAGAGCCGCACCGGATTCGCCGGGTCGCTGATGTCGATCAGCATGCCGTAGCCCTCGCACGCGCCGCCGGCGAGGCCGATGGCGGGGTAGACCGTGATGTCGTGGCACTGCGTCGGGCCGGGTGCGGGGCCGTCCCCATCTCCCTGCGGTCCCATCATCTGCGCCACGATCGCCGGCAGCGCCTCCCGCAGCGCCGCGCTGTCGGCGGCGGTCGGCGGGCCTTCGCCTCCGCGCTGGGCCACGAACTGTCCGAGCATCGCGGCGGCGGACTGGTCGGGCAGCACCATCTCCTCCCCCATTACCTCGATGATGAAGGCGCCGCGCTCCCGGGCCACCTCGAGCGCGGCGATGTCGTCGGGGGCCGGGCCGTGGGTCGGGGGCGCGACGAGGTCCTCGAAGATGCGGGGCGAACTCACGATCTCGGCGCTCGCGGGGTCCGCGAGCGGCACGCGGATGACCTCGATGCGGAAGAGCGCCGAGTTGGGATCCTCGGACGGTGGCGCAGCCGAGCAACCGGCGAGTTCCTCCGCCGGACGCACCGGGGCCGAGCCGGAGACGTAAACGTACACGTTCTCGTCATCTCCCGGGTGTTCCAGCAGCGTGTGCGTGTGCGACCCGCGGCACGTCTGGACGTTCGCCACGTACTCCGGCGCCGTGATGTCGGAGATGTCGAAGATCCGGATGCCGCGGAGCCGGTCGTGGCTCACGGCCTCCTCGATTCCCTGCTCACCGCAGTCCAGCCGCCCGCCGAACCCCTCGCCCGAGACGAACAACAGGTTCTCATACACGGAGACATCGCTCTGCGACGCGGGACAGACGTACGTCACGACGGTCTGCGGATTGGCGGGATCGGAGATGTCCCAGATCTGGATGCCGTCGTAGTTCCCCTGGATCGCGTAGGGACCGGAGAAGGCGAGGTCGGAGTTCGTCTTGCCCACGAACGGCTCCGGCGGCGGCGTGGCGGACACGAGGTCGAGGTTCCAGATCGCCTCGCCCGCGTCGAACATGCCGGGCGCGAGGCCGACGCGCGGGTCCGGCGTCGGCGGATTGACCTGAAGCCCCATGGGCGCGGCTGCCGCGGCCGCGGGAGCGGTCGCCATCCCGGTCTGCGCCGACTGGTAGGCGCAGCCGGCGACCCCTCCCATGGCGACCACGCCGGCGAGCAGAGCCGCGAGGCGGGCGGTGAATCGAGTGTCGTCGCGTTTCTTCGTCACTGCGGACATGTCGGATCCTTCGATTGGGGTGAACTTCACGAATCAGCCGCCCGGCTCCGGCGCGGCGAGCGCCTCGAGCATGATTTCCATGCGGGCGATTTCCGTGGCCTGATCGACGTGGATGTCGGAGGCCAGCTTGAAGACAAAGTCATCCTGCGCGGCGCCGTCCGTCGCGAACAATTCCCGCACCATCGTGACGGCGCCCTTGTGGTGCTGGATCATGTACCGGAGGAAGAGGCGGTCGAAGTCGGGGCCGCGCGCGGCCTCGAGTTCCGCGAGTTGTTCCGGGGTCAGCATCCCGGCCATGAGCATGGCCCCTTCCGCGTGGCCCCGCATGTCTCCGGTCTCGGGCACGGGGAGGCCGCGGTCGGAGAGCCAGCGGCTCATGACGGCGATCTCATCGGTCTGCGCGTTGATGATCCTGGCGCAGAGGGTCCGGATCGAAGGGCTCGCATCGTTGTCGGGCGCGAACCCGGCCATCACGAGCGCCTGCGCGTGGTGCGGAATCATGTGCGTCATGAAGCGGATGTCCGCCTCGTGCGCACCCTCGAGGGCGGCTTCGGCGCGCGCCTCGTAGATGGCTTCGAGTTCGGCGATGCGCGCCGCGTCTGGGCGGACGGCCTCGTCGGACGGACCGCGCCCCGCACTCGCGCACGCCTGGGCGGCCGCGAGAAGTCCTGTGAGGAGGATGAGAAGCCTGCGCTGGGTCCTCATGCTTCGCCGTTCGGTACCGTTTGTCCGGGTCCACCGTTCGCGGGCGCGTCACGACCCGGAACGACGGACCAGCATACCGGGAGAACCGTACCGAATTCAATCGCCAACGGTTTCGCAGGTGGGAGGCGGGGTCCGGCCAGCGGGGCTACCGGTAGCGGTAGAGCCGGACCTCCTCCTCGTCGAGGGCGTTCGTCTGGAGGAGGACGAAGCGGCCGGCATCGATCGCCAACACCGTCGCTCCTTCAGGAAGGTCAAGCTGTCCGCGCGGCTGCCCGTCGGGGCCGAGGACGAGCCAGCGTCGCGTCTCGTCGCCCGCCCGGGCCGCGAGCCCGATCCACACCATTTCGTCGGGCCCCAGGACCGCGGAGTGGAAGGCCGGATGGGTCTCCCGCCAGGGGGCGTTCCGGACGAATTCCACGTAATAGTCGGGGACGTCCGGACCCCTGCGGGCGAGCCGTGCCGCTCTCCATGCCTCGATTTCTTCGTCCGTCACGGTCCACCCCCCGCCTGAGCCCCGGATCAGACGCGTCAGCCGCCCGTCGGCCGCGTAGACGGAGAGGCTCAGTACATCGTTATCCGCGATCAGGGCGCGGTCGCGGAAGCCGCCGGCCACGATGTTCCTCCCGAACGCCGGTTCGGTGCGCGTCATCCCACCGCCCGGCATGCCGCCGTAGGTCCATTCCTGGGCGGGCAGCATTCCGAGCGTGTCGGGCTCCGTCCCGGAATCGGTGAACGAAAGGAGGGGCGTCGTGTCCCGCTTCATCCCCTCCGGGAGGAAGAAGCGCTGCTCTCCCAGGATCGCCAGCATGCGCCCGGCCGCGTCTCTCGCGAGCGGTTTCAGGGACACGATGGCGCTCTGGGGGGAGAGAGGGGATGACGTGAGAAACTCCCCGCTCTCCGAAAACTCGCTGAGGCGAGCCAGGCGCGCGTCGTACGCCAGGAACCCTTCGTCCGTGGCGAGGAGCGTGGTGACGCTGCTGAACTCGCCGGGCCCCTCGCCCTGCCCCCCGATCCTGGCCGTCATCGAACCCGCACCGGAGAAGAGCAGCACCTCGCTCGAACCGGTATTGGCCAGCGCGAGGCCGCCGTTTCCGAGCAGGACGGCGTCACCGACCCAGAACAACTCGATCCCGAGATCCCGGGTCGAGAAGATGAGGTCCGCCTCCAGGAGGGATACCGATAGTTCCTCCACTCGGCCCAGAGCGACGTTCGTGACGCCCGCCGAATCGGAGACCACTACCACGTTCGGGGGTTGATCTTCGGGCTCGGAGTGAACGCCGCCGCAGGCGACGGCCGCGCAACAGAGGAGTCCGACGGCAGGGAGGCGTCCGGAAATGCGCATGTTCCCGTCCCGGTTGAGACATCGGTGATGTTGACCGCTGTCCGCGGAATGGCGGCCTCATTCCTTGGAGGCGCCATGCCGGCCGGGGGTTGTCTCCGGTGAACCGGCTACTGGGAGGCGGGTACTCCCAGCGCGCGCTCCAGCGCCGCGTTCCCTCCCACGACCGGGAGCGAGATGCTCGTGGCGCCGAGGTCGACGGTCAGGGTCGTGCCGGGGTCGGGGTGGAGCGTGAACGACTGGTCGCTGGAGAAGATCATCAGGCCGATGCGGGCCCCGGCGGGGATCACCCGGTCGTCGGGCTGCAGGGCGAACTCCAGTTCGACGAACTCTCCCGGCGCAAGCGGCGTGCCGGTGCGGGGCGACGCGATGTCCTCGGCGCGCGCGTTCGACGGATCGGCCCAGCCCTTCGTGATGAGGTTGTCGTTGATCTCCCCGCCCCCGGTCCACGGCAGCGACACCAGCCACACGGACAGGTTGGCGGCGGGCGCGTCCGCCGACACCCGCACGCGGACGGTGGCGACGCCCGAGAGATGGACGTCCTCGCGCAGTTCGGGGGTCGCGTAGAGGAGACGGTGGTTCGACCACTCCGCGGCGGCGAGCTGGTCGCCAGCGAAGGAGAAGTTGTCGACGATCACACCGGTTCCCGCGCCCGTGCCAGGGGCGGCCCCCGCAGCGTCGCCGGCCCCCGATCCGTCGAGGGAGAGGGTCCCGATCCAGTGTCCGTCGCCCCCCGGAGGATGGAGGACCACGCTCTCGGCCTCGGGGTGGGGATAGCTCGGGTAGGGCGTGGGCTCCCGCGGGTCGTCTCCCTCTCGCACGATCCACGCCTCGGGGTCGTCTTCCACTCCGTTCTCCACACCGGCCACATAGCGGGTGAACCAGCGGTTCATGAGTTCGAGCGGCGGCGGGCCCCCGTGCCCGCCCTGGTGATAGAAGATCTGGAGCGGCACGCCCCGCTCCCGCAGTGCCATCGAGATGCGGTAGCTGTGCTCGGGCATGACGTTCCAGTCATTGAAGCCGTGGCTCATGAGGGTGGCGGCGCGCACGCCATCGATGTGGTTCAGGTAATCCCGGCCGGCCCAGAAGTCGCTGTAGTCGCCGGTCGCGCGGTCGAGATTCGCGGTCATCTCGTCGCGGACGTTGGCGAGGCAATCCGCGAAGGCCGGGACGATCTGCGCCTGCCCGTCCTCGATGACGAGTCCGGTCTGGGCGGCGGCCGCCGCCGGAAGCAGGGCGAACGCGAGAAGGGCCGCTGCGGGTGCCAGGCGCGACGGAATCATGGGTTGGCTCCTGATGTGTCGATACGTGGCCGCTGATCTTCCGCGGCGGTCAGGGTCGCCGCAACGGACGGCCGGCGAGTTCGCCGGTCACCTCGTCGTCGCGGATCGCGAAGCGGCCGTTCACGAGCAGGTGAACGACACCCTCGGACAACTGGTGCGGATCGTCGTAGGTCGCGCGGTCCGTGAACCGGTCGAGATCGATGACCGCGATGTCGGCGACCATCCCCTCGCGGATATAACCGCGATCGTCGAGGCGGAGGAAGTCCGCGGCGAGGCCCGACATGCCCCGGATCGCGAACGGCAGCCCGATCGCGCCATCCCGGTCCACGAAGTCCTTGATCTTCTTCGGGAAGGTCCCGTACACGCGGGGGTGCACGATCTCGGCCCCCGGGGCGGGCGTCGCACCGTCGGTGCACGTCATCATCCACGGCATCGTGGCGAGGTAGCGCGTGTTCTCAACGTCGTAGAGATCGCGGTTCATCACCCACGGGTTCGACTCGGACATGATCTCGCGCACGGCCTCGGGGACGGGCAGCCCGCGCTCGGCCGCCACATCGGCCAGCGTCTTGCCGTTGAACTCGGGCCTCGCGTCGGCGAACACGATCTTCTCCGGGCCGCCGCGGATGTCGAGCATCTCCATCGTCTGCACGTCGAGGATCCGGGCCGTATCCGGGTTCGCGAAGCGGCGCACCATCTGCTCCGGGCCGCCGGCCTGCGCCCAGCGCGGGATCGTGTAGGCCCGCAGGCTCGACATCGTGGACGTGTAGACGTGCTGTGCGCCCGCCACCTCGATGCCCTCGGCGCGCGCCGAGTCGATGATCGCCGCGCCCTCCGAGGCCCGGCCGTAGAGCGCGGCCCCCTGCGCGTTGAAATGGCTGAAAATCGTGCGGAGCCCCGACTCCGCGCCGATGTGGATCGCCTCGCGGATCGAGTTGTGGTAGCCGATGCCCTGATAGGCCGCCCCGAGATCGCGGTCGTGGGTATCGTAGACCGGGGCGTGCTCCCCGCCGATGGGGTACTCCGCCGCCACCCGGCCGAGTTCGATGACCTCGTCGGCCTCCGCGTAGTAGCCCGGCGTATAGAAGAGTCCGGTGGAGAGCCCGAAGGCGCCGTCCTCCATCCCCTTCCGGACGAGCACCTTCATCTCATCGAGTTCCGCCGCGGTCGGGGCGCGGTTGTCCATGCCCATGACCGTCCCCCGCACGGAGCCGTGTCCGATATAGGAGACGATGTTCTTCCCGACGCCGGATTCCTCGAGGTCCGCGTAGAGCGCGGCGAGGTCCGTGCTGCTCGAGCCGTCGACCCCGATCACGCCCGTCGTGATGCCCTGCGTGAGGAATTCGACCGCGGGGAGCCCGTACGCCTCGCCGACGGTGATAACGCTGATGTGGCTGTGCATGTCGATGAAGCCGGGCGTGAGCAGGAGGCCGTCGAGCGCGATCGTGTCCCGCGTGGCGAGCGCCGCCTCGCTCGCCGCAGCGTCACCGACGAACGTGATCCGGTCGCCCTCCACCGCCACGTCGGCCGCGAACGACGCCTCCCCCGACCCGTCGATCACCGTCGCCCCGGTGAACAGAACGCTCGTCGGGACGATCTCCGCTTCCGCCTCAGGGGCGTCGCCCGGCGCGCAGGCCACCGTCACACCCGCCAGCACGAGACACGCGGCGGGGATCCGCCATCGCAGCGGGATGGCGTCCGACATACTCTCAACGCGCTCGACGTTCATCGGTTCTTCCTTTTTTACCTTCGACCGAGGCTGCCCCATGCCGGCACGTCCACACGGTCGGGCGCTGGACGCCCTGCGACCCACGACCCTCGAGACGGGAACGGCCCCCTTCGCCGAGGGATCGTGCACGATCACGATGGGGATGACGCGCGTGCTTTGCACGGCCTCCATCGAGGAGAGCGTCCCGCCGTGGCGCGAGGGCCGCGGCGGCTGGGTCACGGGCGAGTACGCCATGCTGCCCCGTGCCACGGCGGAGCGCACGCGGCGAGAGCGGCGCGGCGCGCGGGGCCGCACCCAGGAAATCCAGCGCCTCATCGGCCGCTCGCTCCGCGCGGCGGTCGACCTGCAGGCGCTCGGCGAGCGGACGGTGACGGTGGACTGCGACGTCCTCGTCGCCGACGGCGGCACCCGGACCGCCTCGATCACGGGAGCGTGCGTGGCGCTCGAGATGGCCTTCCAGCGCCTGGTGTCGGACGGTGTTCTCGATGCGAGTCCGCTCCGCCAGTGGGTCGCCGCGATCAGCGCCGGCATGGTGGACGGCGAGGCGCGGCTCGACCTGGAGTACGTGGAGGACGCCGCAGCCGACGTCGACTTCAACTTCGTCTACCTGGAAGACGGGCGCTTGGTCGAAGTGCAGGGGACGGCCGAGGGCGCGCCCTTCACGCGCGAAGAACTGGACGAGCTACTCGCGTTGGGGGCAGCAGGCGCCGACGAACTGGTCCGCCTGCAGAGGTCACAGTTGGTATTCGAGGATTTCGATGCCCGCGGGGTGGGGCTGCGAATGTCGGACAACCTGACTCGCGAGGAACTGTACGACCGTGCCCGAGCTAGGAAGGAGGCCGAGAAGGAACGGTCTACTTCGGACCCCGGCGCTGGCTCGCGCGGCTGAGGCGATCCAAGAGCGGGTATTCGCGGTCGAGGTAGGTGTTGCCCTCGATGACGATGCGGCTCTGGTCGCCTCGCCGGAGGCCGCCGCCCGAGTCCTCTCCGTAGCCCGAGTACAGCGCATCCACGACCTCCATCCCGCTCACGACCTCGCCGAAGGGGGCGAATCCCGTCGAGTCGAGCCGCGAGTTGTCCACGAGGTTGATGTACACCTGGGTGGCCCGGGTTCCGGGGTCGGTGAAGGCGAAGGCGATGCGGCCGCGGGTGTTGGAGGCGACGACGGGGTCGTCGGGGATGTAGGCGTTCATCCACTCGGCGGTGAGGGCGGGGTCGCCGGCGAGCCCCCACTGAACGATGAAATCCGGGACGACGCGGTGGAAGCGGGCGTCGTCGTAGTAGCCGGATTCGACGAGGGCGAGGAACCGCTCGGCCCCCAGCGGCGCCCACTCGGGATGCACCGCGATCACGAATTCGCCCTGGCTCGTCTCCACAGCCACTTCAACCGGGCCGGCCTCGACCGCGGCGCGGAGAGCGATGGCATCTCCCCCGACATCGGAGGACGGGACGGGTTCGACGCGCTCGCAGCCCACGAGGATCGGAGTCGCCGCGAAGATCAGAGTCGCGGTGAGGAAACGCGCGGCCCGCCCCGCGACCGTCACTTCAGGAACTGCTCGAAGAAGTCGAGCATGTCGAGGAGCATCTGCCGGCGGTTCGCCTTCCCGTACACGTAGTAGTTCTCGTTCGGGTACGTCTTGTACTGGAAGGGCTTGTAATGGTTTTCCAGCGCCCTCGCGAAGATCTCGGACTGGTCGGAGCCCGGATAGCGGCCCACGCCGTGCACGAGGAGGATCGGCGTCGAGACGTCGGCGACGTGCGAGATCGACGAACTGTGGCTCCACACCTCCTCGCTCGTCTCGAACGGGCCCAGTTCGTGGTCGAGCAGCTTGATGTGCCGGAGTTCGTTCTCGCCGTGTTGGAAGTGGACCCAGTCCGTGTATCCGGACCCCGGGATCGCGGCGCGGAAGGCGTCCGGCGCGAAGGCCACCGCGTACATGCTCATCACGCCGCCGTAGCTCGTCCCCGTGATCCCGATCCGCTCCGGGTCGACCTCCGGGAGCGCCCGCAGGTAGTCCGCACCCGCAACGACATCCTCCAGGTCGCAGTGCCCCCAGCAGCCGTTGTTCGCGTCGGCGAACGCCTTCCCGTAGCCCGAACTCCCTCGGATGTTGGGCAGGAGCACGACGTATCCCCGCTGGACGAAGAACTGCACGTGCTGCTGGAAGGTGTCGTGGAACTGCGACGTGGGACCCCCGTGGATCCACATCACGCCGGGGAGGCCGTCGCCGGCCGCCGCCCCCGGGGGCCGGTAGAGCCAGGCCGGGATCGAGTATCCATCCGTGCTCTCGTAGCGGATCTTCTCCGGCGCGACAAGCCGGGCGCCGAAGTTGCCGGCGGGCATGGAGGAGGTGAGCTGCCGGCTGTTCCCTTCCTCGAGCGAGACGACGTGGAGGTCGCGCGGGCTCAGGAGGTCCTCCTGGAGGTACGCGATCGCCTGGCCGTCCGGAGACCACGAGGGGCTCGACGCGACGCCGCCCTTCGGCGACACGAGCACCCGCGGCTCGCCCCCGTCCGCCGCCACGACACGCAGGTCGTGGTGCCCGTTATGGTTCTCGGTGTAGGCGATCCAGCGTCCGTCCGGGGACCATGTCGCGGCGCTCTGGTCGGCCTCGGCCGGGGCAATCGGGCGGGCGTCGCCTCCCTCGCGCGGAGCGAGCCAGTAGTTGATCCAGCCGCTCCGGTGCGAACGGAAGAGGATCTGGCGGCCGTCCGGGGATACGCTCGGATACCCGAACGTGGCGCCCGCCCCGTAGTCGAAGAAGTCGCGGTCCTCGATCACCGTGCGCGGGCTGCCGCCGGCGGCGTCGACCTCGATCACGTCGTGGTCCTCCCACGCGTCGTCGAGACGCACGTAGAGGACGTGCCGCGAATCGGGCGTCCAGGTGGGGAAGACCTCGTAGCGCTTGTCCTCGGTGAGACGGTCCACCCGGCGGGTGGCGACATCGACCTTCCAGATGTCGTAGTTCCCGTAGCGGTCCCCGGCGAAGACGATGGAGCGCTCGTCCGGGGACCAGCTCATGGAATTTATGCGCGCGCCGAGGTCGGTGAGCTGGACGTCGGCCCCGTCCCGCGTCGACCAGAGCCAGATCTCGGGCGCGCCGCTCTTGTCCGACACGTAGGAGATCCACGTCCCGGAGGGCGACCAGCCGGGCATCCGTGACGTGAGGAAGTGGCCGGAGCCGCCCATGTCCACGGGCACGCGGGTGGGGAAGCCGCCCTCGGGCGGCAGGGTCATGAGACCGCCCGTGAGCCCCGACTCGAACAGGATCGCCGAGCCGTCCGGCGACCAGGCGGGTGCGCCTCCGACGACGGACTCGATGGAGAGGAGCTGGTCGACCGAGAGGACGCCGTCCGCGCCGCCGTTCCTGGCGCCGTCCTGCGCGTGAACCTCGCTCGCGCCGCCAGCCGCGGCGCCCAGAGCGAGGAGGATACCGGTGATCGCCGTCAACTGCGGATCGCGAGCCATGTGTCTTCCTTTCAGCGCGTCAGTGTGCGGTCTCCTGCGGGGTCGGCCGCTTCGAGGCCGGCTCCGGCACGGTCGGTTCCTCGGACGTCGTGCGGCGCAGCGGGTCGCCTTCGAAGCGCCACGCCGACTCGAAGTCCCTCGCCGGCGCCTCGCCGCGCAGGCGCGCGCGCACCATCTCGACCGGCATCCGGCCGCCCCTGAGGATCGCGTCGTGGAAGGCGCGGTTCGTCATCCCCCCCGACTGCACGAGCTGTTCGTGGAGGGCCCGGAACTGGAGCCCGCCGATCATGTAGGCGACCTGGTACAGCGGGGAGTAGGAGCCGTTGAAGCTCCGCCGCACCTCCGCCTCCGCGTTCGCCCGCTCGTGCCCCACGCGCTCGACGAGGAAGTCGATCGCCTCCTGCGGGGTCATCCGCGCGAGGTGGAAGGAGAGGGAGAAGATGATCCGGGCCGTGCGGTGCATGCGCCAGAAAAGCATCCCGATGCGGTCCTCGGGGGTCGACGGGAAGCCGAGGTCCCAGAGCAGCATCTCCCAGTAGAGCGCCCACCCCTCGCCCCAGAACGGGGTGGAGAAGGCGCGGCGGTGGGAGTTGAAGCGGCTCGTCATGAACCCCTGCAGGTGGTGCCCCGGAATGAGTTCGTGGTGAACGGTCGCGCGGGAGAAGTGTTCGTTGTTCCCCCGCATGCTCATGAGCTTGTACTCGTGCTCCATCCCGTCCGTGGGGAAGGAGACCTGGATCACCTCCCCGCCGAGGAAGAAGGGCGACACCTTCTGGCGCTCGGGGGACATCATCTCGATGCGCCAGATCTCGTCGGCGAGAGGTGGAACGGTGACGAGGTCGCGCTCGGTGACGAAGGCGAGCGCCTCGTCGGCGAGTTCCCGGATCATCTGCGGCTGGTCGCCGGGGTCGCGGTGCAGCGTCTTCACGTACTCGAGGGCCGCCCGCCAGTCGTCGCCGTAGCCGAGCTCTCGGGAGGCCTCGATCATCCGCTCCTCGCACCACGCGTACTCGCGCTCGGCGATCGCGATGAGTTCTTCCGGCGTGTAGGGGATCATCTCGCGGCGCAGGTCCGCGGCGAGACCTTCCGCGCCGATCGGGTCGCCGACGATGGGTTCGTCCTCGCCCTCGCGGTAGCCGATGACCGACTCGCGTAGGAAGGTCGCGTAGCCATCGAGCGCGGCCCTGGCGCGGGCGTACGGGTCCTCGTTCCACCAGGTGAAGACGGGGTCGTAGCCGGCGTAGTGCTCGTACCAGTCCTCGAGGAGACGCGTGCGCTCGGCGAGCGCCGTCACCGCCCGGAGCGCGACGATCCGCGAGACATCTCCTCCGTCCTCGAGCCGGGCTTCGACTTCGCCTCGGACGGCCTCGACCTCGGCCGGGAGCTTCGCGAGACGGGCTGCGGCGGACTCCGACTCGACGGGCTGCCGGCTGCGTCGACGTTCCTCCAGCTCCACGATGAGCGAGGTGAAGGAGATGAATCCGTCCATCTCGGCGGCGAGCCCCGCCTCGCGCGTCAGCAGGTCCAGCTGGTAGCGCAGTTCGTTGAGGAGCAGGACGTAATCCACGCGTCCCTCGAGACTCAGTGCCTCAAAATCAAGCGCGTCGATCTCCTGTTGCCAGCCGGAGAAAAACTCGTTGAATCGGCGGGTGCGTTCGGGAGAGTACGAGACGGTCCACCGGCGGCCGAGGGCGACCCGGTCAGCGGAGTAGCGCTCCACGACCGGTGCGAGTTCGCTCGATTCCGTCCCGACGAGCCCCGCGACGTCCTGGGCGGACGCGGGAGCGGCGGCTGTGGCCGACGCGGCGACAAGGGCCGTGACGGCCGGGACCAGCCCCGCAGGGAACACGCGGGAAGCGCGGCGAGCGCGGCGGGCAGGGGTTCGATGCGTGGTCATGGGTCCACTCTCCGCAGGACGAAGTGTCCCGAAACGACGTCCATTCGAAGTTCATTGAAGGGGGCGGTAGCGCCGGCGTCTCCGGAATCGTCTCGGATGAAACGATAGAGGGTCCGCCCATCGGCGAATTCGTCGCCGCCCCGCCACGAGAGGGTGGCCGGCTCGCCGCCTCCCGTGTCGATCGTCAGTTGTCCGTCCTCGGCCGCCACCGTCGCGGTGATGCGCTGGCCGCGGGCAGGGCCTTCGTAGCGGCCCGCGTAGGGTGAGGGATCGCCCTCGAAGGGCGCCGTGGCGGGTTCCGCCGGCGCACCGAGCACCACGTCTTCGATCTGTCCCGCGATCCCGCCGGACGAGGCGCCTCCGGCCGTGTTGATGAGCACCGCGATGGACAGATCCTCGGATGGGACGTAGCGGAGGTCGGTGACGTAGCCGAAGATCCCGCCGCCGTGCCCGATCCGCGGGGTCCCGTCCCGATCCGTGATCGCGAGGCCCTTCGCGTAGCGCAGGTCCGTGCCGTCGAGCAGGGGCTCGGGCGTGATCATCAGGCGATAGCTCTCGGGAGTCAGGATCCCGCCGCCTTCCCCGTCTCCGTGGAGGGCCTGATTCCAGGCGACGAGGTCGCGCACTGTGGAGCAGAGCGACCCCGCGGCGTAGGGCCACTGGTGGTCGAGGTAGGGCGCCGGGTGCAACCCGTCGTCGCCCGGCTCGTAGCCCTTCGCGCGGTTCGGAGTGAGTTCGTCCTTGTGGCAGTAGCGGGAGTCCTCCATCCCGGCCGCGCCGAAGAGGCGCTCCTCTACGAAGTCCTCGTAGCTCATCCCGCTCGCCGCCTCGATGACGAGTCCGGCCAGGAAGTAGCCCGAGTTGTTGTAGGTCATCGCCGTGCCGGGTTCGAAATCGAAGGGCTCGGCGGCGAAGAGCGTGACGAGCGTGTCGCGCGGGAGTTCGAGGGGAGCGAGTTCCGCCCACAGGTGCTCCATCTCGGTGTAGCCCTTGATGCCCGAGGTGTGGTCCAGGAGCTGCCGGACGGTGACGGTCCGGTCCCCGACGGGGTAGTCGGGCAGCCACCTCGTGAGCGGGTCGTCGAGGGAGAGCTTCCCTTCCTCCTGCAGGAGGAGAACGGCGGCCGCGGTGAACTGCTTGGTCACGGATCCGACCTCGTAGACGGCGTCCGGGGGCGTGAGCACGCCGAGTTCGAGGTCGGCGTGACCGAACTCCTCGATCAGGAGCGTGTCCGTCCCGCGCACGACGGCGATGGACATGCCGGCGGCGCGGCCCGCCTCGATCGGGGACGCGGCGATGGCGTGAGTCGCGTCGATCTGGTCCGCCGTAAGCGAGGCGGGGGACGAATCGGAGCTGGCGGGATCCGATGCCGGGTCCGGCCCGGCGCAGCCGGCGACGCCAAGGGCGAGGGCCGCTGCGGCGAGCGCGCTCCCGGGCCACCCCGGGCGCGAGTGCCGGAATCTCTCTGATCTCACGTCGAGTCTCCTGCATCTCGGTTGAACCAGACCTATCTTCGGGCGGTGGATCGGATGTGTCGATAGCCCGGCGTTTGTCGTTCGGGCGGCGGCGAAGAGAGGATTTCGATGGAGTCGACGGCGACACCGGCCTCGGTCCTGTTCTGATGCGCTCCCGCCCGCATGTGGCGTGGGCCGTGTTGACGGTCGTGGCCTGCTCCACAGCGGAGCCGTCCCGGCCGGAGGCTTCCGGCGGGGGCGGGCCCGTCGTCCAGCTTGCGATCGCCTCCGGCGCGTATCGCATCCAGCCACCGCGAGCCAGACTCAGTCAACTGGACGACCGTGTGAGCCTCGGATCGATCGTTGACATCCTGGTATTGGATGACCGGATCTTCGTTGCCGATGGTCTGGATCCTCGCGTCGTTGCCTTCGACTGGAGCCTGAACCCCATCCAGGTCCACGGTCGCGAGGGAGATGGTCCCGGGGAGTTCAGATTCCCGCGACGTTTGGCGGCCGCGGGGGAGGATCGGCTCGCCGTCCTCGATCCCGGCACCGGACGGGTTTCGTATCTCGATTCTTCCGGCGATTTCGAGGACGGGGTTTCGATCTCAGCCGACGCAAGCGACTTCGCGCACCACGGATCAGTCGGCCTGCTTGTGCCCGGAGACGTGTTTCCCAACCACTACCTGGTCCGCATGAACGGTACGGAGTCTGTGCCGTTCGGGGTTATCCCGGAGAACTTTCGGGAACCCGGAGGAGTGTCCCGCGATCTGGAGCGGGTTCTGCCGAGGAGCCGGAACCTCGTCACCGTGGCCACGGATGGCCGGATCTATGTGCTGGATCAACGACAGCTGGCCCTCGTCGTCTATGAGCCGAGCGGCGAAGTCGTGGAAACCCTGCTTCTTCCCCGCGCACTGAGGGAGCGCAAGATCCAGGGGGCGGATCAAGCCATCGATGCGTTCGGGGGGAGTCTGCTCAGCATCGAGTTCGTCGGCGAGCTTCGACCTCTTGATGATGGGCGCCTGTTCGTGGGTATGACCTCCGGTGACACGGTGGGTTATGTCCTCGATCCCGAGGCCCGGCAGGCGACTCCGCTCCTCACGCCGGGCGGGTCCGAGTGGACTTGGATGCAGCGGAGTTCGATCGGAACGGCCAACATGAACAAGCTCGTGATCGGCGACAGCTGGGAGGCCGAGCTCCACGCCGCGGAGACCAAGTTCGTGGAGGCCGGTCCGTTTTAGAACTCCCCGGAGCCGAAGTCAGGCTCTCTCTCCTCCCCCCGCAGCTTCTCCTGCATCTGATCGCGACCAGACCTATCTTCGGGCGGTAGATCGGATGTGTCGATAGCCCGCAGCCCATTGAGCAGCCGGCTGCGGGAGCATGGAATTCAGGAGAGCGCGATGGAATCGACGGTGGCACCAACGTCTGTCTTCAGGGGACGCGAGGGCGCGGCGGAGTCCGCGGACAGCATTCCGTGGCCTCTGACCGCGATCCTGTTCGCCTCGGGGGCCGTGATCGTGGGCATCACGTGGGACATCTCGTGGCACCGGACGATCGGGCGGGACACCCTCTTCACGCCCGCGCACCTGCTCGTCTACGCGGGCGGGCTGGCGGCGGGGTTGTCGTGCGGGTGGCTCGCGCTGAAGACGACGTTCTCGGGGACGGATGCGGAGGTCGGACGCTCCGTACGCATGTGGGGGTTCCGGGCGCCGCTCGGGGCCTGGGTGGCGATCTGGGGCGCGATCGCCATGCTCACGTCCGCGCCGCTCGACGACTGGTGGCACAACGCGTACGGGCTCGACGTCGAGATCCTGAGCCCACCCCACGTGGTCCTGGCGCTTGGAATCTATGCGATCCAGGTGGGCGCTCTGCTGATGGCGCTGTCGTGGCATAACCGCGCCTCGGAGACGGGCCGGCGCAAGCTCGCGTGGGCCTATGTGTTCAGCGCCGCGATGCTGATCCTGTCGCTCTCCGTGCTGCTCATGGAGTACACGTTTCCGAACCAGATGCACGGGGCGACGTTCCACCTCATCATGGCGGCGCTCTTCCCCGTCCTCCTCTTCGCCATCGGGAGGGCCGGGCAGATGCGCTGGCCGGCGACGTGCGCGGCGTTCATCTATACCGGCGTCTCGCTGGCGATGATGTGGGTGCTGCCGCTTTTCCCGGCGGAGCCGATGCTCGCGCCGATCCTGCGTCCGGTCACCCAAATGGTGCCGCCCGAGTTCCCGCTCCTCCTGTTCGCGCCCGCAATCGTGATCGACCTCCTGCTGCGGCGACATTCGGCGCCGGGCGAGGCGCCCGGGCGGGCCTCGACGGACTGGCGGATCGCGGCCGTGGGGGGCGTCGCCTTCGTGGCCATCTTCGGCGCGATCCAGTGGGTCTTCGCCGACTTCATGCTCTCCGAGGGGGCGCGGAACTACTTCTTCCAGGGCGACACGTGGGGCTACACGGCGGCGCCCGGCGCCTGGCAGAATGTGTTCTGGCACGGCGGCCCGTACCTCGGGGGCGACTTCTCGGCGTCGCGGTTCGTCGCCGCGGCGTGGTGGGCGCTGCCGATCGCGTTCGTCTCGGCGCGCGCGGGCCTGTGGCTGGGGAACTGGTGGCTGCGCGTCCGCCGGTGAGGCCCCGGCGGGCCGCCCGCCTCGCGCGGACGGCCGCGTTCGTGGCCGGACTGTACGTCGTGGCGACGGGGCACGTCGGGAGCAAGAACGTGTTCTTCACCGGCGAGGCGGGGCCCTACCCCGTCTCCGTCGTCATCCGTCCGCCGGAGGTCGTCCCGGGGCTGGCGGAGGTCTCCGTCCGCGTGTCGGGCGGCGGTGCGGACCGGGTGACCGTGCGCCCCGTGCGCTGGGACGCGGCCCCGGAGGGCGGCGCGCCGCCCCCCGACGTCGCCGTTCCCGTGGCGGGCGATCCCGAACTGTACGCCGCGGAACTGTGGCTCATGACGGTGGGCGCGTACCGGGTGGAGGTCGCGGTGGAGGGGGGCCGGGGGAGCGGCGAGGTCTCGGTCCCCGTGACCTCCGTCATGCTCGGAGTGCGCGACCTGCCGCCGGGTCTCGGCTGGATCCTGGCCGCACTCGCGCTGCTCCTGGTCGCAGGCGTGGTCTCGATCACCGGGGCCGCGGTGCGGGAGAGTCAGGTTCCGGCGGGGGAGGCGGCGGGTCCCAGGCGGCGTCGCCGCGCCCGGATCGCCATGGCCCTCACCGCCGTGGGAGTCGCGGGCCTCCTCTACCTGGGGAACGCCTGGTGGGAGGCGGTCGACCGGGACGTTCGCAGCGGAATCTTCGAGCGCCTCGCCGTGGAGAGCGCGATCGTGCGCGACGGAGGGACGCCCGCTCTGCAAATCGCGATCACCGATCCCGCCTGGCGGGGCCGGGACTGGAGCCCGCTGGTGCCGGACCACGGCAAGCTCATGCACATGTTCGTCGTCGGGGCGCCGGGGATGGACGCGTTCGCCCACGTGCACCCCGTTCCCGTGGACCCGTCCACCTTCCGCGTCCCGTGGCCGGACCTGCCGCCGGGCGAGTATCGCATCTACGGCGACATCGTCCAAGAGTCCGGCTTCGCGCAGACGGTCGTCGACACGGTGACCGTCGACGCGGCGGCGCTCGCGGTTCCCGGGGAGGTCGGCGAGGGCGCGACCCTGCTGCCGGACGCGGACGACTCGGCGTGGACGGGCCTTCCGATGGCGCTCTCGGGACCGGGATCCGAGATGCGGCTGGACGATGGTTCGATCCTCGAGTGGCAGGGCGACCGGGAGCTGCGGGTCGACGAGGAGACGGTGCTGTCGTTCAGGGTCTGGGATCCCGACGAGAAACCGGCCGAACTCGAGCCCTACATGGGGATGCGCAGCCACGCCGCGCTCACGAGGGATGACGGGGCGGTGTTCGTGCACCTGCATCCCGCGGGCACGATCTCGATGGGCTCGCTCTCGGTGCTCGCGCCTGAAGGGTCGCCGATGGGCGGCGGCGGCGCGGCGTCCCCCACCGGCGTCGTCGAGTTCCCGTTCGCATTCCCGCAGCCGGGCGAGTACACGATCTGGGTGCAGGTCAAGCGGGAGGGCCGCGTCCTCACGGGGGCCTTCCAGGCGACGGTCATGGAGTGAGCGCCGGAGCAGGCGAACGCATCGCGATGTGCTTCAGCGGCGGCAAGGACAGCGCTCTGGCTCTGCACGCGCTTCAGCAGTCCGGAACCTGGCGGGTCGAGACGCTGATCACGACGGTGACCGACGCCTACGAACGGGTGAGCATGCACGGCGTGCGGCGCGCGCTCGTGCGCGACCAGGCCGAGGCCATCGGCATCCCGCTCGTCGAGGTCGTCGTCCCGCCGCAGTCCTCGAATGAAATCTATGAACGGGCGATGGGAGAGGCCTTCGACCGGCTTTACGAGGACGGAATCCGCCGCGTGGCCTTCGGGGACATCTTCCTGGAGGACCTCCGCGAGTACCGCGAACGGCAACTCGCCGCCTCGGGGCTGGAAGGTCTCTTTCCCATCTGGAGGCAACCCACGGGGGCGCTCGCGCGTACCTTCATCCGGGACGGGTTCGAAGCCATCGCAGTGTGCATCAACCCGGCGGTGCTGGACGCGTCCTTCGCGGGCCGCTCGTTCGACGCCCGCTTCCTCGCCGATCTCCCGGAATGGGTCGATCCGTGCGGGGAGAACGGAGAGTTCCATACCTTCGTGTGGGACGGTCCGATCCTGCCGCGACCGATCCCGGTCGCACGCGGCGAGGTCGTGGAACGAGATGGTTTCGTGTTCTGCGACCTGCTCGCGGCGGATGCGGACATCACCGCGGCGCAGGGCGTCGCGGTCGGACGATAGGACCGAGAAGAGAGACGTAGAGGGACTTCGGAGGGATAAAGGATGTTCAAGGTATTCGGCCTCATGGCGGGCCTGACGCTTCTCCTGGTGTTCGCCGGCCAGATGTTGTTCGGGCAGCAGGGCGCGGTGCTGTTCCTGGTGTTGTCGGGGGCGATGAACTTCGGGATGTACTGGTTCAGCGACCGGGTGGTCCTGCGCATGTACCGGGCCCAGGTCGTCGACCGGTCGCAGGCGCCGGACCTCTACGACCGGGTGGAGCGCCTGCGGAAGCGGGCGGGCCTGCCGGCACCGGTCGTGGCGGTCTCGCCGCAGCCGCAGCCGAACGCCTTCGCGACGGGGCGGAACCCGGAGCACGCCGTGGTCTGCTTCACGCAGGGGATCCTGCGCGCGCTGCCTCCCCGCGAACTGGACGGTGTGATCGCGCACGAACTTGCCCACATCAAGCATCGGCACATGCTCGTCGGCACCGTCGCCGCGACGATGGCGGGCGCCATCGCGATGATCGCCTCCATCGCCCGCTGGGGGTTCATCTTCGGCGGCGGACGCGATGACGGCGACAACCCGCTCGGCATGCTGGTCATGGCCATCGTCGCCCCGCTGGCGGCCGTCATCATCCAGATGGCGATCAGCCGTCGCAACGAGTTTCAGGCGGACCGCACCGGGGGCGAGATCACGGGCGATCCCATGGGTCTGGCCGGCGCCCTGAAGCGTCTGGAATCCGGCGCCCGCCGCATTCCGATGGAGGTGAACCCGGCCGGGGCCTCGCTCGCGATCGTGAACCCCTTCGCGGGTCGACGTCGCGGTCTTACATCCCTCTTCACGACCCATCCGCCCACCGAGGAGCGGGTCGCCGCGCTGCGCGCCCAAGCCGCCGAGAGGCACTAGTCAAGGCGAAGTGGAGGCGCGACTCCCGCGTCCGTTGGGAGTAGCCGGCCGGGACCTAAGCCAGCCCGGAACGCAGGGGCCTCCGGTGAGCGTTCAGCGGGTTCTTCGCTGCCAGCGATCTTCGTAGGCGGTGCAGATCCGGCGGATCATCGTCGCGTAGTCCATGGGGTCCCCCGTCCGGGGCGCCGGGGTTCCCGTGACGAGCTTGGGGTCTTCGGCGCGAGGGGCTCCGTACGGCAGGTCCGGGTTCTTCCTCAGGTTGCTGTTCGGGGGGACGGGCGATCCCGGCGGCGGCCCCACCGCCAAATCGATATTCCAATCCTGGTAGTTGACCCTGACCGTGTGATTCAGCTTGGCTACGATCTCGCCCGCCCGGGCTCGTTCCGCGAAGGCGGGACAATGCTCGATCATGTCATCGACGATCGCGAGGCAAACGGCGTTGCTGTGGGCGTCGGATCGAGGATGGTAGTTGTTCTCGGCCAGGTGGCGGACGAACGCCTCGGGCTGGTGAGCATGGCGGCGGCCGTTGTCGTCCCCGTCCCCCAGAACGGATCGAGGACGGTATCCCCCACGAAGCTGAACATCTGGATCAGGCGGGAGGCCAATTCCACGGGGAAGGGCGCCGGATGGCCTCGCTTGCGGGCTTCGCCGCGGATGTCGTCCCAGATCGACCGAAACCAACGCTGGTGGTCGTCTGGCTCGATGAGGCTGAGCGCTCGCTGGGCCGCGGTGGGTTTCCGGTAGCTCCCGGGCTTTCGCAGCATGAGGATGGTTTCGATGTCGTTCTTCACGATGGCGTTGGGCTCGTACGGCTTACCCAGGAATCCAACCCCCTTCGCCTCCGTCGCCATGTTGGCGATCTTGTACCAGCGGATCGGCGTGAGGTAATCGAACCCGATCCGGCGCGCGCGAACCGAGATGTCGGCCGGAAGCGGAAGAACGTGATGCCGACCTCCGGCCCGGCGTGAAATGCAGACGCTTCCCACGACGACGCACAGCCGACCGCCGGGAGTCAGGAGGTCGTAGCACCGCCGCCACACCCGATCCAGTTCGTCGAGGAACGATTCGTATTCGTCGATGCCGCCGAGTTGGCCGTCGTCCGCCCGGCCCCATCGTAGTCGATGAGGTTGAAGTAGGGTGGCGACGTGACGACGAGGTGGACCGGCTCCCCGATGTCGGACATGTCTCGAGCGTCGCCGAGGTGCAGCCGGTGCGTCGTCCGGTCCGGCGCGGCGCCGTCTCGCCAAGCCTCGATCTTGGCCTGACGCTTCAGGCGGAGCGAGGACTCGGCTCCGGACATGATTTCGTTGACGCCTACCGTCATTCCGCCCTTGCACCCCTCGTCGTCAAGCGTCTGCGTGGTGGACCACTCAACGTAATGCTTCGACAGCCGCCGAGCATGGCTACCTGGTTGCCCACGCTCTCATCTGCCCGCGATTGGGATCGGTGCGGTCGAAGTGAAGCACGCCGCCGAACCGGGTCTCGTCGACGGCGAGCCGATAGAAGGAGACGACGTCGCGAGCCCGCCTCGGCACACGGGAGCGCAAGTCCTCCAGCAATGCCGCCTCCAGATTCCGTCGCAGGAATCGGCGCAGGGACGTGTAGTAAAAAACCAGTTCCCGCGGCGTCGAACTGTCTGCATCGATCCAGAGGACGCCTCGAACGTCGACGACGCTCCGGTCCGGCTTCGGCTCGAAGGCCAGCCCCACCCTGGCCGCATCTTCTGTCTCGAGCGTGCTCAGGCAGTGCGTCGCCAGAAACCCCGGAGATGCGAGCGTCTCACCGTCCGGCGTGTAGAACGTGGCCTCCGCATCCCGATCCACCTGCGCGTACCCGTACATCTCGACGTGCTGCCCCGACGCGGTTTCCACCGCAGTGGGTACGACGACCGTCATGGAATCGGCGCTGAACGCTCGTCCGCCGCGACTCAACGAGACGCTCGGTCTTGTCATCCGGACCTGCAGGTTGCGGAGATCCGCCGTGGACGATGTCGATGTCAGAGCCGGGAGGACCGCTTCGTAGAGTTCGAAGGCTTGCCGCAGTTCGTCAGGCGTGGTCGGGCAGATGCTCTGCCCTGTGACCAGCAGGTCCGGCAGCGGAATCGGCCGGACATCCTGAGCCGCGAGCGGGAGCGCGAGCAGCGCGAGTCCGAAGACCGCAACCCGGGCGATCCGGATAAGGAGGGATCGGTTAGTCATCTTCACCTCTTCGCCGTGAATCAGGATCTGCCGAGCTATCCGCTCCAGATGATGATCGCGCCGCACCGGTTGGATGGAGCGGCGAACTCCCCGGGCAGGGAGACGGCCCGGAGGTAGACTTCGATCGCGACGATCTCATGCGGAGCCGCCAGGTCGTCCACGCCCCCCTGCTCGAAGTCCCAGGCGCGGCCATCGATGACCAGCGTGCCGTTCAGGTAGACGGACATGTGGGAGCATCTCCTCGCGCTCGGCGATACGAGGCGGCACGTCTGTCGCGGGCAGACTTCGCGCAGGCCGTCCACCTCGGTGAGGAGGTCGGTGAGGCGGGTGGGCGCGAGGGCTCGAATCCGCTCCCGTGTGAAAAAGTGTCCGCGGCCGCGCGTCGCGCTCTCCCGCCGGCGTTCGTAGAAGCCGACTTCCATGAGACGCGGATGCCGCCGCTCCGCCACGATCCGCGGCCCCGCCGCCGGCGCGGCGGCGCCGGGCGCGGGAGGCGGCGCGGGGTCGAGTTCGACGCGGACGTCCACCGTTGAACCGGAGGGGACCGGGATGGTGTCTCCGGCGACACCGGCGTCGGGGTGGGATACGGCGAGCCCGTAGTCCCCGGGGATCAGGTCCGGAATCGCGAAGAGACCGTGCTCGTCGCTCGTTGTCAGGTGCCCGGCCTCGGCGGACGGGCCACGGCCGCCGGGGGCCGGTGCGGCCTCGGCCGCCGCCAGCCTGATCTCGGCCCCCACCACGGGTTCGCCTCGCTGGAGATCGAAGACGCGGCCGGCGACGTAGCCGTAACGAGCGATGGGGATCACCAGATCCCGCGTCACGGGGACCGTATCGGCCGCCACGGGGGCTGTCTCGCCCGCCACGGGCGCCAGTTCGCCGCTGAGGCCGGCGAACCTGGCCCAGATGCTCACGTCCGTCCGCGGATCGAGGTCGCAGAACCGGAAGCGGCCGTTGTCGTCGGCCGTCGTCTCCTTCTCGCGCTCACGGCCGCCCGGTTCCGTGATCCAGGCCGTCACGGTCGCCCGGGGCAGGAGAAGGCCGGTCAGGGCGTCCGTGACCGTCCCCTCGACCACGAGCGGAGCCCGGTCCGTTCCGGGGTCGGGCTCGCAGAGAACGATCCGCCGCTCTTCGAGCTCGGCCTCGGTCAGCCATTGGCGTGTCCAGATGAGGACTGTGGGGCAGAACCCATCCTCGCCCCCCGCGCTTATCAGAGGCTCGAGGCCCGGCACCTTGTGAGGTTCGTCGTGGAACTCGACGCCTCCGATTCGGTGATAGGCGAGCCCGGTCATGAAGCCGACGCGATCCCGGCGGCCATCGATGAGGATCTGTGGACGGCACAGGCTGAAGCTGGTGGCCCGGTTCAGGTTGAGAATGCGCTCGCTCATGTTTCGCCAGCCGATGATCAGGGGGTCTCCCCCGCGGCGGATGTCCTCGGGATCGTAGAATCTGCTTCGAGCGCTGCCGAGCGCCCGGCGCTCGTAGAAACCGACCTGCTCCAGGTACGACGGTCTCCACTCGACGTTGACCTCGAGCGGGGCGACTTCGATCGCGGCCGGTTCGATCCGGAACTCCAGCGATAGCGTGCCGTCGGCCCGCGCCTCGACCTCGGTCGTCCGCGTACCGTATCCGATGTGCCGGATCTCGAACGTGTGTGAGCCGGCGGGGACGACCAGTTGGAACGCTCCGTCCGTGGTGGTGAGCGTCGAGAGGTCCAGCGCGGGGATGGAGACGAGCGCCGCCGAGATGGGTACTCCGGTGCCGGCGTCGAGGAGGCGTCCCGCGATCGCTACCGGCTGCTGCGACGCGGCGCTCCGAGGGAGAGCCAATCCCGCCATCGCGGCGAGCGCCAGGAGCGCGGCACGGCGCGGGACCGGGTTTCGCGACATCGGATTCGTCTCCTGCGGAGCTTCCGCGCCCCGGCGGCGGATCGTCGCCGAGTGCTTCAGAGCGACTCCGGGCGCAGGCGCTCGGTGTCGGAGAGACAGACCACCCGGCAGTGTACCATTTCATCGCCCTCGAAACGCGCGTACGCCTCGAACCGGCGGTCCTCGATCAGGTGCGGCAGCCAGTGGCGGTCGTCCTCCCACATCCGATCGTACGGGATGTCGTCTACGGGCGCCCACACGGGGGTCGCCTCGCTCGTCTCCACCGGCTCTCCCTCCAGCGCGTCCGACCGGAACACGTGGATCAGGATGGACATGCCGCTCAGCACCTCGAATCCCACTTCGCCGACCTTCCGGGGCGCCACCGGCCGCGCGCGCAGTTCCTCCTGAAACTCCCGCATCGCGGCCTCGATCGTACTCTCGCCGGGTTCGACCTTGCCCCCGGCCCCGTTCAGCTTGCCGGCGCCGAGGCCGCGCTTCTTGTGGATGAGGAGGATTTCCCCTTCCCGCACGATGTAGAGGAGGGTCGCGTTGAGGTCCGGCTCCCAACTCTTCGGAATGGGACGTTCCGTCGCGAGAGGTCGAGGTTGCATTCGTTATCCTTTCCGCGGCGGGAGAACCCGGCAGCGGCTGGGGCGCGTCATGGCATGGAGACGCTCGCGCGTTCGAAAACGACTTCCCCGTTGAAGACGGTCATCTCGCACGACAGGTCACGCAGTTCGATCGTCGGGACGGTGAGCGGGTTGCGGTCCCAGACCGCGAGATCCGCGTATTTTTCGGGTTCGATCGTCCCGACCTTCTCCTCGAGGAACATCTGGTGCGCGGCCCAGGTTGTGAACGAGCGCAGCGCCGTCTCGACGTCGACGGACTCGCCGGTGCCGTACGGGTCGCTCCCGTAGACGCCGAGCAGCGGCTGGCGGGCGACGGAGGCCCAGACGCCGTAGCGCGCCGGGTAGGGAGTGACGAAGAAGTCGGAGCCGCTCGCCCAGATCATGCCCCGGTCCTGGTAGGAGCGGAACGGATTCAGCCGCAGGGTTCGCTCGGGCCCGAAGTTCCCCGCGTAGGTGTCGCCGATCCACCACGTGAAGGTGGGGGACGGCTCCGGGTAGCCGGCCTGCCATTCCCGCTGGAGTTCGGCCATCGCGTCGAGCGCGCGGTCCGTGGGGATGTTCGAGTGGATGATTCCGTGCCGGAGCCCGCGGGTCGGGGTGGCATCGAGCGCCTCGATGAAACTGTCGACGGTCCAGTCGATCGCGCGGTCGCCGATGGAGTGGATCGAAACGTGGAGCCCGGCGTCGTGATAGGCCCGGAAGCTGCGGCGCAGTTCGTCCGGGTCCATCGTCGGATAGCCGCGGTTTCCCGTGTCGGTCTCCGTGCGCTCCCGGTTCCAGTCGTCGTACAGCCAGGCCGTGCGGGCGCCGCCGCTGCCGTCGATGTACAACTTGACGCCGCCGGCGATGAGCCGGTCGTCCCCCGTCGACTCGTAGGGCCGCGTGAAGGCCGCGAGGCTGTCGGCGTAGGCGCGGACCTCGTCCAGCGTCCCGTCGCGGGCGTCCCACAGGGCGAAGATCCGGACGGAGAGGTCGCCGTCGGCGAGGACATCGCGGTAGGCCTCCCACGTGCGGCGGCCGATCCCGGGATCCTTGCCGCCGGTCATGCACTCGGCGTTGAAGGCGTCGGCGAGCGAGCGGATCCCCTCGCGCCGCTCGCCGGGTCCGAGCGGCGGGATGAGGCGGGTCACGAGACCCATCGCGGACTCCTTGAGGACGCCGGTCGGCTCCCCGGCCGCGTCGCGATCGATGGTGCCGCCGGGCGGGTCGGGCGTGTCCGCCGTGATGCCCGCCATATCGAGGGCGAGCGAGTTGGCCACGCCGTAGTGGCCCATCGTGTGCGCCAGCCACACGGGCTGCCCCGCGGCGACGGCATCCAGGTCGGAGGCGTAAATGTAGCGCAACTCCTCGAGCTTCCCTTCGTCCCAGCCGCCGCCGCGCACCCACTCGCCCTCGGACAGCCGCCCGGCCTGCTCCGCGACCATGCCCTGCACGTCCGCGATGTTCTCCACGTTCGGATAGCTGAGGTCGAGGCGGTACAGGCGGTTCGCGCCGCCGTTCGCGAAGTGGACGTGCGCGTCCATGAGCCCCGGCGTCATCGCGCGTCCGTCGAGGTCGATGCGGCGGGTCTCCGGGCCCGCGAGCGCCTCGATCTCCGACGTCGCGCCGACGGCCACGACATGTTCGCCGCGCACCGCCACGGCTTCGGCCACGCGGCTCTCCGCGTCGAGCGTGATCACGCGTCCGTCCACGAGGATCAGGTCGGCCGGCTCGGCCGGTGGCCCCCCACAGGCGGCGAGGACGGCGCCGGCCAACACGACGACGGTGCCGGCCAATGCGACGACGGATGGGTTCGGTCGGTTCATCACTGGGCTCTACGGTAGGGGCGAAGCGAGGGCTGCATCGCGAAGAGCGCCCCGAGCAGCAGGAGCGGCATCGACCACGCGGTCGCGACTACGGGCCCGAACGCGTCCGCGAACCCGCCCACGACCGGAATCGCCAGCGTCCCCACGGCCCACGCGAGCCCCATGACGATGCCCGAACTCACCGCCGTCCCCGAGGGGAGGATCTCCTGCGCCACGACGACGATCGGAGGCAGCAGCGCCATGTTCAGGAAGCCCGCGCACACGGCCATCACGATCGCGGCGGGGCTGGCCGGCGCCAGCGTGAACGCGAGGATGTGCGTGGGCACGGCGAGCACGCTGATCGCGGCCAGGAGGTGCTGCCGGTTGAACCGGTCGGTGAGGAAGCCGGAGGCGAGCGTCCCCAGGCCCTGGGCGCCGAGATAGACGCTGAGCACGACGGCGCCCGCCGTCTCGCTCTGTCCCGCGCGGTGGGCGATGATCGGGATGAAGGTGAGGATCGCCTTCTGCGCGAAGGACCCGACGACCGAGATCCCGAACACGAGGCCGAGCGGCCCCCTGAGTTTGCGGAGCACCTCCACCGGGGGAGGCGGCGGGGTCCCCGGCCCCACCCGGGTCCGACCCTTCGCGACGAACCAGAGGGCGATCCCGAGCACGACCCCCGGGATCATCGCGATCCACAGTCCGGAGAGCCCGAACAGGCCCACGATGGCGACCGCGCTGATCGGCCCCAGCGCGAAGCCCGCCGCCCCCCCGAAGGAGAAGATTGACATGCGCACGCCGCTTCCGCGACCGTCTCCGGCGCGCGCGACGAGCGAGGCCCCCGGCGGGTGAAAGGCGGCCGACCCCAGTCCTCCCACCGTGAGCAACAGGAGGAGGACGAAGTAGCTGGGCGCCATCCCCAGCAGCGAGATGAACACGCCCCCCACGATCGGCCCCGCGGCGAGGAAGGCGCGCCTCCCGAAGCGGTCTGCCAGGTAGCCGAAGGCCGGCTGCGGGAGCGCGGTCGAGATGGAGAGTACGGTCGACAGCGTCGCGGCCAGCGTGATCGAGAGGCCGAGGTTGTCCATGATCCGCGGCAGCAGCGGCGGCAGGAACGCGGTGTACGCATCGATCGTCGTGTGCGAGACGACGATGAGCGCCACGACCGCCGCGGGACGCATCGACGTGCGTCCCGGGAGGCCGCTGGGAGGATTGGCGAGTGCCGCGCTCGGTTCGTGCAGTGTGAACTCCGATCCCGTTCGGATGGCAGCCGCGTGCCGACGGCTCACAGTATACAGGATCGAGTCCGTCGTGGAGGAACGTGCGCGCATCTATGTTGAACCTCCCGGCCGTCCGCGTTTCGGGTGAACCGGAGGCCGACACGTGTGCCGCGCGAGGTGTAATCGATGGTTCGGAGACAGCGGATGCAGCGGAAGCGGTCGTTCCTGGCCCTGGGACTCGGCGGCCTGTCCCTGACCCTTGCCGGATGCGAGGGGGTCGTGATGGACCTCGTCGATCTCGTGGACGAGAACGCGACCTACGTGGTCACGGGGGGGCACTGGCTCGACGTGCACGCCGGGACCCTCGTCGAGAACGAGGGTATCACGATTCGCGACGGGCGGATCGTCTCCATCGGCCCTCCGGCGGATAGAGCCGACGTCACGATTACGATCGACCTCGACCGGGAAGCGACGATCCTCCCGGGGTTCTTCGACCTGCACGCTCACTACGCGGTGGATTTGTTCGGCGATGGCCGCGTCGATGAGACGGCCGCCTATCCCGAACTCTTCCTCGCCAACGGCGTGACGACGACCTTCCCGGCCGGCGAGCTGGATCCGGTCCGCATGCGGGAGCTGCGGCTCGCGATCGAGAGCGGCGAGCGCAGGGGTCCCCGGCTCCTCAACTCGGGCCCCTACTTCGGATCGTGGCGGCAGGGCTGGGACGACGACGCCATGACGCCCGACTCGATCCGCAACGAGGTGGACCACTGGGCGGCGCAGGGCACGGCCGGCTTCAAGGCAAAGGGGGCCGGGCCGGAGCAGCTCTCCGTGCTCATCGAACAGGCGCACGAGCACGGACTCACCGTCACCGCCCACCTCGACTCCGGATTTGGGAACACCGTGAACCCCCGCGACGCGATCCTCATGGGCATCGACCGCGTCGAGCACTTCCTCGGGGGCGACATGATGCCGGCCGACCGCACGGCCTACGCTTCGCTGCAGGAGTTCGACGACTTCGAGGGGGACGCGCTCCGCGACATCATCGACCTCTACGTCGACCGCGGCGTGTACTTCGACCCCACGCTCTCCATCTACGGGTACTGGGGTCCGCACGACCCGGAGATGACGGAGTACTGGACGGACGAACTTCGCTTCCTGACGCCGTACATGCGGGAGATCGTCGAGGCCCGGCCGCCCCGGCCCGTGAACGAGTCGTTCGCGAAGATGTCGCCGATCAAGCGCCGGACGCTGAAGGCCTTCTACGACAGCGGTGGACGCGACCTCATCACGCTCGGCACGGACCTCCCGAGCTGGGGACGGTACTGGTCGCCGTTCGCCATACACCGCGAACTCCTCGCGTTCGCGCGCGCCGGCGTCCCGCCCGCGGACGTCTTCCGCATCGCGACCCTCAATTCGGCGCGCGCGATGGGCCTCGATGACGAACTCGGCAGCATCGAGGAAGGAAAGATCGCGGACCTCGTGATCGTGCGGGGGAACCCTCTGGAGGACATCCGGGCCGCCCGCGACGTCTGGTTCGTCTTCGCGCGGGGACGTCTTCATTCGCCGGAAGAGTTGCTCGCGACGGCGGAGGGCAGGATCGGGCCCACGGATGCATCGGAGGAGTCCGCGTGGAGACCCGCTCGCTGAGAGGCGCGGTTGCGATGACGTCTTGCTCCGACGCGTGATCGGACCCGAGCTTGCAACATACGATCCCCGAAGGCGAGGTCTGACATGATGAGCCAGCGAAACCCGATTCCACGACGACAGGTGCTGATCCAGGGCGGCGCGGCGGCCGCCGGTCTCGCGGTCCTGCCGACGGACATCTTCCGCGGCTGGCTCGCCGGGTTCGATCAGGAGGCCGTGATCCCGTGGGTTCAACGGCCCCACCCCGGGTTGACGGAGCGGATGAATATCCTGAACTGGGAAGAGCTGGACTCCTGGATCACGCCGGTCAGTCAGATGTTCCGCGTGGGGCACTACGGGTTGCCGGTGATCGCGGAGAGCGACTGGAATCTCGAGATCGGCGGACTCGTGGACCGGCCGCGGACGTTCAGCCTCGCCGAGCTGAGAGCGCGGCCCCGCCAGGAGGTCGTGTTCACGCTGGAGTGCTCCGGGAACCGCGGCCGTCCCTCGTTCATCGGCGGCGTCCACAACGCGCGCTGGGCGGGGACCCGGCTCGCCGATGTCCTTGCGGAGGCCGGCGTTCAGGAGGACGGAATCGAGGTCGTCTTCTTCGGGGCGGACGAAGGCGAGGAGGAGATCCGGGGCAACACGGTGACGCAGAACTTCGCCCGCAGCCTGTCGCTCGAGGACGCGATGAATCCCGACATCATCCTCGCGTACGAGGTGAACGGCGAGCCGCTGCCGACTGCGCACGGATTTCCGCTGCGGGTCATCGCGCCCGGCTGGTACGGCATCGCGAACGTGAAATGGCTGACGCGGATCGAACTCCGCGACCGCCGCTTCATGGGCAAGTTCATGGCCCGCGACTACGTGACGCTGCGAGCGGAGGAGCGCGACGGCGAGACGGTGTGGACGGAGACCTCGGTGGGGCGCGTGAACATCAACTCCGTCCCCGCGAAGGTCACGCGGAACGGCGACGGCTACGCGATCCACGGGGCGGCGTGGGGCGCGGACATCGCCTCGGTCGAGGTCCGCGTGGACGAAGGGCCGTGGCAGGCGGCGACGCTGGGCGAAGGCCAGGGCGACCCGTACACGTGGACGTTCTGGCGCATGGACTGGGACGCCACGCCGGGTCGGCACGCGATCGTCTCGAGGGCGATCGACGCGGACGGCAACATCCAGCCGGCGGCGGACGACCCGATGCTCGTGAACAAGCGGACGTACTGGGAGAGCAACGGACAGCTCACCCGCAACGTCGTGATCGACTGACCGTCCCCTCCCCCGGCTCGCGAGCGGGGGCCGCGGCTCAGCGAACGCTTCGGGCGCGCCGGCGCAGTCGGCGCAGGAGCCAGGCGTACGCCACGGCGTTGAGCGCCAGCACGGACAGCCCAAGCCAGATCTGGATCTCCCGGTTGAGCGCGCCGGGATAGATGATGGGCAGCAGGTAACGCTCGATGAAGCCGCCGGAGTAACCGGCCTGGCCGCTCGCGATCCGGAGCCTGACCTCCAGCGGCGTGAGCGGGCAGATCCAGCCGGCGAACTCGATCAACGCCCCCCACACGAAACAGGGCACGTGCGCCCACGCGAGCCTCGGCCAGCGGATCGCCGCGAATCCGCCGGCGACGACGAACGCGATGAAGAGCAGGTGGACGACGAGGACGAGGTCTGCGAGCAACCGGTACAGCACGGCGATCCGGCCTCCGTCAGCGCGCCGTCCGGGATCGCTTCATTCCACCTGCACGGGGTGCGGGAGCGGGACGTTCAGCAGGTAGCCCTTTTCGTTCATCAGAGGCTCATCCGGCTGCGTATTTCCCGCCGCATCCGTGGCGCGGGTGGCCAGCGTGTGCGTCCCCGGCGTCGCGTCCCACTCGAACTCGAAGCGTTGCCACGCGAGGGGCAGAATCGGATCGACGATCTCGGCCTCCAGCCACGTCGTTCCGCCGTCCGGACTCCATTCGACGGCGGATACCGGTCCCGCCGGCGCGTGCGCGAACCCGTGGAGGACGTGGGACCCCGGCGCCAGCTGCGCGGGCCTCGGAAGGGCCAGCGCACTCTTCACGACGAGTTCCGTGATCACCGCCCCCTGAGCGGGCGCATGCTCCTCCGCCGGCCACTCGTCGCCGATGAGGACGTAGGACGACGTGTTGTTCGAGTTCCACACCCGCTCGGTGGAGAGCTGTATGGACCCCAGCCACTTGATGCTGCTGGACCCCGACCATCCGGGAACGACGGACCGCGCCGGGAATCCGTGATCCGCGGGAAGCCGCTCGCCGTTCATGCGCAGCGCGATGATGGTGTCGGGATCCCGCGCCTTGGCGAGCGGCATGGCGCGCTCGAATCCGGTGCTGTCCAGCCCCACGAGATTCACATCGACCGTTCCCGGCCGCACGCCGGCCAGGTCGAGCACCGTGGCGACCGACGGCCCCGACCACTCCGCGCACCCCACGGCTCCGGTCGTCCATTGGCCGCCGCTCGCCCGGGTGCCCGTGAGTTCCGGATACAGACCCCGCCAGTTTCCGGCGCACTCCAGATAGGCGGTGATCGTATGCTGCGGCAGCGACTCGAGGGTGGACAGGTCGAGCCGCAGCTCGGTCTCCGCGCCGTCCCCCTCCACTCGAAGCGAGTAGCCCTCGGGGTCGATCGTCGGCGTGGGCGAGTGGTTTCGGACGAAGAACAACTCGTTCGGCGTGATGAATCCGTCGACGAGTTCGAGCCGCGTTTCCAGATTCAGGGTGCGCTGGATGAAGGGCGCTGGATCCTTCGCCCACCGGGGCGGCCGCTCCCCGCGGGAGGCGATGGCGGCTTCGGCGTCCGTCGATGACCCCGCGTCTCCCGCGCGGCCGCAGGCGGCGAGCCAGGCCGCGGCGGGTCCCGCGCTGGCGGCGCGCACAAAATCTCGACGGGTGAAGAGGGCGGTCTCGACTCTCCGCTTCATCGGCGACACCTCGCGGTTCCGGCGCTTGGCATATCGGTGCGATTGGGCAAGTTTAGATGTATGCGACTCAAGAGCAACGCACCCGCGATGCCTTGGCGTCCGCGGATCGTCGATGGCGGCCAGCGGAAGCACCGCTCGATCCCGGCGTTACTGTCCGCTGCGCTCGCGGTCGGGCCGGTCGCGTGCACGTCCGAACCCGGCGTCGAGGCCGACGCGGTCTTCGAGGTCGTGGAGGCGACGATCGGCGACGTGCAGGCGGCGATCCGCGATGGGACGACGACCTGCCGCGAGGTCGTGGAGCGGCATCTCGCCCGGATCGCGGCCCATGAAGACGCGATCAAGGCGATCACCGTGCTCAACCCCCGGGCTCTCGACCGCGCGGATCGGCTCGACGCGGCGCAGGCCGCCGGCGAGACGATGGGACCGCTCTTCTGCGTCCCGATGCTCGTCAAGGACAACTTCGACACGCACGACATGGTCACGACCGGGGGGTCCATCGCTCTCGCGGACAACCTTCCGCCCGACGACGCCTTCATGGTGCGGAAGATCCGCGAGGCGGACGCGATCGTGATTGCCAAGACGAACATGGCGGAATGGGCCTTCAGTCCGCGTCAGTCCGTCAGTTCCTCCTTCGATACGACGCGCAACGCCTACGCCCTCGACCGCGTCCCCGCCGGATCCAGCGGGGGGACGGCCTCGGGGGTCGCCGCCTCGTTCGGCGTCATCGGGCTGGGCAGCGACACCGGCAACTCGATCCGCGGCCCCAGCTCCCACCTCGCCCTGGTCGGGATCCGTTCGACCATCGGCCTCACGAGCCGCGACGGGGTCATCCCCCTCTCCTTCGACCGCGATATCGCGGGCCCGATGGGCCGGACCGTGGAGGATGTCGCGCGCGTGTTCAACGTCGTGGCCGGCTACGATCCCGCGGATCCGTACACGGAAGCGGGGCGCGGCCGCGAGGAAGAGGACTACACGGCCTTCCTGGACGCCGACGGGGCGCGGGGCGCGAGGATCGGCGTCCTGCGCGCGCTCGCGGACCCGGAGGAGACCGATGGGGAGATTCTCGCGCTTTTCGAGGCGGCCATCGACGACCTCGCGGCGCTCGGAGCCGGGATCGTGGACCCCTTCGAGTTCGACGTCGCAGCGGAACTGGGGCGGGAGGGGATGTTCTGCCGCCGCTTCCGCTACGACATGTGGGTCTATCTGCGGTCGCTGGGGCCGGCGGCGCCGATGACCGACGTCCTGGAGGTGCTGGAGGACGGACGATACTCCGACTACGCGCAGGCTTCGCTGCGGCGGAACGAGGGGGCCCCGCTCGACGTACATCCGTCCGAATGGGACGAACCGTGCCCGGACTACGCGGAGAACGAGGGCCGTCAGGCCTACCTGGCGAGCCTCGTGGAAGCGATGGATGACGAACGCGTGGACGCGATCCTCTACCCGTCGTGGCTCTGCGTGCCCGCCCCTATCGACAGGGGGGACGAGGAATACTGCGGCGACAACAGCCAGCGCGTGGCTCCCGCCACCGGGATGCCCGCGATCACGGTCCCGATGGGGTACACTTACGGCGAGTTCCCGGCGGGACTGCAGATTCTTGCCCGGCCGTACGACGAAGGGCTTCTCTTCCGGCTCGCGTACGGATACGAACAGGCGACACGACACCGCCGTCCCCCGGACGGGTTCCAGCGGGACGGTTTCCAGGAGAAGGAGGGAGCATCATGAGGTCCCGAATATGGCTGATCGCCGCCCTCGCCATCGCGTGGCCGACGGTTTCGCTCGCGCAGGACGGAGCCGTCAGCGGCACCGTGACCAACGAGGAGGGCCTTGCGATTTCCACCGTGACGGTCACGGCGACGGGGACGCCTCTCGGCGACGAATCGCGCACGGCGATGACGGATGCACAGGGCGTGTACACGCTCGACGGCCTCCCGCCGGGTACATATTCGCTGCGCTTCACCTTTCCCGGTTTCGTCGAGGGAGTCGTTTCGGGCGTCGTCGTTCGGGCCGGTGAGCGCACGGACGTCGACACGCAGCTGGCCTCCCAGCGAACCATCGTGTTGGAGGACCTGACCGCCGTGGTGACCGGGTCGCACTTCTCGGCGCCGCCGGAGAACCTGCCCTACGCGGTCGACGTGACGGACCGCGAGTCGCTACAGGAGCAGGGCGCGCCGCAACCAGTGGACTTCTTCAAGAAACTGGGCGCCGCCCACGGCATGATCGGCGAGCGCAACGGCTGGTACAACCAGAGCGGAACGCTCGTTCCGGAGACCGCGACCAACGTCAATCTGCGAGGCCTGGGCGCCTCGCGAACGCTGACGCTCCTGAACGGCCGCCGCCAGGTGTACACCCCGGCGAGACTTCCCGGCGGCAGGTTCGTGGACATCAACGCCTTCCCCTCCATCGCGCTCGACCGCATCGAAGTCCTGAAGGAGGGCGCGTCGGCCATCTACGGCTCCGACGCCGTGGCCGGCGTGGCCAACTTCGTGACCCGGGGAGATTTCCAGGGATTCGAGGTGTCGGCTTCGCACGACTACTTCAGCGGCGCCGGCGACACGAATGTGGGTGCCATCTGGGGCACGAGCCTGGGCGACGGAACCAGCGCCGTCCTTTCGGCGGATTGGGCCATGCGCCGGGAGCTGCAGGCCGAGGAGCGCGACTGGGTGCTGCGCCCGTACCCCGGGCCGGGCGGCGGCGGCTGGTCCTACTACGGGAACCCCGGGGCCTTTCTGCGCCCGACGCTGACCGGCACCGAGACTCCCGGTCAATACGTCAGCGCGCTCATCCGTTCTCACTACGGGGACAGCCAGGGCGACGCCCGCCTGTTCGTTGATCCGGGCTGCGAGGGCCTCGGCGGAACGGACGCCGGCATCACCTGCCGGTTCCGATACGGGCCGTGGGACAACCTGATCGAAAACCAGTGGCACGCGCGGGTGTTCGGCGAACTGAACAGCGAGTTGAGCGAGAACACCTTCGTCCACGTCGAGGGGCTGTGGTCGGAGGCCGCCATCCCCAACTGGTACACGACCCCCTCCTTCCCGCCGACATCGCTGTACGACGGCCTTCAGGTCGTGATGCCCGAGAATCCGGGCAGGCAGGCATTCTGCAGCTCGAATGCGGCTGCGGCCGGCTTTGCCACGCAGGCGGCATGCCTCGAGGACGACTGGTTCTTCTTCGGGCGGCTGGTAGGCAACAGCGGTCCCGGACGAACTCTGACGCGGTCGTCGCGTACGCAGAGGGTCGCAGCTTCGCTGGACCACCACGTTGGCGAGACGGGCGAGCTGGACGTTGCCGTCGGCTACTCCCGGGCGGCGGGCAACGTGAACCAGCCGGCGGAGTACGCCTACCGCAAATACCTGGCCTTTCGCGGTTTCGGTGGACCCGACTGCGGAGTCGGCGTCGTTGTCGACCCCGCGTCGGCCGCCGGGATGAGCCTCGGAGACACGGGCGGCGCCGTGGCGGGCCAGGGCAACTGCATGTTCTACAATCCGTTCAGCAACGCGATCCTTCGCGCGCAGCAGCCGGGCACGACGTACACCAACGCGGACAATCCGGGCTACGATCCCGCGGTCGCCAACTCGCCCGCGCTGATCGACTGGATCAACGAAGAGGTGGACCTCTTCAGCACCGCCGAGCTTCTCACGGCCGAGGCCACGTTCACCAACTCGCTGACCGACGCGATCGGCTACGCGTTCGGCTACCAGTTCCGCTGGTTCGATGTCACGGGCCAACCCAACGACCCGGGGAACCAGCGTCTCAACCCCTGCCAGGTGCCGGGCGACCGGAGCTGCCTCGACCAGGCGGGGCCGTTCACCTTCACGACCGGGTACTTCCCCTACGAGAGTTCACAGACGGTCCACCGGTTCTACGGTGAGCTGCCGATAAACCTCGGCGACCGGCTGGATCTCCAGTTCGCCGCCAACTACGAGTTCCACGATGTTGCCAGCAGTTTCGACCCGAAGGCGGCCCTCGCCGTCCGGTTGATGGACTCCGGCGACTATCAACTTTCGGCGCGGGCATCCCTCCAATCGACGTTCCGCGTCCCGTCCGTCGACGATGTCAACACGGACAAGATCACGGCTCTCGAATACGTGTGGGAGACGGACGTCTACAAGGCGGTGGACACGTACGGGAGCCAGGATCTGGTGCCGGAACGGGCCACCACGGGCAACGTGGGCCTCGTCTTCTTCCACTTCCCGAGCCGTACGCAGGCGACGTTCGACTACTGGACGTATGACTTCAAGGACATCATCAACGTGGTTCCCTATACGGCCGTCACGAGACTCTACGACGAGGGCGGCGCGAGCCGGGAGGCGGTGAAGGAGTTCATCAAATGTCCGGACGGATGGGGGACGGGAACGTGCGACGCGGCTCTCATCGAACGCATTCGGATCGACCTCGTGAACTGGCCGGGCATGAAGACATCGGGCCTCGACTGGAGCCTGTCGACGCGCCAACCGGTCGGGAGCGCGGAGATGTCGTTCGGGATCGACGGCACCTACACGCGCAAGTACGACGTCATGGCGCTCACGCGAGGAGGCGTGGAGCTGCAGGCGGCGACGAGCGGGGCCGGACTGCTCAACCGCAACAACCCCATCGCGTGGCCTCTTCCGCAGTGGAAGTGGACGGCATCCGTGGGGCTCCACACGGAGCGTCTCACGGCGGTCGGCAACGTCTACTACATCTCCTCCTACGACGACCCCGACTCCGCCGATGAGGACCATCGCGTGATCGGTTCCTTCGCCACCGTGGACGCAACTTTGATGATGAAGGTCACCGACCGAATCGATGGCTTCGTCACCGGATTCAACCTGCTGGGAACGCCTCCGCCCCTCGTCAACTGGGAGACCTCGTACGACGGCTTCACGCACGACCCGAAGGGACGGCGTCTCAAGGTGGGGATGACCTATAGGGTGAACTAGGACCTGCGGTGCGGCCCCCGGGCTACGGGCGCGGCGGCTCGACGGGGCGCGCGACCATGATGCCGTCCTGCGAGTCGATGGAGAGGATCCGCTCCGCCAGCGGCCGCTCCGAAATCTCCACCGACCTTCCGACGAGGGGGGCGTGGAGGAGGTGAAGCGCCCCGTCCCGCCACACGGCGAATCCGGTGTGGGCGACATCCAGTCCTTCGACGGTCGAAGTGGCCGCGATCACGTCGCCGTTGCGGATCCGGTCCGCCACCTGCGCGATCCGATCCTGCGGCACGTACTGCCGGCCGGGCCCCTCGTCGAGCCGCGCCTCGGTGGCCGCGATGGCCCGGAGCACGCCGGGCTCGGAGAGTTGCCGATACGCTTCGGGGTGCCGGGACATGAAGTTCACGGGCTCCGGATCGATGGCGGGGTCCAGTTCCCCGGTCGCGATGCGCACGATCCCCCGGGCTTCGTTGTCCGCGAGCCACTCCGAGAAGTAGTGCAGGCGGCTCGGGTACCCGTCGAGCCGGCCCCCGCGGTATCGGAGCGCCGTCAGGTGGGCCTCGTAACCGGCCTGCGCGCCGGGGGGATCCGAAAGGGCCTCGACACCCTGCTCGCGGACGAACCGCGTCAGGGCGAGGACGGTTTCGACGAGGGTCACGCAGTCGAGTTCGCGGAAGTTGATCACGAGGCGCTCGGGTCCGGGGACTTCGAGCGTGCCGGGTTCGTACGTCGTCCCGACGAAGGTTTCGGCAAGCTGAACGATGGCGTCGCCCAGGTCCATCTCCGCGAGCCCGCGCTCCGAGGCGAACCGCACCCTCTCCTCGAAGATCGCCCAGTCCTCCGGGGCCCAGGCGGTTCCGTCCGAAGGCGCGGAAGATTCCGTGCCGACGCCGCCGGTCTCGTCAACCACGGTCGAGGTGGAGGGCTGGGCCTGCGACCAGGCGAGCGCCGCGATGACGGCCACGGTGACAAGGATACAGCCGACGACTTTCGCCAGCGTGAAGACGCTGCGCCATCTCATGTCGAACTGAGGTTGAGCACGACTCGTTCCTCCCCTTCCCTGTATTCGATCCGAAGCGAGCGATTCACCGCCGTCCACCAGTGTCGCATCCGGCGCTGGAAGCCGGCCAGACCCGCATGGCCTTCCCCTCGCGCCGCTGCGCCGCCATCGCTCGCCGCTTTGCCGGAGGTCGGCTACCTTGGTGGGCTTCCACACTGAAGGCCGCTCCCTCTGCCGAGAGTCATAGATGAAAACGTCCCGCTTGCCCGGCTTCGCTTTCGTTCCGACCGCCGCCGCCCTCCTCTCGTTCTCCGCTCCCGGAGCGGCGGCGCAGACTCCGGCTCCGACGGATCCGATTCCGCCGGATCCGGCCGTCATCACCGGGACGCTCGACAACGGCCTGCGCTACTTCGTGCACGAGAACGATCAGCCGGAGAACCGGGCGGAACTGCGCCTCGTCGTGAACGCGGGCTCCATCCTCGAGGACGACGACCAGCTCGGGTTCGCGCACTTCGTCGAGCACATGGCGTTCAACGGCACGGAGAACTTCGAGAAGCAGGCGCTCGTCGACTATCTCGAGTCGATCGGGATGCAGTTCGGCCCCGACATCAACGCGTACACGAGCTTCGACGAGACGGTCTACATGCTCCAGGTGCCGATGGACGACCCGGAGATGCTGGCCACCGCGTTCCGGATCCTCGAGGACTGGGCGCAGGGCGTGGTCTTCGACCCGGAGGAGGTCGACAAGGAGCGCGGCGTCGTGATCGAGGAATGGCGCGGCCGGCGAGGAGCCGGAGCGCGGATACAGGACCAGCAGTTCCCGGTCCTCTTCCAGGGGTCGCTGTACGCGGAACGACTCCCGATCGGGAAGCCGGAGCTCCTCGAGACGGCCCCCGCCGAGCGGCTGCGCAGCTTCTACGAAGACTGGTACCGGCCGGACCTGATGGCGATCGTCGCCGTCGGCGATTTCGACGGCGCCGAAATGGAAGCGACGATTCGCGAGCGGTTCGCAGGGTTGACCGGGCCCGCGGAGCCGCGTCCCCGGATCGCGGTCGAAGTCCCGATCGACCATCCGCCGCTCGTCACGATCGCGACCGACCCCGAAGCGCCGGGCAGTCAGGTCGGCGTGCTGTACAAGCAGCCGCCCGCCCCGCGCGGCACGATCGGCGACTTCCGCCGCGGGCTGGTCGAAGGGCTCTACTCCGGCATGCTGAACGCGCGGCTGAACGAGCTCCGGCTCCAGGCCGACCCGCCGTTCATGGTCGGTTTTTCGGGTCAGGGGCAGTTCGCGCGCGGCGTGGATGCCTACCAGCTCGTCGCGGTCGTCGCCGAGGGCGGGATCGAGCGCGGGCTCGAAGCGCTCCTCACCGAGGCCGAGCGCGTCGTTCAGAACGGGTTCACCGAGAGCGAGCTGGATCGCGAAAAGACGAACACCCGGCGGAGATACGAACGCCGTCTGGCCGAGCGGGAGAACCAGGAGTCCGGCGCGCTCGCGAGCCGCTACATACAGGTGTTTCTCCAGGGGAGCGCCTACCCCGATCTCGAGACGCAGATGGAGTTGGTGGACGCCTTCCTCCCCGGGATCACGCTCGAGGAGACGAACGGCGTCGCCCAGGCGTGGCTGGCCGAGCAGGGACGCGTCGTCCTCGCCAGCGCGCCCACGAAGGAAGGCCTGGAACCCCCCACGGAAGACGACCTCCTGAGCGTGTTCGCCGCGGTAGGCGGGAGGGAGGTCGAGGCCTACGAGGACGAGGCGGCCGATGCCCCGCTCCTTCCCGTCGCTCCCGAGGGCATGCCCGTCGCGAGCGAGGAGGTCCTCGACGAGTTGGGAGTCACGATATGGACCCTCGAGAACGGCGTCCGGGTCGTCCTGAAGCCCACGGATTTCAAGGACGACGAGATCCTCTTCTCCGCGACGAGCCCCGGCGGCACGTCGATCATATCCGATGACCTGTACCGACGCGTGTCGTTCGCCCTCGGCGTCGTGAGCCAGTCCGGCGTCGGCGAATTCGACCAGACGGCGTTGACGAAGAAGCTGGCCGGCAAGGCGGTGCGCGTCACCGCTTCGGTGGGTTCGCTCTCGGAGGGGGTAAGTGGATCGGCGTCTCCGCAGGACGTGGAGACCGCATTCCAACTCATCTACCTGTACTTCTCCGCGCCACGCAGGGACGAGACGATGTTCGAGGCGCTGAAGGCCCAGCAGACGGCGTTCCTCGCGAATGCGGGCGCGAGTCCCGGTTTCGTGTTCTCCGACACGATCTCGGCCACGATGTCGCAGGGGCACCCGAGGGTACTCAGGTTCTCGCAGTTTGCGCAGTACCTGGAGCTGGCCGACCTCGACGCGGCGTACGACGTCTACCTCGACCGTTTCGCGGACGCGAGCGACTTCACCTTCTACTTCACGGGGGCCTTCGATCTCGCGACGATCCGGCCGCTCGTGGAACAGTATCTCGGGGCGCTTCCGAATCTCGGGCGTGTCGAGAGCTGGCGGGACATCGGGATCGATCCGCCGGCCGGGACGATCGAAACGACCGTCTACAAGGGTCTGGAGCCGCAGAGCCGCACGCAGATCATCTTCGCGGGCGAGGCGGAATACTCGCTGGAGGAGTCGAACGCGATCTCGGCCATGGCGGACGTCCTGGACATCCGCCTCCGGGAGGTGCTGCGGGAAGACCTCGGCGGCACCTACGGCGTCGGCGTCAGCGGGTCGCTGAGCTACCGGCCCGACGAGGAGTACCGCTTCAGCATCTCCTTCGGCTCGGACCCGGAACGCGCGGAGGAGTTGTCCGCCGTCGTGTTCGAGGAGATCGAAAGCCTGAAGGCGGACGGGCCGGACGCGGAGACCGTCGACAAGGTCCGCGAGACGCAGCGCCGCGGGAAGGAGACGAGCCTGCAGGAGAACCGGTACTGGCTGTCGCAGCTGGCCTCCTTCGAACGGGCCGGCCGGGACCTGAACGGGATCCCGAGCTACGAGTGGATCGAGAACTGGACCGCGGAGCAGGTGCGGCAGGCCGCCGTCCGTTACCTCCGCACCGACCAGTACGCCCGGTTTGTCCTGCTTCCGGAGCAGAAGGTCCCCTAGTATCGCGTGGGGGCGCCACGGCCGGCGGACGATCGGATGAGCGTCGCCGCACACGCGCGGAGGGAACGTGTGCCAGTCCGGGTCATGCCGGACCACGACAGCATCGCCGCCGAAGTCGCGGGCCGGATCGCGGCGCTCCTGCGGGAGAGGGCGAAGAACGGGCGCGCCGCCGTTCTCGGCCTCGCAACCGGCGCCACGCCCGTCGGCGTCTATCGGGAACTCATCCGCCTGCATCGGGACGAAGGACTCGACTTCTCCAACGCGGTCGCCTTCAACCTCGATGAGTACTTCCCGATGCGGCCCGGCAGCCTGCACAGCTATCACCGCTACATGCGGGAGCACCTGTTCGACCATGTGAACATCCCGGCGGAACACCGCCACATCCCTCGAGGTGATGTGCCGGAAGCGGAGGTCGAGGCGCACTGCGTCGAGTACGAGCGCCGAATCCGGCAGGCGGGCGGGATCGACTTCCAGATTCTCGGGATCGGGCGCAGCGGTCACATCGGCTTCAACGAGCCGGGGTCCGAGCGCGACTCGCGCACCCGGCGGCTCTACCTGGATACCGTCACCCGGAGCGATGCGGCGTCCGATTTCTTCGGCGAGGAGAACGTGCCGCCGCAGGCGATCACGATGGGCGTGGCTACAATCCTCGAAGCGCGGGAAGTCGTCCTGCTCGCGACCGGCGAACACAAGGCGGGGATCGTGCGTCGAGCCGTCGAGGGGGAGGTCCACGCGGACGTCGCCGCGACCTTTCTTCAGCAGCACGCCGCCGCGACGGTCTATCTCGATCCGGCCGCCGCTTCCGATCTCACGCGCGTTCGCACGCCGTGGCTCGTGGGCGATGTGGATTGGACGGCGGAGCGCGAGACCGCGGCCGTCATCTGGCTGAGCGAACGCATCGACAAGTCGATCCTGCACCTCGCGACCGACGACTATCGCGCGAACCACCTCGCGCCGCTCACGTCCCGGCACGGTTCGGCCGAGCCGCTCAACGGACAGGTCTTCAACGCGCTCATCTCCAAGATCCGGGGGAAGAGCCGGCTGCCGCGCGGCCAGAACATCGTCGTCTTCTCGCCTCATCCGGACGACGATGTGATCTCGATGGGCGGACTGCTGCGCAAGCTCGTCGAGAACGGCAACCACGTCACCGTGGCGTATCAGACGTCCGGGAACATCGCCGTCTTCGACCACGAGGTGCGCCGGTACCTGGACTTCCTGCGGCGCGCGGCCGGCGTCATCGACCTTGGCGACGCCGCGAGCCTCGATGGGGTGCTGCGCTCTCTCGAAGACCGGCTCGCCCGCAAGGAGCCGGGGGGCATCGATCCCGGCGTGGTTCAGGAACTCAAGCGGATCATCCGCGAGACGGAAGCCACGGCCGCGATCGAATCTCTGGGGCTCTCCGCCAACCGCGCCCGCTTTCTGAACCAGCCGTTCTATCAGACGGGAGCGGTGAAGAAGAACCCGATCACGTCGGAGGACGTGGAGATCGTCGCGCAGCTGCTGGAGCAGGTGCGGCCGACGATCGTGTTCGCCGCCGGGGACCTGTCCGATCCGCACGGCACGCACCGCATGTGCCTCGAGACGGTGGATGCGGCGCTCGCCGGTTACCGCGGCGACCCCCCGTGGCTCTGGCTCTACCGCGGCGCGTGGCAGGAGTGGAGCCTGGACGAAGCGACCGTCCTCGTGCCGCTCTCCGAAGGCGAACTGCGCGGCAAGGTCCAGGCGATCTTCCGACACGAAACACAGAAGGATCTGGCTCCCTTCCCCGGTCCGGATCCGCGGGAATTCTGGCAGCGCGTCGTCGAACGAAACCGGGATACCGCGAACCGGCTCGCCGCCCTGGGCCTGCCGGCCTACTACGCCATGGAGGCGTACGTGACGCTGCGGGATGGACGGCGGGTGGAGGGTCCGGAGATCCCCACCTCCTCTCTCGCGGACGCAGATGCGTGAACCCGTGGCGCACCTGATCGGACGGCGCGGCGTGACAGTCTGACGTGGGCGGGTTCTTCGGTACGGAACGCGTGCCGTTCGATCTCTTCGGGCCGGTGCATCTCGCGACGATCGGCGTCGTGGTCGCGGTGGGCCTCTATGTGATCCGCGCCGGGATGGCGGCCGATGAGCGGGGCAGACGCCGCCTCCGCGTGGCGATGGGCCTCACGATCTTCTTCTTTCTCGTTTCGAGGCACGCCTGGAAGGCCGCGACGGGGCTGTGGGCCGCAGAGAACGACATACCGCTTCACCTGTGCAACATCATGGGCTGGGTGACCCTGTACGGGCTGTGGACCCGGCATCCCGCGGTTCTCCGTCTCATGTACTTCCTGGGGGTGGCGGGGGCGGCGCAGGCCCTCCTGACCCCGAATACCGAGTTCGGCGTCGTGCACATCACCTTCTTCGAGTCGATGGGGTCGCATGGAACCGTCGTCATCGCCGGGGTGTGGGCGGCGATGGTGGAAGGCTATCGGCCGGCGGCGCGCGATCCGTGGATCGCCCTGGGACTGCTGAACCTGTACGCGGTCGTCGTCTATCCGGTGAACCTGCTGCTCGGGTCGAACTATCTCTACGTGATCGAGAAGCCGCTGGGGCCCACGGTCCTCGATTTCTTTCCCGGCTGGCCATGGTACATTCTGCTTCTGGAACCTGTGGCCATCGGGCTCTTTCTGGCGCTGTGGCTTCCCTTCCGGAACCCGGCGGCGGACTGACGGTACCAAGTCTCTTCCCGCTCGAACAACCTGTAAAAGAACCCCTGCGAAGAACCCCAATGGAGGATGGACGGCATGCCGGAATGTCCTGTATGCGGCGCGGAACCGACGATTTCGGACGACCCCGTCGAGGGCGAGTTGCTCGAATGTGAGGATTGCGGAGTCGAACTCGAGATCCTCGCCCTTGACCCCATCACCCTTGGAGAGGCGCCGGACGCGGAGGAGGACTGGGGCGAATGAGAGTCGGCTTTCTTCATTCGCTCATCCGCAAGGACGAGAAGCTGCTGATCGCGGAGTTGCGCGGGCGCGGCGACGTCGAACTGGTGTTTCTGGACGACCGCAAGCTCGCGTTCGACTTCCGGAACGTCCCGGACGTCGACGTCGTCCTCGAGCGCTGCATCAACCATTCGCGGGCCATGCACGCGTTGCGGCTGTTCGAGGGGGCCGGTCTCGATTGCGTGAACCGCTACGAGGTGTCGCGCCGCTGCGGGGACAAGATCCTCACCGCGGCATCGCTCCAGGAATGCGGTGTGCCGCAGCCTGAGGTCAGGGTCGCGTTCACCGAGGAGTCCGCGCTCAAGGCCATCGAGGAACTCGGCTATCCCGTGGTCCTCAAGCCCGCGGTCGGCTCCTGGGGCCGCCTTCTGTCGAGGATCAACGACCGGCACGCGGCGGAGACGGTCCTCGAACACAAGGCGATCCTGGGCAGCTATCATCACTCGATCTTCTTCGTGCAGAAGTACGTCGAGAAACGCGGGCGCGACATCCGCGCGTTCGTCGTCGGCGACGACTGCGTGGCGGCCATCTACCGGTCGTCCGAGCACTGGATCACGAATACGGCACGCGGCGGAACGGCCTCGAACTGTCCGGTGACGAGCGAGATTGGAGAGCTGTCGCTGCGCGCGGCGGCCGCCATGGGCGGGGGCGTGGTCGCGGTGGATCTGCTCGAGAGCGGCGGCGAACTGCTGGTCAACGAGGTGAACTACACGATGGAGTTCCGGAACAGCATCGAGGCGACGGGCGTGAACATTCCGGAGAGGATCGTGTCCTACGTGCTCTCGCCGGACCGGGCGGCGGACCGATGATCCGCGCGTCGATCGCGGGCGGCTCGGGCTACGCCGGTGGGGAACTGTTGAGGCTCCTGCTCGGCCATCCCGACGTCGAGGTGCGGCAGATCACATCGGAGCGCTTCGCCGGGCGGTTCGCGCGCCGGGTCCATCCCAACCTGCGCGGCGTCACGCGACTGCGCTTCAGCGCGCTCGAGGAGCTGTCGGAGTGCGACGTGCTCTTCCTCTGTCTCCCGCACGGGGAGTCGTCCCGCCGCATCGGCGAGTTCCGGTCTCTGGCGGGGCGGATCGTCGACCTGGGCGCGGACTTCCGGCTCGAGGACGGCGCCGACTATGAGCGCTTCTACGGCCGGCCGCACCCTCGGCCGGAGCTCCTGGGATCGTTCGTGTACGGGATCGCGGAGGTGAACCGCGAGGCGCTGGCGGCCGCGGAGCTCGTCGCGTGCGCGGGCTGCAACGCGACGGCCTCCATCCTCGGGCTCCTGCCGCTGTACCGGGAGGGGGTCGCGGACTCGGTCGTGATCGAGGTGAAGGTGGGATCGAGCGAGGCCGGGAACCGCGCCAGCGAGGGCAGCCACCACCCGGAGCGCAGCGGCGCCATGCGGTCGTATCGGCCGACGGGCCACCGCCACGCGGCCGAGATCGCGGCGGTGCTCGGCGGCGACGTGCATTTCTCCGCGACGGCGGTCGAGATGGTGCGCGGCGTCCTCGCCACCTGTCACGTGTTCCTGAACCGGGAGCTGGATGAGAAGGCGCTGTGGAAGATCTATCGGAGCGCGTACGCCGACGAACCGTTCGTGCGCATCGTCAAGGAGCGGAGCGGCATCCACCGCTATCCCGACCCCAACCTCCTGGCGGGCGCGAACTACTGTGACGTGGGGTTCGAGCGCGATCCGCTCTCGAACCGGGTCGTCGTCCTGAGCGCGATCGACAATCTCATGAAGGGAGCGGCGGGACAGGCGGTGCAGGCGTTCAACGTGATGCACGGGTTGCCGGAGGCGCGGGGGCTCGAGTTCCCCGGGCTGCATCCGGCCTGACCGCGACACGCGGAGCTGAATCCTCGTGTGCCGCATCCTCTGCGTCCGCAGCGACGAGCCCTTCGACATGGAGCCGCACCTCGCCGCCTTCGCGCAGCTCGCCCGAGAGAGTCCCGAGTATCAGGGCGACGGGTGGGGGTGCGCCTGGATCGATGCCGACGGGTCCGACGGGTGGCGCGTCTACCGCAACATCTCGCCGGTGTGGGAGGACGCCGCGGCGCCGCCCGGGCGCACGAGGCTTCTGCTCGCGCACGCGAGGAGCGCGTATCGCGGAGAAGGGATACGGGTCGAGAACAACATGCCGTTCTTCGACGGGGAACGCGCGTTCATCTTCAACGGGGAGCTGCACGGAGTGCGGATCAAGGAACGGGGGCGGATCGGCGCGGAGAAGGTGTTCAACTTCGTCAAGCGCTTCGATGATGGAGACATGGGCCGTGCGCTGGAGCGAGGACTCGATGCGATCGAGAAGCGTACCCGTTACGTGCGGGCGATGAATCTGATCATCGCCGATGCATCGCGCCGGGTCCACTTCGCGACCCGATTCAGCGAGGATCCGGACTACTTCCGGATGCATGCCGCCCACCGGGACGGTGTGCGGATCCTGTGCTCGGCGCCCTATCCGGCTCCGGACGGGCGGGGGGCGTGGACGCCGGTGGCCAACGGCGCCATCGGGACGTTCTGATCGATGCGACGCGAACCCGACGGGCTGCTTCTCGTCAAGATCGGCGGCGGAGCATCCATCAATCTGGACGGGATCGCTCGCGACCTGGCGGACTTGTCCGGTCCGCTCGTCATCGTGCACGGCGCGAACGCGCTGCGCGATTCCCTGGCCCGGAGGCTCGGGGTCGAGAAGCGCATCCTCACGTCCGTGTCCGGACACGAGAGCGTACGTTCCGACCGCGACCTGATCGACGTGATGCTCATGGCCTACGCGGGCCTGCGAAACAAGCGCATCGTGGAACTGCTGCAGGGTCGGGGCGTGAACGCGGTCGGGCTCACCGGGCTCGACGGCGCGCTCGTGCGCGGCCGCCGCAACCGGGGAATCCGGGTGAGAGAGGGCGGCAAGACGCTGATCAAGCGGGACCTGTCCGGGAAACCCGTGGAGGTGAACCACAAGCTGATGGCGTTGCTCCTCGACGGTGGTTTCACGCCGGTGGTGACCGTTCCGCTGATCGACGAACACAACGTGGCGATCAACTCGGAGAACGATGACGTCGTGACGCTGCTGAGCGACGAACTGCGAGCAGACTGCGTGATCCAGTTGATCGAGGCGCCCGGTTTCCTCGAGGACCCTGACGATCCGGGGTCGGTCGTCGCACGGCTCGCGCGCGCGGAGCTTGCGCGTCGGGAGGGCGAGGTCGCCGGGCGCATGAAGCGGAAGCTGCTCGCCCTGAGGCGACTCGTGGAATCCGGCACGACGCGCGTGGTGATCGCGGACGGGCGCGTCGAACGCCCGATCTCGGAGGCGCTGGCCGGACGGGGCACGGTCATCGGATGAACGTGCGCGAGACCGAACGGGAGTACGCGCTCGAGGTGTTCCCGAAGCGCGACATCGCGGTCGTGCGGGGCGAGGGCGCATGCGTGTGGGACGACGAGGGTCGCCGCTACATCGATTGCGTGGGCGGGATCGGCGTGGCGAGCATCGGCCACGCCAACCCGGCCGTCGCCGAGGCGCTGGCGGAACAGGCTCGGGTGCTCGTGTCCTGTCCGGGGATCTTCTACAACGATGTCCGGGCGCGGTTGCTGGCCGAACTCGTCTCGATCGCGCCGGCGGGGCTCACGCGCGCCTTCCTCTGCAACTCCGGGGCGGAGGCGGTGGAGGCGGCGATCAAGTTCGCGCGGCTTGCGACCGGACGGGCGGGGGTCGTGTCCGCGATGCGCGGCTTCCACGGGCGAACGATGGGAGCGCTGAGCGCGACGTATAAAAGGGAGTACCGGGAGCCGTTCGAGCCGCTCGTGCCGGGGTTCTCGTTCGTGCCGTTCAACCACGTCGAGAAGCTGCGCGCGGCCGTGGGCGACGACACGGCGGCGGTCATCATCGAACCGGTGCAGGGAGAGGGCGGGGTGCGGCCGGCCAGCCCGGACTATCTGTCGGCGGCGCGCCGCATCTGCGACGAGGCCGGTGCGGTCCTCGTGTTCGACGAGATCCAGACGGGCTTCTGTCGCACCGGCCGCATGTTCGCCTGCGATCGCTACGGCGTTGCGCCGGACGTTCTCTGCCTCGCGAAGGCGATCGCGGGCGGCGTGCCACTGGGAGCGGTCCTGGCGCATGAACGGCTGCAGCCGCCGCCCGGGCGGCACGGCACGACTTTCGGCGGCAATCCGCTCGCCTGCGCCGCCGCCCTGGCCGCGATCCGCTTCATGCGGGATGAGCGGCTCGACGAGCGGGCGGAGGCGCTGGGCGCCCGCTTCAGCGAGCGTTTCGCCCGGCGGCGGCCGGGTCGCGTGCGCGCCGTGCGGCAGGTCGGCCTCATGATCGGCGTCGAACTCCGCGAGCGCTGCCGACCCTACCTGGGAGCTCTCGCGGAGCGGGGCGTCCTCGCCCTCCCGGCCGGCACCACGGTCATCCGGCTGCTGCCGCCGCTCGTGATCACCGAAGCGCAGATCGACGAGGTGGCGGATACGCTGACGGAAGTACTGGCCGACTGACGCCGACCGGGAGCCGCCGGACCGTCGATTCCCGGATGCCCGAATCGACCGGACTCCGGAATTCGTTCGCGGAGGGGGACTGGACGGTCGCGGAGGGGGATTGGACGGCGCTATGCCGAGCCGAGGAGGTCGCCACGAGTCTTGCGATCACGTGGACACCGCCCAATCCCCACTCGCACGCATACGATAGCTGATCGTATGCGACCTGGGAGCGACAGGCAACCGTGAATTGACGACAATTTGACGACATTCGAGTGTTGTGGAGCGACGAGCAGCAGACTCCCGCTTACGGGGTCGCTAGACGAACCACAGCTGTCGTGCGTTCCGCAGTGTCCGGGGGAAACGTAATGCGTACGGTCGCGGGGTTGGCGAGGGCAGTCGTTGCGGCGCCCTCCACGACGTCAGGTTCGACTGTGGCGCCGAAGATTCCGAGCTCGTAGCTCCGACCCGCTAGCCCCTCCACCTCGAGAATCCAGCCACCGGGATCCGCGGTGAAGTCGAGGATGCGCAGGCCGCTGCTCCCTTGACCGGGCTCAAGGTCGATCCGGGGCGGCGCGATCGCGAGTCCACCATTCCATGTCACGACGATTTCCGCGCGATCGCCCGCAGGGCCGGCCTCGCCGAGCGTCATCTCCACCGTTCCATCCTCGGTGACTTCGGTGGCTACGCCGTTCACGGTGATGGAGACGTCACGCGCGCCCGCCGGCACGTCGGGTACGAGGCCGAATGTCAGCGCAGGCCCCCTGGTCGTGAGCGTCGTCCGCTGCTCCCCGCCTTCCTCCGTCCACCGTTGTCGGATCTCCACGTCCGTCGTCGTCTCCCCGGCTCGGAGCCGTCTCACCGTCACGGCCGGCCAGTCCGGCGGGAGTTGCGGGGCGAGGCGCACGCGGTCCAGCGGCGCATCGGGTTCCCAGCCGATGACGCCGCGCACTAACGGTGTCACCAGGGCCGAGGTCGCGAAGAACTGGTGGGGGACGGTCTGATCGAGGGGCTCGTAGAACGTTCCGGACAGCAACTCCGGGTGTCGTCCCAGGCTCCAGTCGAAGGTCATCTGCTTCACCGCGTCCATGAGATGGAAGCCGGCCCACGGACGCCGATACCGGTACTGGGCCCACGACACGTATCCCGTCACGAAGGGCCATACCGTTCCCATGTTGTACTGGAGGGGGTGATAAAGTTCGCTCTCCGTGGAGAGCATGTGCGCGCCCCAGTCCGACGAGATCCGGTCGCTCGCGAGGTGGGCGAGGGTCGCCCGTGCGCGCGCCTCGTCGAACAGGCCGAACGCCGCCGCCGTGGCAGGCCACACGGTGAGGTTGTCGTTGGTTCCGCCATCGGCGAGGATCCCGAAGGCATGGTGTCCCGCGTCGTCCAGCCAGTACGCGTCGTTCAGGGTCGCCCGCGCGCGGGGAGCGAGCTCCCGCGCCCGGCCCGCGATCCCCGCGTCGCCCATGCGTTCGGCCAACGCCATCGTCCCTTCAAGCGCCGCCACCCAGATCCCCGCCAGGTAGATGTCCTGGTGGAGCGCGGCCCCGAGGCCGCCGACCTCGACCGCCGCGAGCCCACCCACGGTGTTCTCGATGATCCCGTCCCCGTCCGTTTCGGCGGTGAGGCACCACGCCCAGGCGCGCCGGTACGCCGGCCACAGTTCCCGCAGGAGGTCGTCGTCGCCGCTCGCCCGCCAGTACTCGTAAAGGGCGACCATCCAGTAGGGCGTCGTGTCGGCGTGGTAGTAGGCGTACGGGTACACGTCGAACCACGGGATGCGCGCGGCCGCCTGAGAGATTTCGTGCGTGATCTTGCCGTCCTCGCGCTGGTAGGTCGCGAGAAAGGCGAGTTCCTCCGCCACCAGTTCCCACTGCCCGAGCGCCTCCATGGCGAACATGGTCTGCGCCGCGTCGCCGCCGAAGAACCAGCCGAAGCCGGGACGGGTTCCGTTGCGGGAATGGCCCCACCCGGCGACGAACCCGCAGCCGAGGTCGGGGTTGCAGACGCGCTGCTCCTCCAGGTTGATCTTCGCCCACTCGAGGGCGAGGTCGAGCCGCGGATCCGGCGATTCGATGGAGACGGTGGAGGCGAGCACCGAGTCGGCCCATGCTCGCTTCGCGTCGTAGAGCGAGCGCGCTTCGGCGATCAGCCGTTCGTAGCTGGCGAAGACCTCCTCGCGGGGCGTGGTTCCGCCCGCCACCGCGATCGGGATGAATTCCCGCCGCGCGCGCTCCGGGTCGACCGGGATCACCATGGTGCGCGGCGCCTCGCCCAGTTGGTGCGCCGGGTGTTCCACGGAGTTCACGGCCCACGGAGAGCCGACGACGGCGTTCCTCTCCTGCAGGCTCTCGGAGAGCACGAAGACGCGACGGGCGGCGTCCCAGTAGGCGTACTGCCCCCCGATCGAACCCGGCCACATGTAGTTCAGCACGGGCTCGAACTCCGCGATGATCTCGAGCGGTTCCGGGCTGTCCACATCGAGCAGGAGCAGAAGGCCGGGGAGGTCGGCCGGCGCGAGGATGTGCTGGCGCACCCGGAAGGCGGCGTGGCTGTAGGTGATCGTCGTGAGTTCGGGCCGAACCTGCACGGTGCGCGCGACCTCGTCTCCCGGAATCGGCGTCCCGTAGGCCGGCGTCGAGAAGCCGAGCCGGAAACGGTTCCCGACCTTGAGGGGATGGACCCACAGTTCCGCTTCGCCCGTCTCGAGCCCCAGCCACGCGGACCGGGGCCCGGTGACGCCGAGATACTCGCCGGGACGCACGGGTCCCGCGAGTTCGATCGGCGAAGGCGCGATCTCGAAACGCGGAACCCCGGCTGCGGACTGGCCGGAGCCGTTCGCGGGCAGGCCCGCGGCCACCGCGACGAAGAGCGCAGGAAGCGCGACGCGCGAGTTACTTTCGAGAGCCATCGTCCCTCCGGTCGTCTCGGATCGGTGCCCTAAACCCTGGTTGACTCGCCGGCATCACGGTAGCCAAGTTCGCCACATGACGACCAGAAGCAATCGAACGTCGACGTACAGCGCTGCGCTGCCGCCGTTTCCCGAAGGCTGGTATTTCATCGGAAAGCGCGCGTCCATCGAGCGCGCGAAGCTCATCGAGAAGACGTGGATGGGCGAGGAGATCGTCGCCTGGGCCGACGACGAGGGCCGCATCTGCGTGGCGGACGCCTTCTGTCCGCACCTGGGCTCGCACATGGGACCCGCCGCGGGCGGCCTCGTGCGCGACGGCTGTCTCGTGTGCCCCTTTCACGGGTTCGAATTCGATACCGCCGGCCAGTGCGTGGCCACGCCCAATGCCCCGCCCCCGAAAGCGGCGAGGTTGAAGCTCTACGAGACGCGGGAGATCCTCGGCATGATCTTCGCCTGGTGGGGGAGCGGCGGGAGACCGCCGCAGTGGCACCTGCCCGATGAGCCACCCACGGGCGGTGAGTGGTCCGGATTGCGATCCACGACCATGCGCTTCCGCGGCCACCCCCAGGAGACCGCCGAAAACTCCGTTGATGTGGAGCACCTGGGCTACACGCACGGCTACGACGATGTGGTGCCGACCGACTTTTCGGTCGATGGAGCCTACCTGAAGAGTTGCTTCGACTTCAAGAGCGTTCGCCGGATCGCGGGTCTGGCGGATATCCGCTCCGAGGTCTCGGCCGTCACACACGTCCATGGACTCGGCTATTCCTTCGTTGAAATCCACGAGACGGCGGTCGGCATAAGGTCGCGCATGTGGGTGCTTTCGACACCGGTCGACGGCGAGTCGGTGGATCTGACGCTGGTCAGCCAGGTGCATGAGGTCCGCAAACCCCGACGGCGCATCGCGGGTCTGGCCTTCCTGCCCGTGGCGCTGCGCCACAGGCTGCTGAATCTCTTCGTCATACGGGAGGAGAGACGGTTCGTCCTGCAGGACGTGGTCATTTGGGAAAGGAAGCGCTACCGGTCCCCGCCCAGGCTGTGCCGAGCCGACGGCCCCATCGGAAAGTACCGCAGATACTGCCGGCAGTTCTACCCGGACCAGGGGGGACGCTAGACCGGTATCTCGCGGTGTTGCTCGGCGATGTGGAACATGAGCTTCTTGCTCGGCTTCATCGACGGAAGCGGGTCGAACTTGAACTTGTAGCCCGCCGGCACCTCGAGCCTGAAGTAGTGCGCGATCATCAGCACGTTGACCGCCAGTTGCAGTTCCATCCACCGGAAACCGAGACAGGTATGCGTGCCCAGCCCATACGGCGCGTACCCCGGACTCTTATGCTCGTCGCGTGGCGGCAGGTAGCGGTCGATGTCGAACGAGAACGGGTCCGGGAATACATCTTTCATGTAATGGGAGGCCGTAGAGGCGATGAAAATGTTGCTCCCCACCGGCAGTTCGTAGCCCTCGACCACACACGAGTTCATCACGGTCCGCATGGACCCCGGGACGACCGGATACATGCGGAGGAATTCCATCAGGAATCGGTGGGTCACATCGATCGACGACCCCGTGATGGCGTCGCCATCCGGGTCGCCATCCCCGAACAGCGCATCGGCTTCGCTCCGGATTCGCTCGTAGAGTTCCGGCTGCGTCGCCATGGCGTACACCGCAAAGCTGAGCGCGTCGCCGAGGTACACGCTGGCGACCAGCGCCGCCGAGAGCGCGAAACGCAGATTCGATTGCGGCACGAACTGCGGGTCGCTCCCGTGCAGGCTGAGCCAGTCGTCCGCCAGGTCCCGCGGGCATCCGGCTCGCTGTTCGGTGGTATGCACGCTCTGGATCCGCTTCAGCAACGTGTCGACGGTGGCTGCGCGGCGTTTCATGCCCGGCGTCTTCAGCATGAAGCCGGGCATGGCCTTCATGATCTTGACGGTGAGCGCGCGCTCCTTGTACACCGACAGATCGTCGAAGATGTCCTGTGAATCGACGCCGACGGACAGAGGCGAAATCTGCGCGTTGGCCATTCGGCGGCAGAGCGACCTCGCCTGGTAGGTGTCGCCGACCTTCCAGTCCGCCATGAAGTTGCGGGCATACTCGTAGAGAACGTCCGCCTGGTCCGCGAGTCTCCCGCGGGAATACGCCGGCGAGATGGCCTTGCGAAGCCGGAAATGGTCGGCGCCATCCAGCGACGGCAACACGCCGTTCGCGCCGTAGACTTTCTCGAAGTCGGCGAAATAGTCCTTGGTTCTCACGTAGATCCGGCTGTGCCGGTGTGCCCAGCGATTCGTCTCCGGGCCGACGAGGAAGAGCATGGGTTCCTTGAACGGCGGGCGGAGCTCGAACACCGGCCCGTACTCCTTCGCAAGTTCCGCGATGATCGCGGGAAGGTTGCCGGAGCGCAGATGCGGGTTGAGCAGCACGTGACGCAGCTTGACCTTCGGAATGTGCTTGGTGAGGGCCGAACGGCGAAGCAGGGGGCCGGCGAGGTTGTGTACGACGGCGGCGGCGATGGACCGGCCGATCAGATCCATCCGGCAGATGAACTCGATGCGTTCCTCCGCCTCCTCATCGAGTTGGAAGATGTAGCGAAAGACATCGCACGTATTGACGAGGCAGATGATGATGACGTCTCTCGGATCCGGAATCTCGTCGGAGAAGATGACCCTCCCGATTCGCGTCCTGGTGAACTGACGAGCGGTGCCTTCCTCGGCGGCGCCATCCGGTTCGGACTCCCAGGCGCCGCGAGCCAGCGTCCAGAAGTCGCCATCGTGGTGTTCCAGGATGTTCAATCCGACCAGGCGCTCCAGCGTCCGGTCGATGATGGACTCCGCCCGCGGGGCGAGCCGTTCGATCCAGTACCGGGCGGTCCGTCGATGGGGTGCTTCCGCGATTTCCTTTAGAAAGGGGTCCAGGACGGGGTCGCCCGTTTCGGTGGGGTCCACGAGGAAAAGGGATTCCATGTCCGTGTCGATGCGCGACAAAAGGGAGAGTTCCGCGAGCACGGCGCCGGCGACGGCGCAGTTCAACTCCCAGCCGGGGACCTGGTGGAAGTAGCCGCTCTCCTCGTTGAGGAGCATCAGGATCAACTCCTCGGGCAGGCTCAGCGCTTGATTGGAAACACTCCCTGTAGGGACGACCATAGGGCTCGACCGCCCGTCCATGTAATTTTGAGAAGCACCGGACGGCACGGCTTGTTCCGGTTGCCGTCGCCATTGTCAAGGATGGCGTGACTCGAACATCCAGGTCAAGCCAACGTGCAGGGCCGTTGCATCCGCTTCGGACTCCGAGGCCCCGCCGGCGCGGAGGGCAGCGGCACGTCCCGCATCCGCACCCTCGATCCAGGAGTGCGAGTAGTCGAAACCGAAGTTCACGCCGCCTCGATACCAATTCTGCCTGAGTCCGACATCGACCTCGCCGAAGCCGGGTAGCGGCCGCGCGACTTCGTCGTCGGCCGTACCGAAATGACCCCACAGCGCCACGAACGTGGGTTGCAGGCTGTCACTCAAGTTCTTGGATGCCGCCAGTGCGAGAGTGGTGCCATCTCCCGCATCCCCACCCTCGAACCACGCATACGTATAGCCACCGAAGGAGCCTGCAAAAAACGACCCGGCGCCCGTGGCGTCGGTTGCGCGCGGTTCACGGAACACCCTGGAAGACTCTGATCCGTCGTGCGGAAGCGGATGCCGGCACCGGGGGCGAGGACGGTGCTCGCCAACTCGGCCCCCAGGCCAGCGAGTAAAGCGCACTCGGTCGATGACCGATGCTGCTTCAGGTGACGGTCGAGCCGCTCTGCGAGCTTGGCGGCTGGCGGAACGCCAAGACGGTGCTCAACTGCTACCAGAGGCCCGACGAGGGACAGCGGGGGGCATCCGATTGGTGGAGGCGGTCTCGGCCCGGACGGCAACGGCGACTGGCAGGCCGTGGCGGGGCTTTTGCCACGGGCTGCTAGGGTTTGCGAGCCAGGAAACAGTACAGCGGCGTAAAGATACCCGTCTTGCCGCCCGCAACGTACGCCTCCGCGGTTCGATCGAGGAGCCGTGCGACTGCCGCCGAGCCATTCGGAAAGAACCGCAGTACCTCGGCCAGCTTCGATCCCGCGATGATCACCTTGCGGCCCCACGCAAGCCCGCACAAGGCGCTCCCCAACGTCCCGTGGCGACTCTCCATGGGTTGATACCAGGGCGTGGAGGGTCCTTCCCGAACCTCCCAGTCGCTCCCCTCGATGACCTGGAATCCCGCCCCTTCGAGCGCGTGATTCACTTCCCCGAAGGTGGCGATGTCGTGCAGCGCAATACCGCGCATGAGGTCCCGCTTGATGGTCCGGTGCCGTGCGTTCCGCGGATCGAACCGGTCCGTCAGACACATTTCCTGACCCCAGAACAGGGCACCCGGTTTCAGCACGCGGAAAATCTCGGCGAAGGCGCGTTGCTTGTCCTGCGCATGGCACGTTGACTCTATGGCGTAACCCGCGTCGAAGGTGTCGGCCTCGATGGCGCTCATGTCCGCGAAGCTGCACTTCCTGAAGTCGGTCATGTCCTCCAGCCCCGCCTCGGCGTTCAACTTCTTCGCCTCCGCCAGCTGGATCTCATTGATGTTGATTCCCGTGACCCTGACACCCGCCTCACGGACGACGCGGCGCATGGGGCCGCCGACTCCACAACCGACGTCGACCACCTTCATGCCCTGTTGAAGCTCCAACCGGGAGATCATCGCCCGCTGGTGCCGGACCTTGGACTCCTCCGGACTTTCGTCAGGCGTGAGGGGCGCGAAGTGCAGGGATTCACCCCAGCTCCACACCATGATGCCGTTGCAAAGCTCGTAGTAGTCCCTGACCGTTTCCTCGTGGTCGTAGCCGCCCTCGCCTCCGGCCCGCCCGACCCATCCATCGAAGTGTCGCACGCGATGCGCCACGTCCGATCCCCGGTACGCTTCCGTCAGCGCTTTCGACAGTTCGCCCAGCCGCTTCGCGTGGCGCTTCAAGCGGGCAACTCGCGTCGCTGCTCCGAGCGGCCGCGCGACCTTGCCCGCCGCGCCAGCCAACGCTGGTGGATCGAGGTCAGCGCCGGCACGAGGAACATCAGCAGGACCGTGGTGAAGAGGATGCCGCAGCCGATCGAAGCGGAGAAGGGCACGAAGAACTGGGCCTGAATCGCGTCTTCGAGGATGAGGGGCGTGAAGCCGAGGAAGGTGGTCAGCGACGTCAGCATGATCGGGCGGAAACGCCCCTTGGCACCCTCGATGATCGCTTCTCGTGCCGGCAGGCCTTCCTCGAACTCCTGGTCGATGAAGTCGATCATGACCAGGGAGTCGTTCACCACCACGCCGGCGAGGCCGAAGACCCCGATGAAGGACTCGGAGCTGAGTGCGACACCCAGGACCCAGTGGCCCAGAATCACCCCGATCAACCCGAACGGGATGATAGCCATAATGATGATCGGCTTGGTATACGAGCGCAGCGGAATCGCGAGCAGCGCGAAGATCATGATCATGGCGATCCCGAAGCCGGGGCCCAGCGCATTCAGGGATTCCAGCTGCTGCTGCGGTTCACCTCCGAAGGTGTAGGTCAGTTCCGGGTCCTCGGCGACGATCCCCGCGAGGATGTCGTCTTCCAGAATGCGGTTGGCGCGCCCGCCGGATATCACCTCCGGATCCACATCCGCAGTGACCCTGACGATGCGCTGGCCGTCCTGGCGATGGATGGCGGGCGGCGACATGCCCGAGCTCAGCGAAGCCACACGGCTCACCGGGACCTCGGCGCCGCCGGCCGTCCGAACCAGCGAACTTTCGATGTCGGTGATCGAGTTGCGCTGCTCCTCGGGCAGCCGCACGTACACCCGAACCTCTTCGCGGCCGCGCTGCACCCTTAGCGCCTCCGCGCCGAAGAACGCGGCTCGCGTCTGCCAGGCGAGGTCGTCGAGGGTGAGACCGAGAGTTCGTGCCTCGGGTAGCAGGCCCAGCTGGATTTCCGGGATGCCGGGGGTGTGGTCGGAGCGTATGTCGTGGACGCCGCCCACTTCGCGGAGGCGATTGACGACCGTGGTTGCGACCCCGGGGAGCTGCCCCGGGTCCGGATGGGACAGTACGGCCTCCACGGGGTTGCCCAGGTCGTAGATCTGGCCGCTGATGGTGACCGCGCGCACATAGGGCAGGACACCCAGTTCCTCGCGCCACGCCTGCACGACTTCCGCGGTTGGAATCCGCCGGTGCTGCGCGTCCAGGAGCTTGAACGAGATGCTGGCGACATTGGGCTCCGGGTTCAACCTGAGGTTGGGACTGAGCCCCCCTCCATCGACCCGCGGCCGTTGACCGACCGTAATCGTTACCCCGGACAGCAGGGGCGGTGCATCGGCGGGCCTGTCTGCGGAGATCCGCTCGATGACCCGGTGGCCGGCCGCCTCCAACTCGCGCGCCACCTCGTAGGTTCGCTGGGCCGTCGTCCCGTCCGGCATCTCCAGGGTGGCCGTTGCGAAATCGCCTTCGACCTCCGTGGCAAAGGTGAACGGAACGATGCCCGCCGGCAGCAAGGCAAGGCACAGGACGAGCAGGGCGATTGCGGACGCGAGCGTCACTCCGGGTCGATCGGTCGCGAAACTCACGCCGCGGTGCAGGGGGCCCTGCACGAATCTGCCCAACTGCAGATCGACCTGAGCCTGAATCCGGGATACGAATCGCCCAAGGCGCGTTCGGGGCGCCCACTCCGGTCCGTGGAGGTGGTGAGAGAGGTGGTTGGGCAACACCAGCAGCGATTCGATCACCGAAATCACCAGCATCGCGATGACGATGGTCGGCAGCGCCTTCCAGATTTCTCCGATCCCTCCTGGAATGAAGAGCAGAGGAGAGAACGCGGCGATGGTGGTCAGCACTGCGAAGATGAGAGGCACTTTGATTCGCCGGGCCCCGCGTATCGCCGCGACGACGCCCGGCGTGCCCCGCATTCGTTCCAGGTGGATGTACTCGGAGACGACGACCGCATCGTCCACCACGATTCCGATGGCGAGCACGAACGAGAAGAGGGAGACCGCGTGGATGGCGAGGTCGAACGCCATCATCGCGGCCAGGGCACCGACGCCGGACACCCCGAGGCCGACGGCTACCCAGAAGGCAAGCCGGAGTTCGAGAAACAGTCCCAAGGCCAACAGCACCAGCAACAGCCCGAGAAGACCATTCTTCATGAGGATGCCGGCGCGCTCCTCGAAGGCATCGGATGCGTCGTTCAAGATGGTGACGCCCACGCCGTCCGGGAGTGACGGGGCCACCTCGTCGGCGACGTACTGCCGAACGGCGCCCGCCACATTCATCACCTTCTCGCCCTCGGCCCTCGATACCTCGACGAAGACGGCCGGCAGACCGTCGTGCCGGACGATCAGGTCCAGGTCCTGGAAGCCGTCGCGCACCTCGGCGATGTCGCCCAGTCGTACCACCGTGCCGTCCCCGCGGCTGAGCAGTACGATCTCCTCGAAGTCCTGCTGATCGTAGCTCTGTCCCAGGGTGCGCACCCTCACCTGGGACTGCTCGGTGTCGATGCTGCCGGCGGACAGATCCAGCGAACTGCGGCGAATTGTGTTTGCGATATCGGGGAGCGTGAGTCCAAGCGCTCTGAGCCGCTGCAGCGGCACTTCGATCGAGATCTCATAGTTGCGGATGCCGCTCGTCTCTACCTGCGAGACGGAAGGCAGCGCGGCGAGTTCATCCTCGATCCGGTAGGCAAGCTCCTTCAACGTTCGCTCGGGGGCATCGCCGTAGACGGCCAGGCGCATGATGCTCTCGGCGTTGGTCAGCTCCCTGATCTGGGGCCGCTCGGCTTCTCCCGGGAACGTCTGGATTCGGCCGACCGCCGCTTCCACCTCGGCCACGGCATCGTTCATCTCCGTGCCCGACCGCATTTCCACCCTGACCGACGCCATGCCCGGGGCCGCCACGGACTTCACCGCCTTCACGTTGCCCAGCCCTTCGACCTCGTCCTCGATCTTGGCGACGATGGACTCCTCGACCTCCTCGGGGGTGGCGCCCGGATAGGCGACGGAGACCTCGACCTGGTTGAAGGGCACGGTGGGCCAGGCTTCCAGCTCGAGCCCGAAGAACGAGGCCACGCCCGCGACGAGAATGCCGACCATCAGCAGATTGGCGGCCACGCTGTTGCTCGCCATGTAGGCGATGGGGCCGCCGGGTTCGCCGTGATTCCTTCCGTTCGAAGTCATTGTGCCGGTTCAGCCTCGGTCGGAACGGGGATCGTCGTTATCAGGAGGCTACAGGTAAGAAGGGGTGGCAGGCGAGGCTTCCCGAATCGGGCCGGACCGTCCACGGCGGCCGTCCGGCCCGGAACCCGCGTCGGAGCTCACCGCGCCGGATCGGTTCCGGTCTGAACGCGCATGCCTTCGGCGGCGAATTGAATGCCACCGGTGATCACGGCCTGGCCGTTCTCGAGGGAACCGGTCACAAATACCTCGTCGTCAGCGCGCTGCAGCACGCGGACCGGAATGATGCTCACGACACCCGCTTCGCTCACCGCCCAGACTTCGTTGCCCGTTTGTAGCGCCGCGCGTGGTACGCGAAAATAATCCTCCGGTGAAACACCGTCGATTTCCACTTCCACGAACTTGCCGACCAGCAGGGGAGGGCTGCCGGACGCGCTGGATGCGCTCGCGGAGACGCCCGCCGCAAAGGGGTCGGACACGCGCACGATCACATCGACGGTTCGTGTCTGTGCGTCGAGCGACGCCTCGACGCGATCCACGTAGCCGCCCCAGGCGTACGTTCCTTCTCCGTATTGTGCGATCACGCGAACCGCCACGCCGGCCTCTCCGTCACCGGCTCGAAGTTCCCACAGTCCCGGGATCAGCGCCGCATCGGCATCGGACAGAGGGACGACCACTTCCACTGTATTCGAGGCGAAGAGCCGCCCCACGGGTTGCCCCGGGCCCACGATCTGCCCCACATCGACGGACTCCGTGCGGACCACGCCATCGAAGGGCGCGGTGACGCGGGTTCGGGACAGCGCGAGATTCGCGTCCGCCACCCGGGCTTCGTCGCGACTCAGCGCGGCGCGCGCAGCCTCCAGCTGGGGCTCTCTCAACGCGAGCGGACTTGCCTCGGACGGCGCGGCCTCGGCGCCTTGCCGCTCGGAGTAAAGCTCGTACTGCGCACGCGCGATCATCGCCTGTTCCTGCTCCTGGAGGAAGGCGACCCTGCGCGAGGCGAGATTGGCTTCGGCTTCCTGCAGGCGGTACAGGTAGTCCGCCTCCTCGATACGGAAGAGCGTCCGCCCGGCCGCGACCCGGCCTCCGCTCTGAAACCCCGGATCCACCCAGACGACCTTGCCGCCCACCTGCGGGGCGATGTCGATTTCCGCGCCCGGTCGCACCGTGCCGGACCCGTACACCGGTATGGGACCCGATCCCGCCGAAACGCGCGCGGTCTGAGCGAACGGAATCCGGGGAGGCGGCTCGCGGCTCTCGGGCTCTGGAGCCAGCGAAAGCAGCAGCACCACCCCGACCCCCGTAGCCGCCATGATGACGGCGATGATCCTGGTGCTGGATCCGAATAACAGTTTGCGCAGCATGGCAATCTACTCCATGAGAGCCGAAGGACGCGATCGAGCCGCAGGCACCGGCAACCAGTCGGCGAAGGAGGACGAGAAGATAAGAAGCCCGCCTGAATTCAATACTCTCATGCTGGCGCCTCCTGAACGGAATGCCCTCATGGTTTCGCATTTCCTCCGCCCCCTGTCAAGATAGGCCGCTACGGATTCCGGAGCACTTTCACTACGCGCCCGCGCCGAGCATCTCCGGCGATCCGACCGGTCGAGCGGTCCCACGAGTTCTCCGCGGTTCGATCTACGATCGACGGCACCTGCCTGAAGACCTCTCTGCCGACACGTGCAAGACACGAAAGGAGAAAGAGATTAGAATAGGGCGAGGTGGAGGGACGGCGAAGCGCGGCGGCGGGGCCGGACCCGGACGTGTCGGCGAAGGCGAGGCCGCGGCGCTTCGGTCGGGCGCCGAGTCGGGACCGGCCGCCCTCGCGCGGCGTACAAGCAGCGCAGCCCGAGACCCTCGGGCGGGAAGCATCCAAAGGATAGCGGAAGATGAGATTCGCCACGGAATTGCTCCTGCTGCTGCACAGCGACGATACGGGGTATTTCGTACCGATCCCGGAGTGGCGGATGTCCTGTGCGCTCGCGGGCGCCGTGCTCATGGACCTCGCCCTGGAGAACCGCATCGACTCGGACCTGGAATCGCTCACGCTCACCGACCCGACGCCCACGGGGGATTCGCTGCTGGATCCTTCGCTGGAGGAGATCGCCGCGGAGGATCGCGTCCATGCACCGCAGTACTGGGTGGAACGCATCGCGCGGCGAGCTGACGACGTCAGCGATGAAGCGATCGGTCGGCTGGTCAGGATGGGCATCTTCGAAACCGACGCCGGCGGGTTCCTGAACCTCAGCAAGAAGGTCACGCGAACGGGCCGCTATCCCCTGGTCGACGGCCGGGCCGGCGAGGAGATCAAGGGCCGCATTCTTCGCGTCCTCCTCGACGGCGAGATCCCCGAGCCTCGCGACATTCCGATCATCGGGCTCGTGCACTATTGCGGCGGTTTCCGCGCCATGATGGACCCCGACGAGTACGAACTCGCGGAGGACCGCATCGAGCTGTACAGCGGGATGGACCTGATCGGGCGGGCCGTCGGGCCCGCCGTGCGCAGTTCCTATCGCCCGCCGGAGAGTCTCCGGGCCGCCCGCCGACGCCCACTCCCGGAGGTGACGCTGTGGGACATGATCTCCTCCAGGTCGCTCCGCCAGGGGAACCTGCCGAAGTTCATCGCGGAAGCGAGCAAGGAGGTCGGATCCGTCTTTCGGCTCAAGCTCCCGAGGGACCGCCGCGTTGTCGTGCTCGCGGGGCGGGAGACGAACCACTGGGTGGCCAAGAAGGGGCGTCTCTACCTTCGGACCCGGGACTACCTGGAGGACTTCCAGACGGAGTGGGGGACGGCGCGGTCCATCGCCAGCATGGACGGGGCCGATCACTTTCGCATGCGCAGGGCCATGCGTGCGGGCGTCTCCGGCCAGGTCGTCAGCGACCGGATCGGCGAGTTGTTCGCCCTCGGCCGAGAGACGTTTGGAGAATGGGGGATCGGCAGCGTCGTACCGGGCGAGATGGCCTGCCAGCGACTTGTCGGCCAGCAGATCTCACACCTCGGCGTAAGCACGGAAGCCTCCAGCATCCTGGATGATCTGCTCGTTTTCGAGTTCCGGGCGCTGAAGGTCCACGTCATGGGGATCTACCCGAAGTTCATGCTCCGCACGCCGCGGATGAACCGATACCGCAAGCGCGTGTTCGAACTCTACGCCCAGATCCACGCCTCGCACACGCCGGCGCAGCGAGAGGGCAAGCGGCGTGATCTCGTCGACGACCTCATGGAACTGCACCAGGCGGATCCGCAGTTCCTGCCTGAAACCAACCTCGGATTCGCTTTCATCGCGCCGCTCATCGCCGGTCATTACACCGGAAGCGCGATGTCGTTCGCCATCTACGAGTTGCTCAAGCACCCGCACTACCGGGAACAGGTCGTCGCGGAAGCCGACGCGCTGTTCTCGAACGGCGATCCGACCGGCGAAGACCTCACCGCCTCGGCGATCGATGCGGCGCACCGGTTCATCATGGAGGTGTTGCGGCTGCACCCCGTCATCCCCGTGCACAACCGTATGGCGATGAACTCGTTCGAGATCAACGGCATCGAAGTCCCGGCGTACAGCAAGGTGCTCGTAGCGTTTCCGGCGACACACTACATGGAAGATTACTTCCCGGAACCGGACCGGTTCGACATCGATCGATTCGCCGCGCCCCGTAACGAACACAGGCAGACGGGGGCCTACGTGCCGTTCGGCGTCGGCACCCACGTCTGCGGGGGGCAGCGCTGGACGCAATTACAGATGGCCGCCAACCTGCTGCTCATCGCCCGCCACCTTGATCTGGAACTCGTGCCCGCGGACTATCAGTTGAAGTTGAGCCCGCTGCCCAAGACCTCACCCAACAGGAAGTTCAAGTTCCGCGTGACGGGCCTCCGGCACCCCCTCGAACCCGCCTCCGTCTGAGCCGCCTTCGTCAGACCGGGTTAGCGATTGTGCAGCACCCTCACCAGGCGTCCCCGCGGGTCGAAGACCTGCACCGGACCCCTGAGGACATCGTCGCCCAGGTCGACCACACGGCCGGGTTTTGCGTCCGCGGCGCCGGCGCCGGGAAGCCTGTACGGCTCCGCCAGGCTCACATCGACAATGTAACCCAGATCGGCCATCGACTGGATCGTGATCGCGCTGAAGGTCTCCGGCACGCCGATCCTGTTGAGCGGCCGCATGAGTTCACCGCCGAGGACGGACCCCCGCCAATGGAGGTTCGCGCTCCCGGCTCCGCCGAGGTTCTCGACGGGGACCTTCGCCCCGCCCGCGTAGTCCGTGCCGCCCGCCGCGTCGAAGGCGGCGATGGCGAGCGGACCGACGAAGTGCGCGTCGATCGCGCCCACGCCCAGGGCAGGATCCCGAAGGAGGCCGAGGGGGCGCCACAGCAGGCCGAACCCGAGCGCGTGAGCGATTTCGTGAACGGCGAGTTCCGTCGCATCGCCGGAGTCGATGAGGCCGTCAAAGTCCGACACGTCGAAGAACACCACGCTGGCGAACGGCAGCATCGACCCTTCGCGCAGACGGCACACGCCGGCCTGGGCGAACGTGCGGCCCGGACCGTCGATGTCCCGGAACTCGACGAGGACCATCAGATCATCGATGGTCCCCACCGGCTCCGTTGTGTTCGCGCCGTAGCACTCGATGTGGTCGTCGACCGTCACGTCCGGCAGCTCCGTATCGGCCAGCACCGACATCCAGAGTTCCGCCGCCGCGAGAACCACCGCCCGCCGCGGCGCCGTCGCCATGGTGTCGAAGTCGAGCACGATGTCGAAGCCGCCCCCCGATGCCCGGACGCGCACGGTGAAGGAGGTTTCCGCGGTAAGGCCTCCCGCGTCGCGCGCCGTCACCGTCACGATCGCGGTTCCCGGAGCGATGCCGGTCACGTCGATCGTGTCGCCACGGGCCGCGACGGCCGCCACGCCGCTGTCCGAAGAGGCCGCGCCATAGCTGAGCGCTTCCCCGTCCGGATCGGCGAAATAACCCGACACATCCACCCGTGTCGTATCCGCCGCGGCCAACCTGACCTCCGGGATCGCTCCCACGGCCACGGGCGCCCGATTCGGCACCGTAACCTCGAAACGCAGCGCGGCGGCTCGCCCTTCCGGGTCGCGCGCCGTGATCGCCACCGTCGACGTCCCCGGCGCCAGGGCGACGATGCGGACCGTGCTCCCCGAGATGTCGGCGACCGCAACCTCTTCGGCGGACGACCTCGCCTCGAAAGAGAGGAGGTCCCCGTCGGGGTCGCGGAAGTAGGCGGAGGCGTCCACCGTCGCCGTGTCCCCCACCGCCAGGTCGAAGTCGGCCACGGCGCCGATGACCATCGGGGGCTGCGTCAGCGGCAGCTCCATGCTCCCGTCGCCGCACGCCGCGGCCCCCGCCACGATCAGGATCACGAACGCACGGCACACGGCCCTTCCGGCGGACGCAGATTGGGTCGTGCAAACCGTTGTATAATCTGTCACCGATGACATGAGATCCATTGCTCCATACACCGGATATGCCTATCATTACTACGTTTTACAGATGTTATATTTGTGTCAGATAACGTGTCACGTAAGGTGTCAGACAAAGCGCCCTCAAGTATGGATTGGCAGACATTCAGCTTCGAATACCGCCTCGACGGGCCCGGCTTGGCCGCCCTTCTCATCGAAATCGAGGCGAGCCGGAAGGCCGTCGAGAACCTTCTGCTGCCCCCGGATTGGAGGGACCAGCTCGACCGATTGAACCGCATCAGGACGATCCGCGGCACGACCGCCCTTGAAGGCAACCCGCTGTCGGAAGCGCAGGTGCGCGAGCTGCTGGATCGTAAGACCGAAGCGGACTCCACAACCAGGGAGTCTCGGCAGATCGAGAATGCCGACGCCGCCCAGAACTGGGTTCGCGAACGGTTCGGACCCGGCGAGGCGCCGCTGGCGGTGGCGGACATCCTCCGAATGCACGAATTGCTCACCACGGGCTCGGATGACGTGAACAACGTACCCGGTCGGCTGCGAGTATACGGCGTTCAGGTGGGTACGCCGGAACTGGGCGGAGTCCACCTCGGAGCACCTCACGAGGAGCTCCCGCAACTTCTGGACGACTTCGTGGTCTTCGTCAACTCTCGGCGCGTGCGGGATGAACATCCGGTGGTCAGGGCGCTGCTCGCCCATTTCTTCCTGGTAACCATCCATCCGTTCGGAGATGGAAACGGCCGCGTGTCGAGACTGGTCGAGGCCGCCATCCTCTTTGAAGGAGGATACAACGTCCATGGTTTCTACGGACTCTCGAACTACTTCTACCGCAACGGAGATCTTTACAAGAGGCGTCTGCAGGAGTGCCGCAGGGTGCAACCATTCGATGTCACCCCCTTCGTGGCGTTCGGGCTGCGTGGCTTCGACGCCGAGTTGCGCGGAATCAACGCCTTCATCAACTCGAAGCTGAACCGCCTGGTCTACCGCCAGACGCTGGCCTGGGCGCGCGACAAGCGAGTGAGCAAGCGCCGCCGTCTCATCAACGATCGGGAGCATGGCCTCCTGGGTTTTCTCCTCGAGGAGACGGAGCCGACGGATCCCTTCTCGGAAAACCCGTCGCGGCAACTCCCCCTCGGCGAGCTGATCGATTCGCCCTTCGTCCGAACCGTGTATCGCGACGTAACTTCACGGACTTTTCGCCGGGAACTCACGCGGCTTGCGGAACTCGGGTTCATCGTCTTCGAGCGCGACGCGGATTCGGGCGAGTTCGTGGTCGATCTCGACTTCGCGGCTATCGGAAGACACGGCTCCAAGTAAGGCTGCTATTCCCCGAGGACATGCAGCACGACCGTTCGCCGGTGGGGCCGGCTCCGATGCTCGAAGAGGAAGATCCCCTGCCAGGTTCCGAGAGCCGGCGCTCCGTCGACGACCGGGACGGCCAGGTGCGTCTGGGTCAAAGCCGACCGGATGTGCGCCGGCATGTCATCCGGCCCCTCCATCGTGTGCCGGTAGTGGCGGTCGCCTTCCGGAACGAGACGGGCGAAGAAGTTCGAGAGGTCGTGGAGTACGTCCGGGTCCGCGTTCTCCTGGATCGTCAGAGACGCCGACGTGTGGCGGATGTAGACGGTGAGCATGCCCGTCTCGATCTCGAGCCCCGCCGCCCACTCGAGGACGGGACGGGTGATCTCATACAGGCCCTTCCCCCGCGTCTCGACGCCGAGTTGTCGGACGAACTGCTTCATCCCGGCGTGGTGCGCGACGGGTTCAGGCCACGTCCTCGCGGCTCGCGGCGGCGGCGTGCGCGCGCAGGGCCTTCCACACGCGCTGCGGCGTGAACGGGAGCTCGTCGATCCTCACTCCCACCGCGTCGTATATCGCGTTCGCGATCGCGGGGAGCGATGGGTGGAGCGGACCCTCCCCCGCCTCCTTCGCGCCGTAGGGGCCTTCCGGATCCACCGACTCGACGATGAGCGCCTCGAACTCGGGGCAGTCCATGGAAGTGGGGATCCGGTAGTCCAACAGCGACGGCGACGTGTGCAGCCCTCCCTCCACCTCTCCCTCGCGGAAGAGCTGTTCCTCGAAGATCGCTTCCGCGAATCCCATGTAGGCGGAGCCCTCGATCTGGCCTTCGACGAGCACGGGATTGAGCGCGCGGCCGCAGTCGTGCGCCACCCAGATGTTCTTCACGTCGACGACCCCCGTGTCCTCCTCGACCTCGACTTCGGCCACGTGCGCGGTGAAGGAATAGGCGGGTGACGATCCGATCGTGCCGCCGCGGTAGTCGCCGTGGACATCCTTCGGCGTGTCGTAGGAGCCGACGGCGCCCAGCAGGCCGAACTTCGCTTCGGCGATGTTGAACGCTTCCGAAATGGGGATGCGGCGGTCGGCGTCCTCCGGGGCATCGACATCGAAGGCCCAGCCGCGCGCCAGACGCACCCGGCCGGCCGGCACGCTCCAGACCTCGCCGACCGCTTCCGTCACCTGCGCTCGAAGCGCGCGGCAGGCCTCGAGACAGGCGTTTCCCACCATCACGGTCTCGCGCGAGGAGTAGGCCCCCAGGTCCACCGGCGTGAGGTCCGTGTCGGCGGAGAAGACGCGCACGTACTCGAGCGGGACGCCGAGTTCCTCGCAGGCGATGTAAGCCATGGTGGAGTCGGAACCCTGCCCGATCTCCGACGCGCCGTGCAGGATCGCCACCCGGCCGGAGCGCTCGATCTGCACCTGCACCGCGGCCTGGGGCATCTCGTTCGGATAGATGGGGTAGTTCGTGCCGGAGATGTAGGACGAGGCGGCCATCCCGAGGCCGCGACCTGTCGGCAGCCGCCGGTAGCGCGTCTTCCAGTCGCTGGCCCGCTCGACCGCCTCCAGGCACTCCAGGAAACCGTTGGACCGGACCCTGAACTCGTTCACCGTCCGACCCGTGCCCATGAAGTTGCGGCGGCGGAGTTCGAACGGGTCGAGGCCGAGCTTCCCGGCCAGCTTGTCGAGCGAGATCTCGTACGCGAAGCGCGGCTGCACCGAGCCGTGGCCGCGCTTGGGGCCGCACGGCGCGACGTTCGTGTACACGCGCGTCGAGTCGAAGCGGTAGGACTCGATATGGCAGGGCGCGGTGAGGAGTTGTCCCGAGTAGTACGTGGTCACGAGGCCGAACGAGGCGTAGGCGCCGCCGTCCAGGATCGTGTGGGCGTCGAGCGCCCTGAGCTTCCCGTTGCGCGAGGCGCCGAGCCGGTACTTCATGCGCATGGGGTGGCGGCCGCGGTGCGAGTAGAAGAGTTCTTCGCGCGTGTAGAGGATCTTCACCGGACGGCCGGTCCGCATCGCGAGGAGCGCGACGCAGAACTCGAGATCGAACGGCTCGGACTTGCCGCCGAAGGCCCCGCCCACGGCCGGCTGCACGACCCGCACCTTCGCCACGTCGTGGTCGAGCACCCGCGCCAGCTCCCGCTGCAGGTAATGCGGGACCTGCGTCGAGGACCACACCTCGAGCACGCCCTCCGGGTTGAGTCGGGAGATCGCGCAGTGGGGTTCGATCGGCGTGTGCGTCGTCCCGTGGAAGAAGTACTCCCCCTCGATGGTGACGTCCGCCTCCGCCATCTGCGCATCCACATCCCCGAACTCGAGGTGGACATGCTTGAGGACGTTGCCGTTCGCCCCCGGCTTGCGCGGCGCGTGGATGGGCTCCGCGGCGGCCTCGGGCGTCAGCGACTCCTCGGGCGAGAGATAGACGGGAAGCGGCGCGTACTCGACATGAATCCGCTCGAGCGCCGCGTTCGCCGTGTCTTCGTCGACCGCGGCCACCGCCGCCACCGCGTCGCCGATGAAGCGCACCTTGTCGACGCAGAGCGCGTGCTCGTCGCGAGTCCACGGGATGATCCCGTACGGCGTCGGCAGGTCCCGCCCGGTGATGACGCCGTGCACGCCTTCGAGGGCCTCGGCTTCGGTCGTGTCGATGGACACGATCCGGGCGTGCGCCTCCGTGGAGCGGAGGATCTTCCCGTGCAGCATCCCCGGCAGGACGATGTCGTCCGTGTAGATCTCGCGGCCGGTCGACTTGCGGAGCCCCTCGACCCGGCGCGCGCGGCGGCCCAGCGCCGTGAATTCGGCGTCGGCGAGCCCGGGGAGCCCGTCCGGGTTTTCGGCGGCCGCGCGCTGTGCGGGCGTCAGTTCGTGCGGGTGCATATGTCCAATCTAGCGTCGACCCGCGGGTGGAGCATCAGCGGCGGACGAAGCTCCGGTTCATCGTTCGCCCTGCGGGGTCCGTCCCATGGCGCGCAGGAGGTCCCAGTAGTCGATCCACGCCGCGGATCGCATGGAGAGGGCGCTGAGCCGCGCGCTCCGGAAGGCCCTCGCCGCGTCGAGCAACTCCAGGAGCGACATTTCGTTCTCTCCGTACGCCGCCGTCGCCGAGGCGAGCAGCGCTTCGGCATCCGCCAACAGGCCGTCGGCCGCCGTTGCGAGACGGGCGCGACTGGAGGCGTAGCGGTCCGAGGCCGTCAGGAGATCGTTCTCCGCCAACCGTCTCCGGAGGTCGAGGCGATGGGCGGCCGCGGCGCTCCGGGCGTCGGCCGCCTGCCGGTTTCCCCCTCCGCGATCGAACAACGGCAGCGGGAGATCGAGACCCAGGCTGAGTCCCTGGAATCCGCCCTCCTGCCGTCGATATCCCAGACTGACGGTCGGATCGGGCATCCAGCCGGACCTCGCAACGGCGAGTTCGGCCTGCGCGGCGTCCAGATCCCGGGCCGCGGCCTCCAGGTCCGGCCGCTCGAACATCGCGCCGAGTGCGGCTTCGCGAGTCACCGGAGGCGGCAGTCCTTCCAGCGCCGCAGACGGTCCGACCTCCTCGATTCCGGTCCCGGGCAGGATCAGCGCGGCGAGGCGCCTTCGGGCGTCGCGGGACCGGAGTTCGGCCTCCGCCACATCCTGCTCGGCCTGCACCCGTTCCAGTCGCAACCGGCGCGTTTCGTAGGCGGAGATGTCCCCTTCCTCCAGGCGGATCTCCGCATCCTCGGCCGCCTCCTGGACCACCTCCACGGCCTGCCGCGCCGTGAGTTCCGCCGCTTCCGCAAACCACGCGAGCGCCCAGGCCTCGCGAACCTCGAAGGCGAGCCGGGTCGAGTCGCTGCGGAACCGGGCGGTGCCGGCTTCGATCGTATGGGCGGCCGCCCGGTAGCGGGCGGCGGTCCGGCCGGGCCATTCCAGAGGTTGAAAGAGGAGCAGATTCTCCTCCCAGTACTCGTCGCCATTCCGGTCGAGGTCGTCGCGCCTGGCCGAGACCGACGGGTTGAACCAGGCTCGTGACTGGCGCGCGGCTCCCGCGATCTCGGCGGCCTCGGAGCGCGCGATCCTCAGCGCGAGGCTGTTCTCGGCGAACGCCTCGAGGGCCGTCGCGAGCGAGACTCGGTGTACGGCTTCCTGACCGAGCGTCGGGCCCGGCAGTAGGAGAAGGGCGCCAAGCCCCAGAAGCGCGATGTAGCGGATCTTCAATTCCTCGTCGCGATGGCCCGGATCCGGTCCAACGGGGTTTCGCCGCGGACGGACGCACCCCCGGCGGCGCACCCGGATCTCAGGGCCAACCTCACCAATCGTCGCGCCGCGTAGCAAGTGCGGCCGACGTGACGAGTGACCTCGCGGGTCGGTTCGACGTCAGTCTATCGTGCAGCCGCACCTCAGGCTGGTTACTGGTGCCGCTGTGGTGCAGTTGTTTTCCGTGGCAGAGCTCATTCAAGGGCACCCTCCGGAGGTCGTCAATGAGTCAAAGGTGGGCACGCACCCGGAGACCGACCCACCACGTCATCGCCGTGGCAGCGGGCGACGCGACGCTGCGCACCGGCGTCGTGTTCGGCGCACTGCAGTTCGCTTTGGGGGCCGGCGGGCTCGTTGGACAGGAGGCGGAAGACTGCGGCGCCGACCTTTCCCTTGGGGTCGCCGTCGTGGACGAGTCCGGCTCGATTCCGATTCCGTTTGCGACCGTGATCCTGGCGTCGGAAGACACGGATGCGTTGAGCAGGCCGATGCGCGGGCAGGCCGGGTCCGACGGTCGACTTGTTTTCTGCGTCCCCGATGGCGTCCGTCAAGCGAACCTGCGGGCGGAGTTCGGGGACGCCTCCAGCGACGAAACCGAAGTCAACGTCAGGTTCGCGGCATCGCAGGACGTCGTCCTCAGACTTCGCGTCGCTTCGGTCGAGAACGGGCGTCTGCTGGGCACGGTGACGGACGCCCTCAGCAACGCTCCGGTGACCGCGGCCGCGGTGTCCCTCCGGGGCCGTTCGCAGGAAGTTCAGACGAACCGGCAGGGCGGGTTCATCCTCAGCGAGGTGCCGGTAGGCGTGTACGAGTTGTCCGTGCGGCATCTCGGGTACGCCCCGCTGCGGCACATGGTCAATGTGGCCCGCGGCGCCACCACGGACGTCCAGATCGGCCTCGTACCGGCTCCGCTCGAGATGGAACCGCTCGTGGCGACGGCCGTGCGCCTGCGCCGGCTGGAGATCAAGGGCTTCTACGAGCGGAAACGCTGGGGCGAACTCCTCGGCCTCGGTGCGTTCTACACCGTGGCGGATATCGAGCGTCGCAATCCGGTGCTCATATCCGACATGATCATGGAGGAAGCGTCGATCCGACGCGTCTGTCGTCTGGGTTCGCGCACCTGCAGACTGTACACGACGCGGCTGGCCACCGGTTCCGGCTCGCGTTGTCTCATGCAAGTCTACCTCGACGGCATCCTCATCAGCGAGCTGGGCGAGGCCGACGCGTGGGTGTCGCCCGTTGACATCGCAGGCGTCGAGGTGTTCAAGGGCGCGGCGTCGTTGCCGGCCGAGTTCACGGGACCCGGCTCGCGGTGCGGCGTGGTCGCGATCTGGACGAAGTAGGCCATCGGGTTCGACCCGGAGTTCCCGCGCGTCAGCTGCAGGTGGAGGGGTCCACCGAGATCGTGACGGCCCGCGCCGTCAGCGTCGCCCCTTCCCGTTCCCAGTCGATCAGCGCATTGGCTCCCAGCCGCTTCGCCTCGGCCACCAGTTCCTCGACGGCTTCGCGGAACCCCGGACCGGAACCGAGGCCGGTCATTCCCCTCTGCCTGCGCATCTCGGACTGAAGCCGGGCGACCTCCGAGGCGCTGAGCACCTCGACCCGCGACACGACGGGAAGATCCGCCTCCACGTCGCCGTGCTCCTCCCGGGGACACGCCTCGAGTTCCCCCCAGTCGGAGTCGCAGCGCAGGAGGCGCGAGACGGCCCTGCCGCCGGATGGATCGTCACGGGAGCCGGGACAGCCCCACAAGCGGCCGTCGTCGCCGGCATCCGCCAGCCTGAAACCGAGGTTCACCTGCAGGAAATCGTCCGTGAGAGTCGAGACGACGACGGCCCCGCTCAGGGTCGCCACGATGGGTTGAACGGACACCTCGACCCCGAGTGGAACATTGCAGAGCACGTAGCTGCCGTCGAGCGCGGTCTGTCCCTCGGTCCGCGCCGCGTCGCCATCCGTCTCCCACGTCGCGACGACCGTCGCGCCGGGCAAGCCGATGCCCGCGTCCGCGTCCGTTACGAGGCCCCACACCGCCCCCGTGCCCGGCTGCGCGCCGGGGCAGACTTCGCCGAGTTGCTGGGCAGCGACGCCGCTCGCGGCGAGAGCGAGCGCCGACACGGCCCCCGGGAGCGTGGCTGCGAATCGCCTCATAGTCTCCGCCTTCCACTGATGGCCGGAATAGGATGGCCGAATCATGATAACTCATGCTCAGCGAGGGATCACGGCCCGGGGTGAAGACGCCGAGCACATGTCGAACCGTCGCCCGCGCGGAGTCACGCCCCGGCGAAGACGCCCAGCACGTCGGTGAGGAGCCACCAGGCGCCGACGGCGAGGATCGCGGCGGGGATCACGAAACGGAGCCAGTAGTAGAGCCAGATCGCCGGCACGCCCCGCTTCGCGCGCCCGTCCTCGCCCGCCGCCAGCTGCCGCAGCACTTCGGAGCGGTCCAGGGCCCACCCCACGGCGACGACCGAGAGCAGCGCGCCGAGCGTCTGGAAGCCCGATCCGAAGGTTAGATCCCAGGGCGTGAACACGTTCATGTTGGTCATCGGGGGCAGCGCGAACGCGAATACGACCACGGTCGTCAGCGTGACCGCGCGCGGGCGGCCGATCCCGGTGTTGTCGGTGACGCCCGCCACGAGGACTTCCAGCGCCGCCACATCCGACAGGTAGGCGCCCCCGAACAGGGCCAGGAAGAAGAGCGTCCCGAACACGGCCCCGGCGGGGATCCGGCCGAACACCTCGGGCAGCGTGACGAAGAGGAGACCGGGGCCGCTCGCCGGCTCGAGTCCGAACGCGAACACGGCGGGGAAGATGGCGAGCCCCGCCATGAGTCCGGCGCAGAGGTCGCCGCCCGCGGTGAAGACGGCGTTGCCGCGCAGGGGGTCGTCGCGGTTCAGGTAGGAGCCGTACACGACCATGAAGGTGCCGCCCAGCGAGAGGCTGAAGATCGCCTGACCCAGCGCCCCCAGCATGACGGGCGGCGTGAGCGCGCCGGGATCGAAGGCGCCCAGGTACCAGCGGAGACCCTCTCCGGCCCCCGGCAGCGTCAGAGAGCGGGCGATGAGGATCACGAGCCCGGCGAGGAGCGCCGGAACGATGAAGCGGCTCGCTTTCTCGATCCCGCGCCGCAGCCCGCGCCGCAGCACCGCGGCGCAGGTGAGGAGGACGGCCCCGGTGCAGGCGCACTGCAGCAGGAAGGAGCGGAGGGAGAACCCCTCGTCCGGGGGCAGAATCGCCGCGGCGTCGATCTCGACCCCGACGCCGGAGAGCAGCCCGGCCAGGGCGTGGTACAGCACCCAGCCGAGCGCGTTCGAGTAGTAGCCGGTGGCGGCGGTGACGCCGACGAAGAAGATCCAGCCAAGGGCGCGGCCGAAGGGGAGACCGCCCGACTCGAACGCGCCGACCGGGCCGCGGCGCGTGTGCCGGCCCAGCGTCCATTCCGCCATGAGCGCGGGAACGCCGATCAGCACCACGGCCAGGACGTAGAAGGCTACGAAGGGAGCCCCGCCGAACTCGCCGACCATGTACGGGAAGCGCCACACGTTCCCGAGACCGACGGCGACGCCGATCATCGTGGCCACGAGCCCGAAGCGGGAGCCGAACGTCTCGCGTCTGTCTCGTTCCATCCCCGGCCTCTAGCTTGGCGGGTCGCATGTGGCCGCCGGCACCCGGCGCCCGGGTCGACTCGCCCCTCGCTGACGGGCGAAACCTTGGGGCAGGGGCCGGCCGAGAGAAAGGGACGCCAGCGTGAAAGCTCCCTGGTTCCGCCGCTATCTGCTGCCGGGGCTCGTCTTCCAGTCGGCCGTGATCGCCGGCGGATACGGCACGGGGCGGGAGAACGTCGAGTTCTTCCTCTCCATCGGTCCCACGCCCGGGCTCGCCGCCATGGCCCTCTCGACGGCGATCTGGAGCGCGGTGTGCGCCGTCACGTTCGAACTCGCGCGCCAGTTCCGCAGCTACGAGTACCGCAACTTCTTCAAGCGCCTGCTCGGGCCGTCCTGGGTGCTGTTCGAGGTCACGTACGTACTGCTGACCCTCCTCGTGCTCGCCGTCATCGGGGCGGCGGCGGGCTCGATCGTGGACGAGACCTTCGGCCTCCCGTATGCGCTGGGCGTGATCGTGGCGCTGGGGGCGGTCGCGCTGCTCCTCTTCTACGGGAGCGTCGCGATCGAGCGCTTCTTTGCCGGCTGGTCGTTCGCGCTCTACGCCGTGTTCGTGGCGCTCGTCGTGTGGTCGCTGGTGCGCTTCGGGTCCACGCTGGGCCCGAGTTTCGCCACGAGCAGTCTCGACGGCAACTGGCTCGTGAAGGGGGTCCAGTACGGAGGCTACAACCTCTCCGCGGCCGCCGTGGCGCTGTTCACCGTGCGCCACATCCAGAGCCGGAACCAGGCCGTGTGGGCCGGCCTCCTGGCCGGCGTCATCGGGATGCTGCCGGCGTTCTTCTTCTACCTCGCCATGGTGCCGCACTACCCCGCCATCGTCGACGCGACCGTCCCCTCGAACTTCATCCTCGAGGCGCTCGGGTCGAGGACGTTCCAGATCGCTTACCAGGTCATCCTCTTCGGCACGCTGATCGAGACCGGGACCGGGATGATCCACGCGGTGAACGAACGGCTCGCCGTGACGCGGCGCGAGCGGGGCGCGGGGATGCCGAGTTGGGCGAGGCCGGTGGTCGCGGCGGTCTTCCTCGGGATCGCGCTCTCCCTCACGCCTCTCGGCCTCATCGACCTCATCAGCCGGGGATACGGGACGATCACCTGGGGGTTCATCGTCTACTACGTCGTGCCCGTCCTCACCATCGGCGCGTGGCTCGCGTTCCGGAAACGGGGAGAAACGGGGACCGCCGGGACATCCGGAGGAGGTGAAGGGACGTGAACACCCGCGCCATTCTCATCGGCCTCGCGCTCGGGCTGGGGCTTGGGGTCGCCGCCTCCGCCACCGGATCTCCGGCGCTCCTGCGCGCGGCGGAGGCCGTGGCGCCGCTCGGACAGGTCTTCCTGCGCGCGATTCAGATGGTCGTGATTCCCCTCGTGGCCGCGGTCGTTTTTGTCGGTGTGGCGCGGATCGGGAACCTCCGCAAGCTGGGGCGGATCGGCGGCCTCTCCGTCGGGTTCTTCTGGGTCACGACGCTCCCCGCGATCCTCATCGGGATGGGCGTGATGGGTTTCGCGCTCACCTTCACGGCGCCGGTGCCGCCCCCGACCCCGACGACGGAGCTGAACACGGCGAACCCGGGCGTGATCAACTTCCTCGTGAACCTCGTGCCGAGGAACCCGGTGCAGGCGGCGGCGGACGGATCGCTGCTCTCGATCCTCATCTTCATCGTCCTCCTCGCGGCGGCCACGACGACGCTGCCGCGGGAGAAGCGGGAGTTGCTCACCGGATTCGCGGAGACGGCGGGCGACGCCCTCATCAAGCTCATGAACTGGGTGCTGTGGACGGCCCCCGTGGGCGTGTTCGGCCTCGCCGCGCCGGTGATCGCGCGCACGGGGCTCGCGCTGCTCCAGAACCTCGCCGTCTTCATCCTCGCCGTCGTCGTGGGCCTCTTCATCCTCAAGGGTCTCGTCCTGCTGCCGCTGGTCCGCTTCGTCGGCGGCATGCGGGCGGGCCGATTCATCCGCGGCACCGTGGGTACGTACACGGTGGGCTTCAGCACGACGACGTCGGTGGGCACGCTGCCGATGATGCTGCAGGAGGCGGAGAAGCTGGGGCTCCGGCGAGACCGCTACACGCTGATCCTCCCGCTCGGCGCCTCGATCAATCGCCCGGGGAGCGCCCTCTTCCAGAGCGCTTCGCTGGTCTTCCTCGCGGCCATGTACGGGGTCCCGCTCGATGCGGGGCTCATCGCCGCGGCGGTCCTCGCGATCTTCCTCGCCGCGATGACGGTGGCGCCGGTGCCGAGCGCGAGCATCGTGTCGCTGGTGCCGGCGCTCGATGTGGTGGGCGTGCCGCTGGCCGGACTCGGGATCCTGCTCGGGATCGACCGCGTGCCCGATGTCTTCCGCTCGGCGACGAACGTCATCGGCCACATGGCCGCCGCCACGACCGTCGATGCGATGACGCGCAACGATGAAGAGGCGGAGGAAGAAACGAACGAAGGGACGGAGGACGGATGACGAGACTCCCCGCGTCCGGTCCCCTGCCCCGGCCCCGGGACCCGGAGGAGGGACGCGAGACGCTGCGCGCGGAGGCGATCCCGGCGGCCGACGTTCAGCGCGTCCGCCTGCGGGCGCTTGAGTTCACATCGCTCTGCCCGAAGACGGGACAGCCGGACTTCGGGCGGGTGACGATCGACTACGAGCCGCGCGACCGCTGCCTGGAGTCGAAGGCGCTTAAATTCTACCTGTGGTCCTTCCGGGACGAGGGAGAGTTCTGCGAGACGCTCGCGGCCCGGATCGCCGACGACGTGGTCTACGCCGTGGCGCCGCGCCGGGTGCGCGTCGAGGTGGAGCAGAACGTCCGCGGCGGCATCGAGATCGTCGCGACCGCCGAGCGCGGGGAGGCTGCCGCCGACTGAGGCTCCCGCACCTCCCGGCACGCGAGGTGCGCGTCCAGCCGCCCGGTCAGCGCGCGCGGCGGATGGCGCGGCCGGGGCGGGCGCCGGTCGGCTCCCCGGCGGACCAGGTCTCCACGCCTCCGAGCCACACGCTCTCGACGCCCTCCGCCTGCCGGGTTCCGTTGTCGAAGGTCGACCGGTCCACCACGCGCTCCGGGTCGAAGATCACGAGGTCCGCCCGGGCCCCCGCGCGCAGCACCCCGCGGTCGTTCAGCCCCAGCCGCCGCGCCGGCATCGAGGTGGCGCGCTGCACCGCCCGCTCAAGCGTCAGGATGCCGCGCTCCCGCACGTAGTGGCCCAGCACGCGCGGGAAGGTCCCGGCGCCGCGCGGGTGCGCGCTCCGCACCCCGCCGTCGCTCGACGTCATCACCCACGGCGAGGCCATGAACGTATCGACGTCGTCCTCGTTCATCGTGTGGCCGATGAGCCCGGAGCCCCCGTTCTCCATGATCCAGATGTACGCCTCCACGTCCGTCATCCCCCTGCGCCGGGCGATCTCGTCGAGCCGCAGCCCGTTCAGTTCGGGTTCGTCCCAGAAGGCGACGATCTGCAGCCGGTTCGCGCCGCCGGCCGCCGCGATCCCCTTCGCCACGGAGTCCGGGTTCGAGAACATCCTCGACCGCACCACGATCGCGAGCCCGGACTGCCAGGCCGCGTACGGGTACTGGTCCGCCGTCACGTCCAGCCCCTCGTCGTTCGCCCGCCGGATCCGCTCGAGCACGTCCGGAGCGCGCCCCCAGACCGAGGCGTTCCCCGCCTTGATGTGCGAGATCTGCACCGGGAGCTCCGCCTCGCGCCCGATGCGGATCGCCTCGTCCACGGCCTCCATGAGCCCTTCTTCCTCGTCCCGCATGTGGGTCATGTAGAAGCCGCCGTGGCCCGCCGCCGCACGCGCGACGGCGATCAGCTCGCCCGTCGTGGAGTAGAAACCGGGATCGTACTCGAGTCCGCTCGAGAGGCCGAACGCGCCCGCCGTCATCCCGCGCTCGACGCGCACCGTCATGTCCGCGATCTCGGCGTCCGTCGCGCTACGCCGGTAGTCCTCCCCCAGCGCGAGTCTGCGCACGGTCCCGTGTCCGACGAGCGTCGCGACGTTCACCGTGGGACGGAGTGCGTCGATGCGCCCCAGGTAGTCCGAGATGGGCCACGGAGAGGAGCCGTCGGCTCCGACGACGATCGTCGTGATGCCCTGCGCGAGTTGGGTCGTGGCCAGCGGGAAGTCGAACAGGCGGTCCGTGGAGTGGTTGTGGATGTCGATGAAACCCGGAGCGAGGACGAGACCCGTGAGGTCGCGCCGTTCCGCGTCGGGCGGGGCCTCGACGGAGCCCGGGGAGCCGAGCGCCACAATGCGTCCCCCCTCGATGAGCACGTCGCCGACATAGCCGGGCGCGCCCGTCCCGTCGACGAGCGTCGCATTCGTGAACAGGACCGTGGCCGGTTCTTCCGCCACACCCGCGGCCGCCTGCGCCGCGACCCCTTCCGGAGCGCCGGCGCCTCCCGCGACTCCCAGGATCAGCGCCGTCAGGAGGTGGAGGCCGCGGTCACCGCGGCGCGCGCGTTTCGTTCCTTCAGACATATCGCGTTACCTTCATGTTTCCGTGACGATGAAGCCGGTGCGGCCCCTTCAAGGGTAGATCCGTTCCGGCAGGTTCCAATAGAGGGAGAACGATGGAAAGGTACGCACGTCTCGTGCTTTCGTTCGCCGCGCTGCTCCTGGCGCTGGCGCCCACGACGCTGGCGGGTCAGGCGGACGAGGCACCGCTCAGGATCGGCGTCATCGACCTGGACGCCGCCGCGTTCGGGTCACCGGCGGGACAGGAACTCGCGCAGCAACTGACGGACTTTCAGCAGGATCTCGCCGCCGAGCTGCAGGCGCGGCAGGAAGCGGTGCGCGCGGTCGAGCTACGGGTCGCCGAGGCGGACAGCCTGACCGTCGACGAGCAACGCGTGCTCGAACGCGAGTATCAGGACGCCCTCACGGCCTTCCAGCGCTACCAGCAGGACAAGCAGGAGGAAGCGACCGCGCTGCAGAACGACGGACGGGAGCGGATCCGCGCGGAACTCGCGCCGGTGATCGAAGCGATCCAGGCCGAGTTGGATTACGACCTGATCCTGAACGCGACGAGCCCCATCATCATCCTGTTCAGCGAACGAGTCGACATCACGCAACTCGTCATCGACCGCCTCGCCTCGGAGACCCCCGGCGGTTCGTAGGCCTCCGGGCCGGGTCCGTCTCGGGTCAGCGGTCGGGTCCCAGCAGATTCAGCACATCGTTCCGGGCAGGCACGTCTTTTGCGCTCTCCAGGAAGGGGCGGACATCGGCCTCGACCGCCGTCCACTCCACGCCCGCGACCCTCGCCGCAACCGTCTCCCGCCACGTGTCCTCCGTGAGCGCCGCCGCCGCGGGCTCCGTCTGGCGGCGCGCGGCGTTCAGCAGGTCGAGGTTCGGCACCGGCCACGCGGGATCGCTCAGGTACCAGACGAGATCGTAGATGTCCCTGCCCTTCAGCCAGGGGCGGTGGAGCACCGCGTGGAGTTTGCCGGCCAGCAGCGACGCCCGGTCGTGGTGATGGATCCGCAATGACACGTGCCGCCGCACGAGGCGCGTCTCCGTCACCGCGCCCGCGGGCGGGCGGGTGTCCACCTCGAGCTTGATCCGCAGCGTCTCGTCGCGGTGGCTCGACAGACCGAACTCGTGGGGGAGTCCCCTGAAACGGAACCACCCGGCGTGGACGGCCTCCGCGTCGCGCAGCGAAGCCCTCGCGTCGTAGCCCTCCCGCCGGAACTGCGCGGCGATGGACGTCAGCCAGCGCCGCGGATCGTAGCTCTCGCGGGGTCCTTCGAGGGCGAAGTCGAGATCCTCGGAGTATCTCGGCAGCCTGTAGAGGAAACGCAGAGCGGTGCCGCCCTGGAACGCCAGCGGCGACATGGCTCCGACCCTCTGCAGACCCTCCAGGATTCGAGCCTGCAGGTATTCCCGCATCACGTTGCGCCCGGCGTGCGGATCGAGACCCCGAACCAGCTCCCGGAGGTGGTCCTTCACGTGGCGGACAGGGGTTCGTATGGCGCCGCCGAATCGCTCGCGCGGCGGATGACGTGGGCCGCGGCGCGGGCCAGCTTCGGACTCTCGGTGGCCGCCGCGATGGCCCGCAGGCGCGCGGGCGAGAGCTCCTCGAAATTCAGGCGCAACTCGTCGATCCACGCCGGAGCGTCGCCGCCCGGCTGCAGGTGCGCCAGGTCGAGGAAGGCCTTCTCGGGGCGGGCGACGAACGCGCTCTGCCCATCGACGAGGCCCACGAGCCGATATCCGGTTCGCAACGCCGGTTTGACGTAGCGGAAGGAGAACCGCCCCAGCGGCGTCTCTCTCACGTGAGGACGCGCGGGGCCGCAACTGGTGACCTCCGGGACGTATTCCGGGATCGCGTTCGCGAAGGCGAGCGCCGACAGCCCGCTCACGTAGGACCCGGGCGAGAGCCGGTTGGCGACGAGAAAGGGATGCGGAACCACCTTCCGGTACGGCGGTGCCAGCGCGAACAACCCGCGCCGGAGCCGCAGCACCTTGCCGGCGGCGCGCCAGCGGCTGAGCTGCGCCTCCAGACCCGGCTCCGAGCCCCGCCCGCTGCGGAGGAATCCGGTCTCGAACACCGGCTCGTCCGCGACGATTTCAAGCAACTCCATAAATTTCATGCGGCAAACATGCCGCAATCGGTAAGTACGCGCAATGAATCTGCCTGTCCGCAAGCCGTATGGCAGCGGGAAGACGCCGGGTTCCTACCCGGGAAGCGGACGGGTCAGCTTGACGAAGAGCAGGTTCCGGACCCTGCCCCCGCCGACCCGCATTTCCGTGACGGCGCCGTCCGGCGCGCGCTCGAAGCGGATCTCGCGCATGAACCAGCGGTCTGTGGCAAATTCGTCGGCTGCCCGCGGTTCGAGGGGGATGGCGCCGTGGCGTATGTGGCGCGCGAAGAGTCCGCCCTCTCCCACTTCGAGGTGGTACAGGGCGTCGAGTTCCGGGCTGTAGTAGCTGCCCGCGTATCCGGCGAGCGTCGCCCGGTCGGGTGTCGGAGGCGCCTCCGAATCGGCGTCCGCGGGCGAGTCATCCTCCGCCTCCTCCGGCGCGCCCTCGGGGAAGACCCCGGCGAGGACGATCTCGGCCACCTGCCGCGCGCGCCCGCCCGGGTTCCCATTCGCCACGTTGGTAAGGACAACGACCCCGACATTCGCTTCGGGATACCAGACCGCCTGCGTCCGGAATCCCGCGTCGGCGCCCCCGTGCCCCACCGTGCGCAGCCCCCGGTGGTCGCCGATGCTGAGGCCGTGTGCATAGGGGATAGTATCACCGCTGTTCAGGACCCCGCGCGTCGCCATCATCTCCATCACCTGCGGACCGCCGACCGCTTCGTGCCGGAAGTTGTCGAGCCAGCGGGCGAGGTCGTCCGCCGTCGTAAACAGGCTCGTCGCCCCCGCGTTCGCGTAGCTGAGGACAGCCTTGGTGAACTCGGGGCCCGTTGCGCGGGCGCCCTCCGTCGCCCCGCGGGCGTCTTCGCCCGCCGGGACCGGCCGGTAGGAATAGGCGCGGTCGGGGACAATGTGTTCGTGGTCATCGTGGAAGTGCGTTCGGTCCATTCCGAGCGGCCGGAAGATCCTCGCGGCCGTGAACTCCGGGAAGGACGTGCCGCCGACCGCCGCCGCTGTCTCGGCGAGGAGAGTGTAGCCCATGTTGGAGTAGAGGTACTCGGAACCGGGCACGAAGTTGAGTTCCCGCTGGCGCGACATGAGGCCGAGGATCTGCTCGGTCGTGATCACGTCGTCGAGGCGCCAGCCGGAGATGCCGAGAAGCTGCCACTGGTCCCGGATCCCGCTCGTGTGGTGGATCATCTGGCGGACGGTGACCGGATGTTCGAACCCGGGGACGAACTCGAGGTGCGCCTGCACGGGGTCGTCCAGCGAGAGCGCCCCCTCGGCCGCGAGCATCGTCACCGCCATCGCCGTGAACTGCTTCGACACGGAGGCGACGTGGAACACCGTCCGCGGGGTGACGGGGACGCCGTGCTCGATCTGGGCGTAGCCGTAGCCGCGGGAGTGAATGATCTCGCCGTCGCGGATCACGGACACGGCGGCGCCCGGCGAGCCCGGGCGGTCCAGGTCGGCGAACACGGCGTCGATCCCGCGCGCGAGGTCGGAAGACGGGGCTGGACCTCCAGCGCCTCCGCACCCGGCGAGCAGGGCAACGGCGACGGTTAGCAGTCCGTGGCGAGACCCCTGCTGCGTTCGAGCGATCACGGATCGTGGAGTTCGACCAGCATCTCGATCTCGACCGACTGGTCCCGGGGGAGCGACGCCATGCCCACGGCCGCGCGGGCGTGCTTCGAGACCGCGGGGCCGAACACCTGTTCCATGAGGTCGGAGCAGCCGTTGATGACCTGCGAGTGCTGCGTGAAGTCGGGCGGCGTGTTCACCATCCCGAACACGCGCACGATCCGCCTCACGCGGGAGAGGTCACCGATCTCGCGGGCGAGCGATGCGAGGAGGCAGACGCCGACCCAGCGGGCGATCTCGTAGCCTTCCTCGACGGTGTGGTCGAGGCCGACCTTCCCGGTGTTGCTCTCGTCGAGGCCGCCGCACGGGCCGTGCCCGGCGAGGAAGACGAGATTCCCGGTCGTCACCGCCTTCACGAAGTTCGCGGTCGGCGCATCCGGAGTCGGGAGTTCGATTCCGAGTTCCGCGAGACGCTCTTCCGGCGTCTGGGCGGCGGCTCCGGTGGCCAGCGGCAGGAGGACGAAGAGCCCCGCGAGCGCGCCGGCGACGGTGCGCGGCGCGCGCCCGTACCGCGCCGAGGGCGAGATCATGCCGTCCCCCCCGGATCGCGCCGCCGGGAGACGATCTCCTCGGGGGTCTCGCCCGTGCGGATCGCCTCGGCCGCGATCTCCACGGCCTCGAAGATCTTCGTATAGCCGGTGCAGCGGCAGAGATTGCCGGAGAGCGCCCGCGCGACGTCCTCGCGGGCGGGGTCCGGATCGCGGGTCAGCAGTCCATGGGCCGAGCAGAGGATGCCCGGTGTGCAGAAGCCGCATTGCGCCCCTCCCGTGAGATCGAAGGCGTCCTGTAGCGGGTGGGGGCCGGACGCGTCCGCGAGACCTTCGACGGTCGTAATCTCGTGACCCGTCGCCTCGTGCACCGGCATGATGCAGGAGAGCACGGCCTCGCCATCGCGGAGCACCGTGCACGCCCCGCAGTCCCCCTTGTCGCACCCCTGCTTCGATCCCGTGAGGCCGAGCCCGTAGCGAAGGGTCTCGAGGAGGGTGTAGTGCGACGGCACTCCGACCCGGCGCCGGTCTCCGTTCACCCGCAGTTCAACCACGCTGTGCATGAGAATCAAGTTGTCCGCGGGGCTCCCGGGCGGCAACCAAAATCGGGTGGCGGGCACGGTCCGGGTGCGCGCCGGGTGCGCATCGTGTGACGAAGGCCCCATGTTCAATCGTCTGAAGAGAGTCCGCCCGTGGATGACGGTCAAATGAGGGAACACACGATGCATCGCCTGGCTCGACGAACCCTGCTCCCGCTCCTGCTCTCCGCGTCGGGAGTGTGCGCGCTCGCCCCCGAAGCCGCGCGGGCCCAGGAGATCCCGGTCGACCGCTGGCTGGTCGCGAGCGCGGAACACGCGGCGGGGGACCATCCGCTCCCCGTCGCGGGGCCCGACCGATTCCCGGACCGGAATCTCGAAACCGCCGCGGGTACGTGGACGCTCTTTCGCCGCGACGGGGAGGTGCCGCTGGATTTTTCGGATGTTTCGGAAGCCGGGCAGGCGACCCTCGCCCACGCGTATCTGAAGTCACGCGCGGACGCGAGCGTGCGGCTCGAACTGGGCGTCGAGCCCTGCGCGCGCCTCGAGGCGTGGGTGAACGCGCAGTACCTCGCGGACGCCGGCACCGCGCGCGAGGTGCGGCTGGCGGCGGGTTGGAACACGCTCCTCGTCGTGCTCGACGGCGAACCCGGGTGTGCGCGCTCGCTCTCCGCGCGGCTCTCCCCGGACACGGGTCCGAACGTGCGGACGGAGCGCGACGACCCCTCGGGCGACCGGTTGACCGTGCAGGCCTCCCGCCCGCCCGGCGTGCGACCGACCTGGCCCGAAGGCGTCGTAACGGTCTCGGCCCCCCGCATCACGGGGCTCGCCTGGCGCCCGGACGACGACGATCTCCAGGCCGCCATCAGCTATGACCTCGCGAGCTGGGGTCGCGAGTTCAGGGCCGGCATGGACGGCGCCGGTGCCCCGGGGATCCAGCGCCCCGAAGTCGGATTCCGAAACCCTCTCGATCTCCCCCGCCGGGGCGGCGGCCCCCCGGGCGTCCCGGGCACCCCGGGCGCTCCCGGCGAAGCGGGCGCGGGCGATGATGAGACCGGGCCCACGGATCCGGATGGACAGCGGGCGCGGATGGTCGCGTTCCTGCTGCGCCGACCGGAAGCCCGTACCCCGGCGCCGCGTGAGGGCTCCGCCGAGTTGCGTCTGGCGGGCGAGTCGTTCATCGCCGCCTCCGGTGAACTCGAACCGGGCGTACCCGTCTCCTTCGAGGGCGTTCTCCCTTTCCGGAAGCTCCGCGAGGCCGCGCTGCGCGACGACGGCATGAAGGCCGAGTTCCGCTGGGAGGGCGGAGATGGGGAGGGCGAGGGGCGCATGTCCGCGGCGCCGGTGTTGAGAGCGCTCTACGGCACGATCGACCTGGCGCTCGATGCCGGGACGGGCGGCGCGTGGCGCGGCACGTTACGGGTTCCGGACGCGCTGGCCGGCTTCACGCTCCGAGGCACGGAGGGATCGTGGACCGTCGACGGATCCGCGGCGGAGGACGGCCTCCTGTGCAGCCCGTGCGAGCGCGGCCGGCGGCTGGAAATCGAGTTCCGCGGGACCGGCGGCGCCGATGCGGAGCCGCCACGCGCACGCATCGCGGGGCCCAACGCCCCGGACCTGTCCGAAACCGGCGCGCCGTCGGCGATCGAGTTGCTGAGGGCGCTGGAAGGGGATAACCGCCGCTACCGCGCTCTCATTGGGGGGCCGTCGCCGGATCCTCTCCCTCGGACGGCTCCGGCGGCTCCGGCGGTGCGGGCTCGGTCGCAGGCGGGGCGATCACGGGCTCCGAGACGGGCTCCGAGGGCGGCTTCGGGCCGAACGTCGGACGCGAAGAATCCGTGGACCAGGGATCGATGAACTCCTGAGCCGGATCCACTTCATCGCGCGGCGTGGGCGGTTCCTGTTCCTCCACGACCGGCCCCGCGGTCGCTTCGGAGGCGTCCTCTTCGTCCTCCGTCTCATCCGCGGAGGCAGCCGCCCCGGCGGCCGAGGTCCCGGCGGCGGTGGCGGTTCCGGCGATCGTCGCATTGCTCGCGGTCGCAGGTTTCGGGGGCGTGGGCGGCGACCTCCACTGCGTCTCCCGGCCGGCGGCCTCGAGTTCGCGCTGGATCTCGTTCATCCCCTTCCGGAACTCTCGGATCCCCTTGCCGATGGTGCGGGTGATCTCCGGCAGGCGGCGGGGCCCGAACACGATGAGCACGAGCATCGCAATGAGGAGGACCTCGCCGAGTCCGAATCCGGAGGTGATATTCATGACGGTGCGATCAGCCGGCCGGCCGGGCCGAACTCAAGGGGTCAGCGCCCGCAGCACGTCCTCGCCGTAGAACATGCCGATATACCTGGCCTGCACGGGCGTGACCCTGCGGACGGCCCAGATCAGTTCGACGTGGTTGGGTTCGCGAGGCTCCGCCGGGAGCGAGAACCCGCATTCGGCCAGCAGACGGTCCGCCTTCTTCAGGTTGCACTTGCTGCAGGCCGTTACCACGTTCGACCATCCGTTGTCTCCGCCACGCGAAATCGGAATCACGTGATCGCGGGTCAGCGACTCGCGATACCCCAGTTCCCGCCGGTGACGGCCGCAGTACTGACAGCGATAGGCGTCGCGCGCGAACAGGAAGGTGTTCGTGACCTGGCGGCGGAAGCGGCGGGGGATCTGGATGAACCGGACGAGGCGGATGACGACGGGCGTATCCATCCGTACGCGCTCGGATCGGATGGGACGTTCCGAATCCACCTCCAGCGCGTCGGCCTTCCGGTCGATGAGCAGGCGAACGGCGCGCCGGACCGGAATGATCGTCAACGGCTCGTATGAAGCGTTCAGGGCCAGACAGCCCATGATCGACCCCCCATTGGATTCGGTGGCGGAAAACAAGCAATCCGGCTGCGACGTGTCAAGCGAAGGCCCCCCCGGGGAGGCGCCGCGGGAGGCGGGCTCCGCCGGCGTGTGCGAGGTGGCGGTCGCGCGGACGTTCCTCGGTACGCTCGCCTACGCGATCCCCGCCTCGCTCGTCGGGGCCGTGGGGCCGGGCGTCCGGGTCCGCGTGCCGCTCGGCGGCGGGACGGCGGTCGGGGTCGTGGACCGCCTCGGGCTGCGGGCGGGCCGGGGACGGAAACCCCGATTGCGCGAGCTGCGGGGCGTCCTCGACGAAGCGCCGGTGGTCGACGCGCGTCTCCTCGATCTCTGCCGCTGGATCTCGGACTACTACGTCGCGCCTCTCGGCGTTGTGCTGCGGGCGGCCCTCCCTCCGGGTGCGCTCGGGTCACGGGCCGCCCGCGGAGGGAGCCCGGGACGACCGCGCACCGAGCGCGTGCTCCGGCTTGCGCGCGAACTGCGAACGCTGAGCGAACGGGACCGCGCCTTCGGGCGGGCGAAACGGCAGCGCGAATTGTACGAGACGCTCGAGTCGGTCGGAGGGCAGGCGGGCGTCGGGCACCTCGTGAAGCAACTCGGCTTCAGCCGGGGCGTGCTCGACGGGCTCGTGGAGCGGCGCCTCGCGGAAATCGTGGAGCGCGAGGTGGAGCGGGATCCGTTCGCCGGCCCGGTGGAGCCGGAGCCGCGGTTTACCCTCACTCCGGACCAGACGCGGGTCGTCGGCGACCTCGAGCGCCTCGACGCGCCGGGACGCGTCGCGCTACTGCGCGGCGTGACGGGCTCGGGCAAGACGGCCGTCTACCTGGAGGTGCTGGAGCGTCAACTCGCGATGGGCCGCTCCGGCATCTTCCTCGTGCCGGAGATCTCTCTCACGCCCCAGACGGTGCAGCGCTTCCGGGCCCGCTTCGGCGATGAGGTCACCGTGTTGCACTCGGGGCTCTCGGACGGGGAACGCTTCGACGCCTGGCGCAGCCTGCGCGAGGGGAGGCGGCGGATCGCGATCGGTCCGCGCTCGGCGGTGTTCGCGCCGGTCCGGAACCTGGGCGCGATCATCGTCGACGAGGAGCACGAGAGCAGCTACAAGCAATCCGACGTGCCGCGCTACCACGCCCGTTCCGTTGCGATCATGCGCGCGCGGCTGGAAGGGGGTCTGTGCGTGCTCGGCTCCGCGACGCCCGCCCTCGAGAGCTGGGAGAATGCGCGGACCGGGCGCTACCACCTGCTCGAACTCGAGAAACGGGTGACGGGCCACGGGCTCCCCTCGGTGGAACTCGTCGACCTGCGCGCCGACGCCGGCGAGGACCCGGGACAGGACGCGGAGGAGCCCGCTCCGGGTGGCGGACCGCGGGTCTTCTCCAGGCGGCTGCGGGAGGCGATCGCCGCGCGTCTGGAACGGGGCGAGCAGACGATCCTCTTTCTCAACCGCCGAGGATACGCCTCCTTCGCCGAGTGCGCGGCCTGCGGTCACGTGTGGAGTTGTGGCGCCTGCTCCGTGACCCTCACCTATCACCGCCGACGCAGTCAGCTCGTGTGTCATCACTGCGGCTCGACGAGCCCGCTCCCCTCCGGCTGCGGCGAGTGCGGGGGCCCCGCGCCGCGTTACGCCGGGGTCGGCACCGAACAGGTCGAACGCCGCGTGTGCGAACTCTTTCCGGAGGCCGGCATCGCCCGCATGGACCTCGACACCACGGGCTCCAAGTGGGCGCACGTCGAGATCCTGGACGCGTTCCGGAGGCGGGAGGTCGACATCCTGCTCGGAACGCAGATGATCGCCAAGGGCCTCGACTTCCCGCAGGTTACGCTCGTGGGAGTGATCAACGCGGATGTCGGTCTCCATCTGCCGGACTTCCGGGCGAGCGAACGCACCTTCCAACTCCTGGAACAGGTCGCCGGACGGGCCGGACGGGGCGAGGAACCGGGGGAGGTCCTCGTCCAGACCTCCCGCCCGGGACACTACGCGCTCGCCGCGGCCGCGGAGCACGACTACGTCGGCTTCGCGGAACGCGAACTCGGGGACCGGGAGGAACCCGGCTATCCGCCGCACCGCCGGCTCGCGAACCTCGTCGTCTCCGGGAAGACGGAATCCAAGGTGATCGACGTCGCGGAGGAACTGTCGGAGTGGACCCGGCGGCTGATTCGGGATCGCCGGCTCGTCGGAGTCGAGGTCATCGGTCCGGCCCCCTGTCCCATCGATCGACTCCGGGAGCGGTGGAGGTGGCACTTCCTGGTCAAGGCGGATCGCGCCGCGACGCTCGGCGGCGTTCTTCGCTTCCTCGGAGAGCAGCGGGCCCAGCCCGGCTCGGGCCTCCGGCTCGAGATCGACCGCGATCCCGAGGCGCTCCTGTGAGCGGGGCGGCCGGCTCGGCGCTTCGCTTGTTGTGAGGACCACGCTCCGTCAGGTTGTGCCCCGGATTTCCACCCGCCGTACATCGATGCGAAGCGAGGGAGAAGGAATGAGCGGATCAGGATCGCGCACCGTCGTGTCCATGGGAGTTCACCGGCGCCGTCACGCTCGGGGCCTCGGGCTCGTCGTGGCGATCGGGAGCGCGGCGGCGACCTGCGGGGGGCCGTCGCTGCCACCCATCGCTTCGGCCGAGGCGGCGGCCGCGTTCGAGGCGTGCCGCGAGTTGGCGTGGGAGGAGAGGCAGGGATGCTATGAAGCACGGCTCCTCGACGAACTCGACGCGGCCGGGACAGTTGCGGCGCTCGAAATGCTCGAGTCGCTGGCCGTCGCCGACCGGGCGGTCCGGGCGGAGTCCCATGTCCTCACGCACGCGATCGGCATCAACGCCTACTCGCCCGGAGAGACATTCACCGACGCCTTCGAGGAGTGCACGGAGGTCTTCCAGTCGGGATGCTACCACGGCGTCGTCCAGGCCTATTTCATCGCCACGGGCGAACCGAACGCGGAGAAGGTCGCGGGGCTCTGCGAGCCCTACGAGGCGGATCCCGCCGACCGCTGGCTGCTCTTCCAGTGCCTGCACGGCCTCGGACACGGTCTGACGATGTATTACGGCCACCACCTTCTCATGGCCCTTGAGGGCTGCGACCTGCTGACGACCGGATGGAACCGGAACTCGTGCTACGGCGGGGCGTTCATGGAGAACGTGGTCAACGCGATCGATCCTCATCATCCGGCCGCCGAACTCGTGTCCGATGGGACGGCCATGGAGGACGAGGCAGGCGAGGCGGCCGAAGCGTCGGACCACGGCGCGGGCGCGCACGCCCACGGGACGATGGCGATGGCCGAGGGCGTCGAACCCTTCGAGCCGCTGCGTGCCGACGACCCGCACTATCCCTGCTCGATTCTGGACGAGCGGTACCTGACTTCCTGTTACCAGATGCAGACGTCCGCCATGCTCTGGCACAACGACTGGGACATCGCGGACGCGGCCGCCTCCTGTCTCGATGCGCCGGACGGCTGGCGAGACGACTGCTTCGTGAGTCTCGGCCGCGACATCAGCGGCCGCACGCTGCAGGACGAGGATGAGGCGCACAGCGAATGTCGGAAGTCGCCGGCGGACCACCGCGAGTGGTGCTACGTGGGCGTCGTCAAGAACTTCGTGGACGTGACCGCGACGACCGGGGCCGGATTCTCGTTCTGCCGCATCATCGAAGACTCGGCGAAGCCGTTGTGTCACGAAGCCATGGGAGAGTCGCTGTACTCGCTCTACGCGGACGAAGCCGCGCGGCGCGAGGCGTGCGAGGCGTCGGAGACGGAGGAACTCGCGCTCGAGTGCCGGCGCGGCGCCCGAGTTCGGGCGGACTAGCCGTTCCCGACTGGCCGGCAGCCCGTGGCTGCTAGCCGTTTCCGCCGGCTCTCGCTTCGCGCATGAAGCGTCGCAGCAGCCTCTCGTCGAGTCGCCCGTCCGTTCTCACGCCCGAGCAGACGTCCACGGCGAAGGGACGGACCGCTTGCAGCGCCGCGGCCACATTCGTCGGCCGGAGGCCTCCCGCGAGGTAGACCGGGCAGTCTGCCCGCTCGACGATCCTGCGGCTGTGCCTCCAGTCGTGAACGCGGCCCGTGCCCCCGAGTTGCCGCACGGCGAGGTCCGGGTCGCCCGAGTCGAGCAGGACGGCGTCGACCAGCGGCGCCACCGCGGCCGCCTCCTCCACCGAGTGCTCTCCCCGGACGTGGACGACCTGAACGAGCGAGACGCCCGGCAACAGGCGGCGCAGGCTGCGGAGCGCGTCGGGCGCCAGCCGGTCCACGAGCTGGAGCGTGTCGGCCCCGGCGTGGCGCTGCTGGGCCGCGATCTCCTCCGGGTCGGTCCGCGACGTGAGCAGGAAGGTCGCGACGCCGCGCGGGGCCCCGGCCGCGATGCGGCGGATCGTGGCGTCATCGATGACCCCCGGTCCGCTCGGCATCGCGGAGACGAGCCCGATCGCCGTCGCCCCGTGACGGGCGGCAAGCTGGGCCTCCTCGGGGCTCCTGATGCAGCAGATCTTGACCGCGGGCTTCCGTTGACTCAGTCCGGCGCCCCCGTGGCTGCCCGCTCCACACCGAGCCCGGGACGGTCGGGCAGGACGATTCGACCCTCTTCGAGATGCGGGCCGGTGAACGGATCGGAACGGAGGAGCGCGGCGCCGTCCAGGTCCGCGTAGTCCACGAGCGAGGCCAGGTGCGCCGCGGGCGCGATCCCGAGGCTCGTTTCGAGCATGCATCCGAGCATGACCGAGAGGCCGCACGCGCGCGCGGTGTGAACCATGCGGAGCGCCTCCCTCGGACCTCCGCACTTCGCGAGCTTGATGTTGATGCCGTCGACGAGGCCGTCGAGTCGCGGAATGTCGCTCGCCACGATGCTCGACTCGTCCACGACTATGGGGAGAACCGCGCGCGAGCGGACGAAGGCCAGCTCGTCGTTCTCCGTCGGCGGGAGCGGCTGCTCCACGAACTCCACGCCGTATTCGGCGCACATCGCGATTCCCTCGATGGCTTCGGCGGGAGTCCAGGCCGCGTTCGCGTCCACGCGCAGGACCTTGTCGGGCGCCGCGCCGCGGACGGCGCTCAGCCGCGCTTCGTCATCGTCGCTTCCGAGCTTGATCTTGAGGATCGGCCACGCTTCGGCCTCGCGCGTCTTCCGGGCCATGACTTCCGGAGCGTCGATCCCGATCGTGAACGAACTGAGCGGCGCGTCGGCAGGATTCAGGCCCCAGAGCTTCCAGAGCGGAAGCCCCGCGCGCTTTCCGACCCAGTCGTGAAGCGCCGACGAGAGCGCGCAGCGGGCCGACCCGTTCCGGCCGAGGAGGCTCGCAAGGTCCCGCTCGATGACCTCGAGCTGGAACGGGTCTTCCACCTCCTCGATGCGGGGGGCCAGCTTTCCTAGCGCGGCTTCCACCGTATCCGCCGTCTCCCCGTAGTACCCTGACGGATCCGCCTCGCCCCAGCCTTCGATCCCCTCATGCTCCAGTCGCACCCACACCAGGTCGTCGCCGGTCTTCACGCCGCGGCTGATGCCGAAGGGGTGCGCCGTTTCGACGTGGAACGGTTCCCACGAGATTCTCATGTTCCGGTCGTCCGCCAGAGGTTGTACTGGATCCGGGACGGCGTGACTTCGGGCCCATCCTCGCGCATGTAGACATCGATTTCCGTCCGGTGGCCGAAGCGTCCCTCCAGGTAGACGCCGGGCTCGACGGAAAAGCCGATGCCCGCCACGAGCCGCCGGTCGTCCCGCATCTCGATGCTGTCCAGGGTGGGACCGACGCCGTGGATTTCGCGGTCGATCCCGTGCCCCGTCCGGTGGAAGATCGCGTGCCCGTAGCCGCGCGCGATCAGCGCCTCCCGGGCCGCCCGGTCCGCGTCCGCACCGGTGGCGCCCGGGTCCTCCCGGATGACCTCGACCGCCGCGTCGCGCGCCGCGACGACCGCGTCCCAGGCGGCGACCACCTCGGCGGGCGGCTCCGGGCCGAGGAAACCCATCCATGTCTGGTCGGCGAAGACCGCGTCGGGTTCCCCGGCCGCGCGCCCCCACAGATCCACCATGAACACCTGGTCCGCCGCCAGGGCGGACGATCCCTCGGCCCGGGGTTCGTAGTGCGGCTTGGCGGCGTTGGGGCCCACCGCGACGATCGTGTCGACCTCCGTCAGGCCCTCGGCGCGCAGGCGCGCCCGGATCCACTCGGCGAGGTCGTGCTCCGTGACCGGAGTCGGCTCGCCGGAAGCGTCGAAGGCGACGGCCGTTTCGGGATCCGCCTCGGGCGTGAGCCCCGCCGCGCGCACGGCCAGTTCGAACGCGGTCCGCGCGGTCCGCGCCAGGATCTCGGCCGCCTCGTGGTGCAGCGCGTGCCCGCGCGCACCCCACTGCGCCGCCGTCCCGGAGATCAGCTCCACCGAACTGACGACCCGGGGTCCGAGCGACTCGACGAGTTCGACGACGCCGGCGGGGACGTGGTCCACGTACGGGATCGAGTCCCGGGGGCTCACCTCCATCGCGACGGTATCCGTGCCCTCCAGCATCTCGCGCAGCGCCTTCTCCATCTCATCCCAGCCGACGTAGCTCGTGAGCCGGTGCGGCCACCCGTCCCATCCGGACACTTCGATCTTCTGGACGAGCGCGTGCGGCGTCCGCCCGGGCTCGATGAGGACGAAGTACCGGCGCTTCTGGCCTTCGGGCAGGCCGACGAGGTGCGCCGCCAGCGGATTGAGGGCCCGGAAGTCGTACAGCAGCCAGGCGTCGATCTTCTGTCGTTCGAGCTCCCGGGAAGCGGTCTCCAGGAAGGTGGCGTCAAGGTCGGGCAAGGGGGGCTCCTGTTCTGCGGGGCGCGCTCCCGGGCGGTCAGCCCGTGGCGTCGCGCAGGGCGGTCAGGTGCGAGACGACGTTGCGTCCCAGTTCGTCGGGATTGTAACCGCCCTCGAGGAAGGAGACCACGCGGTTTCGGGCCGTGGCCCGCGTCCGTCCGACGACCTCGTGCGTCAGCGTGTCGAAGTGCGCCGGGGTGAGGGTGAAGCCCCCAAGCGGATCCTCCGCCCCGGCGTCGAACCCGGCGGAGATGAGCGTGATGTCGGGCTCGAAGCGGGCCAGTGCCCGGTCCAGGCCCTCGAGCAGCGTCTCCACGTAGCGCTCGGGCGGAAGACCCCCGGGCATGGGAAGATTCAGCGTCGTTCCCTCTCCCGCTCCCCGTCCGCGTTGATCCGCGGACCCGGTGCCGGGAAAGAGAGGGTGCTCGTGCATCGAGAGGAAGAAGACCGAGGGATCGTCGTAGAAGATGTCCTGGGTCCCGTTTCCATGGTGCACGTCCCAGTCCACGATCAGAACCCGCTCGACTTCCGGCCGGGCCAGGGCGTGGCGGGTGGCCACGGCGATGTTGTTGAAGAGGCAGAAGCCCATGGCCCGGTCCGCCGTCGCGTGGTGTCCCGGCGGGCGCACGGCGCAGAAAGCCGCACGGCACGTTCCGTCGAGGACCGCGTCCACCGCCGCGACCCCGCACCCGGACGCGGCGACGGCGGCGTCCCAGCTTCCCGGCGAGACCGGCGTATCGGGATCGATCCGCACGATCCGCCCGCTCTCGACGGAACGGTCGCAGATCGCCCGCACCCGTTCCACGTGTCCCGGCGTGTGGGCCCGTTCCAGTTGGGCGATTTCGGCCGCGGGCGGCATGACGGGGAGGACGTCCTCGTGAAGCTGGGGCAACGCCCGCTCGAGCGCGCCCATCACGGCGCGGAGCCGTCCCTGGTGCTCCGGATGACCCCAGCCCGTGTCGTGCCGGCTGCAGTCGGGATGCTGAAAGAGACCCAGACGCTTCAGCGCCGCCGCCTCGGGCAGTGGGTCACACCAGGCTAGGTTGCGAAGGTCGCGAGGCTCTGTCCTTCGGGACCTTCCCGCAACTCCCGGAGCGCTCGATCCCGGAGCTGCCGGACGCGTTCGCGCGTGACGCCCAGCAAGCGACCGATCTGCTCCAGAGTGTGGGGGTCTTCGCCCTGCAGTCCGTAGTACAGCCGGACGACGCGCGCGTCCCGCGGACGCAGGCGCCGCAGGCCGTCGGCGATGTGCCGCTTCAGCAGGCGCCGTTCGACGACTTCCTCGACATCCGTCTCGTCCGCGAGGAACCGCTCCGCCAAGTCGCTGTCGTCAGCGGCCCCGACCCGCGCGTCGAGTCGCACCTCACGCGCATTCAGTCTCCGCAGCAGCTGGACCGTGGGTATCGTCAACCCCGTCTCGGACGCGATCTCCCGATCGCTGGGCTCACGGTCCAGGGTCTGACGCAGTTCACCCCGCGCACGGATCATGCGCGCCAACTCGGTCGCCCGATTGAGAGGCACCCGCACGGGCCTGCCCTGCTTCGCGATCGCGGACAGGATCGCCTGGCGAATCCACCACACGGCGTAGCTGATGAACTTCACCCCGTGGTCCGGATCGAACTTCCGGGCGGCGATGACCAGGCCGACGTTCCCCTCCTGAATGAGGTCGAGGAAGCTCAGCCCCTTGTTGCGGTATCGTCGGGCGATGGAGATGACGAAGCGCAGATTCGCGCGGATGAGGCGGTCGAGGGCGGACGCGTCGCCGCCGCGGGCGGAGCGGGCGGTCTCACGTTCCTCGGTGGGGGTCAGGAGCGGATAACGACCCAGTTCCTCGAGGTAGCGTTCGAGGATGTTGGGCGACAAACCCTCGCGATCCATCGCAACTTCCTCTCCTTGCCGACGTCGACCCGGCCAGGCTGTCGGGCCGATCTGTCGATTCCGGCTCCGTCGCGCTCGGACCATCCGACGCTGCCATGAAGCTAACGCGGATCGGTCACCCCGCAAAATCCCGTGCAGCCAAGGCCCGTGAGGTGCGTCAGAACCGACCGATGGCGCGTTCGCGGGCCGGGAGGACTTCGAGACAGGTCGTCCACCAGCCCGTGAGGATCGTCTCCACGAACTCCTCCGGCAGTTCCTCGTCGCGCATCTCGCCCGCGAGGCGTTCGTGATCGTAGCTCACGGGCACGAACTCTAGAACGGCCGGCGCCTCCGTGGCATCGCCGAAATCGAGAAGCGCGTACCACACCTCCGTACGCCCGTCGTTCGCGGGCCGGCCCAGAACGCCGACGTTCGCGAAGAGCCCGCCGCCGGGCAGCGAGCGCTGCCACGGGATCCCGGTATGGGTCGCGAGCACGATGTCCGCCTCGTACTCGCGGGCGAGCCAGGTCAGGAACTGTGTCGAGGTCGCCGATTCCCAGAGGAATTCGTTCATGCGCCGGGGGCTGCCGTGGCACATCAGCACCCGCGCACCGTTCACCTCGAGGCGGATCTCGCCGGGGAGACGGTCCATCCAGCGGCGCCACCGTTCGTGCGTGTTCCGGAACGTGTAGCGGTACGAGAGTCGTGCAAAATGGTTGTCGCGCGGGTCGGTGTAACCGCACTGGCAATCTTCGAGGCCACGCGCGATCGAATCGTCGTAGTTCCCGCGCATGACGCGGACATCGTGGTCGATGAGGAGCGGAAAGACCCGGTCGGGGTGGGGGCCGAACGCCCCCAGGTCGCCCAGGCAGTAGAGCGCTTCCGCCCCCCGGCCACTGGCGTCCTCGATCGCGGCCGCAAGCGCGAGGTGGTTGCTGTAGACGCCGCCGAAGACCGCGATCCGGCGCGGTTCAGGAGACATCCTGCCCGATGCCGCCGTAGTTGGAGCAGATCGCGCCGTACAGCCAGCACGTGTAGCACGCGGACTCGCCGAGCCGCACCGGGCTCGACGCTTCCTCCAGCGTCGAACCCATGCGGGCCGCCGGCGTCTCGATGAGGATGGGACAGGCGTAGATGCCGCGGTTCGTCACCACCCGGCTCGACGCGCAGAGCAGCTGGCTCTCCTCGTACCCCTCCATCATCGCCTCCGTCACGCGCTCCTCCTCCGTGTACGGGCGGATCCGCGCCGCCTCGCGCCCGATGCGGAGGGACGGGAGGATCTTGAGCCGCGGGTTCTCGTACCCGAGCGACCGCAGCCGCGCGACGAAGGCCTGTCGCACCTCTTCGTCCCGTTCCGGCTCCCATACCTGCGTGGCGGTGATGATCGGAAGGAACCCCTCGGCGAGCAGCTTCCGGACGCCGTCCATCGCGCGATCGAAGGTGCCTTCGCCCCGGATGCGGTCGTTCGTCTCGGGCGACGGCCCATCGAGGGAAACGCGCATCTCGAGCGAGTAGCTCGCCGCGCGGGCGGTCCGGGCGATGGGCTCCAGGGCCCGCGCCGGGAGCAGAGTCCCGTTCGTCAGCACGGAAGCCGGTCCCTGCTCCAGGGTCCGTTCCAGCATGGCGGGGAGGTCGGGGTGCATGAAGGGCTCGCCGCCGGTGAAGTAGTACTCCTTGACGCCCCACTTCTCCGAGCGCCGGAGCCAGTCCTCGACCTCGTCGAGGGAGAGAAACTCGAAGCTGTCGTTGTCCGGGGCGCAGCTGATGAAGCAGTGGACGCAGCGCAGGTTGCAGATCGTCCCGGTCACCTGGAACCAGAGTGTATCCAGGTGGTCCAGGCGCACGAGGGGCGCCGCGCCGGCCCATCCGGCGCCGTTCGACGCGGACGGCGACGAGTGGATTCGTCGCGGGCGCGCGCTGTCTTGCCGTGGTTCGGTCGGCGGCGCCGATCCGTGCATGAGATGAACCTTTGCGGGTGGTCTGCCGTTGATCCTACCGCGAGCGCCGGGGCGCGCGCGACCGAGGGTCGAGGCGGCGGTCTTCAGGCTAGCAGCGGGACTCCCGAGTCGAGCCGTGCCTCAACCTCCTCTTCGGAAGCTTCAATCAGCGCCAGCACCGGCTTCGGATCGCGCGGAGCGGAAGGTTCGAAGGAGAAGATGCGCAGCACCCGCGCCGAGTGGTGGAGGGAACGTCCGAGCCGGGGGATGTCGATGAGGCCTCGCTCGCCCAGCGCGGTCAGCCGGCGGACTTCGCCGTCGTTCCGCACGAGGAGCAGGTTGAGTTCGAGCATGCCGGGGTAGCTCGGATAATCAAGCATCACCGCTCCCTCGGAGAGACCCCACTCGAGGGCCATGCGCCGCTCGAGCGCGGCAACGAGGTCCGCGCGCCGCGACGGCCACGACGACAACGCGTTCGGTAGCTGGTCGCCCGTCAACTCCACGAGCCGCTTCGGGAGACGCCGGTCCACGAGCGTGCGGAGGAGCTTCGCCGCACGGCCGAGCGCCGAGTCGGGATCGTGCCCCCCGCCCGCCGACGACCGCGCGATCCGCTGATCGATGAGCGAGAGCAGCTCTTCGTCCGTCGGGCCCGCCAGGTCTTCCGGGGAGAGCAGACCGCTCTCGAGCGCCGTCTGGACGAGGCGCACGAAGGTCAGCGTCGCGGCGCGCACGGCGTGGTGCCAGTAGACGTTGCGGAACATCTGATACTTCGAGAAGAGAAGCGTCTCCAGCGCGCTGAGTCCCTTCTCGCTGACCGCGAGTTCGAGCGGACGTCCGGCCCCTTCGCGGGCGACGGTGAGGGCGGGGAGGAGGCGGTCGACGTCCACGGCCCCGTACGGCACGCCGCAGAAGAGGGAGTCGCGCCGGAGGTAGTCGATCTTGTCGAGGTCCAGCGATCCCGAGATCAGCCCCTGCAACGGGTGGCTCGACTGCCCGCGGATGAGGGCGCCGATGCGGGCCGCGGCATCCGGGCCACGCCGCTCGAGGACGCGCCGGATGGGGTCCGCCGCCATGAAGCGCGCCGCGATCTCCTCGTGGTCTCCGGGGATCGCTCCCGGACCGAGTTCCTCCACCGCGTGCGAGAAGGCGTAGTGTCCGACGTCGTGGAGGAGCGCGCCGAGGCGAACCACCGGCAGTTCGTCCATGGCCTCCGCTGCCAGCGCCTCGAGGTGTCCGTCGCGCTCGAGACAGGAGATGGCCCGCGACACGAGATGGTAGACGCCGAGGGCGTGCAGGAAGCGGTTGTGGACGCCGCCGGGATACACGAGGTGGGCGAAGCCGAGTTGCTTGACGCGCCGCAGTCGCTGGAACTGGGGCGTGTCGAGAATCTCGGCCGCGTCCTGGTCCACGCGGACGTTCCCCCACAGGGGATCACGGATGGTGCGTATTCTGGCCATGGGCGTCGCTGAACATGCTCCGCCGCTCGGTCAACGGGCAATCAACCGGGGCGGCGGTATGCCGCCAGTCTGGAGCGGTGGCGGTGTTGCGGCGCGGACGGGGCCCTTGCGAGCTTGGAGCCGGCAGCGGGGCCGGAGCATGAGCAGGCGGAACGGAGGCGGCGTGGAGATCAAACGCGACCGGATGGTCCACCTCGGGTACGCGAAGTACTGGCGCTCCGACCAGATCGTCGGACTGCTCCCGATCGAGGAAGAGCGAGGACCCGGCCGGCGGACGGAGGTCTTCGTCGCCACCCGGTCCGAGCCCGTCACGGCGTCCCGATCCGAGGCTTCGATCCTGCAGGACATGGCGTCGCTCCCGGACGAAGCCCGGGTCGCCGAGGCCGGCTCCATCGCCGAGGACCTCGTCGGCGCGCTGCGCGACCTGTCGCCGGTGCTCAAGCGCATGCTGAAGAACGAAGAGGGGTTCGACGTCGAGTACTGGGCCGGCAGACTCCGACGGGTCATGGAGCCGGACGATGACGGGCAGGAGGATCTCTTCGGCTGACGGGCGACGGGTGGCGACCGCCGCGGTGGCCGTGGCGGCGGCGCTCTCCTTCGCGTCCGGGACCGGTGCCCAGGCAATCCCCGCCTCGCCGTCCGCGGCTCCGCAGGCCCGGGGTTCCGATGGCTGGGACTCCGAGGCGGCGCTTCTCCTCATCGAACGCGCGATCGAAGCGCGGCGGCACGCCTGGGCCGACAGCTCCCTCGAACGATTCCGTGCCGACGTGCGGGGGCACGTCTACTACCTGGGCGACATCCTCGGGGAACGGCACGTCATCCGGGCGGACCAGCTCGCGCTGGATGTCCGCTGGCAGCACCCGGACCGCTCGATGCAGACGATCATCGGACGCCGGCACGAACGCCGGCTGCCGACGACCATCGATTATCACATCGACCACCTCTTTCTCGTCCTCGACAACTTCCGGGACCGGATCGGGATCGGAGAGGGCCACGAGGTCCGGGACGTGCTTCATCCCGCGGCGGCGGGCGCGCGTGAATTCTATGAATACCGGCTGGCGGACTCGCTCGAGATCCGGCTCCGCGACCGGACCGCCCGGGTCTTCGAGCTGGAGGTTCGCCCGCGGGACGTGACGGCCGCGGGCGTCGTCGGGTCGCTCTTCGTCGAACGGGAGACGGGGGCCATCGCCCGGATGCGGATCACCTTCACCCGCGCCGCCTACCGGGACCCGCAGGTCGTTCGGCTCGTCGTCGACCTGCGCTCCGCGCTGCAGGAGGGTCGTTACTGGCTGCCCGACGAGCAGGAAATCGAGATCGCGCGGTCCCTTCCCTGGTTCGACTTCCCGCTCGCGACGCTGATCCGGACCCGCTTCCGCGTCCTCGACTACGAATTCGACGAGGAGGCGCTCTTCAGCCTCGCGCCGGGGCAGGTCATCTACAGCTATCGCGACGAAGAGCTGGCCCGCTTCGACGGCTGGGAAGACCCGCTTTACGGGGGACCCATCGAGGAGGGAAGCGCCGATGGCGATCCGGCGAGGGCCGTCGCGGACGCCCGCGGACTCCTGCGGCGGCAGGCGCTGCTCGGGGGCGGACCCTTGCAATTCGCGCTTCCGAACGCGTCGGGGGGAGTCCGGGCGCGGCGTTCCGAGGGGCTGTTCGTCGGGGCGGGAGGCGCCTGGCGGCCGAACGATCTCACCCGGATATCGTTCGGGGGCGGCCTTGCGGTCGGGGAAGCGCGACCGCAGGCGAGCCTCGGACTGGGGCGGCGCCTGGGGGAGGTCGAGGTGGCGGTCGACGGCTGGCTTCGGACTCACCGCGACGTGGGGCCGTCCGCCGGCGTGGGGGCGCTGCGGACGCTTTCCCTCCTCGCCCGCGGAGAGGACTACGAGGATCCCTACCTCACGACCGGCGGACGGATCGGGATCGCCCGCCGCGGCGGTCCCGTTCGCTGGCGGCTGGGCGCCTCGCTCGAGCGCCACCGGAGCGCCGGGCTGATCGTCGGCACGGTGCCGCTCGGAGACCGGCCGCTTCGCCCCGTGCGCCCGGTCGACGAGGGGGAACTCGCACGGCTCGATGCGGGTGTGACCGTGCGACTCCGAAGCGGATCGGGCGCGCGGTGGCTGCTCGGTCTCGCGGGCGAAGCGGCGGCGGACGGCGTCGGGAACTTCGGCTACACGCGCGCCACGGTCGCGCTGCGGGCCCGGGGGAGTCCGGGCGGCGCCTGGCACTGGGCGAGCGGCGTGGAGTTCGGTCTCGCCGGCGGGGAGTTGCCGGCCCAGCGGCTCTTCCTGCTCGGGGGGCGCGGTTCGCTGCCCGGCCACGAGTTTCGCGGCTGGGGCGGGGACCGCATGGCGCTGTGGCGCGCCGAGGTGTCGCGGGCCATCACCTCCCCGTGGGTGCGGCTGCGCGCCATCGGAGCCGCCGGCTGGGCCGGACTCGGCGGCGCGGGAGAAGGCGCCGCCCGCCGCTTCGGCGTGAGCGGAAGCGACGGTCTGCGTGCTTCGGCCGGACTCGGCCTCGGACTTGTCTACGACATCCTTCGCCTCGACGTCATGCGCGGTCTGCGCGGCGGTTCATCGCCCGGCGGAAGCGGCGGGAACTGGGTCCTCCTTTTCTCCATCGACCCCCGATTCCTCCGGATCCTGTAACAGCTCCGCCGGGAGCGCGGCCCGCAGTCTTGTTTCCGGGGGCGGGCGATGTAAGGATTCACCGTGGATCGTTGCGTCTTCCGTGGAAACGCGGCGAGCGCGACGCAAACGCGTAAAGAGGTCTCCCGCTTGAGGTTCGCCCATGAGTGACGCCGAGATCACGACCGAGACTCCAACCGGTCATTCCCGCAGGACGTTCATCAAGGGGGTCATCGCGACCGGCGCGGTGGTCTCCTCCTCCAGCCACCTCTTCCGGGCGAGGAGCCTGTCGGCGAGCGCGGCGGTGCGCGCGTCGATGCCCCGCATGATCTCGCTGGACGTGAACGGAACGTCGCGTTCGGTGGATGTCATGCCGCAGGAGACGCTGGCGATGACGCTCCGCTACAAGCTGGGCCTCACCGGCACGAAGCTCGGTTGCGACCGCGCGGAGTGCGGCGCCTGTACGGTGCTCGTCGACGGGGTTTCGCACTACGCATGTTCGATGCTGACGAACATGGTGCGCGACCGGTCGGTGACGACGATCGAAGGGCTCGAGAGCGCGGACGGGACGCTGCACCCGGTGCAGCAGGCGGTGATCGACGAAGGCGGATTCCAGTGCGCCTTCTGCGCGCCCGGCTTCATCATGAGCATGGTCGCGCTGACGAACGAGAACCCGGAGCCCACGCGCGAGGAGACGGCGGAAGCCCTCTCCGGCAATCTCTGCCGCTGCGGGGACTACAACAAAATCCTGAACTCCGCCATGCGTGCCGCCGAGTACGCGCGGCGCATGGTGTGAGGGGAGGACGGTCATGGCGCTAATCGGACAGGACATTTCGCCGCCGGATCTGCGCGCGAAAGTCACGGGACGGGCGAAGTACGCGGAGGACTTCAGGGCGGAGGGGATGGTCTTCGCCAAGCTTCTCCTGAGCCCCATGCCGCACGCCCGCGTGCGCAGCGTGGACGCGAGCCGCGCGCTCGCGATGCCCGGCGTGCTCGGGATCCTGCGGGCGAGCGAGGTCAACCAGCCCGAAGCCCCCGGCGAGCCGGCGCTCACGGATGAGCCGAAGTACGTGGGCGAGCCCATCCTCGCGCTGGCGGCGGTGGACGAGACGACGGCGGCGGACGCGATCGAGGCGATCGACATCGATTTCGAGCCGCTTCCCTTCGCGATCGACCCGCTCGACAGCCTGCGGCCCGGCGGACCGGACGCCCGTCTTGATGGCAACGTGCTTTATTTCGGCGAGGAGGGGCGTGAAGTGCTGCCCTGGAAGTGGACGCAGGCGGAGTTCGACGCGGCCGAGGCCGAGGGCCGGCTGCCGATGGGCGAGCCGACGGACGAGTGGTCGCACGGCGACCTCGACGCGGCGTTCGCCGACGCGGACTACGTCCTCGAGGACACGATCGTACACCAATCGCTGACCCACCACCCGATGGAGCCGCGAAGCTCCATGGCGTACTGGGAGGACGGGCGCTGCTACCTGTACGGTTCGACCCAGAGCACGCAGCGCGCCCACCAGGCGATGGCGGGACAGCTCGATCTGGAGCCGGACGAGCTCGTCTTCGTGGGCCAGTACTGCGGCGGCGGCTTCGGCTCGAAGATCGCCGGCGTCACCATCTACCAGGTCACCGCGCTCCTCGCGAAGAAGATCCAGCGGCCGGTGATGATGCGGATCAACCGCTACGAGGAGAACTACATCGGTCGCGCGCGCCCGGGCTTCCAGGCGTGGACGAAGATGGGTTTCCGGAGCGACGGGAAGATCACCGGGATCGACCTCTACATCATTCAGGACCACGGGCCCTACGGGCGGTCGGGCGACTACAACACCGCGGGCGCCGTGACGGACCTGATGTACCAGCCCGACGCGATGCGCTTCCGCGGCCTCACGCTCTACACGAACACTCCGCCGCGCTCGGCGCAGCGGGCGCCGGGCGGCGCGCAGATCGTCGCCATGCTCGAGCCGCTCGTCGACAAGGCGGCGCGCGAACTGGGGATCGACCGGGTGGAGATCCGCAAGATCAACGCCCCCACGCACGACTCGGAGTTCGGGCCACAGCGGGCGACGACGACGAGCGCCTTCGTGCGCGAGGCGATCGACGCGGGCGCGGCGCAGTTCGACTGGGCCGGGAAGCAGGCGCTCAGCGGGCAGCGGAACGGGACCAAGGTCACGGGGGTCGGCGTCGGCCTGAGCCCATACGTCGGCGGCTCGTCCGGGTTCGACGGGCTCCTCCTCATCCGCCCCGACGGGACGCTCTACATCCACCAGGGGATCGGGAACCTCGGGACGCACTCGATGGCGGACACGGCCCGGGCCGCGGCGGATGAACTCGGCCTCGAGTGGGACGACTGCGCGGTCATCTGGGGCGACAGCTCGCAGCACCATCCGTACAGCTCGGTGCAGGCGGGAAGCCAGACGATCCACGCGCACACGCGCGCGAACTACGCCGCCGCGCTCGACATGAAGCGGAAGCTGCAGGAGGTCGCGGCCGCCGCGCTGGGCGGCTCGGCGAGCGCCTACCAGGTCGGGGGCGCCCGCGTGAGCGGACCGGGGGGCTCCATGAGCTTCGCGCAGGCCGCCGAGCGCGCGATCGCCATGGGCGGCGAATACTCCGGTCAGGAGTTGCCGGAGGACATCAACGACTACACCCGGGCATCCGCCACGCAGCTGGCGGGCCAGGGCCTGATGGGCGTGGCGCGGGACAACTTCTCGCACGAGGGGTCGACGTGGTCGTGGGTCGTGGGCTTCGCGGTCGTCGAACTCGACACCGAGACCGGCGACGTGCGGATCGTCGACTACACGGGATCCGCCGACTGCGGCGTCGTCGTGCACCCGCGCAGCCTCGCGGCGCAGATCCACGGCGGCAGCGTGCAGGGCTTCGGCCAGGCGCGCAGCCAGAAGTGGGTGTTCGATCCCAAGTGGGGCGTGCCCTTCGCCCACCGGCTCTATACCGCGAGACCTCCCGGCATCCTCGATGTGCCGCTCAGCATGGACTGGGCGGCGGCGGGCGAGCCGGATCCGCAGACGCCGATCGGCGCCAAGGGGATCGGAGAGCCCCCGGTCGGGGCCGGGTCCGCGGCGGTCACGTCCGCGATCGCGGACGCGCTCGGCGGACGCTGCCTGTGCCGGGTCCCGCTGACGACGGACGTGATCCTGGCCGAACTCGAGGGCCGGGCGCAGCCGCACGCACTCACCGAGATCCACAGCTAGGGGAGATAGGACGATGGCCGTGATTCGCGACATGATGCCCGCGTTCGAGCTCTTCCAGCCGACGAGCGTGGACGAGGCGCTGGACGTGCTCGAGCGCCACGACAACACCTGGGTCCTGGCCGGCGGCCTCGACTCGATGGACTGGTTCAAGGACCGCATCAAGCGGCCCGACGTCGTCGTCGAGCTGGGCTCCGTGAGCGAGCTGACCGGGATCCGCGCGAGCGGAGACGGGCTCGAGATCGGCGCCATGACTTCGCTGCGCGACGTGGCGGCGAACGAGGACGTGCGGTCCCGCTTCGGAATCCTCGCCCGGGCCGCCGCCGAGGTGGCGACGCCGCAGATCCGGAACCAGGGGACGCTGGGCGGCAACCTCATCCAGGACACCCGCTGCTGGTACTACCGGGGCGGGTGGCCGTGCTACCGCGCGGGCGGGAACATCTGCTACGCGGGGACGCCCCGCTCCATGAACCGCGAGCACGCCGTGACCGGACAGAGCCGCTGCGTGGCCGTGAACGGCGCGGACACGGCCGGGGCGCTGGTCGCCCTCGGCGCGCAGATGATGGTGCGGAACCCGGGCGGCGAGCGCGTCTACGAGGCCGAGGACTTCTTCGTCGGCCCGGAGATCGACATCCAGCGCATGACCGTGCTGCAGCCGGGAGATCTCCTGACGCACGTGCGTATCCCCGGCGACTGGGCGGGCGCGCGCTTCTACTGGGAGAAGGTCCGCGACCGGAAGTCGTGGGACTGGGCGCTGGCCAGCGTGGCCGCCGCGATCATCGAGTCGAACGGCACGATCGAGCGCGCCCGGATCGCCGTCAACGGCGTGGCCCCGACGCCGGTGCGGCTGACCGACGTCGAGGATCTCGTTCAGGGGATGCCCGCGAACGACGACACCGGCATGGCGGCCGGCGAACTCGCCACGCGCGGCTTCAAGCCGCTGCGCCACAACGACTACAAGGTACCGCTCGCGCGGAATCTCGTCCGGCGCGCGGTGCGAGGAGACGCAGCCTAGCCGCGTCCCGGAAAGGACAGCTCCTGGATGGAGATTCTCCGCACAGCTCCGAACCCCTGGGGCCAGGAGGTACTCGTCGGCGTCGCCTGGGACCTGCTCTGGGCCGCCGCCATTGCCGGCTTCCTCTTCGTGGTCGGGCACCACCTGTACGTCTGGATCATGGCGCCCAAGGCCGAGAAAAGCGCGGCGGGCCCGGCACCTGACATCCCCGAGCGCGTCGAACGCCATTCGTCGGCATCCCGGACATTCCACTGGCTGATGGCAGCCACGATGCTCACGCTGCTCGTCACCGCGTTCTTACCCGTGATCGGCGTCCAGTTCGCGTGGGTCACGATCCACTGGATCGCGGGCATCGTCCTCACCCTCCTCATCATCTACCACATTATCCACGCGACGACGAAGCAGGACCTCTGGTCGGTGTGGACCGGGGCGAAGGAGATGAGGCAGGCGTTCGAATCCATCGGGAAGTTCCTCCGCCGCCAGCCGGCCAAGGAGGAGCGCTCGGGCAAGTATCCGCTCGACCAGCGGGCCTACCACAACGCGGTGACGCTCGTCTCGGTGGGGGTCATCGTCACCGGTATCCTCATGATGTTCGGGGTCGACACCTGGTTCTGGGCCAGCAATCCGTACTTCCTCTCCGACTCCACGTGGGGGCTCGTGTTCGTCCTGCACGGGCTGTGCGGGGTCGGGCTCGTCACGATGGTCATCGCCCACATCTACTTCGCGATCCGACCCGAGAAGCGCTGGATGACCCGCTCGATGATCAAGGGCTGGATCACGCGCGAGGAATACCTCGAGCACTACGACCCCGACCTCTGGAAGCTGCAGACGGAGCCCGCCGGGGCCGAGTTGGCCGGAGGGAGCGCGTCGTCCGCGGATCCCGACGGGGCCGTGCCCGCTTGAGCCGCGAGGAGCTGAAGGCCCACATCGAGGTCCTCGAAAAGGCGTACGAGTTCTTCCTCTCCTACGCCGCGCTCGGCGCCGAGCAGGAGGAAGCCTCGAAGGTCGGCGGCCAGTTGCGGGAATACCTCAGCCGGACGGACGCGGCGCTCGGGGCGCTGGCGAACGACCTCGGCGGCCTGCTCGCGGCGGAGGGGCTGGAACCGGCGGGCGCCTACCGTGACATGATCGACGTCACTTCGGCCGACGCCGCCCGCGCCGGCGCGGCCGTGCGGATCGTCCTCGCCCAGGAGACGATCAGCTCACAGTTGATCGACAACCTCAACGCCTCATCCCACCTGCGGGCGCTCCTCACCGACCTCTTCCTCCTCGACGACGTCGTCTGACCCGCGCAGATCCTCATCACGGATCGTTGACCGCCCTCCCGCGCTTTCATACGATGCAGTCGTGTGATGCTGTTTGTGAATGCAAGAAGGAGTACCCCGGTTGAAGACATTGACGGTAAGGAAGATCCCGCCCGAACTCGGGAGCGCGCTGGACGCCGAGAAGCGCCGGCGAGGCCAATCCCTCAACCAGACGGTGATCGATCTGCTCAAGCAGAGCCTCGGGGTCGGGCGGCGGAGGTCCAACGGACTCGCGCGGTTCGGCGGCGACTGGACCGAGGAGGAGTACCGGGAATTCAAGGAAGCGACGAGAGTGTTCGAGGAAATCGACGAGGAGATGTGGCGGTGACTCGCTACTGCCTGGACACGTCGGCCTACAGTTGTTTTCGTCGTGGACACCGCCGGTTGGCCGAGGTGCTGGACTCGGGCGCGTGGGTCGGCGTGCCCGTGATCGTGATCGGCGAGTTGCGCTATGGCTTCCAGTTGGGCGGGCGGCGGGCGTACAACGAAGCGAAGCTGTCGGACTTTCTTGCCAGTCCGGCGGTCGAGGTGCTGCGGGTGGATGAGGATGTGGCGGCGTGTTACGCCGACATCGTGGCGGCATTACGCCGTGCCGGCACGCCGGTCCCCGTCAACGACGCGTGGATCGCCGCCTGCGCTGCGCATACCGGCTCAACGGTGCTCACCGCAGACGCGCACTTCGAACGCATCCGGCGGATCGGCGTTCTCACCGTCTCGTGAATGGCCCCGAGGCTACGCGTCGGTGCGGGTGAAGGTGAAGGTGCCGATGGGTTCGTCCGAGAAGGGGCGCTCGCCCCGCAGGCTGTGGATGGACTCCCTCGGCTGCGTGTCGTCGTTGGCGGAGGTGTAGTTCGGCCCGCTGTCCGTTCCCGCGTCGTAGGGGTAGAGGACGACCTCGAGTTCCCCGATCCAGTTTCCATCGGCGTCGCGCAGCGACAGGCCGGACACGCCCACGAACCAGTCCGGGCTCGGGGCGATCATCGTGACGAGGGTGATGAGCGGGAAGTCCTCCCGAAGGGTGATCGCCTGAATCGTCGTGCTGCCGGGGCTGCGGATCCCGGAGCCATTGATGACGGCCAGCGCGGCTCCCGGGATTTCGGCCTGGATCTCTGCGGACAGCGTACCGGTGCCGCCGGTCTCGGCCATCCTCTCGATCCCCGGCGTGGCGGTGCCGTCCGGCTCCCAGAAGGTGACGCCGCCGTTGTGCACGGCGCCGATCAGCGGAGAGAGATGTGCGCCGCCGGGAAAGTTCGTGGGGTGCGTCGAGGCGCTCCACGTCGACGCGAAGACCACCCGATACGTCGCCGTGGTCGACGCGACCGGCGCCGGCGGCTGTTCAGGCTCCGGAACCACGAGGCGGCCGGTCTCATTTACGCACCCAGCCGCCGCGGCGAGGGCGACCGCAGGCGCGAGCCGTCGAAGCCAGGCGTTCGGGAACGTCGGTGATTTGCTGTTCACGGTGCCTCCAACCGCCGGAGTCCCCAAAAGGTTCCGGCCCGAGTCAGCGGCAGGCACGATCGACGCGGTAGCGGTGGACGTAGGGGACATCGAACGCGCCCCGCGTCGTCGCCCAGATTTCCGTGCGACTGGCCCGGAGAATCCTCAGGCGCGGGTCCCAGTTTTCGGGATCGGCTGGCTCCTCGATGCGCACGGATCCCTCCAGCCGGCCGTCCTCGTCGTAAATCTCCCATACGTCGGCCGGGTCGGGCCACGCCTCGCGGAGGAGCCACATCGAGCCGTCTCCGCCCGCCACGATCCTGCGCACGGGGGGATAATACTCGGGGAAGGAGATGAGTTCGCGCCCGATCCGCCGCTTCCGCTCGGGATCGCTCGTGTCCCACGGCGACCCGCCCCGGGCCAGCCGGTCCGCCATTCGTTCGCGCTGGAGGGATTGTTCGGCGCGCGTGATGGGCCGGGGTTTGTACGGGACCGCGCGCCGGAGCAGCGTGTCGCCGTTGAAGCGGATCCTGAGGAGATCGAAGCTCGCGTCCTCCCGATCGTCCCGCACTTCACCGATCAGGACGACGGCGGAACCATCCGGCGTGGCGGCGACCGGCAGCCCGGACTCTCCCCACCAGGGACCGAGCGGGTGCTCAGTCATCACGCCCCACCCGTACCGGTCCGTCTCGTGTTCGAGCGCGTAGGACCCCAGGTGTCGCTCGACGATGGCGAGCGTGTCGATGATCTCGCCGGCGGCCGAGACCCGACGCAGCGCGGCCCGGTCGGCTTTCAGGAAGCGGTCCGAATCCTGGTTCACCATGCGGTACGGCAGAAACGTCCCGTCCGGTAGCGGTCGGCCGGGACGCAAGGTGGATCCCTCCGCAGGCAGTCCGATGACGAAGCTCACTCGATCAAGCTCGGATCCGTCGGTCGCGAGAAACTGCGTCCCCAGCCCGTGGCTCACCCAGAGCGTATCTGCGAGCCAGCCCAGGTTCCGCAGCGGCCTGGGGAACTCGCCGGGTCCCTGGCCCTCGCGACCGATCGTGCCCGCAGGTCGACCATCGGGCCAGAACACGCGGATGGGATCCCAGGACTGGAGGAGGTACACGCGGCCATCGGGCCCGATGGCCAGATCCCGCACATAGGTGAGCATCCCATCGCCGTCCACGGATCCCAGGCGGAGCGTCTCCTCGAGTTCCCAGGGACCGTCGCAGACTTCCTGGGCCGCGGTCCGGGCCGGGCCGCACAGGCCTCCCGCAGCTGCGACCGCGGCTACGGCGGCGACGGCACGGATCCGAAGGAGGCGCGTCATGTCCCGGGGGCTCTCAGGCGCTGGCGTGCCAGGCGGCGAGGACCGCGGCTTCCAACTCGGCGGGAAGGCCGGCCCGCGGCTCCGCGCGGCGCTCCTCGGGGAGCGAGTTCCACCATTCGACGGTGTCGCGGGCGGTGTCCGCGAGCGGGCGGAAGGTGAGCCCGGCCTGCACGGCGGCCGCCACCGATACCTGGTTCATCCCCACCGTCTGCCCCTCGGGCGGCGTCCAGTTCGTCATGTGCATCCACGGCGCGACCTCCTGCTCCCGCATGAACGCCGTCGGCACCCAGGTGAACGACGCGTCTGAGCCCAGCGCGCCGCGGATCTCCTCCAGCATGTCCCCGAACTGCTGCACTTCGCCCGTGGCGTTGTACGTGCCGCCGGTCCCGGGGCCCTCGACGAGGCGCACGATCCACTCGGAGAGGTCGCGGGCGTCGACGTTCTGCACGGGGTCGGCGGGAGTGTTGGGGGCGAGCACCTCCCCGCCGCGGTCGACCCGCACCGGCCAGTACGTCCAGCGGTCCGTGTTGTCGCCGGGCCCTATGATGAGCCCCGGGCGCACGATGATCGCGTTCTCTCCGAAGGCGTCGCGCGCGTACTCCTCGCAGCGCGCCTTCCTGGGGCCGTACTGGCCGTCGTCCTCCGCCTCGTCCGGCGAGAGCTGCCCCACGTGGTAGTCCTCGTCGATCCCGACCGTGGCGAAGTCCGCGTAGGCCGAGATGGACGAGACGAAGAGGTAGCGGTCGACCTGGTCGCGGAGGAGGTCGGCCGTGGCGGCGACCCAGCTCGGGTAGGAGGCCGAGTTGTCGATCACCGCATCCCACTCCCTCCCCTCGAGCGCCGACAGATCGCTCGTGCGATCGCCGATGAGTTGCTCGACGCGCTCGAAGTAGTCGTGGAAGAAGGGCGGTTCGGTCTGCCCGCGCGTGAAGATCGAGACCTCGTGGCCCCGGTCGAGCGCGTACTTGACCTGGTGGGGGCCGATGAAGCGCGTTCCGCCGAGGATGAGGATGCGGAGAGGTCGTTCGGAACCCCCGGCGCAGGCGGCGGAGCCGAAGGCGCCCATGACGCCCAGGGCGCCGCCGGCGCGCGCGGACGTCTTCACGAACTCTCGTCGGGTCTGGTTCCACTTCGTCATCGCTTCGTCCCTTTCGTTCTTGCGGGGTTCCGCCATCGACGGATCGCGACGACGCTGCCGACGCGGACCGTCATCTCGTCTCATCCCTCTCTTCGGCGCGGGGTCCGGACCAGCCGTACGCGTGGGCGACCGTGATCGCGATCTGGGCCGCGAGCTCGCTCCCGGAGTCGGAGTTCGTCATCACGAAGACCCCGTCGTCCCCGTCGATGTACGCCGCGAACGTGCAGCGGAAGCCCTGGTTCGAGCCGCCGTGCCGGAAGCGTTCGCCGTCCTCGGAGATCGCCGGGCCCAGCCCCCAGTCGTCCGCGTCGGGCGTCAGCATCTGGCGGGCGAGCGCTTGTCCCAGCACGCGGGTCGACTCGCCCCTCCAGGCGCGCTGCAGCTCGCGGGCGTAGAGCGCGAGTTCGCTCGGCGTCGTCCACAGGCCCGCGGCCGCCTGTTCGGGATAGGTGTGCCACCCGCCCGGAACGGGCTCGCCGTCCGACCGGTAGCCCGTCGCGATGTCGTCCTGCCGCTCGGGGGGGATCGGCTGTTCGTAGGTCGAGCGCGACATGCCGATCGGGTCGAGGACCTCCTCGCGCATGACCGCGGCGAACGGTTTGCCGGCCATGTCGGCCACGAGTTGCTGCATCACCGTGTAGCCGCCTCCGGAGTATTGCCAGCTCTCCCCGGGCGCCTTGTAGACGCGCACCGGGTCCGTGTTGCCGCGGCCGTCGAGGACGCCCCGCCCGTCGGGCGCCTCCTCGTCCGGGCCGTACCCGGGGAAGCCCCACACCGTGAGGCCGGCCCTGTGCGTGAGGAGCCCGCGCAGGGTGACGGGCCCCTGCTCCGTGAACGCGTTGTCCGGCACCCGCCAGCTCGTGAGATGGGCGTTGACGTCCCCGTCGAGGTCCACCCGGCCCGATTCGACGAGGCGGAGGGCGGCGAGGGCCGCCACGGGCTTGGAGATGGAGGCCGCCTGGAAGAGCGTGTTCGGCGTCACGGGCCGGCCCGATTCGACGACGGCGAGCCCGTAGCCGCGCGCCCAGGCGATCTCGCCGTCGACCAGGACCGCGACGCTGACGCCGGGCACGCCCAGTTCGGCCATGCGGTCCGCGAGCGAGGATCGCACGACGGGCTCGCCGCGAATCGTGAACGCCGGCATCAGCGATGACTCGACGAGCGCCTCGGGGGATCCGTCCGCGACCCGGTCCGGCACGGAGCTGTCGGGCGTGGAGGGCGGCGCGCACGCGAGCGCGGACGCTGTCCAGGCGATGAGGGCGATCCGGGCTGCGTTCACGATGCCTTCCCGAATTTGCAGTCGTACCAGCTGCGGCCGATGCCGAGATCGACGCGCAGGGGGACGGTCAGCTCGATGGCCCCCTCCATCTCCTCGCGCACGATCCCGCCGATGGCTTCAACATCGGACTCCGGGGCCTCGATGAGCAACTCGTCGTGTACCTGCAGCAGCATGCGGGCCTCGGTCCCCGCCAGGCGCTCGTGCAGCCGGATCATCGACACCTTGATGAGGTCCGCCGCGGACCCCTGGATGGGGGAGTTGGTCGCGGTACGTTCGCCGTAGCCGCGAATGCCGGGGTTCCTGGACCTGATCTCGGGGATGTACCGCCGGCGTCCGAACAGCGTCTCGACGTAGTTCCGGTCCCGCGCCAGTTCCTTCATCTCCTCGAGGTAGGCCGCGACGCCCGCGAACCTCTCGAAGTATCCGTCGATGAACTCGCTCGCCTGCGTCCGCGAGATGCCGAGCTGATGGGCGAGCGCGAACGGACCCTGGCCGTAGATGGTCGCGAAGTTGATCGTCTTCGCCTGCTCGCGCATGGTCGGCGTGACATCGTCCGGCTCGACCCCGAAGATGCGTGCCGCGGTTTCCCGGTGGATGTCGCGCTCCGCCCGGAACGCCTCCACGAACGCCTCGTCCCCCGAGAGGTGGGCCATCACGCGGAGTTCGATCTGGGAGTAGTCCGCCCCGGTGAACAGGTGGCCGGGGGCGGCGACGAACCCCTTCCGGATCTCGCGCCCCAGCGTCCGCCGGATCGGGATGTTCTGGAGGTTGGGGTCCGAGGAGGAGAGCCGGCCCGTCGCGGCGACGGTCTGGTTGAAACGGGTGTGGATGCGCCCCTCGTCGTCGATGAGGCGCGGGAGCACGCTCACGTACGTGCCGTCCAGCTTGTCGAGTTCCCGGTGTTCGAGGATGAGGCGCGGAAGTTCGTGGCCCATGGCCGCGAGTTGTTCGAGCACGGACTCGTCCGTCGAGGGGCCGGTCTTCGTCTTCTTGAGGACGGGCAGCGCGAGCTGGTCGAAGAGAAGCGCCCGCATCTGCGGCACGGAGCGGAGGTTGACCTCGGTCCCGGCGATCTTGTGGATCTCCGAGCGCACGGCATCGAGATCGCGCCGCAGGCGGGCGCGCAGCTCGCCGAAGAAGTCGAGGTCGATCGCGATGCCCGCCCGTTCCATGCTCGCGAGGACAGTCACGAGCGGCATCTCGACCTCGCGGAAGAGGCGGCCCATGCCCGTGCGCACGAGGTCGGCTTCGTCGACCTTCGCGAGGCGGTGCAGGAGAGCGGCGCGGGCGCCGGCCCATTCGCCGACGCGCGCAGGCTCGACCGATGCGAGGGGGAGGCGGTTCCGTCCGGTGCCCGTGATGGCGTCGCCCGTCTCGAGCGCGACGCCCAGGCGGTCGGGGCCGAGGGTGGAGAGGGCGCGGTCGCGGCGGGCCGGATCCAGGCAATAGGAGGAGATCTGCGTGTCGAACGCAGCGTCGTCCTCGAGGCCGCCCAACTCGACGCCGTGCCGGCGCAGGAGCTGGGCGGCGTACTTGAGGTCATGCCCGAGTTTTGGGGTGTCCGAGGCGAGCAGTTCGCGCAGGCCTCGCATGTCGGACGACGTCATCCCCGGCAGTCCGACCGGGTCGCCCGCGTCGAAGGCGAGGGTCGGGTTTCCCGCCGCATCGTGCTGGATTTCCGGGGCCCGGTGCCCGAGGGGCAGGTAGAAGGCGCGGGCCTCCGAGGCGGCGACCGCGAGACCGACGAGGTCGGCGCCGAGCGGATCGTCGGAACTGCCCGCGACGAAGAGTCCGATGCGCGGAGCTTCCGAGCACTCGTCCAGCAGAGCGCCCAGCCCATCCGCGTCGGCCACCACGTCCACCTCCGGGGCGAACCGCTCGGCTTCGGTCGCCGGCGCCTCCAGCTCCCTCAGCAGGTTGTGAAACTCCAGGTCGCGGAAGACGGACGCCGCCTTTTCGGCGTCGAGCGTCCGTGACCGGAGGCTCTCGAGATCGAGGCTCACGGGCGCATCGGTGCGGATCGTCACCAGCTGCCTGGAGCGCCGGGCGTCGTCGGCATGCTTGAGAAGCGCGTTACGCGCCCGCGCGGCCTTGACCTCGTCCGCTCGCGCGAGGATGGACTCCAGGTCGCCGAACTGCCGGATGAGAGCGGGCGCGGTCTTCTTTCCGATGCCGGGCACGCCGGGGACGTTGTCGGAGGAGTCGCCGAGCAGCGCGAGGAAGTCGGTCACGCGCTCCGGCGGCACGCCGAACCGCTCCTCGGCGTTGTCCGGCGTCACCCACACCTGTTCCACTCCGGCGGGTCCGCCGCGGCCCGGATTGAGCAACGCGGTGCGATCGTCCACAAGCTGGTGGAAGTCCTTGTCTCCGGAGACGATGACGGTGCGCAGATCACGGCGCGCGGCCTTCTGCGCGAGGGTCCCGATCACGTCGTCCGCCTCCCACCCTTCCGCCTCGATGACGGGCACCCGGAAGGCGTCGAAGACCTCCCGACACCGGGGGAGGGACGCCCGGAGTTCGTCGGGCATCTTCTCTCGCGTGGCCTTGTACTCCGGGTAGATGTCGGTGCGGAAGCTGTCGCCGGCGTCGAACGCGACGCCGAGATAGTCGGGTGCGTGATCGGCGATCAGCCGCATGAGGAAGCGGGCGATTCCGTAGGGCGCCGACGTGTTCTCGCCGCTGGAGGTCGTGAGCGGCCGGTTGATCATGGCGAAGAATGCGCGGTAGATGAGCGCGTAGCCATCGAGCAGGAAGAGCGACGGACGGGCGGCCCGTGCGGGCTTCACGACGCCTGGCGCCGCCACACGGCGTTCACGGGCTGTCGGAGAGGGTCGGCATGGCATCTATGTATGGCGGGGGGGCCGTCCGTGGCAAAGCCGGGGACAAAAAAAGCGCCCCGCCGGGTGGGGCGGGGCGCGTGAAGCTCCGGCTGCGGCATCCGGTCAGGCGGTGCGCACGACGCGGGTCGCGTGCAGGCCCTTGTCGCCCTGCGTGAACTCGTAGTCCACTTCCATCCCTTCGGCGAGCGTCTTGTACCCGTCCATGTCGATGGACGAATAGTGGACGAAGACGTCATCGCCGCCGTCGGGCTGCTCGATGAAACCGTACCCCTTGGAGTCGTTGAACCACTTTACCGTACCTGATGGCATCCTGCCTCCTGCGAACGTCGGTGATGGGTGTTGCGGGCGCGTCGCGCGGCTGGCCGTGCATCGTTTTTCGCGTCTTTTTTTCGCCCCGCCGGACTCGAGACGCACCTATGCTACGGGAGCGATTTGGAGCCGTCAACACGTCGTTACGGGATCGTCGCGGAGCCGTCGAAAACCGTCTGTTCAGGGCTTCGCGGAGGCCAGATCCGGGTACAGGAAGCGATAGATTTCGGCGAGTTCCGTGACCGCCCGAACGTACTCGCGCGTTTCTCTGTAGGGGATCCGCTCGACCAGCTTTTCCTCATCCGAGAACTCGGGAAAATCGCGCCAGCGCGTGTAGCGGTGGGGGCCGGCGTTGTAGGAGATCATCCCCGCGATATCGAAGTCGTCGAAGCGGCGGAGGACTTCCGACAGGTACCGGGTCCCGAGCATCAGGTTGATCTGCGGGACCGTGAGCTGGTGGCGGCGATAGCCGGCGAGTCCCGCGCGGGAGGAGACGTTGCGGGCCGTCTCCGGCAGGAGCTGCATGAGGCCAATGGCGTTGGCGACGGAGCGGATCTCCGGGTCGAACATCGACTCGCGACGCGAGAGTCCGGCGACGAAGTGGGGCGGCAATCCGTTCCGCTCCGCGGCGGCGACGAGGGCCTCGCGATAGGGCAGCGGATAGATCGCTTCGAGAAGCGGCCGGGTCCAGCGCCCGCGAATGGCCTGCGCGCGCCACCCTTCGCGAATCCCCTCCCGCGTCCATTCCGCGGCATTCAGCGCGTGCGCGAACGCGAGGATCGCGCCGTAGGTCGACGGCCCGCGCTCGCTCGCCCGGCGGTATTCCCGGCGTGCCCGCTCGGGCCACCCCACCTCCCGCAGCACGTTCATGCGCCGGAGCGCGGTCGCGTGGATGGGATCGAGCTCGGGCAGCGGCTCCGCTTCCGCGAGCCCGATCGTGGCCAGGCGATCCGTGCCGGTGCGGGGCTCCGCGAGGATGGCGTAGTAGTCCAGCGGGTTGTACCGCAGGGCGCGGGCGTAGAACGCGCTCGCGGCCTGGGTGTCCCCCAGCGCCTCCGCGACCTTGCCGCTCCAGTAGATGGCTCCCTGGACCCACCCGCCCTCCGGGTAGCGCTCGCGGTATTCGGCCAGGAGCGCGCGCGCCTCCGGGTAGCGGCCCTCGTGGTACGCCAGGAGGGCGAGCCGTTCCAGCGACCGCGAGCCGTAGGTCGCTTCCGGGAAGGCGCGGTACGAGCGTTCGAAACCCTCCGCGGCGATGTCGGGGTGGCCGGCATCGTGCTCGAGGTCCGCGAGCAGGTAGGCGGCGCGGGCCGCGACATCCCCGGTGCCGCGGGCGGCCGTCTCGTGAGCCGTCGCGGCGTCGCCGGGGCGTCCGAGCGCACGGTAGATGCTGGCGGCGAGCATCCACAGCGACGCCCGGGGCGCGGCGACGGAAGCGGGATCCCCGGTCCACGGGGCGAGCGTCTCCGCCGCCCGTCCGGGGTCGCCCAGCGCCATGTAGGTCGAAGCGAGAGACTCGGCGATGCCCGGACGTTCGGCCGCGGGTGCGAGCTCGAGCGCCTCCGAAAGGTAGCCGGCGCCACGGGAGCGACGGCCGGCGCGGGTGTCGGAGCGCCCGACATCGCGCAGCGTCCGCCACGATCGCGTGAGCGCGAGGAGGGCCGGCCCCGTCTCCGGCGTCTGAAGGCCTCTCGCGAGCGCGGCGGCGAAGGCCGACTCCGCCGCGGCGGAGTCCCCGGTCGCCAGGTAGTGCGGTCCGAGGTGCCGGGCGGCGAGGATGTTCCGGACGCCCCTTCCGGCGCGGCTCGCGAGCGCGGCTCCGCGTTCGGGATCCCCGAGCTCGAAGGCCAGGCGCGCCGCCGGGAGGAGCGCGGAATCCGCCGGTACGCGGGCCTCGCGTACGATCGAGTCGGCGAGGGCGAAGGCGTCCCGGTCCTCGGCCTCCGCCAGGGCGTAGAGGCGCGAGAGCCGCAACCACGGAGCGAACTCGGGGTGCTCGCGCTCGGCGAGGACGAGTTGGTCCCGCGCTTCGAACCAGTGATACCGCCGGTAGGAGACGCGGGCGAACTCCACCCGCGCGCGGAGCGGAGGCGTCCCGTCGACCGCGTCCAGATACGCGCGGTAGTGCGCCGCGGACCGGGTCAGGCTGTCGAGTCCCGCGTACGCTCGAGCGAGGAGGAGCGCCGCCTGCGACTGCGTGGCCGTGGGTGGACCCTCCCGTCCCGCGAGGAGGCCCAGCACGGAAGCCCATGCCCGCTGATCCACGAACGCCTGCGCCGCCAGAAGCACGATCTCGTCCCCTCGCACCTCGCCCGCGGCGAGCTCGCGCGCCAGCAGAGCCGATGCCGAGACCGGCATCCGGGCATCGAGAAGGCGCTGCGCGCTTGCCGTCGTCGGCGTGATCTCGGCGGGGTTGGATGGGCGTGCTGCGTTCCCGGTCTGCGCGCCGAGAGCGGACACCAGGACAAGCATCAGTAGCGACGCCAACCAGAGATCGCGTACGCGATGGATGCGCTTAAGGCGCCGGATTTGCCGCTGAACATGCACAGGAAGGCCTCCTTCCCACGTCGTCCCCACCCCACTCACGCCGGGGCCCCGGCCTGCGGCCCGACACCGAACTTCAATGTTCCGGTGCCCTCGATGCAAGCGGAGGCCTCCCCGGATCCGAAAAAAGCGGCCCGCCGGGATGGCGGGCCGCTCGTTCGGAACCCCATCGCCTGCGCCGGGAAACGCCCCGGCGAACCGTCTCTTCTCTTCTAGGCGGCCACCCGCTCGTGCAGCGCGTCGATGAGACGCTGTGCACTCTCTTCCATGTCGATGACGAGGCGATCGATCTTCGTCACGAAGTAGTTGTGGAAGATGTTGATCGGAATCGCGATCGTGAGGCCGGTGGCGGTGGTGATGAGCGCGACCTTGATCCCGCCGGCGACCAGGGTGGCTTCCACTTCGCCCGCGATCTCGATGGCCTGGAAGGCCATGATCATCCCGATCACGGTCCCGAGGAAGCCGAGGAGCGGAGCGACGTTCGACAGCGTCGCCAGCCACACGAGACCCTTCTCGAGGCCCGCGACTTCGATGGCGCCGGCATTCTCCACCGCCTGCGTCGCGCGGTCGGTCCCCTCGTTGTACCGCGAGAGCCCCGCGCTGAGGACGTTCCCCGCCGGAGCGCCGGACTCGGTGCAGAGTTCGAGCGCCTCATCGAGGTGGCCGGCGGCGATCTGTTCATCGGCTTCCCGGAGGACGTTCTTGTTCTTGCCGCCCTTCAACTGGAGGTCGACGAGCTTCCAGAGGATGATGAGGACCCCGATGGCCAGCGCGGCGCCGAGCGGCCACATCATCCACCCCCCGGCCTCCCAGATCTCCGCGAGGTTGAGCGTCTGTCCTTCGCCCAGCGTCAGTGTCTCCTGCAACCAGAGTGTGGACGCGATCAAGGTGGGCCTCCCGGTAAGATTGATCGATTGACTGGCTCGCACCGTCCGGCGCGGATGCGCCCAAGTACGAGCGGAACCAAGCTAGAAGCGGTCTGCGGGACCGTCAAGCGGCGGGAGAGGCCGTTCCCGGAGCCAGAGCCAGGCACCGGCGCGGTGGACGCGCTCGTAGCCGGCGGCAAGGCGGGTGAGTGCCGCGGAGGTCGCGATCCCCGCGGGAGCCTTCGTCGCGGCGGCGGCGGGCGCACCGAACGCGCTGGCCACGCTGGCCGCGAGGCGCTGGACGATGAGGCGAGGGTCGGGCAGGGGGTCGATCAACTCGTTCAGGCCGATCGCGGGTCCCTTCCCGGAGACCTCCGCTGCGGCGCTCTCCTCCGGCCCAACGTCGCGTCGATCCAGGTCGCCGAGACGCTGCCTGTCCTCGAGGAGGATCGACCCGTGCTGAAGCACGCCACCGCGGCGACGGCACTGGGCGCTGCCCACGAGCTTGCGGCCGCGCGCGGTGAGTTCCCCCGGGGCGGGATCTCGAAAGCAGCTCGCAGCGGAGATCCGGGAGGCCGCGGCGCCACTCGCCTCCGCGTCGTCGCTCCGAGCCGTGTCGAGCGGGACACCCAGGGCGCACAACCCCTCGGCCAGCGCGCGGTGCACGGTTTGCAGGACGGCACGGGGTCCGCCCCACGCCCGCGCGGGACAGGCAAAGGCGTACGTGATCTCGGGTCCATGGAAGACGGATCGGCCGCCCGTCGGCCGCCGAACGGCGTCGACGCCGGGACGGAGGTCGTCGGGGGAACGCCCGAGCAGCCGGTCGGGCGCCGTCTGATGCCGCCCGAGCGACAGACACCAGGGCTCCCAGCCGTAGAACCGGAGCAGCGTCGAACCCCCCGCGGCGAGTTCGAGCATCGCCTCGTCCACGGCCATGTTACGGGCGCCGTCCGCCACGGCGTAGGGGAGGACGAGGCACGGAGACCTCCCGGGCCGGGCAGGCGCGCGCCGCGCGGTCACAACTCGAGCGCTTCCCCCGGCTCGAGGATCACGACCTCGGCGGTGTCGCCCACGGCGTCCACGAAGCGGGCCGGATCGACGTCGATCAACTCCCATGTGCCGTAGTGGTTCGGAACGGCGATTCGGGGCTCGATCATCTCTATCGCGCGCGCGGCGTCCTCCGGACCCATCGTGAAGTTGTCGCCGATCGGCACCAGCGCCACGTCCACTTCCCCGTTCAGAAGCTCCATGTCGCGCGTGAGCCCCGTATCTCCGGCGTGGTAGACACGCGTGCCGTCCACGGTGAGGAGGATGCCGGCGGCCGTTGTCGTATAGGCCTCCGCACCCGGCGCGTCGATCTTCCCGCCGTGGAGCGCCACGGTGAGCTTGACGCGTCCGAAGGGGAACTCGTGGGCGCCGCCGATGTGCATCGGGTGGGCGTTCTCGTGGCCCTGTACCTCCCCGGCGTACGCCACGATCTCGTAGGTGGCGATGAGCTTCGCGTTCGTCGCCTCGAGGATGTCCCAGGTATCCGCGATGTGGTCGCCGTGCCCGTGCGAGAGGAGGAGGTAGTCGAGGCGGTCGGTGAAGTGCTCCGGTCCCACATCGGCCACGGGGTTCCCGGTCAGAAACGGGTCGATGAGGATCCGCGTTCCGTCCGCGGTCTCGATCTCGTAGCAGCTCTGGCCGTGAAAGATGAGTCGTGCCACCGCTTTCCTCCGGGTCTATGCGCCCGCCGGGCCTGAGCCGGCGGTCTCGGTTTCGTAGCTCTCGATCGGCGGACACGCGCAGACGAGGTTCCGGTCTCCGTACGCGTTGTTCACGCGGCGCACGGGCGGCCAGAACTTCCACTCCCGGGTCGAGGGCGCCGGCCACGCCGCCTCCCGCCGCGTGTACGCGTGGTCCCATGTATCCGACGTCACCATCTCCGCGGTGTGGGGCGCGTTCTTCAGCGGATTGTCCTTCGCATCCAGCGTCCCGTCCGCGATCCTCCGAATCTCCGCGCGAATCGAGATCAGGGCGTCGACGAGCCGGTCCAGTTCCCGCTTCGACTCGCTCTCCGTGGGCTCGATCATGATCGTCCCCGCGACCGGGAAGGACATCGTGGGCGCGTGGAATCCGTAGTCCATGAGTCGCTTCGCGACATCCTCATCCGTGACTCCCGTCCCCCGCCGCAGCGGACGCAGGTCGAGGATGAACTCGTGCGCGACCCGCCCGTGCTCGCCGCGGTAGAGGACATCGAAGTGCTCGCTGAGACGACTGGCCATGTAGTTCGCGGCGAGAACGGCCGCTTCGGTCGCCGCTCGCACGCCGTCCCGGCCGAGCATTGCGACGTAGGCCCAGGAGATGAGCAGAATCGAAGCGCTCCCCCACGGCGCCGCGGAGACCGGCGGGATCGCGGCTTCGCCGCCCACATCGACGAGCGGGTGTCCCGGCAGGTACGGCGCGAGTTCCTCCGTCACGCAGATCGGACCCATCCCCGGCCCCCCGCCGCCGTGCGGAATGGCGAACGTCTTGTGGAGGTTGATGTGGATGACGTCGGCGCCGTAATCGCCGGGCCGGCAGAGGCCGACCTGGGCGTTGAGGTTGGCGCCATCGAGATACACGAGTCCGCCGTGCTCGTGGACGATGTCCGTGACCTCCCGGATGGCCGACTCGAACACGCCGTGCGTGGACGGATACGTGATCATCGTCGCCGCGAGCCGGTCGGAGTGTTTCTCCGCCTTGGCGCGCAGGTCGTCGACGTCGATGTTCCCGTTCTCGTCGCAGCGGACGACGACGACCTTCATCCCGGCCATCACCGCGCTCGCGGGGTTCGTGCCGTGCGCCGACGACGGGATGAGGCAGACATCCCGCGCTCCCTCGCCCCGGTCCTCGTGTCGGGCCGCGATGACGAGCAGGCCGGTGTACTCGCCCTGCGCCCCCGAGTTCGGCTGCAGCGAGCAGGCGGGCAGCCCGCTCATCTCGCAGAGCCACCGCTCCAGATCGTCGAACAGACATCGATACCCCTCGGCCTGATCCACCGGGGCGAACGGGTGCAGGGCCCCGAACTCCGGCCACGTGACGGGGATCATCTCGGATGTCGCGTTGAGCTTCATCGTGCAGGATCCGAGCGGGATCATGCTCGTGTTCAGCGACAGGTCCCGGGTCTCAAGCCGGTGGATGTACCGCAGCATCTCGGTCTCGGAATGGTACCGGTTGAAGACCGGGTGCTCGAGGTAGCCCGAGGCGCGCGCGAGTTCCGCGGGATAGACGGGCTCCGGAATGTCCGCGACGACGTCTCCGGCGCCGAGTTCCCGTTCCCCTTCGCCCCCGAAGACCGCGAACAGGTCATCCAGATCCTCGCCCCGCACCGTCTCATCGAGCGCGATCCCGACGGTCCCATCCTCGAAGTCGCGCAGGTTGATGCCGCGTTCGCGTGCCCTGGCGAGGATCTCGGCGGATGTGAAGCCCGAGGGGATGACCTGCAGGGTGTCGAAGAACTGCTCGTGAACGATCGTGTGCCCGAGCCGCTCGAGTCCGCGGGCGAGGGTCCACGTCAACTTTCGGACACGGGTCGCGATGGCGCGGATACCCTCCGGTCCGTGATACACGGCGTACATCCCGGCCATGATCGCGAGCAGCACCTGTGCGGTGCAGATGTTCGAGGTTGCCTTCTCCCGCCGAATGTGCTGCTCGCGCGTCTGGAGGGCCATCCGGAGCGCCGGGTTCCCGTCCGCGTCGACCGAGACCCCGATGATCCGTCCCGGCAGCTTGCGCTTGAACGCGTCCGTGGCGGCGAGGTAGGCGGCGTGCGGCCCGCCGTAACCCATGGGTACGCCGAAGCGCTGAGAGTTGCCGACGGCGATGTCCGCGCCGAACTCGCCCGGCGGCACGAGCAGTGCAAGGGCGAGGAGGTCGGCAGCGACCACGACCCCTGCTCCGTGCTCGTGAAGGGCGTCGCAGAGACCCCGATAGTCGACGACCGCGCCCTCCGTGGTCGGGTACTGCAGAAGCGCGCCGAAGGCGTCGTCCGGATCGTGGGCGGCGATGTCGCCGTGCTGGAAGAGCCGGACCTGGATTCCGAGCGGCCGCGCACGGCCGCGCACGACGGCGACGGTCTGGGGGTGGCAGGCCTCGGACACGAGGAAGACGTTCCGGTCGTCGCTTCCCTTGCTGCCCCAGAGCATGAGCATCGCTTCCGCCGCGGCGGTTCCTTCGTCCAGCAGCGAGGCGTTCGCGATCGGGAGCCCGGTGAGGTCGATGACCATCGTCTGGAAATTGAGCAGCGCCTCGAGGCGCCCCTGCGAGATCTCGGCCTGATAGGGCGTATACTGTGTATACCATCCGGGGTTCTCAAGGATGTTCCGGAGGATGACGCCAGGTGTCAGCGTCCCGTGATACCCCAGACCGAGATAGGAACGGAACGGGCGGTTGGAACGCGCGAGCTCCGCCGCCTGATCGAGAAGCCTTCTCTCGGTGATCGCTTCGGGCAGGTCGAGGTCGCGACCCAGGCGGATGGGTTCGGGAACGGTCTCCTCGACGAGTTCGCTCAGGCACTTCGCGCCGACCACCTCCAGCATCGGCTCCATGTCCGAGGGCGCCAGTCCTATGTGGCGCCCGGCGAACTCGCCGAAGGGCTCCATCTCAAACCGCATGTTCAGGGGCGGGCCGTCAGATCTCGTCCCCGTCGGCGACGAGGGCGGCGTACTGTTCGGCGGTGAGGAGGTCGTTGAGGTCGTCGGGCGCTTCCAGCGCGAGCCGGATCATCCATCCTTCTCCGTAGGGATCGCTGTTGACGAGACCGGGGTCGGTCTCCAGCGCGTCGTTCACCGCCACGATCGCTCCCGCCGCGGGGCAGAAGAGTTCGGAGACGGTCTTCACGGCCTCGACGGTCCCGAACGCTTCCATCTGTCCGAACTCTTCGCCGGGCGCGGGAAGTTCGACGTAGACCACATCGCCCAGTTCGCCCTGGGCGTAATCCGTGATCCCGATCAAGACCTCGCCGTCGACGTCGGTTTCCCGCACGTATTCGTGCTCGGGCGTGTATCTGAGATCTTCCGGAATGTCCGACATGCGTACCCTGCCTTGCTTCGGATCGAGCGTCTCTGGGCTGGTGGCGTGGGACTATACCCGAGCCGCGAGCCGGGCGTCAAGCAACTCCTGCACTAGTCGCCCGAGGCGAGTCTTCGCCGGGCTTTGCGGTCCTTCCTGATCCGCTTCCGTGCGTCCCTCGCGCTCTCGCCCGGGTGTCGCTCGACAACATCGACACCTCCCATGCAGACGAGGCCGCTGATCCGGATGACGGGAGCGTCCGGGGCGGGCGGCGTGCCCGGCTCCGGCGTGCTCACGCCCCCCATGAGCGCGATGCCGCCCCACTCGACCCGGACCCCCGGAGGGACGACGATGTCCACGCCTCCCATGAGCGTAAGGAGCCGGACCGAAACCGTCTCCGTCGCGAACGTCGCCTGCCTGAAATCGAGCTCCGTACCCCCCATCACGGTGACGGCGGAGAGCCGGCGGGGCGGGATCCAGCCGCCCTTGCGCTCCGTACCGCCCCAGATGGAGACGATGAGGTCGCTCTCCTGGACGGGCCGGGCCGGATCCACCGGCACGGAGGCCGACGCCACGGACGCGGGCTCGGCGGGGCGGGTCTCGCTCCGGAGTGCGGGGAGGTCTCGCTCGAGCGCAACGAGTTCGGCCCGGGTGCGCGCGGCGTACGCGATGTCCAGGCGGCGTTCCAGTTCCGTCGTGTTCATGGCGTCGCGCGCGAAATGGGCGCAGAGACGGTCCACCGTCGCCTGCCGCTCCTCCGGCGACAACGCCTTTTCCGGGCTGTCCGTCATCTCCTCCTCGCCGTCTGGCCGGCCTGATTCTCACGCAAGGTGGCGGGGCCAGCAAGGCAAAAAAACTTGCAGCGCGGGCGAGCGCACGGCATCATGGCGCACAACAGGTGCTTTCATGCCCTATCCGTAAACCCTTTGGAAGGAGGTGATCTAGTGTCTGCAGGATGTAGAACCGGGTCTGACTCGGCACGGGCAAGCGATCGCCTCGAGGCAGCGTAACCGGTCTTGAACCGGTGGCGCCCGAGACATGCGCCGACCTGAAAGTTGCGGTGCCTTGCCGGCGTCGCGTCGAGTCAGGTTTCGGTTGAGACAAGAGCCGGCCGTGGGCTTCATGCTCGCGGCCGGCTTCCTTTTCGCCCTGCCCTTCCTCTGAAATATGTCGTTATTCAGCAAATACACCGGAGCCGGCAACGACTTCGTGATCGTGCGCGGCGAAGAACTGGGGCTCCGGGATGCGGGAGCCCTGGCCGCCGCGCTGTGCCCCCGCGCGACGGGCGTCGGCGTGGACGGGCTGATCACCGTTCGAAGCCTGAGCGACGAAGTCGTCCGCCTCCGGTTCTTCAATCGCGACGGCTCCGAGTTTTCCACCTGCGGGAACGGTTCGCGGTGCGCGGCGCGCTACGCGGTGGACCGGGGGCTCGTGCCCCCCGATCACATCCTCGTGACGGACGACGGTGAGATCCTGGCGCGGGTGCGGGAGGACGGCGTGGCCCTGGAATATGCGCTTGACGCCCGCGTGGAGCGCGAGCTGCGCGCGCGCGTCGGGACCGGGAATCCGCGGGAACGTGACGCCTGGCTCGTGCGGATGGGGACCGGGCACCTCGTCGTCCCCGTCCCGTCGGTGGAGGTGGAGGACTTCGAAGATCTCTGCCGGCCCCTGCGGTGGCGGGAGGATGTCGGTCCGGGAGGGGCGAACGTGCACCTCGTCGCCCGCGACGGAGGGACGGTGGTCATCCGCACCTTCGAACGGGGCGTGGAGGGGGAGACGCTCGCCTGCGGCAGCGGCTGCATGGCGGCGGCGTTCGCGCTCCGGGCCGCGGGCGAGGCGGGGGACCGGGTCGAGTTCCTGGTCCGGTCCGGGGCCCCGTTGACGGTGGAGTTCCTCGAGGCGGGGCGGATCCGCCTCACCGGACCGGCGGTGTTCATCTTCGATGGCGTCTTCCCCGAAGCGACGCGCTGACCCGGACGCCTCCGCGGCGGCGGCGCCGCTGCTGGCGTGGTTCGACGCGCGGCAGCGGGACGACGTCGCGTGGCGCGGAGAGCGGGACCCTTACGCGATCCTCGTGGCCGAGGTCATGGCGCAGCAGACGCGGGTGGAGGCCGCCGCGCCGTACCATCGGCGGTTCATGGATCGCTTCCCCGACGTATGGACCCTCGCGGAAGCGGAGGAGGACGACGTCCTCGGTCTCTGGGAGGGACTGGGGTACTACGCGCGGGCCCGCAACCTGCGGCGGGCGGCGCGGCGCGTGGTTTCGGAATACGGCGGCCGGATCCCGCGGGCGGTGTCGGAGCTGCGGACGCTCCCGGGCGTGGGCCCGTATACGGCGGGCGCCGTCGCCAGCGTGGCGTTCGGGCTGCCGGAACCCGCGGTCGATGGGAACGCACGCCGCGTTCTCTCGCGCCTGAGCGATCTCGAGACGGCCTCTCCCTCCGAGCTCGACCGAGCCGCGCGAGCCCTCATCGCCGCGGTCCCGGAGCGGCCGGGCGATGTGAACCAGGCGCTGATGGATCTCGGGAGCGCGGTCTGTACGCCGCTCGGGCCGAGGTGCGGAGCGTGCCCGCTATCGAGTCGATGCCTCGCACTGCGACGGGGGACGATCGGGGAGCGGCCCCCGAGGAAGAGGCGCGCCCGGTCCCCCGAGCGGGCCGAGGCGGCGGCCATCGTCCGGCGCGGCGGGCGGGTGCTCGTACTGCGGCGGCCGTCGGACGGACTCCTGGGCGGTCTGTGGGATTTCCCCTCCGTCGCGCTGCCCGCGCCAACCCCGACCCCACCGGCGCCCGCGCTCACAAGAGTTCTTCGAGAAGGGTTCGGGCTCGACTGCCGCGTGGGTGAGGAGATTCGCGTGCTGCGGCACACGTTCAGCCACTTCCATCTGCGGCTCACCGTGCACCGGGCCCGGTGGCGATCGGGTGAGGTCACGAGCGCCCGGCAGCACCGCTGGGTCGGCTGCGGGGAATTCGGCGACCTCGCTTTTCCCGCCTATCTCCGACGGCTGATCGACGAGGATGTGTCTCCGAGAGATGTCTCCCCGAGAAATGCGAGGTAGGCGCGGATCGTAAGGTCAGCCGCCGCGTGGTGGGAGGCCGGAAGATCCCCGTAGACCGCGGCCCGGATCCGTTCCGGGGTTCGGGCGCCGGCCTGCAGCGCCCGCCGGACGGACGCCACGCGCTGCAGCCGGTGCGTACGGCATTCCTCGAGGCGTGCGAGCGCGTCCTCGACGGGTGCGCCGTGCCCCGGGAGCAGGCGCCCGGGACGGAGGGCCGTGAGGCGCGCGAGACTCGCGAGGTAGGCCTCCACGGACCCGTCCGGGTGGACGATCATGGTGCTCCCTTCTCCGAGCACGAGATCCCCCGTGAAGAGGGCGCGCGAGGGTTCGAGCAGGTAGCAGAGGTGGTCCGCGGAATGACCGGGCGTCGGGATCGCCCTCAGGCGGAATCCCTCCCCCGGCGCCATGGCCTCGTCCGCCGCCAGCGGCCGGCCCGCCAAGCCCACGAGGTCGAGGGTGGCGGAGGAGGCGCGGAGTTCTCCCCAGCGGCCGGCGGACGCCGCCGCGGACGCCGCGTGGTCGGCGTGCGCGTGCGTCAGGCAGACCGCCGCCACCGGTCTTCCGGCGATGACACCATCGACGCGGTCGAGGTGCGCTTCATCGTGCGGTCCGGGGTCCAGGACGATCACCGGCCCCGTCCCGATCACGTACGTCTGCGTCCCGGTCAGCGTGAGCGGACCCGGATTGTCGGCGCGAACGGCCGTGATGGCCGATCCGTGCCGGACGACGTGGGCCGGTCCTCCCCTCGACGTCACCGGATGTCGTCGTACCCGGGATCTCCCGGAGCGAGCGGCGTCACCCCGTTTTCACCGACGCCCAGCCTGACGAGCGCGGGTTCCACGTGGACGCCGCTGAGTGCCGTCATCGCCTCCTCGACCGACCGGAAACCGGCGAGGCGCTCGATCGTCCGTTCGGTCGGGAACATCATGGGCAGCCGACCGGCGGAGAAGCGCCGTAGCGCCGAGGCCGGCGTGGTCCAGATCGCCGCCTCGTGTTCCGGCGTCAGGCTCACGCGAGGCGGACGCTCCTCCAGCGAGAGGAGGAAGAAACGGGTGTCGAACCGCAGCACCGCGCCGCGCGGCGTGATCCAGCGCGCGAAGTACACGATGCGTGTGGACGAGAAGTCGAGTTCGAGACCCTCCGCCACTCGCGAGAAGCGAACCCGCTCCGAGAGCAACGCCCGCCTGGCCTCGGCCAGCGCCTCCGGTCCGCAGCCGCGCAGCGGCGCCGGCATGATCCCCGTCTCCTCGAACAGTTCGCGCAGCGCCGCCACACACGCCGCGGCTTCGCCCGCGCCCGGAAGTCGATCCGCCCACCTCGAGGAGGCGTCATCCTCGTCGATCGCACCGCCAGGAAAGGCCCACGCACCGGCTCCGAACCTGGCGTCGCCGGGGCGCTGAAGCAGGAGGAACTCCAGCCCGGCCGGCGCCGGCGTGGCGACGACAACGGTGGCGGCAGGCCGTGGACTCACAGCGGCCGGCCCAGGATTCATGCGGTCCGAAGGGTCGCTCAAACTCCGCTTGCCACGCGGGCGATGACCAGCACGACCCCCAGCAGCACGAAGGCGACCGGGAGGGCGGTCGCCAGCAGCCATGCCGCAACGGCTCTTCCGGTCGTGGTCCTGTGTGCCTCTCGCAGACCGATCACCGTCAGCACCGCTCCCCAGATCCAGGCCACCAATCCGCCGACGAACGGGACGATGGCGAAGACGGCGGGCCCGCACGCATAACAGACCGTGCGGACAGTGGCCGTGAGGCTTCGACGTCCGGGGACCAGCAGTAGTACGAACAGATGGAGGAGCAGGCTCGTAATGACGAGGGACAGCACCGCCCAGAACGGGGTGAGGAAGAAATCCGCGAGCCGGCCGGCGGAGCCCACCGCGTCCGCCGCGTCCGGCAGCGCGACGTTCATGATCTCGGCGAGCGTCTCCACGAAACCCGGCTGCGCCGTCGGCAGCAACGCGCCCCAGGTCAGCGAGAGCCCCGCCGAGAGGATGCTGATCAGGAGGTAGTAGAGGATTGGGCGCACCGCGGCGCGATCGAAGGGCCCATCGGCAAAAAACGCGCCGGGTTCCAACACGCTCCGGCGCCACGTCTCGATCACGTTCGCCGGGAAGGGTACCGCCGGATCCTCCCACGCCGGCAGGTTGACGTCCTCTGCGCCGTTGTGCTCGCGCCGCTCGCTCGTCGTCATTGTGTCCCGCGACTCAGTCGAGGATGCGCAGCGGCATGACGAGGCAGAGGTAATCGGGTTCGCCACTCGCGGGGGAGAAGGTCGCCGCCCGTTCCGGCGCCTTGAACGTCATTCGAACATCCTCCTCCGGCATGTGACGCAGCACCTCGAGGAGGTACGTCGCGTTGAAGCCGATCTGGATGTCCTCGCCCTCGTAATCCAGCGACAGCGCGTCCTCCGCCTCCCCGAGATCCGGCGTCTGAACCTTGAACCCGAGGTCGCCGGACCGGAAGGAGAGACGTACGCGCCTCGTCGAGTCATCCGCCATCACCGCGACGCGCCGCACCGCCGTCTCGAGAGCGGCGCGGTTCACGGTCGCGGCCTTGTCGTTATCCTTGGGAATCACCTGCTCGTAGTTCGGATACGGTCCCTCGATCAGCGATGTGAAGACCTCCCTGTCGGTGGACCGGAACGCCAGGTGATTCTCCGAACGCGCGATCTGAAGCACCGCGTCCGCAGGGTACAGCTTCTGCACCTGGCTCAGCGCCTTCGGAGGAATGATGAGGTCTGCCTCGCCGGGCGAGCCGCTGACGTCCAGTTCGCGCGACATCTTCGCGAGGCGGTGCCCGTTCGTGGCGACCATGACGGTGGCCGCCTCCCGCAGCTGCCACAGGATCCCGTTCAGAATCGGCCGGCTGTCCTCGGTGGAAACGGCGAAACTCGTCCGCTCGATCAGCGTCTGCAACTCGCCGGCGGACATCTCCCAACCTCCGGCGAAGTCAATCTCCGGGAAGTCCGGGAACTCGTCGGGGGCCTGCCCGTAGAGGCGGAACTTGCTCCGCCCGCACTCGATGTCCACTCCGGCAGACCCTCCATCGTCGCTTCCGTCCGCCGCCGCAAATTTTACCGGCGCATCATCGAGCACGCGCGAGATCTCCAGAAGTTGTCTCGCGGGCAGCGCGACGACCCCCGCCTCGGAGACCTCCGCCGGCACGGACAACGAGACGAAGATGGACATGTCCGTGCCGCTCAGCCTCACGGCATCGTCCTCCGCATGGATCAGGATGTTCGAGAGAACCGGGAGCGCGGCTCGGGTCGGGACGGCGGCAGCGCTTGCCGCCAGACCCTCCTGGAGTGCCTCTCGGGTGATCGAGAATCTCATTTCAGCTCCGGCAGTGTCGGTTCGGGTTTTCCACCGTGGGTTCTACGGTTGGGTATGATATATGTATCAACGGAGTAGTAGTAGAGCCTGTCGAAGTGTCGAAAATTCGGCGTTCCCCATGTTTCTCGCGGCCTGGGCAAGGTGCGCCCGCTGTGGACACGCGGACACGGTTGTCGAAGCTCCGGCGAAACCTCTTCGCCGCGGCGGAGACGGTGGGCCCGATGGTGTGCGTATCGTGTGCGCGAGAAGCAGGTCTTCGTCCGATTTTGCACACGGTCGTGGACGGACGGGACATCAGGTCCGGAACAGCTCTTGCTGCAGCTGGCCGACGCGGCCGCGAAGCGTGGCATCCGACGCCATGTCCGCCTCGACCTTGTTCACGGAATGAATGACGGTGGAGTGATTCCTGCCGCCGAAGAGGTGGCCGATGTCGGAATAGGGCAGGTCGAGATGCGTCTTGATGAGGTACATGGCGACCTGCCGGGGAACGGTCACGGTCCGGTTCCGCCGTTTTGAGATGAGTGCTTCCACCGAGACGCCCCAGGAAGCGGCGATGCGGGCGCGGACTTCTTCCGCCGAGACTTCGATCACCTGCTCATCGGCCTCGTTGCCCTCGGGCCCCAGTGCGTCGCGCGCCATGTCGAGCGAAATCTCGCGTCGCGTGAGAGAGCTGAAGGCGAGGAGCTTGATCAGGGCCCCCTCGAGCTGCCGCACGGAGGTCCGCCGACTCCGCGCGACGTACTCGATGACGTCGTCGTCGATTTCGATCCTGTCCTCGTCGGCCTTCTTGCGCAGGATCGCGGAACGCGTCTCCAGGTCGGGGGGCTGGATGTCGGTGACGAGACCCCACTCGAACCGGGAAACGAGGCGTTCCTGGAGCCCGGGGATGTCCTGCGGCGGCCGGTCGCTCGTGATGACGATCTGCTTCTTTGCGTCGTAGAGCGCGTTGAAAGTGTGGAAAAACTCTTCCTGCGTCCCTTCCTTGTTGGCGATGAAGTGCACGTCGTCGATGAGGAGGACGTCGATGCGGCGATAGCGCTCGCGGAAAAGGGCCGTCTGCCCGGTCCGGATCGCATCGATCATCTCGTTCGTGAACTGCTCGGAAGGGACGTAGGCGACCTGGCAGTCCGGGAGGCGGTCGAGAATCGTGTTGCCGATCGCGTGCATCAGGTGTGTCTTGCCGAGACCGGTGCCGCCCCAGATGAAGAGCGGGTTGTACGTCGTGGCCGGTGCGGCGGCGACGCGATCCGCCGCCGCCGCGGCGAGTTCGTTGCTGCCGCCAATGACGAAGCGTGCGAAGGTGTAGCGTTCGTTCAGCGCCGCCGCTGCGGGAAGGCCTCCGCGATTCGGCGTCTGCGAGGCCAGCGCGTGACCGGGATCGCCGGGATAGGGTTCCGTGATCTCCGGGAAGTCGAGACGCTCCTCGGCCCCCTTGTGCTCGAAGCGGAGTCGAAGTCTCGCGCCGAGCTCCCGCTCGGAGATGTCCCGCAGAAGCGTCCCGTACTTATCCTCGACCCATTCGACCGCGAACCTGGTGGGCGCGGAGACGACGAGCGTATCGTCGGAAAGCGAGACGGCCTCGGTCGATCCGAGCCAGGTGCGATAGGTCTGCTCCGGGAGCACGAGCTTCGCCGACGCGCGAATCTTGATCCAGGCCTCGTGTGCAGTCAGCTCCATCCGTGACGCGCTGGCATGAGAAGAAGACGGTAGGATAGGGGTTCTGATCTTAGGCGAATCCGGCGGCGAGTGTCAACGAAGGGACACGCCTCGCGAGATGGCACACGGATGGCGGACGGGATCGGCCGCCGGACCCGGCGCCGGGCGCGCCGAATTGACACTATCCCGCGCCCCGTCTAGACTTCCGGGCTGGCCTCGAAGACCTCACGAGATGACCGGAAAGCCTCGGGTGAATGTGACATGGGGAAGCCCACATACAGCAAGCCGACCAACAGGAAGCGCGTTCGGGATCATGGATTTCGCGCGCGCATGAAGACGAAGGCGGGCCGCCGCACGCTGTCGCGCCGCAGAAGGAAGGGTCGACGTCGGCTCACCGTCAGTGACGCGTTCCGTCGCAAGCGACGAAGCCGCTAGCGGGCGTCGGCCCGACGGCTATCGACGGCCTCGCGCGGCTCGACTGCGCACAGCACGGGAGATTCGCCGAACCATCCGTGCGGGCCGCTCCAGCCGGGGCCGCATCGTGGACGTGTTCTTCGCTCCGTCGACCGCCGGTCGCTCCAGGATCGGGGTTGTGATACCTCGCCACGGCCGCGGCGCGGTCGCGCGAAACCTCGTACGCCGGCGCCTGACCGAGATCGCCCGCATTCACGTATTGCCCGCCCTTGAAGCCCGCCGGCTCGATCTGGACCTGGTCGTGAGAGCGAAACCGGCCGCCTACGACGCCTCGTACGAGAGGCTTCGGGCGACGTTGATGGATTCGCTGGAGACCGTATGCGCCGGGTGATCATCGGAGCGATTCGCGGCTACCAGCTGGTGGTCTCTCCCTGGCTGCCGGCCTCCTGCAGATACGAGCCGAGCTGCTCGGAATACGCCTTGACGGCGGTGCGGCGCTTCGGCGCCATCCGGGGGGCCTGGCTGTGCGTCCGGCGCCTTCTTCGCTGTCACCCCCTCGGGTCGTGCGGCTACGACCCGGTTCCCGCCCGGGAGCGCTGATGGAACGCCGTCTGCTTCTCGCCATCGCGCTGATGGTCGGCGTGATGATCCTCTCGAACGTGTTCTTCCCGCCGACCGAAAGGCCACTGGAGCCGGTGTCGCCCGACAGCGTGGAGACTGCGGAAACGCAGGAAACCGCGGACGCGGCGGACGAGCTGGACCGCCTTTCCGCCGAGGAGAGAGCGGCCCGGGAGGTGGCGGAGGTCCTGGCCGAAGCGGATGAGACGCCGGCGGTTGCGGAGGAGGTGGAGGAAACCGCGGCTACAGCCGGGGAAGGCTCGATCGTCACGGTTCGGTCGGAGCTGTACGAGTACCGGTTCGACACGCGGGGCGCGCGCCTCGTGGGCGCGACGATGCTCGCGCACGAGAACTTCGCCGAGGGTGGACACGGCGGCCGCAACGTCGAGCTGGTGCGGCCGGACGATTCGATCCTGGCCTACGCGTTGACGCTTCGTGGCGACACCGTATCCCTCGGCTCGATTGCGTTCACCGCGTCGGTGCCCACGCTCGAGGTGAGAGATGGGCCCGCGGAGCTGCGCTTCGAGGCGGCGATCGGCGAGGTCACCTTCGATGTGTCGTACCGCTTCCAGCCGGACGACTACCGGATCGAGGTGAGCGGCGGGCTGCGCGGACTGGGAGATGTGGGGCACGTCGTCCTCGTGAGCCTCGGCCGCGGGATCGAACGAAACGAGGCCGTGCCGCGGGAGGACAGGGCCGCGATGGCGCTCGTCACCCGGAGCCGCTCCGGACAGATCGCGGCGGAGCGACTGGACCGCGTGGACATCGACGAGGCAAGACCGGCCTCCGGCGCTCCTTTCAGCTGGGCCGCATCAAAATCGAAGTACTGGCTCGCCGCCGTTGTGGCGCCGCCGGAAGGGCCGGGCATCGGGGGGGTGATGCTGCGGGGCGTGCCCGAGGAGGACGCGGCGGAAATGCAGGCCGCGCTGCCGGTACCCGCGGGCACCTCCGGCTTCGAGTTCGCGGCGTACATCGGACCACAGGATTTCTCGCGGCTACAGGCCATGGGGCAGGAACTCCACAACGTGAACCCCGTCGGCTGGCGGTGGCTCCGGTGGTTCACCCGGCCCTTCGGGAACCTGATCGTCGCGATCCTGATCTGGATGCACGAGTCGTTCGCGCTGGCGTACGGCTGGGTCCTGGTCCTGTTCGGGGTCGGGTCGCGGATCGTGCTGTCACCGCTCTTCCACATCTCGGGACGCGCGCAGATGAAACAGATGGCGCTGCAGCCGGAGATCGAGAAGCTGAAGCAGCGTTACAAGGACGACCCGCAGCGCCTGCAGCAGGAGCACATGAAGCTCTTCCGGGAACACGGGGTCAACCCGCTGGGCGGCTGTCTGCCCATGTTCCTGCCTCTCCCGATCCTGATCACGCTGTTCTTCGTGTTCCAGAACACGATCGAGTTCCGCGGCGTCCCCTTCCTGTGGCTGCCGGACCTGTCGCTGAGAGATCCGCTCTTCATCGTCCCCGTCCTGATGGGCGGCTCGATGCTCGGACTGAACTGGATCACGCAGCGGGGCATGCAGACGAACGCGCAGATGAAGATGATCTCCTACGTGCTGCCCGTCGTCTTCACCTTCTTCTTCGCGAACTTCGCGGCCGGGCTGAACCTTTACTACACCGCCTCGAACATCATGTCGCTGCCGCAGCAGATGTACCTTTCCCAGGCACGACGGAAGGCACAGCCGCCGCCCTCGCGGAAGAAGGAGTAGCCCTAGTCGGGAGTCGGCGCCGCCTCGTCACCGCACGTGGGAGACGGAAACCCCGACCAGGCGCTCGGACTGCTGGAAGAACTGCTCCGCGCGGGAAGGACCGAAGCCCAGGAGCAATCCAACCCGGGTCCCCTGAGCCAGGGCAGCCCCGAGTTCCGCCGCAACGGCAGGCTTCCACTCGAGTTCCGCCCAGCCGAAGTAGTCGACCGAAGCATGGAATCGCGCGCGCGCTCCCGGCGCCGACTCCCAGGCGGCGCCCGCCCGCAGCGAGATGGGCTCGAAGTCCGGGGTGGCGCGGAGCAGCACGCCCGGGCCTCCGTAGACGGTGAGACCCGACGCCGGAGATCCCTGGAGCATGAGTTCCATCCCCTCGCGGCTCGTGCTGATGGGACGGGCGCCGGTGTCCAGGAGAAATTCGTCCCCGAGATGCGAACTCACGTGATAGAGTTCCGCCCGAGCCGCGACCTTGCCGAAACGCGCGCGGAGGAGAACGCCGATCCGGTAGTGTACTTCGATGAGGGCCTGATCCGGACCTCCGAGGTCGAAGCGGGAGAACGCCCCTCCGTGAATCGCTCCTGCGAATTCCACCTCCCCGTCCGGGTCGCGCCGGATCCAGAACCCGAGCCGGTCGCCGATGTCCGCGAGGGCAATGCCGTCACGGAGGGAGTCGCGCGTCGCGCTCAGCAGCGCAAGACGATGTACGGGCTCGAGGGGAGAGCCCGAGGGCGTGCGGAAGGGATGGCCGTTCGGGTCCCGAATTCCGGGTTCGGGGCTGCTCCTCGCCTGGGCGGCAAGCGGACCTGCCGCAACGACGGGTGCCGCCATGACGAGGCAGACCACGAGATCGCGCACGTCGACAGCCCAGGAACGTGCGGCCCGGAAGCGGCCTGGCTGGCCGTGGCTGGCCGGACCGCCGGCCGAGACGCGCTGGAGCTTCAGGCGGCCGCCTGACACCTCGTGCAGAGGACGGTCTTCCGGCCGGTCACGCGGAGCGATGTCAACGCATGTCGGCACCGCGGACAGGGGCCGCCCGCCGAGCGTGAGTTGATCAGCCACCCCGGATCGGAATGCGCGGCGCTCCAGTGAAGCGTGGCTCGCCTCAAGACGCGCTTCAGGTAACGGTGAAGCCGATCGAGCTGCTCGGGCTCCAGTTGGCCGACGCGCCGGTCGGGGCGTACGCCGGCCTGGAAGCAGATTTCGTCCGCATAGTCGTTGCCGATCCCCGCAATCGCCTTCTGGTTCAGGAGAAGACCCTTGATGGAGGAGCGGGCATTCCCCTCCGCAAGCGCTTCGAAGCGCGCCAGCGTCAGGTCGTCGCTCAGCGGGTCGACCCCCAGACTCTGGAGCGATCCCTTCTCGTTGAACTCGCTTCCGGCGACGGCCTGGACCGTTCCCTGCGAGCCGGACGACGAGAAGCGGAGTTCTCTGCCGGCCGCGAACTGGAACCGGATCCGCGTCCGGTCGGTCGGAGGCGCGGTCTGGGATTCGAGGCGCAGGAGACCGTCATCGCCCATGTCGAACATGAGGCTGTAGTCGGAACGGAAGCGGAGGACGACGTAGCGACCGTGGCGTTCAACGGAATCCACGGCGTGGTTCTCAAGGTGATTCTCGACGATGTCGCGCTCGATTGACGCGACATCCGGGTCGTCGATCCGGATGATGGAGATCGTTTTGCCGGTCGTGTAACCGGCAATGCGCTCGATCATCCGCTCAACATCGGGAAGCTCTATCATTGCATCACGGCTCCGGTGGGCAAGACTGGGTGCAGGTGGACGTACACCCGTACGAAGGAAATGTGCCCCGTGCTTCATGGGAGGTGGCGAGATGAGAATCGCCACCGGGTCTCAACGCCGCATCAAGCCGAAGCGAGATTACGAGAGGCCAGCGTACCGTGAATGACCGTAACACTATGCACTGCAATGTGTTATGGCACTCTGGTCTGGGTGTTGCTTAGCCGGCCTGACTAAACCAGGCGGATATTCTCTCCTGAACGGCGGCGGCCGCCCGTGCGGGATCCGGAGCGCTTCGGACAGGGCGTCCCATGACGACGTAGTCGGCGCCGGCCTCGAACGCGGTCTCGACATCGACGGTCCGTTTCTGGTCGTCGGTCCCGGCCTGCGTCGCCGCGCGGATGCCGGGGACGACAATGCGAAACCGTTGAGACACCGCGGAGCGAATTCGGGCGGCCTCGTGACCGGAACTGATGACGCCGGCGCACCCGATACTCTCCGCCCGACGGGCTCGCGACAGGACGACAGCCCCGACGTCGGCCTCAAAGCCCAGGTCCTCCATGTCGGCCTGGTCGAGACTCGTCAGAACGGTCACCGCGAGGATTCCGAGATCGCCCGCAGCGGCGTCGCAGGCCGCGCGGAGGATCGCGTCGTTCCCGTGTACCGTGACGAAATCCACGTCCCGGGTCCGGAGTTGTCGGACGGCGGAGCGGACGGTCTGTGGAACATCGAAGAGCTTGAGGTCGGCAAAAACCTTCTTGTCCCTGGAGCGAAGCCAGTCGGCCAGCTCGAAGTACCCTCCGGAAAGAAAAAGCTCCAGGCCGATCTTGTAGAAGGAAACGGTATCGGCCAGCGAGTCGACGAGCTCTCGCGCCTCTGAAGCGGTCGGGACGTCCAGCGCGAGGATCAGTCGGTCGGTCGCGGGGATCGTTGCGGCGATATCGGCCTCCCGAAACAGGGTGGATCGGTGCTGAAATGCGGCGAGTGGAGGACGAAGTTCTTTCCCGGCGTACCTGCCTGCAAGGGGCGTCGACCGCGAGCGATGGTTTCACGTGAAACATCTTGTTCCTTCGCCGGGAGCCCGATTGGCCCGTCACGACCTCCATCGCACGTTTCACGTGAAACAAGGGTCCACCGGTCTTCTGCGGCACTACACCAGGTTCGCCCGGCTCCCGAGAGCCGCGTATATTGGACCGCCTCGCGGGAGAGGACGTTCGGCAGCGCGAAGACCCCATTTGTCGCGCTCCGGCGTCATGACATTAGTTCGTTACGAGGTATACGCTTACAGTGCGTGTCGGTACAGCGAGGGGCGGATCGATTTGGGCCGGGTGATCGCGATTGCAAATCAGAAGGGCGGGGTGGGAAAGACCACCACGGCGATCAACCTCGGTGCCTCGCTGGCGATCGCGGAGCGCAACACCCTCGTCATCGATTGCGACCCGCAGGGCAATGCGACATCCGGGTTCGGACTACGCAAGGATGGAGGCGTCCCCAGCGTCTACGACTGCCTCGTAAACGGACAACCGCTTGAGGCCGCCGTGCGGCCGGAAGTCCACTTCCCATGTCTGTCCGTGGTGTCCGCGAGCCGGGACCTGACCGGTGCCGAGGTGGAGCTGATCGATCGGTCGGATCGCCAGCGCATCCTCGGCCGGAAGATCGAGGCGCTGGAGGATGACTTCGAGTACATCCTGATCGACTCACCGCCGTCCCTCGGCCTCCTCACGCTGAACGCACTGGCCGCCGCGGACGCCGTGCTCATCCCGATCCAGTGTGAGTTCTATGCGTTGGAAGGGCTGAGCCAGCTCCTGAACACCGTGCGGCTGGTACAACGCAGCATCAACCCCGAACTCGAGATCGAGGGGGTGCTGCTGACGATGTACGATTCGCGCCTCAACCTGGCCAAACAGGTGGCCGCCGAGGCGCGTGAGTACTTCGGAGGCAAGGTCTTCGACACCATGATCCCGAGGAACATCCGGCTCGCCGAGGCCCCGAGTTTCGGAGAACCGATCGCGCTGTACGACGTCCTGTCGAGCGGAGCCCGCGGATACCTGAGCCTGGCCCGGGAACTGATCGATCGGCACAGGAGTTCGTAGGCTTGCCCCGGAGCGACCGCCGTCTCGGGAAGGGGCTTGGGGCCCTGCTGAGCGAAAACCTCGGAACGGAAGGCGTCTCGGCGGAAGCGGAGATTCCGGTCGAAGCCATCCAGGCGAACCCGTTTCAGCCTCGTGGCGACTTCGATCCGGACCGCCTCGCGGAACTCGCGGCCTCCATCCGCGAGAACGGTCTGCTGCAACCTGTCGTTGTCAGACCTGTAGGGGAGGCGTTCGAGATCGTCGTGGGCGAGCGACGATTCCGGGCGATTCAGAGTCTCGGATGGACATCGGTTCCAGCCCTGGTGCGGGAGCTGGACGACGAACAGATGCTGGTCGTGGCCCTCGTCGAAAATCTCCAACGCCATGACCTGTCAGCACTTGAAGAAGCTCGAGGGTATCGTCGACTGATGGAGGACTTCGATCTGACGCAGGAAGAAGTGGGGCGGCATGTGGGGCGGGACAGGTCAACCGTGGCGAACGCCCTTCGGCTGCTTGCCCTGCCGGAGGCGGTGCTGGGTCTGCTCGCGAAAGGGAAACTGTCGGCGGGTCACGGCCGCGCCCTCCTGACGTTGTCCACATCTGAAGCGCAGACCCGTTTCGCGCTGGAAGCGGTGGAGGAGGGGTGGTCCGTGCGGGAGACGGAACGTCGTGTCCGCCGGGGCCGCCCGGCGCAACGCCGGGGGCGGAAGACAGGGCAGAGAAAGCCGACAGCGTCGGGCGACCCCTTTGTGAGACGGGCCGAACTGGGGCTTGAGCGAGGGTTCGGGACGCAGGTGCGGATCCGGACGCGGTCGGATGGAGCGGGCGAGGTCGTCGTGCGTTTCCACGACACGGATGATTTTCTGCGGCTCGTGTCCTTGATGGGTGGTGACGAACTCGCGGCGGAGCTTCGCGAATGACGGTCCTCCGGCAATGGACGCTGCAGTTGGTTCGACGGGACGGCCGGCGCGTACGATCCCTGCCGCTCGGTCGTGCGCGGCTGCTTCTCTCGGTGGCGGGCACGATCGTCGGCCTGTTCGGCCTCGGGTTTCTGGGGGGCTTCCTGACGGCTTCCCGGGTGGAGTCCAGTCGCATACTCGAACTGGAAGCGGAGGTCGCGACGCTCGAGAGCGAGCGCGAACGGATGAGCCAGTTGGCGGGCCGTCTGAACGAACTCGAGCAGGAGTTCGGTCTTCTGCAGGATGCGGTGACCGCCGGACGGCCGGCCGAGTCCCCGCCGGTGAACGTCGCCCCCAGGGGAGGCATGGACGTCAGGTCGGGCACCTCGGCAGAGACGGCGACCCTGGCCTGGCCCCTCACGCAGCGTGGCTTCGTCACCCGTCACTTCGGCTCACGGCCGGACTATTCGCGCGACGGGCATACCGGGTTGGACATCGCGGTACCGACGGGGTCGTACGTCCGGGCGATCCAGGCGGGACGGGTCGAGGAGGCGGGGGAAGACCCGATCTACGGAAAATTCCTGCGGATTGCGCACGCCGATGGGCTAACGTCATTGTATGGCCACAACGCCTGGCTGTTCGCCGCGGCCGGCGACGCGGTGGAGCGGCTCGAGGTCATCGCCCTCACGGGGAACACGGGAAGATCCTCGGCTCCCCATCTGCACTTGGAGCTCGCCCGGAACGGCGCACTATTGGACCCCCTCTCGCTGGTGGCGGACCTCAGCGGTCGGGACAACACCGGGGCCCCGGCGGAGAGACAACCGGAGTAAGGATAGGAGCAAATGGCTAGAGATTCTCGACATGGCGGACCCACCCGCGAGCTGAGCGACGTCGTCTCGGTCGTCGCGCCCGGAATGACGATCCTCGGGGACGTGACGTGCGATGGTACGGTCCGGGTCGAAGGCAAGATCGAAGGCTCGATCAAGGCAACGAAATCGGTCGTCGTCGGCAAGGGCGGTCGTATTACCGGCGATATCGAGACGCAGGATGTCGTAGTGGCCGGTACCGTCATAGGGACTGTGTCGGGAGCCAGCCGCGTGGAGTTGCAGGAAACCTGCAAGATCGAGGGCGATATTCGGAGCCGACGAGTGAAACTCGAGGAGGGTGGCCAGATTGAGGGTCGCCTCCACATGACGGCAAAGGCCGCGGACGAAAAGCCGACCGGCGCACCGCACAAGGGTGCGTCCCCGTCGATCCAGCCGCAGAAGCCTCAGCGCGCGGCCGGGCGCAGCTGAAGCGAGGTTTTCGCCCGCCCGGTCCCCCGACCGCAGCGGTCGCACCGTGCCGGGGCGGGCGATCCGTTTGACGGAATCCCGTAACCGCGGATGAGGGACACCCTCCTCTTCGCCTTCGCGTTTGTGCCCCTGACGCTCGGCGCGGATTGGCTCGTTCGCGGCGCCGCCGGCCTGGCGCAGCGATTCGGCGTCAGCCCGCTCGTCGTCGGCCTGACGGTCGTCGCTTTCGGCACTTCGGCCCCGGAACTGGTCGTGAGCGCGCTAGCGTCCCTGGAGGGTCAACCGGACGTAGCCGTCGGCAACGTCATGGGTTCCACGGCCGCGAACGTAGGCCTGATCGTGGGCGTCGGCGCCCTCATCCGGCCGATCCAGGTCCACCGCCGGGTCATCGTGCGCGAAACGCCCCTCGTCATCATCGTGCTCTCGCTGGTGATGGTGCTGTCGCTCAACGACGCCGTCGGCCGCCTGGACGGATTCGTGCTCGTAGCCGGCTGGGCGCTCTACCTCTTCTTCCTCCTGAAGTGGGAACGAGTGGGGCTGTTCGGGAAGACGGACCGGCCCCCCGCTGCGGACGCGCATGGGCCGGGTGCCGGGGGCGACTCCGAGGAGACCGACCCGGCAGCGCCGGGAGTCTGGTGGTCGCTCGTACGGATCGGTCTCGGTCTCCCCTGCCTGACGTACGGGGCGAAGTGGCTGCTGGAGGGCGCGGAGGGGATCGCCAGGTCGCTGGCCGTCCCGGAAGCGGTGATCGCCGCCACCATGATCGCGGTGGGGACCTCGCTTCCGGAACTGGCTTCCACGCTGGTGGCCGCCTTCCGGCGCATGGGAGACATCGCGATCGGCAACGTGATCGGCTCGAACGTGTTCAATCTGGGCCTCGTGCTCGGGACCGCCGCGCTCGTTCGTCCGCTCGTTCTCCATCCAACCATCGTCGTCGGCTATGTGCTCCCGGCCCTGGCCTTCTCCGTGATCCTCATCCCCCTCGCGCTGCACCGGGGAACGGTGCACAGGTGGGAGGGCGGCCTGCTCCTGCTCCTCTATCTCGCCTACATCGTGCTCGTCTGGTTGTTCAACTGACCCGACCGTCCCCCATCCCGACTTGGCTGTTCCGTTGCCAAGCGACACGGTAAAGGGTTAGGGTTCGACGTATGGTCGTTTCGGTAAAGATGAGCAGCAAGAACCAGATCGTGGTCCCAAAAGCCGCGCGGGAGGCGCTCGGCCTTGCACCCGGGGACCGGCTCGCGGTGTCAGTCGACGGCGAAACCGTGCGAATGGAAAAGCTGCCGCCGGACGATGACGATCGTCTGCGGGGCCTGCTTCGGGATGTGGTCGACGCCGGCGATCTCTGGCCCGAACTCGAGGACGTCTGATTGGCGGACGCGGCGAACCCCGGCGGTCTCGAGGAACGCCTGACCGGGGCCGAACTCGTTCACGTCGACGCGCGCGTGTTCGCTCTTCACCTGATCGGCAGGGGCCCGACGAGACAGACCGATATCGTTTTCTCGGGGATTGCGAGCGGCGGCATCAGGGCCCAGACGTCGAGTCTGACTCTGTACCAGATCCTCGCCGAGGTGTATCGGCAGGGAAAGCCGGCGTCGGCGCGCGATGTGGCGCGGAACATGCGCCTCTACCCTCGGCTGGACATCGTGTCGGCCGGCCCCGAGATCGCCATTCAGGCCGCCGAGGTACGGGCGCAGCTTGGAGGTCGGCCGGAGCGGGCCCTGCAGATTGCAACGGCCCTCGTTTCGGGCGCCGAGGTGTATCTTACAGCAGGCTCGGGACTTCGGCGGATAGCCGACATGCACGTGTTGAACGTCGAAGACTTCGGATGAGCCCGCTCCGGGCGCCGGCGCCGCGTTTCACCGTTAGCGTCTCCGCACGAGTCTCACGAGCGCCTTCAGCGGGTCGTAGAAGCGGTCGACGACCCGCTCCTTGAGGGGGATGATCGCGTTGTCCGTGATCGTGATGTGCTCGGGGCACACTTCCGTGCAGCACTTCGTGATGTTGCAGTAGCCGATCCCTCCCGCGTCCCGGAGGAACTCGCTCCGGTCCTCCACATCGATCGGATTGAGGCTGTATCCGGCCGTTCTCACGAGGTAGGTGGGGCCGATGAACTCCTCGTGCTTCCTGTGCGACCGGAGGACGTGGCAGACGTCCTGGCAGAGGAAACACTCGATGCACTTCCTCATCTCCTGCGCCCGGTCGATCTCGAACTGCTGCATGCGCCAGCCGTCGTCCGCATCGCGGGGGCGGGGCCTGAAACGCGGGATGGAGGCGTTGTTCCGGTACGCCTGGGAGACGTCGGTGACGAGGTCCTTGATGACGGGAAAGGCCTTCATCGGCGTGACCGTGATCGGTTCGTCCTCCTCGTAGTCGGAGAGCCGGGTCATGCACGTCAGGCGAGGTCGCCCGTTGACCTCGCAGCTGCAGGATCCGCACTTGCCCGCCTTGCAGTTCCAGCGCACCGCGAGATCCGGCGCGTGTTCCGCCTGGATACGGTGGATCGCGTCCAGCACGACCATGCCCTGGTCGGTCTCCACGGTGTAGGATTCGAGCCGTCCCTCGTCGTCGGACCCGCGGTAGACCTGGAAAGTTCGTTCCGCCACCTCGCTACACCCCTTCCTCGATGAGCTGCCTCAGTTCCGCCGGCGGCTCCGATACCGGTTCGGCGTCCGTCACCATCCGTCCGTCGGACGATCGGATGACAAGATTGACCCGCCCGAGCGAGGCGTCGGCGTCCGGATAATCGATCCGGGTATGCGCGCCGCGGCTCTCCCGGCGCTCGAGGGCGGAGAGGACGACCGCCTCGGCCACGGTGAGCATGACGCGGAGATCGAGCCAGGTGTGCCAACCCGGGTTGAAGGCTCGCCCGCCGTCGACCGAGCAGCTGTCGAGCGCCCCGCGCAGTCGGTGGACATCTTCGAGGGCCTCGCTCAGCGCCTCCTCGGTGCGGGCGATTCCGACCTTGTCCTGCATGATCTGCTGCAGTTCCTCCTGCAGGCCGAAGGGATTGCGCCCCCTCTCGCGCGCGAAGGGAGCCATCGCGCCCGCGACGGCCGCGGACAGTTCGGCTGCCGGGATTTCGGTGAGGGATACGTCTCTCGCCTCTTCCGCGGCCGCGGCGCCGGCGCGCTGACCGAACACGATGAGATCCGAGAGGGAATTCCCGCCGAGACGATTGCCGCCGTGCAGGCCCGCGGCCACCTCACCCGCCGCGTACAGCCCGGGAACGCGGGTCGCGGCCGTCTCGGGGTGTACCTTCACTCCACCCATCGCGTAGTGCGTCGTCGGCCCGACCTCCATCGCATCGGTCGTGATGTCGACGCCCGCAAGCTCCTTGAACTGGTGATACATGCTCGGGAGCTTGGTCTTGATGTACTCGGGACTCCGCTTCTCCGATATATTGAGGAAGACGCCGCCGTGCGGACTCCCGCGTCCGGCCTCGACCTCCGCGACGATCGCCTTCGCCACGACGTCCCGGGTGAGCAGTTCGGGCGGCCGGCGGTTTGCCACGCGGTCGCCTTCCACCCACCGGTCCGCTTCCTCCTCGCTCTCCGCGTAGTCCCCCTCGAACATCTCGGGGACGTACCGGAACATGAAGCGCTCGCCGTCCCGGTTCGTGAGAACGCCTCCCTCGCCCCGGACTCCCTCCGTGACGAGCGTGCCGCGCACGCTGGGCGGCCACACCATGCCCGTGGGGTGGAACTGAACGAACTCCATGCCCATGAGTTCGGCCCCGGCGTCGTAGGCGAGCGCCACACCGTCGCCTGTGCACTCCCACGAATTGGAGGTCACCTTCCAGGCCTTCCCCAGCCCTCCCGTGGCGAGGACGACCGTCCGCGCGCGGAAGAGCACGAACTCGCCGGTCGGACGCCAGTACGCGAGGGCGCCGGCCACGCGGCCATCCACCACGAGCAGCCGGAACACGGTGCACTCCATGAAGACGTCGGCCCCTTCGTGCACGGCATGATCCTGAAGGGTCCGGATCATCTCCAGCCCCGTCCGATCGCCGACGTGTGCCAGCCTCCCGTAGGTGTGTCCCCCGAACGGACGCTGGTTCATGCGTCCGTCCTCCGCCCGATCGAAGAGGGCGCCCCAGGCCTCGAGTTCTCTCACGCGATCCGGTGACTCCCTGGCGTGCGCCCGGGCCATGCGCCAATCGCACAGCCCTTTCCCGCCCCGCATGGTGTCGCGGAAATGGACCTGCCAATTGTCTTCGGGGCGGTTGTTGCCGAGCGCGGCGGCCATCCCGCCTTCGGCCATGACCGTGTGCGCCTTGCCGAGCAGCGACTTGCCGACGAGTCCCACGGATGCGCCGGCTTCGATGGCCGCGATCGCCGCGCGGAGCCCGGCGCCTCCGGCTCCGATCACGAGGACGTCATGCTCGTGGCGTTCTGGAATCTCCATGCAAAAGTCCGCTGTGCCCTGTGAGTTCAGAAGAGTCGGGGATCCTCGAACACCCGCATCGCCACCAGCCGGATGTACAGATCCGTTGCGCACACGAAGACGAGGCTGAACCAGGCCCAACTCATGTGTCGCTTGTTGAACCAGCTCACGCCCAACCACGCCTTGTGGCGAGCCTTGCCGCCGAGCGTGCACGAGTAGCAATCGACGTTGCCGCCGATGAGATGCCGGAGCGAGTGACAGCCGAACCAGTACCCCGAGAGCAGCACGAGGTTGATCAGAAGGACGATGGATCCGACCCCGACGCCGAAGCCGTCCTCGAAGAAGAATCCGTGAATCGTGTCGTACGTCAGGAAGAGCCAGATGACGATCGAAGCGTACAGAAAGTAGCGGTGAAGGTTCTGGAGGACCCACGGCAGCCGCGTCTCGCCCACATACCTGTCGCCGCGGAATTCGCCCACCGCACAGGCGGGAGGATCGAGGAAATAGGCGCGGTAATACGCCTTCCGGTAGTAGTAGCACGTCCCCCGGAACCCGAGGATCACGCCCATCATCAGGATGGCCGGAGAGAACGGCCACCACTCGATTCCGAACAGGCGGATCTGTTCGGGACAACTGGCGGCGATGCACGGCGAGTACAGGGGAGACAGGTACGGGTCGGCGAAGTAGTTGCCGCCCTGAAGGACCGCCCAGGTGGCGTAGCCCCCGAAGAGGCCGAGCCCCAGCGCCACGCTCAGGGGTGGCAACCACCAGCGATCGCTGCGGAGGGTCTTGCCGAAACCGCGATCTCGAACCGCGACCGAGCTTTCCATGGTCTTTCGTCGACTCTTCGTGGGGTGGGGCGGGACCTTGGAGGACGCGGCCAGCCTACCGGGCCGTCAGGATGACTGTCAAGCGGAGTCGTCCGGGAACCCTTCGAGGTATTCCTGGACCCGATTGAGGAAGAACGCCGCCATGGCGCCATCGACCACTCGATGATCATAGGAAAGACCGAAGTAGGCCCGGTTGCGGATCGCGATCACGTCATTGCCGAGTCCGTCCTGAACGACGACCGGGCGCTTCTCGATCACGCCCGTTCCGAGGATGGCGACCTGGGGCTGGTTGATGATCGGGGTCCCGAACAGGTTTCCGAAGACCCCCACATTCGTGATCGTGAACGTCCCCCCCTGGATGTCGTCGAAGTCCAGCGCCTTGTTGCGGGCCTTCTCCGCGAGTTCGTTGGAGCGCTGCGCGAGTCCCAGCAGGCTGAGCTGGTCCGCGTCCCTGAGCACGGGCACGATGAGTTCGCGGCCATCGTTGATCGCCACCGCGATCCCGAGATTGATGTTGCCGTGATACACGATTCGCGATCCGTCCACGGACGAGTTGAGGATCGGGTATTCGCCCAGGGCCTCGATCACGGCCCGATAGATGAAGGGGCCGTACGTGAGCTTCACACCCTGATCGGCGAAACGCGGCTTGAGTGCGCGCCGAAGTTGGACGATCCGTTCGAAGTCCACCTCGATGACCGACGTCACGTGCGCGGAAACGCGCTTGGACATGAGCATGTGTTCCATCGTCCGCAGGCGGACTCTGCTCATCTCCTCGACCCGGTCGCGCTCGCGAATCGGCACGGAACCGAGCCGGACATCCAGCGTGGCCCCGTGGATCGGGATCCGAAGCGTACCGGGCGCCGCCGGCTCCGGCGCCGACGTCTCGGGCAGCGTCGGCTCCGAGGCCTTCACTTCGGAGGCGGGAATCGGCGCCGGGACTGCGGCGGGTGCCGCTGTGGGGGCGGGAGCGGCAGCCGGAGCGGGCGCCACCTCCGGCCCTCCGGCCGAGATGAACGCCAGAATGTCATCCCGGGTCACGCGACCGGAGGCCCCCGTCCCGGGCACCTGGTGGATGTCGACGCCGTGCTCCGCGGCGATCTTCCGCACCAGCGGCGTCGACCGTGTCCGTAGCCGCTCATCCCGACTGGCGGGCGGACCGGCGGCCCCCGGCCCCGGGGATGTGGGTAGGGTGTCCGCGGGCGGAGCTGCGGGGATTGCCGCCGCCGCGGTCGACGTCACGGGCTCTGCGGCGGGCGCCTCCGCCGGCGGGTCCAACGGCGGCTCCGCCGCGGGCGCCGACAGTGCCGCGGCTGTCGCGGCCGTGGCGTCCGTCTCGATGCGGGCGACCACCGTGTCGACCTCGACCGTCTCCCCGCTCTGAACGAGGACCTCGGCCAGCACCCCCGCCGCCGGCGAGGGAATGTCCGCGTCCACCTTGTCCGTGGATATCTCGAACAGGTCTTCGTCGCGCTCGACCGCGTCCCCGACATTCTTGAGCCAGCGCGTCAGCGTCCCCTCCGCGATGGACTCCCCCATCTGCGGCATGATGACATCCACTTTGGACATGGCGTTCTTCCCCGGCGTAGAGCCGCGTGGGTTCAGTAACTCAGTTGCAGGCGGGCCATCGAGACGACATCCGCCACCTGGGGTAGATGAGCGTCCTCCAGCTCGGCCGCGTAAGGCACCGGCGTGTCGAGCGCCGCGACCCGCCGGATCGGAGCGTCGAGCCACTCGAACGCGTGCTCGCAAACTACGGCGGCGACCTCGCCGCCGTAGCCGCCGAACCGCGGCGCTTCGTGGAGGAGGAGCAGTCTCCCCGTCTTCTTCACACTCTCGAGTATCGCCGCGCTGTCGAGCGGTTGCAGCGTCCTCAGGTCGATGATCTCGATCTCCGCGCCATCCTCCTCCGCCAGCTGCTCCGCCGCCGCCTGCGCCGTGTGGACCATGGCGCCATACGTGACCAGCGTCAGATCCGTTCCCGGGCGGTGCGTTCGCGCCTTCCCCAGCGGAGTCAGGAACTCCTCGCCCTCCTCGAGTTCGTCACGGAGTCTTCGGTACAGGTACTTGTGCTCGAAGAAGAGCACCGGGTCCGGATCCCGAATCGCAGCCTTCAGAAGGCCTTTCGCATCCCTCACGGTCGCCGGGGCCACCAACTTGAGGCCTGGCACGTTGGCGAAGTACGACTCGACGTTCTGGGAGTGAAAAGGCCCCGCCCGCACGCCGGCGCCGCAGGGTCCCCGTATCACAAGCCCGGCCCCCACCCCCGTCCGGTAGCGGACCTTGGCGGCGAAGTTGACGATCACGTTGAACGCCGGCGCGATGAAGTCGATGAACTGCATCTCGCACACCGGCTTCAGGCCCATCTGCGCCGCCCCGATCGCCGCGCCCACGATCCCCGCCTCGCTGATCGGAGTGTCAATGACGCGATCTTCTCCGAATTCCGCGAGCAGCCCCTCCGTAATCTTGAAGGCGCCGCCGTAGGCGCCGATGTCCTCGCCCATGACAAAGACATCGGCGTCCGCCCGCATTTCCTCGCGGATCGCCTGTCGAATCGCCTCAAGATACGTAGCCACGGCGCGAAGAATAACCGCGCGCCGTCCGCATCAGCAACGTCTCGCGACGTGCCCTTTACTCGTGCGTAAAGGGCACGTCCGTCACGTGCAGCGCGACGCCGGGGTGGTCCATCGACTCCAGCACGGCTCCGGGGGCAATCTCCCGCCTGACGTAGCCCAGGCCGATGGGTCCGAAACGTGGAGAACGAACTGCGGACGTGACGAGGCCGACCGGCCTGGCGCGGTCGGTTCCGGAGGGCGCCCGAAGGGTGGCTCCCACGAGGTCGCGTGCCTGGTGGAGAGCGTCCGGGGCCCAGCGGAGCCCTCGCAGGTGACGGTTCACATGGCCGCGGTAGTGGATGCGGGCGACGACCTCCTGGCCGGTGAAGCACCCCTTGGCGAAGCTGATCGCCCGGTCATCCTGGCCCGCCTCCTGGGCCAATCGCTCGGCGCCCAGCTCGGACCCGAACACCGGCAGTCCCTGCTCCAACCGGAGGATCTCCCAGTCTCCGCGGACGGCGGCGGCCCCCCCGACCCGCGTCACGGCATCCTCCAGCTGTCTCGAGAGCCGTTCCGCGTCAACGGCTTCGCCGGCCTGATCCACATACACGTCGAACCCGGCTCCCTCGATTTCCTCCCGGCGAACCGCAAGGGCCGCGGCGCCCCCGACATGCACGGTCGTCGCTTCGAGAGGGGCCAATTCGTCGGGGCGCCGGGCCAGAAAGGCTCCCGCAGCCGCTTCCCAGCGTCCAAGCGCCTCGGACGCGCGCGGTCCGATGAGCGTATGCACGGCGACATCCGTCACCTGGTGCCGTGCAAGCATCGGCGGCACGTACTTCCGAAGGTGATTCATCAGAGGTGGCAGGGCGTCGCTCGGCGTATCGAGCCACAGCGCTTCCGTTCCCGCGTCTCCGGCGTCGCGCTCGAAACCCGCCACGGGCAGAATCCGCAGATCGACGACGACGCGGCCGCGGCGGTCCAGGAGGAAGGAATAGACGCCCCGCCCGGACGGGACGTCCTTCACATCGTTCGAGGCGAGGCCGTTCACAACCTGTAGCGCCCCCGCACCCGACACGGCGACGACGCGGCGCCGAACGTCCGGGAACAGCCCGACGCGCTGGACGGCGGCACGATACCCCTCGGACCCGGAATCGCCCGGCATCAGGTCGACGCGGCCCGCCGAATCGGGCGATGCGGAAAAAAAAGCTCCCGGGCCGAGACCCGGGAGCCTGACTCCAACCTGGCCATCAAGTGCAACTCAGCTAATCCGAACCTGATCCGGCCCACTCGACGACGAACGTGGCGCGTCGGTTCTCGATCCCGTTCTGGCGATCTTCGACCCCGGTGTCCTGGTTCACGAGGCGCGACTCACCCATGGCGGCAATGCCGATGTTATCGGCGTTCATCCCCGCGGTCTGCACGAGATAGTCCCTCACGCTCTCCGCCCGCTCCCGGGACAACGTCATGTTGTACGCCTCGGATCCGGCGGAGTCGGCAGAGCCTTCCACGGTGACTCGAGCCTGCGGGTAGGACCCCTGGATCGCCGCCGCGAACGCATCCAGAATCGGGCGGTCGACCGCACGCACCTCGGAACTGTTGAAGTCGAAGTGCACCGGAAGGGCCACCGCCAGTCCCGCCCCGTGCATGTCGTCGTCGCTTACGTGTCCTCCGAACTCCTGCTGCAGACGATCAAGCTGGCTCCGCAGTTCCTCTATGTCGCCCTGAAGCGCCTCCACCGCAGCCGTATTCGCGGCGATGCGGGCCTCGTGATCGGCAAGTTGCCCGTTGACGGGCTCCATGACGCGATCGAGTTCCCACTGGCGCACGAGCTGCATGCAGCCCGTGGACAGGAACGCTAGAGCCACCACAACCATCGGCACCCACACCCTGTTCTGGCGCATCCTGACCTACTCCTTCTTTTCTCGATTCAGGGGAAGTTGACCCGGAGGCCAACCGAGAACGGGATCTCCATTATGGAGCTGAACCCGTGCACGTGGTTGAGTTCGCCATACACGTGCGTCTCTTCCTCGTCCGTCATGACGTAACGGACGTCGGCCTGCGCGAAGAGCGTGACCATCGGGACTCCCGTCTCCGCATGTCGAGCGAAGTTGAGCCCCGCCTTGATTCCGGCGTTGCCGGAGAAATACGATCCGTTCACCAGGCCCACCGTATGGAGTCCCGGACGCGGATGGTTCTGCAGCAGGAACGCGTCCGAATCGAGCGTCGAAACGCCCAGGCCGAAATCGACCGCCAGGGTGGTGCTTCCCATCGGATCGGCGAGGTGATACTCGATCCCGCCCGTCACGTGCAGGATCTGAAAGTTCGGGTCGATCGCCCCCTTCGTACCGAGCATGTCCAGCGCTCCCTCCACCCGCAGCGCCATCCGCGGGCGCAGGAAGTAGGATGCCGCGCCCGAGAACGAGGGACCCGATTCGGCGGCATCGGCGATCTCGCCCATCGGGATGGCCAGCCCGACTCCGCCCTCGAAGGACCAGAACATCGGAGAGTAGGGACTCTGGGCTTCGGCCCGGATCGGCAGAAAAGCGAACGCAGCCATTGCGCCAATCGCCAACACCAGCTTTCTGAACACATCCTTCATATCGACCTCCTGCGAGTTGTGAGGCCGCCGAGGAACGCGCGGGCTGTCTGATTCTCCACGCAAACCAAGCACGAACATCCAACTGCAACCAGCGGCACCCGGCCTCCGATGTCGCCGGAAAAATCAATCCAAGCTAAGCCCGATGTCGAATAACATGCAAGCACGGCGGCGCGTCCTCCGGTGCGTGCCGAAGCCTCGTTCCGGGGGGGCCGATCAGGCTCGCGAACACGCAAAGATCCGCGGTTCAGGCGCGCGAGACGTACTCCGCCAATCCCGTCGCCAAGTCGCGTGGCTGAAACGCCGGAAAACGACGTCGGGCCAGGTCTGAATCCGCGATCCCATCCTGGGTCACGAAGTCCACGGCATCGGGCGAAAGGATCTGGCCGGGGAGAAGGGCCGCACACGCGGCCGCGAGCTTTACGAGACTCGTCGGGATGTGGAGAATCGTCCGGCGCCGCCCGAGTACCGCCATGGCCGTCCGAACGACATCGTCCAGCGACACGACATCCGGTCCGCCGGCCTCCAGCGTGAGTCCGTCTCCCGCCGAACCCAGCGTCGCCTCGCACACGAGGTCCGCCAGGTCATCCACATGGATCGGGGTGATCCGCCCCGCTCCGTCCCCCAGCTGGGGAAAAACGAACGGAATCCCGCGAATGAGCGCGATGAAGCGATTCAGGCTCCGGTCTTCGGGGCCGTAGACCCATGAGGGTCGGACGATGACGTGGTCCAGGCCCGACTCACGCACGGACGCCTCCGCCAGCCCCTTTGCGCGATACCAGGGGCGTGCGGAGGCGGGATCGGCCCCGACCCCGGACAGGTAGACGAGCTTGCGTACGCCCGCCTCCACCGCAGCCTCGACCAGGGCGGCGGTGCCCAGGGCGTCGACCTCCATGAACGTCCGACCGCGCGCGGGCGCCTCCACGGGATAGCCCGGGAACTGAACGGAGAGGATGGCTGCGTCCACGGCGTGCATCGCCGACGCGAGCCCACCGGGCCGACGGACGTCTCCCTCGACATATTCCGCCGGGAGACCGAGCCTCGGCCCGCCGGCGGGGTTTCGGGTCAGCACGGCAACCTGCGCTCCGCGACGGTGCAGCCTTCGGACAAAGGCGCGTCCGAGGAAGCCCGTCCCGCCCGCGACGAGGATCCGAGGCATCACTTCACCTCCCGGCTGGCGCCGGGGCGCGCATCACCTGAACATCCCCCCGCTGACGTTCGACATCGTATTGGTGCTCGCCCCTTACGCTGTTCTCGGATACCGGACCAATATCATGATTCGAGCGTCAAACGGATACTCGCGACGGTGACCACCTTCATCCCGATCTTCCGGCCCAGCCGGCCCCGGAGTACGACATGCTGGAACATCTGCTCGAAACCGAAGTGGCCAGGCGTCCACCGACCGTGCGCCTCCAGGGGCGGATCCTCTTCCTTACCGAAGACCCGGACCTCATCCGCCGGCAACTCGCGGGGGAGGACCTCGAATGGGACCCCTCGATCCCCCTGCGCGACGACATTTCGACCGATGAAATCACGCCGGGCTGGGTCTGCTACCACTTCGACGAGAAGCTGGGGGAATACCCGTACGTGGGCCTCCTTTGCGGCGACGAGCGCCCGATCGGCCGCAACGACATCCGGAAGGGCGGCTTCGTATGCTCGGTGTCCGGGAAGAGGCGTGGAAAAGGGTCGAGCCGGGAGGCTTCGCCCTATGCCGAGCGCGCTGCGGGGCTCCGCGTCGTCATCGGAGAGAACATCGAGCGCATCTACGGAGAGAATTGCGCGAACATCGGCCTCCTCGCATCGACGGATTTCTCCCTGATCGAGAAGATCCGGCACGGCGAGAAGATCCCGCTCGACGCGTTCATCGGAGACGCGGGGCGCATTCAGCGCGACATCATCGAGTACGGCGGATTGCTCGACTACGCCGTGGCGAGGCTGAAGGGACTCGTCGCGCTCCCCGGCGTCACGGCCCCGGCGGACCGTCCCCAGACGATTGCGGAAAAGATCATCGCCCGGCACTGGGTCACCGACGCGGCCTCCGGCGCGCTGGGCGTTCCCGCCGTGAAACCGGGCGACACCGGCTTCCTGCGGGCCGATCTTCGCTTCTCCCACGAGTACGTGACCCCCATGGCATCGACGTTCTGGGAGGATTTCGCGGGCGATGCGGGGCTGAACCACACCGAGTCCATCGTTTTTTTCCGGGACCACCTCGCGTTCCTCGACGAAGTCATTACGGAGGAGAGGAAGGCGGCCGGGCTGCTCGACGCGGCCCACGCGCTGCACGACCGCCAGCGGAAGTTCGCCGCCGCGAAGGGCGTGCGCCTGCACGGCGAACTGCCCGACCGCACCGGGAGCGAGGGGATCTGCCACATCATGGTGCAGGACCGCTACGCGCTCCCCGGCCAGATCATCATCGGAAGCGATTCGCACACCCCGCATTCGGGCGCGCTGGGATGCGTCGCCTTCGGGGTGGGGACGTCCGCGATCGTCAACGCCTGGGCGACTCGCGACGTCCGGCTGGAAGTGCCCGAGTCGATCCGGGTCAACATCACGGGCGAGCCGCCACCCGGCGTCGTGGCGAAGGACCTCATCCTCGAACTGCTGCGTCACCCGACCGTCAAAAGCGGCGAGGCGATCGGCCGCATCATCGAGTTCACGGGGGAGGCCGTCGAGGCTCTGTCGATCGACGAGCGCGCGACGCTGACGAACATGGCGGCCGAGGTCGGGGGCTTCACCGGCGTCATCGCCCCGGACGAGAAGGCGGTGGCCTGGATCGCCGGGCGGCGTGGCGTGCCGGCGGCGGAGGTTCGGGCGCTATGCGACGGACTGTACAGCGACGCGGGGGCGGAGTACGCGGTGACGATCGAGATGGACGCGAGCGGCGTCGAACCGATGGTCGCGACGCCCGGCGATCCCGGGAACGGCCTGCCGATCTCGGCCCTCGAAGGAGACGTGAGCCTCGATACGGTGTTCGTCGGGGCCTGCACGGGGGCGAAGCGGGCGGATTTCGAGATGTATGCCGGGGTGGCGCGGGAGGCGGTGGCGGCGGGGAAGCGGGTGCCCGCGTCCGTCCGCGCCTATGCCCAGTACGGTTCGATCGATGTGGAGGCGTGGAGCCGGGAACAGGGCCACGACCAGGCCCTCAGGGATGCGGGATTCGACGTCCTCGCGCCCGGCTGCGGAGCCTGCATCAACGCCGGGCCCGGGGTGTCGACGACGGCGGAGCAGGTCACGATCAGTTCGATCAACCGGAACTTCCCCGGGCGCAGCGGTCCGGGGCAGGTGTACCTGGCGAGTCCGCTGACGTGCGTGGCCTCGGCGATCGAGGGACGGATCGTGGCGTATGGAGACCAGGACTGGAGCCGCGAGGCCGGCTCGCCAGGCTAGACGGGCTCGACCCTCACGGGACAGACCTTCAGTTCCGCCGTGTGCGTGATCGGGTCGTAGCCGCCGCCGGTCAGGAAATTCACCGGCACGTCGTTGAAGCTGAACGAGGCGAAGACGGTTCCGGGCGGGGAGCGGTCGTTGGCCTCGACCTTGATCCGTACCTGGCCGCGCGGGCTCGACATCATCGCCCAGCCCCCGTCCTCGAGACCCCATTTCGACACGTCGGCCGGGTGCATCTCGAGACGCTCTTCGGACAACAGGTACTCGATCCCCGCCGCACGCCCCGTCTGCGTTCTCGTGTGATAGGCCGGCAGTCGGCGCCCGGTCGTAAGCCAGATCGGGTATTCGTCCGAGATCGTCTCGGCGGGGTCCCGGTATCGGATCAGCTGGAAGATGCCGCGCCCGTTTTCGAACTCGCCCTTGTGAAGGATGGGCGTGCCGGGGTGGCCCGGCTCCGGCACGGGCCAATGGTACTCGCCGTCCGCGATGAGATCCCAATCCAGGCCGGCGTAGATCGGTGAGAGCGAGCAGAGTTCGTTGAACACCTCCTTCGCGGACTCGAACTCGAAACCCTCCAGCCCCATGCGCTGCGCGATGCGGGACACGCACCACCAGTCGGGCTTCGCCTCGCCCGGCGGATCCACCGCCTTCCGCAGACGCTGAACGCGCCGCTCCGTATTCGAGCACGCGCCGTCCGTCTCCGCCCAGGCGGTGGCCGGGAGGACCACATCGGCCAACTCCGCCGTCTCGGTGAGGAAGATGTCGATCACGACGAGATGGTCGAGGCTCCCGAGCGCATGCTCGCAGTGCTCCCGATCGGGGTCCGTGACGACGGTGTTCTCGCCGTTGATGATCATGGCGCGGATCCGGTCGCCGCACATGTCGAGCGCAGTGACCTTCGTGGGCCCCAGTTCGAGATCCACTTCCCGGCCGTACGCCTCGGCGAACTTCGCCTGATACGCCGGGTCGAGTACGTCCTGGAAGCCGGGATAGTTGTTCGGCAGCGCCCCGCAGTCTCCCGCGCCCTGGATGTTGTTCTGGCCGCGCATCGGATTGATCCCGGTTCCCTCGCGGCCGACGTTTCCGGTCATGAGGGCGAGATTGCAGAGGCTCTGCACGTTGTCCACGCCGCAGATGTGCTCCGTGATCCCGAGCGTGTAGTAGATGGCTCCACGTTCGGCCTTCGCGTACCAGCGCGCCGCCTCCGCGATCAGCTTCGCGTCCACCCCGGTGATGGACTCGGCCCATTCCGGCGGGTATTCCAGGACGTGCTCCATGAAGTCCCGGCCCTCCGTCGTGCGGGCGGCCACGAAGTCGTCGTCCAGCAGTCCCTCGCGTGCGATGACGTGGGCCATGCCGAGCAGGAGCGCGACGTCGGATCCCACCCTCAGCGGCAGGTAGATGTCGGCCATCTCGGCCAGCGCGATCCGCCTCGGATCGGCGACGATGAGCTTGGCGCCCCGCGCCACCGCGCGCTTGATGCGGGTGGCCGCGACGGGATGGCACTCGGTCATGTTGGTCCCGATGCAGAAGATCACATCGGGCTTTTCCATGTCCTCGAGTGGATTCGACATCGCCCCCCGTCCGATTGAGGCCGCCAGACCGGCGACCGTGGGGGCGTGTCAAGCACGGCTGCAGTTGTCAATCTGGTTCGTACCGAACGCGCCTCGGATGAACCGCTGCATCATGTAGGCCGCTTCGTGCGGCGCACGTCCGGAAGCGACGCCGTACACGGAATGTCGGCCGTGATTCTCCACCGCCGCCGTGAACCCCGCCGCCGCGCGGTCGAGGGCCGTGTCCCAGTCGGTTTCGTGGAGTTCGCCGTCCTCGCCCCGCACCATCGGATAGGCGAGCCGGTCGGGGTGCTGCACGAAGTCGAAGGCGAATTGCCCCTTGACGCAGAGCGCGCCCTCGTTGGCGGGCCCATCCATCGCCGGCTGGACGCCGATCAGCGTGTCCCCGCGGGACAGAAGGTCGACGGAGCACCCGACGCCGCAGTAGGGACACACGGTACGCGTCTTCTCGGTCTCCCCCGGGACGTCGGCGTTCGCGAGCGCCTTGATGTCCGCGAGAGCGCCGGTCGGGCAGGTCTGTACGCACTGCCCGCAGAACGTGCAGGCGGAGTCCCCCAGCAGGCCCTCGAACTCCGTCGTGATCTGCGTGTCGAACCCGCGATTCATGATCGAGATCGCGTAGTCGCCCTCCTGTTCGGCGCAGACCCGCACGCAGCGATAGCAGGAAATGCAGTTGTCGTAGTCGCGGAGGATGAAGGGGTTGTCGTCGTCGGGCCGGCTGCGGCCGGACCTGGCCCCGGCGAAGCGGCCCGTCCGGGCGTCGTAGCGGTCGAGCAGCACCGCCATCTCCTGCGAGGCGTATCCGGAGAGCGGATCGACGTCCGTGTCGCGGTTCTCGGAGGCGAGCATCTCCATGAGCACCCGGCGGTGCATGTCGAGCCGCGCCGAGCGGGTCGTGATCCGCATCCCGGGCTCCGCCCGCATGGTGCAGGAGGCGACGGGGTTCCGGGCGCCCTCGAGTTCGACGATGCAGAGGCGGCAGGCACCGAAGGCTTCCAGGCGCGGATCGTAGCACAGCGTCGGGATCTCCTTGCGGTGCCGCTCGGAGACCTCGTAGAGGCTCTCGCCCCGACGGACGCCCACCTTCGCGCCGTCGAGCGTGATCTCGAAATCGAAGCCTGCGCCGTTACCCGAGTTGTCGCTCAAACCCACCTCCGGAGGCCCGGGGCGCTGCGCCGCTGGAAACTGCCGGGCCAACTAAAATGACGTGCCACGCCCGCCACGACAAATCCGGCTCGCTAGACGGACCCGGCGACGTGCCTGGAGATGCGGTCCGGGAAGTAGCGAATGAGGCTCTCGGTGATGAGGGGAGCGGCCTGCCCGAGTCCGCAGGCACTCGTCTGCATCATCGTGTCGCCCAGGTCGTGCACCTCGTCGATCCAGGCGCCGATCTCGGCCGGGCCCTCGCCGTGCAGGCGCTCGGTGAGGCGCTGCGTGCCGATGCGGCAGGGGAAGCACTTGCCGCACGATTCCTCGGCGAAGAACTCCATGGCGGAATGGGCGACCTCGATCATGTCCCGGGAGTCGTCGAAGACCATGATGCCGCCGGCGCCCAGGAACGACCCCTTCGATCGGATGTCGGGCTCGTCCAGCGTGACGGCGAGATCGTCACCCGCCAGGAAGCCGCCCGAGAGCCCCGCCATCGTCACCGCCTGGATCTTCCGCCCGCGCGGTACGCCGCCGGCCCAGTCGTCGATCAGCGTCATCAGGGGGAAGCCCATGGGTACTTCGTAGTTGCCGGGGCGAGCGACGTCCCCGGAGAGCGAGATCACCTTCGTGCCCGCGTGGTCGCCGATCCCGAGATCCCGATACCAGTCGGCGCCGTGCACGAGGATATGGGGCACGGAAGCCAGCGTTTCGACGTTGTTCACGACGGTGGGAAGGTCCTCGTACCCGTGCGTCACCGGGAAGGGCGGCCGGTTGCGCGGAAACGGGTGCTTGCCCTCGAGGCTGTTGAGAAGAGACGTCTCCTCGCCGCAGATGTAGGCGCCCGCGCCACGGCGTACCCAGAGGTCGAACGGTCGTCCGGGCCCGAAGGCGTCCGGCCCCAGCAGCCCGTCGCCGCGGGCCTCCTCCAGGGCCGTCTCCAGGATGCGCATCGTGTCCGGATACTCGTAACGGAGATAGATGAACCCGCGCGTGGCCCCCGTCGCGAAGCCGGCGGCGATCATCCCCTCGATCACCGCGTGCGGGTCGTAGTCCATCAGCGCCCGGTCCTTGAAGCAGCCCGGCTCCCCCTCGTCCGCGTTGCAAACGATGGTTTTCGGCTCCCCGGCGGCCTCCGCCACGGCCCGCCACTTCCGCCCCGTGGGGAAGCCGGCCCCGCCACGCCCGGCCAGACCGCTGGCGTCGATGACATCGAGGAGCGCATCGGGCCGCCCGCGGAGGGCGTTCTCCAGACCGGCATAGCCGCCCGTCGCCCGATAGCCCGCCAGGGTGGCGCGTCCGGGAGTTCGGATGTGCGCGAATACACACTCCTCGATGTCCGGCGGCACCGCGGGCGGAAGAGGAGAAGGCCGGGCGGAGAGTTCGGCCACCGTCGTTCCGCAGAGAACCCGGTCACGGTCGAGGACGGGGATCGGCTCGTCGCAGCGACCGGGGCAGGGCATCGCGTGCGCATCCGGCAGCGCTGCCAGCAGTTCGTCGGCCCCGGCAAGCGCGCAGATCGGCCCCATGCAGACGCGCGCGCGAGAGTAGCCCTCGGGGTCGCGGGAAAAGTGGTGGTAGAAGGTCACGGTGCCGAAGAGGTCGGCGATCGGAATCCGCAGATCCTCGGAGATGGCTCGGAGAGACTCCTCAGAGAGGCACCCATCCCTCTCGTGGAAGTCATGCAGCAGGGGAAGCAGGGGAGCGGGCCGGGTCCGCCACTTCGCGAGCAGATCCGCGTCCGAGGGCGTGTTCATGCCGTCATAGTTACCCGCCGACACGAATAGCGGCAAACGACTTCCGGCACCTCATCGGCGTCGGGCACGACCGTGGACGGAGCGCTTGCTCCGGCACCCCGGAGTTCGACACCGTAGCTTCGACCCATGATTACGCCCCGACGGAACACCGCGCGCGTCGACATCGATCGCGTCTCCGAAGCCTCGAGCCGAAGGCGGCGCGACGCCGTCGCGGTCGAAGAGCCGCTCGAGATCCGGATCGCGCCCGCGGACGGGGGAGAGCACCAGGTGGCCGTGACGATGCGGACGCCGGGAGATGACTTCGACCTCACGGCCGGGTTCCTCTTCTCGGAGGGGCTGCTGGGGCAGCGGTCCGAACTCGCCGACCTGCGGTACTGCGTCGACGTGGAGACGCAGGAGTACAATATCGTCACCGCGCATCTGACCGAGACGGCGCGCTTCGACCCGGCCGAGCTGACCCGGAACTTCTATACGACGTCGAGCTGCGGCGTCTGTGGAAAAGCCTCCCTGGAGGCGATCGAGATCCGGGGCTGTGCTCCCCTGCCCGCCGAGGGGCCGACCGTCGCGGCGGAGGTCGTGCGCACCCTCCCGGAAGCGCTTCGCCGCCGCCAGCCGGTGTTCGAACGGACGGGCGGGCTGCACGCGGCCGGCCTGTTCGACACGGCCGGTGAACTGCGCCTCCTGCGCGAAGACATCGGGCGCCACAATGCGCTCGACAAGGTGATCGGAGACCGATTCCTGCAGGGAGACCTGCCGCTGGGCGAGGCGGTGCTGGCCGTGAGCGGCCGGGCCTCCTTCGAGATCATGCAGAAGGCGCTCGCCGCCGGAATCCCGATCGTGGCGGCCGTGGGCGCCCCCTCGAGCCTCGCCGTCGACGTGGGCGCGGAGTTCGGGATGACGCTGATCGGCTTCGCCAAGCCGACGGGATTCAACATCTACACGGGGCGCCACCGCGTCGGCTGAAGGGACCGGAAGGCTCCCTCGTCACCCACCGGCGACGGTCAGCGCCTCCAGGCCTCCCGCGCCGGCAGGCCGCGGCTCACCAGCACCTCGATCCCCGGGTCGGAGAGAAGGTTGGACACGGACGCGTTCGCGAGTCCGTCCGTGAGCGGCCCGCGCAGGATCCCCCGCACCTGCCCGCTGGACCGGTCGCGGACGATGGCCAGGGGCGCATCCGTCTCCGCGTCCAGCGTAGCCGTGCCGCCGGGTCCCGAGAGCGTCACCTTCGCGAGCGCATCGCCCCACTCCGGCTCGACCGGGAGGGCGAACGCGAAACGCGATCCGCCATCGCCGTGAGCCACCTCCGGCATCTCGAAGCTCGTTGAGAACAGCACGCGACCGTCCCCCGCAGTGCCACGGAGTTCATAGGGGCCGCCCGGCCGGGGCGCGTCAGCGGGCGCGGCGACGACGAACGCCGGTTCCAGGAACGGCGCTCCGTCCGGCTCGATCCCTCCCCAGAGGAGAAGCGTTCGGGTCCGGGCCGCCGCCGACACCGCCGAGGCGCGTTCGTAGTAACGCCGGAACTGCGCCGCGTGCGTGAAGAAGTAGTCGCTGATCCAGTTCGGTTCGCAGTAGCCCATCAGATCCGGGATACTCGGATCGACCAACTCGCGCCGCTCGAAGTCATACCCCCAGGCGCCGCTCGATCCCTCTGCGTGCGGGAACGCCGGATCGGCGCCGCCGGCACCCCCGCAGGGCGCGTGACGGAGGCTCATGTTGTGGCCCAGTTCGTGCACGAAGGTATGCCGGTCCGGCGCCCCGAAGGCGACCGGGAAGCCACCGTACGCCACGCCCACCGAAACGGACGGCTCCGCCATCGTGCCCAGGTAATATCCCGTTTCTCCCTCGAGTCGTCGAATCACCAGCGTCTCGACCAGCAGGTCGAGTGTGCTCCGGCTCTCCGTCACGACGGGATCGTGCACGGTGACGCTGAACTCCCCGACCGGGAGCAGCGATCCGACGGGCGCAAGAAGCTCGCTGTCCGTCGAAAGGCCCTCGGTGATGTCGAGGATCGACGAGTCGGGCACCACGCTCCACAACATCGGAACGACCGTCAGATCGAGCGGAGGCATCGCGAGCACATCGACGCGGGAACGCCCCTCGACGGGGATGCGCTTCGGTACGCCGAGTACGGGATCCAGCACTCCCTCCGGATCGATCTCGACCACCATCTCCAGTCCGGGCTGGATCACCCAGCCGGGCACTACCTCGTTCGAAGACAGGTCGAGCGAACTCTCGTCCACGGCGGCGGGGATCTCGGCGGTCCCGGCCGGGATGTCCGTCCGATGTACTTCCTCGCCGCCGTGGTAGAATCGCACGCGAACCGCCGGCATCGTCGCGCCGCCAGCACCCGCGTCGGCCACGAAGACCCGCAGGAGGGCGGGATCGTCGGCGATCAACGGGACGGGGTGTGTCCGCGACTGGATCGCCTGGATGAGGTACGCCGCCGATTCCGCCTCTCCAGCCTCGATGCAGCGTGCCAACCGGCGCTGGGGGCGGCCCTCCAGCCAGGCGCGGAAGGCCGCATCCGCCGGAGCGCAAAGATCCGTGCCACCGGCCAGGAACATGCTGACCGACCCAAGGCGCCCGAGGGAAAGGGGGACCGGGCCGGCGAGTCCCGGATTGTCGTTCAGGATAAGCCCGTTGAGCTTCTCCAGGTCTCCCAGTTCTCCCGGGAGCTCACCGGAGAAGCGATTCGCAGACAGGTCCAGCCAGGTGAGGGAGGCGAGCGAACCCAACTCCTGCAGGATCGGACCCGTCAAGGCGTTGGATCCGAGAAAGAGGTGCTCCAGAGCTGCGAGGTTGCCCAGTTCCCGCGGGATCGGCCCCGTCAGTTCGTTACTCCCGGCCCTGAACTGTCGAAGGTTCGCGAGCGAGCCCAGTTCCGACGGGATGGGGCCGGAGAGATCGTTGTCGCCCAGGTAGAGTTGAGCAAGGCTCCCCAGATCGCCCAGCTCCGAGGGAATCGGGCCGGTCAGGGCGTTGTCGGAGAGCCCCAGGGAGGAGAGGCTGCCGAGACTGCCGAGGCGAGGGGGGATGGAGCCGGACAGATTGTTCCCGCCAAGATGGAGGTTCAGGAGGTTGGCGAGGTTGCCGAGTGCCGAGGGTATGGGACCTTCGAGGTCGTTGTTCGCCAGCCGGAGCGAGGTCAGGGATGAGAGGCCGCCGAGCGTTGACGGAATCGAACCCGTCAACTGGTTCGAGAAGAGTTCGAGGCTGCGGAGGTCCCCGAAGCTCCCGAATTCGGACGGTATGACGCCCTCCAGCCGGTTTCCGCCAAGCCACAGGTAACGCAGCGCTGCGAGGCGGCCGAGTTCCGGCGGAAGCTCGCCTTCCAGCCGGTTCCCGTGGAGCAACAGCTGCCGAAGACTGGTGAGACGGCCGAGGTCGGACGGTATGGGGCCGTGCAACCGGTTGTCCCTCAGGTCCAGGATCTGCAGCTCGGAGAGCCTGCCGATCTCCGCCGGGATTTCCCCGGTCAGGCCGTTATCGTGGAGGTTCAGGCGCCGCACTACGGCATTCGTGTCCGCCTCTACGCCGTACCAGCTCCCGAGCGGTTCGTCCGTCAGCCAGTTGTCGTGCCGTTCCCAGTTGGGGCCATCGGTGGCGTAGTAGAGCGTCTCCAGGACCTCGCGGGACGTGAGGGAGCACTGCACGCCGGGGCCGTCGTGGGAGGCAAGCCTCCCCAACCAGTCCCGGAACCGTTCATCGTCGGGGACGCACAGTTCGGTGTCGGCGTAGGTGAATTCGCTCAACGGCAGTTTCGCGAGCGCAAGCGGGAGCGGCCCCGTCAGCCCGTTGTCTCCGAGCCGCAGCTCCGTGAGCCGCGTCAGCTCTCCGAGGGAGGCCGGGAGGCGCCCCGCGAGGCCGTTGCCGGCCAAGTCGAGCGCCACCGCGCGGCCCAGGGAGTCGGCGGCGACGCCGCGCCAATCCTCGAGCACGGAGCCCGCGCCCCAACCGCCGGAGCGATGCCAGTCCTCGCCGCCGGTGGTCCGATACAGCCCGGTCAGAACCGCTACATCCCTGCGGTTGCAGTGCGCTTCGAATTCGACGATTCGGATGTCTTCCGCCCAGCGCGCGAAGGCCGCCGTGCCCGGGATACAGACTGGCGTCCGCAACGCGGCCACTTCCTTCAGGCGTTCGAGGCGCAGAAAGGCCTGGGGGACGGGGCCCGCGATGTCGGTCCAATACAGGACGAACTTCTCCAGGCGGTCGAGATTCGCGAGCTCGCCCGGGATACGCCCGCTCAGCGGATTCCTGTAGACGTGGAGTTCCCTGAGCCTGGAGAGTTGCCCGAGTTCCGGGGGGAGGGGGCCGGTCAACCGATTGATCCCGAGGCCCAGAACCTCGAGGTGCGCCAGCGTGCCGAATTCGGGCGGGATCCGGCCGCGGAGGCTGTTGCGGATCAGGTTCAACTCCCTGAGGCGCTTCAGACGGCTCAACTCGACCGGTATAGGACCGACGAGGTTGTTGGCCTCAAGGTCCAGTTCCGTGACGCGTCCTTCATCGTCCACGCCGACGCCATGCCAGTCCGCGAGCGGGAGGTCCGTCAGCCAGTTCTCGTCGTGGATCCAGCCAGCCCCGTCCGTGACGTCGAACAGCGTGGTGAGGACGAGTCGGTCGGCATCCGCGCCGGACAGCACCTCCACGCCCGCATCAGCCGAGGCCGCGCCGGACGTTGCGCGGATCGTCGCCACCCCGATGCCGACGCCGATGACGAGCCCGGTAGCGTCCACGGTCGCGATCGATTCGTCGGTCGAACGCCAGACCAGCCCGAAGTCGGTTACCGGATGACCGTTGGCATCCGCCGCCTCCACCCGCAGGCGGAGTGAGTCCTCGAGCGCCAAACCGACGGAGGAAGGCGACACCTCCAGGGCGGCCACGACCTGATCCACCGTCACGGTGGCGGCGCCCGAAGCCGCTTCCGCCGTGGCGGTGATGGAGACCGTCCCGTTGCCGACCGCCGTCGCGAGGCCCTGGGCGTCCACGGTGGCCACCGCCGGATCGCCGCTCTCCCACGTCACACGAATGCCGCTTACGACCTGGCCATTCTCGTCCCGCACCTCGGCGACGAGCCGAGCCGTGTCGCCCAGCGCTTCGAACCGCACGACGGACGGGCTGATCGAAATCGAGGTGGGCCGGGCGGGCTCCACGGGTGGGGATGGAGGGGCGACGGCGTCTTCACCGCACGACAGGGCGCCGGTCACCGAAACGACGACGGCCAGCCCCCAGCCATGGCGACACCGTTTCAGGGTGGCTGCCCCGCCGACGGTGCCCGGGTGATGAACCATACAAGTCCTCGCTGAACGGTCCGCTCTGAACCAGCCTACGGCGGAGTCATCCGCCCTCGCAAACAGACGGCGTTCGTGGGGTGAGGCCCCCATGGAACCGCTCAGGGGGGCATTGATCTGCCCACCCTGAGCGCAAGGTCGACGGCCGACTTCCTCCATCCCGTCAGGGTCGATCTGCGGTAGGCATCGGCGGTACGCTTCACTCCCTCGCTCATCGTCGGGTAGGGATGTACCAGCGACGCGAGCGTCCCCAGCTTCACCCCCGCCTTCATGGCGAGCGAGATCTCCGCGATCATCGTCCCCGCGCCCGGCGCGAGGACATGTCCGCCCAGGATCCGGCCCCCCTTCCCGACGACGATCTTGACTCGGCCCATGGCGGCGCGCTCGGCGATCGCCCGGTCCAGGTTCCCGATGTCGTAGACGTGCGCGGACACCGCGGATCCATGGCGATCCACGGCCTCGGCTTCGGTGAGCCCGACGTGGGCGAGTTCGGGCTCCGTGTAGGTGCACCACGGGATCACGCCGTAGTCGATGTTCGCGCGCACGGGAAAGAGCGCGTTCTGCACGACGGTGCGCGCTTCGTGGTCGGCGACGTGCGTGAACAGAAAGCCGCCGATGACGTCGCCGGCGGCGAAGATGTGTTTCCTGGATGTGCGCAGCTTCGAATCGACGGTGACCCAGCCCTTCGCGGTCTCCACCCCTGCCGAGTCGAGTCCCATTCCCTCCGTATTCGGCGCGCGCCCCGCGGCGACCAGCACCTCATCGACCTCGAACGTTTCGGGCGCGACCGCCGAATCGTCGCGGTCTGCGTCCCCGGCGGCGGCGATCGTAACGCGCCGCCGGTCTCCCGCCCGGTCGACCCGTGTCACGACGTGGCCGGTCCGGACCTCGATGCCCTCCTCACGCAGCCTGCTCGTCAGGAGTTCTCCCAGCTCCGGCTCCTCGCGCACCATGAGCCGGTCGAGCAACTCTACCACCGTGACGTCCGAGCCGAGGCGGCGGAAGGCCTGGGCGAGTTCGACGCCGATCGGCCCGCCGCCGACCACGGCGAGCGAGGCCGGGATCGTGTCGCGGTCGAAGGCTTCGGCGTGCGTGAAGTAACCTGCCTCCTGAAGCCCCGGGATCGGCGGCACCGCCGCCCTGGTGCCGGTGGCGATGACGAAACGGCGCGCGCGGATGCGGCGGCCGTCCACCTCGACTTCGTGCGGCGAAACGAAGCGGGCCGCCCCCTCGACCACATCGACGCCCATGGCGCGAAAACGCTCGGGATCATCGTGCGGCTCGATCACGGCCCGAGCGGCGCGGACGCTGGCGAGAACGTCCGCTCCCTCGACCGTCGGCCGGACGGGCCGCAGGCCGTGCGCGGCGGCGTCACGAAAATGATGCGCCACCCGGGCCGAGCTGATCAGGGCCTTGGAGGGCACGCATCCGGTCCAGAGGCAGTCGCCGCCCAGGCGGTCGCGCTCGATCAGCGCCACGTTCGCGCCCAGCCCCGCGCTCCCGGCGGCGGTCACGAGACCCGCCGTACCTCCGCCAATGGCGACGATGTCGAACATCCCGTCTCGATCCACGTTGCTACTCCCCTTGAACGGCCGATTTTCCTTGCCGGGCGTCCCGATTCCGGCTTAGCTTCGCTTCGTGCAGAATCCTACGCCCCAAGCTGCGGTGTCCCGGTCGGGCTCAATGAAAAGCCGCGTCCAGCCGCCTTCGATCCTCGACAAGTGTCGTGAACTAGCGACCGTGAACGACCTTCGCGAGGCCGGTCTCTATCCGTACTTCATGCCCATTGAGGCCTCGCACGACACCTGGGTCGTCATCGACGGCGCCCGCAAGATCATGGTGGGCTCCAACAATTACATGGGGCTCACGCATGATCCGCGCGTCCTCGAGGCGGCCCGCGACGCCCTCAACAAGTTTGGAAGCGGCAATACGGGCAGCCGCTTCCTCAACGGCAACCTCGATCTTCACGAGCAGCTCGAGGACGAACTCGCCGACTTCACCGGCATGGAGGCGGCGCTCGTATTCTCGACCGGCTACCAGACGAACCTGGGCACGCTGGGCGCGTTGATCGGTCGCGCGGACACGGTCTACATCGACAAGCTGGACCACGCGAGCCTCCAGGACGGCGTACGTCTGGGGCTCGGCCGCACGCGACGTTTCAACCACAACGACTTCGCCACGCTGCGCCGCATGCTCGCGGCCGAGAAGCCCTCGCGCGGCAAGCTCATCGCGGTGGACGGCGTGTACAGCATGGAAGGCGACATCGCCGATCTGCCCACCCTGGTGGAACTGAGGCGAGAGTACGGCGCGGCCATCCTGGTGGATGACGCGCACGCCGTGGGCGTGCTGGGAGAGACCGGGGCCGGCACCGCCGAGCACTGGGGACTCACCGACGAAGTGGACCTCATCCTCGGCACCTTCTCCAAGTCCTTCGCCTCGATCGGTGGCTTCGTGGCGGGCCGCGCGGACGTCATCGACTACCTCCAGCACAACGCCCGCGCCCTCATGTTCAGCGCGAGCATGCCTCCCGCCTCCGCCGCCACCGTGCTGAAGGCGCTGGAGATCATCCGCGACGAACCGGAGCGCCGGGAGCAGCTCTGGAAGAACACGTACCGGATGATGGAGGGCTTCAAGTCGATCGGGTTCGACATCGGACCGACCGAGACCCCGATCGTCCCCATTCTCATCGGGCCCATGGAGAAGACCTTCGTGTTCTGGCGCGCCCTGTTCGAGGCGGGCGTCTTCTCGAACCCGGTCGTTCCCCCCGCCGTTCCCGAGGGGAGTTGCCGCCTGCGCACGAGCTACATGGCCACGCACACGGACGACGACCTCGATTTCGTGCTCGAACAGGTAGAGCGCGTGGGGAAGAAGCTCGGCGTCGTCTGAACCGGCGTCTCCCACCATGACGAGTCTCGCTTCCTCCCTGCGCGTCGTCCCCGTCGAGAGCCGCGCCGATCTCAAGCGCTTCATCGACCTGCCGTGGTCGATCTATCGGGGCGATCCCGACTGGGTGCCTCCGCTGAAACGGGACGTGCGGGCGGCCTTCGACCCGGAGAAACACCCGTTCCACCTGCACTCGGAAGTCCAGCCCTACCTCGCGTTGCGCGACGGCCGGGCCGTGGGCCGGGTCTGTGCGATCCGGAACCGGAATCATGAACGGCTGCACGACGAGTCAGTGGGGTTCTTCGGCTGGTTCGAGTGCGTCGACGACCCCGAGGTGGCCGGGGCGCTGCTCGACGCGGTTCGGGCCTGGCTCCGCGAACGCGGCCTGACCGCGATGCGGGGTCCCACGAGCTTCTCGACCAACGAGACCTGCGGCCTCCTCATCGATGGAGATCCCGGACCGCCGGTCGTCCTCATGGCCTACAACCCGCCGTACTATCCCCGGCTGATGGAGGCTGCCGGGCTGCGGAAGGTCAAGGATCTCTTCGCCTGGCTCATGAAGAAGGGCGATTGGCCGCCGCACCTCTTCCGCGCCGAAAAGGTCGTGACACGCAGGTACGGCATCCGGATCAGGACGCTGGAAATGTCGCGATTCGACGAAGAACTCGGCCGCATCCAGCGCCTGTACAACGCGGCCTGGGAGAAGAACTGGGGTTTCGTCCCCATGACCGAGGCCGAGATGGATCACATGGCGGCCGAACTCAAGCCCATACTCGACCCCGAACTCGCGCTCTTCGCCGAGACGCCGGAGGGCGAGACCGCCGGCTTCGCTCTTGCTCTCCCGGACTTCAACCAGGTGCTGCGCCGGATGAACGGAAGACTCTTCCCCTTCGGGATTCTCAAGGCGCTCATCTACAGGCGGCAGATCACGTGCATGCGCGTCATCATTCTGGGCCTTGCCGAGGAATGGCGCGGCAAGGCCGTGGATGTCCTCCTCTACCTCTGGCTGTTCAGGAAAGGGATCGCCGCCGGGATGAAGTCCGCCGAGCAGTCGTGGATCCTCGAGGACAACCGGAAGATGAACCAGGCCATCGAGCGTCTCGGCGGCAGGATCTACCGGACCTACCGGCTGTACGAAGCGGCGCTTTAGTGGCATCGGTCTTTCTGACAGGGGGAAGCGGGTTCCTCGGCGGTCATCTCGCCGAGGCGCTCGTCGCGGCCGGACACCAGGTCACCGCGAGCGTGCGGCGAACGAGCGACACGCGCCATCTCGACCGCCTGGAGCTGAAGAAGGTCGAACTCGATCTCGGGGTGGAGGACAGGCCGGAGGCGGCCGCGGCCCTCGCGGGTTGCGCCGCCGTCGTCCATTGCGGCGCGCTCACGCGGGCGCGCAACGAGTCGGAGTTCATGGCCGTGAATGCGGTCGGCACGCGGAGGCTCGCGGAGGCGGCGGCGGGCGCGGGAGTCCGGCGGTTCGTCTTCATCAGCAGCCTCGCCGCCCGGGGCCCGGATGGCGCGGACGGCCCCGTGAGCCCCTACGGCCGGTCGAAAGCCGAGGCGGAGGCCGCGCTCGACGGCATCCGCGGGTCGATGGAGGTCGTCGTGCTCAGGCCGGGAGGCGTCTACGGCCCGCGCGACTCCGACCTGCTGCCGCTCTTCCGGCTGGCGGCGCGAGGGTGGGCCGCGATTCCACGCAGCCGTGTGCCCCTGCAGCCGGTGTACGTTGCCGATGTCGTCTCGGCCGTCCTCGCCGCCCTCGAGGCGGCGCCGGCGCCGCTCCCGCTTCCCATCGCGGCGGCGGAACGCCATACCTGGCGCGCGCTGGCGAGCGCTCTGATGGCCGCCGTGGACCGCCCCGGCCGTGTCCTGCGGCTGCCATCCACCCTCTTTCTCACCGTCGGGGCGCTATCGGAACTCGCGGGCCGCCTGACGGGGAAGGCCCCCGCGTTCGACCGGAGGCGCGCGCGCGATCTGTCCGCATACGCCTGGACCTGTGACATCGAGTCGAGCCGGAGACATCTCGACCCCTGGCGTCCGCGGGTCGGCATCGACGAGGGGCTCGCGCGCACCGCCGAGTGGTATCGCCGCATGGGCTGGCTGTGAGCGGCGGTGTCCGCGGGCGGCTTCTGCCCGTCGACCGCGTGGCCATCGGCTACTTCGGTTGCACGGGCCTCGTCGCCCTCGTGTTCGGTGGCCTCTCCGGCGCGGGAATCGCGGCGGCCCACGCGATCGCCATCTTCGGGATCACGCGACTTGCGGCCTGGCACCCCCGGGCCGGCCTCGCCGCGATCGCGAGGGGGGCGTACGCGGTGCTCATCACGCCCCTCCTGTATGCGGAACTGTCGGTCCTCAACCGCTTTCTCACGCAACGGTACTTCGACGCCACGGTGCAGGCGTGGGATGCCGCCCTGTTCGGCGGACAGCCGAGCATCGATCTCAGCGCGTGGCTCCCCTGGCTCTCCTTCTCCGAGGTGTTGCATCTGGGCTACTTTGGCTACTACGCCATCATCCCCGCCGCCATTCTGGGCGTGTTCGCGACACGGGGGCTCGAGGCCTTCCAGCGCACCGCCCTCGCCGTGGCCACCGCCTTCTTCGTCTCCTATCTCATTTTCATGTTCTTCCCGTCGCCGGCCCCCGATACGAGTTTGTCCAGATCGGCGGCGAGATCGGCGAGGGTACGCTGTTCGGGATCGTGCACGGGATCCTGGAGACCGGATCGTCAAAGGGCACGGCCTTCCCCAGTTCCCACATCGCCGCTTCCCTGGCCGGGGTTGTGGCCGCCGGACGCGAGGATCGGCGCTGGTTCCGGCTCCTCCTCGTCCCGGAACTCGCGTTGACTGCGGGGACGGTGTACGGTCGCTTTCACTATGCGGTCGACGCCCTCGCGGGCATCCTGCTCGGGCTGCTGGTCTGCGCCGTGCTGCGCGCACTCGAGGGCGCCCGCGCGGCCGAGGGCGGGCAACCCGCGGGCTGAACGGCGCATCATAGCGTTGGATCCGGAAGGTGACCTTCAGAGGGATGACGTGGACGAACGCGACCTGATCGCCTGCGCCAAAGCGGGAGAGCGATCCGCGATGGGGGAGTTGTACGAACTCCACGCGCGACGCGTCTACACCGTGATTCGCCGCCTCGTGGGCGACGATCACCTCGCGGAGGATCTCTCCCAGGAGGCGTGGATCCGCGCGTTCGAGAAGCTCCACCTCTTCCGGGGGGATGCGGCCTTCGGCACGTGGCTCTACCGGTTGGCGACGAACGTGGCGCTCAACCGGCTGCGCCGGTCGGCAAAGCGGCGTCCGGTGGAATCCGCCGCCGAGCTTCCCCGCGTGGCACGGGCGCACGACGATGTGATCGTGACGCGGCGGGTCCTGACCAAGGCGCTGGACCAGTTGCCGCCGGGGTACCGGAGGGTCCTCGTGCTGCACGACGTGGAAGGCTGGACGCACAACGACATCGCCGAGGCCCTGGGCTGTTCGCCCGGCACGTCGAAATCGCAGTTGCACAAGGCGCGGGCGCGCATGCGGAAGCTCATCGCTCCGGAAGATTCCGGAAACGGCGGTGCGCGAGGCGAAGCGCGCCTCTGAGAGGGATAGAAGAGATGGCGAACCACATGGATGCCGAGCGAATCTCGGCACTGCTCGACGAGCCGTGGGCCGACCGGGACTGCCGGGCCCACCTCGAAACGTGCAGGGAATGCCAGGCGGAGTTCGAGAGATTGAGCCGGCTGCGCATGGCGCTGTCCGCGCTGCCGGATGAGAAGGCGCCCGCCGGACAGTGGGCCGTGATCGAGGCCGCGCTGGATGCCGGCGAGGCCCGCCGCGGCGCCCGCTGGATCGGACGCGGCTTTGACGGCCGTCTCTTCGTCCCGGGACCGCTGCAGGCCGCGGCCGCCCTCGTGCTGTTTGCCGGCGGCGTGATCGCCGGCCTGCAGTTCACGGGCGGAAGCGTCGCGAATCCGCCGGGTGCGGCGGGGGATCTTCCCGCGGTCGTTTCAACCGATGACGACCGCGCGCTCGTCGACGGGCTCAGCCGGATGGAATCGTTGCGCTCGCCGCTCAGGCAGGTGGGGGCGGACGGGGCCGACGCCGCTTCGGAAGGCGGATCGAGTGCGAGAGATCCGTTGGAGACGGCCCAGAGGCTGGCGAGGCTGGAGGGGTTGATCCGGGCGCTCCGCGACCGCCTCGCGACGAATCCCGACGATCCCCTCGCCAGCGCCTACCTGCTGGAACTTGTGGAAACGCGCGATCGGCTCGCGGAGGATCTGGGCCGCGCCAGCGGGACGCGAACCTGGTGACCGCGCCCCTCTCACGGTCTCCGGGCCCGCTCGCCGCGGTTCTCGTTGCGGTTCTCGCCGCGGGCGTCCGTGCGCTCACGCCCCCGCCCGCCGCGGCGCAGGAGCCCCCGGCGGTCGACGCTCCGGGATGGATCGGGGTTCGCGTCGATGAGCGCTACAACTGCGGCTGGGAGACTTCGGACGACTGGAAGAACTGCACGCTCGTCATCCAGGTGCGAGAAATGCAGGAAGATGGGCCGGCGGCGCGTGCGGGACTTCTCGTCGGCGATCGACTCGCCGCGATGAACGATACGAGGATCACCCTCGTCAATCTGCCCGACCTGCTCGCATCGATCCGCCCGAGCGTCCCGGTACGGTTGCAGGTCACGCGAGACGGGACGGACCGAACGCTGGAAGTCATCCCCGACGCGCGGCCCCCGGACGCGGACGACATCCCGATGGTGGGCCGTCGGACGATCTTCGCGACGACGGGGAACCCGCGGCGTAGCACGTTTGTCCTGTGGTTGACGGACTCCGCCGGGCGCGACTCCACCGAGCGCGGCCGCGCCGGCTTCGCCCTCGCGTTCCGCGATACGGACGATACGGGTGTGGCGGTGGAGCCCTCCGCGGTGCGGGTCGTGGACGGTCGACTCAACGTGCTGCCCGTGCGCGACCGTCCGGCGTCGGAGTTGCCGGCGGTCCGTGTGGAGATACTCCGCGATCTTCAGCGCGAGACGGAATCGGCCTATCGGGACTTCACGGTGGCGCTCCAGAACGTCGGGGCCGTGCGGGCCCGCCTCTCGGCGATGGAGTTCCGGCGCCGCGTGGCGCGTGCCGCCCGGGTGGCACTGCCGGAGCCCGATCTCGCCGTGCGCCTCCATCGTACGTTCGCGGGAGCCGAGTTCGAGCCCGTACGCGATTTTTCCGACCGAGCCGGCCTGGACGGCCTCCTCGTCCTCAGGGTCGCGCGGGGAACGGTCACCGCCCGGCTCGGGCTCCGGGCGGGAGATCTCCTTCTGAGAGCGGCGGACCGTCCGACCCGGGAACTCGAGGACCTCGTCACCGCGCTCGAGTCGGAGACCGACTCGGCTCCCACCGTCGTATGGGTGCGGGGGAGTCAGGAAATGAGCGGGGTCTGGCCCCGGCGCTGATGGCTCGACCACGCCCGAGACATTCGACCTGGAGCATGCGGAGAGGACCGGTACGCTGCCGGCTCGACGCGCTGGCCGTCATCGCGGCTTTCCTCCTTGGAATCGGGCCCGGCGCGCCCCTTCAACCCTGTCCGAAGCACCAGGCGGCGCACGGCGACGAGTCGACGCCCCACACCGCCACCCTCCATGGCACGCATGCGGAGACCGCCGGCGCAGAAAGCCACGCGGGGCACTCCCACGCCGATGGTGCCGGCGCCACCACGAACTCGCACCCCCATTCGGGCGGACCGTGCGACTGTCTCGCGACATGCCTGACCTGCTGCGGGCCGGCCATCGCGGGATCCGCCCTGCAGACCGCGCACCCGACCTCTACCAGCCAGGCCCCGCGTCGGATGCGGCCCCTCGTCCGCCCGGCACCCGACCCGGCCGCCTACCTCCGACCGTTCGGACAACCGCCCCCCGCCTGACTCCTCGATAAGAGCCCGTACGAAAACGCCCGATAGCCCAACCCTGCCGGTCAGAGGGGGTCGGTGCGTCGGGCCGGTTGCCGGATCGACCCGGCCGCTCGCGAGGCGGCGTGCATCGAACGGCGACTCATCCCCTGTCGAACGAGGAGTCGAACCTTGAAGAAATGCATGATACCCGGCGCATTCGCGCTGCTGGCCCTTGCCGCGCCCGTCGCCGCGCAGTGGAACGCCTCGCGCGCGGACAGCCACGCCCCCATCGGCGTCATGGCCGACCACCGCCACGAGGCGGGCGAAGTGATGCTCTCCTACCGCTACATGACGATGACCATGGAAGGGAGCCGCATCGGCACGGATCCCGTCGCCGACGCGGACATCGTTTCGCCGGGAGGCGGTTTCATGATCACGCCGACGCGCATGCCCATGACGATGCACATGTTCGGGGCCATGTTCGCGCCGTCCGATCGCATCACGTTCGTGGCGATGCTCCCCTTCACGTCCAGTTCGATGGACCACATCACGCGCCACGGCGGGTCGTTCACGACTGAATCGAGCGGCGTGGGCGACGCCAAGGCGGGCGCCATGATCGGCTTGGCCGACTGGGCGAACCAATCGATCCACCTGAACGCGATGGTCGGTCTCCCGACCGGATCGATCGAACAGATGGACGTCCTCCCCATCAGCGACGGGCTGGAGGTCCAGCTCCCCTATCCCATGCAGATCGGCTCCGGCACTCTCGATCTGCGCCCCGGCCTCACCTGGCTGGGCCAGGCCGGCGGCTGGTCCTGGGGAGCGCAGGGGAACGCCGTGATGCGCATGGGGAAGAACGACCGCGACTGGTCACTCGGCAACCAGGTCCAGGGCACGGCGTGGTGGGCCCGGGTGCTGGGCGGCAACCTTGCGGCCGGTGTGCGCCTGGTCGCCACGCGGACGGGCAACATCGACGGCAGGGACGCGGCGCCGAGCGTGAACCCGGGCATGGTCCCCACGGCGCGCACGGATCTTCGCGCCGGCACCGTGGTGGAGGGAGGACTGAGCCTCAACCTTTATCTCCCCCGGGCCAGGGCCTTCAGGATCGCCGGCGAAGTGCTCCTGCCCCTCGTTCGCGACCTCGACGGGCCCCAGCTCGAGACCGACCTGACCTTCGTGCTGGGCCTGCAGGTCGTGCCCGTAAGGCACTGACCGGCAGCGCGTTGTTCGTACGGGGGCCGCCCCGCCCGGCCCCCGTGCGGCGTTGTGGTGAGAATCCACATGAGATCCCTCACGAGCGTGGAGCGTATACATACCATGTGACTGTATACAATCTGCATGGTTTGTCATCGGTGAAGGGCGTGCGTACTCTCTCCTCCCGCCGCGCCGATCCCCGGTGAAGCGTAAGGAAGATCCCCGAAACCGTTCGAGAAACCCCATGGCCGACGCGTCTCCCTCATACGACACCCTGCGCACGCCCTCCGGCGGAACCATCCGCATGGCGGGCGACGGCCTCGACGTGCCCGACCGCCCGATCATTCCCTTCATCGAAGGAGACGGGATCGGTCCCGACATCTGGCGCGCCGCGAGCGCGGTCTTTGAAGCGGCCGTCGAGAAGGCCTACGGCGGCGAGCGGCGGATCGCGTGGTTCGAGGTCCTTGCCGGTCAGAAGGCGTTCGATCGCACCGGGGACTGGCTTCCCGGGGACACGCTCCGCGCCATCCGGTATCACCGGGTCGCGATCAAGGGACCCCTCACGACGCCCGTGGGTGGCGGCATCCGGTCGCTCAACGTGGCGCTGCGCCAGCAACTCGACCTGTTCGCGTGCGTCCGCCCCGTGCGCTGGTTCGAGGGCGTCCCGTCGCCGGTTCGGCAGCCGGACCTCGTCGACATGACGATCTTCCGCGAGAACACCGAGGACATCTACGCCGGCATCGAGTGGGAAGCCGGCAGCGAGGAGGCCCGCCGTCTGCGCGCCTTCCTGAGCGACGAGATGGGCGTCTCGACGATCCGTTTCCCGGAGACCAGTTCCTTCGGGGTGAAGCCGATCTCGCGGGAAGGGACGCAGCGGCTCGTCCGCGCCGCGATCCGCTACGCCCGCGACCGGGGATACGGCAGCGTCACGCTGGTCCACAAGGGGAACATCATGAAGTTTACCGAGGGCGGTTTCCGCGACTGGGGCTACGAACTCGCGAAGGACGAGTTCGGGGCGCGGGAGTTCGGCGGCGGCCCCTGGTGCAGGAGCTCGGACGGGATCGTCGTCAAGGATGTGATCGCCGACGCGTTCCTTCAGCAAATCCTCACGCGGCCCGCGGAGTACGATGTGATCGCAACCATGAACCTGAACGGGGACTACATTTCGGACGCGCTCGCCGCACAGGTGGGCGGGATCGGCATCGCCCCCGGCGCGAACATCAACTACGAGACCGGCCACGCGATCTTCGAGGCGACGCACGGCACCGCGCCGAAGTACGCGGGACAGGACAAGGTGAATCCGGGGTCCGTGATCCTGTCCGGGGAGATGATGCTGCGGCACATCGGGTGGAACGAAGCCGCCGACCTTATTGTATCTTCCCTGAGCGCAACGATAAGTGATAAACGCGTGACGTACGACTTCGAGCGCCTGATGGAAGGAGCGACACTCCTCAGCTGTAGCGAGTTCGGCCAGGCGATGATCGACAACATGTGATGGAGAAAGAGATGAGAACGACACGCAGGTTTGCGGCGGTGGCGGGGTTCGTGTCCGTGCTGACCGTACCGGGTACGGCCGAGGCCCAGCTTCCAGCGGGCGTCACAGAGGTCGCGAGCGTCGAGGGGATTACGGAGTATCAGCTCGAGAACGGGTTGCGCTTCCTGCTCTTCCCCGACCAGAGCAACCAGCGCATCACGGTGAACATCACCTACCTCGTCGGCTCGAGACATGAAGGGTACGGCGAGACGGGCATGGCCCATCTCCTCGAACACCTCGTATTCAAGGGGACCCCGAACCACCCGGACATCCCGAAGGAGCTGGACGAGCACGGCGCCTTCCCGAACGGCACGACGTGGTTCGACCGCACGAATTACTTCGAGACGTTCCCGGCCACCGACGAGAACCTCGAGTGGGCGCTCGACCTGGAGGCCGACCGCATGGTGAACTCGTTCATCGCCCAGGAGGACCTCGATTCCGAGATGACGGTCGTCCGGAACGAGTGGGAAGCGGGGGAGAACAGCCCGCGGGGCGTGCTGCAGAAGCGGGTGCTGTCCGCCGCCTACGACTGGCACAACTACGGGAACTCCACGATCGGCGCGCGCGCGGACATCGAAAACGTGCCCATCGACCGGCTGCAGGCCTTCTACCGGAAGTACTACCAGCCGGACAATGCGATCCTCGTCGTCGCCGGGCGCTTCGACCCGGACCGGGCGCTCGAACTCGTGGCCGAGAAGTTCGGCGCCCTCCCGCGGCCGGATCGCACGGGGGCGAACCAGCTGTTCCGGACGTACACCGCCGAGCCCGCCCAGGACGGCGAGCGTACCGTCACGCTGCGTCGCGTCGGCGATGTCCAGTTCGCGATGGCGGCCTATCACATGCCGCCCGGATCTCACGAGCACTTCGCCGCCGTCGACGTGATGACGCACATCCTCACCGCGCGTCCCGCGGGGCGCCTCTACCAGGCGCTCGTCGAGCCTGGCTTGGCCGCCAACGCGTTCGCCGGCAACTTCCAGTTGCGCGAGCCGGGCATCCTGTTCGCCGGCACGGAGGTGCGCGAGGGCGACTCGCTCGACGAAGCTGCCGACGTCATGCTCGCCACGATTCAGGCGCTCGTCGACGAACCTCCCACCGAGGAGGAGGTCGACAGGGCGAAGACGGACTTTCTCTCGGGCATCGAACTCTCGTTCAACAACCCCCAGGGGATCGCCCTTCAGCTCAGCGAATGGGCGTCGATGGGCGACTGGCGCCTCTTCTTCCTGCACCGCGACCGCCTGGAGCGGGTGACGCCCGAAGCGGTCCACCAGGTCGCGCAGGCCTATCTGAAGCCCTCGAATCGGACGATCGGCTATTACTACCCGACGGAGGAGACCCCGGCCCGCGCCGAGATCCCCGCGCCACCGGACGTCGGTGCGCTGGTCGCCTCATACACGGGGCGAGAAGCGGTGGCCGAGGGAGAGGCGTTCGAGCCCACGATCGAGAACATCGAGGGCCGCACGGAGCGGTTCGTCCTGCCCAACGGCCTCAAGGTCGCCTTCCTCGCGAAGGAAAACCGCGGTGACGCCGTGAACGTGCGCTTCTCGCTCCGGCATGGCACGGAGAGCGCCCTCATGGGGAGGGCGACCGCCGCCTCCATGGCGGGCTCCATGCTGATGCGCGGGACGGAGAGCCGATCCCGCCAGGACATCTCCGACGAACTCGATCGCCTGAAGGCCCAGGGAAGCATCGGCGGGGGTGCCACCATCGCGAACGGATCGTTCACGACCGTGCGGGAGAATCTCCCGGCGGTCCTCCGGCTCGGCGCCGAGATCCTCCAGCAGCCGGCCTTCGACGCGGACGAGTTCGAACTGCTGCGCGAGGAGCGCCTGGCCGGCATCGAGTCGCAGATGTCGGAGCCGCAGGCCCTCGTGGTCCAGGCGTTCCAGCGCCATTTCAGCGAGTATCCGGCGGATCATCCCCGCTACTCGCCGACCTTCGAGGAACAGATCGAGCGCCTCGAGGCCGCGACGGTGGACGAGGCGCGCGCGTTCTGGGAGGGCTTCTACGGGGCGCAGGGCGGCACCATGTCCGTCGTCGGCGACTTCGACGCCGCGGAGATTCGCGCCCTGATCGAGGAACTGTTCGGGGACTGGACCGCGAGCGAAGCCTACGCCCGCGTGCCGGTGCAGTACCGCGAGATCGAGCCGCTGACCCTCGACATCGAGACGCCGGACAAGGCGAACGCCATGATGTTCGCCGGACTCACGGTTCAGATGCGCGACGATCACCCCGACTACCCTGCCCTGCTCCTCGGCAACCACATCCTGGGCGGCGGCATGAACTCACGGATGTTCAGCAGGATCCGGGGGGAGGAAGGCCTGTCGTACGGCGTGGGCTCGAACTACGGGGCGCCCCCGATCGATGACAATGCGCAGTTCATCGCATTCGCGATCTTCGCGCCGGAGAACGGGGACAAGGTCGTGGCATCGTTCACGGACATCCTCGACGTGACGCTGGCGGATGGGTTCACGGAAGAGGAATTCGAGGGCGCGAAGCGCGGATACCTCGATCAGGCGCAGAACGCTCGCTCGAACGACGCCGTCATCGCGAACATGCTGTCGAACAGTCTGTTCCTGGACCGTCCGCTCGCATTCACGGCGGAGCAGGAGGCCGCGATCGAGGCGCTGACCGCCGCCGACGTGGTGGCTGCGATGCGGCGCCACATCGATCCGGCGAAGCTGACGATCGTCCGGGGCGGCGACTTCGCGAACAAGCTCGTCCCCTAGCAGCCCGTGGCAAAACCCCGCGTCAGCGCCGCTCGAACGCAGCGGGGCTTTTGCCACGGGCTGCTAGACTGTCCGTCGGACTCCCCGGCCCGGCTCGCGGGCCGGGGAACGGCGGGCGGCCGGATCAGCGGCTGCCCGTCTGCTCCTGCTCCACGTTCAACTGGGTGACGTCCGGGCTCCACCGCGTATCGCCCAGCAGGTGCTTCACGAAGTACTCCGCGCGCAGCCAGAACCAGTAGTCGCTCATGTCCCCGTAACCGTGCCGCTGGCCGGGGAAGACGAAGTAGTCGAAGCGCTTGTTGGCCCGGATCAGCGCCTCCGCCATGCGGTGCGTGCCCGCGTGGTGGACGTTGTTGTCGATGTCCCCCGTCGTGAGCAGCAGGCGCCCCTTCAGGTTCGCGGCGAGGTCCGAGTTGCGCTCGATCTCGTACTCGAACGTCACGTTCCCGCTGTCGTCGACGACTTCACGCACGCCGTGGTGTTTCTCGGACCAGTTCTGGTTGTACACGTCGTTGTTGTGGTTCCCGGACGAGGAGACCGCGACCTTGAAGAAATCCGGGTAGACGAGCATCGCCGCCGTCGACATGAAGCCGCCGCCCGAATGTCCGTAGATGCCCACGCGGTCGATGTCGATGAAGTCGTGCCGGTCGGCGAGTTGCTCGATCGCGGTCTTCTTGTCCGCCAGCCCGTAGTCGCGAAGGTTCCCGTAGCCGTAGTTGTGGTACCACTTCGAGCGGGCCGGGTGGCCGCCGCGGTTCCCCACCGTGATCACGATCATCCCGAACTGGGCCAGCGCCGTCTCGTAGCGCGCCGTCGAGAACGACTTCGCGACGGCCTCCGTCTGCGGCCCGGGATAAACGTAGGCGACGAGCGGATACGTCTTCTCCGGATCGAAGTCGAACGGCTTGTAGATCACGCCGTACAGGTCGGTCACGCCATCGTCCGCTTTCACGGTGTAGGGCTCGGGGAACCCGTAGCCCGCCTCTTCCAGCTTCGAGAAATCCGCCGTCTCCAGGTCCATGATCCGGCGGCCGTTGGCCGCGTGGAGCGCGGAGGTCGGCGTCGTGTTCACGCGCGAGTAGTTGCTGACGAAGAAGCGGTTCGACTCCCCCAACTCCGCCCGGTGATCGAAGTCGCCGGGGTTCAGAATCGTCAGCCCGGAGCCGTCCAGGTTCACGCGGTACAGGTGCTGGTAGTAGGGATCCTCTCCCGCCTCGCGCGCGTTGGCCTGGAAGTAGACGACGCCGGCCGACTCGTCGATCCCGACCACCTGGCGCACGGACCACGGACCCTCGGTGAGGCGGTTGCGGAGCGTGCCGTCCGGCCCGAACCGGTACAGGTGCGCCCAGCCGTCCCGCTCCGACCACCACAGCATGTCGCCGGACTCGAGGAGTTCGAGCCGCTGGAACTCCACGTAGGTGTTGAGCCGCTCCTCGAACAGCACGCGCGCCGCGCCCGTCGCCGCGTCCGCCACCATCACGTCCACGCGGTGCTGGTCGCGGCTCTGCCTCACGAAGTGAAGCTCGTCCGAGCCGGGAGAGAGCCACAGCGAGCGGAACGGCTCCTCGCTGTCCGGATAGCGGAACTGGCGCGCGGAGGTCGTGAAGAGGCGATGGTCCTTCCACTCCTCCGGCATCGCGACCTCGACCATGTTCCGGTCCGGGAGGTCGTAGATGAGAAGCTCGGGCTGGCTCACGGTCTCCTCGCCCGGCATGTCGTACTTGTAGGACTCGAGCTCGGGCCGCTTGTTGCCGACCATGTGGATGACCCAGAGGTTCCCCACCTCCCGCCGGTCGCGGCGGATGAGGGAGAAGCGGCGCGAGTCATGGGCCCACGAGATCGACACCCGCTTCCGCTCGTCCGCGTTCTCCTCCCGCTCGATGTCCGTGTCGCCGCGCTCGAACACGGCGTAGCTGTAGTGCTCCTCGCCGTCCGTCGTGAGCTGCGTCTCCTCGACCTCGATCCCCTCCTCCGCTTCGTCCGCCTCGTCCCCGCTCTTCCCGCGGCGCGCCTCGAGGAACTGCTGGTAGTCGTCACCGCTCATCATGTGGAGGTTGTGGTCGCGGGCGAAGATGACCGTCTGGCCGTCGGGGGACACGCTGGCCCATGACGGGTGATTGTCGGGTGCCTCCCAGTCCTCGAGTTCCCGCAGCACCCGCGTGTTCACGTCGTATTCGAAGTGGAACACCTTCTTGCGTGCACGCCGGCGTTGCTGCTCGCCCTCTTCCTCCTCCTCGTCCAGCTCCTCCATCTCGGATTCCGTCTCGTCTTCCTCCTCATCCTGCGACGACTCGACCTCGAACTGGAGCGTGTTCGCGTCGATGAACTTGATCGCGCGGATCGGGAGGTGCTGGCCGTCCCAGGGATCGCGCGTGATGCGGGTCAGTTCGGCCGCGATGCGGTCGTTGTCGAAGATCTGCCGCTTCGTCCCGGCCACCGGATCCACGATGTAGTAGAAGGAGCCGTCGGAGGTCTCCCATTCGTACCAGAAGGACTCCGAGCCCTCGATCCACTGCGGATCGACCGAGGTGGAGTAGACGAGATCCTGGATCTTGTACGGGGCGAAGCGCGCCGCGAGGCGGTAGTTCGCCGGGTCTTCGGCGGCCTCCTGCGCGGCGAGCGGCGCCGCAAGCAGGATCACGGCGGCGAACGGAAGAAAACTGCGGAGACGGGCACGGTATGCGGAGTTCATGGCAAGACTCGCGGTTGTCGTTTGGAGAGCAGGCGACGAGAGAACGTCGGAGAACGTGGAGGGAGCACCGTCGGCCTGTCCAGATCGCGGAGCGGCGAGGGGCCCGGGCGCACCCTGCCGGTGGGGGTCGGTCCGGACGACCGACCCCCCGGCAGGCAGAGGCTGGCAGGCCGTGAGCTAGTCGCCGCGTCCGAGCATCATGCCGACGACGGCGCCGGCCGCGCCCCACAGGACGCCGGTGACGACGACATCGACGACCACCGAGGCGAGCGTCGAGATGTTCATCGCCCCCAGCATCACGAACCCGAAGGCGACGGCGATGAGCGCGCCGAGCTTCGCACCCGCCTGAGCGCCGCCCGCGACGTCCGTCGCGCCCTTCCAGCCCAGGGCGGTCGCGAGCACGCCCCCCGAGGCGAGCTGGCCTACGGCGATCCAGAGGAAATCGGGAGACTCCTTGATGACGCCGGTGGCGGACCCCGCGTTGGCTGCGAAGAATCCGCCGAGCACAAGCTCATACAGTACGTAGCCTCCCACGAAAAGGACGACGGCACCGGCGACTGATGCGACGAGGCACTTCGTGTTCATGGCGTTACCTCCGCCTTAGGGTGGGTGGCCCCCCCTGACACGTCCCGTCCCCGATTCGGCGCAGGCTTGAGACCCGGGTGCCGTGACGCAGCACACCTCGGCTTCACGACACCAGCCTGCCGGTTTTGAGCATAGGAATCGTTAACGGCAGCGGACAAGAGGCGGCCCGCGACACCCCGGACGCTGGTCCGCAGTAGGACCCCGCCGGCTAGAAGCGGTCCAGCCGGGGGTTGACCACGTTGGAGTAGATCGACCCGAAGGTGTAGGAGAAGCCCACCGACACGCCGTACTCGAAGCCGCTCTGGAGGATGCGCTGCCGGAGGAGCACCTCCTCCGTGGTCGCGTCGCCGGCGGGCACGTTGAGCTGGTCGCGGATGCGGGAGTAATTCGCGTTCAACCGCAGCGACAGGCCCCGGAAGATCCGGAAATCGGCGCCCGCGAAGGCCGTGAAGCGGTTCTTCGCGGGATCGTGGAGGAACTGGGAGAAGGTGAGGAACCCGTACGATTCGCCCCACGGCTGGCGGACGCTGAGGCGCACGCTGAACCGATGGTGGGGCAGCGTTTCCTCGTCCTTCAGAAAAACGGTCTGCTCGATGTAGTTGTGGTACCGGAGGCCGATCGTGTAGAGAAAATTGAACTGTCTCCGGGTCGACTCGGAGTAGGGGTAGATGTTGTACTCCAGGGCCGGACCCACGCGAAGCTGCAGGTCTTCGTTCCCGAAGCTGGAGTGTCCCACTTCGAACGCGGCCCCCGTCGACCAGTGATCCGACAGGCTCCAGACGCTGAGACCCTCGGCCTCGTAACTCTCGCGGACGCTTGTGACCGACGTCGTGTCGGAGGTCTCGAACAGCCGCCGGTTGTAGCTCCCGTCGACCGAGAACTCGAGCTTCAGCGCGTCCGTGACCCGGTCGGCCGAGAACCCGCTCTCGAGTTCGTACGATTCGGTGCGCTCATCCACATCGAGTTCGGCGTTTGCACGCAGCCGGAAGGTCCAGAAGTTCCACGGGTCATCCTCGGGCCGGGCCGCAGCCTCACCGCGCTCCGCACCGTCGTAGCGGACGTCGATGTTGGCGGCCTGCTCCGTGCGGGCGATGTAGCGCAGCAGTCCCAGTTCGAGTACGCGCGCGACCTCGGTCAGCCGCTGCTCGACCGCGAGGTTGACGCGGGTCACGACCTCGAGCCGATCCGTGACGTCCGCGAACTCCTCCCGCCCGATGAAGTCGAGCGTGAAGCGCCGGCCTCCGCTGCCCGTGTCTTCCGAGGTCATTAGGACGTGGACCTGTGCGTCCTCGCGGTCGCGCGTGTAGTTCACGTACGGGACCTCGCGCCGGTAGAAGTCGAAGTCGCACATGCCGCGGCCGCCATCGCAGTCGAAGAAGACGCGGAGGGCGCCGTTGCCGTTGGCGATGGGCGTCACCTCCTGCGCGGACAGGGGAACGGCGACCAGGCAGGCCGCGGCAGCGAGACAGGCCGAGAGCTTCACTCGAGGGTATTCTTTAGCGTGAGATTGATCGAGAAGAGGCCGAGATCCAAGGGATCGCTCCGGGTTGTGGGCGCTGTGGCGACGGCCGCCGGGAAACTGATGCTCCAGGGCCCCGCGGCCAACGGTGCGCGCCGAGACCACCCGGCTCTCCGTCTCCGACCATCCGCGCAATGAGCGCGCTCCGTCTTTCGCTCCGCTCGCCGCAACTGCGGCGCGAGGCCGCGGAGGGGATCCTCGACCCGTCCGAGGCCGCGACGGCCCGGGACGTGATCCGAGGCTGGCATGGATACGACGCGACGCCGATGGTAACACTGCGGGGGCTCGCCGCGTTGCTGGGAGTGGAATCGGTCCGGATAAAGGATGAATCGCCGCGCTTCGGGCTCGGCTCGTTCAAGGCGCTCGGCGGGGCGTTCGCGGTCCTGCGTGCGCTGCAGGACGAGATCGAGCGCCGGAACGGCACCCGTCCGACAGCGGCGGAGTTGCGGGCCGGGCATCCGCTGGCGACCGGGATCACCGTCACGACCGCCTCGGCGGGGAACCACGGCCGGTCCGTCGCGTGGGGAAGCGCCGAGTTCGGTTGTCGCTGCGTGATTTTCCTTCCGGAAGACGCGATACCGGCTCGCGCCCGTGCGATCGAGGAACACGGGGCGAGGGTCGTCCGCGTACCCGGCGAGTACGACGGTGTCGTCGGGCACACCGACCGGGAAGCCGCGCGGAACGGCTGGATCGTCGTCTCCGATACGGCGTATGAAGGCTACGAGGAGACGCCTCGCCGCATCATGGCGGGCTACACGCTCCTCGCCGCGGAGATGCTGGATGACCTCGCCGATGCCGGCGCGCCGCCGCTCACGCACCTCTTCGTGCAGGCGGGCGTCGGCGGCCTCGCGACCGGGGTGTGCGGCCATTTCGCGCAGGTGTGCGGCGAGCGGCGGCCGCGCTTCATCGCCGTCGAGCCGTGGCGGGCCGACTGCTTCGGCCGGAGCCTGCGACTCGGCCGGGCGAGCATGGCGGAACCGCCGTTCCACACCGCGATGGGCGGTCTCGCCGCCGGCGTCGCGTCGACGATCGCCTGGGAATACCTGGCGCCGCTGCTCGACGCGGCGATCGCGCTTCCCGAGCCCGTGTGGGCCGCCGGCGCCGAGGCACTCGAGTCCGGTCGGCTGGGCGCCCGCATCATCGCGGGCCCGTCCGGCGCCGCCGGCGCAGGAGCGCTCCTCGCCCTCGCACGCCTCCCCGCCCTGCGCCGGCTCCTCGGCCTCGACGCGTCCTCGCGCGTCGGCGCGCTCGTCACCGAGCAGCGTTTCGACTGACCGCGGCCGCTTGCCGCCGGCTCCCCCGTCCGTATAGTCGATCACGCCGATCATCGAGTCGCACGCGCGACCGCCACCGCACGCCGAGTCCCCTCGATCCGCCCGGGAGCCACATGTTCGATTTCGCCGCCCATATCGACCGCGAGGTGCCTCGCTTTCACGACGAACTGAAGGCCTTTCTCCGTATTCCCAGCGTCAGCACGGATCCCGGGCATGCGGGCGACGTCCGCGCCTGCGCGGACTGGGTCGCGGAGCACCTCCTCGCGGCGGGGATGCACGAGGCCGAGGTCATCGAAACCGGGGGGCATCCGATCGTCGTCGGCGAACGGATCCACTCCGACGAGGCCCCGACCGTGCTCGTTTACGGGCACTACGACGTGCAGCCATCGGAGCCCGACGAGTTGTGGACGAGCCCGCCCTTCGACCCGGAGGTTCGCGACGGCCGCCTGTACGCCCGCGGATCGATCGACGACAAGGGGCAGGTCCACATGCACATCAAGGCGCTCGAGACGCGTCTGGCGACCGGGGCGGGCGTGCCGGTCAATCTCAAGCTCGTGATCGAGGGCGAGGAAGAGGTGGGAAGCCGCCACCTCGCGGCGTTCCTCCACGAGCACGCGGAGCGGCTCGCGTGCGACGCGATCCTCGTCAGCGACACCGGGATGTTCTCCCCCGAGTTGCCATGCATCACGACCGGGCTGCGGGGCATCGTCTACACCGAGATCAACGTCCACGGCCCCGCGTCGGACCTTCACTCCGGCACCTACGGTGGCGCGGTCGTGAACCCCGCCAACGCGATGGCCGCCATCCTCGCCGGCCTCCGCGACGAAGATGGCCGGGCCACCGTGCCGGGATACTACGATGCCGTTCGACCCATCAGCCCCCGCGAACGCGCCGATCTCGAACGCCTCCCCATGGATGAGGAGACGCTCCGCATGGGCGTCGGGGCACCGGCGCTCGGCGGGGAAACCGGGTTCTCCGCGCTCGAGCGGCTGTGGTATCGCCCGACGCTCGACGTGAACGGGCTGCTCAGCGGCTTCACGGGCGAGGGCTCGAAGACCGTCCTGCCCTCGCATGCGATGGCGAAGGTGTCGATGCGGCTGGTTCCGGATCAGGACCCGGCGCAGGTGGCCGAGGCCTTCGAGGCCCGCGTTCGCGAACTCGCGCCGGAGGGCGTGACCGTCGAGATCACGCGCTCCCACGGCGGGGCGCCCTGGGTGGCCGACACCGAACATCCCGTCTTCGACGCCGCATCCGCCGCACTGGAGTCGGGGTTCGGCGCCCCGCCCGCCTACATACGCGAGGGTGGCTCCATTCCCATCGTCCAGGAGTTCGAGGAGACATTCGGCGCCCCGGCGCTCCTCATCGGCTTCGGGCTGCCGGGAAGCAACATGCATGCGCCGGACGAGTGGATCGATCTCGAGGTCTACCGAAAGGGGATCGCGGCGCTCGCCGACCTCTACGGCCGCCTCGCCGACCCACTCGCCTGAGTCGCCGCGAGTTCAGTCGACCGGGACGACGTCGAGTTCCGTCGTGATGTCGATGCAGCCGGAGAGCGTTCGGTAGACCGGACACTTCGGCGGATGGGCCTCGAACGCGCGCCGGATCGCATCGGCGTGCGCCTCATCCGCCTGCAGGCGGTATCGGGCCCGGATCCGCCGGATCACGAGCACGCCCTCGTCCGTCTCGACCTCGCCCTCCACGTTCGCCACCAACCGTCCCTCATCCGCCTTGACGCCGCGCGCTTCCAGCGCGCCCCCGAAGGTTCCGGCCAGTCAGCCGCCGGTCGCGGCGATGACATAGTCGAGGGTCGTGGCAATGTCGCGGTTGTCGCGAACGCCGTAGTACTCGGCGACCGCGGAGTGGACACCGAAGTCGACCGGTGCATCCGTGGCCGGGATCTCCGCCGTGCGGTATGGACCCTTCTGTCGCACGATCTTCACGTGCGAGCGATAGACGACTTCACTCATTGGCCGGTTCTCTCCGTGATGATGTCGAGGAAGTTCATGACGACGCGGTGCGTGAGCCCCCAAATGGCGTCGCCCTCGTACAAGATGGAAGGCCACACATGTTCGCGGCTACCATCCGGATAACGGACCTCGGAGCGCAGCGACGGGTCGCGCAGCGCGCCGAGCGGCGCCCAGACGTGATACTGCACTTCCGCGTTCGTCGAGACCCGCGCGTCCTCCCCGTGCCATGCGACGAAGGGGGAGATGAGGATCGACGGGATCCGGCGCGTCACCGGGTGCAGGTCGTCGAGCCTTCCAAGGAACCCGTTGCGCGGAAGATCGAGCCCCACTTCCTCGCGCAACTCGCGGCGCGCCGTCTCCAGGAGATCCGCGTCCGCCGCGTCCCGGTGTCCGCCGGGAAGCGCCATATGGCCGGACCACGGGTCGCCGGGGAGCTCCGCCCGACGGACGAAGAGCACTTCCAGGTCGCGACCGCGCGGACGGACCACGAGCGTCACGGCCGCGTGCCGCTCCGCCGCCCCGGGAGCGACCTCGGTGTGACCCGCCGTGACCAGCCGATGAGCGACCCGTGCCGCGCTCCAACCCTTGCTCACCGACCCTTCTCCGCCTCGTCGAGGAGGCGCAGGTAGCTCTCCAGCCGCCTCCGCCCGATCGTCCCATCCTCCACGGCCGCTCGAACCGCGCAGTCCGGCTCCACCCGATGCCGGCAGTCCGCGAACCGGCAGGCGTCGCTCATCGCGGCGATCTCGACGAAGCCCCCCGAAAGCTCCGCCGGATCCAGCTCCCACAGCGCCAGGTACTGCAAGCCGGGCGTGTCCGCCACGTAGCCGCCCCCCGGATATCGATAGAGCGCCGACGCCACGGTCGTATGCCGCCCCCGCCCCCGCCGCTCGCTGATCTCGCCCACACGCAGGTCGAGTTCCGGCACGAGCGCGTTCAACAGGCTCGACTTTCCCACGCCCGACTGCCCGCTGAGCACGGTGATCCGTCCTGCGAGGCGTCCCGAAAGCGCGTCCAGCCCCTCCCTCGATTCGACGCTCGTCCGCAGCGTCTCCACGCCGAGCGCCGCGTACTGTTCGAGGCCGTCCCCGGGTGCCGGTTTCCCGGCCGCCGCGCCGGAACTCGCAGCGTTCGGCACAGGCTCCGCGAGGTCCGTCTTGTTCACGACGAGGAAGGCGTCGATGCCGCTCAGCGCCGCGAGCGCGAGCAGTCGGTCCACCATGAGGAAGTCGGGATCGGGCGCCGTCACCGAGACGACGACGGCGACCTGGTCCACGTTCGCCACGATCACCTGCTCGCGCCGCCTGGAGACGCCGTGCCGGGAGAGCGCGCCGCTTCGCGTACGAAGCCGAACGATCCGCATCTCGTCGCCGACGCGTTCCATCTCGACGAGGTCGCCGACCGAAACGATGCGCGAGTCCGTCCGCTTCAGGCGCCCCCGCAGCGAGGCCCGGACCACCGTCGTGGAATCGTCGACGTGATAGACCCCACCCGCGATCCGCAGCACGCGGCCAACGGTAGCGGAGGGGCCGCCGGAGCTCACGCCGAGCCGCGGCTTCCGTCCGGAGTTGCGGAGTTCACCCGGAGCCGCCGTCGGGGTCCGTCCCGTCGCCAAGCTCCTCGAGACAGTTCCACGCCAACAGCGCGCACTTGATGCGGACCGGGAACTTGGAGACCCCCGCCAGCGTGCGCAGATCGCCGAGATCGTCGTCCGACAGCAGCGCTCCGTCTCCGTGCAGGAGGTGCGTGAACTTCCGGGAGAGTTCCAGCGCCTGCTCGAGCGACTTGCCCCGCACGCGTCCCGTGAGCATCGACGCCGACGCCAGGCTGATCGAGCACCCGCGGCCCAGGAAGCGCGCCTCGGCGATGCTCCCCCCTTCCACGCGCAACATGAGTTCGATCACGTCGCCGCAAAGGGGGTTGTTCATCGTGATCGCGTGCGTGGCTTCGTCCAGATGCCCCTTGTTCCGGGGTTTCCGGTAGTGATCGAGGATGACTTCCTGGTACAGCTGGTTGAGCGACGAAGGGATCTCCCGGTCGATCGTCCCGGGCGTCTTCGGACGGGGTTCCATCATGGATTCAGGCGATGCCGCCGAAGACTTCGGCTGCCAGGGCGAGCCCGTCGCACAGCACGTCGACCTCCCGCGGCGAATTGTAGAAGTAGAAGCTCGCCCGGGCCGTACTGCTGATCCCGTAGTGGTCCATCAGCGGCTGGTTGCAATGGTGCCCCGCCCGGATCGCGATTCCCCGCTGGTCGAGGATCGTGGAGAGGTCGTGCGGATGTATGTCGCCGTAGGTGAAGGAGAAGACCGCGGTCCGCCCTTCGCGCGGGCCGTACAGGTGAAGCCCTTCGATCTCGTCGAGCCGCTCGAAAGCGGCGCGCTTCAGGGTGTCTTCGTGCGACGCGATCGCCTCCGACCCGAGGTCCGCGAGGAAGCGGGCGGCTTCGCCGAAGCCCACGACGCCCGAGATATTGGGCGTTCCGGCCTCGAACTTATGGGGAACCTTCGCCCAGGAGGATCGCTCGAGCTTCACGTCCGAGATCATCTCGCCCCCGCCCTGGTACGGGGGCATCTCCTCCAACAGTTCTCTCCTGGCCCACAACGCTCCGACGCCGGTCGGGCCACACATCTTGTGGCTGCTGAACGCGTAGAAGTCGCACCCGATCTTCGCCACATCGGTCAGCATGTGGGGCGCGGCCTGCGCTCCGTCGATGAGCGTCAGCGCGCCGGCGGCGTGAGCGCGGTCCACGATCTCACAGACCGGATTGACGGTTCCGAGGCTGTTGGAGACGTGCGTACAGGCGACCAGCCGGGGACGCCCTTCGAGGAGCCGATCGTAGTCGTCGAGATCGAGCGTGCCCTCGGGCGTGACGTCGATGAAACGGAGCTTGCACCCCGTCCGGCCAGCGAGCAGTTGCCACGGCACGAGGTTCGAGTGGTGCTCCATCTTCGTGAGCACGATCTCATCGCCCGCGCCGATGGACGCGTCCCCCCAACTCGACGCGACGAGGTTCACCGCCTCCGTCGTGCCGCGCGTGAAGACGATCTCCGCCGGATCTCTCGTCCCCGCATGCGCTGCCACCGAACGGCGCGCGCCCTCGTAGGCCTCCGTCGCCTCCGCGCTGAGCTGATGCACGCCGCGGTGCACATTGGCGTGCTCCTCGCGCAGATAGCGCTCGACCCGCCTCAGCACGCGGAGCGGCTGCTGTGAACTCGCCGCGTTGTCGAGGTAGGCCAGGGGGTGGCCGTGGACTTCCCTCGAGAGAATGGGGAACTGGGCCCGGATCGCCGCGAGATCCCAGCCGCCTTCCTCGGAAGCCTCGCCCGCATCGCGGCTTCCCGCCGCCTCCGGGGGACGCTCGGACGCCAGGACGCCCGTTGCCTGCTTCGTATCCGTCATCTCCGCCATCGGGCTCCGGTCCTCGGCTGGGTCCCGCTCAGGAGAGGTCGACCTGGATGTCGTCCCCGTCGATCCGCACGTCGAAGCGCCGGACCGGCATGACCGCCGGGAGCGCCCTCGGCGCGCCGGTCGCCAGATCGAAGCGCGCCCCGTGGAGGAGGCAGGTGATCTCCCCCGCCTCGACCTCGCCGTCCGAGAGCGGGAACTCCTCGTGGGAGCAGCAGTCCTCGAGCGCGTAGACCTCGCCTCCGCTGCGGATGAGGGCGATCGCCAGGTCCCCGGCCATCACCCCGCACGTTCCGTTCTCCGGCACATCGTCGACCCTGGCCACCGTGACGAATCGGCTCATAGCCCGATCTTCTCCTCGATCGCTTCGCGTACGCGCGCGCGCACGCCCTCCATCGGAAGACGTCCCAGAACCTCATCGAAGAACCCGAACACGAGCAGGCGCTCGGCCTGGCGCCGGGTGAGGCCGCGGCTCATCAGATAGAAGAGCTGCCCGTCCTCCACCTGTCCGATCGTCGCCCCGTGCGAACAGCGCACATCGTCGGCCTCGATCTCGAGGTTGGGAAGCGCGGAGGCATGAGAGCCCTCGCTCAGCAGCAGGTTGCGGTTCGTCTGATAGGCGTCCGTGAGCTGGGCTCCCTTGTCGACCCGGATCAGCCCGCGGAAGACGCTCGACCCGGCATCCGTCAGCGCTCCCTTGAAGAGCAGATCGCTGTGCGCGTGCGGCGCCGCGTGATGCTGCAGCGTGTGATGGTCGAAGTGCTGGTCGGAGTCGCCGAACCAGAGTGCGAGCATCTCGCTGTCGCTCCCGGGCCCGTCGAGACGGCTTGTGACGTCCGCCCGCGAAAGGTCGCCGCCGAGCGCGACGTTGAAGGTCACGACACGTGCGTCGCGGCCCGCGGTGACGTGCTGCGTCGAGAACCGCTTCACGCCGCGGCCGAAGCGCTGGAGCGCGATGTACTCGATCCCCGCGTCCCCCTCCCCCGTGATCGTCGCCCCGTGAAGCGAGACCGTCTCGGCATCGAGGTCGTCGGAGAGGAACTCGTCGATGACCGCGGCCCGCGCGCCGGACTCCGCGTACACGAACGAATGTGCGGAGGAGAGCGTCCCCGCCCGCTCGACGATGTGGAACGCGTGGATCGGCGCCGGCATCTCCACGCCGCGCGGAACGTAGAGGAAGTAGCCTCCGCCCAGGAGAGCGAGGTGCAGCGCCCAGAGCTTCTCCTCCGCGGGGCCAGGCTGCGCCTCGAGCAGCGCCCGCCGCAGCACCTCCGGATGCCGATCCGCCGCGTCGCGGATCGACGACAGGACCACGCCGCTCCGCGCCACCTCGGGTTCGAGTTCCAGGTGCGCGACCCGCCCCTCCCGCAGCACGACGACGCCCGCGCGCTCCCCGGAGCGTCCGAGCACCTCCCGCACGTCCGCCGACAGCGCTTCCGCCGTCGCGGGTGCCGGGACCACCGGAGTGAGCGCCTCGAAACCGACCTTCCCGAGGTCGGTGTACCGCCATTCCTCCGACTTCTTCGTCGGCCAGGGAAGGGCGATGAACCGCTCCCATGCGGCGGCCCGCGCCCTCGCGACCGCTTCCGGCTCCGTCAGCCCTCCGGAAAGCGCATCGAAGTCCGCCGCGGCCAGCGTGGCCTCCGCCGGCCCGGCTGTCACCGTGCTCATCCGACCGACCCCTCCATCTCCAATTCGATCAGCCGGTTCAGTTCGATCGCGTACTCGAGCGGCAACTCCTTGGCCACCGGCTCGATGAAGCCGCGCACGATCATCGCCATCGCCTCCGCCTCGTCGAGCCCGCGACTCATCAGATAGAAGAGCTGCTCGTCGCCGACCTTGGAGACCGTGGCCTCGTGCCCGATGGACGCCGTGTTCTCATCGATCTCGATGTAGGGGTAGGTGTCCGTCCGCGACGTCTCGTCGAGCAGCAGGGCGTCGCACTCGACGTTGGACTTCGCGCCCTCGGCGCCGTCGTACACCTTGCACAGTCCGCGGTACGAGGAGCGCCCGAGCCCCTTCGAAATCGACTTCGACGTGATCTGGGACGTCGTGTTGGGGGCGGCGTGGATCACCTTGCCGCCCGTGTCCTGGTGCTGACCGTCCCCGGCGTACGCGATGGAGAGGATCTCGCCGTGCGCCCGCTCTCCGACCAGATAGCACGACGGATACTTCATCGTGAGTTTCGAGCCCAGGTTCCCGTCGAGCCACTCCATCTTCGCCTCCTCGTGCACGAGCGCCCGCTGCGTGACGAGGTTGTACATGTTGTTCGACCAGTTCTGGATCGTGGTGTACCGGAAGCGCGCGCCCTTCTTGACCACGATCTCGATGACGCCGGAGTGGAAGGAGTCGGTCGAGTAGACCGGCGCCGTGCAGCCCTCGATGTAGTGGGCTTCGGCCCCCTCTTCGCAGATGATGAGGGTGCGCTCGAACTGGCCCATGCGCTCCGCGTTGACCCGGAAGTAGGCCTGGAGCGGGATCTCCACCTTCACCCCCTTCGGGATGTAGACGAACGACCCGCCCGACCACACGGCCGAGTTGAGCGCCGCGAACTTGTTGTCGTGCGTGGGAACGACGGTCGAGAAGTACTGCCGGAACAGCTCGGGGTGCCTGGCGAGCCCATCCTCGATCGACTCGAAGATCACACCCTGCTCCTCCCACTGCTCCTTCAGCGAGTGGTAGACCATCTCGGACTCGTACTGGGCCCCGACCCCGGCGAGCGCCTTACGCTCCGCCTCCGGGATCCCGAGCTTCTCGAACGTGTCCTTGATCTCCTGCGGGACGTCGTCCCAGGACCGCTCCATCTGGTCCTGCGGCTTAAGGTAGAAATAGATCTCGTCGAGCGTGTCCTCGAGCTTCGAGAGATCGCCCCCCCACTTCGGCATCGGCTTGGAGTAGTAGACCTCGAGCGCCTTGAGTCGGAACTCGAGCATCCAGTCCGGCTCTTCCTTGTGGTGCGAGATCTGTCGGACGATGTCGCTGGAGAGACCGGGGACGGCCTTGAAGACCGGCTTGTCCTCCGTGACAAATCCGTACTTGTACTCGTCGAGTCCGAGTTCGGTGATCGTCTCGTTCCGGGGCATGTCTATTCCTTCCTTTACGGCTTTACGACGTCAGACCGCCGCCACCGCCCGGTGGAGCCAGTCGTAACCCTCCGCCTCCAGCTTGTCGGCGAGCGAGGCGCCGCCGCTCTCCGCGATTCGGCCGGCCATCATCACGTGTACTCGATCCGGCCGGATATAGTTCAGGATCCTCTTGTAGTGCGTGATCAGCAGAACCCCGAGCGCCTCGTCGGCTTCGGAGAGGCGGTTCACGCCGCTGGCCACGACCTTGAGGGCATCGATGTCGAGTCCACTGTCCGTCTCGTCCAGGACCCCGAGCGCCGGCCGAAGCACGGCCATCTGCAGGATCTCGTTCCGCTTCTTCTCACCGCCGGAGAAGCCGTCGTTGACGTACCGGGCCGCGAAGCCCGGATCCATCCTCAGCATCTCCATCTTCTCCGTGAGCGTGCGCTGGAACCCGAACACATCCATCTCCTCGCCCTCGGCCAGTCGCGAGTTTACGGCCGTCCGCAGAAAATTGGCGATCGAGACGCCCGGGATCTCCGCGGGATACTGGAAGGCGAGAAAGATCCCCGCGCGGCTCCGCTCATCCGGCTCCAGCTCGAGGACGTCCTCTCCCTCGAACAGGATCTCGCCGGCCGTCACCTCGTAGGCGGGGTGGCCGGCGATGACCTTGGCGAGCGTGCTCTTGCCGGAGCCGTTGGGACCCATCAGGGCATGCACCTCGCCGCGCTGGACGTCCAGATCGACGCCGCGCAGGATCTCCCCGTCCTCGCCGTCGACCTTCGCCCGGAGTCCTCGTATCGACAGAAGCGGTTCTGACATTCGTGTCCTCTTGCGTTGCAAAAGGCCGGTCACCCAGGGGCGCCGGCCTGGAAACACAGCAATCAATTCAGGATGAACCGATAACAATTATCGACGAGACAAGGTACGCGGCGCACGGCCCCTTATCAACCCTCGTTGAGACCCGTTCTCAACTGTTACATGTCATGTCTCCGCTTCATTTCAAAGAGGTCGACGGCTCCTGCACGGGCCGCGGCGCGACCGTAGGTTGGCGGCCATGAAAGCGGCCTACTTCGAACGACACGGAGGGCCCGACGTCGTCCGCGTCGGCGACCTGCCCGAGCCGACGGCGGGACCCGGCGAGGCGGTGATCCGCGTGCGCGCGGCGGGCCTCAACCACCTCGACCTCTGGACGCGGCGCGGCCTGCCCGGGCTCACGCTGAAGATGCCGCACATCGGAGGCTCGGACGTGGCGGGCGAGATCACGGCGACGGGGGATGGCGTGGAGGGCTGGGCCCCCGGAGACAGGGTCGCGGTAAACCCGGGCCTCTGGTGCGTCGAAGACGGCTGCGAGTGGTGCGCCCGCGACGAGCACCCCCTCTGTACCACCTACCGCATCCTCGGCGAGCACGTGCCCGGCGGTTTCGCGGAGCAGGTCGCGGTTCCGGTGCGCAACCTGGTCCGGCTCCCCGACGGTTTCCCGTTCGCGACCGCGGCCGTCGCCCCGCTCGTGTACCAGACGGCATGGCGCGGACTCCTCTCGCGGGGGCGGCTGGCGCCGGGAGAGACGGTCCTCGTCACCGGGGCGTCCGGCGGCGTCTCCACCGCCGCGATCCAGATCGCGAAGCACCACGGAGCGCGCGTGTTCGCGGTCACGAGCGGGCCCGCGAACGTGCGGCGCGTGGAGGCGCTGGGGGCGGACCTCGTCATCGATCGTCTCGAGGAGGATTTCTCGCGGCGCGTCTGGGCGGAGACGGAGAAGCGCGGCGTCGATCTCGTCCTCGACAGCGTGGGCGCGGCGACGTGGGAGGGCTGCGTTCGCACGCTGGCGCGTGCGGGCAGGATGGTCGTGTACGGCGCGACGACCGGGCCGCAGGGCTCACTCAACATCGCACGTCTGTTCTGGAGTCAGACATCGATCATGGGGACCACGATGGCGACGCGTGCCGAGTTCGAAGCCGTGATGGCCCTCGTGCTGGACGGCACTCTAACCCCGATCGTCGACGACGTGTGGCCGCTGGACCGGGCGCGCGAGGCCCACGAGCGGCTGGAGGCTGGCGGGATCTTCGGGAAGCTCGTCCTCGAGCCGTGACCCCGTGACGGCTCCGGGGCGCGCCGAGCAGTTCCGGAACCTCGCGGAGACCGCCTTCGACATCCTCGTTATCGGCGGCGGCATTTCCGGCGCCGCCGTCGCGCGGGACGCGGCCCGCCGCGGTTTTCGCACCGCTCTCGTCGAAGCCGCGGATTTCGCGTCGGGCACGAGCAGCCGTTCTTCCCGCCTCGTCCACGGCGGCCTGCGCTACCTGGAGCACTTCGAGTTCGACCTCGTGTTCGAGGCGAGCCAGGAACGGCGGACGCTGCTCCGCATCGCGACCCACCTCGTCCGGCCGCTGGAGTTCCACTTTCCGATCTTCCGGGACGGCCGCATCGGCCGGATGAAGCTGGACGCGGGGATGTGGCTCTACGACGCGCTCTCGCTGTTCCGCAACATCGAACGCCATCAGATGCTCGACACCGAGGCCATGCTCGCCCGTGAACCGGGGCTGCGCGCCGACGGGCTTCTCGGCGGCGCGCGCTATTTCGACGCCCAGGTGGACGATGCGCGGCTCGTCGTCACGACCATCGTGGCGGCCGTCGAGGCCGGGGCGACCGTGGTCAACCGGGCCGAAGTCGTCCGCATCGACGCCTCGGACTGGCCGGGCCACCGGGCGCTGGTGAGAGACGCGGAGAGCGGACGGGAAGTGGAGGTCGACGCCCTCGCGATCGTGAACGCGACCGGCGCGTGGGCCGAGCAGATGCTCGACCGCGTCACCGCGAACCTGCGGGCGGCCGGCCCGGGCGAGGACGCGGCGGGCGCGGCGGGCGCCGTGCGCATCCGACCCTCGCGCGGGACGCACATCCACGTCGCGCGCGAACGAGTGGGGCACTCAGCTGCTCTGATCTTCGAGGCGCCCCGGGACGGCCGCGTGATGTTCATCCTTCCGTGGCGGGAGGACCTCACCCTCATCGGGACCACGGACGAGTTCTTCGACGGCCGTCCGCACGAGGTCGCGGCCACCCCCGGGGACATCGCGTACCTGATCGAGGCCACCCGTCGCCTGCTTCCCGCGTCGAAGCTGGGACCGGAGGATGTGATCAGCGCCTGGGCCGGCCTGCGGCCGCTCGTTGCGCCGGCTGCGGACGGCGACGACGAGGGCGCCGTGTCGAGGGAGTTCGAGGTCCATCAGCATCCCCCGGGCATCTTCACCCTGAGCGGAGGGAAACTGACCTCTCACCGGCACATGGCCGAGGCGACGCTGGATCGCGTGCAGGCGTTCCTGGCGCCGACCGGCGTGAAGGCGATTCGGAAGGTGGACACGGACAAGGTTCCGCTCCCCGGCGCGCGCTTCCGGGATCTGGACGCGCTCCGCAGCCGGATCCGGGCGCGTGCCCGCACGAAGGGACTCGAGCGCGCTTCCGCCGACCGGCTCACGCGCGCGTACGGGACGAGAGCGAACCGGGTTCTCGACCTCGTCGATCGAAATCCGCGGCTCGGCGAGAGGGTCGTCGCCGGGAGGCCGCACCTTCTGGCCGAAGCGGTGTATTCGGTGCGGAGCGAGATGGCCCTTCACGTCGAGGACATTCTCTTCCGGCGGATGCGGGTCGGCCTCGAGACGCGCTCCGGGACGCCGGAGGCGGCGCGGCGCGTCGCCGAAGTCGTGGCCCCGGAGTTGGACTGGACAGCCGAACGACGGACGGAGGAAGTGAAACGGGCGGTGGCCTTCAGGGCGGTGGACGATGACGCGATCCGCGAACTCGCGGCCCGCGCAGAGGGGGGCCGCTGAACGGGCGGCCATGCCGGTGGCGCCACGTTTTTTTCGCCCTTGCGTGGCTCGCGGCGGCGTGCGCACCGGCCGACGATACGTCCGATTCGTCCGGCGTCCCGCCCGATTCCACGCCCGCCGCCGACGCCGCAGCGGTCCCCCCGCTCCCGGGCGAGGGACCGACCCGCGAATATCGGATCCTCCTCGTCAACCCGCTCGACGTTGACGCGTACGTCTCCGCCGCGGCGGGGGCGGGAAGCGTCGTGCTCGATACCGTGCCGCGCCGGGATTCGGTCCGGGTGAACGTCCGGGTGCGCGCCGATCTCGTCCGCCTCGAGGCTCGGGATGCGGAGGGCGTACTCCTGGCGGCGACCGACCTCGCGCTGGCCGGGGACACCCTCAATCGCTGGGCCATCGACGCTGACGCTCCCATCCGACGTGTCACCATCGGGCCCGAGAGTTCGTTAAACGGCAGGAAGGCCTTATACTATGGGAGCGATCTGTGTCCGGATCCGGCGTTGGGTGCGGCGTTAGGTGCAGGGACGATGGAGGAGGGGGGACGCCATGAAGAAGCTGAGGATCGCGCTGGCGCTCGTCGCGAGTATCGCGATGATCGTCGTCGGGCAGCGTCAGGTCGGCCAGAAGGATGTGCGGACGCAGAAGGCCGACGTCCAGGGGTTCGATTCCGAGAACGAGGCCTTGTTCATCTAGCAGCCCGTGGCAAAACCCCGCGTCAGCGCCGAGAGCGGTGAAGCGCTCGCCTGACAAGGAGCGACGAGGGAGCATAGCCCTTGCTATGTGACCGAGGAGCGACGCAGAGCGCAGCGTTTCAGGCGAGATGCAGCGCCGCTCGAACGCAGCGGGGCTTTTGCCACGGGCTGCCAGGACGGCCGGCGGCCTCGCCGGTCCTGCCGTCCGAAGCACCGTTGGGCGCTCTCGCGTCCGACGGTGACGGAGCATGACAGGTGCGAGGCACCGGATGAATCCAGCCAGGAGTCATGTCGCCCGAGGGGTCGGCTTGCGCCGTCGTTTGCTCCGAATCGCCTTGGTGCCGTATGTGGTGGGGCTCGCCGCCTGCACCGGAGAGGGCTTTGGGCCGCCGCCCCCGTTCTCGGATTGCTCGCTTCCGTTCGTGAACTTCACGGACGCCGGCGCCGCGCGCTCGAACATTCCGGCGCTCACCAATCCCGAGGTCGCCACGCGGCTCATTGCGCCCCACGTCGGTTACGTCAATCGCGGCGACCTCGTGATCGGGCTCGAATTCAACGGCCAGCCTCTCGCGATACCCCTGAAGCTCCTCTGGTATCACGAGGTTCTGAACCTGCAGGCCGACGTCGACCCGACCGTCCCGAATGCGACGGGAGAACGGCTCACGATCACCTATTCGCCGCTCACGGGATCCGTCCGCGTCTTCGATCCCGCAGCGACCGACACGCCCGACTTCGCGGTGTCCAACTACGTCCTCGACAACAATCTCGTGATGGACGACGGTTCCGGGACGCTCTACCCCCAGTTGACGCGATCCGCCACCTGCGGCCCGCAGGACGGTATCAGCCTGAAGCGCGTACCGTACGAACTGATGCTGTACGGGGCCTGGCTCCAGGTCTTTCAGGACACCTGGATCGCAACGCGCGTGACGGGGCATGACTTCCTCTACACCCTCTACCCGTACGGGAACTACCGGGACCCGGACAACGCATCGCTCTTCTATCCGACGTCCGCCCCGATCGACCTGCGGCGAAGGCCCAAGGAGCGCGTGGTCGGAGTCCCGTCGGGGACCGGCGGCTACGCGTTCGCCATCTCGGACCTGAGAGAGGTGGCCGCGCGGGACCAGGAGGGGCAGAACTTCACCGTCTGGGCCGCGAGTGCCCGGGTCGGGGGCGAACCCGTGGTCGCGTTCTGGAACTCCGTCGCGCAGAGTGCGCGGATCTACCACGCCCGCGCCAACGGGCGGTTTCTCACGTTCGAGGTCGTCGAAGGTCGCCGGCAGGACGTGGAAACGGGGAGCGTGTGGAACTTCGGCGGCGAGGCCGTGGCGGGCCCCCTCGACGGAGAGAGACTCGAGCCTCACCCCGAGGCGTACCACGCTTTCTGGTTCGCCTGGGCCGCGTTCCAACCGGACACAGAGCTGTGGAAGCCCCCGGTTCACCTCACCGGCTCCGCAGACTTCGTGCCGACGGATGACGCGACGCTGCTACCGTCCGATCCGGACCTCGTAAGGCGGCGTCCGCGCTGAGCTGCGGCACCGCCCCGCCGGCGTCAGCGCGTCCCGGGCACCGCGGGCATCGGGTACTTCTCGAGCCAGGCGAAACCGAATTCGTCGTTCCGGACCAGGTAGGCGCTTTCCGCTCCGAAGGTGACGAGCCGTCGATCCTCGGGCAGTCCCACCTGGGCGACTCGCTGCCCGCCCGCGTCGAACACATCGTACAGGTGCGCTTCCCCCGCCGGCACGTGGCGCCGTACCCACGCCCGACCTTCCGCATCGACCGCGACCGCGCCGGCGGGAATGACCGGCTTCTCGTCGGGCCACTCGAAGTCGGAGGGATCCGCGTTGCTCGAGCCTGAAGGCGCGCGGCTCATGGACATCCGCATCCCGCTTCCATCGTCCGTGGCCTCGACACGCAGCCCGCCCCCGAGCTGGTCGAGCCACTCGTCCTGGTCCGCCCGCCGCACCCGCACCGGTTCGTACGGGATCCCGGGTCCCCGCGTGACCCCGCCCGCACGATCCAGCCACTCCAGTCGGTAGCCGTCCGCGCGCGCGACCGCCACCCGGCCGTCCCAGGCCACGTTCCACGCGTCCTGGTTGGAGAACGGCACAGGCCGGATGTTCACGCTGCGGTTATTGGCGTCCCCCGACTCCACGCGCGTCTGTTCCGCAAGCCGGACCCGTCCGACCTCGGAGGTCTCGCCCGTCGCCGGATCGAAGCGCGCCACGGCCGCGGAGTCAGATATGCCCGCCATCCCGTCGAGTCGCTGCTGGAAGTAGATCCCGCCTTCGCGGTCGGTCCCCACCGGAATCATCATCGTCATCCCGGCATTCGGGCCTCCACGGGCGATGGGCCACGTCTCGCCGAAGCCGAGGTCCGCTTCGATGCGGGTGAGCCTGGCGTTGCCGAGATCGACGAGGAGCGTCGCGCCGTCGGGAAGGGGGAAGAGACCGTCCGGCGTCCGATACTCCTCCGGCCCCTGGCCCGTGTTCGTCAGCGTGTCCGCGCCGCCTCCGGGCATCCACGCGATGACCGCCGCGCCGAAACCGTCCGCTATGAGTACGCGGCCGTCCTCGAGTTCGCGCACGCCACGCATGGAACCCAGGCCGTCCTCGAAGGCCGCAGTCGCCATCCCGAACGAAACCCGCGGCGCCTCCTGCGCCTCCGCCCTGAGAAAGGCCGTTGGCGACAGCGTCATCGCGGCCACCAGCCCGACGCGGATCGCCCCGGAGTTCCGTGCCGTGTTCATCATCGAATTCCCGCCACTCCTCTCACCGGTTACCAGTTCTCTTCGGGCTCATCCCACGTCTGGGCCCAGAATTCGTCCTCCTCGGCCCTCGCCAGCTCGAGATCCACCGGTTCGACATCCTCCGCGTCCACGCGGCCCACCGTCTCGATGCGCTGCACGATCTCGTCCGTCACGCCGGGGCGGGTCTGGCGACGCAACCGGCTCCGGCGTCTCCAGCCGGCCACCGCCACCAGCACCGCAAGCGCCACGAAAATGTAACCGGTCACCGCTTCCCACTGTTCTCGACGGCCGGCGGACCGTGGCGGGGGCCGCGTTGCCCCCGCCACCGGCTGTGTACGAGCTACAGCCCCAGCCAGTGCTCGAACTTGACGAGGAAGATATTGGTGGACGGAATCCGCGCGAGGTCCGTCAGATCGTCACCGAGGCGGAACGCCCCGTCGTTGCGGAAGGACTGCTGGTCGCGGCTCCAGACGAGGAACACGGTCGATCCGGGCCGATACTGCCAGCGCAGGACCAGGTTGGAGCGGAACGACTTCACGTTGAAGTCGGGATCCGCGAAGCCGAAGTCCGCGCTCCCGTCGCGATCGGCGTCGACCTGGTAGAGTCCGAAGCCGTTCGCCTCCAGCCGCCGGATCTCGTTCTCCCCGTACGTCCGGAAGCGGTCGGAGAAATCGGAAGCCCGCGGATCATCGACCTCCATGAAACGGTCGTATCTCCCCGCGCTCACGAAGGGCTGGGCGTACAACTGAAGGGAAAGATCCGGGCTGAACGTGTAGTTCAGGCGCGTCGTGATCGAGACCGTCTGCTGGCTCAGACGCGCGAACACGTAGTGCGTCCCGTCGGGGGCGTCGGGCCGCGAGACGAACTGCCACGCACGATCGTTCCACTGCACGCTCGGGCCGAAGTTGAGCTGGAGACGGCTCGACGGCTGGAGCATCACGTTCGGCGACAGGCCCAGGCGGCGGGTCGCGGTGCGGTACTCTCCTCCGGCGTTGAAGACGGCTCCGAACCGCACGGGCTTCCGGGAGTCCGTGAACACGCCGCCCCAACTGCTCCACTGGCTCGGCTGGTGGAGCGTAGGCCCGCCGCGCAGCGCCGTGGTGGCGAGTCCCGCCCACTCCTGATTGAACCCGGCGAAGCCGCGCCAGAAGTTCTTGAGCTGGAAGTTCCCGTTCACGTTGCCGCCCGTGAACTGCCGTTCCCCGTTGAACGTCCAGCCGGACCACGTCGCCGCGTTCACGCCCCAGTTCCGAAACGGCCCCTGCGGCCGGAACTGCTCGTAGTTCACCCAGACCGCCCCGACCCGGTAATCCGCGTTCTGCTGGAATCCCAGGTCATTCGATTCGAAGCCGGGCGAGCGGTTCTCGCCGAACAGTCCGTAGCGCCAGTTCCCGCCTCCCACCTTCGAGAAGCTGATCGTCGACGTGGTGCCCGAGAGACGCGTGCGGGTGGGGTCCAGTCCGTGCCGGGAGTCCGGGCTCTGGAAGTAGTGGACGGAGGAACGCTGGATGCGCGCGATCGCCTCCGGACTGCCGCTCACCGTGCTCCCGATCACATGACCGTCGATCTGATAGTTCCCGTTCCCGAACCGGTGCCGAAAGTCGATCCCTCCGGTGTACGCCTCGTCCGCCAGGAAGGCGAGCGTCCCTCCGGCGCCCAGGCGCCGGTTGGTGGCGGTGGCGATGACGCCGACGGCGCTCTCGCCGTCGCGGAAGTCCTTGATGACCCGCGCCACCGCGTAGTTGGTCATCGGCTCCACGAGTTGCGCGCCGGATGTGCCCCCCGGCAAGATGAAGCGCGCGTTCTCGTTCGAGGTGAGGGCATCGAGGAACCCGATCGACCAGCCGTCCGCCGTCTTCCCGGACAGCTTCGCCGCTCCGAGAATGCTCGTCGCCTCCGGCACGTCGCGGTATTCCGCCGGGCCGGTCACGGACCCCTGGGGCGTCCGCCCGATCCTGCGGCTGTAGAAGAGCGACTCGTTGTTGTCATCGCCCCCACCGAAGGAAAACCCGAAGATGTCCGATCCCTCCTGGAAGAACGGCCGCTTCTCGGGAAAGAACGTCTCGAACGCCGTGAGGTTCACGACGGACGGATCCGCTTCGACCTGCCCGAAGTCGGGGTTCACGGTGACGTCGAGCGTGAGGTTCTCCGTGATCCCGTACTTCAGGTCGCCCCCCACCGTCTGGCGCAGGTCCGTGGCCGCGTAGAACGGATTGTCGGCGGTGCCCGGCGCCCGCGTCGCCGACGAGAGGACGTAGGGCCGTACCTCCAGATTGCGGCGCGGCCGGAGGCCCTGGAGGTCGCGCAGCGTGCCGAAGGCGGACACGACGCGCGAGCGGTCCTCCGGGAGGGGCGACCACACGCTCGACTCCTCGAGGCGGGCGATCTCGCGCACGAAGTTGATGCCCCACGTGCTTCCGGAACCGTCGTCCGATGAGCCGGCGAACCGGAGTTGCGAGAGGGGGATCCGCAGTTCGGCCGTCCAGCCCGTTTCGTCGGAGCGCGTCGCGCTCTCCCACACCGCGTCCCAATCGCCGTCCTCCTGCGTGTCGGAGAACATCAGCGCGTCGCTCTGGACGCCCGCCACGCTGACGGAGAAGCGGAACGCCGTGCGGTGATCGAAATAGCTGTCGAACGCCACGGAAAAGGCGTCCGTCGTCACCTCCTCATCGCGGCGCGCGAGCCGGCGGATGATCCCGTCGGGATCGCGGTCGTACATCCGCGCGCCGATGTAGACGGCGTCGTCCGTATAGAGGACCCGGACCTCGGTGCGCTCGCTCGCCGGCTCGCCCGGGTCGGGCTGAAACTGAACGAAGTCGGTGGCAACCGGCGCGCCGTTCCACGCAGCTTCGACCAGCCGTCCGTCGATCTGCGGCGTTTCCGTCGCGCGGACGGCCCGAAGCGCCGGGGCCGCGGCGGCCCGCGCGTTTGTCTCGCCGCCGATCGCGGAATCCTGAGCCGCCAGCGGCGCGGCCAGGCCCATCAGCAGCCCGAACGCCGCCCACCGACGCAACGGGGCGGCGGAATCTATCAAGAACGAGGAAAACCCCAAGGTAACCTTCCTTAAGCAGCCCGAACTTCAAACCTTGCGAAGTAGGACGCGTCGAGCCGTCGAAAGGTTGCGGTCCGTACCTGGCCTGCACCGTTGGCCGCCGGCGTCCTTTTGGGGGGGACGAGGCCGGCGGGGAAAAAGTTGCGGCGGGTCAGCCGCCCGGGTCAGCCGTCCAGGTCAGCCGTCCGCGTCGGCCTCCAGGCGGGCGATCTCCGCCTCGGACGCGATGTAGCCGAACCCCGCCCAGCCGGAACCCTCGAGAATGCGGCGGTACATCTCCGCGGCCTGCGCCTCGCGGCCGTTGTAGAGGTGCCAGGTCGCGACCCCGTAGGCCACTGCCACGCCCGCCGGGTCGCCGCTGTCGGGATCCCACAGGGCGTCCGCGTCGAGTTCCCCCTTGTACATGAGCAGCAGCCGGTGGTAGCTGGTGTTCTCGATGACATCGAGGCCCGCCGTCACGGGTTCGAGGACGGCCGCCGCCTCGGCGTCGCGGCCCAGGCGGCGGAGCGCCATGTACCGCCAGTGCGAGATGGCCACGAGCTGGTCGGGATTCGTCGTCACCGAGAGGTAATCCTCGTACGACGGCAGCGCTCCCTCGAAATCCCCCTTCAGGTAGCGGGCCAGCGCCAGGTGGTAGTGGATGTTCGACTGCAGCGTGCTCGTCGGAATGCCGCGCGCGTTCGGCTGGCCGTCCGGTTCGACCTCGTCCTCGTCGCCCCGCACCAGCTCCGCGGCGTGAGACAGGTCCTCGATGGCCCGGTCGAACTCCCGCACGCTGATCCAGCGATGTCCGCGATGCCGGTACATCCTCGCGTCGTTCGGGTGCTTCTCGATCCCCTCCGAGAAGATCTCGATCGCCTCGCGAAACGCCCCCGTGTACCCGACGCGCCGGCCGAGCCAGATGATCGCGTCCGCGTCATCCGGATCGGCGTCGTAGTCCGCTCGCGCGACTTCGATGTCGCGCTGCTGCTCCGCCGAACCGGGGGATGGATGGAGCGGTTCGCCCAGCAGGGAGATCGCCTCCGCCCCCGCCGGGAGTCCGTCCCCGCCGGAGGCTCCGGCCTCGTCCGCCGGCTCGTCGCAGGCGGCAAGGCCGAGCGCGAGCGCGAGCGCGCGGAGTTCCGTTCGATAGCGTTTCATCGTTATTCCTCGGGCGAGAGGTTTCTCCGGCTCGCAAAACCCGACCCGGATGACGAGCGTACGGCGGACTGCCAGGATTCAACATCAAGCCGGAATCGCGGGCGCGCCGCAAGGGAGGTGGACATGACCGAGGAACACAGGGTGCCGGGTGAGAACCTCGTCCGGAAGATCAAGGAGATCATCCGCGAGGGGAACGTCCGCCGCATCACGATCCGGAACGAGGACGGGAAGGAGTTGATCGAGGTTCCGCTCTCCATCGGCGTCGTGGGGACGCTGATGCTGCCCGCCTGGGCCGCGATCGGCGCCATCGCCGCGCTCGTCACGAACTGCTCGATCGTCGTGGAACGCGAAGAACCCGAGGAAGAAACGGACCGATACCCGGTATCCACCGACAGCGAGGACGGCGGGTAGCGGCCTGCCAGGGCGGGGCCTCGGTCTCGGCAACGCCGAACCGGACGACTATCTTGAAAGGAGCGGCGTCCTCGTAAAGACGCCTGATCCGAAACTGACGGAGGTTTCATGAAGAAGCGTTTGCAAACGTTGTGCGTGCCGCTGGTCGTCGCGGCCCTTGTCGCAGGCTGCGGCGGCGACACCATGGACCCGGAGCCGCCCCCCGCCGCCGGGCCCCCGGACCTCTCCGGCACGTATAGCCTCGTATCCCTGAACCAGGGTGGGCTTACGGCCGGTCCGCCGCTCGCCACGGGAACCTTCACGCTCTCGCAAACCTCGTCCTCCGGCGACAGTGCATCGGGTACGATGACCTATGAAGTCGCGGTGCCCAGCGCGGGGATCATGCTTCAGGACCAGGGCACGTTCACCATCCGTACGGACGGCACCTGGCAGCAGAGTGGTACCGAAGTGCAAGCTCTGGGTACTTACACGTTGGCGGGCAACGTCCTCACCGTCGTAGTAACGGAGCCGCTCGCAGCCGCCTCGACTACGGTTTGGCAGCGGCAGTAGCGGTCGGTACCCGACGACGTCTCACGGCAAGCGCCGCGCTCGCCGTCTTCTACATGCGCGCGGTGCTCGCCTCCTTCTACGCGCGGGCTGCGTTCGCCTCCTTCTACGCGAGTGCCCCGCTCGCCGCCCAGGCCCAGGACGCCATCGTCCGGGGCCGCGTGCTGGATGCGGAGACGGGTGCGCCGGTCGCGGGGGCCGCCGTCTTCATCCGAAGCACCACCTTGACGGCGACGACGAGGGCCGACGGGGGCTTCGGGATTGCCTCGCCCACCGATGGGACCTTTACCCTCGTCGTCGTCGCGGACGGCTTTCGCGCCGCTGAACGCGAACTTCAGGCCGGTCAGTCGGGCGAACTTCGCATCGTTCTCGAACGCCGGCTGTTCGACGTTCCCGAGCTGACCGTGACGGCGAGCCGCTCCGCCGCCCGTCCCGGCGAAGCTCCGGTGAGCGTCGCCGTGATGAGCGCCGACGAACTCGGCAACCGCGACGCCGTGACCCTCGACGAAGCGCTCCCCTTCGCTCAGGGCGTGATCTTCAACTCCGGCCAGATGGACATTCGCGGCGCCACCGGCATCGCGCGCGGCGTCGGAAGCCGGGTCCTCATGCTCCTCGACGGCCACCGCGTGCTCTCCGGCGTGGGCGCGTCGATCGATTTCAGCGGCCTCCCCGTGCTGGACGTCGACCAGATCGAGATCGTGAAGGGTCCACATTCCACGCTCTGGGGGACGAACGCGCTGGGCGGCGTCGTGAACGTGATCACGAAGCGGCCGTCCGCGGAGCCCGAGACCATCGTCCGCGGCTACGTGGGCCTCTTCGACACTCCGGCCCGACACTCGTTCACGGACGAGAGCCTGAGCAGGGAAGGGATCGCGCTCCAGCATTCCCGCCGCCTCGGCGATGTCGGCACCACCCTGTACCTCGCGCGCGAGGAATCGGACGGGTTCCGGCAGAACGGGGCGCTGGAACGCTGGCGGGTGCGGCTCAAGACCGTCTTCCCCGCGGAGTCCTCCAATCCCTGGGAGATCTTTGTCAACTGGACGCGGAGGGACGAGGAGGAGTTCTTCACCTGGCTGTCGGCGGATCGTCCGCTGGAGGTCGATCCGGCCGAACTCGGCGACTGGATCCGGGCGGACGACGTCGTATTCGGGGTTACGGCCACACCGTATGTGACCCCGAAGCAGCGCCTGCAGCTGCGCCCGCACATCTACCACGCGCGGAACCAGAACCATTTCCACGACAATCAGGACTTCCACCGCTCGACACGGATCGGCACCGACGTCCAATGGTCCCTCTTCCCGAACGCCTCGCATGCGCTGACGATCGGCGGGGAAGGCGCGTGGACGGGCGTAAGCTCCAACTTCCTCGATCCGACGCCCGAGGTGACGGACCTCGCGGTGTTCGCGCAGGACGAAATCACCTTCTCGGACCGGGTTCGCGGCTCCGTGGGGCTGAGGCTCGACTACCACGAGGCGTCGGCGGCGATGAAGGATGTCGTGCTCAACCCGAAGCTCGGAGTTGTCTTCGAGGCGAGCGAGCGGCTGAGCCTGCGCGGATCCCTGAGCCGGGGATACCGTGCGCCGAGCGTATCCGAACAGTTCACGTCTACAACCCAGTTCGGGTTCCGCGTCGTCCCCAACCTGGAGATGCGAGGAGAGTCCGCGTGGGCTCGCGAGGTCGGAGCGACGGTGTCCCTCAGCGATCGCGTCTGGGTCGATGCCGGGTTGTTCTGGAGCGACTACACCGACCTCATCGAACCCACGCCGGCGCCGGACCAGTTCTTCACCTTCCAGTTCCGCAACGTCGCCGAAGCCATGGTGCGGGGAGTCGACGCGGGCCTGCGGGTCGGCGTGATCCCGAATCGCCTGGACCTCAACACGAACTACACCTTCCTCGACACGCGGGACGACCGGACCGGACGGGCGCTCCCCTATCGTTCGCGACACAACTTCACGGCGACCGCCTCCGGCTGGAGGGGCATGGTCGCCATCGACTTCCGACACCGGAGCCGCGTGGAGCAGGTGCTCGCCTTCCCGCTCGACGAGCGCAACGCGATCACCCTCGTCGACCTTCGCGCGCGCACCGAGATTCTGGGGACCCGGGTGCAGGCGAAGATCGAAAACCTGTTCCAGACGACCTACGTGGATGTGCAGGAACGGAGTCCCGGACCCAGCCGAAGCTTCCGCCTCACCGTCACCCCCCGTTTCTAGCCCGCCGGTGGCCCGCGGCAACCGGGGCGCCCGCCCGCTCGCCGGCGCGCTTCTCGTCTCCTGCGCGCTGGCAGCCTGCGAACCGTCACCGCCCGGCGATGCGGCCGGCGCCGTCACCCGGGACCGCCTGCTGGCGACCGACACGGTCCCCGCGGAATGGCTGACCTCCGGCCGGGACGTCGGGGAAACCCGGTACTCCCCGCTCGGGCGCATTCACGTCATGAACGCGGTCGCCGTGGGTCTCGCCTGGGAGTACGAGTGGCGGTCCCACGTCGGCTCCGTGCACTGGGGGCTCGAGGCCACGCCCGTCGTCGTCGACGGTGTAATGTATTCGCCGGGCCCCTGGGGAAGCGTCGCGGCGCTCGACGCGGCGACGGGAGAACCCGTCTGGCGCTACGACCCGCAGGTCGACCCGAGCACCACGCGCAAGGGCTGCTGCGGTCCCGTCAACCGCGGACTGGAGGTGTGGGAGGGCCGCGTCTACATCGGCACCTTCGACGGCTGGCTGGTGGCGCTCGACGCCGCGACGGGCGAGGAGATCTGGCGCGTCGACACCTTCATCGACCGGTCCCTCTCGTACACGAGCACGGGCTCGCCGCAGATTGCCGGCGACGTCGTCGTCCTCGGCAACGCGGGCGGCGACTTCGGCGTGCGCGGGTACATCACGGCGTACGACGTCGAGACCGGCGAGAAGGCGTGGCGCTTCTTCACGGTTCCGGGCGATCCGGCCCGTGGCTTCGAGCACCCGGAGATGGAGGCGGCCGCGGCCACGTGGGACCCGGACTCGGCCTGGGAGGGAGGACTCGGGGGCACCGTCTGGGGCGAGATGGCCTACGACCCCGTGCTCGACCTTCTCTACGTGGGGACGGGGAACTCCTACCCCTACCCGATCTGGCACCGAAGCCCGTCGGGGGGGCGACAACCTCTACCTCGTCTCCATCCTCGCGATCGACCCGAAGACGGGCCGCCTCGCCTGGCACTACCAGACGGTGCCGGGCGAGATCTGGGACTACACCGCGACGCAGAACCTCATCCTGAGTACCGTCACGATCGACGGCCGGCCGCGCGATGTCCTGCTCCAGGCCCCCAAGAACGGCTTCTTCTACGTACTCGACCGCGCCACGGGCGAACTGCTGCAGGCGGAGAACTTCGTGACCGTCACCTGGGCGCACGGGATCGATCTCGAGACCGGTCGGCCGATCCCGAACCCCGCCGCGGATTATCGCGACGAACCGCGCGTCGTCTTCCCCTCCTCCGCGGGCGGACACAACTGGCAGCCGATGTCCTTCAATCCCGAGACGGGCATCGCCTACATCCCCGCCCGCGAACAGGCCATGCTGTGGCGTTCGCTGGATGAATTCGACCATCGCCCCGAGGTCGCGTACGAAGGCTTCACGGCCTCCTGGCCTCCGTTCCCGGAAGAGTTCGCGCACCTCACCGAAGGTCTCCCCGATATCGGCCCCAACGAGTTTCTCCTCGCGTGGGACCCCGTCGCGGGGCGCGAGCTGTGGCGGGTGCCGCGCGGCAGCATGTGGAACGGGGGCACCCTCGTGACGGGCGGAAACCTCGTCATCCAGGGGACGGCGGCGGGCACGCTCGACTTCCACCAGGCCGACACCGGCGAACGCATCCACAGCATCCATCTCGGCACCGGCGTCATGGCGGGGCCCATGACGTACGAGGTCGACGGCGTGCAGTACATCGCGGTCATGGCGGGCTACGGCGGGCCGAGGGGCTCCGCCTATCCGCTCGGCTCGGCGGCGTACGACTACGACAGCGCGGGACGGCTGCTCGTCTTCCGTCTCGATGGCGGCGACGTGCCGCTACCCCCGGCGCAGGTCGTGCCGACGACGCCGGAACCGCCGGATCTCGCGCTTGACGCGGCCCGGGTCCGGCGCGGGGCGGAACTCTTCGGCGTCCACTGCCGCATCTGTCACCGGGCCTCGGACGAACACCTCTCCGCCTATCCGGACCTGCGCCGCATGGATGGCGGCGCGTGGGAGAGTTTCGACGCCGTGGTGCTCGGCGGCGCGCTCGCCGTGAACGGCATGGCCGCCTTCGGCGACCTTCTCTCGATGGAGGATGTCACCGCGATTCGGCACTACCTCACGAGCGAGCAGCGACGCCTGTGGGAGGCGGAATCGGCCGCCGATCCCGTCCAGGACGGCCGCTGACCCTCCCTCTTCAATCCCGGGGCGGCTCGGCGGGTCCCTCGGCCATCGCCACGTCGAGTTCGACCGTCCGCTTCAGGTCCCGGTTGATGAAGATCGGAAACGTGTACCCGCCGAACTTCTGAAACGTCAGGTTGTTGATGCCCACGACGTGATTGAAGGTGGCCGCCTTCCCCGGCGGGCCCTGGACGGAGAACCCGCCCGTCACCTTGAACAGTTCCTCTCCATCCTCGGCCATGCACCGGATTTCGAGTTCGTGCTGCCGATCGGTTTCGGACGGTTCGGCCCGGATCCTGAGGACGAGTTGCATGGAGGGGTGGGTCACCGGCATGGCCCCGGCGTAGAGCGTGTCGAAGAGGCCCATGAGATTGAGCTTGCCGTCGCTCGATGTATTGGCGGCGTCGGCCAGTGTGGCCAGCACGATTTCCATTCGTCGGTTCTCCAGTAGGGAAGAAACAGCCTCGGGTCGGACCTGGAGTGTAGCGAGTCGAGCGCCGCGGCGAATCCGCGCGGGTGTCAGCCGAAGATGCCGCCCACGATCTCGAGGATTGCCTCGAACACGCTTGCGGCCGCGTCGCCCACGGCGTCGAGCGCGGCCGGCGCCGCCTCCGCCGCGGTCGCCACGGCGTGACCGGCGACGTGCGCTCCCACGAAGACGAGGTCCGGCGCCCAGAAGAGCGTCTCGAACAGGACATCGGCGCCAGCCTCCGCCGTGCGCCCGACCGCGCCGTCGCCTCCCCGCCGCGCGACGAGCCGGTCCCTCTCCATCTCCCAGATCGCCTCGAGTTCGTGGTGGTCGAACCACACGCCCTTGCACCGCTTGCACACATCGAGCGTGAGGGAGGACTGGCTCACCTGCAGCATCCGCGTGTCGCAGACGGGGCAGTTCAGGCGGATCTTCGCCCCGCACGCCGCGCATGCCGGCGCGTCACGGTCCACGAATGCGCGACAGGCATGGCACTGAGCCCGGTGTCGCTCCTCGCGCGCCGGGATCTGCGCCCACAGCGACTCGGGCCGCTCGGAACGGAGGCGCTGCACCTCCCCCAACTCGAACCACATGCCGCCGCAACGGGCGCAATGGTCGAGCGTCAGCGGCCCCGAAGCGTCCCCCGTCGCGGTCCCCAGCGACGTCTTCTCCATCTTGGTGCCGAGACATACGGGGCACGGCCAGCGGGTCTCGCTCACGGCAACGGCGCTCCCCTCACGGCTCGAGGAGCCCGCGCGCGGTTTCCTTCTCCGACAGGTGCCGCACGTCGTGGAAGGCGTACACGAGCAGGCCCGAGTCCGTGATCTCGATCTCGGCCATTTCCCGCGCCATCAGTTCGTTCAGGAGTTCCTCGGCCGTCGTCGTCGGCACCGCCAGTTCCCCCGCGACCTCGACCGCCGTCAGCCGCCCGCCGTGGCGCCCCGCCATCTTCAGGATCTCGGCCTCGAGCGTGTCGCGGCGGAGTTCCTCCCGCCGGTGTTCGATGCGGCGCCCGACCCCGAAGTGGCCCGCAAGGAGCAGGCCGCCGCCCGCGGCGGGAAGTCCGGCCGCGATGAAGAGCGCGAAGAGCGTTCTCAGGGCGAACGGATCGGCGCCCGAGAGAAGGAACCCCACAAACACGAAGAGTGCGAGCGCCAGGAGGGCGACGCCTCCGACGAGCCTGCCCACGGCCGTCAGCCCCCGGCCGCGCTCACGCGGGGTCGCCCTCGTAAACGAAGCGTTCGACGGCGCCGTGGATTCGCGACACGGTCACGTCGCTCGGCGGAAGCGTGAACCGGCTCACCACCCAGGTCACGATGAAGTTCACCAGTAGTCCCCACACCCCGCCGTGCATGCCGAGCGGATGCGGTGCGGTCGCGAAGGTGCCGAAGGGCGTGGAGATACTCACGTCGATGAGCGTGAAGCAGAGCGTCGCGAGACCCGCTCCGATGCCCGCGATCACCCCCGCCTTCGTCGTCAGGCGCCGGCCTGGGAAGCAGACCCCGAGGACCGCCGGCATCAGCTGCAGCGCCCCGGAACCCGACAGGGCCACGAGCTGGACGAGGAAATCGAACGTGCTCACGGAGAGGAAGTACCCGACGGCGAGGAGGGCCACGACGATCAGCCGGCCGATGAGGATGTAGTGGTTCTGGCTCGCGCCGGTGCGGATGTAGCGCTGGTACACATCGCGCGTCAGCACCGTCATGTTCGCGTGCAGCATCGAGTCGAGCGTGGACATCGCCGCCGCCGTCGCGCCGGCCAGGATCGCGCCCGTGAGCCAGGCCGGGGCGTACGCGAAGAGCATCTCCGGGAAGATCCGGTCCGGGATCGCGATGTCGGGCATCACGAGCGCGCCCCCCAGGCCCACGAGCGCCGCCGGGATATAGAGCGTCATGAGGTAGATCGGCGTCGTCGCGCCCAGCAGCTTGATCGTCCGGCCCGAGACCGCCGTGTAGTACCGGATGAGGAGGTGCGGCTGGAAGATGATGCCGAAGGAGAGCACGACGATCATCCCGAACCACATCCCCGGCGTGAAGAAGCCCTCCGGCCCCGGGAGCGTCAGCAGATCGGGCCGCTGCGCCGCGACCTGCCGCCACAGCTCGAACGGCCCGCCGAACAGCTCGAAGGCGAGCACGAGGGCGCCGGCCCACACGGCGACGTACATCCACACGCCCTGGATCACGTCCGTCCAGTAGACGGCGCGCAGACCTCCCGCGATGAGATAGCCCGCGGCAACCACGAGCAGGATCAGCGTCCCCAGTTCGAACGAGATCCGGTCGCCGGACGCGACGGAGAGGATGTAGCCCAGCCCCACCGCCTGGACCTGGATGTAGAGGATCGTGAACAGGACGGACACGAGGGCGGTCACGATCCGCACCGCATCCGACTCGTAGAAGTCCGCCAGCAGATCCGCCGGCGTGATGTAGCCGAACGTCTTTCCCAGCGCCCAGATCCGGCTCCCGAGCACGTAGGTGATCCCCCCGACGAGCACGGTCCACGCGCCCGCCGCCCAGAACCCGATCCCGTGCGTATAGAAGAAGCCGCCCGAACCGAGGAAGGCGAACGCCGAATGGTAGGTGGCGACGACGGTGAGATAGAGGACGATGAACCCGGCCTTGCGTCCGTAGAGGAGGAAGTCCTCCAGGTCCACCGACATGCGCCGGTTCGCGACCGCCCCCAGCACGATGGTGGCGACGAGATAGACGAAGATGAGGCCGGTCGCGACGACCCAGGCCTCCATCAGAGCCCCCGCCTCTGCACCCGGATCAGGACCCCGATGAGGAGGCAGTAGAGGACGAGCAGGTACACGTAGAGGAAGGGCATGCCGCCGATCCACGGCTCCACGCGGTTGCCGATGACATACACGAACGGCCACTGCGTGAACGCGAACAGCACCAGGAAGAGGACGGTGAGCCGGCGGCCCGTCGGCGTTCGTGGCAGGAAGTGCGACCGGAAGCGTGTCATGGTCGCCAAACTATTGACTGGCCGGCACCAGCGGCCAGCCGTGGCAGCCCGTGGCAAAACCCCGCGTCAGCGGTCGGCGTCCTCGCCCACGATCGTCACGTCGAAGCGGTCGAGCACGAGATCGATCGGGTTCGCGATCGTGAGCCGGCCGTCGCCGGCGAAGAGCAGCGCGACCGGCTTGCGGTCGTCCGGGCCCGCGTTCCCGTCGCGGTCCAGATCGCGCGCCACGATCAGGGAACCGGAATCGCCGCCCTTGCTGAAGTTGCAGCACACCATGACCTGACCGACAAAGCGGCCGACCTGCGATCCGGCCGACCCGTAGGTCACGTTGATCGACGCGTTGACCGCCTCCACCTCCCCGACCGTGAGGCGCGTCGTCCGCCCGTACTTCTGGACCTGCAGCCCCGGCTTCGCCGCCATCGTCGTGCTGCGCGGCGACCCATAGCCCCCCACCGGCGTCTCCGGCAGCACCTCGTCCGTGCGCGCGATCGCCGCATCGATCCGGTTCGACGCGAACGGCGACAGGACCACGGGCTCGAACGCCGCGAGCGTGGCGATCGCGTCCCCCGGGTCCGAGCCGCCATCGACGGGTCCCGGCTGCAGGAGAACGTCGCCCGGCTGTCCCTCGCCGCCCGGCACGAACACATGCCAGTTGCTGAGTGCGTACCGGCGCTCGCCATCGGTCACGACGGCGCCGATCGTGCCCGCCGTGGAGCGGGTGTGGCCCGTGGACACGCCCATGGGCACCGGCCGTTCGAAGCGGCCCGTGGGTACCGGCCCTTCGTCCGCCGAAACCGGGGCGACGGGTTCCGGCGGCAGGACGCGGAACGGGCCCGCCGGCTCGACGGTGACGGGGAAGAGACCGAGCGTCTCCGGGATGCCCTGGAGACCACGGGATACGGGAGACGCGGAAGGATCGACGAAGACCTTGATCGTCGGCGCTCCGGCGTCCGTGAACCCGATCCCCACGCCGACCACGCCCGGAACGGCGAAGAGCGTCGATTCATTGTCGCTCTGAACCTGCATGGCGGCGGCGAGCAACTCCTGGGCGGAGGGGCCGGGGGGACGCAGCGGCGGACGCGTGGGAAGCCGCGGCGGAGGCAGCGTCGGGGGCCGCGTCGGCCAGGATGTCAGCGTCCAGTGGATGCCGACCCCGACGCATGTGGCGACCGCGATCGTGATCGCAAGGACGAGGTTCCGGCGCGGCGTCATCGCCTGTCCCCTCCGCCCGTCACGCGCTGCCGGCCGGCGAGTCCGCCGGGCCGTTCCCCTGCGCCCGGAACGGGCCCCCGCCGACCACCCGCACCGGGTGTCCGTCGTAGCGGTCGGGGATCGATTTCCGGGAAGAGGAGCCGGAGAGGTAGACCTTCAGGCACGGGGCCCCGTTGTCGGCTCCGATGCCGACGGCGGACACGTCCCTGCGCGAAAGCAGCTTCTCGGCGAGTCGCTGCTGCGCGTCTTCGATCGAGCGTTTCATGCGCCTCCTTACGAGAGTCCCGCTCTCCAGGTGTCGGTGTGGCGGCGGACCGTCGAGCTGCCGGCGAAGCGTCGCCGCTTCACGGAGTCTTCGCGAGCGGCCGATGTCGGTAGACCACTCCGCGCCGCATCACGAGGACGACATGCTCGAGGGCGCCGATATCGGCTGTCGGGTCGCCCGCTACCGCGATCACATCGGCCTCGAGTCCCGGCGCGAGCGTGCCCACCGTCTGCTCGAGTTCGAGCGAAGCCGCCGCCAGGCTCGTGGCCGAGACGATGGCCTCCATCGGGTCCTGTCCGCCTTCACGCACCCTGTACACCAGTTCCGTCCAGTTGCGCCCGTGCGCGCCGGCTACGGCGTCGGTCCCGAACACGATGTCGAGCCCCTCGACGTCGAGCGCCTCGCGGAAGGCGCCGAGCGCGACCGGCACGGCCTCGCGCATCTGGCGGAACCCCTCTTCCGTGTAGTTCCCGATGCCGAGGTAGCGGTCCTGGTTCACGAAGTAGTTCTCGAAGATCAGGTGCGTGTGCGGATCGTAGTAGAGTCCACGTTCGGCCAGGAGTTCGAGCGTCTCGCGGTCGAGGAGGGCACCGTGCTCGATCTGCCGGCAGCCAGCGAGGGCCGAGCGCCTCGCGCTCTCGGGACCGTGGGCGTGGACCACGGCGCGCAGGCCGTGCTCGCGCGCCTGACCACAGGCGGCGTCGAGTTGTTCCTGGCTCAGCGTGGGCGCGCCGCCGACCCTGATGCTGGCGGAGGCGAAGATCTTGATCACGTCCGCGCCCGCCTCGGCCAGCGTGTCCACGCGCGCCCGGATCTCCTCCGGTCCGCCGCTCCCGGCCGTGATGGGCTCGATCGACGTCAAAATCCGTGGCCCCGGGAGCGATCCGCGCGCAATCGCGTCCCGGACCGGCACATCCTCCGGTCCGCCGAGGCTCTGCACCGTCGTGACGCCGCTCGCGAGCATGTTCCACGCGTTCTCGGCCGCATATAGCACCCGGTCCTCTGCCGTGTTCGTCGGTCCCGCACTGCCCAGTCGGCCCGTCGCCGCGTCGAAGTGCCAGCCGAGATGAACGTGCGTGTCGATGAGTCCCGGAAGCGCGGTCGCTCCCGGAAGTTCGTATACCACGGCGCCCTCCGTGGTCCCCTCCGCGGCGATGGCTTCGATCCGGCCGTCGCGGACCACGAGTTCCCGGCCTGTGAGCACGGCGCCGCGCCCGTCGAGGATCCGGTCCGCCCGGATCACGACCGCGGCGCCCGGACCGGCGGCGTGCAGACCCGACGCGTCCCGTCCGGTGTCCGTCGCGCACCCGCTTACGATCGGGACCGTGAGGACGGAGGCGGCGGCCGCTCGGGCGATCAGAGCCCTGTGGCTTCGCGTCGAATCAGTGGCACGTGGCGGCATGACATCAAGACTAGTTGCTCGCGGGCGGCTCAGGTAGGATCACGCGACACCCGCGGCCCCGGCAGAGCTCTCGCTGCAGGGGCTGCCAGATCCCGAGGAGCTGTGATGAACGTGATGAACAACGCCGGCCGCCGGCCGCATCGCCCCCTGGCTCGCCTTGCCGTCCTCGCCTTCCTCATCGCGCCGGCGCTCCCGGCGGCGCCCCTCGCCGGGCAGGACGATGCCCGGGCCGACGTCTCCGCGACCCTCGACGCGCTCCACGAGGCGGCCTCGGAGGCCGACTTCGGCCGCTACTTCAGCCTCTACGCTGACGAGGCCGTCTTCCTCGGCACCGACGCGACCGAGCGCTGGACGCGCGAAGAGTTCATGGACTACACGAAGGCCCGCTTCGATACGGGCACGGGCTGGACCTACCACATGCTCGAGCGCCACATCGCCATCGCGCCCGGCGGGCGCACCGCCTGGTTCGACGAACGCCTCGAGAACGCCAACCTTGGCGAAACGCGCGGCAGCGGCGTGCTCGTGATGGAAGGCGGGGGTTGGAAGATCGCGCAGTACAACCTCACGATCCCGATTCCCAACGAGATGGCCCGCGAGGTCGCCGAGCGCATCCGCACTCTCAAGGGCGGCTGAACGCCCGGGGCGGCGAAGCGCCCCCCGCCGGGCAGATCCGGCGTCTAGCGGCGGGCGACGAGCGTGCCGCTCGCGTCGATCGTGACCTCCAGCGGGGTCGGCGCGTCCAGCGGCGTGACCGTCTCGGAGCCGTCGGGCCAGCGGACGCGGACGGCGGTCGGTGTGGCCGCGAGTCCCATCACCTGAACCGGATCGTCCTGCGACCAGTAGCCTCCGCCGGCCCGCACCTCCCGCAGCGGACCGAGAACTCCACCGGGGTACTCGAGGCGGATGGCGGCGCCGATGGCCGCCGCGTTGCCGGGGCCGCCGCGCAGCCGGACACGCAGTCCGGGCTTCGCGCCCCTGTTGCGGTACAGCTTCGTCCCGGCCGCGTTCTGGCTGATGAGGATGTCCACGCGCCCATCGCCGTCGTAGTCCGCGAACGCCGCTCCACGCTGCTCGCCGTAGACCGCGATGCCCGACCGCTGTCCCGGGACCGGCGTCAGCGCCCCCGTTCCGTCGCCCCGCAGCCACAGGCCGCGCCCCCCGTCGTTCCGGTCCGCCTCGCCGCGCAGCGCGAACAGGTTCTGGCTCAGGAAGACATCCTCGTGTCCGTCGCCGTCCATGTCGGCCACGCCCGCGTGAAACGCGGGTGCCAACTGCGCTTCGCGCGGCAGCTCGAACGCCTCGAACGATCCCCCGCGGTTGATGAACACGGTGTGCGCGAGCGTCGTCGCCTCGACTGTCGGCAGGAGGTCCGCGGGCTGCTCCAGAATCTCGTTCACGCCAAGCTGTCCGTAGTGCTCGTACCCCTGAATGCGGCCGCGAAGGAAGGGGAGGCCGCCCGCCAGCGTGAGGAGTCCCCGCACCGGCACCATCGAGCGCGTGAACTCGTCGTAGCGCGCCTCGATGACATCGCGGAAGCCATCGTTGTCCAGATCGGCGTGATAGGCGGTCGCCGGGTGCTCGGGACTCGCGGTGAACTGCGAGTTGAGGCCCCGGTTGGAGGCGATGACGTCGGGCAGCCCGTCCTCGTTCAGGTCTCCCGTCGTCACTCCGTTCCACCACCCGGTCCGGGACTCGAGTCCGAAGGCGGCCGTCGCGTCCTCGAATCGTCCGTCGCGATTGACGAAGAGCCGCACGGGTCCCCACTCGATGGCGAGCAGGAGATCCGGGTCTCCGTCGGCGTCCACATCGCTGAAGACGGCGCCGGACACGAGGCCCACGTCGGCCAGGGCCGCCGCGTTCGACTCGTCGAGGACGTAGCGGTCGCCCTCGTTGAGGAAGAGGCGAGAGGTCGCCGCGACCGGATACCGGCCGGGGATCACGCGGCCGCCCGCGAACAGATCGACGTCGCCGTCCCCATCGTAGTCGGCTGCGGCGAGAGGGCCGGTGCTCGATTCGGCGGCGGGAAGCGTCTGCGCCTCGCGGAGCCCCGTCCCGGAGACGCGCAGCGCCGTGGCCGACGGGGCCGCCCGGTCGGTGCCGTCGTACGTCGCGGTTCCGACGACCACCGTGGCGCCGGCCCGGCCGGGGACGATCACGAGGCCCGTCTGGTCGCCCGGGGAGGGCGCCGGCCCGGCCGCCCCGCCGCCGCGCGCGCCCCGGTCCGGCGAGAACCCGCCCTCGCCGTCGCCGCGGAAGACCGAGAGGCCGGCGCCGCCCCCACCGCCGATCAGGGCGTCCGTGTCACCGTCACCGTCGATATCGCCCCACGCGACGCCCGGGCCGCCCTGTCCCAGACGCCAGGTGATGAGCGGCTGCTGCGCGAAGTCGTCGAACGCGTTCTCCCGGTGACGGTGCCCGAGCAGCGCGGACACGTCGTCGAACAGGGGCGCTTCCGACTCCGCCGAGCCCGGAGCCGCCGCCGCGCCGCCGGCCGCCGGTTGCCGGATCTCGTAGATGCGGTTCGCGCGCACGCCCTCCACCCGGCTCGTCGTCCCGTCCCGCCAGACGACCTCGAGCGTCATCTCCCCCTCGCCGGCGGCGAAGCTGGCCATCGCCTCCGAACCGGAGAGGTACAGGCCACCCGCGACGATCTCCTTCGTCTGCGCCGGCAACTCGCTCCCCGAGAGGCGAATCCGCGCGCCGACGCCGGCTGTGTTGGGTCTCCCGCCGACGAGCCGCACCGCCACGCGCGGAGCCCGGCCCACGTTCCGGTACACCCCCGCGGGCGCCAGCAGCCGGTTCGTGACGATGTCCAGGTCCCCGTCCCCGTCGAGATCCGCCGCCGCCATCCCATGCGTGATGTCCTCGTCCCCCGCGAACCCCCACGCCTCTCCCACCTCCTCGAAGGTCAGGTCTCCGCGATTGCGGAAGGCGACGTTGGAGAGGCGCAGCGGCGGGAAGCCGAGAATCCGCTGCCGCCAGTCCATCGACCCCACCCGCTGCGCCGCGTCCTTGTCCATCGCGTCGTAGAAGTGGCCTGTCCCGATGAGCAGGTCCTCGAACCCGTCGAGATCCACGTCCACGAACGTGCTGCCCCACGACCAGCCGGACGCGTCGAGGCCCGCGAACTGCGCGGCCTCCGTCCAGGTCCCGTCCCCCCGGCTCAGGTAGAGCGTGTTGCGCGGTTTCTGCGGCCGGTTCAGGATCCGTCCCGCGAACTGTGGGTCGGCGACGCCGCCGACGATCTGCTTCATGCGCAGCCGCTGCTCCCGGCTCAGCATCTCCGCCACGAAGAAGTCCGTGAACCCGTCCCGGTCGACGTCCGAAAAGTCCACGGCCATGGAGGCGAAGCTCGTGCTCCGCATCGCGAGCGGAGCGAGCATCCGGAAACGCCCCGTCCCGTCGTTGATCCAGATGTGGTCCGGGCTGTGGAAGTCGTTGCAGACGTACAGGTCCGGGTCTCCGTCCCCGTCCATGTCCTGGAAACGTGCCGCGAGCCCCCACTCCAGCGGCTCGGCCTCCAGGGGCCGCCCCTCCTCGTCGAGGAATGCGCCCTCAGTCCACGGCACCGGCGTGAACCGTCCCGTTCCGTCGTTCAGGTAAAGCCGGTCGGGCTCCGCGAGTTCGAGCCGGGGGACCATCCCTTCCCGGACCTCGCCGAGCGTGAAGTGTTCCCGCCATTCGGGGAGGATCTCGAACCCCCCTTCCGTCTGCCGGTAGATGTTGCTCGGCTGCATGTCTTCGGGCGGGAAGAGGTCCTGCACCGTCGCGACCTTGTTGTTCACCACGTACAGGTCGAGATCCCCATCCCCGTCGATGTCGGCGAGCGTCATCGACATGCTCCCGAGCGTCGAGGAGAGCCCCGCCGCCTCCGTCCCGTCCGCAAAGCGGCCCATCCCGTCGTTCAGGTAGAGTGCGTTCGGGCCCCCGAGCGCGTGGACGAGCAGGTCGAGGTCTCCGTCGCCGTCCACATCCGCGAACGCCGCACCCGTCGAGAAGCGGTCCGCCGCCGCGACCCCGGCCTCCTCGGCGATCTCCTCGAAGCGCCAGCCGCCCAGGTTGCGGTAGAGCCGATTCGGCCCGTCCATCCCCGCGAAGTAGAGGTCGACGCGGCCGTCGCCGTCCGCGTCCCCCGCCGCGACGCCGGATCCGTTCAGGTAGTGGCTGTTCTCGATGTACTGCGCTTCCGTCACCACGTTCTCGAACGAGATCCCGGTCTCCGAGGGGTCGAGTCGCTCGAACCCCGGCTCGTCCTCGCCCGACACCCGAAGCTCGGCCCAGCGGTACCCGTCCTCCTCGACCCAGTCGAGCGCTGCCGGTCCGCACCCGACGCAGAGCGCGGCCATCGCCAGCAGCGTGACGCGGACGGAGGGACGGGCGTCCTTATGGGTGTGGGGCATGCGCCTCGCGGAGGTTCGGGATCGACTCGCTCCGTCGTACACGAGACACAACGAGCGAGCGGGCTATATCATATCACCTGCCTGTCTCGCCGGTATGCGCGGCGCTCGTCGCTACCGGGGGAGGATCGTCACGGGAACGAGCACGTGGGGTGACGAATGAAGGCACGCAGATACGCGCGGGTCGCCGTCCTGATCGTTCTTCCGGGGGTGCTCGCTGCCTGCCGCTACACGACGGATCCGGCGGAGATGCCCCTCACGGGGGACTGGCTCGGCCGCGTGCTTCGCATCGATGGCGGGCTGGCCTGGCAGTTCCGGCTGCAGGAAGACGGGCTGGGCAACGTCTCCGGCACCGTCAGCCGAACGGATTTCTCCCGGATCCCGGGGCCGAGCGAAACCATATCCCCCGGGACCGTGGAGGGTGTCCACGCCTCCTCGGAGGTCAGGCTGATTCTCGACTACGGATCGTATTCCGAGGCCTATGAAGGGCGCTTCAGAGCCGACGACCGCATCGAGGGCTTCCTTGTACGAGGGACGACCGTGCAGTCCATCGCTACGCTGGAACTCAGGCGGATCACCCGGGGCTCCGACGAGTGATTCTCGTCACCGGGGCGAGCGGTTATGTCGGCGGCCGCCTTGTTCCGGCGCTCGAAGAAGGTGGAGCCCGAGTCCGCTGCCTCGCCCGTAAGCCCGAGTACCTCGCCGGTCGGTTCTCGAGCCGGACCGACGTCGTCGCGGGCGACGTGCTCGATCCCGATTCCCTCCGCAAAGCCCTCCAGGGAGTAGATGCCGCCTACTACCTCGTACACTCGATGGGATCGAAGGTGGATTTCGGCGAGCAGGACCGGGTCGGGGCCCGCAACTTCGCCCGCGCCGCGCGTGAGCAGCGGGTGCGCCGGGTCATCTATCTCGGCGGTCTCGCCGGTGACGGCCCGTTGTCGCCCCACCTCGCCAGCCGCCTGGAGGTCGGTCGCATCCTCGCGTCGGAAGGGGTGCCGACGCTGGAGTTCCGCGCCTCCATCATCATCGGATCGGGGTCGCTCTCCTTCGAACTGCTGCGGAGTCTTGTCAACAAGCTGCCGGTGATGGTCACGCCACGCTGGGTGGGGACCGCGGCCCAGCCCATCGCGATCGATGATGTCATCGCGTACCTGATTCACGGACTCGATATCGAGCACGAGGGCAGCGCCGTGTTCGAAATCGGCGGACCTCGACGGGTCACCTACGGCGAATTGATGCGCGAATACGCCCGCCAGGCGGGTGTCCGCCGGGTCATGATTCCTGTCCCCTTCCTCAATCCCCGTCTTTCGAGTCTTTGGCTCGGCCTTGTGACGCCCGTGTACGCGCGCGTGGGCCGGAAACTCGTCACGAGCCTGCGCAACGAAACCGTCGTCCGCGACACGGCGGCGCTGGAGCGCTTCCCGGTTCGTCCTCTTGATATGGGCGAGGCGGTCGCCCGCGCGTTGCGCGAGGAGGACCGGGAGATGGCCGGGACGCGGTGGAGCGATGCCGTGTCCTCGAGCGGTCGACAGCCGCTCTGGGGCGGAAAACGGTTTGGCTCGCGCATCGTCGACCGCCAGCAGGCCGTGGTCCGGGCCGACGCCGCCGGCGCCTTCGCTCCGATCCAGCGTATCGGCGGATCCCGGGGCTGGTACTTCGCGAACTGGCTGTGGGCGTGGCGTGGCGCTGTGGATCTGCTCGCGGGCGGCGTCGGCATGCGCCGCGGCCGGCGGAATCCGGTCGACGTTCGGCCGGGGGACCCGCTCGATTTCTGGCGCGTCGAGGCCTTCGAGCCCAACCGCCTCCTGCATCTGCAGGCCGAAATGAAGGTGCCCGGCCGGGCGTGGTTACAGTTCGAGGTGGAACCTGCGGAGCAGGGAAGCCGCATCACCCAGACGGCCGTCTTCGACCCCCTGGGTCTGGGCGGCCTGCTGTACTGGTACGGCCTGTACCCCATCCACTGGCTGATCTTCCGCGGCATGCTTCGCGGCATCGCGCGTCGCGGCGATTCGCAGTGCCCGGAAAGGATCTGAACTTGGACATCATGGCGCTCATCGCCCGTGCCCCGTGGCGCGAGGCCGTGACCTACCGGGAGACCTGGCCCCACGAGTACGTCGTAAGCGGGAAGGACGGGCAGCAGGAACTCCTCGCCGCCTTCTGTGAACGCATCCGGCGCGGCGAGGGCGTCACCTGCCGGTTCTTCCACCAGACGCGCGAGTACCTGTTCCTCGGCGACCACAAGTACTGGACGATGACGGAGTGCGCGGACATGGACGTGGAGAACGGCGACTACGTCCTCAACCGCGCGCGCTTCTACCGCGACCGCCGCGATTTCGAGATCCGGAAAGGCGACACCGGCAAGCGCGAGTAGCTACCAGAGACGGTCGAGGCCGTAGCGGTCGAAGACTCCGTCGATCGAGATGATCGGAAGGCCGCGCGCCAGGGCCTGCGCCGCCAGCATGCGGTCGAACGGGTCCCGATGTGGTCCCGGGAGGCGCCCCGCGCGTTCCGCGTCGCCGACGCTGATCGGAAGTTCGCTGAACCCCTGGCCGGCGATGCAGCCGCCCACGTCCAGGGCCACTGCCTCACCCCCCGGTAGTCTGCCGATCCGGTGCTTCGTCGCGATTTCCCAGGCCGACGCCGCGCTGACGGCGATGTCGTTCGTCTCATCCGCGATGGAACGGCGGGCCTTGCGGGAGAGCCGTTCGCTGTCCGCGATCCACCAGAGAAACGCATGCGTGTCCAGCAACACGCGCAACGCTAACTGCCTTCCCAGGCGGCCAGTTCCTCTTCCGGCAGCGGGTCGAAGAAGCTGTCGGGGATCACGATCCTGCCCTTCAGAACATCCGGCTCGCGCTTGCCCACCGGCTTGCATGCAACCAGCCGCGCCACCGGCTCGCCGCGGCGGGCGATGACGACGTCCTCTCCGGCCTCCACCTGTGCGAGGAGACGAGAAAGCTGTGTCTTGGCTTCGTGAACGTTCACGACGTGTGACATCTCTCCTCCGGAACTCGCAATCTAGCTAACAATCTAGTCAAGTCGCGATGACGATCAAGACGCCCGGCGTTCCGGAAGAACCGGGCGAAATGTCGGCACGGCGTCGGGCGCCTGGTTCCCTCCACCGGGCGAAGCTTGCAGGTTACCGCGCCCGCTGGATCGTCACCGCCCGCGAAGGCGACGATCGCGCACCCCACAACGGAGTCTCCCATGTTCGCTCAACAGACCCTCATGCAGTTCGACCACATCGTGACGGGCTGCCGCGCCACCCTGGAAGCCGTGCCGGATGACCGCCTCGACTGGCGTCCGCACGAGAAATCGTGGACGCTCGGCGAGCTGGCGACGCACGTCGCGATGCTCCCCAACTGGACCGTGGCGACGCTGACCATGTCCGAGTTCGACGTCGCTCCGGAAGGCGGCGAGCCGCCGCAGAATCCGGAACTCAAGTCTTCGGCCGAACTCGTCGCGGCGCTCGACCGGAGCGCGGCCACGGCGCGGGAGGCGATCGAGGCCACCCCGGACGAGGCCTTCGCCGATTCGTGGACGCTGAAGGTGGCGGGCGAAGATCGCTTCTCGATGCCCAAGGCGGTCGTGCTGCGGAGCTTCGTCCTCGACCACCTGATCCATCACCGGGCGCAACTTGGCGTCTACCTGCGGCTTCTCGATGTGCCGGTGCCCCAGATGTTCGGGCCTACTGCGGACTATCCGGATATGTGACGGGAAGGGGCGGCGGCGCGGTCAGTCCAGCAGCTTCAGCCAGCTCCGCAGCTCGCTCGCCTTGTCGGCCTGGCGGCTGATCGATTCGCGGTTCACGTCGTTCAACTCGGTGGGGCCCCGGTCGGGCACTGCCCCCGCCTCCTCCGCCGCGGCGTAAGCCTCCTCGGCGTTCCTGAGGGCATCGACGAAAGCTCCGGCCGCCCGGTGCACCAGCGCCGCCGCGTTCGTCTTCGACGCCCGGGCCGTCTCGAGCCGTTCCTCCGCCCGCTTCACCGCAAGAGTGGCGTTGGCCAGCGTCCGGTAGGCCGCGTCGTACGCCTCTTCCCTGGACATCGCCTTCCTGTAGGCGTCGAGGGCTCTCTTCGCCGGATCCTTCATCTCGCGTCCCCCCTTAACGATGCCTCCCGGGACTGGACCGTCACGAGAAGATAGCGCGCGGGTTCGGCCGGCGGACACCTCGAGCCGGAGTCTACGGAAAGCGGCTTCGATCGATGTCGGGGATGATCCGGAGCGCGTTCTCGAAGTAGACCTTCCGCAGCACCTCTTCCGGGAGGTCGAGGCCGTACATGCGCCAGAAGGCGTGGTACCTGCGATAGTAGGGGAAGTACTCGTCCGCGGTTTCCAGCACCCGGAAGTAGGTGGGGTACTCGTCCGGCGCCCAGGAGTCCTTCCCCATCAGGATCCGGTCCTGGTACCTGATGAAGAACTCGCGGGCGAAGCGGGGCTGGCGGCCCGGCTCGTAGATCACGGCGCCGAGCCCGACGTTCATGTTGGGGATCTCGTCGAGGGTTCGTCCGAGGCGGCCGAGGTCGTGGCCGAGCCACGCGAGGTGCGCGGCGATGAATGTCGTCTCCGGGTGCCGGCGGAACATGTTCAGTTGCTCGCCCAGCACCTGCTCGAAGGAGGGCGGGCCGCTCTGCCGGCGGCCGGGCCGCACGCGAAGCTCGAGCCAGCGCTCGTTTCGCGCGTCCACCTCCTGCCAGAACTCCGCCGGGTCCCCCGAATGGATGAGGACGGGGATCCCGAGTTCTCCGGCCTTGGCCCAGACCGGATCGAGACGCGGGTCGTCCACCGGCACGCGCCGGTCGGCCGCGTCGGTGATCCACAGCCCCAGGCTCTTGAAGATCTTCAGGCCGCGGGCGCCGGCCCGGACGTCGGCCTCCAGGCGGGCCGCGGCGAGCGCCCCGAACTCGGGGTTGTCGATGTCATTGAAGTCGACGTTCGCGAACACGACGAAACGCCCGGGATAGGCGGCCTCGAAGGCCTCGATCTGCTGCGCGAGCCGGGGTCCGGTGCCGCCGCTGAGGTTCACGCCGACGGCGAGGTTGAGCGCGTCCATGTCGCGGACGAGCTGGTCCAGTTGCGCCCGCGGCATCGTCCCGTTGAGGTGCAGGTGGACGTCCACGAAGGGGAAGGCGGCGCGCGAGACCGGGTTCTCCGGCACGACGAGCGTCGACCGGGGGTCGTACGCCTCGACCGTCATCGGCGGGGACGTGTCCGGCGGTACGGGCGGGCCGCGACGCACCTGCGCTTCGGCCTCGGCCGGGGTCACGACCGGCCAGGCCCCGCCCAACATGACCGCGATCAGCGCTGCCGTTCGTCCATCCCTCATCCCTCTATCTCCATCTCCGGATCCGATCCGGAATCCGACGCGTCGCTACCTGGCAAAATGCGCGGCCATGCGGTCCGCCAGCGCGGCGATCATCCTTTCGCCGAGTTCGGCGCTCGCCCCCCGCGCGTCGCCGAGGATGCCGTTCGGCGTCACGCTCGCAAACCCCTCGCCGAGCACGCGCCGGATGAGTTCCGGTTCCTCCTCCGGCGTCGTCAGGCGCCCGCGTTCGGCCAGTTCCTCGCGGACGATGCCATCGTGCATGGCCATCATGATCGAAGTCTCGGCGATGTCGGCGTGGCCGCCCACGCGTGCCCCGAGGCCCGCCTCCGCCTCCGCGACCCCGCGCCAGACCCCGATGACCTCGGCCAGGTCTGCGTACACGTCCACGGAACAGTCGGGCCCCGCCGCTTCGTTGAACGCGTCCCGCGCCTCGGCGAGAGGGGCGAAGTTCCCGCCGTGCGTGGGGACGAAGCAGACGCGCCGGAAGCCGTGGTGCGCGAGGCTGACGACGTAGTCTCTGCACACCGCGAGGAAGGTCTCTTTCTCGAGGGAGACGGTGCCGGGGAAGGCCATGTGGTGCGCCGACCAGCCGACGCGGATGGTGGGCGCGACGAGCGCGTCACCGAGCCGCCGGGCGATCTCGACCGCGAGCCGGTCGCCGTGCTCGGCGTCCACGAAGAGCGGCAGGTGCGGCCCGTGCTGCTCCACCGCCCCCGCCGCGACGACGACGGACGTGACCCCGGCCTCGATCGCCGCCCCGATCTCGGGCGAGGTCATCCGTTCCATTCTGATTTCCGCCGACATGGATGGCGCTCCGGCTCGCTGGGGCTGGGAGGCGGGAGGATTCAGGTCCCGCAGCCTGTCGCAAGCCGAAGATCCGGAGACCCGGACGAGGGCGCTACCCCGGGATCAGGCTGGCTGGGTGCGTCGTCGCGCCACTACTGCGACCCGTGCGCCTCAAACTCGGGGATGCTCACCTCGCGCCACGTCTCACAGGAAACGCGACTCACGCCCACCTGGTCGTGGAGTTCGACGAAGCATTCGTCGGGTCCGCCCATGTGCAGGTGGGCCCCCATCGTGAGCCCCCGGACGTAGATGGTGCGTCCGCCGAGAGCGGCCTCCTCGGAGACAAACATCTCTTTGGGGTCCAGGCCGTTCGCAAGCGCGAGAGCCTTTTGCAGGCCGATGAGGTTCCCGATCGCGGCATCGGAGCGCCGGTCATGATCCCTTCCCGAGATCCGGATCCGGATATCGAACTCCGGGCGCACGTCTGCATCGAGATTGATAGATGCGCCCAGTTCGGCCAGACGAGGCACGAACGCGCTGGTAAAGGACTCGGCCGCGTCTCGCGTGAGCTGGCCATCGGCAGCGAGCGAATCGATGTGGGACGTGAGCGCGGCTGCGAGCCTGCGACTCTCAGCCTGCGAATCGAGAATCGACCCGATCTCCGAATCCGCGGGCGTCAGCGCCGCGTCGGGGAAGCCTGCCGCCGACCGGTCGGTGCAATAGACCAAACCCAGGACGAGCACGGACACGGCGCAGCCCCTCAGCACGCCGCGGAACCAGCGGGGAGCCGATGGAGGTTCCTTCGTCATGATCATCCTGAGCCTCTCTTCGAGTTTTGCTCCCGCCCTGGCGGCATGTGCCGTACTGCCGAAGGCCGGTGGCCGGGGAGTGCGGAGTGTCGTCGTCAGGTCGACGGTGCGGAGCAGCGACCGGGCGTAGGTCCGCGGTTCGGCCTGCACTGAGGATACCGCGAGCGCGTCCGCGCAGGCCTCCTCGGCCGACCGCAGGCGCCGCCGGGCCCACCAGGCCACCGGGTTCCACCAGAAGACGGTGCACGCCGCCCACTCGAGCCACCGCACCACGTGATCTCGTCGCCTGACGTGCGCGAGTTCGTGGGCCAGGACACAGCGGAGTTCATCCCTCGAAAGCGCCGCGAGCAGAGTTGAAGGAACCAGGACGCGTACCGGCCCGAAGGTCCACCACACCATGGGCGAGACGTCCGCTCGCGCCGTGTGGATCGTCGGGATGCGGCGGAGGCCGAGCGATGCGCCGGTCTCGTCCGCCAGACGCTGGACCTCGGGCGGAGCGATCTCCGCAGCCAGAACGAGTTGGCGCCGAAACCGCGCGGTCCGCGCCAGCGTCCCCGCGAGAACGACCACGGCGCCGGCAAGCCACAGCCAGACGACCGTTGATTGCCCGAAGAAAGCGCCCCGGTCGGCGGAAGCACTTCCGGGCGACGGTGGTTGCACCACGGCGCCGAACGCATCCGCGGCCTGCGGAACCGCCCCCGCGGCCCCCGGGGAAAACACGGGAATCGAGACGAGCGGCGGCATGACCAACGCGCCCAGAGTCAGGAGCCAGAGCGCATGCGACAGCGCGGGCCGCCGCACACGGCGCTGCACGGTCCACGCCAGGCCCGCCAGGACCACCGAGACAGCCAGCTTGCTGGCTCCGATCTGGAGGATCAGGTCCGTCATCCTTCCTCCAGGATCCTCCGCAGACGGTCGATCTCCTCGGGCTCGAGCTTCCGCTCTTCCAGCAATTGCGTGATCATGGGGACGAGCGAGCCGCCCGTAATGCGGTCGGCCAGCGCCTCCAGCCGCGCGGAAGCGTACTCCTCCCGGCTGATCCGGGCAGAGAAGAGTTGGGTTCCGAGGCTGGCGTCACGGTGGACGAAACCCTTGTCCTCCAGCCGCTGCAGGAGGCGCTGGATCGTGCCGTGCGCCGACCGCGCCGTGTCCGGGTAGAGCTGTTCGCGGAGCCGGCGCGCCGTGAGACGGCCCTCCTTCCAGAGTCGCTCCATGACCGCGAGTTCGGCGTTGGCCAAGCGTGGTGTCGTCATCTGAGGCTCTTCCTCGATCGTTGCTGACGCGGGGCGGCGAGAACCGGCTGCCGCTGCGCTATCCCGTCAGGCGAAGCTTGTTCACCCGGAAGTTGCCGGTGCTGGCCTTCGTCGTTTCGCATGTCATCCTGCCGGAAACGAGTGTCTCCGCGGACAGACTCGCACCTTCGTCGGCGGCGCATTCGAATTGCATCCCCCGGAGTAACCCGAAGTTCGAGTTCCGGGTCACCCGGAGGTGCTGGGCGAGTTCGGCATGGAGGGTTTCCGGCGAGAGCGGGCCTTTCGAAAGCGCGGACCGAAGGCGTGCAAGGTCCAGCACGACCATCTTGAAATCTCCGGCCCCGTCGTCCGGCGTCACGGCCAGGAACAGGTCGGGTGCGCGGCCGCGAAGCCCCTTGACCCGACCGTCGTCTCCGCGTAGCCGCACCGACTCACCGGAGAGGGCCGTCTCCCCGGCGGCACGCAGGGTCTTGGCAAGGTCTGCCGGCAGTGCGTGCTCGGTTGCGAGTGCCTCGATCCGGTCACCGAGCGTGCGCATCATCTGCTGCGGCCGCAGCGGTGCATTCGCGGACGGATCGTCCCGCCGGCCTTCGAGGTGCAGGACCGCCTCCTCGTTCACCGGGACGAAGGCCGGGTCGACGGAGGTGAGGTCGGACTGATCGGTGCAGTAGATGAGGCCGCCCGCGAGCAGGCAGACGGCGCCGCAGCGCAGAGCGACGCGGAGCCGGCGCGGGGTGTGGGTCGGGGTTGGGTTCGTCATGATCACGCGGAATCTCCTTTCAAGCCGCGACGGTCGGCCGCAGCGATCGATCGTGCTCGCGAAGGTCAGGGGGCCCGGGGTCCGGGCGGTGGACATGAAGTCGATGACCCGGAGCAGCGCCCCGGCGTAGGTGCGGGGTTCGGCGTTGATCGTCGCGACGGCCATCGCATCGCAGCACACCTCCTCGGACGCCCGCAGCCTCCGGCGTGCCCACCAGGCGACGGGGTTCCACCAGAAGGCCGCGCACGCGAGCCATTCGAGCCAGCGCACGACGTGGTCGCGGCGGCGGACATGGGCGAGTTCGTGCGCGAGGATGCAGCGCAGTTCGGACACGTCCAGGTCGGCCAGCAGTTCCGAGGGAAGGAGGACGCGAACTTTCCCGCCGGCCCACCACACCATGGGAGACAGCTGGGCGCGCGTTGCGTACACGGTCGGGACCGCGCCGGGTCCGAGTCCGAGCCCGCGGGCGGTCTCCCCGGCGAGGCGCTGGACCTCGGGCGGCGCGGTCTCCGATGCTCTCGCGAGCGAGCGGTGGAAGCGCAGTGTGCGTACGAGCGTCCAGGCGAGGACGGACGCCGTGCCCAGGAGCCAAAGCCAAACAATCGTCTCCTTCCCGTGGCTTCCGAGCCAGCCGAACAGGATGGCCCAAGCCGATGGCGTCGGCTCCGCGTGTGGAACGCTGATGGCGACTGGGGCCAGCGGCACGACCGGATCGAGTCCCGCCGACCAGACGGGAACAGAGACGAACGGCGGCACGAGCAGGACCGCGAGCGGCAGCAACCACAGCCCGTGCGCCAGCGAAGGGCTACCGGGGCGCCGCGTCGCGATCCACGCCACTCCGGCAAGGCCGATCGAGATTGCCAGCTTACTGGCCCCGATCTGGAGAATTACGTCCGTCATCCGTCTCCCGCTCGATTCGATGAGTCCATTTCACGACGACGTGTCGTAACATTACGACGCGATGTCGTATCGGTCAAGTGGAGCCCGAAGACGAGTAGGGAGGCGAGCGCCGAGGCAAGGTGGGAGCGCCGGATCGGCGGGGACCCCGTTTCAGATTCCGGCGGGTTCATCTATTGTATACGGGCTGTAGGGTCGGGTGGGGTGGCCGGTGCCGGTGCCTTGCCCGTACCTGCCCCTCCCCGCGGAACTCCTGCCGAAACGAGGTAAGCAAGATGCGTACGCGCTCAGGGCTCCCGGTCGCAGTGTCTCTACTCGCGGTGCTCGCCCTCACCGCAGCCCCTCGCCCCGCGCTGGCTCAGGACGCCGATCTGCAGGCGGCCGTGCAGGCGCTCGAATGGCGCGAAATCGGACCCACGATCATGGGCGGCCGAGTCGCCGACCTCGCGGTCGACGAGGCCGACCCGTCCACCTTCTACGTCGGCGTCGCGACGGGCGGCGTGTGGAAGACGATCAACGGCGGGTCGACCTTCGAGTCCATGTTCGACGACCAGGAGATGCTCTCCGTCGGGGACATCACGCTCGCCCCGTCGAACCCGAACGTGGTGTGGGTCGGCTCCGGCGAACCGCAGAACCGGCAGTCCTCCCCGTGGGGGATGGGCGTGTTCCGGTCGACGGACGCCGGCCGCACGTGGACCCACCTCGGACTCGAGGCGACGCACCACATCTCCCGCATCCAGGTCCACCCGCGGAATCCGGACGTGGCCTACGTGGCGGCGATGGGTCGCCTGTGGGGCTCGAACCCCGAGCGTGGCGTTTACCGGACGATGGACGGCGGCGAGACCTGGGAACTCGTCCTCCATGTCGACGAGCACACGGGCGCGATCGACCTCGCGATGGATCCGGGCGATCCGATGACGCTGTTCGCGGCGATGTACCAGCGGCAGCGCACGCTGTGGGGCTTCAACGGCGGCGGGCCGGGCGGCGGCATCTACCGGACGATGGACGGCGGCGACAACTGGACGAAGCTCGCCGGCGGCCTGCCGGAGGGTGACGTCGGGCGCATCGGGCTCGACATCTACCGGCGCGACGGCAACGTCGTGATGGCGATCGTCGAAGCCGACGCTCGCGCTCCGGGTGGCGGTGGCGGCCCGCAGGGTCCCGGAGATCCCGACCGCAAGACGGGGACCTGGAAGTCGACCGACCGCGGCGACACGTGGGTGCAGACGAGCACGACGAACAACCGTCCCATGTACTACAGCCAGATCCGCATCGACCCGAACGATCCGGAGCGGATCTACCTGGGCGGCTCGAGCCTGTACCGGTCCTCCGACGGCGGGAACAACTTCACGCCGGACGCGGCCTCGGAGGTCCACTCCGACCACCACGCGCTGTGGATCAACCCGGCGAACTCCGACCATCTCATCCTCGGCGGCGACGGCGGCGTCTCGATCAGCTGGGACCGCTCCGACAACTGGCGCCAGCTGACGAACCTGCCGCTCGCGCAGTTCTACGAGATCGGCGTCGACAACCGCGAACCGTACCACGTGTGCGGCGGCCTGCAGGACAACGGCTCGTGGTGCGGCCCCTCGGACACCTGGTCCAACCAGGGGATCCGGCCCCGCGACTGGTACAACGTGGGGAGCGGCGACGGCTACTTCACCGTCCTCCATCCCAACGGCGAGGAGATGATCGCGGAGTCCCAGAACGGGAATCCGATGCGGGTGAACCTCAAGACGGGCGAGCGGCTGCGGATGCGTCCGCTCGGGCGTCCGGAGGGGGATGATGAGGATCTGCCCGACTTCCGCTGGAACTGGGATACGCCGGTCGAGGTGTCGCCGAGCGATCCGAACACGGTCTACTACGGGTCGAACGTCGTATTCAAGACGCCCGACTACGGGCAGACGTGGGAGCAGATCTCGCCGGATCTCACGAAGGCCATCGACCGCCAGACGCTGTCGATCATGGGCGTCCTCGGCTCCGAGCCGATGATGTCGGCCAACGACGGGACATCGACCTTCGGCAACATGATCTCGATCGAGGAATCGCCGCTCGATCCGATGGTCGTGTATGCGGGCACGGACGACGGGAACCTGCAGGTCACGCGGGACGGCGGCGGGACGTGGACGAACGTGGCGCCGAACATGCCGGGCGTCCCCGACCAGTTGTACATGACGCGCATCGTCGCCTCGCACGGCGACGCGGGCACGGTGTGGGTCGCGGGGGACAACCACCGCAACGACGACATGGCCCCCTACCTGTACGTCTCGAACGACTTCGGCGAGTCGTGGCGCGCGGTCAGGGGCGGGATCCCGGACGGCTGGTCGCTGAACGCGCTGGCGCAGCATCCGCGCGCGGCGAACCTCCTCTTCGCCGGCAACGAGATCGGCACCTACTTCTCGATCGACGCCGGGAACTCGTGGCAGCCGCTGCTGCGGAACATGCCGCCGGCGCCGGTGGACGACATCAAGATCCAGGAGCGCGAGAACGACCTCGTGATCGGCACGCACGGGCGTGGGATCTGGATCATGGAGGACATCACCCCGCTTGAGGAGTTGAGCCAGGAAATCCTCGCCTCCGAGGCGCACCTCTTCTCGACGCAGTCGGCGGTCGCGTACAACCCGTACACGCCGCAGGGCTGGACGCCGGGCGTGTGGGAGGCGGAGAACCCGCCACAGGGCGCACGGATCCGCTACTGGCTGGGGAGCGACCTTCCGGAGGCCCCGATGGCCGACGAGGAAGGCGGCGAAACCGGCGAGCGGATCGTGACCTCCGGTCCGTCCGCGAACGGCGATGACCCGGCGCCGATGTCCGAAATGGCGGGCAAGGCGGCGATCACGATCCTCGACTCCGATGGCTCCGTCATCCGTGAACTCGAGGGCGGCGGCGACCGCGGCCTGAACGAGGTCATCTGGGATCTCCGCTACGATCCGCCACCGGCCGCGCCGGGCGGTGGCAACTTCTTCCGCTCCGGCAGCGTGGCGCCGAAAGTCCTCCCGGGGACGTACACGGCGCAGCTGGAGGCGGCGGGGCACACGCTTCAGACGTCGGTCACGGTGCGGCTCGATCCGCGCGTGAACATCAGCCAGGGCGACCTCATGGCGCGGCAGGAAGCGCTCATGAGCGCCTACGCGCTGGCGAAGCCGACGAACGAGGGGCTGCAGGCGGTGGCCCGCATGCGCGAGCACCTGTCCGCCATCGAGGGCCAGATCGAGGGCCACGACGTGTCCGAGTCCCTCACCGGGGAGATCGAAGCCGTGGGCGAGGAACTGGACGAGATCGGCGATGAACTCGGCACGGCGCGAGCGGGTGCCGGCGTGTCCGGCGGTCTGTCCGGTTACCACACGGCGCCGACGGCGGACATGCTCTACCAGCTCGAGCGCGGCTGGGGCGCGCTGCCCGGCGCGATCGACCGCCTCAACGCCGTGATCGAGGACCGCATGCCGGCGCTCTACGCCGCGCTGCAGGCGGCGGGGGTCCGTCCGGACCTCGGCGATCCGGTGCAGGTCCCGATGCCGCCGATGCGCTGACCGCGGCCGCCGGACCGCCGACGCCAGGCGTCGACCCGGCTCAAGCCGAAACCGCCCGCCGCGAACCCGGAGACTCGGGCTCGCCGGCGGGCGGCGGCGCTTCCATAATGGGCGCCGAAACTCTGCACACGATTCGCGCAAGGAGAGTCCGCACATGTCGTTCATCGCCCCCCACCGGACCGCGGTCCGCGGAGTCCTGCCGGCCGTCGCGATCGTCCTCGGAGTCCTGGCCCACCGGCCCGGCCTCGCGCAGGAGCTGACGACCCCGGAGGCCTTCTTCGGCCACGAGATCGGCGCCGACTACGAACTGCCGGACTACGGCGACCTCACGAGCTACTGGGAGACGCTGGCCGCCGAGTCCCCGCGCATGACGCTGCAGTCGATCGGGACGACGGCCGAGGGCCGCGACCAGCTGATGGCGATCGTCACCTCGCCTGAAAACCATGCGAACCTCGACGAGTACCGGGAGATTTCCGCCCGCCTCGCGCTCGCAAGGGGCGTGACCGAGGAGGAGGCGCGAGAACTCGCCGGGCGCGGCAAGGCCATCGTGTGGATCGACGGCGGCCTTCACGCGACGGAGGTGCTCGGCGCGCAGCAGCTGATGGAGACGCTGTGGCAGTTCGTGAGCGGGACCGACGACGAGACGATGCGGATCCTCGACGACGTCATCATCCTCTTCGTCCACGCCAACCCCGACGGCATGGACCTCGTCTCGAACTGGTACACGCGGGTCGAGGAGAAGACGGAGCGCTCCACGCGCGGGATCCCCGTCCTCTACCAGAAGTACGTGGGGCACGACAACAACCGGGACTTCTACACGTCCTTCCAGCCGGAATCCGAGAACATGAACCGGCAGATGTACCGGACGTGGTATCCGCAGATCGTCTACAACCACCACCAGACGGGACCCACCGGGACCGTGCTCTTCGCGCCTCCCTTCCGCGATCCCTTCAACTACAACATCGACCCGATGGTCATCACCGGGATCGATCTCGTGGGGTCCGCGATGCACTCGCGCTTCACGGAAGAGGGGAAGCCGGGAGCGACGCGGCGGCGCGGCGCGAACTATTCCACGTGGTGGAACGGCGGCCTGCGCACGACGCCCTACTTCAAGAACATGATCGGGCTCCTCACGGAAACGATCGGGAACCCGACGCCGATGGAGATCCCGCTCATCCTCGAGCGGGTGCTGCCCAACGACAATCTGCCCGCGCCGATCGAGCCGCAGCCGTGGCATTTCCGACAGTCGGTGGAATACTCGGTGACCGCGAACAAGGCGGTGCTCGACGTCGCCTCCCGCTACCGGGAGACCTTCCTGTACCGCATCTGGCGCATGGGGATGAACTCGATCGAGCGCGGCAGCAGGGACAGCTGGACGATCCACCCGAGGCGGGTCGACTGGCTGCGCGACGAGATGCGGGCCGGGGCGGCGGAGGCGGACTTCGCCCGCAACGTGGGCGGCTTCGGCGGCAGCCGCGGCACGCGCGCGGACTACGACAGGCTGTTCGAGCCCGACCTGCGCGATCCCCGCGGGTACATCCTCCCGTCGGACCAGGCCGACTTCCCGACGGCGACGAAGTTCGTCAACACGCTGCTCGAGGGCGGCGTGATCGTGGAGCGGGCGACATCCGACTTCAGCGTGGGCGGCACGCGGTATCCCTCCGGCTCCTACGTGGTGCGGGCCGCGCAGGCCTTCCGGCCGCACGTCCTCGACATGTTCGAGCCGCAGGACCACCCGGACGACTTCCTCTATCCGGGGGCGTCGCCGACCCCGCCGTACGACAACGCGGGCTGGACGCTGGCGATCCAGATGGGGGTCGAGTTCGACCGCATCCTGGAGGGCTTCGACGGACCGTTCGAGGAGATCACGGAGTGGAACGCGAGCCCCATGCCGGGGACGGTCGCGGACGCGGACGGGGCGGACGGCTTCCTGTTCAGCCATGAGGCGAACAACTCGTTCGCGGCCATCAACCGCCTGCACGCCTCGGGGCACGAGGTCTACTGGCTCACGTCGGTGCTGCGCGAGGGCGGACGGATGCATCCGGCAGGCACGTTCTATGTGAAGAGCCGGCGCGGGACGGACGACGCGGTCGCGTCACTGGCCGCCGAGCTGGGCATCGACTTCCAGGGTCTGGACGACGATCCGGACGCCGACGCTCTGCGGCTGCGGGCGCCGCGCATCGCCCTCTGGGACACGTACGGCGGCTCCATGCCGTCCGGCTGGATCCGCTGGATCCTGGAGCAGTTCGAGTACGCGGACTTCGAACTCGTCTTCCCGCAGCGGCTCGACGCGGGAGGCCTGAGCGAGGACTACGACGTCATTATCTTCCCGCAGGGCGCCATCGGTACGCGGTTCCAGTTCGGGGGCTTCGGCGGGCCGGAGCCGGAGACGATTCCCGAGGAGTACCGGGACCGGCTGGGCCGGGTCACCTCGGATGCGACGACGCCGGCGCTGATGGAGTTCCTTGAGGACGGCGGCTCGATCGTCACCATCGGCGGCTCGACGGCACTCGGGAACGAGCTCGGGCTTCCGCTCGAGGACCATCTCGTGAAGGACGGAGAACCGCTGGGCCGGGAGGACTACTACGTACCCGGGTCGATTCTGAAGGTCACGGTGGACAACTCGCGGCTCGTCGCCACGGGGGTTCCGTCGGAGCTCGCGGTATCGTTCAACAACAGCCCCGTATTCGGCGCCTCGGCGCTGGCGGCGAGGAACGACGGCGCGAACGGCGTGACGCCGCTTGCCTGGTTCGACAGCGACACCCCGCTCATCAGCGGCTGGGCGTGGGGCCAGGGGTACCTGCAGGGCGGCGTGACGATGGCGGAAGCGAACGTGGGCAACGGGCATCTGTACCTGTTCGGCCCGCTCATCACGCGGCGCGCGCAACCGCACGGCACCTTCAAGTTCCTGTTCAACGCGATCGCCCTCTCGACCGCCGAGCCCGACCGGCCGTAGGCGAACGCTGCCCTCGATCTCCGTCGTACTCAGCACGTACGACGCGCCGGACGAACTGGAACTCACGCTCCGGGGCTACTCGGCGCAGACGTACGGAGAGTTCGAGGTGGTCGTCGCGGATGACGGCTCGGGACCGGCGACGCACGACCGGATCGAGCAGCTGCGGGCGTCCGCCGGCCTCACGATCGCCCACGTGTGGCAGGAGGACGACGGGTTTCGGAAGTGTCGAATCCTGAACCGCGCCATCGCGCAGGCCCGGGGTGACTATCTCGTGCTCAGCGACGGCGACTGCATCCCGCGAGAGGACTTCGTGGAGGCGCACGCCCGACTCGCCCGACGAGGGCACTTCGTCTCCGGCGGAAGAGTTCGCCTCGCCCGCGAGGTTGGGCCCCGGATCGCCGGGGACGACGTACTGACCGGTTTGCCGTTCGACGAGTCGTGGCTTCGTGCGCGACGGGCGCTCTTCCGGAGGCGCGACCGGCGCAAGCTCACGCGTTCGCGGCGCCGCGCGATGTGGCTCGATCGGCTGACGACGACGCGGGCGACTTGGAACGGGCACAACGCCTCGGCCTGGAAGACGGACCTCCTGCGCGTGAACGGCTTCGACGAGCGCATGACGTATCCGGTCGAGGACCGCGAACTCGGCGAGCGCCTCCGCAACGCCGGGGTTCGCCCCGTGCAGGCTCGGCACCGGGCGGTGTGCGCGCACGTCGAGCACGATCGGCCATGGCTGGATCCCGAAGCGCAGGCGAGAAACGAACGACTGCGCGCCGAAACCCGCGGCGTGCCCCGGCCGCTCCGGATCTTCCAGGGTCTCTCTCGCGGTCGCGACTGGACGGAGCACGGGATCCACAAGGGTCCACGACCCGCCGAATCCGTCGGCCTCGGCACTCACATGTAGCGGTCGATTCCGCGTTCTGCGCGCACCGCGTCGGAGCGGAGCCGGTGTTCGAAGCGCTCGCGGCTCGCGGGATCCGGCGGGCGCAGCTCGTGCCAGAGGTGCAGGACGGGGACGGCGTAGCGGCCTTCCTTGCGGCGTACTCCGTTCCGGATGAGGCGTACGACGAGGTCGTTGTCCTCGAAGCCCCAGCCCTGGAAGGCCTCGTCAAAGCCGTTCACCGCCAGAAGGTCCGAGCGCCAAAGGGCGAGATTACATCCCTTGGCGCCACGCCAGCGCCGCGGCGACATCCGGCGCAGCGGGCCCAGCGGCACGCGCAGCAGCGGCGTGAATCGGTCCACGCGGCCCCGGAGCCATTCGCCGAGCCAGCGGGCGGCGCTCCAGCGCCCGATTCGGGGCCCCTGCTCGATCGCGGTCGCCGAGAGTCCGGGGTCGAGCCTCACCCGGCTGCCGTGGACGAAGTGCCCCGGCTCGGCGAGCCGGGCGTGCCTCTCGACGTAGTCCGGCCGCACGAGACAGTCCCCGTCGAGAAAGATGAGGTACGGCTGTTCGGTCGCGGCGGCGGCCCTGTTCCGGACCGCGGCCAGACGATACCCGCGGTCCTCCTGCCGGACGTGCCGCAGGTCGAGGCGGGATTCCTCCGCGTGCCGTTCGACGAGTCCCTGCGTGTCCGGGCCGGAACCGTCGTCCGCCACGACGATCTCGAACCGGCGGTACGTCTGTTCGGCGAGACTCCGCAGAACCGCGTCGAGAGCGTCGGGCCGGTCACAGGTCGAAACGATGACCGCGATGCCGGGGCCGTCGGGCGCCTTCACGCCAGCGACACCGGGTATCCCGCGCGCTCCATGACGGGGCCGAACGCGGCTTCGATCCGGGCCGCGTCCGCCGGATCCATCTCATCCTTCCAACCCTCCGCCTGCCCCCGGCGAATGAACCGCCCCTCGCCGAGCGCGCGACCTGCGTACGCCTCCGCGCCGTGACGGTCCTCGAGGTCCCGCATGGCCTCGAACGACCCGCGCGCCACCGCCCGGGAGAGTCGCTCGGACGTTCCCGCGGGAACGTCTCCGGCGGCAACATCTGTCGCGGGAACCGCTCCGATGAAGTCCGCCACGCGCCGCAGCGCCGCCTCGCGGTCGGCCACGAGGTCTTCATAGCGCACGATGCAGACCCTCTCGCCGCCCTCCGCGCGTTGAAGCGCGTCCGCGACCTGCCGATCCCATCTCCTCAGCTGCCGGTGCCAGGAATCGAACGGCGCGGCGCCCGAGAGGTACCCGTCGACGAACCTCGAGAGCGTCATGTCACGGTCGCCGAACATCGTCGCGTACATGTGCCGGAACGAAACCAGGACCGCCCGCGGATCGCGCACGAGATAGAGGGTCCCCGGGTAGCGGCGCGGATAGCGGGGATACTCGTTCCGGAACACCCTCGGATCCGGTAGGTGGTCGTAGTCGGCGATTGCCTGGTCGCGGCCGTGCACGAACGGAACGTAGTCACCGACGTTGTACAGGTTCACGTCCTCGTGGCGATCGTCGGACAGAAGCACGGCCAGCATGTATGCGAGCCACGTGTTCCCCGACTTCGGGTGTCCCACGAGGAAGACATCGGTGGACCGCAGGACCCGGCGAAACTCGGGCTCCCGGAGCCGATTCCGAAGCCCGTCGCGCAGCCGGTAATATCCGACCCGGCGCTTGCTGCGACCGAGCCATCGCTTGAAGGCCGGGACCGGGCGGCGGCGAGCCCGGGGCGGGTCGAGCCTGGGGGGCCGGTTCACCGCGACCACGGAACCTGCCGTCCGATGAGTTCCGAGACCTCGTCCGCGTCGAAGGCGTACTCCCGCTCAAGGTGATCGCGCACCCAGTCCGGCATGGGGACGGGAGCCGAAGCGTTCACCGGCCTTGCCAGCGACGCTCTGTCCGCCACCATCTCCCCGGCTTCGAGAAACCCGAACAGATCCCGTATCAGGTCTTCCGGCTGTTCCCGGACTTCCTCCAGGAAGCCGAAGAAGAACTGCCCGGGCGGGAAGTGCTCGAGCCAGACACGCAGGCAGCCCGCGTAGTCGCTGCGGCGCCGGACCGGGTCGCTGTCGAAGTAGGAGACTAGTTCGTCGCGGCCCACCGACTCCAGGGCTTTCCCACGCCAACGCGGGAAGCCGTTTCGCGCCTGCGACCAGGCCCGTTCGATCGGGTCGCGCATCATGAAGATGAGTCTGACGTCGGGCATCCACTCGGCGATCCGCCGGATGACTTCCGGTTCGAGCACCGCGTATGCGGGCGTGATCTCACCCCGTATCCGGCCGCCGCCCCGAGCCCGGACGAAGCGGGCGAGATAGCGGAGCCGGTCGATTCGATCGCGCGCGGACCCGCTTGCAGCCGGCGCTCCGAGCTTGCGGTCGAAGAAATGGATCTCTTTGCGGTCCATCCGAATCTCGGGGTGACCCGAGAGCTGCGCCGCCACCCAGCTCGTGCCCGCGCGCGTTGCGCCGATCCCGAGAAAACGAGGCATCCGGCGCGACAGCACGCGCTTGCGCGCCGGCGACCCGCCCGGCCGCTCGTTGGCCGGACGCTCGCCGCCCAGGGATCCGTCTGGTCGCCCTCCGCCCGATCCGCGCGGCCTCGACGCACCGATCCGGGCATCGAGAAACGTCGACGGCAGGCGTCGAACCGCGACGTCTGCCCCCCCGTCGCGCAGTCCCTGGAAGGTCGTCCATTCCCGTCGCTTGCGGGGCGAGGGGAACTCCGTCGTCGACCAGTGATCGAACTCCTCCTCGTCCACGAACTTGAGTTCATGGAAACACACGGGCGCGAAGTGGCGCGTGCGGAGCCGGCGAGGACGGATGAGTTGCTCCCAGTGTTCGCGCTTGTGAAACCTGACGGGATAACCGCAGGGGGCGATCCGCACCTCCCGGTTCACCTCCCCGCGCCGGGCCAGGAACGACCCGTCGGGCATCCGGTATACCGTCTGTCCGGCGAGAGACCAGGCGGCGGGCCACCCGCGTCCGAGCCTGTCGAGCAGGCCGGCGAAGGCACCCCGCTTCTCGCGCGCGAGCACCATGTCCGCGTCCCACTTGCAGGCGTAGCGCAGCGTGCAGCGCGACAGCGCCCAGTTCGTGAAATAGACCAGCGAGTGCAGCGAGTCGGCGGGCGTCCCGTCGTGTTCGGGCCCGAACCTTCCCAGCGCGAAGGGATACGAATGAAGGCGGATCTTCGCCCCACCGTGACCGGATCGTTGCAGGCGTCGCACGATCTCGGCCGTGCCGTCGCGGCTGCCGTTGTCGATGACGTGGATCTCGTCGAACACGGGGAGGATCGACCGCAGGCAGTGCTCGATCTTCGTCGCCTCGTCCTTCGCCCGCACGAAGGCGCTCGTCCCCGGCGCGCGATTCCGGCGCGGGAGGGAGAACGCGTACTCCTCGTTTCCTTCCCGGTTTCGAAACTCCATCCGGCTGGGCACTATCGCCATCGGCGCATTGCTCTCGAATCCAAGGCGCAAATATGCTTCCCCAGGTTGAAAGCGAGTCGAATTCGAGCGAAGAGACAACCAATGCCGAACTCCGGAAAGGTCCTCATGCAACGAACCGCGGTCCTCACGATTGCGTTGGCGGCGCTGGCGGGTTCGGTACAGGCCGGCGCCGCGCAGGCGAATCCCGACATCCTCGTGAGCGGCGACTGGCTCGTTGAACACCGCGATGACCCCGGTGTGGTTGTGCTGCATGTGGGGATGGCGAGCATGGGACGACCCCTGGAGGAATACGTCCAGGGGGGCCACTACCTCGATTACCACGACATCGCCCTCGACCGGAACGATCTCATCACCGAACTCGCGCCGGTCGAGGATCTCGTGGAAGTGTTCCGCGCGGCGGGCGTCTCCAACGACAGCCGCGTGATCGTGGTGGGAGACCCGGGCCTCCACGCCGCCCGTGTCTTCATGACGCTGGACTACCTCGGCCACGGCGGCCGCACGTCGGTGCTCGATGGAGGGCTGGCGGCGTGGAAGGCGGCGGGAGGCGGAGTCGCTGCGGAGCCGGCGGCACCTGCGCGGGGCGACTTCGAGGCCGACGTCCGGGAGGACATGCTCGTCACCGCGGAGTGGATCCACGAGCGGCTCGACGACCCGAACGTGACGCTGGTCGATGCCCGGCCCGAGGACGAGTACACGGGCGAGCGGCCCGGGCGGGACTTCCTGCGCGGCGGGCACATTCCCGGCGCCTACAACCTCTACTGGCAGGATCTCACGGGTGAGGACATTCCCACGCTGATCGACCTCGCCGAGGTCGAGGCGCGCTTCGAGGAAGCGGGGGCGGCGAAGGACGGCGTCGTCGTCAGCTACTGCCTCATCGGCATGCGCGCGAGCTACACCTACATGATTTCCAGGTATCTCGGCTACGACACGAAGTTCTACGACGCCTCGTGGAACGATTGGGGCCGGCGGGAGGATCTCCCGCTCGTCACCGGCCATGCCCGCAGATAGCTTGCGGGTCTCGGGTCCGCCTTCGGATCGAAGGCGCAGGAAGCTGCAGGAGGTTGTGAAATGAAGACCGTCTCCGGAGTACTCGCCGCCCTCGTCATCTCCGCCGCCGCCGTGCTCGTGCTCGTGGGCACGAACCGCGGCGAGGCCGTTGCGACGGAAGCGCCACCACCCGCCGCCGCATCTTCGTCGGTCGCCGTGTCTCTCGTCTCGCCGGCCCCGCACTCGATCGAAGCCGGTCCGGAGTCGCCGGTCGAACTCGTGCTCGCGCAGCCGCTCGACCCCGGCGGGTTCGATCCCTCGGCGCTGTCCGTGTTCGGCCGCTGGAGCGGCGTGATGACCGGCTCCGTGCAACTCTCGGACGATGGCCGGCGAATCCGCTTCGAGCCCGGCGAGTCCTTCCACGCCGGCGAATCCGTCACGGCTTCGCTGCGCGCCGGGGAGAAGCTCGCGGACGGCGGCGCCATGGAGACGGGGTTCGCGTGGAACTTCTGGATCCGGCCCCAGGCGGGTTCGCTCGACATGATCGACCGCGGCGCGCGGACCGTCCTCGACGACGGAGAGAAGCACGTCCAGCCGTACGGGGCCTACGCCGGCGATTTCAACGGCGACGGCTACCCGGACATTGCGATTCCCAACGAGGTCTCCGCGGACGTCCGCGTGATGTTCAACGACGGGAAGGGGGACTACAGCGAGTTCCGCGTCCTCGACATCCCCGGCGGGAGCTGGCCGAGCCCGAACGAAGGGGCGGACTTCGACGGCGACGGTCTCACGGACTTCGTGGTGGGGAACGCGGGGAACGATCTCGTGTCCGTCTTTCTCGCGGATGGGGAGGGGTGGTTCGAACTGGGGAGCAACATCGAGTCCGGGCAGAACGTGCGTGGCGTGTGCATCGGCGACTTCGACCAGGACGGCTGGCCGGACGTGGCGGCGGTGAACATGTCCGTCGGTCCGGAGGAATCGCGCGGCAACGTGGCGATGCTGCTCAACAACGCGGATGGTACGGGCGATCTGCGCCGCGCCTCCGAGATCGCTTCGCCGGGCCAGGGCGAGAAGACGTGCGCGACGGCCGACGTGAACAACGACGGCCTGCCCGACCTCCTCGTCGGTGCCTACTTCACCGACGAAGTCCTCACCTACCTCGGGGACGGACGCGGCAACCTCGAGCTGGGCACGCGCGTGCGCGCCGGCGGCAAGCCGTGGATGATCGTGGCGGGCGACGTGAACGGCGACGGGAACGTTGACGTGATGTGCGCGAACCGTGAAGGGAACAACGTCGCGGTCCTCATCGGCGACGGCGCGGGCGGCTTCGCGGATCCCGTCGAGTACGAGACGGGCGACTCCCCGCTGGCCGTCGACGTGGGCGACATCGACGGCGACGGCGACCTCGATGTCGTCACGAGCGACTTCGAGGGCAACAGCTTCACCGTGCACGAGAACGCGGGCGACGGAACGCTCGTGAACCCCCGCTCGTACGCTGCGAGCACGAACGGCTCGTGCGTCGTCATCCACGACCGGGATCTGGACGGGGATCTCGATCTCACGGGCGTGGACGAGACGGACGACAAGATCTTCATCCTGGAGAACCCCGGCCGGTGACGATGCGATCGAAGACGATGAAGTCGAAGTCCGCGAAGTCGAAGAAGGAGTGGCGGGAGGAGCTTCCCGAGCAGGCCTACAAGGTGCTGTTCGAGGAAGCGACCGAACGCGCGGGGACGAGCCCGCTGAACGATGAGAAGCGCCCGGGCACCTTCGTGTGCGTGGCCTGCGACCAGCCGCTCTTCACGACCGACATGAAATACGACAGCGGCACGGGGTGGCCGAGCTTCTTCGAGACGCTGCCCGGGGCCTTCGAGACGAAACGCGACTTCAAGCTCATCCTCCCGCGGACGGAGTATCACTGTACCGGCTGCGGGGGTCACCAGGGCCACGTGTTCAACGACGGCCCCGAGCCCACGGGCAAGCGCTTCTGCAACAACGGCGTCGCGCTCCGGTTCATCCCGGACGGCGACCCGGACGACTGATCCGACATCCGGCGCGGGCGCTGACGGCGGGGGCGTTCGGTCTGCTCGCCGCGGCGTCCGGCGCGGAGGGCCAGCTTCCGGGCTCCAGCGGAGCCTGCGAAGCCCGTAGCGCGGAGACTCGCGCCGCGGGGGCCGCCGGGGCGCTCACGGACACGCCGACGGGGCGGGTCGCGGCCGACCTCCATTGCATCAGCCTCTACTCCACGGCGCGCGGCGGGGATGCGCAGGGGTTCGTCGAACTCGGGCGGGTGCCGTCGCCGTTCGGCGTGACGGTGACGCCGTCCGGCCACCACGTCCGCGCGTTGAACGCGCACATCGAAGGCCTCCCACCGCCCTACAGCCTCGGGCCGTACACGGTCTACATGGCGTGGGCGACGCCGCTCGAGCTGGCTCCCGTGGTGCCGCTGGGCCCGGTCGGGAACGGCGAGCACGCGCTGGGACGCGTCGCGTTCAACAAGTTCCTCGTGATGATCAGCGCGGAGGCGTCGGCGGATGTGACGGAGCGTGAGGGGCCGCTCGTGCTGCGGGGCCGCTCGCCGTCCGCGCTCATGGAGGCGCACGACCTCCTGGCCCTTGCGCCGTCGGCGACGCGGCGGACGGCCGACCGGGCCCCGACGCGCTGGGACGCGCCGCCCGCGTACCCCGGCATCGCCATGCTGCCCGGCGTCATGGACCTCGAACCGCGCGCCCGCCCCGCAAGCCTCCGAAGCGCAGCCGACCTGCCCCCGTGGGAGACGCTCCCCGAGGTCGCTCCGCGCCAACTCGTCGATCTCCCCGACGGGGGCACGCTCGACCTCGAGGCGACCATCGTCCGGCGCGAAATCGAGGGCCGCCGACTCGCCATGCTCGCCTTCAACGGCCAGCACCCCGGTCCCCTCATCCGGGTCCCGGAGCGGTCCACCATCTTCGTGAACTTCACGAACCGGACCCCGTACCCGACGGCGGTGCACTGGCACGGCATCCGGCTCGACAACGCGTTCGACGGCGTCCCCGGCCTCACCCAGGATCCCGTCGCCCCCGGCGAGTCGTTCCGGTACCGGATCCATTTCCGGGACGCCGGGATCTACTGGTACCACCCGCACCACCGCGAGGACATCCAGCAGGAACTCGGCCTGTACGGGAACCTCCTCGTCGACCCTGCGGCCGCGGACTACTACGGTCCGGCCAACCGCGAGGAAGTCCTGATCCTCGACGACATCCTCCTGGACGACGAAGGGCTCGTGGACTTCGGGGAGGAGTCGGCGAACTACATGCTGATGGGCCGGTTCGGGAACCGGCCCCTGGTGAACGGCGAGCTGAGCTACGCCCTGCGGGTCGACCGAGGCGAGGTCGTCCGCTTCCACCTCACGAACGCCTCCAACACGCGCACCTTCAACCTCTCCTTCGTCGACATCGAACGCGGCGGCGTCCCCGATCCCGACCAGCGCGTCGCGGACCCCGACGTCGAGGATCCCCACCGTCTTCCGATGAAGGTCATCGCCTCTGACGTGAGCCGTTTCGAGCGGGAGGCATGGACCCGGAGCGTCGTACTCGCGCCTGCGGAGCGCTACGTGATCGACGTCCGCTTCGACGGCCCCGGCGCGCACGCGCTCGTCAATCAGGTACAGGGGATCAACCATCGGCAGGGCGTCTTCCGCTCGGAATTCTGGACGTTCGGCTGGGTGCAAGTCGCGCCGCAGTCCGCGGCCCCCGACCACGGGGCCGCCTTCGAGACGCTGCGCGAACACGCGGACGTCATCGCGGACATCGATCGCTACCGGCCCCGCTTCGACGACGAGCCCGACCGCGAACTCGTGATGACGCTGGAGACCGAGGATCTCCCGCTCGCCATCGAGCGCTCGATGGCCTACGACTGGGTCTACTTCAATCCGGTGGAGTGGACCGGGACGATGCCGCGCATGAACTGGGCCACGACCGGCAGCGAGATCCGCTGGGTCCTGCGGGAGACGGACACCGGTCGCGAGAACGAGGAAATCGAGTGGAACTTCACGGTCGGCGACGTGGTGAAGATCCGCGTCGTCAACGACCGGGGCGCCTTCCACGCCATGCAGCACCCGCTCCACATCCACGGCCAGCGCTTCCTCGTCCTGTCGCAGAACGGGGTGCCGAACAACAACCTGGCGTGGAAGGACACGGTCCTGTTGCCCGCCGCATCCACGACGGACATCCTGCTGGAACTGTCGAACCCCGGCCGCTGGATGATCCACTGCCACATCGCGGAACACCTCGAAGCCGGGATGAAGATGGTGATGAACGTCGCCGACGCCCCGCCCTGACGGTGAGTATGACAACAGCGAAAGATCGAAGCGAAGACATCACCGCGAGGCTGAATGCCGTGTACGCGGACCTCTCCAGCGAAGTCGATCCTGCTCTCCGCCGGGCCCAGGCCCGATCCGTCGCCGAAGAATGGCGTGAGTCGGGTCGAAGCCGGACTGCGGCTCGTCCTGGATCTGTAGACACCCCGCCGTGCGAAAGGAAGTTCTCATGATGACCGTCCGCCGCCGTTCCCTGCTCGCTCTCGCCGGGGCGCTCGCCGCCGGGGGGCCGCTGTCCATCGAAATGCAGGCCCAGGAAGCGATGGAGGACTTCATCGCGGTGCAGGCGCCCACCGTCGCGCTCACGAACGTCAAGGTGATCGACGGGACCGGAGGCCCCGCCCGCGAGGGGCAGACCATCGTCATCCAGGACGGCCGCATCGCCGATATCGGCCCCACCGATGAGGTCGCGGGGCGGATTCGCAACGCGCAGGTCCTCGACCTCGAAGGCCACACTGTCATCCCGGGTCTCATCGGGCTCCACAACCACAGCTACTACACGGGCGGGAACGGACGGGCGGCGCAGCTCTCCTTCTCGGGGTCGCGACTCTACCTCGCGTCCGGCGTGACGACGATCCGGACGACCGGCGCCCGCGCGCCGTACGAGGAGATCAACCTCAAGCGCGCGATCGACGAGGGGCGTGCCATCGGTCCCAACATGTTCACGACCGGTCCCTACCTCACCGGACAGGAGGGCTCGCAGTCGATGGCCCAGCTCGAGGGGCCGGAGCAGGCCCGCCGCCTCGTCCGCTACTGGGCGGAGGAGGGCGTGCCCTGGTTCAAGGCGTACACGTGGATCAGCCGCGAGGAACTCGGCGCGGCGATCGACGAGGCGCACCGGCACGGCGTGAAGGTGACGGCCCACCTCTGCTCGGTCGGATACAGGGAGGCGGTGGCGCTCGGGATCGACAACCTGGAGCATGGCCTGCTCGCGAACAGCGAGTACTTCACGGGGAAAGAGCCGGACGACTGCCCATCCGGGTTCCGGAACGGCTACGGCGACCTCGATGTGAACTCCGAGGAGGTGCAGGAGACGTTCCGCATGATGATCGAGAACGACGTCGCGATGACCTCGACGCTCGCGGTCTACGAGATCTCCGTCCCCGGCCGTGGCCCGATCGACGAGCGGATCTACGACATCCTCGCCCCGGAGATCGCGGCGGAGGTGCGGGAGATCGCGAACCTGCGACGCAACGCGACGCTCGACTCCGGGATCGGGATCCACCCCGACGTCTACCAAAAGGCGCTCGAGTACGAGTACGCCTTCGTGCAGGCCGGAGGGACGCTCGCGGCCGGCGTCGACCCGACCGGGTACGGCGCGGCGCCCCCGGGCTACGGCGACCAGAAGAACTACGAACTGCTGCTCGAGGCCGGATTCACGCCCGCCGAGGTCGTGCGGATCATGAGCGCGAACGGCGCCAGCGTGCTGGGAATCGACGACGAGACGGGGACGATCGAGGTCGGAAAGGTCGCGGACCTCGTCGTGCTGGAAGGCGACCCCGAGGCGGACGGCCACATCCGCGAGACGCGCATCGTGTTCAAGGGCGGCGTGGGCTGGGACGCGCCCAAACTGATCGACTCGGTCCGCGGCATCGTCGGCATTCGCTGACGCGCCGTCCCGGGTCAACTCGCAGAGCACCGGATGGAGCGGAATTCATCATGCGTCTACGACGAGATCGGTTGTCATGAAACGTCGCGCCGGAATCATCGTGCTCCTGCTGCCACTTTCGATGGCTTGCAATCCGGGGAGGCCTACCGAAGTGGAGCCCGTCAATATCTGGAGCGAGGCCGATAATGTGCCGCGGCGATTCGCATCCGTGGTGTTCGATACTCTTTGGACCTATGGGAGCGTAGACGACACTGTCCTGCAAATGCCGGGGGAGATCGTACCTGCACCACACGGAGGCGTCTATGTGTTCGATTTGGCTGCAAGCCGGGCCATACACATCGACGACGCTGGTAGGGTCGCCTGGGTGAGAGGGAGGCGAGGCCAGGGACCGGGCGAGTTCATGGATGTCCGCGCACTCTCCGAGGACCGCGACGGTGGGGTTGTGCTAGCGGACCATACGAATGGCCGACTCGTCCGGCTTGACCCGGAAGGAAACCTGGTCCAAGAAGTGCCATTGATCATTGAGGCCAGCTACGTTGACGGAATCGCGACTGTCGACGGTGGATACGCGCTATACACGAACGGCGAGCCGTCGCTACTGATTGTCGACGAAGACGGCGAGATAAAGGCTCGGCTGGCCAGTCCATCGGTCGAGTGGGAACGCCTTGACTGGATGCAGAGGACGGGAGACGCCGTCTCTTGGAGCGAAGACGCATGGGTACTCGGGTTTGACGTCGGCAACGGCTGGTACGTGATCCGGGGCGACTCGGTCGCAGCCTACCCGTACGTGGAGCACACGAGTTTTCCAGTCATGACCGTGACCGTTGTGACGGAGGGCGCTACGACTACGACGACCCGGCGCCTCCCTCGAGTGCCGTCCTCAGGATCGACTCTGTCGGTCAAAGGAGATACCCTCGCCGTGTTCTTCGAGGGTCGGAGCCCGGACCGCAACAGGATGCTGGACCTGTACGACCTCACGACGGGTCTGTATATCCACTCCGTTGCCACTCCTGGAGCGAGCGATGTCGTACTCGCCGAGGATGGCACCGTATATGCGTTATCCCGCCGTGGCGGGTTGTACCCAATCGTGACCGCTCTCAAGCCGAGAATGGGAGACGACTCATGATACGTAACCTCTCGGGTTGCCCGGACGAGACCGATCTGGAGTGTTTCGACTGCTGGAGCGATTCGGGACGGCGACGTATGTCGAACTGGTGGGTCGGTGGAGCCGCGGTCGCCTGCGGTCTCCTGTCGTTCCTGTGGGGCGCAGGCCTGGAAGCGCAGGCGCCGGGGCGGATTCGGGTGAGTGACGAGCCGCTGATGGAGGTCGGCGGCGCGGAGGGGCAGGACGCCTACCTGTTCAGTGCGATAACGGATGCGGTTCTGCTGGATGACGGACGAGTGGCGGTGGCCGACGGAGAACTCACGGAACTCCGGATGTACGGGCCGGATGGAAGGTTCCTGCACAGCGTGGGAGGGCGCGGCGAAGGCCCGGGGGAGTTCAGCGCGATCAGCGCGATCTGGCTGCTGTCGGACCAGAGGATCGGGGTCTGGGATGCGGAGAACCTGCGCATCACGACGTTCTTGCCGGACGGCGAACTCGTGAGCGCGGAGCGGGTGGAGACCGAGCGGCAGGCCGGGATGTCCAGGAATCCGGGGGTGTTTCTCGGATCGTTCGGCGATGACGATGTGATATTGGCGTCAGTCCGCGGGGGGCGCGGTCGACAGGGTGTCGTGGCGGATCAATGGATATTGGGGCGCTTCGGCCTCGATGGGACGCCTCGGGGTCTTGTCGGGCAACTGCGCGGCTTTCGAAGGCTGGTCGGTTCGCCCCTGCCCTTCACGCCGATCCCCCGTGTCGCGGTGCTCGGGGACTCGGTATTCGCGGTGGACGGGTATGAGCCGCATGTAGGGCGCCTCGATCCCGACCGCGGCCTCCACCCAACGGTCTCGGTACCGAGCGTCGATCTCTCGCCTGACGAGGCGTGGTCGTTTCTCGGGACCGAGCTTCGAAGACGTGACGAGGGGCTGTTTCTGCAGCTGATGGATCGACTTCCGCCGCCGGATGAGATACCCCAGATCGGAGGTCTGCTCGCGGACGGCGCCGGACAGCTCTGGGTCAAGGTGTACGATCCGTCGGTCGACGCACTTTGGCTGGGCGGTCCCCTGCGCCCGGGCGCGGGCGGCACATGGAGAATCGTCGGCCCCGGCGGAGAGGTGACCGACACGGTTCAGATGCCGGATGGGGTCATTCCACTGCACATCACGGAGGATCGACTCGTCGGCGTGGCCCGCGACGCCCTGGATGTGGAACGACTGGTCATCCATCTCGTCGACCGCGGCACGGACTGACGGATGGTGCGTTTGGCGTGCATGTGCGTGATTTTGGGGGCCGTCTTCGTGCCATCCGCGACGGCCCAGGTCACAACTGCCGATTCCGCAGCCGTGCTCGTCGCGACCGCAGCCGATTTCGAGGAGCGCGGCGAACTCGAGGTCGCCCGGGCCCTGTATGAGGAAGTCGTCCGCCGCTACCCCGGCACGCCGGCTGCGGCGCTGGCCCGGGCATGGCTGGAAGGGTTGGGGGCGCCGGAGGGCCGGACGCCGGCGGTGCGGGCTCCGGGCGGCGCCCCGCAGGATCGGCGCGGCGACACGGAGTTCCGCGTCTGGTCCACGATGTACGGGCTGTGGCTCGGCGTCGCGGTGCCGATGCTCGCGGATGCGAGCGGCTCCGAGCCCTACGGCGCGGGTCTGCTGCTCGGCGGGCCCACGGGCTACCTGGCCGGCCGCGTGTTCTCGCGTTCCCTCTCGGTGGGACGTTCGCGCACGATCAGTTGGGCCGGCACGTGGGGCACGTGGCAGGGCGTGGGCTGGGCGAACGCACTGAATCTGGGCGCCAAGGCCGGCTGCGAGTACTGCGAGCCGGGCCGGAAAGAGGCCGTGGCCGCGGCACTGGCCGGCGGATTGGCCGGCATCGTCACGGCCGGCCTCCTCTCCCGCGAAGCCACGGAAGGTACGGCCGCCGCGACGTACCTCGGCAGCCTTTGGGGCACGTGGTTCGGACTCGGGGGAGCGACGGCGCTGGATCTGGACGACGAGGCGATGTGGGCGAGCACGCTGCTCGTGGGCAACGCGGGCCTGATCGCCGGCGCGCTGGCCGGGAGCCGGTTCGACCTCTCCTCCCGTCGCGCGCACCTGATCAGTCTCGGAGGTCTGATCGGCGGCTTCGGCGGTGTCGGCGTCGTCCTCATCACGAAGCCGGGCAGCACCAGCGGCGACTTCGCGATTCCGCTCGCGACGAGTCTCGCGGGCCTGGGCGTCGGAGTCCTTTTGACCCGGGAATCGGAGGGCGCGCCCGCAGGAGAGTCGAGCGCCGCCCGCGCGGCGTCCGGTTTGTCGCCTCCGGCTCTCCTGAACTGGTCCGAGGGAGAACCGCTTGCGGTGGGCCTGCCGCTGCCCTTCCCGACCACCGTCTTCGATCCCGGGCGGAACGGGCGACGGCACAACGCCTGGCACGTCCCGCTCGTCCGCCTCCGCTTCTGACGCAGACGGGATGCCGGACCGTCCGCTGAAGGACCGGGTGGCCGTCGTCGCCGGCGCGACGCGCGGCGCCGGCCGCGGCATCGCCCGCATGCTCGGCGAGGCGGGCGCCACCGTCTACTGCACCGGCCGCAGCGTGCAGGGTCGGCCCGCCACGCCCGGACGCCCCGAGACGCTGGAGGAGACGGCGGAGCTGGTGACGGCGGAGGGAGGCCGCGGCATCGCCGTCCGCGCCGACCACACGGTCGAATCCGAAGTCGAGCAACTCTTCGCCCGAGTCCGCGCCGAGGCGGGCCGGCTCGACGTCCTCGTGAACGACATCTGGGGCGGCGATGCGCTGACGGAGTGGGGGAAGCCCTTCTGGGAACTCTCCATCGCGCAGGGCGAGCAGATGCTGGAGCGGGCCGTCCACACGCACGTCATCACGAGCCGATACGGCGCCCCGCTGATGGTCGAGCGCAACGCCGGCCTCATCGTCGAGGTCACCGACGGCGACACGTTCGGCTACCGCGGCAACCTGTTCTACGATTTGGCGAAGAACGCGGTCGTCCGGCTCGCCTACGCCATGGCCGCCGACCTCCAGGCGCACGGCGTGACGGCGTTGGCGATCACCCCCGGATTCCTGCGCTCCGAGGCCGTGCTCGACCACTTCGGAGTCACCGAGGCCGACTGGCGCGACGCGATCGAGAAGGACGAGTACTTCGTCGAGTCCGAAACCCCGTGCTACGTCGGCCGCGCCATCGCCGCCCTCGCCGCCGACCCGAACGTCGCGGCGAAGAGCGGCGGGCTGTTCTCGAGTTGGGGCTTGGCGAAAGAGTACGGTTTCACCGACATCGACGGACGCCGGCCCGACTGGGGCACGTTCTTCCTGCGCAAGGTGCGAGGAATCGTCGAACGGGACGCACCGCCGGACGAGATGGACGTCTTCGTCGTCCGCAGCCGACTCTACCAGGCCGAACTCGACCCGTCCGCCGAGGACGAGGCCGAGCGCCTCCGCACCTGGCTCGCCCGCCACGAGTAGCGGGTCAGAAGCCGATGGACTTCGACACCTTCGCGGCGAGGACGCGCTCGACGGTCATGCCGGCGTCCAGATCCCGGCGCTCGGTGTAGACGATGAAGATGTCGCTGAGCGGTGAATACAGGTAGTTGAAGCGCACGTTCGTCACGAACTGGTCCTCGGCCGCATTGTACTGGACGAAGGCGCTCGCGAAGACCTTCGTCGAGAAGCCGTAGTCGACGCGACCCCCGAAGACGTCCGCCGTGAACTCCCCGTCCGGGAGCGAGATGTCGTTGTGGTTCGCCGAGAGATCGACGGAAAGGTGATGGCTCGGCCGCCACATGAGGCCGCCCGAAAGCGACGTGAGCGTCCCGTCGAAGAACCCGCCGCGCTCGACCCGGACGAACCCCGTCAGCGCCCGGCCCGGCGCCGACCGGTACTGCACGGAACCCGAACCGAAGTTGTAGCGCCCGATGGGGACCGTCCCATCGGATGAAACGCGGAAGGGCTCCCGCAGGAGTTCGAACCGGTCCGTGTAGTCCACCGAGAGCCCACTCCCGTTCAGGAACGAGATCCCGAATCCCGCCGTCCGCCTCCGGGTCACGAGAACGGACTCGAGATCCTGGATGTGGTCGATCTCGATGTACGGATTGACCTCCTGCACGCCGGGCACCGGAGGCCGCGGGTGGAGCCCCACCGTCGCGTAGCTCTGGCGGATGTCGCGCCGGCGCACGAAGCCCACCGTCGGGTTGAAGTCCTCTCCCACGTGGCGCCACAGCGCGGACACGTCCCACAGTTCGTCGCGCCAACCGACCCACATCCGGCCCGCAAGCGTGTTCCCGTCGGCACTCGGCGAGTCGGTCCAGGCCAGGAACGGAGCGAAGAGCAGCGACGGCAGCGGCCTGAGGTTCGCGTCGAACCCGATGTTGCGGTTGAAGGCGGGATGTCCCTCGATGTCCGAGCCGGTCGCCTCCCGGTTGATGAAGATCGCCCCCACGTCCGACGTCCCGAACACGCTCCGGCGCGCCCGCATGACCGAGAAGTTCTCGGCCGGGAGGCCGCGGCCGGACCGGGTCTGGAGGTTCATGAGGCCGACCTCGAACCCGCCCGTCCGGCCCGTGAGCCGCGCGCCGCCGAGGATGGGGATCGGCTCCCCCCGTCCCGTGAGTCCGATGCGGCGCGAGTGGAAGAGGGTGAGGTCGCGCAGCGAGACGCCGGTCCGGTAGCTGCGCTCCGACTGGTCGCCGAAGGCGAAGGTGCCGGAGTTCTCGACGAAGAAATCCCGTTTTTCCGGGAAGAAGAGCGGGAAGCGGGTCAGGTTGACCTGCTCCTGGTCGACCTCGACCTGGGCGAAGTCCGTGTTGTACGTGAGGTCGAGCGTAAGCCCCGGCGTGACCCCGTACTTCACATCGAACCCGATGTCGGCCTGGGTGCCGGCGCGCCCTTCCTCGATCAGCGTCCCCGTCTGGTCCTGCGCGAGGGCGTAGGGCTTCACCCGCAGGTTGAGTCCCGGCCCCACTCCCTGGAATCCGGTCAGCGTCCCCGCCTTCGACATCTTGTGGATCTGGTCGCGCCGGTCGAGCGGCGCCCAGAAGGTGTCCTCCGCCTTCCGCCGGATGCGGCGCAGGATCTGGAGTCCCCAGGTCTGGTCCTCCTCCGAGGGATTGAAGCGGAGCGTGGAGAAGGGGATCTCGATCTCCACCGTCCAGCCCTCGTCGTGCCGCGTCGTCTCGACCCGGATGGGCCCTTCCCACGCCTGGTTCTCGGAGCGGCTGTCGTCGAAGAGCTGGACGTCTTTGAGCGCTCCGCCGGGATTCACGAGGAACATGAACCCGTTGCGGCGATCGAGGTACGTGTCGAGCGCCACGCCGAAGACGTCCGATGACCCGCTGTTGAAATCCTGCTTCAGGCTGGAGATGAAGTAGCGGTCGGGCTCCGAGTCGTGGCAGATCGCGCCGATGTAGAGGGCCCGGTCGTCGTACGCGAAGTAGACGACGGTGTTCTCGGTGGCGGGCGCCCCGGTGTCGGGACGGGACTGGACGAATCCGGTCAGGGGTTGAGCCTGCTGCCAGACGGCATCGTCGAGGCGGCCGTCCACGGTGGGCGGCGCATCCGTGCGCAGGGCCGCGGCCGTCGGGCGCGGCGCGGACTCCACCGCGATCCGGGCGGGTCCCTCCCGACCCGGCTCCTGTGCCATGGCGCCGGCCGGCGCCAGCGATCCGAACAGGAGGATGAACTGAACGAAGCGAAGACCGTATCCGCCCGCCATGCCGGGTGCCCGGGGACTGCTCGGCGGCGACCCGTTCAGTTCCAGCTCAGCCCCCGCAACTGTTCGACGTCGAGATTCCCGCCGCTGAGAACACACGCGACTTTCGTCCCCTGCGGGGCGTCGATGAGGCCGTGGAGGACGGCGGCGACCGACGCCGCGGCCGCTCCCTCGGTCACGAGCTTCGCCCGCGTCATCAGCCACAGCATGGCGTCGAAGATGTCCTCGTCGGAAAGCGTGACGACGCGCTCCACGAAGCGGCTCACGACGGACGCCGTGTTGTCGCCGACCCGCATCACCTTCAGCCCGTCGATCACGCAGTCCACCGTCTCAAGCGTGACCATCTCGCCGGATTCGACGGTGCGCTTCATCGCCGGCGCTCCCGATGATTCCACCCCGATCACGCGGATATCGGGGTTCGCGCCCTTCAGCGCCATCGAATTGCCGGAGATGAGACCGCCCCCGCCGATGGGGATGACGACGACTTCGACCTCCGGCCAGTCCTCGAGAATCTCGAGGCCGAGCGTGCCCTGGCCCGCGATCAGCCGCGGGTTGTCGAACGGGTGCACGTACGTGAGTCCGCGCTCCTCGACGAGTTCCAGCGCCCGCTCGTTCGCCTCGTCCCAGATCGATCCGTGGAGCACGACCTCCGCGCCGTATCCCTCCGTGGCCGCGACCTTTGCCGGAGTCGCGTTCTCCGCCATCACGACGACGGCGGGAATCCCGTACAGGCGGGCCGCCAGCGCGACGCCCTGCGCGTGGTTCCCGGCGGAGGAGCAGATGATGCCCCGCGCCTTCTCCTCTTCGCTCATGTGCGCCATCACGTTCAGCGGCCCCCGCACCTTGTACGACCCCCCGCGCTGGAAGAGTTCGGCCTTGAGCCGGATGTCGAACCCGGAGGCGTCGCTCAGCGAGCGCGACGTGAGAAGCGGGGTGTGGTAGACGTGCGGCGCGACGTGCTCCCGCGCGCGCTCGAAGTCCTCGAGGGTCAGCGTGAGTCCGGGGATCTCGACGTGTGGCGTCACTCGGGCCGTCTCTCTCGGGTGGGTGCGGGGTGGCCGACCCGGTCTTCGTCCGGATCCGCCTCCGGATCCGCCGGAAGCGTGGTCGATAATCCCCGAAACGGAGTGGACACGCAACGGGCTCCGCCGGCCTCCCGACTCGTCCCGCAACCGGATTTTCTTGCAATGTTGCATTTGAAATGCAAAATTGCAGCAACAGAGGGGCGTGATGACATACCTGAAGCGAGCTCTGGAACCCGTCCTAAAGCAAGCTGCCACGCAGTTCCCCGCCGTGGTACTCACGGGGCCGAGGCAGGCGGGGAAGACGACGCTGCTCAAGCATCTGTTCGGGCGGGAGTACGCGTACGTCTCGCTTGAGCTTCCCGATATTCGTGCCGTCGCTCTCGAGGATCCGCGCTCGTTCCTGGATCGTTTCTCTCCACCGGTGATCTTCGACGAGATTCAGTATGCGCCGGAATTGCTGCCGTATCTCAAGGAGATGATCGACGAGGCTCGCGATGAGGCCGGGCAGTTCATCCTGACCGGATCCCAGAACCTGCTGCTGATCGAAAGGGTCACGGAGTCGCTGGCGGGGCGAGCCGCGATTCTCCGGTTGCTCCCGATGTCTCGACGTGAGGCCTTCGGTAACCTGGAAGCGCCTCTCGCCTGGGAAGCGGAGCAGGGTACCGGCGTCCAGCGGGCCCTCTCTCCGAGGGACCTCTGGCGGGAATTCCTGCGGGGCGGATATCCGGAGTTGGTGGCAAACCCCGGGCGGAACATCCAGCTCTGGCATGCGAGCTATACGCAGACGTATCTGGAGCGCGACGTGCGAAGCCTGCGGCAGGTCGGCGATCTCACGCAGTTCCAGAATTTCCTCCGCGCCCTGGCCGCACGGAGCGGACAACTCCTGAATCTGAGCGACCTGGCGCGCGACCTGGGCGTGGCCGTGAACACCGCCAAGGCGTGGCTGTCGGTCCTGGAGGCGACCCACCAGGTCTTCGTTGTACGGCCCTATTTCGCCAACATCGGCAAGCGGTTGGTCAAGACTCCGAAGGTCTACTTCGCGGATACCGGCACACTCTGCCACCTGACCGGTCTGAGGGATCCGGAACACGCGGCGGCGGGCCCGATGGCGGGATCCCTGATGGAGACGGCCGTTGTGGGCGAGATCATCAAGACGCTCACCAACCGGGGGTTGAGCCCCCAGGTGTATTTCTGGCGCACGGCCGCGGGCGCCGAGGTCGACTTTCTGGTCGAGGCCGGGACGAAGCTCATTCCCGTCGAGGTGAAGAAGAGTGCGACGCCTCGCCCGGCGATGGCCGTCTCGCTGCGCACGCTCCAACGGGATCTGGAGGGCCGGGTGGGCCCGGCGTACCTGGTCCACGCCGGCGATGGCCGCCTTCCACTCGGGGGCGGAGTCACCGCCGCCGGATTCTCCGAACTCTAGCCACGGCCGGCTGGCTGGCGGCGCCAACCTTGCGGCTGGAGGCATCGCGCGGCGACACTCAACGCGCCCCCCGCGAAACACAACCAGCCAGGAATCGGCCAGTTGAACCCGTCACCGGACACCCCCAAGCCTGCGCGCGAGCGCTTCGGCACCCGCGCCGGCTTCGTGCTTGCGGCGGTGGGGTCCGCCGTCGGGCTGGGGAATATGTGGCGCTTCCCCTATCAGACGGCGGAGGGCGGAGGCGCGGCCTTCCTCGTGGCCTACGTCTGCATGGCGTTTCTCATCGGCGTGCCGATGATGCTGGCCGAGTTCGCGGTGGGCCGGCGCGCGCGGCAGTCGGCCATCGGCGCCCTGCGCTCGGTCGGCGGCAGGCGCTGGGCCGCGGCGGGACTCCTCTTCCTCGTGACGTCGACCGTCATCATGGCCTACCTGTCCGTCATCACGGGCTGGGCGCTGCGGTACGCGCTCGATGGCCTGACGACTGGATTCCATGCCGATGCCGCCGGGCGCTACGCGTCGGTCGCGTCCGGACCCTCGGCGGTCGTCTTCCACCTGGTGTCGATCGCCGCGACGGTGGGAATCGTGGTGTTCGGCGTCCGCAAGGGGATCGAGCGGGCGAGCATGCTGCTCATGCCGCTCCTCTTCCTCCTCCTCATCGGCCTCGCGGTCTGGGCCGCAACGCTGCCGGGCGCGGCGGAGGGATACCGTTTCTACCTCTCTCCCTCGCTGAGCGAACTGCTGGATCCCGTCGTGCTGCAGGGCGCGGCCGCCCACGCCTTCTATTCGCTGAGCGTGGGGATGGGGATCATGGTCACCTATTCCTCCTATCTCTCGAAGCGCACCAACCTCGGCCGCGAAAGCGCCGTGATCGCGCTCTCGGACTTCTCCGTCGCCTTCGTCGCGGGGCTCGTCGTCTTTCCGATCGTCTTCGGACTCGGGCTTTCGGAGGATGTGGGGGAGAGCACGCTGGGCGTCCTCTTCATCTCGCTCCCGAGCGCGTTCGCGCAGATGGAGGCGCTGGGCCGGGTCGTGGGGACGCTGTTCTTCGTCGCCGTGATCGTGGCGGCGATCACCTCGGCGGTCTCCCTGCTCGAGGTTGCGGCCTCGATCCTTATCGACGAACGGGGCTGGACGCGACGCAGGGCGACGCTGACCTCGGGCTTCCTGATCGCGGCGGTCGGTATCGCGCCGGCGCTCTCCCTCGGCGCACTGGGAATCATGGATCAGGTGGCGGCGGAACTCCTCACGGTGCTCGGCGTACTCGCCATCGCGGTGCTCGTGGGATGGGTGATGAAGCACCCGGAGGAGGAACTCCGGATCGGGGCCTCGCCACGGTTCGCGCGCCTGATTCCGACGGCGCGCTTCCTGATTCGCTACGTGGCGCCGCCTCTGCTGGCGTACGTGAGCTGGATCGCGCTGCGGCAGACGATCCGCGTGATCGCCGGCTAGTGTGGTGTCGCAGAAATCCGCGGATCCCCTGGAGCGAGACGTGCCGAACCTCGATCGACTCAGAGACGAACTCGCGCGCATCGACCGAGAGTTGCTCGAACTCATAGCGCGACGGCAGGCGCTCTCCGCGAAGGTCGGGGAGCGAAAGCGCGCCTTGCAGACGCCCACGCGCGACTACCGGCAGGAAAAGGTCGTCATCGAGCGGGCCCGCGCCGCCGCGAGCGACCTCGGCCTCTCGCCGCGGCTGGCCGAGGACCTCGTCCTTTCACTGATCCGTTCGTCGCTCACCGTGCAGGAACGGGGCAGCGTGGCGGCGGCCGCGAGAGGGGGCGGGAAACGCGCCCTCGTGATCGGCGGTTCCGGGAAGATGGGCGGGTGGTTCGTCCGCTTCCTCTCTTCCCAGGGGTTCGAGGTGGAGAACGCCGACCCGAACGGGGGGGATCACGTGGACTGGGCGAAGACGTCGCTGGACCACGACCTGATCGTCGTGGCCACGCCGATGGTCATCGCCAACGAGATCCTCGAACGGCTGGCGGAGATCGGACCGCCGGGCCTCGTGTTCGATATCGGGTCGCTCAAGAGTCCGCTGCGCTCCGGCCTGATGGCGCTGGCGGAGGCCGGGGTCCGTGTCACATCCGTCCACCCCATGTTCGGCCCCGACACCGAACTCCTCTCAGGGGAACACGTGATCTTCGTGGACGTGGGCCGTGCCGACGCCACGGAAGGCGCGGAAGCGCTCTTCGCCTCGACGATGGCGACGCGGGTGCGCATGGACCTGGAGAGCCACGACCGGGTGATGGGATTCGTGCTGGGGCTCTCGCACGCCCTCAATATCACCTTCTTCACGGCGCTGGCTCGCTCCGGCGAAACGACGCCGCGCCTGGCGGACGTGTCGAGCACGACGTTCGAGGCCCAGCTGGACGTGGCGCGTGCGCTGGCCGGCGAGAACCCGCACATGTACTTCGAGATTCAGTCGCTGAACGAGTACGGGGACGTCGCGCTGAAGGAACTCGTGGCGGCCGCGGAGCGGGTGCGAGACGCCGTCGAAGCGGGGGACGAGGACGCCTTCGTCGCCCTGATGTCTGCCGGTCGCGACTACCTCGAATCCCGCGGCTAGCACGATCGGGTGGCCCGGCGCGGGTCGACTGGCGTTCGGACATTGATAATCCCTATCTTGCACAGGCTGGATGCGGGGAGGGGTTCGTGCGTCCAAACGCCGCGCCGGGTCGCGGTGTTTGCCCGGGTGCATGCGGGCGACAGCCGGTGAGGTCCACATGAAGAAGTTTGCGATCGCGGCTCTGGGAACGGCGGCGCTGTATCTCGCCGTCACGGGCAAGGATGCACCGCTCGGTGCGCCCTCGCACGCCCTTGCGGTTGCGCCCGCCCCGGACACCCTCGCGCACTCGGTCATCCAGACGGTGTGCACCCGCTGCCACAACGACTCTCGCAGGGCGGGCAACCGCTCCTTCCTCGAGTTCGACGCCGCCGAGCCGCAGGCCGACCCCGAGACCGCCGAGCAGATGATCCGGAAGCTCCGGGCCGGGATGATGCCGCCACCCGGCGTGCGGCGCCCGGACGAGGCGACGCTGACGGCCGTGGTCGAGGAACTCGAGACCCGCATGGACGGGGCGGCGCGTGCGAACCCGAACCCGGGGACGCGGACCTTCCAGCGCCTCAACCGCGCGGAATACCGACGCGCGGTCCAGGATCTGCTCGACCTCGACGTCGACATGGAGGCGTTCCTCCCGACCGAGACGATCAGCGACAACTTCGACAACATCGCCGACGTCCAGATGATGTCCGCGACGCTGATGGAGGGCTATCTGCGCGCGGCGAGCGAGATCAGCCGCATGGCGGTCGGCGACCCGGACGCGGGCCCGCGACAGGTCACCTACAAGGTGCCGAAGACGGCGTCGCAGGCGGTCCGGGCCGAGGGCGCGCCCTTCGGGACGCGGGGCGGGATCTCCGTCATCCACGTCTTCCCGGCCGACGGGGAGTACGTGTTCAAGATGGACATGCACCCCGGCCCGACGGGGTTCCTGTACGGGATGACCGCGCCGGATGAGAAGATCGAGGTGTCGATCGACGGCGCGCGCGTGGCGCTGCTCGAGATCGACCCGTTCATGTCGGAGTCCGATCCGCAGGGGATGGTCATCGAGACCGAGCCGATCCACGTGCGTGCGGGTCCGCAGCGGGTCACGGCGGCCTTCCTCCTCAACGCTGAGGGTCCGGACAACGACCTCATCAAGCCGATCGACTACAAGCTCGCCGACTCGAACATCGGCAGCGCCTACGGCGTGACGACGCTCCCGCACCTGCGCGACTTCCTCGTCACCGGGCCGTTCACGGTCACCGGCATCTCGGAGACGCCGAGCCGCAAGCGGATCTTCTCCTGCCGGCCCACGGCGCCCGACGAGGAGCGGCCCTGTGCGCGGCAGATCATCAGGACGCTGGCGGCCACGGCCTATCGCCGGCCGCTGGAGACCGACGATGTCGAAGACCTCATGGCGTTCTTCGATCTCGGCGTCGACGAGGGCGGCTTCGAGGTCGGCATCCGCACCGCGCTCCAGGCGGTCCTCGCGAGCCCGCACTTCGTCTTCCGTCTCGAGGAGATGCCGGCGGACGTGGCTCCCGGAGACATCTACCGTCTGAGCGACATCGACCTCGCCACCCGGCTCTCGTACTTCCTGTGGGGCACGCACCCGGACGACGAACTCGTGGAGATGGCCGACGCCGGCCGCCTTTCGGATCCGGCGGCGCTGGAGGCCCAGGCGCGACGCATGCTCGACGACCCGCGGTCGGAGGCCATGGCGACGCGCTTCGCCTACCAGTGGTTCCGCCTGCAGGACCTGGAGAAGATCCACCCCGACGCGCTGCTCTACCCGTACTGGGATCACCGGCTCGTCGAGGCGATGCTGCAGGAGACGCAACTCTTCTTCGAGCATCTCCTGCGTTCGGACGCTTCATTCTTCGAACTGCTCACCGCAGACTACACGTTCGTGAACGAGCGTCTCGCGCGGCACTACGGGATTCCGGACGTGACCGGCGAGGAGTTCCGCCGGGTCGCGATCCCCGACGAGGCGCGACGCGGACTGCTGGGCCACGGGAGCATCCTCACGCTGACCTCGCACGCGGACCGCACCTCGCCGGTCCTGCGCGGGAAGTGGGTGATGGAGGTCCTGCTCGGGACTCCGCCACCGCCGCCACCGCCGGACGTGCCCGACCTCGAAGCGACGGACGAGGCGGAAGATGGGCGCTTCCTGACCGTGCGCGAACGACTCGAGATGCACCGCTCGAACCCGGCCTGCCGGTCGTGTCACCGGGTGATCGACCCGATCGGCCTCGCGCTGGAGAACTTCGACGTGACCGGTGCGTGGCGGATCAAGGACCAGGGCCGGACGGTGGACACGTCGGGCGAACTCTACGATGGGACCCCGATTCTGAGCGCGATGGATCTGAGGGCCGCGCTTCTCGATCGCGAGGACTCGCTCGTCCGGACGTTCATCGAGAATCTCATGGCCTACGCCCTGGGTCGCCGGATCGAACACTACGACATGCCCACGGTGCGGGAAATCGCGCGCGTGGCGGAGGCCGATGACTATCGGATGACATCGTTCATCATGGAGGTCGTGAAGAGCGCGCCCTTCCAGATGAGCGCCGTCGAGATGATAGCCGAAGAAGATATCGACGCAGGCGGCGGGCACTGAGGGGGCCGCCCGGCGGAACAGATCAGGAGGAGTGAGCATGGAACTCATCACAGGTAAGCACATCTCCCGCCGCATGGCCCTGAAGGGCGTGGGGGCGACGGTGGCGCTGCCGTTCCTCGATGCGATGCTGCCGGCCGGCCGGCTGTGGGCCTCGACGAAGTCGCTCACGGACGTGAAGCGGTTCGTGGCCATCGAGATGGTGCATGGCGCCGCGGGCTGCAACGAGTGGGGCGCGTCGCAGTTCATGTGGTCGCCCGAGAAGGTGGGGCGCGACTTCGACCTCACGCCGAGCAGCCTGAGCCCGCTCGAACCGTGGCGAGATTATCTCACGATCATCTCGAACACGGATATCGAGAACGCGGAGGCGAAGACGGCGAAGGAGATCGGCGGCGACCACTTCCGCTCCAGCGCCACCTTCCTCACGCAGGCGCACGCGAAGCAGACCGAGGGCTCCGACGTATTCGTCGGCACCTCGATGGACCAGCACTACGCGCAGCGCTTCGGACAGGACACGCCGATCCCCTCCATGCAGCTCTGCATCGAGAACGTGGACCAGGCCGGCGGGTGCGCGTACGGCTACGCCTGCGTTTACACCGACACGATCAGCTGGGCGTCGCCCACGGAGCCGCTGCCCATGATCCGCGACCCGCGGGCCGCGTTCGACCAGTTGTTCGGGGCCGGCGGCACGGCGGAAGACCGGGCCCAGCGCCGGCGCACCGACCGCAGCATCCTCGACTGGATCATGGGAGAGGTCAGCGGCCTCAAGCGCGCGGTGGGGGCCACGGACCAGCGGCGGCTGGATCAGTATCTCGACAACATCCGCGAAATCGAGCGCCGCATCGAGCGCATCGAGGCGCACAACACGAGCGGGGAGACGCGCGAGATTCCCGAGGCCCCGCCGGGCGTGCCGGATGACTTCGCCGAGCACGTGCGCCTCATGTTCGACCTGCAGGCGCTGGCCTTCCAGTCGGACCTCACGCGGGTGTTCTCGTTCAAGCTGGGCCGCGACGGGTCGGGCCGCGTGTATCCGGGCAGCGGCGTCGACGCCGGCTTCCATCCGGCCTCGCACCACGGCGGCCGCGAAGAGCGCGTGCGGGACTACGAGAAGATCAACCGCTACCACGTGAGCATGGTCCCGTACCTGCTCGAGAAGCTGGCCAGCATCGAGGAGCCCGACGGGAACCTGCTCGACAAGAGCATGATCCTGTACGGCTCGCCGATGGGCGACTCGAACCTGCACAACCACAAGCGTTGCCCGCTGTTCGTGGTCGGGAAGGCCGGCGGCGAACTCGAAGGCAACATGCACATCAAGGCGCCGGACGGGACGCCGATGGCCAACGTGATGCTGAGCCTGATGCACAAGCTCGGCCTGGAGGACATGGAGAGCTTCGGCGACAGCACCGGCGACTTCTCGTTCTCGGCGGTCGCGCAGGACTGAGTCGGGGGGTCGGTCAGAGGGTCGGAGGCAGATCGATGTTGAAGAGAATCGGCAAGGCCGGTCTTCGGGCCGGGGCCCTCGTCGCGCTCTGCGCGACCACGCTGTGGGCGGCCACCGCGATGGATGCCCCCGTCGCGGAGGCGGCCGCGCGAGGGGATATCGAGTCCGTTCGGACGCTCCTCCGCGACGGAGCGGATGTGAACGCGGCCCAGGGCGACGGGATGACCGCGCTGCACTGGGCAGCCCTTCAGGGCGACGCGGAGATGGTGTCGGTGCTCGTCTACGCCGGCGCCAACGTCGCATCGACCACGCGCCTGGGCGCCTACACGCCACTCCACCTCGCGAGCCGGGACGGCCGGGCCGAGGCGGTCACCCTCCTGCTCGAAGCCGGAAGCGACGCCAACGCGGCAACGACGACCGGTGCCACGCCGCTCCACCTTGCGGCGGCCGGCGGGGACGTGCCGACCCTCGCGAGCCTGCTCGAGGCCGGGGCCGAGGTCGACGCGCGAGAGAACTCGAACGGGCAGACGCCACTTATCTTCGCGGCTGCCGCCGGCCGTCTCGAGGCTGTGCAAACCCTGATCGCGCACGGCGCGGACGTGTCGGTCGCGTCCCGTGTCCTGGACTTCGTCGAGAAGGCGCGCACCGACAGCGAGGCCCGGGGCCGTCGCCGGGAGGTTCTGACCGCGATTCGAAAGGCCGAAGCCGAGGCGCGCGGCGAGACCGTGGTGGCCGGGATCACCCGCACGGACACGCCGTCCGGGCAGGAGCCGACCCGGCGCGAAGCCGCCGACCGGGCGGATCGGGACCGGACGGGCACGGCCCCCGCGACGGGTCAGGGTGCGGGCGCCAATCCCGGCCAGGAGACTCCGCCGCCGGAACCCGAGGCTGCGCAGGGCGAGGATCCCCCCGAGCCTGCGGAGGAACCCGAGGAGGCTGAGGAAGCTGAGGAGGCTGAGGAAGCTGAGGAGGCCGCGGCCGAAGAAGAGTCCCCCGAAGCGGAGGAGACGGAAGAGGAGACGACGCCTGCGCCGCGGCCGCTGAGCTACTCCGACATCGTCGGCAAGCAGGGCGGCATGACCGCGCTCCACTACGCGGTTCGCGAAGGCCACTTCGAGACCGTCAAGGCCCTCCTCGCGGCGGGCGCGGACATCGACGGAAGGACGGGGGGCGATGAGAGCACGCCGCTCGTCGTCGCCACCGTGAACGGGCACTACGACCTCGCCGGTTGGCTGCTGGAGCAGGGGGCGGACCCGAACCTGGCCAGCGAGGACGGCGTGGCCCCGCTCTACGCGACGATCGCCAACCGCTGGGCTCCCAAGGCGCTGTATCCGCAGCCCACCGCGTTCCGGCAGCAGGAACTCGACTACATGGAGCTGATGGAGATGCTCCTCGCCGCCGGGGCGGATCCGAACGCGCGCGTGAACACGCACATCTGGTATTCGGCCTACAACTTCGACCTGCTCGGCGTGAACTTCAGCGGCGCGTCGCCCTTCTGGCGTGCCGCGAAGGCGCTCGACATCCCGGCAATGCGGATGCTCGTGGCGGCCGGAGCCGACCCGCACATGCCGACGAAGAAGGCTCCCGAGCGCCGGCGCCGGTCCTCGGATGATGACGACGAGGAAGAAGACCCGAGCGGACTGCCGCCGGTCGAGGTCGGGGGTCCGGGCATCCCGCCGCTCGTCGCTGCCGCGGGATACGGCTACGGGCGCTCACGCACGGGCAACCAGCACCGGCATCGGCCCGATGAATGGATGGCCACCGCCCGATACCTCGTCGACGAGCTGGGCGCGGACGTCAATGGCCGTGACTCGGATGGCTTCGGCGCGCTCCACTACGCCGCCGCGCGTGGCGACAACGAGCTGATCGAGTACCTCGTCGGCAAGGGCGCCGACCCGCTGATCGTGGCCCGCAGCGGCCAGACGACGGTCGACATGGCGAACGGCCCGATCCAGCGCGTGCAGCCGTTCTTCGAGACGATCGCCCTCCTCGAGGGCATGGGCGCGAAGAACAACAACAACTGCCTCAGCTGCTGAGTCGGGTCCGGGCGGGCGTTGCCCTACCAGCGCCCGCCCTTTCGGCAGGACCACCCCCCCATTGGAGAACCTGACAATGCGCCGTATCAGTGCGGTACTTCTCTGTGTACTTCTGCTCACCGGGTGCGCCAGTTACCACGCCGTGGTGGTCACTGACATCCAGCCTGGGCCGCGAAAGGTCGAAGACAAGTGGGCGGACGCATACGTGGGCGGCCTCGTGGCGCCGGACACGGTGAAAGCCGCAACGCAATGCGGTGAAGGCGGCGTAGCGCTCGTCGAGACGCGCATCTCTTTTCTCAACAGCCTCGTCTCGACCCTGACACTGGGGATCTACAGCCCCATGGAGATCACCGTCACCTGCGGAGCGGCCGACGAGTCTGACGAGTCAAAGCCGCACGGCGGCGACGCTCCCTAAACCGTAGACAACCGCTGGGAGACGGAGATGGGGTAGCCGTCGGGGTCGCGGAGGGTGAACTCGATGGAGCGGGCGTTCGGGTTCACGTGCGGTTCGTCGAGGCAGTCGGCCCCCATGGCGCGGGCGCGCTCGAAGACGGCCTGCGCATCATCCGTGTAGAAGTAGAGCAGGAGGCCGCGGCCGGGCGTCCCCTCGTGCGGGTCCGTCATCCCCGGGTGGGCCTTGAACTCGCGGTGGTGCAGCATGAGTTCGACGCTTCCGTCCGGCGCCAGGAGCCGCTCGAAGTGATGGCCCCCCCGACCGCTCACGAAGCCGAAGAGTTCCACGTACCAGGCTGAACTCGCCGCCACGTCGCGGACGACAAGCATGGGCGTGAGGCCTTGACCGGTCATGGCCATCGGCTTGGATCCTCGGCGCCGGCGCCCGGCTTCCGGCTGACGCCTAGTGGTTCGAGTTGTTCGTCTGCGCCTGGGCGGCGCGGCGCGCCTCCTCGCGGGCGGCGACGAGCGCTTCGAACTCCGCGGGGTCGAGGTACGTCACGTCGACCCACAGGTGCGCCATCTCGTCCACGGTCCGGTCCCCGTAGTCGACCCACTGCTCGTGGTCGGGGTTGTTCGGGTTCTCGGCGGTGTTGTCGTGCCAGGCGGTGATGACGAGCGTCGTGCCCGCGGGAAGGAGCGGGGCGGCGTCTTCCTCGTAGATGTAGTTGATGTGCCAGTTCCACTGGAAGTTGTCGACCTGGTTGATCAACTCCTTGCGGCCATCCGGATAGATCGCCTCGAGGGACATCGCCTTGCCCCGCATGTGCATGTGCGGCTGGAAGTTCTCCAAGCGCGCGGGCCAGCGCAGCGTGTGGAAGTCCTGCGTGACCGCGACCTCGCCCGGCGGAATGTCGAGACCCGTCCGGCCCGTGGCGTTGTAGAACATGAGCCGGGTGCGGTTCCGGGGCTCCTCACCCTTCGGATAGAACCACACGCCGAGTTCGACGTAGCTGTCCTCGATCCGCTTGCCCATCGCGTGGAGATGGACCTCCCAGCGCATCTCGGAGCCGGGGAGCATGACCTTGCCCGCGCCCTCGGGGAAGATCTCGCCCTCCTTGCCCACGGCCCACTCCATGAAGAGTCCCGGGCCGCCCATCGCGCCCCCGCGCGTGCTCGCCTCGACGATCCCGGCGCTCATGGGGCTCTCCTCCTCGTCCTGCTGGAGGAAGGCGAGGACGTGGTGCGTGATCGTGCGCGCGTCGTTGCCGGCCGGCTTGATCTCGATCGCCTTCACCCAGCGCGGCTCCGTGATGCCGGTAGGCGTGGTCGGCCGCCACCACTTGTCCATCGTCTCGGCTTCGAGCGTGTACGGCTCCGAGGCGACGATCAGGTCCGGCTCCCCGAAGTCGGCCCTGAGGCGCCATTCGTTCGGATCGGGGAACTCGGCGGGCGGCGGGAGGTCCGCGGGGTCGCCTTCCACCCGGCCGCCGTCGATCCACGCGACGATCGTCTCGATCTCTTCGCTCGACAGGCTGCGATCGTTCCTGAACTCCTGGATCCCGACCGTCGGGTCGAGGTGCCAGGGCGGCATGATGCGGTTCGAGACCTTCTCGCGGATGCTCGTCGCCCAGCGGTAGGCGTCCCGGTACGTGAGGAGCGCCATGGGGGCGATCGACCCTTCCTGGTGACACTCCTGGCAGTTCGCCTGGAGGATCGGCGCCACGTCCCGGTTGAAGGTCACCTCCCCGGGCCCGCTCTCCTGCGCCTGCGCCGAACCCGCGGCGCTCAGGGCGCCGAGCCCCGCGCCGATTGCGATGGCGGCTCGTCTATGGGAGATCGGAGTCTGTCTCATGGTCGTGCTCCTCCAGCCTGACTCGGAAAACGTCCCTGAATCGGGACGCGTCGAATCGGGACGCGTCGCGTCATGGTGACGATGACGCGAACGAACCCGTTCGTCCAGCAGCATTGGGCGTGGCCTGCAGCCGAGACGCCCGAACCGTCGTTCGCGCGCACGCGCAGGATATACTCGCCGGGCTCGCTGAACGTGACCGGCGTGATGGCCTCGGCTCCGCTCGATGGAACGCGGGCGGTCCGCTCGCCGAACGTCACCTCGCCCGGACCCTGGTGCTTGAACCACGTGAGATTGACCGGCGAGCCGTCGCTGCTCCCGGCGACGAAGTGACTGCGTCCCACGCCGTCGTCCCGAACGTGGACGCCCACGTCGAGCGGTTCTCCGGCCCGAGCCGTGAGGGGTCCTCCCCAGGCGCCGGCCGGTCCCGCGCCTTCCTCGCCCCCTCCGAAGCGGAGGACGGGGGGCGTGTTCCCGTCGCCGGCTTCGCCCTTGAGCGCGTCGATCTGCCAGTCCCGGTGCACATGGCCCGGGACGCGGAGCGTCTGGCCGCGCATCTTCAGCGTCCAGTAGACCTTCCCCTCGCCGAAGTCCGCCGGCACCCGGACGACGAACACGCCGTAATGGCGCCGCGGGGCGAACGACGTGGGTTGGGCTCCCTGGAACTCCGCCGGCTCGATCGCGTTGTCCGGCCCCAGGGGCACCTCGATCGTCTCCCCGAAGTTGCGGTTGAAGTAGCCGAACGAGAGCGACAGCGTGCCGTCCGCGTTCGGATACCAGCCTTCGTAGGCGGGAGTCACCGTCTGCCCCCGGCCGCTGGGGTTGCCCAACGGGATCTGGCCGGCGAGCGACGCCGCGTCGGCGCAGAGCGCTGCCCCGACGGCGACGCCCGCCAGGATCCGGGCAGCTCTCACCGCCCCGCTTCCGCCATGCTCGCCTCGATCGAGGCCCGGATCGCCTTCACCGTCTCATCCACCCGGAAGCCGAGCAGCTTCTTGCCGGTGGCGATCACCTCCTCCTTCGGGGCGATCGGGACGCCGTTGATGCTGGCCCGGCCGGCGGCCACGCGCTCGTCGTAACGCACCATCGTCGGATCCTCGACCATCATGATCGCGGTGATGACGAAGTCGTCGTGGATCCCCTCCGGGTCCGTCTCGAAGATGCCGAGTTCGGTGTTCATCCAGTCGTGGACATCGCGGTAGCGGTAGAACTCGGGGATGAAGTGCGCCTGCGCGTCGTACCAGCGCTCGTTCAGGCGGGCGGCCACCGCCTCCATGCCCGACTGGTTCCCGCCGCTGTCGCCGAAGAGGATGATGTGCTCGAACCCGTGCGCCTTGAGGCTCGAGGCCACGTCATCGAGCACCGCCTCGAAGGTTTCCTGGCGAAGGCTGATCGTCCCCGGATACCGCATGTGCCCGGACGGTTCGTCGATATCGCCCTCGGGGACGAGCTTGATGATCGGGGCGCAGAGCGCGTTTCCGAGTTCGCGGGCCACTCCCTCGCAGGCGCCCTGCAGCACGTAGTTGTGCTTGCCCGTGGCGAGGTACGGCCCGTTCTGCTCGATGCCGCCCGTCGTGATGATCGCAGTGGTCTTCCCGGCCGCCATCGCGTCCCGGACCTCCATCCACGTCATCTCCTCGATCCACACCGTGTCGAACGCCTCGATCGGCCGCTCGGATACGAGTTCCTCCTGCACCTGGCGCTCACGCTCGGCGGCCATCCGGGCGCGCTCCTCGGGCGTCATATTCCGCTGCTGTCCGGCCAGAGCCGTAGCGGAGACCGCGAACAGCGCGATCAGGGGGAGGATCAATCGGGACTGTCTCATGGCACACCTCGTTTACGCAGCATGGAAGATCGACGACAACTCCCAACGCTAGCATATCCCTTCCCACTCGGACCAGCCCGGCCGGGTCTGGCGGGTGGCACCCTCGATGGGAGAAGATTCGAACCAGGTTCTCTCCTTCCCGGAGGCAAGCATGGTTCGGCGGACTTCCCATCGGGTGTCCTGGCTCGCTCTTCCTTTATTGGCCGCCTGCGGGGTGCCCGGCGAGACCTCCTCGGAAGCCGGGGTCCAGGTCGCGGCGGCGGGGCCGGAGACGTCCGACCCCTACGTGCACGGGTTCACGGACGCGGATTACCCACGCGTGATCGAGGTCGCGGAGGACGTGTACGCGTACGAGCAGATCCACCCGACCGGGGGCGAGATCATCACGACGGTGAGCCTCATCGTCATCACGCCGGCGGGGGTGCTCGTCGCCGACGGGCAGGAGAATCCCGAGGAAACGCAGCGGCTCGTCGACACGGTCGCGGGCATGACGGACCGGCCGATCACGCACGTCGTCGTCGCCTCGGACCACGGGGACCACACGGGCGGCAACTCCGCCTTCCCCTCGGGGGCTCGCTTCCTCGCGCATCCCACGTCCGCGGCGATTCTGGAAGCGAGCGCAGTCAACCCGAACCGGCCCGACGGGGCGCCGCCGGTCGTCGTCCCGACGGAGATCGTGGGCGAGAATACGGTGCTCGAACTCGGCGGACGCGAGATCCAGCTCCTGCACCTCGGCCGCGCGCATACGGGCGGGGACCTCGTCGTATACGTTCCGGAGGGGAAGGTGCTGTTCATGAGCGAGACGTACCTGAAGCACATCTTCCCGGCCATGCGTTCCGCGTATCCCTCGGAGTGGGTGGCGATGCTGGACCGCGCGCTCGAGATGGACGTGGATGTCTACATCCCCGGACACGGGGTGATGGAGGCGCCGGAGATCCTCGAGGCGGGGCTCGTGTCGTTTCGCGATGCGGTGCAACGGGTCGTGGAGGAGGCGGCGCGATTCCACGGCGATGGACTGAGCGCCGAGGAAGCGGCGGAGGCGGCGACGTTCGGCGCCATCGAAGAATGGTCGCTTCGGGACAGCCAGAAGCCGCGCGCGATCCAGCGCGTCTACCTGGAACTGAACGGATACCTGGAACTGAACGGAGAGGTGCCGGGATGAGCATGCGGAAAAGCAACGGCACGGGCCTGGGCACCGGGGGACGGTGGGGTCGGGTGGCCGGACTCGCTGCGGTCGCGGCCGGCTTCGCGCTCGGCGTCGGGGCGCTCCAGGGGCAGTCGCACGTGACCGTGGACATCGGGGCCCGGGATCCCGCGTTCTCGCCGGACGGGTCGACGATCGCCGTCTCCATCCTGGGGAAGATCTGGACGCTTCCCGCCGAGGGCGGCGCGGCGCGCCAGCTCACGGACGGCGCCTCGTGGGACACGCGCCCCGCCTGGTCGCCCGATGGCCGTTTCCTCGCCTACGCCGCGAGAACCCGTCAGGGAGCGGACATCCTCGTGCGAAACATGGCCACGGGGGGTGTCCGCTTCCTGCACCACGTTCCGGGGTCCGTCGGGCACATGCAGTTCCATCCGGATGGAAGCCAGCTCTTCTTCGTGGACGACCGCTCGCAGTACGAGGCGCACGTGTGGCGGATCCCGCTGGGGGGCGGAGAAGCGGAGCAGATCACGCACACGCGGAACTGGCACGAATGGTCGTTCGCCCTCTCGCCGGACGGGAGCCGGATCCTCCTCGAGACGGGGCGCTTCGACGGCACGGACGTGTACGAACTCGACCTGGAGGAGATGTCGATCGAACGGGTCACGGACACGCCGGAGCGGGAGATGGCCGTCGCGTGGAGCGCGGACGGCACGCGACGCGCGTACGTCATGACGCACAACGGTTACGACCACATCGTCGTGTCGTTCCCGGGCGAACAGCATCTGTTCGCGAGCCCGTTCGACCAGAAGCAACTCGCGTTCCACCCCTCCGGCGAGTGGCTGCTCGTCCTCGGAGGGCGGCGGATGCAGCGGCTGGACCTGGAGAGCGGCGAGTTCATTCCGATCCCCTTCGAGGCCCGGTTCGAGGTTGCCGGGGATCCCGCCGACGATCTGCTGATCACGAACGTCCGCCTGTTCGACGGCACGGGCGACGAGGCGGTTGCGGGTGCGGCGGTGCTTGTCCGCGACGGGCGGATCGCCGACGTGCGGACAGGCGCCGGGGCGGCCTTCCCGGATGTGGGGCCCGGCACGCCGGTCATCGAGGGGGGCGGCCGCATGCTGCTCCCGGGGCTGATGGACAACCACTACCACTACTGGCAGCCCCTCGCCGGCGCGGATCTGCTGGCCGCCGGAATCACCGCGATCCGCGACCCCGGCTCGGCGATCCAGGACGCGATGGACTTCAAGGACGCGGTGCGGCTGGGCGTGTTGGCCGGGCCGGACGTGTACACCGCCGGCCCGCTGATCGACGGCCCCGCCGGCTACCACCCGCTGGTCGACGTGAGCATCGACGACCCCGCAGCCGCCCCGGCGCTCGTCCGCGCGCTCAAGGAACAGGGCGTCGATCTGCTCAAGGCGTACTTCCTGCTCGATCCGGATGTGCTTGCCGCCGTCGTGGCCGAGGCGCGCGTCCAGGGGTTGCCGGTCACGGGACACATCGGCGTCCGCACGAGCTGGCGGCAGGCGATCGAGGCAGGGATCAGCGGGTTCAACCACATCCGGGTGTGGCGCGACTTCCTCCCGCCGGAGATCCAGGTCGACGGCCGGGACATGTCGCTCGACGGCGGCCGCAACCCCGTCGGACGGATGCAGGCGGACTGGCGCGAGATCGATCCGGCGAGCCCCGAGGTGACGTCTCTCCTCGAACTCATGGCGGAGACGGAGACGGGACTCGACCCCACCCTCTACATCCAGGAGATCGAGGACAGCGACCGCGCGCGCTTCTCGCTCCCGGAGTTCCACACCGCCCGGCAGGCGTACGAGCGCATGGGCGAATTCGTGCGCCGCGCCGTCGAGGCCGGAGTCCCGCTCCTCGCGGGTACCGACAACGTGGGATTGTTCAACGAACTCGAGGCGTACGCGAAGGCCGGCGTGCCGAACGCCGCGATCCTGCGGGCCGCGACGGCGAACGGCGCGCGCTGGCTCGGGAAGGAGGAGGACTTCGGGACCGTGCAGCCGGGGCGGCGCGCGCACCTGATCCTCGTGGACGGGGATCCGCTGGCTGACATCGCCGACCTGCGGAACATCGATCTCGTCGTGAAGGATGGCGTGATCGTCTTCGGCGGCCCGCCGGCGGAGCCGCTGGTTCCATGATCACCTCGCTCCTGACGGGAGCCTTTGCCACCGGCGCCATCGACGCGATCGCCCTCGCGGCGCCGCAGGTGGAGCCGGCGGGCGGGCTCCTCCCGGCGCTCTCCGACAACCCGTTTCTCGCGCTCGGCGCGCTCTTCGGGGCGGGGGTCCTCACGAGCACGAACCCGTGCATCTGGCCGATGATCCCGATCACGTTCTCGGTCATCTCAGGGACGGCGGGCGAGGGTCAGCCGCGAAAGCGCACCATCGGACTGACGCTCACGTACGCCCTGGGACTGGCGCTCCTCTACTCGCTGCTCGGCGTCATCGCCGGGCTCAGCGGCACCGTGCTCGGCTCGATCGGCGCGAGCTTCTGGGCGCTGTTCGCGACCGGGAACCTCCTGCTCTTCTTCTCGCTGTTCATGCTGGACGTCTTCCCGGTTCCAGTGCCGAAGCGGCTCCTGGCGTGGGCGAGCAGCCGCGGCGGCGGATCCTACCGAGCTGTGTTCCTCCTCGGCGCGACCTCCGGCATCGTGGCCGCGCCGTGCGGGGCGCCCGCCTTCGCCGTGGTTCTCACCTGGGTCGTCGCCGAACAGGCCGGGCTCATGGGGTTCGTCTACCTGTTCACCTTCTCGATCGGCATGACCGCCGTGCTCATCGCCGTCGGCCTCTTCTCGGGGACGCTCGCCGTGCTGCCGACGTCGGGGATGTGGATGATCTGGATGAAACGGGCCGCAGCCGTCATCATGATCGGGATGGCGCAGTTCTACCTCATCCGGGCGGGATACTTCATGTGAACGCGAAACCGAGACACGTCGCCACGTTCGCGGCGCGCGCAATCTTCGCCGCGCTGGCCGCGATCGCCGGGGCCAGCCTCCTGTCGGCGAATCCACTCCAGGCGCAGGCGGGAGCGGGGCAGGTGAGCCTCGCCACTGGAACGCAGGGGCCGGACGCCACTCTGCAGGATCTGGACGGCAACGAGATCCAGCTCCTCGACTACGCCGCCGGCAAGCCCACGCTCATCGAGTTCTGGGCCGCGTGGTGCGAACAGTGCGAGGGACTGCAGCCCGAGATCGACCGGGTGCAGGCGGACTTCGGCGACCGGGTCAACGTCGTCGCGGTCGCCGTGGCCGTGGCCCAGTCGCTGCGCCGCGTGCGACGTCACGCGGAGGCACACGGGGCGGAGTACCCCTACCTGTGGGATGCGGATGGCGCGGCGGTGCGCGCCTACTCGGCGACCACGACCTCGATCGTCGTGATCCTCGACGCGGAAGGGAAGGTGGCCTACACCGGCGTCGGCCCCGACCAGGATCTCGTCGGGGCCGTCACCGGAATCCTCTCCGATCAGCAAGCGGGAGGGGATTAGCTTCCGGCAGTCCGTGGGCTGCTACGGATCCACGGGCTCGGGGGTCACCTCGTCGATGATGGCGGCGAGTTCGTCGTAGGCGGCGGGATCCACCTGATTGAAGCTCGGGATCACGCCCGCGATGCGGCCGTCCGGGCCCACGACGATCACGGCGCGGCTGTCCACCGCGTTGCTGTCTCTCAACCCTCCGCCGAAGGCGACGTACGTCCCCCCGTCATTGTCCGCGTCGCTGCCGAACAGGAACGGGAAGTCCTCGTCCTTCAGCCATGACGCGAGTTCGTCCACCGGGTCGTTCGAGATACCGACGAGAACCACGTTGCGGCCCTCGTTGAAAACACTTGCGTACTGATCACGGTACGCTCTCATCTGAACCGTTCAGCCACGCGTCCTGACTCTGAAGAAGAAGGCGAGGACGACGGTCTCGCCGCGATAGTCGCTGAGGCGGATCGGGTTCTCCAGCGCGCCGTATCGCGTCGCGCCCGGGAGCGCGAAGTCCGGCGCCATCTCGCCCACGGCGAGCAGTTGCGAGTCCTGCGCGCTCACCGGGGCCGCGCCTCCGATGGCGAGCATGCCGGCAAGGCCGAGCGCGAGGGCCGCGGCCAGGACAAGTCTCCGCATGTCTCGGTCCTTTCGTGCGGGTGGAAGAAAGGTGAAAGAGCCATGCCGAAGGGTGGCGCGCCCCCCGCGTTCGCGCCAGAGTTGAACGACGCCTCGCCGCCGGAGGCCGAAGACCGATGCTCACCCCGCCCCTCAAGGAGGCGCCTCATGCTCCGTCCATTCCGAGGCCGTCCATGGCGTCGCGCCGTCGCCTGCGTCGTCGCCGTCGTTCTCGCGGCTCCCGCGTCCGGGTGCGCCCAGGGGAACGGCGATCCCGTGAACGATCCGCGCTTCGAGCAGGCGGTGGCGCTGTTCGAGGCCTGGCTCGACGCGAAGATGGCGTACGAGAAGATTCCCGGCGTGTCCGCGGCGCTCGTGCACGATCAGGACCTCGTCTGGGCCCGCGGATACGGGTACGCCCACCGCGAGACCGAGGTCCCCGCGACCCCGTCGACGATGTACTCGGTGTGCTCGATCTCGAAGCTCTTCACCTCCATCGGAGTCATGCAGCAGCGGGACGAGGGCAAGCTGGGTCTCGACGACCCCGTCTCCGCGCACCTTCCGTGGTACGACCTCGAGCAGGTCTATCCCGACGGTCCGAACGTGAGCGTGGAGGGGATCCTCACCCACTCGTCGGGACTCCCGCGGGAATCGGCGCACCCCTACTGGACCGGTCCCGATCACCCCTTCCCGACGGTGGACGAGATCATCGAGGGGCTGGCGGAGCAGGAGACGCTGTACCCCGGCCGCCGCTATTTCCAGTACTCCAACCTCGGCATGGCGCTGGCGGGGCAGCTGGTCGAGCAGGCTTCGGGGATGGCGTATGACGACTACATCCGGAGCCGGATCCTGGAGCCGCTCGGGATGTCGGACACGTACCCCGACATTCCCGTCGAGCACCGGGGCGGCCGCTACGCCACCGGATATTCGCGGCTCGAGCGGGACGGCGACCGGGCCGAGGCCCCCTTCTTCCAGGCGCTGGGGATGGCGTCCGCGGCGGGGTTCGCCTCCACCGTGGAGGATCTCGCGCGTCTCGCGTCGTGGCAGTTCCGGCTGCTGGCGAACGGGGGGACGGAGATCCTCGACGCGAACACGCTGAGGGAGATGCACCGCGTGCACTGGGTCGACCCGGACTTCGACACGATGTGGGGGCTCGGGTTCGCGGTCTCGCGCCGCGATGGGGAACGCACGGTGGGCCACGGCGGGAGCTGTCCGGGCTTCCGCTCGACCTTCCAGATCCTCCCGGCGAAGAAGCTGGCGGGCGCGGTGATGATGAACGCCCAGGCCAATCCCACCGACGTGTGGACGAAGATGATGGCGACGCTCGGCGCGGCCTTCGAGGAGATCCGGAGCGATCCGGACGGTGGGACCCCGCGCCCGGCCTCCCTGGCGGAGTACGAGGGACTCTACCAGTCCACGTGGGGAGAGTCGGTCATCCTTCGGTGGGACGATGGTCTCGCGGTCCTCGGCGTTCCGACGAACGACCCGCTCGAAGCGATGACGAAGCTCCGGCACGAGGACGGCGATACCTTCCGGCGCATGCGGGACGACGGCGAGCCGGGAGAGGCGTACATCTTCCACCGGGAGGACGGCGCCATCGCCCGGTACAGCGTCCACGGCAATTTCTCGAACAAGGTCCGGTAGCGGACGATGACGACGGCGACGACCCCTCTTTCCGGTCCTTCCGGCAGCCTCATTCGGGAGGCGGCGACGCGCGAGGGCAACGATCCGATCTTCGCTCTGCACGGCGAGGCCGTGCGGCGGGCCGCGGCGGGCGAGTCGATCCTGAACTCGACGCTCGGGGCGCTGATGAACGACGACGGGAGCCTCGCGGTGATGCCCGCGGCCGCCGAGGCGCTGGGGCGCGTGCCGCACGCGCGCGCCGCCGGCTATGCGCCGATCTCCGGAGACCCTCCGTACCTGGCCGCGGTGATCGCGGACCTCTGCGGGGAGGGCGGCCTCGCCGAGCAGGCGGTCGCCGTCGCCACGCCCGGGAGCACCGGGGCGATCCACCACGCGATCCTGAACTTCCTCGAGCCCGGGCAGGCGGCGCTCACGCCCAGCTACTACTGGGGTCCGTACCACACGATCTCGACCCATTCGGGCCGCGCGGTCGAGACCTTCAACATGTTCGATGCCGGGATTCGCCTCGACGTCGAGGCGTTCCGGGCCGCGCTCGAGGGCCAGATCGATCGGCAGGGGCGGTCGCTCGTCCTCTTCAACTTCCCCTGCAACAACCCCACCGGGTATTCGCTCGACGAGGCGGAGTGGGAAGCGGTGGCGGAGATCGTGCGTGAGGTCGGCCGGCGGGGTCCCGTCGCGTTCCTCCTCGACCACGCGTACGCGAAGTTCGGGGACGAGGGGTCGAATCGCTGGATCGGCCACATCCCGCGGATGATGGAGTCCGCGACGATTCTCGTGGGCTGGACGGTGTCGAAGTCGTTCGCCCTCTACGGCGCGCGCGTGGGGGCGCTCGTGGCGCTCCACCGGAAGGCGGAGGAGCGGCAGCGGATCTCGAACGCGCTCGGGTTCTCGTGCCGCGCCACGTGGTCCAACTGCAACCACCTCGGACTGCTCGGCGCCACCGAACTCCTCACGGATCCGGAGCTGCGGCGGCGCACGGACGAGGAGCGCGCGGGAATGATCCGCCTCCTCAACGAGCGGGTCGCGGTCTTCAACGAGCTTGCGGGGGGCGCGGGGATGTCCTACCCCCGCTACGAGGGCGGTTTCTTCGTCTCGGTGTTCACGCCGGACGCGGAGGTGACGGCCGCAACCATGCGCGAGGCCGGGGTGTACGTGGTTCCGATGGAGGGCGCGGTGCGGATCGCGCTCTGCGCCACGCCGGCGCACTCGATTCCGCGGCTCGTCGAAGCGCTGGCCGAGGGGATCGCGACCGCCCGCGCCGCCTGAGCGGTCCGTCCGGGAGGCTACCGGGAGAATGCTGATGGAACGACAGAAGGCAGCGCTGGTTCTCGCAGCCCGTGGGGTGCTGGCCCCGACCCTCGTACTCATCGCTGTCGCCGGTTGCGCCGGCCAGGCGAGTCGGGCGGATTTGACGGACGAGGAGAAGCTCGCGCGCGTGGAAGAGATGGTGGAGGAGGTCGAACGGCGCTTTCCCGAGGTGAAAGCCGTCACCGTGGAGGAGGTGGGGCGGCTTCTCGAGACCGGAAGCGTCGTGCTCGTCGACGCCCGGGCGCCCCGCGAGCGCGAAGTCTCCTGGATTCCCGGCTCCATCACCTCCGAGGAGTTCGAGCAGGATCCGGACCGGTACGCGGAGCTGACCGTCGTGGCGTACTGTACGATCGGGCACCGGAGTTCGGAGTACGCAAAGCGCCAGAACGAGGAGGGCCGGCCCGTCCTCAACCTGCGCGGAAGCCTCCTCTCGTGGACCCACGCCGGCGCGCCGCTCGTGGGCCCGGACGGACCGACGAACCGCCTCCACGTCTACGGCGAGACCTGGGATCTCGCCCCCGCCCGCTACGAAACGATCTGGTAGGCCCCGGCAAGCCCAGGCGTGGGAATGATGTTGAGCCCCGGATGACGCCCATGCCGTATCATGGGTTGTCGTGAGAAACACCTTTGAGAACACAAGCGGCCCGGGTAGAGCATGACAAGCATGGAGCGGATCGCGAATCCCGGTACACGAGGATACCAAACGGCGGCGCAGCCGCTGATGACGGATGCCCCCGTACCGGCGATCCTGGTGGCGGAGCACATTCTTCACCTGCGCCAGCGGGCGGGGGTCGAAACCAATTTCGCCGATCTGCTGGGTCTGACGTACCTGGCGCACGCGCTCACGCTTACCTGTCACGGCGAGCCCTTGTTCCTGGACAACGTCGAGGCGTGGGCGCCCGGTCCGTCGATCCCCGCGGTCTACGGGTCCTTTCAGCATCATCGCATGAATCCGATCCGTCGTCCGGGAACCCCGGGCGACATGTTGCTCGGCCCCAAGGCCCGAGCCGTGATCAGCGCGGTCGAAGACACCTATAGGGAGGACGACTGGAGGACGCTCACGGGTCGCATCACCGCCCCCGGAACGCCCTGGTACAACACCTTCTTCGGCCTTGGGGAGGGATCCGTGATCCCCAACGAGGCCATTCGGATCTACTACGACGCGTTGATCGCGAGCGCCGGTGCGGAAGAGCAGAGTGCCGTCACCCACTGACCCGCCCGAAGACGAAGGCCGCGAACGGCGAAGCGACCCTCTGGACGAATACGGCGCTCAAGTATCGGAGGCGGTTGGCGCCAGCCGCCGCGCGGTTCCGCTTGGGACAGCGGCGATGCCGGCAGGCCCGACCCCGTTGCCGGATTGGACCGGATTCGACATGGGAAGCCTAAAGGCGCGTTTGGACAACATCGAGGCTCGGGTGGGTCGGATCCAGGGGAATTACGTGGACAAGAACGAGGCCACGCTTCGTGCAATACAGACCACGGCGACCGCGATCGCGATCCTGCTCGGCGTCGCGCTTACGCTGCTCGAGATCAGCCGACTCATATGGCGCGTCACCTCGGAACCAGCCCGGTCAGCGCGCGGGGTCGCCGAATACGGGGGCGAAGATGCCGGAGAGGTCGATCACGCCGACTTGCGTGTCGCCGAGGCGGACGGGGAGCCGGCGGCCGAAACACTCGGGCCCGAGGTGCAGCGTCGGTCGCGCCCCGGTGCTTGGGCCGAAGCGGTACACGTCGACCTGATTCTCGGCAGGGTCCACGATCCAGTACTCGCGAACGCCCTGGCGCTCGTAGAGCCGCCGTTTCGCGCCGCGGTCGCGCTCGGCCGTGGAGGGAGAGAGAACCTCGACGACGAGGTCCGGCGCCCCCACAAGTCCCGCCTCCTCGACGATGTGGCGCCGTTCGTTGGAGACGAAGAGGATGTCCGGCTGCACTCCCTCGCCGGTGGCCGGAAACTCGACCCCGGGGGTGGCCGCCACCTCGCCGTGCCCAGGATCCTCCACCAACTGGGAGAGCCTCATCAGGAGCCGCTTGCTGACCACCTGATGGCGCCACTTGGGGACGGCGGTCACGTGCAGGATCCCGTTGATCGCCTCGTAGCGGTTGCCATCGTCGGGCATCCGCTGCGCGTCCCGCCAGGTGCCTTCGGTAAGTTGCATGGTTCGCACATCATAGCTCCGCGCTCGCATCCGATCCAACCCGGAACCAATGATGCGCGACACCGTCATCGCGTCCTCAACCGCGTGGAAGGGATGATGGAAGGAGGAGGGCGGCCACTCGAGATCGGGAGCGTCATGCTCGTCGATGCCCGGGAGCGCCGATGGAGTCCTGACCGGTCGCCGAGGCAGGAGTGACGACGTCCCCGAGCGCAGGACCACATCGGGCTCCGACCGCGCCGCCTGGATCTTCTGCTGTCAGCGACGACTGCTGCTCCGCTCGCGGGTCGAACTCCTGAAGGCGATGGCACCGATTTCGTCAAAGATTCACCGATATCGTGTCTTCCCGACGAACGTAGCTGCCTGCTAGCATTCATACGCGAGTCCTCGGGAACGAGTCCCGAGAAGGGCGGGGTGTCCAGGATATGGGGCTCATATCCGAGTCTAAACCAAGGACGGAGGGGTATCGCGATGTTCACTCAGCGAATCGCGCGGACAGCGTACTGGTTCCTTCTTGCTCCGGCACTTCTTGCGGGAGGAACCATCGTCGGAGGGGCCATTGCGCCCACACCGGTTTCGGCGGCCATGTCCTGCGAGAACAACTCATGCCAGCTGTATGGGCGAGTCGAGGGTGACCTAATGTGGTGGTGCAACGATGGAGATGCCGCTGACGGCATGCAATGCGATGCTACTTGGGTAAGCGTTGACGGCCCCCTCGGACCGGAGTTGCAGCCTCACTGTCGCGACGCCGAGTGCCTCTTCTGAAGAGCTAGCGTAACATAATCAGAAGTCTCAAACCCTCGTAACTCACACAGTTGAAGGGAGGAACTCTTGTCTCGAAACGTAAAGAAGGCGACGACTTGGTTCGCGGTCGCACCACTGGTGGTAATGCTCGGCATGACTCTCGGTAACGCCACTGCCCCCGCCCCGGTTTCGGCGCAGGAAGATCCTTGGCCAGGCTGCGATCAAGACGAGTGCACTTACTGGAGTCCGATCGACAGAAGCATGTGTCTGGATTCGCTCGGCAACTCCTGGACCAACTGCTCAATGTACGGTGGCCGCTGCTTTGATGCCGATTGCGACATCATCGTTTAAGCGCTACCTGGCGCTGCTATCGTTAGCCGTAACGGGCTGCAGTTCCGACGGAACGACCAGTACGGTCCATCCTCTTCAAAAGGAACTGCGGAATCTGGAAGCCGGAGCGACTGCGATCATCCGACCCGATACGGCACCGCCGGCAGAAATGAACGAGGAAGCGGCGTCCCGCTGGCGCCTCACGCGTCGGGCCATTCTCGATGCTCGTCCAGGACCCGTTCTTGGTAGCTTTGACGAAGATGGTCCAGCCGTCTTCGCGACGCACGTCGCCGTTACGTTGGGGAGCGGCGGTCGAACACACGTCCTTGATGCCATGAGCGGGCGCGTTGTCGAGTTCGATTCTGCGGGACGCTTCATGTCGGAATTTGGCAGAGTTGGCGATGGCCCGATGGAGTTCAGGACACCAAGGGATATCGATGCGTGGGGTGATTCGCTCCTGGTCACACAAGACGGGCGCGTGAAGGTGTTCCATCGGTCAGCAAGTGAGTACGTGCCGAGGGACCATCTCCCTGTCCAGATACCCCTTTATTCCATTTGCCCCTTGGATGGGAATGTCTTCGCCAGCGTGCAAAGACAACCAAACGCACCGCTAGCCAGGTACGATCTCCAGACATTGACGCCTGCGCGTTCATTCGGTCGGGGTTACCCGTCCGGCCCTGACCTCGTTCGTGCACGGCTGTCGCTTGGTCCCGTTGCCTGCGTCGAAGATCCAGCCCGGGTTGTGCACGGATACCAGTATCTGCCCGGCTTGAATGCCTACACTCCGCAAGGTGATCAAGCATGGTCCGCGTTCCTCTCGGATTACATGGAAGGCAAATGGACCTACACCGCCGCCGGTTGGCTCGAAACTCCAATCGGTGCTAAGGAAACCCTGACCAATTTGGTCACTACCAGTTCCGGGTTCGTTGTGGCATCCTATTTTCGGGCAGACGAATCAGCACGTCGCACCAGTCGGGTCTATCTCGTGGATGCAAGCACCGGTCACGGTGCGCTGATTGAGGAAACCGACGCCCCGGATCGTGAGATCATGGCGATCGCCGAGGATCGCTACGTCACATATGTGATCGGGCCGTACCCCAGACTTCGGATTTGGTACATGGACGACCCGGAATGACGTCTACACGCGTGCTTCGCGGCGTCTGCCTGATCCTCCTTCCACTGCTTACCGGTTGTGAAAAAGCTGTCCCGGAGGGCGTCAATCATCCGTTGCCTGAAGCGCTGGCGCAAATTGCGCAGGAGGCGACGGCGTTTCTTTCACCCGACACGGTTCCTTCAACGAGGATGACTGACGATGCACGCGCGCGGTGGACACAGCTCCGGCACCGGATCCTCCAGGCGCGTCCAGGGGCCATCATAGGTGCCCTTGATGGCAATGGCGTAGATGTCTTGGCCGAGCTGACCGAAGTCGTGATTCCGGCGAGCGGCGAGATCTACGTTCTGGACGGTCGCAACGGCAGGGTGATTGTGTTCGATTCTGCAGGCGTGGCCGTGCACTGGTTCGGTCGCATCGGCGATGGCCCGAATGAGTTCCGGCTTCCCGCACCCATCCAGGTCTTGGGCGATACCCTGCTCATGGGGCAGGTGGGGGCGGTAAAGACCTTCACGCGTGGCCTGGCGGGATTCGAGTGGTACGATCAGGAGACGATCGAGACGGTCCCATTCTCAATGTGCGCTAGCGACGGCCGCATCTTCCTTGGTGGCCACCGCGAGCCCGAAGGTATGGTGCGACAATATCGACCCAGCGGCGGTGTACCGTTCGGGTCCGGGTACCTCTTCGGATCACCGGGAGTGCAGAGGTCTTTGTCGGAAGGGATCATCACTTGCGAAAATGATGCCGATGTCGTCGTATATGGGCACCGACATTCCCCCTCATTAGTTGCCTATTCTTACGCTGGACGAAAGGCGTGGTCCACCAGCCTCTCGGATTACGTGCAAGGATATTGGCTTGAGGTGGGATCCCTGAGAGGCGCACCGGTGCCACCGCGTGAGACTCTATCTAGACTGCTCCCCACGGGAGTCGGGTTCCTGATGGCGTCGTACTACCGTGAGCTCGAGATGGGCGAATCGGGGGTGCGGACATACTTACTGGATTTCGCAACTGGAGAAGGTGGATTACTGGAGGAAAGCTCACCGAATGGGCGCATTCTCGCCATGAATAGCGATCTGTATGTGCGAAGTGTGCCCGGCCCGTATCCGCGGCTCCAAATATGGCACATGGAACAAGGATGAAGATAATGTCTGTCGGAGCGAGGCGCTGCGTGGCGATCCTGGCGTTGTTTGCCGTCGGCGTGGCCGTTGGATGGGCACGATTCTTGCCCCTGCCAAGCATAAGTGTGCAGTGGAATCCGCGCACATCATCAGAGGAATATAGACCTCTCGCGCGGTTGCAGGAGGGCAAGGAAGTACTTCTTGTGGCGATCGTGTCGTCGAATTGTTTTTGGTCCAATTTGCCGGAGACGATCGAGGGGATCAGGGCCGCAAAAATCCTCGTCCAACGGCAGGCGCTGGACGAGGGATTGGAATTCGTGACAATGGGCGTGGCCCGAGATATGGTGGCATCTGCGGGCATTGAGCATTTGGAAGAACATGGCCTGTTTGACGAAGTACTGGCGGGTCGAGGCTGGCTAAATAGCGGCGTGTTGCAGTTTATCTACAACGATGAAGTTCCCGGCTGGGCTGCGACACCGCAGGTGGTGATAATCGAGCAAACAGTGGCGCTGGATGCGGGGGCGCGGAGGATCGAGGGTCGGCGAGAGGTTCTGAGAAAACTGGGTGCGAAGGAGATCGAAGAGTGGGTGGCGGAGGGTGCCGTCGTGGACCTGTCGGTGGACGGTTCAGGAAGCGGGTGATGTCCGTCTGCGGGACAAGAGTCGGTCGCATCAACGCTGAGATTACACCGTGGGCTACGGGACCAGGTTTCCGCCTGCCGTGCGGGTTATGAACCCGGCCAGCGTCTCGCGCCACTGCGGGAGCAGGCTCTCCTCGACGTACATCATGTGGCCGGCGGCGAAGTCGTCGCGCGTGATGTTGTCGCGAAGGTCCGGCGGCAGGCCGAGTTGCTCCAGCGACCACACGATGGGGAAGTACGGCGTCGCGAAGTCGTAGATCCCGTTGATGAGCAGGACCTCGAGTCGCGGGTTGCGCTCGAGCGCGTGCGCGAGGTCGGGTCCCACGTTGAGCGCGGAGCCGCCGAACGGTCCGCGCCGGCCCCCCTCCCGCTCCCAGTTCCACGGGCGCGCCATCCCGCTGGGCCAGTACTCCCGGTCGCCGTCGTAGCCGAGTTCATCCCGCACGTACGTATTGAACAGGGAGGTGTAGGCCGAACTGATGGCCGAGGATTGCGCATCGTGGTCGGGGGTCAGGTCGAGCAGGTCTCCCGTGGGCCCCGTGAACCGCGTGTCGAGCCGCGCCAGCGTGAGCCGCCGGTCCCGCAGCAGCTCCTTCTCGAACGCCGGCGCGGAGACGCGCAGATCGGCCTTGTCCAGGTACTCCATGCTGAGCCCCGTGTACTCGTGCATCTGCCGCAGCACCCGCGCTCGCAGCTCGGGATCCACGGCGGTGCCGGCCAGCAGCGCCTGCGCGTAGTCGGTCAGCGCCCACGCCTCGACCTCCTTCATGAACGTCTCGAGGTCGTCGGGGCGCCCGCCCGGCAGCATGTCGTGGTACTCGGCCGCGACCGCGAAGGACGGGACGTTCGTGATAAAGCCGATGTGGGACCCATCCGGGAACTGGAGCGTGTTGAAGTCGATGACGGCGGAGACGAGCACGACCCCGTTGAGGTCGATGTTCGCGTTCTGCAGGTGCCGTGCCAGGAGCACGGATCGCGTCGTGCCGTAGCTCTCGCCGAGGATGTAGCGGGGCGAGTTCCACCGGTTCTTCTCGCTGAGAAAGCGGCGGATGAACTGGGTGAGGGAGGCGGCGTCCTCGTCCATCCCCCAGAAATGGGTCCCGTCGGCGTCGCCGGCAGGGCGGCTGAACCCCGTCCCGATCGGGTCCACCATCACGACGTCCGCGATGTCGAGGACGGTGTAGCCGTTGTCGACCAGCGGATACGGAGGCGGCGCCTGCTGGCCCACGTTGGGCGTGACGACGCGGCGCGGTCCCATGATCCCCATGTGTAGCCAGAAGGAGGCGGACCCGGGCCCCCCGTTGTAGGCGAAGACGATGGGGCGCGTGGAGGGGTCTCCGCCGTTCGTCCGGAAGTATCCCGTGTAGAAGAGTTCTCCCGTCGCGTTCTCCTCGTTGTCGCGGAGGATGACGCTGCCGACGACGGCCTCGTACTCGACGGTCGCGCCGTCCACGACGATGGAATGGTTCGACGCCCAGCGGGCGGGCTGAGGCTCGGAAGCGTTCCCGCCGGCCCCGGGTTCGTCCTGCGCGAGGGCGCCCGCGGGAAGGAGGCCGAGCGCGAGGACGGGTGTGATCAGGCTGAGCGGCTTCATCTTTCCTCCTGCTGCATAAAAACGATCCGCGGGGTCGCGGGTTGATCGTCAGCGACCGGCGGCGGCCATTCCGAGGGCGACGGCTTCCGGCTGGGTGACGATGATCACGCGGAACCCCTGCTCGATCCGCATCGCGATGTCGTCCACTCCGGCCGTGACCCCGCACGGCACATCGAACTCGAGACAGGCGGCGAGCACGATCTGGATCGCCTCCTCCACCTTCTCCACGTCTCCATCGTAGACGCGCCGGAGGTCGCCCGGCCCCGGGGAGACGGCGCTGACGCCGGGGGTGGAGACGATCTCCCGCACGTTGTCGATCCCGACCTGGTCCTCGATGAGGAGGAAGCTGATGAGGTGGCCGCCGGGATTGCCGGGCCAGGCGGCGTCGCCGAGCGCGTCCACGGCAAGGGCCGCTTCCTCCGGGGTCTCGACGTGGGGGTAGACGATCCCGGAGATGCCGGCCGCCAGTCCCTGCGCGGCGCGGTCCCGCGCTTCGTCGTGTCCGTCCCGGATCGGGGGGATCCGCAGCAACATCGGATGCGGCATCATGTGCCCCGAGGCCTCGGACATCGCCGTGGCGTAGCTCTCGAGCGCGGGAATGTCGAAGGGACCGGACTCCAGCGAGTAGAACACGAAATCGAGGGGACGGTTCGCGGCCATGGCGGCGCCGGCCTCGGGCGTGTGATCCCCGGAGAAGAGTCCGAAGACCGCGTCCCCGGCGGCGAGTTGGTCCACGATCCGGGTGTCGGCGGCCTCCTCGGGTTCAGTCATGGGATCCGTCTCCTCCTCTCCCGGCGCGCCTCCGCAACCGTGAAAAAGGACCAGGCCCCCGGTGACGGCGCCCAGAAGGCAAAGGGTACGGAGGGGAGGGTTCCTGCGCGTGTTCCCGGCAGCCATGGGATACCTCGGAGTTGGGGCAGGCCGGTCGAACCCTGGCGACAGACTCTCGCGGGAGGTCTCGCGGCCCTCGTCAGCCTCCGATTAGTCTAGTTTCAGGAAAGGGGGTCCCGCCATGCGCACGCCGAGAGATTCTGCCCGCACGCGAAGGAAGTTCGTCGAAGAGGCCGCTCTGGGCGTCGCGGGGCTCGGCCTGCTGCCGGCCGCCGCCTGGTCGTGCCGGGAGGCGCCCGACACGGGGGCGTCGAACGCCGGCTCGCGCGGCGCGTCCTCCGTTCCCGCGACGGGGACCGGCCTCCTCTCCGATCCGCGCTACCTGGACCACGTCCTGATCCGGCCCGACGGCGGGCGCCCGCCGGAGATTCCCGACCGCCTCGTGCGCATTCGGGAGGAACTCGTCGCGCGGGGGCTGGACGAGGCCACGGTTCCGCTCGCGCCGGCCGCCGAGGCGATGCCGCATATCGAGGCGCTCCACACGCCGGAGCACGTCGCGTCGATCCGTGACATCGAGGTCTCCGGCCCGGTCGCGGAACTCGCCGTTTCGGGGGCGCTCACCGCGATCGATGCGGTCGTCGCGGGGCAGGTACGGAACGCGTTCTGCGCGATCCGGCCTCCCGGTCACCACGCGAACAACACGGGCGCCGAGGAAGGGTTCTGCTACTACAGCAACGCCGGCGTGGCCGCGAGGTACGCGCAGCAGGTGCACGGGTTCGAGCGGGTGCTCGTCATCGACTGGGATTACCACCACGGGAACGCGACGCAGAACGCCTTCTACGATGATCCGTCGGTGCTCTTCTTCTCCGCCCACGACTGGGCCGCCTACCCGCAAACGGGCGACCCGGCCCTCACCGGTGAAGGCGAGGGGACGGGATTCAACATCAATGTCCACCTCGACTGCGGCGCCACCGACGATGACATGCTGGGCCGCTGGGACGACACGCTCTCCCCGGCCGTCGCCGCCTTCGACCCCGACTTCGTCATCCTCTCGGCGGGCTTCGACAGCCGGGTCGACGACCTCCTGGGCTGCTTCGCGCTCACGGACGACGCCTTCCGGCGCATGACGCGGACGGCGATGGACTACGCGGATGCCTGCTGCGAGGGGCGCGTCGTCTCGTTGCTGGAGGGCGGCTACAACCTCGACGGCACGGCCCTGGCCACCGCCGCGCACATCGAGACCCTGCTCGAGGGGTAGCCCGAGTCGCGTCGCCTCGCACGCTCCGGGTCGCCGGGCCGTCGGCCCCCACCGTGGGACGACCACGTGCGGCTCGTCCTCCCGCGGGTTGTCCCAACGGATCGCCGTGTGTACAATACACACCATGTCGAGCGCGGAGATCATCCGGAGGCTCAGGCGCGACGGGTGGGTGCTCCGGAATACGCGCGGAAGCCATCACCAGTTCACTCACACGGAGAAGCCGGGACGAGTGACGGTCAAGCATCCGAGCAAGGACATTCCCGTCGGGACGCTGCGCAGCATTTTTCGCCAGGCGGGCTGGAGATGGGAGGATCGCCGATGAGGTTCGCGGTCGTGATTCACAGGGACGAGGACACCGCGTACGGAGTGACCGTACCCGATCTTCCGGGCTGCTTCTCGGCGGGAGATACCCTGGACGTGGCCATCGAGTCCGCCTCCGAGGCCATTGCCTGCCACATCGAGGGCTTGCTCATGGACGGCGAGCCGATTCCGGAACGGGCAACGCTGGAGGCGCATCAAGCCAATGAAGACCTTAAGGGCGGCGTCTGGGCCATCGTTGCCGTGGATATCTCGAAGCTCTCGAGCAGAACCCGTCGGGTGAACATCACGGTACCGGCTCGCGTGCTCGCGATTGTGGACCAGGCTGCGGGCAGGGAAGGAGAAACGCGCTCGGGATGGCTCACGCGCGCGGCGTTGAGCTACATCCAGCGACGTGCGGAGGCGGACTCGCCGGGTCTCGCCTGACGGGCGGGTCAGACGTTGAAGCGGATGTGGAGGATGTCGCCGTCGGCGACGACGTAATCCCTGCCCTCGACCTGCAGCAGGCCCGCCTCCTTCACCGCCTGCTCGGAGCCGTACTCCGCGAAGACCTCGTAGGGGATGACTTCCGCGCGGATGAAGCCGCGTTCCATGTCGGAATGGACCCGGCCGGCCGCCCGCCTGGCGCGCGTGCCGCGCCGGATCGTCCATGCCCGGACCTCGGCGGGGGCGGCCGTGAAGAAGGAGATGAGATCGAGGAGTCCGTAGGCCGAGCGGATGAAGCGGGCGAGCGCCGGTTCGCGTAGGCCGAGCGCCTCCACGAAGGCGGCCCGGTCCTCTCGGTCGAGGTCGGCGATCTCCGCCTCGACGGGCGCGGACAGCGCCAGGCCGCCGGCTCCCATCGCGGCGAGTCGCGCGGCGAGCGCCGCCGGCAGCGCCTCCCCGGCGCGGTCCTCGCTGCGGTTCAGCACGGCGAGCAGCGGACTGTCCGTCAGGAGGCCGTAGCCGCGGAACGGCGCGCGGTCCAGCTCCGCCCGGGGCACGGTCCGCAGAGGCTGTTCGCGTTCCAGCGTCTCGAGCGCCCGTTCGAAAGCGGCGATCTCGACCGCGTCGGCTCCCTCGCGGCGCGCCCGGTCCAGCCGGCGCTCGACGAGGTCGAGATCGGAGAGCAGGCATTCCGTGGCGAAGGCCTCGAATTCGCCCTCCGCGTCCGGCGGGTCCGCGAGCGCGGGATTGTCGAAGTCGCGCAGGACGAGGCAGAGCGCCTCCTGATCGCGGATCTGCTGGAGTCCGCGCGGCGAGAGGCCCTTGCTCGCCGCGCCGTGCTCGCCCGGGATGTCGCAGAACCGCATCTCGGCGTACGTCGTCCGGCGCGGGGAGAGGCGGGCGCTGAGCGCATCGATCCGCGCATCCGGAACCCGCACCGTGCCGAGGCGCACCTCGCCGCCGAACCCGACCGGCACGCCGAGCCCCGTCATCGCGTTGAACACCGTCGTCTTCCCGGAACCCGCGAACCCCACGAGTCCAATCCTCACCGCGTCCCCTTCCTCCCCATTATGTTCGGAGCGTGAATATCGAGATCCCTGTGTCCGCCGGCGAACTCATCGACCGCATCACCATCCTGCGACTGAAACAGGCCCGGATCCGCAATCGCCGGAAGCTCGCGAATGTGAACTCCGAACTGGCGAACGTCGAGGCCGTGTGCGCGCGGACGATCGGGGTGCTCGAGGCCGCGCCGTCCCGCGTCCGGGAGCGCGTCGCCGCCTTGGCGGAAGTGAACCGGGGGATCTGGGACGTCGAGGACGAGCTGCGTCGCCTGGAACGCGCGGACGACTTCGGTCCCCGCTTCACGGAAGCCGCGCGTCAGGTCTATCGCCTCAACGATGAACGCCACCGTCTCAAGCGCGCCCTCAGCGAGGACTACGGCTCGGGGATCGTCGAGGAAAAATCACACGCCTCCACCGACCCGGAGATCGACCCGGCGTAACCGCGAACGCCGCCCGCGTGCGGACGCCGCCCGGTCGTGGGCTCCGCCCGGTCCCGGACTCGGCCCGGTCAGGGGCAGAAGGGGTCCAGGCGGTCGGCCACCGCAGCCAGTCCCTCCACGGGCGAGGCTTCGCTCCCCGTCACCTTCGAGATCCGGATCGCGACGATCCCGTTGGGGAAGAGGACGACCCGGTGCCCGCCCCAGCCCGACATGCGCGTGAGGTCGACGACGCAGCCCCCTTCGCCAGCGTAGTTCTGGTGCCAGAGCGCGAGGGAGTAACTCGGCTGCCCGATGTCGACGGGCGGGCCGAACGTGATCCCGCGCACGTCCGTCCGGTACAGCACTTCGGCGGTCAGTTCCGCGTGCAGCAGCGGCTCGCCCTCGTGCACGCCGCCGTTCTGCAGGAGGCGGGCGATCTTCGCGAGGTCGTCCACGGTCGGGTAATAGCCCTGCGACATCTGCGGCAGCGTGAGCGAGCCGTCCGCCTCGACGAGCCGATTCGTCGGCGCGTGCGGCAGGCCGATGGGCCGGTAGACCTCATCCTCCAGCATCTCCCACAGGTCCGCCTCGGGCCCGGCCCGATGTTTGAGGTACGCGTCCATCGCCGCGCCGATGAGGAACGCGTCCTGGTCGCGGTAGCGGACGACCTCCCCCGGCCCCCACGGATGGTTCGAGGCGCGGAACACCTGGCGGATCCGTGCGTCCCTCGAGATCGCCGTGTACCAGTCGTCGTAGCCGATGAGGTAGCCGTCGCCCGTGCTGTTGGGCTCGGTCCGCGTCGATCCCTCGCCCACGCCGGTGGCCATGTTGAGGACATCGCGGAAGCGCACGTCGTCCCAGCCGTCGTGGTCCGCCGTCACATCGAGGTGGTCGGCGACCCGTTCGTCGAGGACGCCGCGCCCGTAGCGCTGTGCGAGACGGAGCGCGGCCACCGTGTTGCCCGTGGACTTCGTGACGGACCAGATCCCGAAGCGTTGCTCCCGGCAGAAGGGAAGCTCCCCGAACGGCGTGGGGCAGTCGGCGACGTAGAGGGTGTCGCGCACGAGGAAGGCCGCCGTGACCATGTTCTCCACGTTCATCTCCCCGTGCATGGCGTCGAACACGGCATCCCCCACCCGCGGGCGCAGGTCGGCGATCGAGCGCAGAGGCAGACGTCCCGCCTTCTCGGCGGCGAAGTCCTCGATGACCTCCGCCGGCGCCGGGCCCGGCGTGTACTCTGCGTCGAGCTGGCCCCACATCAGCCGTCGCTGGACGAGGAAATAGGGCCGCCCCTGGGTCACGGTCTGGAAGCGGACGCCCGCCACCTCCCGGTCGTTGAAGGCGAAGGTCGCGACCCCGTTGTACGTCTCGTTCTCGACGGAACTCGCGAGCTGCAGCGGAAACGCCGCCCGCGACCAGGCCTCGCCCGGTTCGGACCAGACGGCTCCGGGTCCGACCAGGAGATCCCAGTAACTCCCCGCCTCGGTGCGCGTGCCGGACACGACGAGGTTGCGATTCCACGGGATCAGGTCGCCGCCGTCCGCGACGAATCCGAGCGACACGTCGGGGAAGAGCTTCGTGTCGCGACCCATGAGCCGGCGTGGATCGAGTTCCGCGGGTTCCGTCCCCATCTCGGCCCCCGCGAGGACGATGGTGCCGGAGAAGGGATGCCGGGCGGGCTCCGCCTCGGACGAAGGAAGAAAGCGGTCGTTCGGGAGCATGGCGGGCGGAGACCAGGCTCCGAGGGTCAGCTCCTCGAGGGGGATCGGAACGGGAGCGCCGGGAACTCCCGCTCCTCCGCAGGCGCCTGCGAGCAGAAGCGCTGCCATCGGCGGAAGCCGGTTTCGAGTCATCGCGATCCCCTCGAGGCGTCGACCGTCACATCCGTCATCCTTCGGCGAACCCCTTCGTCGACGCCGCCGAGGCGTCTTGGAGGGGCCGATGCGTGTGCGTAGCTTGCGGCAGAGCGTACGACCTGTCACGAGGGGAGTAAGAAATGCATATAGGGTGGGGAACCGTTCGACGGACGCGGATCGTGGTTCTGGCGACAGTACTCGCGGTCTCGGTACTCGCGGTCTCGTGCGATGGAAGCACCGGGCCATCGAGCTTCGAGCCGGGGCCGCTGGGGGTGGTCACGGTCCACCGGGGCGAGGCGGTGTCAATTCGATCGATGCTCTCGATGAGCGTGTGGCCGTCGGGGGGGGCGCCGGCCCGGCACGGCGTTGAACTTGCCGTCCGGGACATCGGCACGGTGCGCGGCCGCCCCGTCGACCTGGGTCGTGCGCTGGATTCGGCGTGCGGGCCCGAGGGTGGACGCGCCGCGGCCCGGGAAGTCGTTTCCGACCCACAGGTGGCGGGCGTCATCGGAACGTCCTGTTCGGCCGCGGCGGTGGCGGCCTCGCCGGTGATCAGCCAGGCGGGCTACGTGATGGTCGCCCCGAGCACGACCTCGCCCCTGCTCACGTCGGATCTGGCCGGCAACCCGAATCCGGACTATCACCCCGGTTACTTTCGGGTCGCCAACAACGACCTGTACCAGGCCCGGGCCCTGTCCGACTTCGCGTTCAACCAGCTGGGACTCCGGCGCATCGCGACCGTTCACGACGGAGATCCGTACACGTCGGCTCTCGTGGGCGCCTTCGAGGCGGCGTTCGCAGCACTGGGCGGGGAAATCCCTTCCGCGACCTCGATCGCGAAGGGGGACACGGACATGACGCCGGCCCTGGGCGAATTGGCGGCGGCGGGGCCCGATGGGATCTTCTTCCCTCTCTTCGAGGCGGAAGGGTCGCCCTTCGCCGCGCAAGCCCGGGGCTTCGACGGACTTGAAGGCGTGACCCTCATCTCCGGCTCGGCCCTCCTCGTCTCCGCTTTCCTCGCCACGCCGCAGTCGGAGGGGATCTACTTCGCGGGACCGGAGTCGGACTTCGGTTCGAACGTGAACGAGGTGACGGGGAAGAACGGCGATGCCGTCCTGGCGGCGTACGAAGCGGCGCACGGCGGACCTCCGTCGTCCCCCTACTGGGCACAGGCGTACGACGCGACGACCCTGCTCCTCGCCGCCATCCGGGCCGTGGCGGTGGAGGAGGGCGGACGGCTGTACATTGACCGCGCCGCGCTACGCGCCGAGATCGGCCGGACTCGCCTGCAGGGGCTCATCGGGCGGATCTCCTGCGACGACTTCGGGGACTGCGGCACCGGGCGGATCAACATCGTCCACCACACGGACTCCCGGGTGACGGACGTCGCGCGACTTCCGGTCGTGTACCGGTTCGTGCCCTGATCCCGAGCGCCGGCCCAGGGCGCGGCACCGCCGTGGCGGATCTCGACGACCTCTTCGCGGAGGAGGTGATCGCGCGCCCGTACGCCTCGTTCGCCCGGCTGCGGGAGCGGGATCCCGTCCACTGGAACGAGAAGTTCGGGCTGTGGGTCGTGACGGGGTACGACCCCGTCGTCTGGATCCTCCGACATCACGAACTCTTCTCCTCCGCGGTGATCCGGGGCGTGGAGGGGCCGCCGTACCCGCCGGTGCTGCCCGAGGACGCGCCCCTGTTCGACGAGGTCAAGGCGTTCCGCGCGGATCAACTCGTGGAGCAGGACCGGCCCGAACACCTCGAGCAGCGGAAGACGGTTCACTCTTTCTTCACCCCGACGGCGATGGAGGGCTGGCGTCCCTTCGTGCGCCGGGCGGTCGACGAACTCCTGGATGAGTTGTGGCCCAGGGGACGGATGAACGTCGTCACCGACCTGGCGGCGCCGCTCCCCGTGCGGATCATCGCACGGCTGATGGGCGTCCCCCGCGAGGACATGGACGCGCTCCGGGGGCTCGCGGACAGCATCCTCCACCTGAATCGCGGGGAACCCGACCGGCTGCGGCCCCTGACGGAGGGAATCCGCGGCATCGTGGAGTACGCCCGCCCCTTCGTCGAGGAGCGGATCGGGAATCCGGGAGATGACCTGATCTCGGCGCTGGCGCAGGGGGAGACCGACGGCGTCTTCACGCGGCACCAGGTGCTCGTGAACACCGGACTGATGCTGTTCGCGGGACACGAGACGACGATGAACCTGATCTGTAACGGTCTCCGCGCCTTCATCGAGCACCCGGTGCAGTGGGACAGGCTCAGGGCGGACCCCGACCGCTTCGCCCGGACGGCGACCGAGGAGTGTCTCCGCTTCGATCCGCCGGTGAAGTCGACCCAGCGCATCGTCGCGCAGGAGGCCGAACTGTGCGGGAAGACGCTCTCGCCTGGCGAGCGGATCCGCTGGATCATCGCGGCGGCGAACCGCGACCCGTCCGTGTTCGACGACCCGGACCGGTTCGATATCGGGCGCCAGCCGAACCCGCACCTCTCCTTCGGCTCCGGGATCCACTACTGCCTCGGGGTCGCGCTCGCGCGCATCGAGGGACAGGAGGTCTTCCGCGGGCTGGCGCGCCGCTTCGAGCGCTTCTCACTCGAGACGGATGAACTGCGCTACCAGCCGAGCATCCAGTTCCGCTCCATCGAGTCCATGCCCGTCGCCTGGAGCGTCCCGGCGTGAGAGCTGCATGGTGAGGATCGAGGTCGACCATGGGCTCTGCGTCGGCAACGCGATGTGCGTGGCCACCGCGCCGGGCGTGTTCGCACACAACGAGCACCGCCAGTCGACGATCGTCGATGCGGGGGGCGACCCGGCGGCGCTCGTCCTCGAGGCGGCGGCGAACTGTCCGGTGAGCGCGATCCGGGTGATGGATGCCGAGACCGGCCGGACGCTCTTTCCGCCCGAGCCCGGCGCAACGAGCTGACCGGAGGATGACAACGAGGATGACACCATGACGCGAACCATGAGCGTGCCGGGCGGAGGCTCCGCGGAACGGAAGCTGACGACGCTCGACCTCGTCGCGATGAAGTCGCGCGGCGAGAAGATCGTCGCCATCACCGCCTACGACGCGCTCTTCGCATCGCTCGTGGACGCGGCGGGCGCGGACCTGATTCTCGTCGGCGACTCCCTGGCGAGCGTCCTGTGCGGAGAGGAGACGACGCTCTCCGCCACGGTGGAGCAGATGACGTACCACGGCCGCATCGTGGCGCGGGGCGCATCCCGCGCCCTGGTCGTCGTCGACATGCCCTTCCTCAGCTACCAGGTCTCGGTCGAGGAGGCGGTGCGGAACGCGGGGAACATCCTCAAGCACACCGGGGCCGGAGCCGTGAAGCTGGAGGGCGGCTCCGGGGTCTTCGACAGGGTGGAGGCGATCGTCGGGGCGGGGATCCCCGTGGTGGGTCATCTCGGGTTCACGCCGCAGGCCGTGCACGCGCTGGGGGGACCCCGGATTCAGGGGATCGATGAGGATGCGGCGATGTTCCTGGAGGAGGACGCCGTCGCCCTGGAGGAGGTGGGCGCCTTCGCCATCGTTCTCGAACTGATACCGACCCCGTTGGCGCGGCGGGTGACGGAAGCCGTCTCCGTGCCGACGATCGGGATCGGAGCCGGACCGGACTGCGACGGACAGGTGCTCGTGCTGCACGACATGCTCGGCCTGAACGAAGGGTTCAGCCCCCGCTTCCTGAAACGGTACGCCGAACTCGGGAAGGCCACGCGGGAGGCCGTCGCGCGGTACGCCGAGGAGGTGCGGGCGGGAAGCTACCCCGCGGAGGAACACGGGTACGAACCGGCCGGGGACGGGGGTTGAGCGAAGTGTCCGCGCATCAGGGCCGGCGGGTCATCGTCACCGGCGCCGGGGCGGGAATCGGCCGGGCGATCGCATCGGCCTTGCTCGGCGAAGGGGCACGGGTGCACGTCTGCGACCGGGACGCCGGCGCGCTCGAAGACTTCCTGGGTTCGGCGGAGGGCGACCTCGCGGGGACGGTGGCGGACGTCGGCGTGGAAGCGGACGTGGAGCGGCTGTTCGCGGAGGGGCTCGCGCGGCTCGGGGGCCTCGATGTCCTCGTGAACAACGCCGGGACGGCGGGCCCCACAGGACCCGTCGAGACGCTCGATCTCGACGGCTGGCGGCAGACGCTGGCGGTCAACCTCGACGGCATGTTCCTCTGCGCCCGGGCCGCCGTCCCGGCCCTGCGGCGGGCGGGGGGCGGATCGATCGTGAACCTCTCCTCGACCGCCGGACTGCACGGCTATCCGCTGCGGAGCCCCTACGCCACGGCGAAGTGGGGCGTGATCGGCTTCACCCGCACCCTCGCCATGGAACTCGGTCCGGCCGGGATCCGCGTGAACGCGATCTGCCCGGGCAGCGTCCGCGGCGACCGCATCGACCGCGTGATCGCCGCCCAGGCCGCGACCCGGGGGGTGTCCGAAGAGGCGGTCCGGCAGAACTGGCTGCGGCAGATTTCGCTCCGGCGTTTCGCCGACGCCGAGGACGTCGCGGCGCTCGTCCTCTTCCTCACGTCCGACGCGGGTGCGAAGATATCCGGGCAGGCGCTCCCGGTGGACGGACACACCGAGGGCCTGAGTTCCAGTGTGGACGCGAGCAGCGACCCCAGAGGCGAATAGCGGGAGAACGACGACATGCGAGCAGCATGGTACACGAAACTGGGATCCGCGGGCGACGTGCTGGAGGTAGGTGAGCAGGAGACGCCGGCGCCGGGCCCCGGAGAGGTTCGGGTCCGCGTACGCGCCTCCGGAATCAACCCCGTTGACGTGAAGCGGCGTGCCGGGGGCCGCGGCGCGCTCGCCTCCACGCTCGTCGTGCCGCACTTCGACGGCGCAGGGGTCATCGACCAGGTGGGGGAGGACGTCGATTCCGGAAGGCTCGGCAACCGCGTGTGGATCTACGAGGCGCAGTGGGGGCGCAACCTCGGTACCGCGGCGGAGTTCGCCACGGTCCCCGAGTCCCGGGCCGTCCCGCTCCCCCCGAACGCGACGTTCGCGGACGGCGCGTGTCTCGGCATCCCCGCCCTGACCGCGCACCGCTGCGTGTACGGCGACGGTCCCGTCGAGGGGCAGACAGTGCTCGTGACAGGCGGTGCGGGTGCGGTCGGCGCCTACGCGATCCAGTGCGCCAGGCTGGGAGGCGCGCGCGTCCTCTCAACCGTAAGCGCGGACGAGAAGGCGAGGGTCGCGCGAGCGGCGGGCGCGGACACCGTCATCAACTATCGTGAGGAGGATGTCGCGGCCCGCGTCGAGGAACTGACCGACGGAGAGGGCGTCGACCGGATCGTCGAGGTCGAGATGGGCGGGAATCTCGACGCCTCGATCGAGATGCTGAAGGCAAACGGGGTGATCTCCGCCTACGCCTCGGAGGGCGAACCCGAGCCGGCCGTTCCGTTCTACACGCTCCTCTACAAGAACCTCACGGTGCGCTTCGAACTCGTCTTCCTCATGCCGGAGGACGCGAAGCAGAAGGCGGTGGAAGACCTCACGAAGTGGCTGGCCGAGGGTGAACTGCGTCACACGGTCGCGGAGCGGTTCGCGCTCGACAACGTCGTGGCCGCCCACGAGGCCGTGGAATCCGGTCCGCTCGGCAAGGTCCTGCTCGACCTCGGCCTCTGAGCCGTGGGTATCGTAGAACGCCCGACCTCGTCGCGCGCTGCGGCGTTGCTGTCCGTCATGGCCTTCGTGGCGTGCGCCGACAGTGCATCCGTAGACGACGACCCGCTCCCCCTGATCGAACTGGCGGCGTCGGCCATCGAGGTGCTGGGCACGTCGGAATCCCTCGCGGTGGTCCGGGACCTTGAAGTCCTGGCCGACGGCTCTGTCTGGGTTCTGAATTCTCAGGAGCCGTACTTCCTGGGCTTCGGTGCGGATGGCGCGTCCCTCGGCGCTCACGGATCGCCCGGAGGCGGACCCGACGAATTCCCGATGCCCTCGGCTCTCGTCGCGGGAGGTTGGGAGGGCGAGGCATGGGTCCTGGACCTCCTGCACCATGCGCTGATCCGGATCTCGCGACCCGACGGCGACTCGGAGCAGTTCTCTCTCTCGTCGACGTCCGTCCCCAGGGGCAGCGTGCGAAGCGGCATGAGCATGCTGGATGCCTCGGTGCGGACGGCACGGCTCGGCCGTGAGATCGTCGTGCCTCACTCGACCGCGACGATGCAGGGTGGCGTGCTGCAGTTCCGTTTCGGGCTGCTGGGCGCCGATCTGATAGCCGTGGATCCGGAGACCGGTGGAACGCGAACTGTCGTGGGGCTCGGCAGCGTCCTGGAGGACCCCTCGGGAGACTTCATCGCGAGCGACGGCGGTTTTCCCCTGTGGTATCGGCTGTGGGCTTCCTGCGGCGAGAACCTCGTACGCGTATTCGACCGGGTCACGAACCAGCTGCGCGGGTTCGACGGATCCGGCGCCGAGGTGGACCCCGTCGACCTTCCGCCGGTCCCCTTCACGGAGGTCAGCCCCCGACAGTTCGCCGGAGCCGTGTTCGCGCTGAGGCAGGCGGAGGTGACGGGAGATGTCGCAACCCGGCTTACCCGGGAGGACAGCCTGCGGCTTCTGAACCAGATGGCCGACATGGTGCAGGGGGCGCCGCACGAACTCGCGAGTTACCTGCCGCGCTACGTGGACTTCCGCTGCGATGAGAACGGCACGATGTGGCTGCAGCCCCTCGACGTCGATGCGGGCGGATTGAGCGGCGGTCCGCTGTGGCTGCGCATCGAGCCTGATGGCGGCGCGCGCGACGTGCGACTGCCCGAGCGGTTCGACGCGCTTCGCTTCACCGCCTCCCGGATCTGGGGCGTGTCCCGCGACGAGTTCGATCGCCCCTCCGTAGCGTCCATCCCGCTCCCGCCGCGCTGAAGGAACCCGCGCGACGTTCCTGCGGGAACGTCCGGCCGAGCGCTTGCATGGAACCATCCAGTCCCATACCATGTAGTACAAGGTACATTGCATCGCATGGTATAGGATCTCCGGCACAGGGGTCTCCGGATGAAGAAGCCGGTCTACAAGGAGTTGGTCGCCGCGTCGTCGCGCCCGATGGTGCTCTCCATCCTGGCGGGCGGCGAGACGTACGGGTACGAGATCCTCAAACAGGTCCAGTTGCTCTCGGGCGGCGAACTCGAGTGGTCCGACGGGATGCTCTACCCGGTCCTCCACCGGCTGGAGCGTGACGGCCTCATCAAGGGCCGCTGGCAACTCACCGACGAAGGGCGGCGCCGCAAGTACTACCGGTTGACCGGCCGCGGGAAGCGGCAGCTGGCCACCGACCGCGAGAGTTGGCGCGCCGTGTACGGAGCCCTCCAGGTGTCATGGGGAGGCAGCCATGTTTGAACTGGACAGCGAACTTCGGAACTGGCGGACGCGCGTGGAACGCGGGTCGTCGCTCTCGCCTCGCGAGCTGGATGAACTCGAGGATCACCTGCGCGCCCTGGTCGATCTGGAACTGGAGTTGGACGCCTCACTCGCGCCGCGACGGGCGTTCGCCATCGCACGGCACGCACTCGGGGAACCGAGAGCGCTGTCCCGGGAGTTCGCCCGGGCGGGCCGGCCCCGTTGGAAGCTGCTGCTTGGCGGTGCCACGGCGCTGTACGTCGCATCGCTACTTCTGCCGGCGTTTCGCCTGGATCTGCTTCCGGCATGGGGCGTCGACGCCTGGATGCCGCGGGGGTACGAATTGCTCGCTGACGTCGAACTGCTGCCCCTCAATCTGCCGATGCTCCTGGTCCTTCCTCTCATTTGGCGCATGCGTCGACTAAAGGGCACGTGGATGGCGGGGATCCTCGGAGTCATCGCCGTGCCGACCCTCGCGCTCGGCGTGGCCGATGCGTTGAGGGGGGACGGCACGGTGCTTTCCGGCTATTGGGCGTGGGCCGCTTCGTTCGCACTCGCGTCCGTCGCTCTGTGGCTACGCCGACGAGGCTGGGCATCCGCCCGTTCCAAGAAGCCAGCTCTCCCGGTCTGAATTTCGGCGTATCCCAGGAGTCGAGTCGTGTTTGAACTCGATACTGAAGTCGGAAGGTGGCGCAGAAACCTGGAGCGCAGTTCGTCGCTCTCGGCGCGCGAAGTCGATGAACTCGAGGATCACCTCCGCGCGCGCGTCGATCTCGAGCTTGAGTTGAACCCAGCCCTGGCCACCGACGAGGCGATGGCTATCGCGACGGAAGGACTCGGGCAGCCGGCGGCGATCTCAAGGGAGTTCGCCAAGGCGGGGCGACCCCGGTGGCGGCGCCTCCTGCTGGCGGGCTGGGCGATGTACTCGGTCTCGTTTCTCCTTCCGGCCCTCACCAACCCCTACACCGACGCGACGATCTACGGCTACCGGGCCTTCGGCATGCTGTGGCTCCCCAATCTCATCATGCTGGCGACCCTGCCGACGTTCTGGCGCCGGCGAAGAGCACGACGAGCGTGGACCGCGTGGGTCGTCGTAGCCACAGGCGCGCTGCCCGCGTGTCTCGGCCTTCTACGGATCGCCTATGGTGGCATGGGGTGGAATCTCTGGGTCGGCTATTGGATGTGGTCCGCATCGTTCGTGGTCGTGGCGACCGCCCTGTGGTTCCGCAGCCGCGACTGGGCCTCCGTCCGTCCGAAAAAAAGCACCGCTTAGTCGCTGACGCTCATGGATGCTCGGGAGCCCGGGATGCGTGAACTGGACGTGGAAATCCGGAAATGGCGGAGGCGGCTGAGACGCCGGTCGACGCTCTCTTCCCGCGAACTCGATGAACTCGAGGATCATCTCCGCGCCCGCGTCGACCTGGAGCTCGAGTCGGATGCCTCACTCGCACCGGTGGAAGCGTACACGGCCGCCCGCCGCGCACTCGGTGAACCGGCTGCTCTCCTGCGGGAGTTCTCCCGGGCGGGACAGTCGCGGTGGCAGCGCCTCGTGCTGGCCGGATGGGTGGTCTACGTCACGTCGTTTCTCCTCCCCGTCCTGGTCAGGTCGGGGTCCGGAGCGGCTCCTGCCGGCAGCGGCCGGACGACGTATGGCTACCACTTTCTTGTCGGCCCCCTCCAGGAAGGCGAACTCGGGTCGCAGCTTCTGATTCTGCTCATCAACCTCCCGATGCTGCTGACGCTGCCGACCTTCCGGCACTCGCGTCGCCCTCGCGGATCGTGGCGAATCCTCGGGACGGTGGGCGCCCTGACCCTTGCCCTCGGCGTGCTCACGCAGGGTTGGCCTCCATGGACGACGGCCGGCGCCGTGGGGGGTGGTGTGCATCTCGGTTCCGGCTTCTGGGTATGGTCCACGTCGTTCGTCTGGGTGGCCGCCGCTCTTCTCCTGCGCAAGCGCGAATGGACACGCGCGAACCGGAGAAGGCGGATCAGCGTGGTTCGGAGACCGCCGATCCCCGGCCCGAGTCGTGTTTCGACGTGAAACGGTGCGCAGGTTCGGGTCCGGCGTGAAGCTGCTCCTCGCGCGCTACGCCATGGCGGCGACAGTCATCGGCCTGGCGGCCGCGTGCAGCTGGGTGGGCGGCCCGTCGAGCGGAGCCACGCCCGCCCCATCGGCGGCCCCTGATCTGGAGTCGGTGGCTGGTTATCGCGTCCTCCAACCCGGCGCGTTCATCGCAGGATTCCCGGCCGACCCTCTGGACATGCAGTCGGACCTCCTCGTCGAGCGCGGGTGGGATCTCGCCGTCGGCGCCAGCTCGGGGGATGGTGCAGATGAGATCTACGTCCTCGACACCTTCGCGAAACACGTTCTGCGTCTCGACCGGGATGGGACGCTGCGAGCCGTCATCGGCGGGCCCGGCGGCGGACCCGGCGAGTTCGAAGATCCCTATTCGATCGAAACCGATCCCCGTGGCGGTGTGTGGGTGGCCGACCTGCAGGCCGGCCGGCTATCGCGGTTCGATCCGGATGGACACATGCTGGAGGAGTTACGGATTCCGCCGCTGACGCGCGGCTTCGGCGTGCTGCCCAACGGAGCGGTGCTGTACCGGAAGTTCGAAGGGCGGACGGCGTTGCTTGCGATGCAGTCCGGTGACGACGTGGTGGATCTCGCCGGCGAGCTCCCGCCCGAACTCGCGCCCGATGACGTCCGGGCGATGTGGGCGGAGTACGATCTCGAGTTTGCGGCCGTCGCACGCGACACCGTTGTCGTATTTCGAAACACCGATGTCAGGGCCTACGGCGCGTGGCGCATCGCGCTGGACATCCCGTCGGCCAGGATCGCGGACGTCACGCCGCTCGCCTTTCCGGCCTGGCTCACCGAGGCCATCGCCGCACAGGCCGAAGCGGTTGCGCGCGAGTCCCGCGAAGCCGGCTCCGAAGGCCGGCGGCCCGGCGTGACACGTTCGGTGATCCCCTTCTCGCGCGGTCTGCGGTCGTTGCCGGAGGGTCTATGGGTGACGCCACATCCCACCGGCCATTTCGCCCTCACGACAACGATCCCTCTGACGCCAGGGGACTCGGCTACTGTCGTGGCTCGCGGCACGCGAGAATGGGGATCCGATTGTGTCAAGGTGGACTACGCCGTGGTGGGGGAGCGGCTCGTCGTGCTTTGCCTGGACCAGGTCCGGGTGTACGAACTGCTTCCCGGCACGCCCGATCTGCTGCCCTTCACCGCCGGTTCGATGTGACCCATCTTCTGTCCTTGTTCGATGCTCTGGCGGAAGAGCCGGTGTCGAAGCGCCCGCTGCTCGCGTACGCCTTCGTAAGCGCGTGCCTATGGGTCGGAGCCGGGCTGGCCCACCATGAGCACGGCATTGCCGCGCTGGTGTACGCGCCGGCCTTCGCCGTCCCCCTCATCGTTGCGGGGCACGTCGTCGCTGCCCTGTTGCGGGAACTCCTTGTCACCACTCCGTACTTCGTGGCGCTGGCGGGCGTACTCCTGGTGGTGTCGCGACTCACGCCGGGCAGACCGGTGTCGTTCCGACAGTTCTTCAGCCTTACGGTCCACGCCGGTTACATCCTGCTCGCCGGCCACGCACTTCGAATCGCCCTCGCCGCGGGTGGTGTGGAGCCCTCCGGGGCCATGGCGACCCTGCTGCCGGATCCCGGCGCGATGTTCTCGCCGGAAGCCGACGCGACGACGATCGCTTTTGCCGTGTTCCCCGACTCCCCCGCCGACGTTCTATCGGCGGGAGTGTTCGATACGGCCTTCCACGCGCTGCTCGGCCTCGCCTACTGCCGCATCCGCGGCACGAAGCGCCTGATGGTGGGGGCGGCGTGGGGGACCGGGCTTTCCCTCCTGGCGGATGTCCTCTGGCTGCTCCTGCGGATCGGGGGCTGAGGGGACGCGCTGTATATTGTGTCTCATGGCACACGGGATTTCGGAAATGGACAGTGAGATGAGGACCTTGGTCCGGGCGTCCGCCCTCCTGCTGGCCACCGGATCGGCCACGATTCCAGGCGAAGCCGGCGCCCAGGACGCTGCGGGTGTCGCCTCCGGCTGGATCGTGAGTTCGGAGCCCGAGCGCACATACGGGTGGCTGGACGATGCGCCGGACGGCGAGTTCTCCGCCGTCGTCGGTGTCGTCTACGGACCGGATGGGAGCATCGCCGTAGCGGATCGGACCCTCGCGACGATCACCGTGCTTGCCGCCGATGGGACGGTCATGGCCACGATGGGGCGCGCGGGCGACGGTCCCGGGGAATTCCGGAGGCTGGCGGGCATCGCAGCGGGCGGGGAGGGTCGGATTGTCGCCTTCGATGGCGAACTCCAGCGGCTGTCGGAATGGACCTTCGACGGATCGCTGTCCGACGACACGAGGCTGAGCCGCGCGGGCGCCGCCAGAGGGATCGGCGAAATCGGACGATTCGCGGACGGGAATTGGTACGCGCGCGAGCAGGATCGCATGGTCGCCGCGGATCCGGGCGGTGTGGGCCGGGATACGGTCGGCTTCCACCGGCTCCGGCAGGACGGCATGGTCGGCGAGGCGCTGGCGCGGGTGCCCGGGAGCCTCAGTTCGCAGTTCGTCGTCGAGGGAATGCCCGGGATCCGCGGAGCGCTGTTCTCGCCGCGGACCCTCGGTGCCGTCCGAGGCAACTGCCTCCTGCTCGCCGCGGGTGACGAACCCGTCGTACAGGTCTTCGACAGGACGGGCACCGCGCGCGGAGAACTGCACTTCGACATCGCGGTTGACCGCGTGACGGAGGAACACAGAGAACGGTGGGTCGCGGCGTCGGTCGCAGCCGCCGAACGTGCAATGGGCGGCGAGATCGTCCCGGAGGCGGTCCGGATGATCGAGGTGATGGGCGAAGCGGTCGGGATGGCTGAGCGGGTTCCGTTCGCCAACGACCTCATCGTGGACGATCTGGGATACATCTGGATCCAGTCCTGGCAACTTCCCGATGGCCCGGGCAGTCCGGAGTGGCGCGTCTTCACGGAAACCGGCCGCGGGATCGGGACCGTCCGGTTGTCCGAAGGGCTTCGCGTGCTGGACATTTCGGCGGGGGCCCTCACAGGCGTCCGAACGGATGAGTTCGGCCGGCAGTTCGTGCAGGTGCACGCCCTCGAGCGAGGCGGCGACCTCAAGCGTCGCCCTCTGCCGCCGGGCTGCGGTTGATCGCCCCCGTGCGGCGCTGGAGTCGGTCATTCCCCGTACCTGCGGTGTGGATCGCGTCCATGTGGTTCCCGGTGGAGGCGCAGGGACAGGAACGCACCCCGCAAACCGCCACCACGACAACGTTCGCCGCCGTAGACCCGGCGACGATCGAGGTCCGGCAAGCGAACGTAGTGGTCCGGATCAGTACAGCGGCGGAAACGGCGCTTCCCGCCGCGGGCGGAATCGCCGATGTCCGTTGGGTCGCCGCGACACCTGGCGGATTTGCCGTGGTGGACCCCGCTTCGTCGATGGTTGGCTTCTTTGACGAGAGCGGCGAGTGGCTGGGGCATGCAGGCTCGCGAGGCGAAGGACCCGGCGAATTCTCGGGGCGCATTTCTAACGCCGTGTCGCACGGTGGTCATCTCTGGGTGCCCGATCCTCGGAATCGTCGACTGAACGTCATCGATATCTCCACGCGCTCATGGCTCCGGTCTACGTCCCTGGATATCCTGGCGGGCTTCCCGGTGACCTGGTTGTCTCCCGGCAACGGGGAACTCGTGGCCGTGCTGTGGGGCTATGGCGCGGAGTCGCGGAACTGGAGTGTCCGTCGCTGGACGGGCGATGCGCTGGAAACAGCGTTCCGTTGGGTAGACGAAGAAGGCCGACATGGCTGGGGGGCGCGGATTCTGGTCGTGGAAGCCGCCGGGGAGGGGATGGTTGCTTTGCTTGATCGCCAGGCGGGAGTCGTGGATGTGTACGACTTGAGCGGCAGCCTCGCGGCACGGTACGTCTTCGATGATGACGCCGCCCTGGCTCTGTCGGGAGATGATCGTGCGTATCTGGATCGCTTGCGCGAGCCGATGCTCGCGCGGGCGGCTGACAACGTCGCCCGCAGGTTGAGCGCGCTGTCGGCGCAGGTGCCTCGAAACGTCCGAGATGAACTGGGAAGAGGAGCAGCGGAAAGCCGGGTGGCGCAACCGTCCCACTTCAGTGATCGATACCCGTTCTTTCTCGACGTCAGATTCGATCCCGGGTGCGAGACCATTTGGGTCGCGCGACCTCTGACCGCGAACGAGATCCGGGATCTTCCCGTACAGTTGGACTGGGCGGTTCTGGGGAACTCATCCAGGTACTGGGACGCATACACTTTCGATGGCACCTTCCGCTATCGGCTCGAAGTTCCTCTCGGATTCATCGTCACCGATGTGCAAGATGGCCGGTTCTATGGGTACCAAGTCGACGCTCTCGGCCTGAGGCATGCGGTGGTCCTGTCGCTCCCGTAGCGGCCAGCGTGTAGACCTTGCCCGCCGTCCGCCGCGAAAGACTGCGGCTGGCCGGGCGATCTGCGTCGATGGTACATTTTTCAGTTGGTGTATTCTTGCACCCTGCGGGGTGCGACGCGGCTGCCTGGAAGAGGCTTCGGCCATGCGAACATCGCTTCTGCTGCTGGTCGCAGCGGGTGTTCTCCCGAGTCCAGCCGTCGGTCAAGAGGCCGACGGCGTACGGGGCGTCGCGCATCCACCGGCCAGTTGGCTCCAGTCGATCTCACGGCTGACGGCGCCGACATCGGCTCCCTCCGTCGACACGCTTTCCGTCGAAGTCGCGCAGAGCGTGGTCGCCGGGACGTGCATGCGCTGCCACAACCCGCGCCGGGTCAGCGGGGGCATGTCGCTCGAGACCTTCGAGGTGACCTCGGCCTCCGACAACGCGGTGATCGCGGAGCGGATGGTGCGGAAGCTGCGGGCCGGGATGATGCCGCCGGTCGGCGTCCGCCGGCCGACCCCCGACAGCCTGCGAACGCTCGCGGCCGTCCTCGAGTCCCGGCTCGACGCGGCGTGGGAGGCGAACCCGAACCCGGGACGGCGGACCTTCCAGCGGCTGAACCGGGCCGAGTACTCGCGCTCCATCTACGATCTCCTCGACCTGGACATCGACGCCGGCGACTACCTGCCGCTGGATACGAAGAGCGCGAACTTCGACAACATCGCCGACGTCCAGTTGCTCTCCCCGACGCTCATGGACGGGTATCTGCGCGCGGCGAGCGAGATCAGCCGGCTCGCTGTGGGCGACCCGGAGGTCACGCCGAGCGAGGCGACGTTCCGGGTGTCGCGCTGGACCTCCCAGGCGGAGCACGTCGAGGGCACGCCATACGGGAGCCGCGGCGGCGTCGCGGTGGACCACAACTTCCCGGCCGACGGGGAGTACGTCTTCCGCGTCTCCTTCCATCACGAGACGACCGGCGCCCTGTTCGGGAACGGGAAGGGCGCCCTTCACACGACCGATGAGCCCGAACGGATCGAGATCTCGATCGACGGCGAACGGGTCGCGCTCCTCGAAATCGACCGCTGGATGCACGTCTCCGATCCCGACGGCGTGAACCTCCGGACGGATCCCGTCTTCATCGAGGCGGGGCCGCACCGGGTGGCGGCCGCCTTCATCCGCACCTTCGAGGGACCGTCGCAGGACCTGATGTCGCCGCACGACTGGTCGATCGCCAGCACGAGCATTACGGACGCGTACGGGTTCACGACGCTGCCGCACCTGCGGGACCTCGCGGTGACGGGGCCCTTCGCTCCGGCGGGGATGTCGTCCACGCCGAGCCGCGAGCGCGTGTTCTCGTGCCGCCCCTCCACGCAGGAGGAGGAGGTTCGGTGCGCGGAAGCGATCCTCGCGCGGCTGGGGACGAGGGCCTACCGCCGGCCGCTGACGGACGACAACCTCGCCGCGCTCATGAACCTGTACCGCGCCGGGGCGGGAGCGGGCGGGTTCGAGGAGGGGATCCGGCTCGCGCTGGAGGGGATTCTCGCGAGCCCGCACTTCGTGTTCCGGTTCGAGGAACGTCCCGCGCGCGAAGCGGACGGGGTGTACGCGCTGGACGACTACGATCTCGCCTCGCGGCTCTCCTTCTTCCTCTGGGCCACGGGCCCGGATGACGAACTGCTGGGGGTCGCCGCGGAGGGCCGGCTCTCCGACCCGGCGGTGCTCGCCGCGCAGGTGCGCCGCATGCTGGCCGATCCGCGCGCCGAGGCGTTGGCCACGCGTTTCGCGGGACAGTGGTTCCGGCTGCAGGACCTCGAGGGCATGAACCCCGACGTCCGCCTCTATCCGGACTTCGACCAGCAGCTCAAGGAGGCGATGCACCGCGAGACGGAACTGCTCTTCCACACCCTGGTGCAGGAAGACCGGAGTCTGCTCGAACTGCTGACGGCCGACTACACGTTCGTGAACGAGCGTCTGGCCCGGCACTACGGCATCCCCGGCGTGACGGGAACGGATTTCCGCAGGATCGAGATCCTTGAACCGGAGCGTCGCGGCGTGCTGGGGCACGGGAGCGTCCTCACCCTCACCTCGCACGCGAGCCGGACGTCTCCGGTGCTGCGAGGGAAGTGGGTGATGGAGGTGTTGCTGGGGACGCCCCCGCCTCCGCCCCCGCCGGATGTCTCCGATCTGGAGGCGACGCCGGAGGCCGAGGAGGGCCGCCTGCTCACCGTGCGGGAGCGGCTGGAGATGCACCGCGCGAGCCCGGCCTGCCGTTCGTGCCACCGCGTGATCGACCCGATCGGTCTCGCGCTGGAGTACTTCGACGGGACGGGGGCACGCCGGATCAAGGACAGCGGGAGGCCGATCGAGGCGCAGGGCGAACTCTACGACGGCACGCCGGTGACGAGCGCGGCGGACCTGCGCGCGGCGCTTCTTGCCCGGCCGGTGCCGCTCGTGCGCGCGTTCACGGAGAACCTGCTCGCCTACGCGCTGGGCCGGCGGGTCGAGTACTACGACATGCCGACCGTGCGGTCCATCGCGCGGCAGGCCGCCGAACAGGACCACCGCATGTCCGCGTTCATCCTCGGCGTGGTCAACAGCCCGGCGTTCCGGTTGAAGGGGACCGAGGCCGTGGTCGACGACATGCAAGCGGGATCCCAGGAGGACTGATGGAGTTCATCACAGGGAAACACCTCTCTCGCCGCACGTTCCTTCGGGGCGCGGGGGCGACCGTCGCCCTGCCGCTGCTCGACGCGATGGTGCCGGCGGGCCGGCTATGGGCGCGTGAGGTCGCGGATCCGACGCGGCTCGTCTGCATCGAGATGGTGCACGGCTCGGCGGGGAGCAGCGGGTTCGGGGCGGCGCAGAACTACTGGTCTCCCGCAGCGACGGGCCGGGCGTTCGACCTGTCGCCGACCGCGTTGAGTTCGCTCGAGCCGTACCGGGATCTTCTCACGATCATCAGCGATACGGACGTCGAGCCGGCCGAAGCCAGGCAGCCGAAGGAAATCGGGGGCGACCACTTCCGGTCGAGCGCGACGTTCCTCACGCAGGCGCATCCGAAACAGACCGAGAGTTCGGACGTCTTCGTAGGGACCTCGATGGACCAGTTGTACGCGAACCGGTTCGGGCAGGACACGCCGATCCCGTCCATGCAGCTCTGCATCGAGAACGTCGACCAGGCGGGGGGCTGCGCGTACGGGTACGCGTGCGTCTACACGGACACGATCAGCTGGTCGTCTCCGACGCAGCCGCTTCCGATGATCCGGGATCCGCGGGTCGCGTTCGACCAGCTCTTCGGGGCGGGCGGGACGCCGGAGGCGCGCGCGGCGCGACAACGCTCGAGCGCCAGCATCCTCGACTTCCTCACCGGCGAGGTCGCGAGCCTGAAGGGCCGGCTCGATCCGTCCGACCGGCAGCGCATGGACCGCTACCTGGAGAACGTGCGGGAGATCGAGCGCCGCATCCAGCGGGTCGTGGCGCGCAACGAGTCCGGCGAGAACCGGGATCTTCCGGAGGCGCCGGCGGGCGTGCCCGATTCGTTCGACGAGCACGTGAAGCTGATGTTCGACCTGCAGGCGCTCGCCTTCCAGGCGGACATGACGCGCGTGTTCTCGTTCAAGATGGGACGGGACGCGTCGGGGCGGGTCTACCCGGAGAGCGGGATCGACAACGGCTTCCACCCGGCGTCGCACCACGGCGACAACGAGAACAACATCACGGACTTCGCGCAGATCAACCGCTACCACGTCGGGCTCGTCCCGTACTTCCTCGACCGGCTGAAGGAGTCGATGGAGGGAGACACGCACCTGCTCGACAAGACGATGATCGTCTACGGGTCGCCGATGGGCGATCCGAACGTACACAACCACAAGCGGTGCCCGCTCTTCGTGGTGGGCGGCGCGCACGGGAGGATGGAGGGCAACCTGCACCTGCGGGCCGCGCCGGGGACGCCGATGGCGAACGTGATGCTGAGCCTCATGCACCGGCTCGGGATGGACGACATGACGAGCTTCGGGAACAGCACCGGAGCGTTCTCCTTCGCGGAGGCGGCGGACTGATGCGGCGCGCGCGATCGATCGTCTTCGCGGGCGCGGCGCTGCTCGCGCTCGGGGCGGCGGCGCCGGCCGGGGCGCCGGCCGGGCCGGATGCTCCGGTGGCCGACGCGGCCATGCGCGGCGATCTGGACGCCGTGCGGGCGCTGCTCGCCGCGGGCGAGGACGTGAACGGCGCCCTGGGCGACGGCATGACGGCACTCCACTGGGCCGCGATGAAGGGACGGCTCGACGTGGCCGAGGTGCTGATCGACGCGGGCGCGGACCTCGGGGCGGGCACGCGGCTGGGCGGGCACACGCCGCTCCACGTGGCGAGCCGGGCGGCGCACGCGCCGCTCGTGGACGCGCTGCTGAAGGCGGGCGCCGACGCCGACGCCGCGACCTCGACCGGTGCGACCGCGCTGCACTTCGCGGCCTCGGCCGGGTCGCCGGAGGCGGTCGCGGCGCTGCTGCGCCACGGCGCCGATGCGGACGCCCGGGAGCCCGAGTGGGGCCAGACGCCGCTCATGTTCGCCGCGGCGGCGGGCCGCGCCGGCTCGGTGAGTGCCCTCATCGACGCGGGGGCCGACGCCTCGCTCACGGCGTACGTGCTCGACATCGTCGCCCGGGACGCGTGGGACCAGCTCGACCGCCGCGAACGCAACGCCCGCGTGGCCGCGCTCCGGGCCGGCCGTACGCCGCCGGCCCCGTCACGGCGCGAAGCCGCCCCCAAGCCCACCGCCGGGCCCGGCCCCGGCCTCCAGACCGTGCGGCTCGAGGACCCCGAGGAGCCCACCTGCTCCGGTTGCCTGGGCAACTACGCCGACCTCGTCGGCACGCACGGCGGGCTGACGGCGCTGCTGCTCGCGGCCCGCGAAGGCCACCGGGACGCGGCGCTCGTTCTGCTCGACAAGGGTGCGGACATCGACCAGCGGAGCGCCGCGGACGACACGACCCCGCTGCTCATCGCGATGATCAACGGACATTTCGATCTCGCGATGGAACTCTTCGCGCGCGGCGCCGATCCCAACCTCGCGAGCGACGCCGGCGCCACGCCGCTCTACGCGGCGCTCAACATGCACTGGGCGCCGAAGGCCCGGCACCCGCAGCCCACGGACGTGCACCAGCAGGAGTGGTCGTACGTCGACGTGATGCGCACGCTGCTCGACGCCGGCGTCGACCCGAATCCGCGGCTGAAGAAGTCGCTCTGGTTCACGACGTACAACCGGGACCTGCTCGGCGTCGACCGCACCGGCGCTACGCCCTTCTGGCGCGCCGCGCACGCGCTCGACATCGAAGCCATGAAGCTGCTCCTCGAGTACGGGGCCGATCCCGCGACGCCGACGGCGAAGGTGCCGGCGAGGCGTTACGGCCGTGGCGGAGACGACATCGATCACTCCGGCCTCGACCCGATCCCCGTCGGCGGTCCGGCGGTCCACCCCATCCACGCGGCGGCCGGCGTCGGCTACGGGCAGGGCTTCGCCGGCAACTCGCACCGCCACGTGCCGGACGGGTGGCTACCCGCCATGAAGTTCCTCGTCGAGGAACTCGGCGCCGACGTGAACGCGCGCGACCACAACGGCTACACGCCCGCCCACCACGCCGCCTCGCGCGGCGACAACGAGATGATCCTCTATCTCGTCGAACAGGGCGCCGACGTGACGCTCGTGGCCCGCAACGGCCAGACGACCGTCGACCTGGCCAACGGGCCGGTGCAGCGCGTGCAGCCGTTCCCGGAGACGATCGCCCTCCTCGAGAGTCTGGGGGCGAAGAACAACCACCGCTGCGTCTCCTGCTGAGCTTACGCCGTCGGCTGTCCGTGCCGAGAACCTTCAACCAAGCCCGGCGACGTCAGGCCGGCCTGACCTGACCATGCCGGATACCGTCACCGTCCGGGAACTGCTCGCGGGCGGTTCGGGGGAGAGTCCCGCCATCGACGCCCCCGGCCGCGATCCGCTCGACTTCACGGGCCTGCGCCGCCAGGTCGAAGAGACCGTGAGCGCCCTCAACCGGTTCGGCATCGGGCGGAACGATGGGGTGGCGATCGTCCTCCCGAACGGGCCCGAGATGGCCTCCGCCTTCGTCTCCGTGGCGTGCGCCGCCACGGCTGCGCCGCTGAACCCCGTCTACCGGCAGCCGGAATACGAGTTCTATCTCTCGGATCTCGACGCGAAGGCGGTCATCCTGGAATTCGGGAGCGACTCGCCGGCGCGGGCCGCGGCCGTGGAACGGGGGATCGCGATACTCGAGTTGTGTGTCGACCCGGAGGCGCCGGCCGGGACCTTCCACCTGGCGCGGTCGCGCACCGGCGGGGACGGGTCGGGCGGCGAGGGCCCCGAGAACCCGGCGGCGAACGCCCTCCGGGGCGGGCTCGCGGAAGAGGACGATGTCGCCCTCATCCTCCATACATCGGGGACGACGTCCCGGCCCAAGATCGTGCCGCTCTCGCACCGGAACGTGTGCGCCTCGGCGGACAACGTCGCGCACACGCTGCGGCTCACGGCCGCCGACCGCTGTCTGAACGTGATGCCGCTGTTCCACATCCACGGGCTCATCGCCGCGGTCCTCGCCCCGCTCCGCGTCGGCGCCTCGATCTTCGCCACGCCCGGTTTCAACGCGCTGCGCTTCTTCTCGTGGCTCGATGAGGCGCGGCCGACCTACTACTCGGCCGTTCCCACCATGCACCAGGCGATCCTCGTGCGCGCGCCAAGGAATCGGGACGTGATCGAACGGACCGGCCTCCGCTTCATCCGCTCGGCCTCGGCTCCCCTCCTGCCGCAGGTGATGGCGGAACTCGAGGCGACGTTCGGCGTCCCGGTCATCGAGTCGTACGCCATGACCGAGGCCGCACACCAGATGACGAGCAACCCGCTCCCCCCCGCGGTGCGCAAGCCGGGGACGGTGGGCGTCGCGGCCGGCCCCGAGGTGTCGGTGATGGCCGAGGCGGGCCCGCAGCTCCTGCCGGCGGGCGAAGTGGGCGAGATCGTGATCCGCGGCGCGAACGTCACGCGGGGATACGAGAACAACCCCGCCGCGAATGCCGAAGCCTTCACGGATGGGTGGTTGCGCACGGGCGACGAGGGCGTGATGGATGCCGAGGGATACCTGAGGATCACGGGTCGTCTGAAGGAGATCATCAACCGCGGCGGGGAGAAGATATCGCCCCGCGAGATCGACGAGGCGATCCTCGACCATCCCGCGATCCGCCAGGTGGTGGCGTTTGCGATGCCGCACCCCAAGCTGGGCGAGGAGGTCGCGGCCGCGGCGGTACTCCGCCTGGGCATGACCGCGACGCCGGAGGAGATCCGGGCGTTCGCGGCGGACCGCCTCGCCGACTTCAAGGTGCCGCGGAAGATTCTCATCATGGACGACATCCCCAAGGGTCCCACCGGCAAGCTCCAGCGCATCGGCATGGCCGAGAAGCTCGGCCTGACCTGACCGCCGGCGGCTGATGCGGATCTGCATCTACGGAGCCGGCGCGATCGGGGGATACCTCGGCGCGCAGCTTTCCCTGGCGGGTCGAGACGTCACCCTCATCGCGCGCGGCCCACACCTGAAGGCGATGCAGCAACACGGCGTGCGGCTGCTGATCGACGGCGAGGAGCGCGTCGCGCACCCCGTCTGCACGGACGATCCGTCGAAGGCGGGGCCTCAGGATTACGTGATCGTCACGCTCAAGGCCCATTCCGTCCCCTGGATCGTGGAACCGATGCAGCCGCTGCTCGGGCCCGACACCGCCGTCGTCATGGCGACGAACGGTCTCCCGTGGTGGTACTTCTACCAACTCGAGGGACCGTGGCGGGACCGCCGCCTCGAGAGCCTCGACCCCGGCGGCGTGCAGTGGGACGGGATCGGTCCGGAGCGCGTGATCGGCTGCGTGGTGTACGCGGCCACCGAGGTGTCGGAACCCGGCGTCATCCGGCACCTGAAGTACAACCGGTTCACGCTCGGCGAGCCCAGCGGCGAGAAAACCGGGCGCGTGCGGCGGCTGGCGAAGGCGATGATCGAAGCCGGCTTCCGGGCTCCGGTCCGGGGAATCCGGAACGAGATGTGGGTGAAGCTGTGGGGGAACCTCGCCTTCAACCCGATCAGCGCGCTCACGCTCGGGACGCTGGGGACCATAGCCGGCGACCCCGGCACGCGCGCGGTCGCGAAGGCGATGATGCTCGAAGGACAGGCCGTGGCCGAAGCCCTGGGCGCGCGCTTCTCGATCGACATCGAGCGGCGAATCGAGGGGATCGCGGCCGTGGGCGAGCACCGCACGTCGATGCTGCAGGACCTCGACAAGGGTCGTCCGATGGAGATCGACGCCCTCGTCACGGCGGTCCAGGAGATGGGGCGCATGGTGGAGGTCCCCACCCCCACGATCGACGTGGTCCTCGCCCTGGTCCGCCAGCGCGCCCGCGCCGCCGGCGCCTACCCCTCCGCATGAATTCCACCCGGAGTCCCAGGGAGAACAACATGAGGAACCCTCCGGACGGCTGGCCGAGGATCACGCCCGCCGTGTTCTACGACGACGCCGGGGCCGCGATCGACTGGCTTGCGGACGCATTCGGGTTCGAGGTGCGGGAGAGAATCGAGAACGAGCAGGGACAGGTCGTCCATTCCCAGCTCGCCCTGAACGGCGGCCTCATCATGGTCGGGCAGGCGGGACTCACGCCGGGGCGGAGCTACCCCCGATCCCCGCGGGGCGCGGAGGGCGCGAACACGCAGTCGCTCATGGTCTACGTGGACGACGCGGACGCGCACTGCGAGCGGGCGCGCGCGGCCGGCGCCGCGATCACGACAGAGCCCGCCACCCAGGACTACGGCGAGGACTACTGGTCCGACCGAAGCTACGAAGTCCGGGACCTCGAAGGTCACTACTGGTGGTTCGTGCAGCGCCTGCGCGGATAGCGGGCCTGGAGTTGCCGATGAACATACGCGATATCGTGGAGGGTTCGGACGCGGGGTCGCGTCGCTGGTTCGACAAGAGCGTCTTCTTCCTCATCATCGCCTCCCTCGTGGCGATGTCGCTGTCCACCCTCCACCAGTTGCCCCCCGCCTGGAAGGCGGCGCTCGCCGTCTGCGAGATCGTCATCGTCGTGCTTTTCACGATCGAATACGCCCTGCGGATCATCGCGGCGGAGAACAAGTGGTCCTTCATCCGCAGCTTCTATGGAGTCGTCGACCTCGTCGCCATTCTTCCGTTCTACCTCTCGCTCCTGTCCGTCGGCATCGACCTCCGGGCGGTGCGCGGACTGCGGTTGCTCCGCGTATTCCGGCTCTTCGAGATCGCGCGATACAGCACGGCCGTGACGAGGCTGATGAACGCCGTGAAGTACGCGCGCAACGAGGCGCTGGTGTTCCTCTTCGCCACGCTGGTCCTGCTGTATATCGCGGCCCTCGGCATCCATCACTTCGAACACGAGGCCCAGCCCGAAAAGTTCGAGTCCGTGTTCCACAGCCTGTGGTGGGCGGTCGTCACGCTGACGACGGTAGGGTACGGCGATGCGTACCCGGTCACGGTCGGAGGCAGAATCTTCACGTTCATCATATTGCTGTGCGGGATGGGGATCGTGGCCGTGCCCGCCGGACTCGTCGCGACCGGCATGACGCGAGCGGCGGAGGAGGATGATCGGGCGTCGGCGGACCGGGCGGCCCGACCGCGGAAATTGAGTTTGCGGGCTGCGATGGTGAGTTCGAGACGCCTCTTCGCGGGCGGCTACGGCCTCTGGTGCAGTGGACGCCAGGGCGTCCTGGGCTCGACGATCCGCGGCACCACGGACCGGAACGAGACCGGTTGCGAGACCCAGACGCTCACGGGCCGTCCGAGGCTCTTCGCCGGTTCGAAGCGCATCTGCATGGCCACGATGCCGGCCGCGTCGTCGAGCGCCTCGTAGCCGCTGGACTCCCTGACCTCGTACTTCAGGACCTCCCCCGTCTCTCCGACACGCATCCAGATTTCTGTGCGGCGGATTGTGAGCCCCTCCATGTCACGCGATTGCAGGTCGCGGGGGTAGGCTTCCGAAAGCCATCGCTCGATGTCGTTGGTGTCCAGAGCGACGGGCGGGCTGTCCCAGGGTACACATGGAGGCCGGTCGGGGTCGGCGATACCTCCGGCGGCGGCTTCGGGCAGAAACTCGACCCACCTGGTAGTCCAGACGGCGACCGGCCGGCCCGCGTCCAGCGCGGGTTCGAACTCCATGATGTCCGCGACCTGCATCGCGGCACAGTCCAGATCGTCATGCCCACCGGATGTCTTGACGGCACCCGACCGGCCACCGCCTGTCGTGTCGACGTGTACCCAGACTTCGACTCTGGCTCCCACGCCTTCGGCCACGAGGGCCGGAGGATAGGCGCGCAGCACCTCCTGCCGAACTTCCGCCTCGTTGGCGAGGACGGGTGGCACTTCCGCGAGCGTGGGCCCCGAAGGCACCGTGCGGTAATAGCGAAGCCCCCCGGAGGTGGCGCAGGAGGCCGCGACCAGCGCGACAGCAGCCGCGACCGCCAGCCTGTACGCGAACTTGAGCGACACTGATCGCCTCCCTCGGTGGATTCGTCCCGTACTCCGCCTCAGGCGCCGAAGAGCGGGATCCGGAACACGCGCGCGAAGATCAGGATCACGCTGAGGCCCGTGAAGATGAACAGGCTCAGCCCCCCGAACCAGCGCGCGAACCAGGACGGGTAGAAGAGTTCGTCCTCCTTCGGGATCACCTTGAGGCAGAAATAGAGGTTGAAGAAGTAGATCACGGGCGCGACGAAGAAGGCGAGCGCCGAAGCCACGAGCACGAGAAACACCGGGCGCGGGTCGAACGCGATGTAGAGGACCGAGGCGATGAGCGAGTAGAACATCGTGAGCCGGTAGATGTTGTACTCGGAGTTCCAGGTCCGCCGCCGCTCCGGATCGGCCCGATCCTCGGACGAGATTCCGTGCAGGCGCGCCGTCGTCCGGAAGAGGTTCCGGCAACAGGCGCCGACGATGCGGGGCCATCCGTCGAAGTAGTTGAAGGCGGTGGAATACGTGGCCGCGAGCGCGCCGAGGATGAAGATCATCATCATCCACGGTCCCACGCTGAGCGTGAAGATGCCCGCGATCTCTCCCATGACGGCGCGTCCCTCGATCGGACTCGGATAGAGCCAAACCGCGGCGAGAAGGAGGAAGATCGCCGCGAGCACGAAGGAGATGATGTGGCCGGTCCGGAAGTCCCACAGCCCGATCCGGAACCAGCGCCGGCAGTACTCCCGCGCGTGCGGGGAGAGCCGCGCGGTGTCGACCGCGAGGTCGGAGGCCGGCGAGGTGAAGGGGTCGAAGCGGGGCGCGACGCCGGTCGCCTCGAGGTGGGGCCGGACCTTGCTCATGCCCGCGCGCTTCGCCTTCCCCCACTCCGACGCCTGCAGCGAGACATCGATGCCGGTCGGCAGGAGGCCGAGGAAGCCCGCGATCACGAGCCACGACCCATCGGGGATCTCGAAGAGGAAGAAGTTCCCCATCTCGGCGAGCGGTGCCGGCTGGACGATGTAGACCGCGACCGATGAGAGGACGAGGACGCCCGCGAGCGCCTTCGTCGTGTTCTCCACGGCCTTGTAACTGCCCCGGAGGATGATGCCCACGGAGAGCGCGCCGAGCAGGGCCGCGTACGCTTCGAGCGGGATCGGAAGGCCCAGGTATTCGCTGAACAGGTAGTAGACGACGGCCGCCGCGGCGATCAGACGCCCCGCCTGACCGATGGCGCACTGGATGAGCGTCGTCACCATCACGTACCAGAGCGGCCACTTCCAGCGCGCCGTGGCATAGGCCTCGAGGAGACTCTTCCCGGTGGCGTTGGTGAACCGGAAGGCCATCTCGAAGCCGTAGTACTTGAAGATGTAGGCGACTGGAAGGCACCAGAGGAGGGCGTAGGCGAACCGGCCCCCGGCGGTCGGCGCCGTCACGACGTGGCTCGTTCCGATCCCCGTCATCATGAGGATCAGACCGGGGCCGAAGTGAGCGAGCAGATCGCGCGGCCTGAGCGACGGGAGGGTGAAATCCTCCGGATTCAATCCGTCGTCGGCCTTCGTTTCGCGATCGGACAAGCCGGGCCTCCCTTTCAGGGACCACTGCGTCACGCCGGTGCCTTTCAGGCCGGACACGGAAGGTACAAGAGACATCGCCCCCTGCCGAGAGGGTCGGCGATGGCCTATCGTTCCAGGGCCCCGGAAGATCACGCGCGGCCCCAGCGACGCGGAGGTGCCAATGCTCGCCACGAACCCCTCGATGCGCGGCTCGATGCGCGGCCTTCTTCGCGTCGCCCCGGTCCTGGCCTTCGCCGCGGGCTGTGCCCCGGGTCCCGCAGCCGAGACGGACAACCCCTTCGTCGGGGTCTGGTCGCTCGCCTCGTGGGAGAGCCGCTCCGCGGACGGCGAGGTGACGCTTCCCTACGATGGGAATCCCGCCGGCCAGATCACGTATACGGCCGACGGCCGCATGTCCGCGCAGCTGATGCAGGTGGGGCGGGAGGAGTTTCCGGACGTCGCGGAGGCCGGCGGGCAGGAGATGCGCGACGCGATCCTGGGCGGTTTCTTCTCCTACTACGGGGACTACAGCGTCGACATGGAGGCGGGCGTCGTCACGCACCACGTGGAGGGCGCCCTCCTGCCGAGCTGGGTCGGCTCGGACCGGCCACGCTCGTTCACCTTCGACGGGCCGGACCGGCTGATCCTGAGCACCGAACCGGACCCCGCGCGCGGAGGGGGCGCCGTGGGAACGCTCGTCTGGGAACGCGTCTCCGGCCGCTGACCGCAGGCGTCTTGCCCGGCCCACGCGCGCTCGACAACGACTTTCGAGGACACGCCATGAAGAAGTGGAACATCGCACCGCTCGTTCTGCTGGCCGCCTGCGGCCAGGCGGGACCGGAAGACGCCGCGGATCTCGTCCTCATCAACGGAGACGTCTATACGCTCGACGAGGCGCGGCCCGCGGCCGAGGCGATCGCGGTCCGCGGCGAGCACATCGCCGTCGTCGGGTCGAACGCGGAGGTACAGGCGCTCGTGGGCCCGGACACCCGCGTCATCGACCTGGGTGGCGCCTTTGTGTCGCCCGGCTTCAACGACGGCCATGTCCACGTCGAGAGCACGGGTGCGCTCATCGTGGGCGTGAACCTGCTGGAGGTGCACGAGCCCGAAAGATTCCGCGAGGAGATCGCGCGCGCGGCCGAACGTCTGGCGCCCGGCAGCTGGATCACGCGCGGCGACTGGGGCGCGTACGAAGAGTGGGAGGTGGGGTCGACCGGCCGCGAGGGAGAGGACGGCGCCGCGGAGGCCGGCGATGCGAGTGCGGGCGGGCCGTTCACGCCGCACCGCGACCTCATCGACGACGTGACCCCGAATCACCCCGTCCTCGTGAACCGCTTCGACCGTTCGATGTTCCTCGCGAACAGCCTCGCGCTCGAGATGGCGGGCATCACCGACGCCACGCCGGAACCGCCGCGCGGGAGGATCGCGAAGGACGAGGACGGCCGGGTCACGGGCATCCTCCGGGGTTCCGCCGTCGACCTCGTCCGGGCCGCCATCACGCCCAAGTCGTTCGAGCAGCGTCTCACCGAGGTCCGCGCCGTGCTCCAGGAGGCCCGCGAGGGCGGCGTCACGACGATCCAGGACATCACCTCCTCCGAGCAGTTCCGCGCCTACCAGGAACTGCACGCCCGCGGCGAACTCACCGCCCGCATCAACATCCGTCCATCGCTCGACAACGTGACGCACACCGGCGGGCTCGGGATCACCCGCGGCTTCGGCGACGACTGGCTCCGCTTCATCGGCTACAAGGCGTGGATCGACGGGATCATGGGCGGCTCCAGCGCGATGTTCTACGAGCAGTACGACCACGCGCCCGGCAACTTCGGGATCGTGCGCCAGATCATGCTTCCCGAGGGCATCGACGGCCTCGCCCTCTCCCTGACCCGCGACCAGAACTACGCCGAGTTCCCAAAGGGGAACCTCCAGCGCCTCATGGAGGAGGCGGTGCCCACGGGACTCCCGCCCCACATCCACGCGATCGGGGACAAGGCCGTGAAGATCCTGCTCGACCTGTTTGAGACCGTGTTGAGCGAGCACGACATGATCGAAGCGGACCACAGGTGGCGGATGATCCACGCGCAGGTCGTGGAGGAGGCGGACTTCCACCGTTTCGGCGAACTCAACCTCGTGGCGGAGGTGAACCCGTACCACATCTCGGACGACATGCGCTGGATGGAGGAGAGGATCGGCGGGCGATCCCGCGGCGCGTACGCGTTCCGGTCCCTCAAGGACGCCGGGGCGGTGCTCGTGTTCGGGAGCGACAGTCCCGGGACGAACGCGGCCCGCTACTTCCTCCATCCGAGGTACGGGCTGTACGCGGCGGTGAGCCGGCAGACGCTCGCGGGCGAGCCGGCCGAGGGGTGGTTCCCGGAGCAGCGGCTGACGATCGAGGAGGCGATCGAGGCCTACACGCGGAACCCGGCGTGGGCCTCGTTCGAGGAGGACGTCAAGGGCACGCTGACGCCGGGCAAGCTGGCGGACATCGCCGTGTTCGACGTGGACCTGATCGAGGCCGGCCGGAACGATCCCGCGCGGCTCCTCGAGGCCGAGGCGCTGTACACGATCGTCGGCGGCCGCGTCGTCCACGAGCGCGCCGCGCGGTAGCACGGGCCGTCGGCTGCTTTACGGGTCTGCGAGCCCGCAATAGGTTGAAGTATAGAGGGATAGGTGGAGGCGCGGGGAATCGAACCCCGCCGGTTGGGTGTCAAGTCCGGAACCGGGTACACCAGTACCGCCCCCGCCGAACCCTCTTTCGAGGGCGAGGTGGAGGCGCGGGGGATCGAACCCCGCCGGTGGAGTGTCAAGCCCGCACCGGGTACACCAGTACCGCCCCCGCCGAACCCTCGGCTCGCGGCTCTGATGAATTCTCCGGTACGGGCACAACCGATCATCAATTTGAGAGGCAACTCGAAAAGCGTGAACGAGGGATGGGCTCTGCGGCGCGCCTCTTCCCCCAAGACGCCCATCGACTACGCGATCCGCAGAATCCTGCGTCGCAGGGCCAGACGAGAAGAAGTCAAAGCCCTCAAACGCATGCGGGGGCTCGATCTGTCCGACCCGCAGATTATGGCGAATGCCTGGCGGGAATCCCGGTGGTGTCGATGAACCGCCAGGCTTCGTCACTTCGGGGCACGTCGCAGGCGGTTTCCTTGCCGAACCAGCGGTAGCGGTTCCGGGCCACGAACCGGTAGGCGAGATCGCGCAGCGGGGCGGGGATGAGGAGGAGGGCGGAGGCCAGCGGCCACGCGCGGTCCAGCCCCTTGGCAATGCGAAGCGCGGCGGCACTCCTCAGGTAGGCCTTCCCGTCCGCCAGCAGGACCAGCGATCCCGGTGCCTCCCCCGGCTCCGCCGCCTCGATGCCGGCTTCGGCGAGAATCCGCTGTCCCGTCTCCGACTGGAGCGCGGCGAAGCGGAAGCGGCCCCGCCGGTCCCGCGGGATGATGAAACGGACGGCGCCCGCACACAGGTTGCAGACCCCGTCGAAGAGGACGATCGGACCCTCCGGACCCGGGTCGTCGGTCCGGGGGCTCCGGTCGCCGGTTCCAGCCGCCCGGTTCACGGCACGAGGCGGGGTCTCGCCATGTTCTTGAGCAGGAAGAGCCCGTCCCCGGTCCCCGTCACGGCGATCGTTCCGCTCTCGAAGTAGGGGTAGTTGCTCCACGACGCGCCGCCCTGGTAGGGCGAGGTGTCGAAGAAGCCGATCTCGACCGGGTTCTCCGGGTCCGAGATGTCGAGGACGCGGAAGCCCGCGGAGTAGTTCGACTGGTACATGAGGTCGCCGACGATGTAGAGGTTGTGGTCGGTGGCCGTCGTCTCCGCGATGTACTCCGTGACGAGGGTCGGGTCGTCGAGGTCCGTCACATCCCACACCAGCGTGCGCGTCCCCTCCACGAGGCCCTGCGGCTCATCCCCTTCGTCGTTCATGTAGAAGTAGCGGTGGTCGTCGGTCAGCCAGCCCTGGTGCGCGTAGGCGACGCTCGGATAGGCCATCGTGGCGAGGCCGACCGGCGCGTCCTTGTCGCTCACGTCCGCGATGTTGAACGCCGTCTCGTTCGAACCGAGGCAGATCTCCTTGCCTGCGTGCTCGGTGTCGGGGCCGCGATAGATGACGCACTGCGCGTCGTGCACGTAGCCCGTGCCCCCGCGTCCCGTCCCCTCCTGCGCGAAGCAGCCGGCGAAGACGGGCTGGGCCGGCTCCGAGAGGTCGATCATGTGGAGGCCGCCGCCGCAGGTCTCGCCCCCGCCGCTGTTCCCGACGGCATAGGCGAAGCCGGTCTCCTCGTTGATGACGATGTTGTGGGCCGAGTGAATCCCGTCGTAGAGGAACGTCTCCTCGAAGGTCACGGGCTCCGCCCCCACGTCGCGCAGTTGACGGAGGTCGAACACCTGTACGCCGTGCTCGAGCGCCGCGTCCGCGACGATGTAGGCGTGGTCGCGGTACACCTTGATGTCGCGCCAGATCATGTGCCGCGACCCCTCCGTGGCGGGCAGGTCGCCGAGGAAGCGCGGGTGGTACGGGTCGCTGACGTCGACGAACGACGTGCCGTCCGTCCGTCCGACGATCGCGATCTCGCGCCCCGTCTCCGGGTCGGTCCAGCCCCAGATGTCGTTGACGCGCGTGGCGCGGGTGCCGCCGAGATCCTTGATCGGCATGAATGCCGTGATGTTCACGTCACGGCACTCGAACACATCCGCGTGCCCCTCGGTGCACTCGATCTCCTCGCCGGCGATGGCGGGGAAGCCGCGATAGTCGTTGACGAGGGTGCCGCCCTCCTCCCAGGCGCCGGCGGTGGAGCGCTCGTAGACGACGGCTGCGCCCGCCCCGGAATCCATGCCGGTTGCGCCGACGACGAGGTGATCGCCGGAGACGTGGGCCGCGCCGGAGAAGCCGGAGCGGTCGCCCAGGGGAGAACGAAGGAGAATGGACGCTTCGCTCCACTGTCCCCCCGCGTCGCGCCGGTAGGCATACAGGGTGCCGGCGCCCATGGCGCTGCCCGAAGCCCCGATGAGGATGTCGTTGTCGTCGAAGCCGAGGGAGGACCCGAACTGTGCGTTGGGTTCGGGCAGGAGCGGGCCGAGGCGCGCTTCCATCGCCCAGCCTTCCGCCCCGCGAGAGAAGGCGAACACCGCCCCGCCGCTCTCCCTGAGCCTCGGAGCGCCCACGAGGGCGAAGCCGTCCCGAACGGCGAGCGAGGCGCCGTAGCCGCTGCGCTCCGGCAGCGACGGGGCCTCGAGCGTGCCCTCGGCCATCCACGCGCCCGCACCGTCCCGCTCGAACGCGAACACGACCGGTGGCGCATCACCCGCGTCCCGCGTGCCGACCAGCAGCGTCTCCCCGTCGAAGGCCAGCGCCGCGCCGAACCCCTCGGTCGCCACGTCCTCCCTCCGCCGCAACGCCATGCCCGCGGATGCGGCCCCATCGGGGCTCAGGGCATACGAAAACACCGCCCCCCGTCCGTCGTCCGCTCCGGGGGAGGAGACGACCGCGGCGCCTTCGGTCAGGGCGATCGCGCTCCCGAACCCCGCCGCGCCTTCCGGCGCGTCGAGCCGGTCGACCTGCTCCCAGCCGCCCGCTCCGTCCGCGAGGAACAGGTAGACCGCGCCGGCCCCGTCCGCCTCGAGCGGCGCGCCCGCCCACAGCCAGTTCCCCCGCGTGGCGATCGCGCGGCCGAACCCATCCGGGACGCGCACTTCGTCGGAGACCGTGACCCGCCCCGTCTCCGCCCAGCCCGAGGCCGTGCGGCCGTAGATCCACACGATGCCGGACATCGTGCCGTTGCCGGTCTCGCCGACCAGCACCTGGTCGCCGTTCACCGCCAGCGCACCGCCGAACTGCTGCCCGGCGGCGGCGGCGGGAAACGCCAGCACGACGCCCGCCGCGAAGAGAAGGATTCGCCGATTCATGAGATACCTCTCCCGAAGTTCCGTCCTGTCACCGATGACAACACATGCAAGCTGCGTTCCCACCGGCCCGACACGCCAGCACTGATGGTTTCCCTCCGCACATTCCCGGGATTACGTTACAGGTCTGCACATATCCCGCTTTGGCAGGAGGTACTCATGTATCGCGCCGCCCGCATCGCTTTTGCGAGTCTCGTCGTCCTCTCGTTCGTCGGCCTGGCCGGCTCCGCGCCGCTCTCGGCCCAGAACGGCGACGGGATGAAGACGCTCTCCCTCGACATGTACATGGACTGGGAACGCGTCTCCAACCCCCAGGTCTCCCCGGACGGCCGCCACGTCGTCTACACGCGCGGCTGGATCGACCAGATCAACGACCGCTGGGAGTCCACGCTCTACATCATGAACGCCGACGGCACCCGCAAGCGGGAGCTGATCGACGGGTCCGGCGCGATCTGGTCCCCGGACGGCACGCGCATCGCCTTCACGGCGTCGGGTGAGCCGGAGGGCTCGCAGATCTTCGTGCGCTGGATGGACGCGGAGGGCGCGACGACCCAGATCACGCGGCTGGAGCACTCGCCCGGGAGCCTGCGCTGGTCGCCGGACGGTACGCACATCGCCTTCACGATGCTGGTCGAGGACGAGGAGAGCTGGCCGATCGACCTGCCGAGCCGCCCGGACGGCGCGAAGTGGACGGAAGGCCCGAAGATCGTCACCCGCATGGATTACCGTCAGGACCGTCGCGGGTACGTCGACCAGGGCCACTCCCACGTCTTCGTCGTCCCGGCCGATGGCGGCACGCCGCGGCAGCTCACCGACGGCATGTGGAACCACGGCAATCCCCAGTGGAGCGCGGACGGGAGCGAGATCTACTTCTCGTCGCTGCGCGAGGAGGACTCCGAGTACAACTGGCGCGAGTCCGAGATCTACGCGGTGAACGTCGCATCGGGCGCGATCCGGCAGCTCACCACCCGCCACGGCCCGGACGGGGGCGCCTATCCCTCGCCCGACGGCAGCCTCGTCGCCTACTCCGGACAGGACTGGAACGACGACACGTATCGGAACTCCCACCTCTACGTGATGAACCCGGACGGCTCCGGCGTGCGGCAGATCTCCGGCGACTTCGACCGCGGCATGCGGGGGAGCCCGCAGCTCATGTGGGCGCCGGACGGGAGCGGCGTCTACTTCAACGTGAACCGCGAGGGCACGCGCAACCTGCACTTCGCCTCCGTGGACGGGGGCGTCACCCAGGTCACGAGCGGCAACCATCTCCTCAGCCTCAGCTCGTTCACGGACGACGGAAAGGCGATGGGCACGCTGACCGAGCCGCACGGTCCCGGCGATGTCGTCTCCTTCGATCTCGGCGACGGCGGCAACGTCATGCAGCTCACGAACGTGAATGACGACGTACTGGCGGGCGTCACGCTCGGCGAGGTCGAGGAGATCTGGTACAAGTCGGTGGGCGACTGGGACATCCAGGGCTGGATCGTGAAGCCGCCCGACTTCGATCCGTCGAAGAAGTATCCGCTCATCCTGTCGATCCACGGCGGACCGCACGGGATGTACAACACCGGGTTCAACTTCGGCTGGCAGGAGCACGCCGCGAACGGCTACGTCGTCGTCTACACGAACCCGCGCGGAAGCTCCGGGTACGGCACGGACTTCGGGAACGCGATCAAGAACGCCTATCCGTCGCAGGACTTCGACGACCTGATGGCGGGCGTCGACGAGGTCATTGGCCGCGGCTACGTCGACGAGGACAACATGTTCGTGTACGGCTGCTCCGGCGGCGGCGTGCTCACGTCATGGGTCGTCGGCCACACCGACCGCTTCCGCGCCGCCTCGGCGAACTGCCCGGTCACGAACTGGCTCTCCTTCGTGGGGACGACGGACGGCCCCGGCTGGTACCGGAACTTCGAGCACTTCCCGTGGGACGACCCCTCCGAGCACCTGCGCCGCTCGCCGCTCATGTACGTGGGCAACGTGACGACGCCGACGATGCTGATGACCGGCGAGATGGACCTGCGGACGCCGATGCCCCAGACGGAGGAGTACTACCAGGCGCTCAAGATGGAGCGGGTGCCCACGGCGATGATCCGCTTCCACAACGAGTGGCACGGGACGAGCAGCACGCCGTCGAACTTCCTGCGCACGCAACTCTTCCTGCGCAGCTGGTTCGAGCGCTTCGGCACCCACGACGACGGCGACACCCGCGCCGTCTCCGACGACGAAGCCTCCTGACGATTGAACTGGTCGGCCGGGGCGCCAGCGCCCCGGCCCGATCAGATCCTACCGGCCGGGGCCGAGGAGGACGGCGTTCATGAACAGGAGTTGCGTCGCCTCCGTGTAGGCGCGGTAGTTCGGGTCCTCGGCGAAGGCCACCACCTGGCCGCGTCCCACCGGCTGGTGGATGAGGAAGGCCTTGTTCGCGAGTTGCGGCCGCGACTCCTCCCACACGATCCCGCTCAGCACGAGGCTCTCGAGGTCGGCGTAGCGGCCGACGTTCGTGCCCTCGTCGAGGGTGATGGGACGGAAAACGCGGGAGCCCTGGACGAGGACGCCGATCTCGCCATCCGTGCCGGCGGTGAGCCAGTGTTCCGTATCGAGCAGGGTGCGCAGGATCGCGCCCGGCACGCCCTCCGGCGATTCATCCTCCGGCGAGATCGCATCGAGGTATTCGATGGGTTGTTCCGGCGTGCCGGGTTCCGGCGGATCGTCGCTTTCGGCGCGGCCGCCCCGGCGCTCGGTCTCGGTGGCGAGGAGCCCCGCCCGCGAGGCCCAGCGGGATGACTCCGCCATCGTGATGAGCGTGCCGCCGTCGCGGAGCCAGGCCCGCAGTCCGTCCACCAGGCCGTCGCCTACGGCGCTGCCGTAGTTGCCGCTCGGGAAGACGACCACGTCGAAGTCGGAGAGCCGCGCCCGGCCGAGGCTGGAGGCCCGCACGGCCGTCGTGCGCTGGCCGTAGCGCCGCTCGAGGACGTAGCGCGCCCAGCCCACGGAGTAGCTGCCCCCCGGGGCGTCGTAGACGAGGAGCACGCGCGGCTCGCGCAGCCCGCGGACGCGGCGGCTGCCGAGCGACATGCCCTCGCGCACGTACGCGTCGTCGATGGGCACGACCTCGGCGCGGTGCCGGGCGGCGATGCCGGCCAGGCGCTGCCGCAGGTCCGGGCCGTTTTCGGCCGCCCGGACGATGGCGGTGCCGACGCCGAAGCGGCGGCCGTTCAGCGTGAATTCCGCGCCGGCGGCCCGGACACGGACGCCCTCCCGCAGCGCCTCGGCGACCGCCGCGGCCCCGTTCGTGCCCCACGGGACCAGGTAACCGACGAGGGCCTCGGGCAGGGGCGCCGTCGAGCCACCGCCGGCCCCGCTGTCGCCGTCCTCCCCGGGATGGTCGCCCACCTCCGGACGTGCCGCCGCGTCATCGGTGGTCAGCGGCGCACCGCGCGCGTCCGTCGCGGCGGTCTCGATCGCCTCCACGTCCCACAGCAGCGGCTGGCTCCACGCCGTGAGGTCGTAGATCTCGTCCGGCTGCCGGTTCGCGCGCCGTTCGATCTGCCGCCGCACGAACTCCTCCTCCATCGGGACGTGCGCGTCGAGGAGGTTGTGGATGAAGCGGTGCGCCGGCTGGGCGAGCGGCACGATGAAGCTCGACTCCGGGCTCAGCGCGCGATCGCCGACGGAAACCGGCCCGGAGGCGCGGAACACCTCGATTCCGTTCTCCACGAGCATCAGCGCGAGCCGCTCCGCCATCCCCGGATCGTGCGCCGAGTGCAGGACGATCTCCGCCGGTCCCCGCTCCCCGAGTTCGACCCCCTCGCGCAGGTACGCGAGGTAATCCCGCAGGATCCGCTCCCGGTTCCGCGCGGAGGTGAGCGCGGTCTCGATCGCCGCCGTGAAGTGGTGGAGCACGCCGTCGCCGTACGTGAGCAGGTCGTCGTCCGATTGCCGCAGCCTGAGGCCCCCCGAGCCCGCCTGTTCGTAGGTCATGCCCAGCGCGCCGTAGCCCATGGGCCACATGTCCACGTACCCGGGATAGAAGAGGTCGTACACGTCCCGGTTGAAGTACGCGAACCCGCGTTCGTCGAAGCGCGCCGCGATCGCCTCCCCGAACACGTCCATGAGCGCGACCTGCCGCTCCCCGAACCAGGGGTTGGAGGGCGGCGCGGTGGGCGGGAAGAAGTAGGTCGCGTCTCCTCCCATCTCGTGCAGGTCCGCCACGATGTGGGGGCGGAACTCGAGAAGGACGTCCACCTTCCCGCGCGTCTCGACCTGGCTCTGGATGAAGAGGTCGCGGTTGAGGTCGAACAGGTAGTGGTTCCCGCGGCCGCCCGGCCACGGCGGGTCGTGTTCGGCGGAGACCCGGGCCTCGTCCGGCCAGCGCGCCTGCGCGACCTGGTTCTGGTACACGAACCGGTTCCGTCCGTCCGGGTTCTCCAGGGGATCGATGAGGACGAGCGACTCGGAGAGGATGAGATCGATGTCGGGATCCCCCGTCGCCGCGAGCAGGTGGTAGGCCTCGGCCATCGCGGCGCCGCCGGGACTGATCTCGTCGCCGTGGATCGCGTGCATCAACGCGGTGACGACCGGAAGCTCGGCGATCAGCGCTTCGGCCTCCTCATCGGAAAGACCGCGGGGATCGGCGAGCCGCGCGATCCCGGCCTTGACCTCCTCGAGCCGCGACATGCGTTCGGCCGAGCCGATGACGAGGACGACGAGCGGCCGCCCCTCCCAGCTCTCTCCGTACTGAATCAGATGCGTCCGCTCGGGCGCCGCGGCGGCGAGCGCCTCCATGTACCGGATCACGTCGTCCGGCGGCGTGACGACGTCGCGGAAGCCGTGTCCCGCCACCTCTTCGAGCGTCGGGATGTCGGGGTCGTAGCGCGTTCCGGGCACGAGTTCCTGCGCCTGGGCGGGAAGCTGGATCGCGGCGGCGAGCGCGAGCGTGGATAGCACGGGCAGATCTCCGGGTACGGGGAACGGGCGGCCGTCGACTCACTATCGCATGATCGCCGCGGGGTTGCACGATGCGTTGCACGCCGGGGCGGCGATGGCGCATCCTCAGGCCGATCCGATCCTGGTAGCGGGTGCCGAGACCGGGCTGCCAGGCCCCGCCGCCCACGTCCGGCCGGAGGAAACCCAATGAGCGAACCCGCCGCGCGTTCCCGCTCCAGCTTCTGGAGGAGCTTCGGCCCCGGGCTCATCTGGGCCGCGACCTCCATCGGAGTCTCGCACCTCGTGCAGTCCACCCGCGCGGGGGGAGAGGCGGGGTTCGCCTTCGTAGGCGTGATCGTCTTCGCGCTCGTCCTCAAGTATCCCTTCTTCGAGTACGGGGCGCGCTACGCGGCGGCCACGCGCCGGAGCCTGGTCGAGGGCTACCGCGACATCGGCACCTGGGCGCTGTGGCTCTTTCTCGCCATCACCCTCGTGACCGCGATCATCTCGCTGGCGGCGCTCGCGATGTTCATGGCCTTCCTCACGCGCTACGCCTTCGGCGCGGAGTGGCCGCTGGCGGCGACGGGGGCCGTGCTCATGGGCGCCTGCGTGGCGGTGCTCGCGGTGGGACGCTTCCGCGGCCTCGACATCACGATCAAGATCCTGCTCGCGATGCTCGTCCTCTCGACCGTGGCGACCGCTCTGGTCGCGGCGCCGCGCGCCGACCTCTCGACGCTCGCGCTCTGGCCGGGCGACGTCGTCGGCACCGTCGTCCCCTTCGCCTTCCTCCTCGCCCTTATCGGGTGGATGCCCTCGCCCGTCGACGTCGCGGTGTGGAGCAGCCTGTGGACGCTCGCGAAGGACAAGACGACGGGCGCGCAGACATCGGTCGCGGATGCGAAGCGCGACTTCCTCGTGGGCTTCGTCGGCACCGGCATCCTCGCCCTCATCTTCGTCTCCGTGGGGGCCACGGTCCTCTACCAGGCGGACGTCGCCCTCAGCGACGCGGGGGCCGTCTTCTCCACGCAACTCGTCGACATGTACAGCACGACGCTCGGCTCGTGGTCCCGTCCCATCGTGCTCGTGGCGGCGATGGCGACGATCTTCTCGAGCCTCCTCGCCGTGACGGACGGCTTCCCGCGCGCGATCGAGCGCACGCTGGCGAACCTGCGGGGGCGCGTCGCGGCGGACACGGTGACCCGCGTGGGACGCGTCTACTGGTGGAGCATGATCACGCTCCCCGTCATCGCCTTCTTCATCCTCCTCGGCTTCTCCGGCAGCCTGACCGCGATGGTGGACTTCGCGACGACGGTGGCGTTCCTCACCGCGCCCATCCTCGGCTACTTCAACCTCCGCGCCGTGACGTCGGAGGCGGTGCCGCCGGAGCATCGGCCGGGCCGGGGCATGGTGACGCTGACCTGGGTGGGACTCGTACTCCTCGGCGGGACCGGCCTCGCCTACCTCGTGTCGCTCGTGCGATGAGCGCCCATCCGGCCATGGACGGAGCGGGGGCTGCGCGGGGAGTGACGGCTGCGCGGGGAGTCGCGGCTGCGCGTGGAGCCGTGGTCGGGCGTGTCGCGAGCCTGTACCGCTATCCCGTGAAGTCGATGGGGGGAGAGCGCCTGGAGGCGGCTCGAATCACGGCGCGCGGGATGGAGGGCGACCGGACCGGCGCGCTGGTGGACCGCGAGACCGGGCGGGTGGTGAGCGCGAAGCGGCCGCGGATGTGGGGTGCGGTCTACGGCCTCTCCGCGAGCTTCGAACGGGAGAACGGGTCCGCGTCGATCCGTGTCCGGTTCGAGGATGGGACGACGTTGTCGAGCGCTCGCCGCGAAGGGTTGGAAGCCCGCCTGAGCGCGCTCCTGGGCCGTGAAGTCGCGTTCGCGACGGAGGCGGTCGAGAGCGCGACGTGCGAGTACCACTGGCCGGACATGGAGGGACTCGTCCAGGACGGGCGGACGTACCGCGACGAGATCACGGAGTGGGAGCTGCCGCCGGGGACGTTCTTCGACAGCTCCGGCCTCCACGCCCTGACGACGGCGAGCCTCGACCACCTGCGGGGACTCGTGCCGGGGAGCGATTTCCACGTCGGCCGCTTCCGGCCCAACCTCGTCATCGAACCCGTGGCCGGGGCGCGGGGCTTCGTCGAGAACGACTGGGTGGGCGGCACGCTCGAGATCGGCGGGGCGCGACTGCGGGTGACGAAGCCGTGCATGCGCTGCGTGATGGTCACGCTCCCGCTGGGAGATCTCCCGAAGGACCCGCGGGTGCTGCGCGCCGCCTTCGACCACAACGACGGGAATGTCGGCGTGAAGTGCGAGGTGGCCGCGCCGGGCGCGATCCGGGTCGGCGACGACGTGCGGCTGGGCTGAGTTGCCGCTGGAGCATTTCGGCGTCGTAAGCCTGGTGCCGACGGCCGTCGTACTGGCCGTTGCGGTCTGGACCCGCCGGCCCGTGGAATCCCTCATCATCGGGGCGCTCGTCGGCTTCGTGATCCTCGCGCCCCGGGACCCGCTCACCGCGCTCACGGACGGCATGGTCGCGGTCATGCAGAACGAGACCGTGGGCTGGATCATCCTCGTCTGCGCGCTCTTCGGCAGCCTCATCACGCTGCTCGTCCGGGTGGGCGCGGCGGCGCGCTTCGGCGACGCGGCGTCGGCCCGCATCCGGACGCGCGGCGGCTCACTCGCCGTGACGTGGCTGCTCGGCCTCGCCGTCTTCATCGACGACTACCTCAACGTCCTCGCGGTCAGCTCCTCCGTGAAGCGGTTCACCGACCGGTATCGCGTGTCGCGCGAGATGCTCGCCTACGTCGTGGACTCGACGGCCGCGCCGGTGTGCATCCTCGTCCCGATCTCGACGTGGGCCGCATATTTTTCAGGCCTTCTCGAGGAGACGGGGTGGGCGGCGCCGGGGCGGGGCCTCTCGCTCTACATCGACGCGATCCCGTTCATGCTCTACGCCTGGATCGCGGTGGCGCTGGCCCTCCTCGTCGGCACCGGCCTCGTCCCGGCCGTCGGCCCCATGCGCAAGGCGGAGCGCCGCGCGCGGGAGACGGGCCAGGTCGCCCCTCCGGGCCTCGATGAAGCGAAGCTCGAGGGCGAGACGGACCCGGCCGCAGCCGAGCGCGCGCGCCCGTGGCACTTCATCGTCCCGGTCGTCACCCTCGTCGCCGCCACATGGATCCTCGACCTCGACATCCTGAAGGGCGTCGTCGTCGCGCTCGGCGTCACCCTCGCCATCGTCGCGGGCGCCAGGCTCCTCCGCGTGCGCGCAGCGCTCGATGCCGCCATGGCGGGAGTGCTCACGATGATCGTCCCCCTCGCCACGGTGTTCGGCGGCTTTCTCCTCAAGGAAGTGAACGACGGACTCGGGCTCACCGCCTACCTCATCGAGACGGTCGAACCGCTGATGACACCGCGGCTGCTCCCGGCCGTCACCTTCCTCACGATGTCGCTCGTCGCCTTCGCCACGGCGTCGTTCTGGGGCATCTTCGCGGTCGCGGTCCCCATCGTGCTGCCGCTGGCGAACGCGGTGGGGGCGGAGATGCCGCTCGTCATCGGCGCCCTCATCTCCGCAAGCGCCTTCGGCAGCCACGCCTGCTTCTACGGCGATTCGACCGTACTGGCGTCGCGGGGCGCCGGCTGCGGAGTCGTCGAGCACGCCCTGACCCAACTGCCCTACGCCCTCGCCGCTGCGGCTCTGGCCACCGGAGGCTTCCTCCTCCTCGCCTGACCTCGTCGCGGCTCACAGTCGTCAAGGCCCAACAGCTTCGCCTCTCGGGTCTGAGTTGGGAGGCGGTAGCCGAACACCTGCGGTTCACGCGTCAGACCATCCACAACAAGTGGACCCGTTGGCCGGGTAGCACGCTCCAGCAACTCGCGCGGAACCACCAGGCGCCGCTCCTCGCGAAGTTTGTCTCCGATTTCGCGAAGCGGCTGCTGAATGCGAGTGGCGCCGACCGTGCATCGGTTTTTTGACAGATTCGATCGATTCCGGTCTGGCATCCGCAATCCCGATGCCTCTACGCTTCCTGCGGTGTTCGGGCATGTTCAACGCTGTACAGAAGAAGGAGGCGAAGAGATGTTTGCTCCTGATCGTCACACCTTTGTCCGCGCCATGCGCACGCTCGCCTTGGCGCTCGTGACCGTAGTCGCGCTGCACCTCGTCTTTTCCACCACTGCGAGTGCGCGCACGAGCGTCCCCGTTATGTGCGCCCACCAAGCCTGCGGTCTTGAAGCATGCAGCATGGATCTAATCAACCATTACTGCTGCGAGAAGAATGGTGGTTGTGAGACCACGAGCTGCCTGAAGGACTGTGACGACTAAACGGCGCCGACTCCGGCATGCGCTGCTTGGAGCGGCCCTCCCTTGGGTCATTCCCGCGGGAGCGCCGCTCCTTGGACTGCAGGCCGTCCTTCCTCTCGATTCTTTGAACTTCCGAGAAATCGGTCGCATCGGCGTCCTGGATGGCGATTCGCAGATGTTCGGAGCCGTCACGGCGCTCGCCGCCGATGAAGGCCGCGGCGTCTTGTTCGTCCTGGACAGGCTTCGGTATCGAGTCTCTGCGTTCACGACCGCCGGCAGATTCATCGATTGGGCCGGCGGCCGAGGTGAAGGTCCGGGCGAGTTCACGCGCCCGGTAGCCATGGTCTCGGCTGGGGGCTCGGTCCAAGTCGTCGATTGGGGGCAGAACCGTCTCACGCGGTTTCAATTTGATTCGAACAATCTCGCTTACGCCGATGAGTTGCGACTGCCGGTGGCCGGCCCCACCAGGGTCTGCCTGCTGGACGATGATCTGATTTTCCTGCGATACCAGGAAGGTTCCGGAAGCATCATCCATCGTGTGGATCAAGCCGCCGACCTTACGTCATCTTTCGGGCTCCCCTTCGTTGCGGGCGACGACTTCATGGCCGCCGCCACTGATGACGGTCTCCTGGCCTGCGACAGCACCTACCGCAGAGTCTATGCGGCCTCCCGCGCGGTCCCCCGAGTTCGTGGGTACTCGGCAAACGGCGTTCTTCTCTGGGACCTTGAATTGCCGGGCGTCGAAACGGCGGTTATCACACGGGAACCCAGTGGCGTTCGCTGGAACCCCCCGATAGGCCGGAGCACAAACGACCGGCCCGTTACGTTGATTCCGACGTCAGAAGGACGGCTTCTGCTTCAGGTGCAGGAGGGGATGTGGGGTCAGGCTACGGATCCCGCCACGGTAGCGAGAACGTTCCTGATCGACGGAGAACGCGGCGAGATCCTCGACGAATCGCACGTTATTCCACGCATCGAACTCTTCTCGGGGAATCTCGCATTTTCAAAGGTCGCGGACCCCGTGCCGCGAATCCTGATCTACGAGTGGACTGGACGGGGGACGAATGACACGAGCGACCCGTAGAGGCTTACTTCTTGGCGTTGCGTTGCCAGCAGTGGCGTATATGGCCGTAAGGACCTATTTGCTGGTGCCGCCACCAGGCATTCCGAGGTGTTTGTCCCAGGCGGTTCTGAACGGTATGTCACGACGAACTTTCGGTCCCATAGCAGCAACCCTCGGTGCGCTCCTCCTAGCGGCGTGTGGCGGCCGCAGCTCCGGTTCCGACTCGGTCACCGACGGATCAGGAGTGGGATCGTTTCTGGACGGCACTTGCGAACTTGCTCGGAGAGCGGCTTGCGAAGCATGCATTGAGTTCGACCTCGCCCTCCGACTTGGGGCGGAGGGCGAGGGTCCTGGCCTGTTGACCTCATCCCCCGCGATGCAACACGTCGTCCAGGATCGCCTTGGACGCTACTGGGTAGGCCAGTCTGACGAAATCACGCTCTTCGCCGCGAACGGTCGATTCTTGGCAACGATTGGCCGGGAGGGACAAGGCCCGCTGGAGTTCCTCAGGGCGCATCCCTTTCACGCGGACTCAGCGAATTGGGTTCACGTGCTAGATACCGGCAACATGCGCTTGTCCGTGATCCGCGAGGATCTGTCGCTCTTCGAGGATACCGCGATTCCTGCCGGATATATTTCGGATATCGTCGCTGAGCCTGGTACGGGGTCTTATGTTATCCAGTCGTGGATTCCGAGTGCAGAGAGGCTTGGCTTCCCTCTTCATCGGCTGTCCGGCGGGACGATTGTGTCATCCTTCGGTGTCTCGCCAGTAGTGGATAGTGATCGCCTGCCGGATCAAGGACTGCTGAATGACTTCGCGGCCCAGCGGGAGTTGGCACTGAGTGTCGGTGGCAACGTCGTCAGCGCGCACATCTGGGATTATATCGTCGAGTTTTGGTCGGAGGACGGATCTAGAATCGGAAGACTGTCGGGATCGCCGTTGGACGATGGCCTACGCGGCGAGCCTGGTCCCTGGAGCATCAACAACCCCCCTTGGCACGGGGTTCGGGACATCTGGGTCGACAGGTATGACCGTCTATGGGTATTGCTGGTCTACCGTCGTCCTGATTGGGAGGATCGGGTGATCGAGGTTGTTCGACCGAACGGCAGCGTCGGGCTGGATTTCCCGGAGGGGCTATCAGCAGTCTATCGAAGCCGCATCGAGATAGTAGACCCTTTCGCGTGTTCTACGATCGCGTCGGGTTGGTTTGAGGAGGGGTCGCTGGGAAAGTTCGTGCGCGGCGTCCCGTTCGGCGATACCGCTTCGGTTACCAGGGGCAGTTATGGTCCGCTCGGTGACCCGTTCGTTGATGTATGGAACGTCAGCTTAGGTCGATAGGGGATGTCGGAACCGTCGTATTGTTGATCGGTCTCCTTTCAACGTTCCGTCCGTATGAGCTTCTCGGCTCGCAAGGACTCCCCGTGACCGTGGTCAATGGAGACCGTGGTCGAGTGGTGTTTGCGAGTTCCGTGAAGGTTGGCGTTGGCGACAGCCAAAGGGTGCTTGGGATCCTGGATGGAGAAGTGGAGACTCCGGGGTTCCCGGCTGATTTTGAGCTTGACCGACCCGTCACGATTAGCCTCGCGCTGTTGACTGACCGGGAAGCTCGGAAACAGCGTTGTCTCCGTCGCGAGCGGCGCGCCTTCACCGAGTCTCGCCGGATCCGCGTCCCAGTGCAGCATCGTAGCGATCTAGACGAAGTAGGAGGAAAACGCCGGTCGTGACCCTTTCGCCCCGCCGGTCGTCTTGCCATCAATCGCACCTTTCTCTCCCGAGGTTGGCATGAGATCAGCGGAGCGTGGAGTGCACGCTCGGATTGACGCTCTCGTCGCGGCGACCGCCGCGGTTCTTGCGCTTGCAGCGAGTGCTCCGAGACTCGCGGCCCAGGAGGACGATTGCGGCGAGCGGGCCGTCATGCTTGTGTCGGTGCTGGACGAATCCGGGATGATACCCATTCCAGGCGCGACGGTGGTGCTGCGCTGGACGGACACGGACGCCGACCGGAGGCCGGTGCGGCGAGAGGTCGATCTCCAGGGCCGTTTGCAGTTCTGCGCTCCAGGCGACGCCAGGCGCGCCACGCTGTGGGCGGAGTTGGGCGATGTCTCGAGCAGGCAGCGGTCGGTCGAACTTGAGCCCGGCATGTCGCGGGATGTCGAACTCCGGCTGCTTCTGGAGTCGTCAGCGACCGGGCGCATGATCGGACTCGTGCAGGACGCGCGGACGGACCGTCCGGTGGCGGCGGTCGCGGTGTCGCTCGGGGGGCGCATGGTGGCCGAGACCAACCGGAGCGGCCAGTTCATCCTCAGCGGCGTGCCGGTCGGGGTCCACGAACTCTCCCTGCGGAGCCTCGGCTACGCGCCGCTCGTACACCCGGTCGTGGTATCCAAGGGCGTCACCACGGACCTTGAACTTGGCCTGGTTCCCGAGCCGCTGGAGATGGAGCCCTTGGTGGCGATGGCGACGCGGTCGCGCCGCTTGGAAGTCAAGGGCTTCTACGAGCGCAAGTTCTGGGGCGAACGCATTGGCGGCGCCACGTATTACACCGCGGAGGACATCGAGCGCCGCCAGCCGCTCCGCATCTCGCATATGATCGCCGAGGAACCGTCGATCCGACTCGACTGCTCCGGTCGTCGCTGCAGGCTGGTAAGCACGCGGGCGTCGCTCGGGTTCGGGGGACGTCCCTGCGGGCTGAGCGTCTATCTCGACGGCGTATCGGTGGGACGTGACCTGGACGAATTCGTGAAACCCCTTGAGATCGCGGGCGTCGAAATCTACAGGGGAGCCGCGTCGCTGGCGGCGGAGTTTGGCGGGTCGGATTCGCGCTGTGGAGTCGTCGCGGTCTGGACCAAGTAGGAGCACCGCCGCCCGAACGCCGCCGCGGGCCTCGCCCCGTCCTCCTCCTCCTCGCTTGATGCCGGGTGCCCGGGGGCCCAGTCTTCGGGATGCCCCGTACGAGATTCTCGAAGCCGGATGACGGATCGGTAGCGCCAGGACTGGCCTGGAGCCTCGCTGCGGTGCTCGGATTGGGCGCCTCGGGCGGGAACCTTGCCGCTCAGGAACCCGACTGCGACGACCGGGCGGCTCTCCGGGTCGTCGTCTTGAACGAAGCCGAGATGACGCGGGCCCGAAGCGCGACCGTGATCGTCCGGTGGACCGACCCCGAGCGCGCGTGGCGGCCCGTGCGCCAGGATGTCGGTGCCGTCGGAAGCCTCGTCGTCTGCGCGCCGCGGAACGCCACGCAGGCCACGCTGTGGGCCGAGTTCCGAGACCGTTCCAGCGAGGAGGCCGTCGTGGCCCTCGACGGCGGGACGCTCCACGACGTCACGCTCACGCTGCGACGGGGACGGCGAAGCACCGGCCGGCTGATCGGCCGGGTGCGCGACGCCATGACGGATGATCCCGTCGTCTCGGCCGCCGTGGCCGTTTCGACCCGCCTGAGGTCGGCCGAGACCAATCGCCAGGGGGACTTCGTCCTGAGCGGCGTTCCAGCCGGCAGCCAGCGGCTGGAGGTGCGGCACCTCGGATACGCGCCGCTTTCCTACGTGGTCGAGGTCTCCCCCGGCCTCACGACGGAGGTGGAGATCGGCATGGTCCCCGATCCGGTGGAGATGGACCCGATCGTCGCGACGGTGACGAGGGTGCGCCGGCTGGAGATCAAGGGTTTCTACGACCGCAGGCATTGGGGCGAACTCGCCGGTACGGGCACCTTCTACACGGCGGAAGACGTCGATCGCCGCCGGCCCGTGGAGATCTCCCACATGATCGCGGACGAGTCGGGAATCCGGCTTCAGTGCAACCTCCGGCGTACCGACTGCAGGCTGGTGAACACGAGGCAGTCGTCGGCGGTCACGGGCGCCTGTACGCTGGCCTTCTATGTCGACGGTCTGCCGACGAGGGGGATCGCACTGGACGACGTTGTGAGGCCGAGCGAGATCGCAGGCATCGAGATATACAAGGGGCTGGCATCGGGCCCGGCGGAATTCCCGCCTTCCCGGTGCGGCCTCGTCGCGGTCTGGACGAAATGATGTCCGGAGAAAGGACCATCGGAGGTGACAAGATGAAGCGACACAGCGCGTGGTACCTCGCCGTTCTTCTCGTCGCGGGATGTGGCGGAGGATCCGAGGCCGGCGAGGCGGAGACGGCCGAGATGGCGGAGACGGCCGAAGCCATGGACGAAATGGAAATGGCGGACGCGGGGCTGGCCTGCGTCGTGATGGGCGATCTGGACGGCCGGCAGAGCCCGCTCCAGGAGCTGAGCTTCTCGTATGACGGGGGCGAGGGTCTCCTCTGTTACGGCGCGCCCTCGGCCCGCGAGCGCGTCGTGATGGGCGAGTTGGTTCCCTACGGGCAGGTCTGGCGCCTGGGGGCGAACGAGGCGACCGCGCTCCACCTCTCGGCCGCCGCCACGGTGGGCGGTGTCGCGCTCGGGCCCGGGAGCTATTCGCTGTACGCGACGCCCGGCGAGACGGAATGGACGTTCCACGTGAACTCGGAATACGACCGCTGGGGGATCCCGATCGACGCGACCGTCCAGAGCACCGAGGTGGGCAGCTTCATGGCGACGCCCTCGGCCACCGCCGAAATGGTGGAGATGATGACCTTCGAGCAGGTGGACGGCGCGCTCCGCTTCTCATGGGAGAATACGCAGGTCGACATCTCCCTCGGCATGTAACGCCACGCATCCGGCATCCCGCAGCACGCCTGCCTCCGGCGCCCCGGTCAGCGGTGGCGCCAGAGGCGGGTCTCGAGGTGCCGCTTGATGGCGGGCCATTCGTGGAGGAGGACGGAGTACATCACGTCGTCGCGCACGCTCCCATCGCGGCGCAGCGAGTGATTGCGCAGGACGCCGTCCTTCTTCGCGCCGAGCGCCTCGATGGCCCGCTGGGAGCGCAGGTTCATGCCGTCCGTGCGGAGTCCCACGACACCGCACCCCACCGTCTCGAAGGCGTGCGTCATGAGGAGAATCTTGCACGCGGTGTTGACGTGCGTGCGCTGGTGGCTCGCGCCGTACCACGTGTAGCCGATCTCCACCCGGTCGACGTGCGGCAGGATGTCGTGGTAGCGGGTGGATCCGATGACGGCGCCGGTGTCCGCGAGCCGGACGACCCACGGCAGCATGTGGCCTGCGGCCTGGCCCTCGAGCGCGGTCTCGATGTAGTCCGTCACCTCGTCCGGCGCCGGGACGAAGGTGAAGAAGAGGTTCCACAACTCCCCGTCCGCCGCGGCCTCGGCGAGCGCGGCGGCGTGCCCGGGGCCCATGGGTTCGAGACGGACGCCGTGCCCCTCGAGGGTGACGGGCCGAAGTTCGATCACCCTGTCCCGGCCGCGAGCAGGCGCGCGCTGATTCCTTCCCGGTCGACCATGGCCCCCCGCAGGTAGACGGCGTCGATCCGCCGCGTGTTCGTGATGTCGTCGAGCGGGTTCGCGTCCAGCACGATGAAGTCGGCGCTCTTCCCGGCCGCGATCTCCCCGAGTTCGTCCCAGTTCATCAGTTCGGCGGAGGTCTTCGTCGCCGCGACGATGACGTCGCCCGGCGCCATGCCGGAGCGGACCATGTCCTCCATCTCCTGGTGCACGGCCCAGGCGGCGTTGCCGTCGGTGCCGAAGGAGATCCGGATGCCGGCTTCGGCGAAGCGGGCGAGGTTCCGCGCCTGGATGCCGAACGACTCCTGCGCGGCCGGATTGTCCACGGATGCCGCCTGCATCTCCGCGAGCCGGTCCGCCGGCACGGTGCCGCTCAGCCAGCTCAGGTCGAGCGGCACTCCAGGGCCCGGAAGATTGGGGACGAGGACGACCTCCGGGCGCTCGGCCCAGAGTTCCATGAGTTCGTCGTCCGCGTCGAGGTCCCGCACGCCGTGCGCGAACACGTCTACGCCCGCGCGCAGGAGCTCCTTGGCGTCCTCCAGGTAGAAGACGTGCGCCGTCACCATGAGCCCGTGCCGGTGCGCCTCGTCGATGATCGGCCCGTAGAGTTCCGGGGGCAGCTGCTCGTAACGCCCTCCGCGGTCGTCGACCCAGATCTTGACGATGTCGGCCTGCCGCTCCGCCAGTTCCCGCACCGCGGCCAGCGCCTCTTCCTCCGTCTCGACCCAGTGGGGAGCCTCGGAGCGGCCGGGCTCCGGCATCGTGATCCCGCGGTCGGCCGTCTTCGCGCGGGCCGCGTCCGGGATGACTTCGTCGCGCATCTCGATCCCGATGCCGCCGGTCTCGGTGCCGAGGCTCACGACGGCCCCCGCCCCGTAGTAGGCCATGTGCTGGAGCTGCTCGATCCGTTCGTCGCGTTCGGAGGAGAGGTGGAGGTGCGCGTTCACGATCGCGGGCATGACCGTCTTGCCGGAAAGGTCCACCCGCTCCGCGCCGTCCGGCACCTCGACCTCGCCGCTCGCCCCGACCGCGGCGAACTGCCCGGCTTCGACCACGAATACGCCGGACTCGATGACCGAACCGTCGCCCGCGATCACGCGCGCCCCCTCGTAGGCGACCGCGTCGGTCGCGTCTCCACCGCCATCGGTCGCGCAGCCGGCCACCAGTGCAACGGCGGTCGCAAGGGCGGCGGGAATGGCGGCCGGGATCGATGTGACGCTGTCGGTCCGAAGCATGTCTACCTCCTGTCAGGCGCCCGTGGGACGCCATAAGTATAGAGGCCGCATGACTCCTCTGACACGGACGAACGATCCCCACATGAGCCATCCCAGCTGCTCCCGCTTCCTCGTCGTATCGCTCCTGACCGTCCCCCTGGCCGCTGCCGCGTGCGCGCCCGCCGGCGAAGACCCGGCAGGCGACGACGACGGCATCGTCCGGACCGCGCTCCACGACTTCCGGGTCGAAGAGGTGGCGGACGGCCTCGTGCGCCCCTTCTCGATGGCCTTCACGCCCGAGGGCGACCTCCTCGTGACGGAACGTCCCGGCCGGCTCCGCATCATCCGCGATGGCGTCCTGCTCCCGGACTCCGTCGAGGGTCTGCCGCCGATCCGGGCGCTCGGGCGCGGCGCCCGTTCCATGGCCGGCTTCGAGCAGGCGGGCCTGCGCGACGCGATCCTGCACCCGGATTTCGGGACGAACCGGCTCCTCTACCTGAGCTACGTGAAGCCGGGGCCCGATTCGCTGGGCACGATCGCGATCGCCCGCGGCCGCTTCGAGGACGACCGACTGAGCGACGTCGAGGAGCTGTTCCACGCGGACGCGCCCGGAAACGGGACGGAGCGCAGCTCGATGTGGGGCGGGCGGCTCGTCTTCGACCACGACGGCTACCTGTTCATGACGCTGGGCGACCGGCAGTGGCCCCCGGCGGGTGAACTGGAGGCGCACCCCGCCCAGAACCTGTCGAACCACAACGGCAGCACGATCCGCATCCACGACGACGGACGCGTGCCCGAGGACAACCCGTTCGTGGGCCGGGACGCGATCCACCCCGAGATCTGGACGTGGGGCCACCGGAACGCGCAGGGGATGGCGGTCCATCCCGAGACCGGAGACCTGTGGCAGAACGAGCACGGCCCGCAGGGCGGGGACGAGTTGAACCTGATCGAGCCGGGGCTCAACTACGGCTGGCCCATCGTCGGGTACGGCGTGAACTACCGAACGGGCTCGCGCATCCACTCGGGGACCCTCATGGAGGAGATGGAGCCGCCGGAGCACATCTGGGTCCCCTCCATCGGCGTCTCCGGGATGCTCTTCTACACGGGCGACGCGTTTCCCGGGTGGCGCGGCGACATGCTCGTCGGCGGTCTGAGCGGCCGGCGCCTCGCCCGGCTGCGGATGGAGGGCCGGGAGGTGATCCACGAGGAGACGCTGCTGCAGGGGATCGGCCGCATCCGGGACGTGCGGCAGGGTCCGGACGGGTTCATCTACCTCGCCATCGACGGGGAGACGCGGGACGTGGACGGCCCGGCGACCGGGATCGTGAGGCTGGTACCGGCCGGCCGCCGGTAGCCGATGCGGAGAGTCGGCGGAGTTCGCGCGCTCCCTGTCCTCCTCCTGCCTCTCCTGGCCTGCGGGGATGTCGGCCCGACCGAGCTTCCGCCCGGGATACCGGAGTCGACCGACCCATCGACGGACCGAGCCGCCCTTACTGCTCTCTACGAGGCGATGAACGGTGCGGGTTGGAAGAACAGCAGACACTGGCTCGACGACGTACCGCTTACTCTCTGGTATGGAGTGAATACCGACGCCGACGGCCGCGTCACGGAGCTCCGACTTCGAGACAACGACCTCGAGGGCCGGATCCCGCCCCAGATCGGCCACCTCGCCAGGCTTACGGATCTGGACCTCGGCAAGAACGCGCTGACGGGTCCGATTCCACCGGAGATCGGCGGCCTCGCGGAACTCCGAACACTGTCGCTGTGGTCCAACGGCCTCGAGGGCAGCATCCCGCTTCAGATCGGCCGCCTCTCTCGCCTCACGGAGTTGCACGTCAGCAACAACGCGCTGACGGGTCCGATTCCGCCCGAGATCGGCAGGCTCCCGGCACTCCGAGGCCTGGGGTTGTGGTCCAACGACCTCGAGGGCTCGATCCCACCCGAACTCGGGGACCTCGCAGCACTTGACCGATTATGGCTGAGCAACAACGACCTGACGGGTCCGGTCCCGCCCGAGATCGGCCGCCTATCGAGGCTCAGAGAGTTGATCGCCGGCGGCAACGATCTGACGGGTCCGATTCCGCCCGAGATCGGCCGCCTCTCGCAACTCCGGACCCTGGAACTGTGGGCCAACGACCTTGAAGGTTCGATCCCCGCGGAGCTCGGCGACCTCGCGGCGCTCAGGGAGCTGCGGCTGGCCTACAACGATCTGACGGGTCCGATTCCGCCCGAGCTCGGCCGCCTCCCCCAGCTCAGGGAGCTGCACCTCGCCCGCAACGCGCTGACGGGTCCGATTCCGCCCCAGATGGGCGGGCTCTCGCAACTCCGGACCCTGGAGCTGTGGTCCAACGAACTCGGGGGCTCGATCCCTGCCGTACTCGGCGACCTCGCGCGGCTCACGGAACTGAGGCTGGAGCGCAACGTTCTGAGCGGCCCCATCCCGCCGAGCCTGGGCAACCTGACGCACCTCGAGCAACTCTCCCTCGCGCAGAACGACCTGTCGGGCCCGGTCCCGGCGGAGTTGTCCGGCCTCGTCGCACTGAGGGCGCTGGCCGTGAACGGCAACCCGCAGCTGTCGGGCCTGCTCCCGGTCGGCCTCAAGGATCTCGCGCAACTCACGACGCTCAGCGCCGGCGGCACGGCGCTGTGCGCGCCCGCGGATCCGGATTTTCAGGCCTGGCTCGGTACGCTGCGAGCCCCGCGCGTGCCCCGTTGCGAGAACGACGTAGCGCCCGTGTACCTGACGCAGGCGGTGCAGTCGTTCGATTTCCCGGTTCCGCTGGTGGCGAGCCGGCCGGCCCTGCTTCGCGTGTTCCTCACCGCTCCGGACGGGGCCACGGTCGGTTTTCCGCCCGTGCGCGCGCGCTTCTACCTGGAGGACGCCGAGATCCACACCGTGGACATTCCCAGCTCGGCAGGCACGGTGCCGTCCCGCGTGGAAGAAGGTCGGCTCGACGCGTCGGCGAACGTCGCGATCCCGGCGGAAGTCGTTCAGCCCGGTCTGGAACTCGTGGTAGAGGTCGACCCGGAGAACACACACGGACCCGACCTCGGAACCGCGAGGCGGATCCCGGCCACCGGACGGCAGGCCATCGACGTGCGAGCGGCACCGGCGCTTCACCTCACGTATCTGCCCGTCGTCCGCGCCGCCCGGGAGTCCGGCGAGTTTTTGAGCCGCGTCGAGGACCTGACGGAAGACGACTCGCTGTTCTCGGGTGCCCGACAGTGGTTGCCCGCCGCCGACTTCACCGTCGCCTTGCACGAAGTGGTGTACACCTCGGCTCGAACAAGCACCGAGTTGCTCGTCGAAATCCAGGCGATTCGCATATTGGAGGGCGGAACAGACTACTATATGGGCGGGATACCCCAGTATCTCGTAGAGGAGTTGAGGAGTGCGGGTCGAGGGATGCTTCCCGGCCGGGCCAGTTTCTCGCGCGTTCTCTCCAGTACGGTCGCGCATGAACTCGGACACAACATGAACCTCCGGCATGCCCCCTGCGGAGGGGCCGGAGGCCCCGATCCCGCCTTCCCGACCAGGGACGGAACGATCGGCGCGTGGGGCTTCAACAGCGCCGACAGTTCACTCGTCGGTCCCCATTCCCCCGACCTGATGTCCTATTGCCGGCCGCGCTGGATCGGCGATTTCAGCTTCACCAGGGCGTTCGACTACCGCCTTCGCGAGGAGGGCGAAACGGCGGCTGCAGCGGCCCATGCGGCCCGGACCCTCCTGCTGTGGGGCGGCGCCGACTCCGACGGCGTGCCGTTCCTCGAACCGGCCTTCGTCGTCGACGCTCCGCCGACGCTTCCCCGGTCCGGGGGGCCATACACGCTGACCGGGCTGAGCGTCGCCAGGGAAGAGTTGTTCTCGCTGCGCTTCGACACGCAGGAGATCGCGGACGGAGACGGGGAGTCGGGATTCGTCTTCGCCCTTCCCGTATCGCCGACGTGGGCGGACCGGCTGGCAACAGTGGTGCTTCAGGCGCCCGGGGGGATCGCGACGCTGGGCCGTGCGAGCGGTCCGCCGGCGGCGATCCTCCGCGACCCCCGGACGGGCCGGGTACGCGGGATCGTGCGCGACCTCACGAGCTTCGACGGCGGCCATGACGGCCGCGGTACACTTGCCGGAGCCGCGGCGGATCCGGCCTCCGTCGCGTCCCTCTTCCCGGACGCGCCCGACCTCGAGGTCCTGGTCTCCCGGGGTCTTCCTTCTGCCGACCAGTGGAGGGCGCCGGGCCGGTCTCCCCCGTAGCTTTTGATGCTCCGTTGATCCCGGCCTCCACCCTGGGGGCGACGTCGGTATCTTTGCCGCCCTCCGCACGTTTCCATAAGCTGCAACACGACGCGATCCGGGGCGGAACTCGCAAACCGGGTTGCAGGTGAGAGGGTTGACTGATGGACGAACGGACTGCCGACATCCTCACAAGGGCCATCGGCAAGATGGTGAACGAGAAGCTTCTCGAGCTGCGGCTTCACCTCGAAGCCAAGATCATCCAGCATCGCAACGAGATCGTGGCGGCCCGCGAATCCCTGATCCACGTTCGCCACGACATGGCCGACCTTCAGGCGCAGATCGCCAACCTGGATACGCGGCGGCCGGAAGTGAGGCTGCCGTGAACGCCGTGACGAGTTCCGAGAGGCCCACCATCGGCATGCCGCCATGGCACGCGCGGCTCAGTCCCGTACATCACCACGAGCCGGATTGCCCCCACGGCGCCGAGATTCCGGAAGACGACCGCATCCCCGGCCGAGGTCGCTGGCGCGCGACGTGCGAGTGGTGCTTCGACACACACCTGCGCCGGCGCATCGACTACCAGCTGGCGCTGGAAGGGCGCACGCGACGCCTCGGCTGACCCGCCCCGGAATCGCAGAACCTCTTCCCGGCGGGGCGTCTTCTTTCTTAAGTTGATGGGTTGAAGCGCGGTCACGCGCATCCCTGTCCTTCGAAGGGCGGCGCATGAAAACACTTGGCGCGGGCGCCATCCTGTGGTTCTGGTTCGCCGTGGTCGGCGGGCCGCCGGGGAGCGGTGCGCCCGGCGGCGCCCTCCTCCCTGAGCAGACGCCCGCTGCGTCGGCTGACGTGGCCGCCCTCGCGGACACGGCGGATCTGACGGCGGTCGTCCAGCGCTACTGCGTCCGCTGTCACAACGAGCGCCTCCTGCGCGGGAACCTCACGCTGGAGACGTTCGACGTGGAAGCGGCGCACGACCGGGCCCCCACGGCGGAGAAGATGATCCGCAAGCTCCGCGCGGGGATGATGCCGCCGCCCGGCCAGCGCCGGCCCTCGCCGGACACGCTCCTCGCCCTCGTCGAGACGCTCGAGACCGTGGTCGACCGCGAAGCCGCCCGCGACCGGAACCCCGGCTCCCGGCGCTTCCAGCGGCTGAACCGTGCCGAATACGAGCGCGTGATCCGCGACCTTCTCGACCTCGAGATCGACGCCGGCCGCTGGCTTCCGGCGGACACCTACCTCGGGGCCTTCGACAACATGTCGGACGCGCAGGGCCTCTCGACCACGCTCCTCGAGGCCTACCTGAGGGCCGCCACGGAGGTGAGCCGGATCGCGGTCGGCAACCCGTCCGCCCTCTCGAAGACCGCCAAGTACACGAACCCGATCGACGTCTCGCAGCACGCCTGGGATCACATCGAGGGCACGCCGTACGGGACGCGCGGCGGGATGGTCGTGACCCACGACTTCCCGGTGGACGGGGAGTACGTGGTCTCGATCGAGACGCTCTTCGGGCAGGGGACCGGATTCCAGGACGTCGACATCTCGATCGACGGGGACGGGGTCGCCCTCCTCGGCCTCGAGCACGGCGGGCGCTCGACGGTGCCGATCCGCACGGAGCCCATCTTCGTGAAGGCGGGCCAGCGCCAGGTCGCGGCCGCGTTCGTACGCACGATCGAAGGACCGTACGAGGACCGCCTGAAGACGCCGGGCTGGTCCTTCGTCGGAGGCGAGGACTCCCAGGCGTGGGCGAACTACGGGATCACCGCGCTCCCCCACCTGAGCGAGCTGATGATCACGGGTCCCCGCCGCAGTTCCGGACTCTCCGAGACGGCGAGTCGGCGGAAGATCTTCCACTGCCATCCCGGTCAGGATGGGCCGGCGGAGACAGCGGAGGCGGAGGCGTCGGTCGCGCCGGCGGAGGCTCGGGCGTGCGCGGAGGCGATCGTGACCCGGCTCGCGCGAGCGGCGTACCGGCGGCCGGTGACGGAGGACGATCTCGCGGGACCCATGGCCTTCTACGGTGACGCCGCGGCGGAGGACGGCTTCGAGATCGGGGTCCGGACCGCGCTGCAGGCGATCCTCGCCAACCCCTCCTTCATCTTCCGTCTCGAGCAGGCGCCGTCCGAGATCGCGCCCGGCGAGAGCTACCGGATCGCGGACGTGGACCTCGCGTCGCGCCTCTCCTTCTTCCTCTGGGCCGCGAGCCCGGACGACGAACTGCTGACGCTGGCCGCGGAGCGACGGCTCTCGGATCCGGCGGTCCTGGAGGCGCAGGTGCGCCGGATGCTCGCGGACCCGCGCGCGGAGGCGCTCTCGACGCGCTTCGCCTCGCAGTGGCTGCGGCTCCAGGACGCGGAGGACAACCAGCCCGAGCCCTACCTCTACCCGGACTTCACCGGCCAGCTTCGCGAGGACCTGGTCCGGGAGACGCAGCTCTTCTTCGATTACCTCGTCCGGGAGGACCGGAGCCTCCTCGAGCTGTTCACGGCGGACTACACCTTCCTGAACGAGCGCCTCGCCGGCCACTACGGGATCCCGGGGGTTTCGGGGCCAGAGTTCCGGCGGGTGAGCTATCCGGACCACAGCCGGCGCGGGGTGCTGGGACACGGGAGCGTACTGCTCCTCACCTCGATGTCCGCGCGCACGTCGCCGGTGCTGCGCGGGAAGTGGGTGATGGAGGTGCTCATGGGCACGCCGCCCCCGCCCCCGCCGCCCGACATCCCCGCCTTCGACGACACCGAATCGGCTCGGTCGGGGCGGCTGCTGACGACGCGCGAGCGGCTGGAGATGCATGCGGCCAGCCCGACGTGCCGCGCCTGCCACCGGTTCATGGACCCGATCGGGCTCGCGCTCGACAACTACGACGTGACGGGGCGGGTGCGGGTTCGCGAGAACGGCGTCGCGCTCGACACGCGGGGGACCTTCTACGACGGGACCGACGTGAGCACGCCGGCGGAACTCGTCCACGTCCTCATGAAGCGGCCGGTCCCGCTCGTCCGGAACTTCACCGCGCACCTGCTCGCGTACGCCACCGGGCGACGCGCGGAGTACTACGACCAGCCCGGGATCCGGGCCATCGCACGCGAAGCGGAAGCCAGCGACTACCGCTTGTCCTCGTTCATCCTCGGCGTCGTGAACAGCGACCCCTTCCGGATGGCGCGTCCCGCGCCCGCCGTGGACGATGAAGAGGCGGCGGACGACCGCACGAGAAGTGGAGCAGGCTCATGAACTTCATCACCGGTACACACCTCTCGCGCCGCACCTTCCTTCGGGGGGCCGGCGCCAGCGTCGCGCTGCCCCTGCTGGACGCGATGATCCCCGCCGGAAGGCTGTGGGCCGACCCGATGAAGGCGGCGGAGTTCACGCGCCTCGTCTGCATCGAGGAGTCGATGGGGGTGGCGGGTTCGAGCGACTGGGGCGACGAACGTCACCTGTTCGCGCCCGCGGCGACGGGCCGCGACTTCGAACTCGTGGCGGACAGCCAGCTCAAGCCGCTGGAGGCGTTCCGCGAATACACGACGATCGTGAGCAACACGGACTGCCGCTCGGCGGAGGCGTTCCGGGCCGAGGAGATCGGCGGCGACCACGACCGGTCGACGGCGGTGTTCCTCACGCAGGCGCATCCGAAGCAGACGCAGGGCTCCGACATCTTCCTCGGCACCTCGCTCGACCAGCTGCACGCGCAGCGATTCGGGCGGGAGACGGTGCTCCCCTCGCTCGAACTCTGCATCGAGGGCATCGATCGCGGCGGGGGCTGCGCGTACAACTACCACTGCGCGTACACGACATCGCTCGCGTGGGCGTCGCCGAATCAGCCGCTGCCGGCGATCCGGGAGCCGCGCGTCGTGTTCGAGCGCCTGTTCGGAGCCGGGGACTCGGCCGAGGACCGGGCGGCGCGGCGCCGCACGGACCGGAGCATGATCGACTGGATCGCGACCGAGGTCGCCCGGCTCCGAAGGACGCTGGGCGCGGCGGACCGGGTCGCGCTGGACGAATACGTCGAGCACATCCGCGAGATCGAGCGCCGGATCCAGCTCGTCGAGGCGCGCAACTCGAGCGGGGAGGAACGGGAGATGCCGGAGGCGCCCTCCGGGGTCCCCGACTCCTTCGAGGAGCACATGCAGCTGATGTTCGACCTGCAACTGCTCGCGCTGCAGACCGACCTCACGCGCGTCATCACCTTCAAGACCGGCTTCGATCAGTCCAACCGGACCTTCCCGGAGAGCGGGACGACGAAGTCCGTCCACGGGGCCTCGCACCACGGGAACGTCCCCGAGGACATCATGGATTTCAACAGGATCAACACCTACCGGCTCGGGCAGGTCGCGTACTTCCTGGAGAAGATGCGGGACACGGTGGAGGGCGACGCGTCGCTGCTCGACAAGACGGCGGTCGTGTGGGGGTCGCCGATGGCGGACGGGAACCTCCACAACCACCGGCGGGCCCCGCTGCTGATCATGGGCGGGGCGAACGGGGCGCTCGAGGGCGGCGTCCATCTGCGGGCCCCGGACGGGACCCCGATGGCGAACGCGTTCGTGAGCCTCATGCGGAAGATCGGACACCCGGAGATGGCCACCTTCGGCGACAGCGACGGGATCCTCCCGCTCGAATTCACGGGCGAGGCGGCCTCGGGGAGCGGCGCGCGATGAGGCGGCGCTTCGCGGTCGCGCTCGTGGTGTCGGCCCTCCTCCCGGCGGTTTCGGCCGCGCAGGAGGGAGCGTCCTCCTCCGCCGAGCGGCTGCTCGAAGCCGCGCGCGACGGGGCGGCGGAGGTCGTGCGGGCGCTCGTAGCGGACGGGGCGGACGTGAACTCGGCGCGGGGCGACGGGATGACGGCGTTGCACTTCGCCGCCGAGCGCGGCCACGCGGACGTGGCCGGGGCGCTGATCGGTGCGGGCGCGGCGGTCGACGCCGGGACGCGGATCGGCCGCTATGCGCCGCTGCACCTGGCCGCCCGCGGAGGGCACGGGCCCGTCGTCGCGCTCCTGCTCGAGGCCGGGGCCGACGCGAACGCCGCGACGACGAACAGCGGCGTGACCGCGCTGCACCTCGCCGCCGCGGCCGTGGACGGCCGGTCGGCCGTGGCCGCGCTGCTCGACCACGGCGCGGATCCGAACGCCCGGGAGGGGTCGGCGGGGCAGACCCCCCTGATGTTCGCCGCCGCCGCGAACCGGCCGGCCGCCGCGGCCGCGCTGCTCGAGGCCGGCGCCGACCCCGGCATCGCGACCGCCGTGGTCGACGTCCTGCCCAGTCTGGCGCTGGACCGTGAGGCCAACCGCCGCATGCGGGACATGATCGGCGCGCCGCCGGAGACGCTCGGACCGTACGGGCCCGAGGTCGACCCCGAAGCCGAGTGGCCGGGCGAGCCCGGCCCGGCCCGCGTGCAGGCGGCCATCCGTGCCCAGCGCGAGTTCCTCCGTTCCGGCTTCGACGTCGGCGAGGTCAGCGCACATTCGCTCGGCCGCCTGGGACCCGACTATCCCGGCGGCCCCGACCTCATCCGTCCGCCGTACCGCGAGGTGCTCGTCGGCCGGACCGGCGGGATGACCGCACTGCTGCACGCGGCCCGCGAAGGCCATCTCGAGACGGCCACGGCCCTCCTCGACGGCGGCGCGGACATCGACCAGGTGAGCGCGGACGCCACGAGCCCGCTCCTCATGGCGGCGCTCAACGGCCAGTTCGACCTGGCGCTCGTCCTCATCGAACGCGGGGCCGATCCCGACCTCGCCGCCTCGACGGATGGAGCTGCGCCCCTCTTCGCCGTCCTCCAGACGCAGTGGGCGCCCAAGTCCAACTACCCGCAGCCGCGCGCGCAGGACGTGCAGGCCGCCGGGCACATGGACGTGCTCCGCGCGCTGCTCGAAGCCGGGGCCGATCCCAACCCGCGCCTGAACACGCACCTGTGGTACTGGGAATACGGCCTCACGAAGATGGGGATCGACCTCACGGGGGCGACGCCGTTCTGGCGGGCCGCCTTCGCCCAGGATATCGAGGCGATGAGGCTGCTCGTCGCGCACGGCGCGGATCCGCACATCCCCACGCGCTGGCCCGAGGTCGGGATGCGGGAGCGGCGGCAGCAGGACGGCCGTCAGCAGGAGGACTCCGCGCTGCCCTGGATCCCGGAAGGCGCGCCCAACGCCTGGCCGATCCACGCCGCCGCGGGCGGAGGCTATCTGGGCCTGGGCGCGTTCAGCGTCCGCAACCGGCCCGACCAGTTCATCCCCGCCGTGAAATACCTGATCGAGGAACTCGGCGCGGACGTCGACCAGCGCGACTCCTGGCTCTACACGCCGATGCACTACGCCGCGTCGCGCGGCGACAACGAACTCATCGAATACCTCGTGTCGCAGGGCGGGGACGTCACCGCGATCACCCGCCTCGGGCAGTCCACGGCGGACATGGCGCGCGGCGGGCGGGCCGGGTTCTTCACCCGCGTCCCGTTCCCGGAGACGGTCGACTTGCTGACGCGTCTCGGCTCCACGCTCGAGTGCCTGCACACGCACTTCCTCGACACGGGCGACTCGTGCCCCGGCGCCGGCATCGACGACCCGTGGGCCCCCGCGCAGACAACCACCGGAGAGGGAAAACGTGACTGACGGGTCAATGCGTCCGGCGCGATCGTGCCGCAGGTGCGGGGATGTCGCGCGCTTTCCAGAGTCGGATCCGTTCCTCTGCTGGGAGTGTGCTGAGGATTCTCGTGCCCGGTTTGGCGGGCCCATAGGGGGCGAGACTCGGGAGAAGGACGAACCCGCCCGGCGCCGCCCGCCAGGGCAGCTGCTCGCGATCTGGGTCATGACCGCACTGGCGGCCGCCTCTTGGGCGTGCGGCGGCGAGGGCCGGGCCGCGAACATGGCGAACGGCGCCGTTGTGAAGGGCGGCGACGACCGCACCGGGCCGTACGATCCCGTGGCCGGCTGGTGGAAGTCTGCGCCCGACCACGACGACGAATGGGGCTGGGGGCAGGTGGCCGGCGTCGCAGTGGACCACGAGGACCGCATCATCGTCGTCACGCGCGGTGACTGGCCCGCCGACCGGTCGGCCCCCCGCGAGGGGCGCCTCCGCCGCACGAACTACATCGTCGTCGCGAACGGGAACGGCGAGATCGTGGAACAGTGGGCCCAGTGGGACTCGATCTTCACCCTTCCGCACCAGGTATACATCAGCCCCTACGACCCCGACCGGCACGTGTGGGTCATCGACAGCGGCGGCGGCGAGGGGCACATGCAGGTCGTGAAGTTCACGAACGACGGCAGCGAGATCGTCATGCGCCTCGGCGAACGCGACCACCCGAAGACGCGCGAAGCCGCCCGCGCCCGGGACGACTGGGGACCCTACACCTACGGCTGGCCGTCTAAACTCGCCTTCCTCCCGGACGGGAGCTTCCTCCTCGCAGACGGGTACTGGAACTCGCGGATCATCAAGTACTCGGAGGATGGAGAGTTCATCATGCAGTGGGGCGCGCTCGGTACGGGACCCGGAGAGTTCGATCTCCTGCACGGCCTCGCGGTGGACGAGGAGCGCGTCTACGTCGGGGACCGCCAGAACGAGCGCCTCCAGCTGTTCACGCACGACGGCGAGTTCATCGAGGAATGGCCGAACATCTTCGACCCCGTGAACATCTGGCTCGACGAGCAGGGCGCCGTGTGGGTCCTGGACGCGTCGCTGAACCGCGTCCTGAAGTACGATCGGGACGGCGTCCTCCAGGACTACTGGGGCGCCTACGGCGCGGCGGGCGCCATCGGGCGCGGGATATGGCCGGGCGGCCTCTCGCTCCCGCACCAGATGGACATGGACGGGGACGGAAACCTGTATATCGCGTCCTACAGCGGGGGCTGGATCAACAAGTTCACCCCCAAGCCGGACGCCGACCCGAACCGGCTCCTCGGCCCGCGTCTGCTCCTGACGAACTGAGCCGGCCGATGGAAGTCGAAGGGCGCACTCCCGGGAACGTCCCCGCCGCCGTGCGGGGCGCCGCTCTCCTGCCCGCCCTGCTCGCGCTCGCGTGCGGTGAGAACCCGACGGGCCCGCCCGAGGCGCCCGAACCGCCCGAACCGCCCGAACCGCCTTCGGCACCCGTCGCCACGGCGGTGACCGCCTGCGAGGGGGGCAGGGCGTTCAGATTCCCGTGCGACGGCGTGGACCTCGTCGGGCGTGTGTCCGTACCGAATCTGACACCGGGTCGCGCCCCCGCCGGGGGCAGCGAACGCTGGTTCGTGAACGACATCTGGGGCTGGACCGACCCGCAGACCGGCGTGGAGTATGCGCTGGTCGGTCGTCACGACGGACTCGCCATCGTCGATCTCTCGACCCCGGTCGAACCGCGGCCCATCGCGTTCATGCCGTCCGCGATCTCGCACAGCCGCTGGCGGGACATGAAGGTGTACGCGGACCACGTATTCGTGGTCTCCGAAAGCACCGGGCACGGAGTGCAGGTGCTCGACCTTACGCGCCTTCGCGGGCTGACGGCGTTCACCGAATTGCAGGCGGATGCCCGCTACCGGGATGTCAGTGCCGTCCACAACCTCGCGATCAACGAGGAGACCGGTTTCGCCTACGCCGTCGGGAACAACTCCGGCGGCGAAACGTGCGGCGGCGGCCTGCACATGATCGACATCTCCAATCCGCGGAATCCGACGTTCGCAGGCTGTTACGCCGCGGAGGGGACGGGATTCCGCGGCGCCGGTTACACGCACGACGTTCAGTGCGTCGTATATCGCGGGCCCGATGCGGAGCACGCGGGCCGGGAGATCTGCGTGGGCTCGAACGAAAACGCGATCGTCCTGTCGGACGTCACCGACAAGGCGAATCCGGCGACGCTGTCGACCGCCCGCTACGCGGATAACGGTTACGTCCACCAGGGGTGGCTCAGCGAGGACCACCGGTATTTCTACCAGAACGATGAGGCGGACGAATACACCAACCAGGTCTCACGGACCCGAATGCTGGTGTGGGACCTCACCGACCTCGACGATCCCGTCCTGGCCGCGGAACACCTGGGTCCCACCGGCGCGGTCGACCACAACCTCTACGTCCACGAGGGGTTGATCTACCACTCCAACTACACGTTCGGCGTTCGCATCCTGGACATCACGGACCCCCTGAACCCCCGCGAGGTCGGATATTTCGACACCGTACCCGAGCACGACGAAACGAACTTCGACGGCTCCTGGTCGACCTACCCCTACTTCGAGAGCGGCCTCTTCGTCGCAACCAGCCAGAAGGAGGGCCTCTTCGTCCTGCGCCTGCGGCAGGGCGCTTGAAGCGATGATCCGCGGATGCATCCGGCCGTGCGCGCGAGGCGCGCTCCCGCTTCTGGTCCTGCTCGCTGCCGCATGTGAGGATTCCCCGACCGGCCCGCCCGATCCGGATCCGCCCGATCCGCCCGATCCCCCGCCTCCCCCTCCCGTCGTGGCGCAGATCGTCCCCTGCGAGGGCGGTTCGGCGGACGGGTTCCCCTGCAACCGCGTGGATCTCGCGGCGCACGTACCGCTGCGCGAGCTGAGCCCGGGACGGACGCCCGCGGGGACGGAGGACGACTGGGCCGTGAACGACATCTGGGGGTGGACGGATTCTCAGTCGGGCATCGAGTACGCGCTGGTGGGACGTCACGACGGGCTCGCCATCGTCGACCTCTCGACCCCGACCGAGCCGCGCCCCATCGCCTTCATGCGCTCCGCGACCTCGCACAGCGGCTGGCGCGACATGAAGGTGTACGCGGACCACGCATATGTCGTGGCGGACTACATCACCGGCCACGGGATGCAGGTGCTCGACCTCACGCGGCTACGCGGGTTGACGGAGTTCACGGAGTTGGGCGCGGACGCGCGGTATCGGGAGGTGAGCGCGGTCCACAACCTCGCGATCAACGAGGAGACCGGCTTCGCCTACGCCGTCGGCAGCAATTCCGGCGGGGAAAGCTGCGCGGGCGGACTGCACATGATCGACCTGTCGGACCCGAAGAGCCCGAGCTTCGCGGGTTGCTACGCCGCGGAGGGGACGGGCTGGCAGGGCACCGGATACACGCACGATGTCCAGTGCGTCGTGTACAGCGGGCCGGACGCGGAGCACTCGGGCCGCGAGATCTGCGTCGGCTCGAACGAGACGGCGATCGTCGTGTCCGACGTGACCGACAAGGCGAATCCGGTGACCGTGTCGACGGCCACGTACGCGGACCACGACTACGTCCACCAGGGGTGGCTCAGCGAGGACCACCGGTACTTCTACCAGAACGATGAGTTGGACGAACGGAACAACCGGGTGTCCCATACACGCCTGCTCGTATGGGACGTCACCGACCTCGACGACCCGGTTCTCGTAAAGGAACACCTGGGCCCCAGCGAGGCGGTCGATCACAACCTCTACGTGCACGGCGACCTCATCTTTCACTCGAATTACACGTTCGGCGTACGCATCCTAGACATCACGGACCCGGCGAATCCCGTGGAACGGGGCTACTTCGACACCGTGCCGGACCGTGACGACCAGACGTTCGACGGCTCCTGGTCGACCTACCCCTGGTTCGAGAGCGGGATCTTCATCGCTTCCAGCTGGGACGAGGGCCTCTTCGTCCTGCGCCTGCAGCCCTAGCAGTCAGTAGCAGTCAGTAGCGGTCAGTAGCGTCCGAGGCGGTCCCGGTAGGAGTGCATCTCCCGCTTGAGGACCGGCGCCAGCAGGTACAGGCCGAGCAGGTTGGGGATCGCGACGACGTAGATCACGGCGTCCGAAAGATCGATCAGCGCGCCCAGCTGCACGCTCGCGCCCAGGACCACGAAACCGCAGAAGAACAGCTTGAAGCTGGCTTCCACGGCTCGATTCTCGCCCGTCAGATACGTGAGCGACTTCAGGCCGTAGTAGCTCCATGAGAGCATCGTGGAGAAGGCGAACAGGACCGCCGCCACCGAAAGGGGCACGGGCGACCACGAGAGGGTGCTCTCGAAGGCGGTCTTCGTCATCTCGATGCCGGTGATGCCGGCGTCGGCCAGCGACGGATCGTAGACCGTCGTGATGATGACGAGCGCCGTCATCGTGCAGATGACGACCGTGTCGATGAACGGCTCGAGCAGGCTGACGAAGCCCTCGGTCGACGGTTCGTCGGTCTGCACCGCCGAGTGCGCGATGGCGGCGGAACCCAGCCCGGCCTCGTTGGAGAACACGGCCCGGCGGAACCCGATGACCATCACCCCGATCATGCCCCCGCCGATGCTGTCCGCCGAGAACGCGCCCTGCCAGATCTGGGCGAACGCGCCGGGAAGCCGGTCCGCGTTCAGCGCGATGATGGCCAGCGCCGACAGCACGTAGAGCACGGCCATGAAGGGCACGAGCTTCGAGGTGACCCGGGCGATGCTCCGGATCCCGCCGACGATCACCAGCGCCACCGCGGCGGCCATGAGGACGCCCAGCAGCCAGGCCCTGTCGCTGAAGAAGCTCGCTTCGGCGCCCGTCACCTCGATCAGGATGGCGGCGGCCTGGTTGGACTGGAACATATTGCCGATCCCGAGACAGCCCAGCACCATGGCGGCCGCGTAGAAGATCCCCAGGCCGCGCCCGATCCCGGGCAGGTTCCTCAGCTCCAGACCGTGCTGCAGGTAGTACATCGGGCCGCCGCTCACGGAGCCGTCCGGGTGGGTGTCGCGATACTTCACCGCCAGCGTGCACTCTGCGAACTTGGTGCTCATTCCGAGCAGCCCGGCGATGATCAGCCAGAGCGTGGCGCCGGGTCCGCCGAGCGAGATCGCGACGGCCACCCCCGCGATGTTCCCGATTCCGACCGTCCCCGAGACCGCGGTCGCGAGCGCCTGGAAGGGCGTGACCTCGCCCGGCTGCGACGGATCCGTGTAGCGGCCCCTGACCAGGTCGAGCGCGTGCCTGAAGCCCCGCACGTTGATGAAGCCCAGGTACAGCGTGAAGAACACGCCCCCGGCGATGAGCCACGCCACGATGAGCGGAATCTCGGCCCCGCCGACCGGCACGGAGAAGAAGATGAACTCCGATACCGCGTCGGCGACCGGCCGCATGATCCTGTTGACGAGTTCGTCGACACCCATGGAGCGCCTATACTACGTTCCCCGGGTTGCATGCGCGCCCGGGCCGGGGCCACGGGCGACCTCGATTTCCTTCCGGGACCGTGCCGCTCGCACCGCTGGAGGCTGGACGTGCCGAAAAGAACGATGACTCCCTCCGAAGCGCTCGTCGAGACGCTGGTGGCGGAGGGCGTGACGGAGGTATTCGGGCTGGTGGGATCGGCGTTCATGGACGCCCTCGACCTCTTCCCGGATGCGGGCATCCGCTTCATCCCGGTCGCGCACGAACAGGCGGCCGCGCACGCCGCCGACGGGCTCGCGAGGGTCACGGGAAGGCCCCAGGCCTGCATCGCCCAGAACGGCCCCGGCGCGGCGAACTTCGTCTCCGCGATCGCGGCCGCCTTCTGGGCGCACTCCCCCGTGGTCGCCATCACGCCCGAAACGGGATCGCTCGGCATCGGCACCGGCGGCTTCCAGGAACTCGACCAGATGCCGATGTTCGAGGCCCAGACCGTCTTCCAGGTGCGCGTCAACCGTCCCGAGCGCATGGGCGAACTCGCGCGGCGCTGCTTCTACCGCGCGAAGCTCGAACTCGGCCCCACGCACCTCAACATCCCCAGGGACTACTTCTACGGCGACATCGAGGAGGAGATTTTCCCGACGCCCGTCCTCGGCCCCGGCCGGCCTCCCAGGGGGGACATCGAAGAGGCGGTCCGGATCGTCAAAGGCGCCCGCTACCCGGTCATCGTCTCCGGAGGGGGGGTGAGCCAGGGAGACGCCCTGAAGGAGGTTGAGGCGCTGGCCGAGCACCTGAGCGCGCCGGTCGTCAACACCTACCTGCACAACGACACCTTCCCCTGGAGCCATGAACTGGGGTGCGGTCCGATCGGCTACTGCGGCTCGAAGGCCGCCATGCGCTCCATCGCCAAGGCCGACGTGGTGCTCGCTCTCGGAACCCGGCTCGGAGTCTTCGGCCTGCTGCCGCAGTACGACATCACCTACTGGCCCGAAGACGCCACCCTCATCCAGGTGGACCGGGATGCCCGACAGTGGGGCATGAGCAGGATCCCCGCGCTCTTCTCCGTCGCGGACGTGAAGGAATACGCGGCCGAGTTGCTCGACGAACTGAGGAACGCGCTGCCCGATCCGGGACGGAACGAGGAACGCATCGCCGACGTCGCCCGGGAGAAGCGGGCCTGGGACGACGAACTCGAGAACTGGTCCTCATCCACCAGCGCCCTCATGCACCCCCGGCGCTTCCTGTGGGAATTCACCCGCGCGCTGCCCGGGGACGCGCTCGTGACCACGGACATCGGCAACACCTGCTCGATCACGAACGGATATCTCCGCTTCGACGGCCCCCGGCAGCACCTCGCGGCGCTCACATGGGGAAACTGCGGCTTCGCGTACGGCGCCGCGCTGGGCGCCAGGATCGGCAATCCGACGGCTCCCGTGTTCGCCATTCAGGGCGATGGCGCGTGGGGCATCAGCGGGATGAGCGAGGTGATGACGGCGGTGCGGGAGGAGATCCCGGTCATCGCCATCGTCATCAACAACCACGAATGGGGCGCCGAGAAGAAGAACCAGATCGACTTCTACGGCAACCGCTTCGTGGGCACGAACCTGCGCAGCAATCCGGACTTCGCGAAGGTGGCGGAGTCGATGGGCGCGCGGGGCTACACCGTCGAGGACTATCGCGACGTCCAGGACGTGGTGCGCGACGCCGTGGCGAGCGGCGAGCCGTGCGTCATCAACGCCATCGTCGAGGGGGGCGCGAACGTGCTCGCGGAGCCGTTCCGCCGGGACGCGCTCGCCATGCCCACGCGTCACCTGGAGAAATACGCCCATCTCAGCCTGAGCTAGCGTGAATCTCTGAATGGACAGCGAAGCCGGCTTCGATATCCGGGACGACTTTCGGCGCTTCTCGCAGCGGGACGACATCTTCTGCCGCTCCTTCTGGGACCCGGAGGTGCGCACGCACCGCTCGGACATGTTCTATGAGACGTACCGCACGCCGAAGCTGACCTGGCGTTCCGTCGACGGCTTCACCCAGCGCGACTACGCCCTGCGCAACGCGTCCTGGCACGTGACGGACGTCTTCGCCGAACTGCGCGACGGCGACGACCGCCGCGAGGGTTTCCTGGACCCGTACACCACCGTGCGCGAGGGCCCGGACAGCACGCTGCCGGTGTCGTCCCCCGAGGAGATGGCGCGCGAGATCAAGCACGCCGCGAAGACCCTGGGCGCGGACCTGGTAGGGATCACCGAAAACGACGAGCGGTGGCTCTACACGCACGCCTACAGCCGCGAGAACGAGCACGAGAAACCGCAGGAGATCTCCACCGATCTCGGCAACGTGATCGTGATCGCGCAATCCATGGACCGGGAACTCCTGAGCACGGCGCCCTCCGCGCTGAGCGGCACCGCGACGGGCGCCACCTACTCCCGGGATACGATCGTGCTGCTGGCCATCGCGCAGTACATCACCAACCTCGGCTACCGGGCCGTGGCGAGCATGAACGACTCGGCGCTGGCCATCCCGCTCGCCATCAAGGCCGGGCTCGGCGAGTACGGGCGCCACGGGCTCCTCATCACCCGCGAGTACGGTCCCCGGGTCCGGATCGGCAAGGTCTTCACCGACATGCCGCTCGCCCACGACAGGCCCGCAAGATTCGGCGTGAAGGAGACGTGCGACCTCTGCCGCGCGTGCACGAAGGGCTGTCCCGCGGGGGCGATCGCCGACGGCGAACCATCCACCCTGGTCCACAACCGGTCGAACATCCAGGGCATCCGGAAGTGGACGACGGACGCCGAGAAATGCTTCCGCTTCTGGGCCAACCAGAACACCGACTGCTCGATCTGCGTGCGCGTCTGCCCCTACAACCGCGACTACCGCCGCCGATGGAGCCGCGTGTGGCGGTGGATGGCCGGCACGCCGCTCCGGCGACTCGCCCTCTCGCTGGACCGCATCGGCGGACGCGGCGAGCGCCTGAAACCATCCCTCTGGTGGAACACCGCATGACCACCGCCGGGGAGCGCGCCTGCGCGAACTGCGGGTACGAGCCGATGGAGAGCTTCTGCCCTCGGTGCGGGCAGAGCGACCGGCACTACGCCCGTTCGCTCGGCTCCGTGGTCCTGGAGTTTCTGCGCGAGATGTTCGAACTGGACTCCAGGCTCTTTCGAACGCTGAGACTTCTCTTCTTCAAGCCCGGAAGCCTCACCCGGGAGTTCTCCCGCAACCGCCGGGTCAGCTTCGTGTCGCCGGTCAGGCTCTACATCTTCGCCAGCTTCGTCTTCTTCCTCCTGCTGTCGCTGATGGGAGACTTCGGCAACGTGGGCATGTCGGGTATGACCGAGGAGGACGCGGAAGATGCCGTAACCCAGCCCTCCGACTCCGTAGCCCAGCCCCCGACGGAGGAGCGCCTCGCGGCCTTCATGGCGGCACTGCCGCCGGAGCAGCAGAGGAAGGCCGACGACATTCTCCGTCGGCCGGAAGGCGATATCGGGAAACGAATCATCCTTTCGGGGGCTGCGGAGGAGTTCGAGAAGTGGAACTGGATCGGGCGGCTCTTCGTGTTGGGGGTGATCGACATCCTTCACGATCCCTCGGTCATTCGCCAGCGCCTCCTCGCGAACATGCCGATCGCGATGTTCTTCGTGCTGCCGGTCCTCGGTCTGGTGCTCGCGATCTTCCATTTTCGAAAAAAGAAGCGCTTCTACGTGGAGCACCTGGTCTTCGCCATCCACATTCAGACCTTCACGTTTCTCATCTACGCGATCGTGCTTCTGCTCCCCGACGAGGGTCTCGGCGGTTTGATCCGTGCGGGGTGCCTGCTGGTTCCGTACCCCTACTTCGTCATCGCCCTCCGGCGCTACTACGAGAACGGGTGGGTACTGTCTGTGGCGAAGTCGGTCGGCGTGTACATGCTCTACTCGCTGATATTGCTGCCCGCGTTCGTGATCTCGGTGTTCTTGACCGGCTAGCCTCACTCTGACGACGTATGCGGCAGCTACGCCGGGCCCACTAGTTCGAGCGTCGCCAGGGCGAGCACCTGCGTGCACGCCACGAGGTCGTCGATCGCGCACGACTCGTCCGGCTGGTGCGCCTCCTCGAGGGGCCCGGGTCCGTAGGCGACGCAGTGCTCGATGCCGGCGATGCGGGCAAAGTGCTTCTGGTCGTAGGTGCCGGGGCTCGCCACGAGTTCCGCGGGGTGGCCGACGACCGTTTCCACCGCGCGGGACAGCGCGGCCACGAGCGGCGAGCCGGGTGGCGCGGAGGTCGGGTGCACGACCATCCGCTCCTTGATCGTGAAACGGCGTCCCGGGTCGTCGCCCTCCACGGACGCGACCAGGCGCGCAATTTCGGCGCGGACCTCGTCGAAGGACTCCTCGGGGATGAACCGGCGGTCGACGGTCGCCGTGCAGCGGTCGGCCACGCACGGTGACTGGGTCGCCCCCCCGCCGGCCTGGCCGCCGGTGACCGCGTTGACGTTCAGCGAAGGACGCCGGGAGGGTTCGGGCACGACGGGCAGCGCGGACAGGCGCGTCGCGAGTTCGGGCGCGAGCCGGGTTCGGAAGGCTTCCAGGAGGGCGCCCATGTCGTCGATGGCGCTGCGGCCGAGGTGGCTCATGCTGCCGTGGGCCGCGTGGCCGTGCGCGATGATGTCGAACCAGTAGACCCCCCGGTGCCCCAGGCACACGCGGGCGGGTCCGAACGGCTCGGGGATGATGGCGTACCGGGTGTCGTCGCTCGAGATGATCCCGGCCTCGCACAGGTGGGCGACCCCCGCGAAGCCGCCGCTCTCCTCGTCGACCGTCGCGCTGATGTCCACGGCACCGGCGAGTTCGACTCCGGCCCGCCGCAGCGCTTCGACCGCGAACACCGCGGCGGCGATCCCGGACTTCATGTCCGACGCGCCCCTCCCGTAAATGCGCCCGTCGCGCACCGCGCCCGCGAACGGATCGACCGTCCACCCGTCACCCGGGGGAACCACGTCGAAGTGGCCGTTCAGATGGAGCCGCGGGCGTCCCGGAGGGGCCGCGCCCCGTCCCACCACATTCACCCGCGGATATTCGGCGGTATGCTCGGGGCGCGCCTCCGCCTCCACGTATTCGACCGCCAGCCCCGCCGTCTCCAGCCGCCGGCCGATGAGTTCGGCGCACTCCCGGTAGCGCTCCCCGGGCGGGTTCACCGTGGGGATCCGGATCAGCTCCGCCGTGAAGGCCACGATCTCGTCGCGCGCGGCCTCCACCTCGGCGAGGACGCGGTTCTCCCGGCGGATGTCGCCAGGTGGGTTGGCAGGGTGCATGCCCGTACATTGTGCCCGCCCATACACCACACGAAACCCTGCAGAGAATCCCCATGACCACGATGTTCAGCCTGAAGGGACGCACCGCTGCGGTTGTCGGAGGCGGCTCCGGCATCGGCGAAGCCGTCGCGATCGGGTGTGCGGAGGCGGGAGCGTACGTGTCCTGCCTCGACATCGACGCGGGCGCCGCGGCCCGCACCGCCGCGGCCATCCGGGAGGCGGGGGGCGAGGCCGACTCCGCCCGCCTGGACATCCTCGACGGCCCCGCCGTCACCGCCGCGTTCGAGGCCATCACGACGGCTCGCGGGTCCATCGACGTCGTGGCCTGCACCCCCGGAGTGAACGTGCGCAAGCCGCTCCTCGACTACACCGACGAGGAGATCGACCGCGTGCTGGGCCTCAACCTCAAGGGCGGCGCGCACGTCATCCAGGCTGCGGGTCGGATCATGACCGCGCAGGGATCGGGTTCCATCATCCTCTTCAGTTCGATCCGGTCGGTCGTGGTCGAGCCGGGGCAGAGCATGTACGCCGCGACCAAGGCGGGGATCGTGCAGATGGTGCGCACGGCCGCCGCCGAACTCGGGCCCAGCGGGGTGCGGGTCAACGCGGTCGCGCCGGGCGTCATCGACACGCCGCTCACGGTCCCGATCAAGGACAACCCGGGCTGGTACGGCGCCTACGCCGCGCGCAACATCCTCAACCGCTGGGGCAGCGCCGCGGAGATGGCCGGCCCGACGGTCTTCCTCGCCTCGGACGCCGCCAGCTACGTCACCGGCACGGTCCTGTTCGCCGACGGCGGCTGGACCGCGATCGACGGGAGATACACGCCGCCCTCCGGCTGACCCCGACCATGGCGCCCGTCACAGCTTGAGCGGGCGCCTCTCGAGCCTGCGGAGCCCGAGCCACGCGATGCCGGTCCACAGGACGAAGTGATAGACGGCCAGTCCCGTCGCTCCCCAGTCCCAGGCCGTGCCGGACGCGAAACCCGAGACGAGATCGTTGATGACTCCCGAGGGAAAGACGACGAACGGCAGGAAAGTGCGGGCCGATTCCGCCGCTGTCGAAGTCTCCAGGACGGGGTTTTCGAGCAACCCCGACACGGCGCCCGAGAGCAGATAGTACAGCAGCCCGATGAGCGCGGCGCGGCGAATCCCGAGCGCGGTGATGGCGAAGCTGATCGCGCAGGCGAGCATGCCGGTGAGGCAGATACTCGCTACTCCTCCGAGTACTGTGGCCGACGCCATCGCGGGAGGCAGGGCAGCGACCGCGCCCGTCAGCCCGAAGATCGCGAGCGCGGCGAACGTCGCGACCTGTATGCCGGCGTATCGCTGCAGGTAGAAGGAGCGCAGCGGCATCGGATGTTGCGCCCACAGCATGATCGCACCGCTGCGTCGCTCGTGAGCGACGATCCCGCCCGGCATGAGGAAGGCGAAGAGGATCGTGCAGAAGCCGAAGGCGAGGTTCAACAGGCTGAAGAGGGCGAACATTCCCGCGCCGACCGCCATGGCTTCAACGTCCTCGGGAGACGGCTCGGTGCCTTCGCTCTCGATCGCCGCCCCCACGGCCTGTATGCGTTCGAAGGTCCCCGCCAGGTCGTAGGCGTGCGAGAGGACGACGACCCCGGCACCCAACAGGAACACCACCAGCGCGAACTTCCACTTGCGCCGCACCGCGTTCCGGAAGGAAGCCCGGACGATGCCCATGGAACCGTTCATGCGACCGTTCATGACACCGCTCCTTCCAGCCCGACGAACTCCGTCTCCAGGAACTCGCGGGTGAACCCGCCCTCCGGCGGCTGCACGATGCGCCCGCGCCCCTGGTCGATCAGGAGGACGCGGTCGCTCATCATCGCAAGCTCGCCGAGGTCGTGGCTGGCGACGAGGATCGTGGTCCGGCCGCGAATCTCCTCGATCCGCCTGCGGAGGCGGATGCGCTGCCCGGGATCCAGTCCCGATTCGGGCTCGTCCAGGAAGAGCAGTCCGGTCGGTCGCATCAGAGCCATGGCGAGGGCCAGCCGGCGCCGCATCCCCTTCGACAGCTTGTCCGCAGGACCGTCCGTGTCGTAGTCCAGCCCGGCCAGGCGGCACGCGCGCTCGACATCCGCGTCCGGGCCGGCCGCGGCCGCCGCCAGCGCGAGCAGGCCGTCGCACGTCCATCCCGGGGGGAGCGCCGTGTCTTCCGCCAGGTAGCCGATACCGTGCCGGCGCCGGTAGTCCGCCGGATCGGAGCCGGACACCGCGGCCTCGCCGTCCACGGGGGCCAGGACACCCAGCAGCGTGCGGAAGAGGGTCGTTTTGCCCGAGCCGTTGGGCCCGACCACCGCGAGCACTTCGCCGGGTACGATGTCGAGCGAGAGTCCGCCCACGACCGGTCGCCCCCGGCGATACCCGACACCCAGCGCGCGAAGCCTCAGCTCCGCGGGTCCGCTCTCGATGGTCATGTTCTCCTCATTCCTCGTCGCCCGGGGAGTCTGCTCGGGTCTACACTCCTACGAGTGCGTCCATTCCGTCCCATCAGGTGCGCCTGGCGCCCGCGACGAAGCGTCGCAGCCGGCGGACGGCCAGCGAAAGGCCGGTCCACACCATCAGCGCTGCCGCCAACGAGAAGAGTCCCGCCAGCAGCTGACCCGCAAGCCCCCAGTACTCTCCCGTGTGCGCGTACCGCAGGAACTGCTGCGCACGCCGCCCGGGTGTGTCGTCGGCGAATGATTCCCATGCGCGCGCAGTGCCGGAGGCGGCGTCCAGGGTGAGAACGCCGGTCCTGTGAGGCTGGCCCGCGCGGCCCGCCCGCACCTCGACGCGGACCTCACCGTCCGAGGGGCGCGGCATGTTCAGGATCAGCGTCCGCCACTCCGGCGTCCACGCCTCGGCCGTTGCGAGTACGGCCCCCAGGTCCGGGTCCGGCACGCGAGCGGAGTCCGGCCCGCGGGCGGAGTCCTCCGCGATCGCCGTCTCCGCAATCGTCGCTCCCTCGACACCTGCTCCTTCGGACGATGGTTCGGGTGGCCATGCCCCGGTGGGCACCACGTTCCCCACGATCGGATAGACCCGGTCTCCCACGGCCGGATACGACGAAGTGACTCCCGTTGCCGCGATCACGGCCAGCGGCAGGACGGACCAGATCCCGACCACCTGGTGCCAGTTGAGATCACGCCGGGCCCCTCTCTCCCGGGGACGGAGAAGGATCGCGTTGGCGAGCGACCGCCGGGTGACGGGCCGCGGGATCCACAGGATGGGTCCCGTAAGCAGGAGAAAGAGGAAGGCCAGGTTGAACGCTCCCGTCACCGCCCGCGCCCGACGCACCGAGCCGCCGGAGACATTGAACCAGCGGTGCCAGTTGTGGACGCTCTCGAAGAACCGCTCGAGTCCCCCAGGTCCCGTCGCCACCACCCGCCCCGTGTACGGATCGACGCGGGCGTACCGGTCGTGGGCCTCGTGGACGCGCACGGGCGCGCGCGGATCCGACCGATAGCTCAGCGAAGTCGCCGTGAACCCCGCCGCCCCCGCGATCTCCTCCGGCGACAGCCGCACCGCACCCTCCGGCGCGGCCGCGGAGTACCGTCGCTCCGCGAGTCCCGTCACCGTCTCCTCCAGCGACAGGACCACGCCCGTCACCGCGAGCATCAGGATCACCACGCCGGCGGCCGCGGCCACCGTGAGGTGCAGCCAGAAGATGACTGCCCGGATCATCTCATCGACGCCACCGGGCCGACGTCAGCCCGCGCCCCGCCCGGACCCGCGGCTATCCCCCCGGGTTCAGCGTCACGTAGCGCTCGAACCGCGCGACTTCGTTCTCGTCCACGTACTTACCGATCTCGCGCCGGAACTGGTCCATGTCGGTGTACGGGCGGTACTCCTCGAACTCGTGCGCCATGCGTTCGCTCATCCCCGGAAGCGCCATGATCTCTTCGCGGGTGGCGCTGTTCAGATCGATCGGGACGTACACGTAGCGCGCGAGCCGCTCGACCTCTTCCTCGTCCACGTACTTACCGATCTCGCGCCGGAACTGGTCCATGTCGACGTACGGGCGGTACTCCTCGAACTCGTGCGCCATCCGGTTGCCCACACCCGGAATCCGCAGGATCTCGCCGGTCGTCACGTCGTTGAGGTTGATCGGCAGCCAGAGCGCGCCGTAAGCCGCCAGCGCCGCATCGTCACCGACCGCCCCCGCCAGCGCCGCGTGCACATCCGCCGCGCGCAGGTAGGGCCGTCCGCCGACGACTGCCGCGGCGACCTCCGCCGTGACCCCGGGGATCGCGGCCAGCTCGTCTTCCGTGGCGAGGTTGGGGTTCAGGAGGGCGGCCGTTGCATGGGCGCCATCCACGTCGCCCATGGCCTCGGTGGACTCTGCGGCGGCGTGTTCGGACTCCAAAGCGGCGTGCTCGGACTCCGCCGCATGTCCCTCCCCGCCACAGCCGCCCGTCAGTACCGGGATCATGACGATGGCAAGGGTTGCGATGTGATTGCGTGACATGCTTCCTCGACTCTTCGATTAGAATGAGATTCATTCTCAACTGGGCCCGAAGATCCACGAGCGATCCGGCCAGGTCAAGGGTCCGGCAGGTCGAATTCGATTCACCAGCGTCGCCGTGGCGAGTAGCAGCGGGGCTTTGCCACGGCCCTGCTAGCCCGGCGACCTCAGGGACACGTGCAGGTGATCGGCCGTACCGACATGGCGGAGCGTGTGGAAGCCCATCGCCCGGAACGCGAGTTCGGCCGCGAAGTTCCGCCATGCGGGCCGGTTGAGGGTGCGAAGATCCAGCGCATGGACGAACCCGTCGTCCTGGCGGAAGTGCAGGGACGACTCGTTGGCCGGAAGCCCCGCGCGGGCGTAGAACTCGGGCGTGCGCGCCGCATCGGTGATCACGGCGTCGGGGTCGGCCAGAACGAAGACCGATACGGCCATCCGCAGCAGGGGATGAAGGCCCAGGTACTCGGCGCGCACCTCTTCCGACTTCACGTTCCCGCCCGCGATGACGAGCAGCGAGTAGAGCACGAACGCGCCGGCGCCGAGCGCCGCGATCCGGGTCGCGAACTTCCGGAGCCGCTTCCCCGCCCCCAGCCGCCGACTCGCCGCCCACGCGTAGAACGCCAGGAGCAGCGCGGTGGCGGCCGCCGAGACCGCCAGCGAGGACCACGCCCCCAGCCCCCACTGCTGGTAGGCGAAGACCCCGCCGCGGACGAGGAGGATGAAGGGAAGCACCGCCAGCAGGACCGCCGTCACACCCCACCGCACGATCCTGCGAAACCAGCGCCGCGGTCGCGTCCGGTCGTGACGGTTCAACTCCCCGAGCCCGCCCGCGCCCTCGGCACCCGGATACTCGACCGCCAGCCCGCCAACATCCCCTTCGGCAACCCTGTCCATTCTCGTGCCTACGCAGAAAGTCGTCCGTTGGCTTCGGGCGAACAGGTCGCGGCCCCGCCTCCGAACGCCGCGGTCGTAGCCAGTCCGGTTGCCCCTTATTGAGAATCTATTATCATTAGGGCCGCAATGCTCTCGGCCACTCCCCCGGCTCGACACCACCCGCAGCGAGCGAGAGCAACCGGAAGGCTTCCAGGACGGGCATGATGAAACGACGCATCGCAGTTCCATTCATACTGAGCATGGGCCTGAGCGCCGCCGCGCCGCCTTCGGCCGCGCAGGCGCAACAGGACGAGGGCGTCCTCGAGGGGGTCGTTCGGTCGGCGGAGGGCCGACTGCCGCTCGCGGGCGCGACGATCACGGTCGTCGGCACGGGCCGCGGCGCCGTCACGCACGGAGACGGCGCGTTCCGCATCGCCGTGCCGGACGCCGAACAGTACCAGCTCCGGATCGATCGCCTCGGCTATGCAACGACGACCCTCGATGTCGGCCACGGGGAGTCGGCCACGGTCGACCTTGAAGTCGCCGCCGTTCCTTCGCCGGATCTCGTCGTCACGGCAGTCCTGAGCCCCACGGTCGCAAACGAGGCGATCCGGCCCTCCGCGGTCTTCGCAGGAGAGGAACTGCAGCGGCAGCTGGCCGGCACCGTCGCGAAGACGGTGTCAACGGTTCCGGGCGTCGCCGTGAACAGCATGGGACCGGGCACCGCCCAGCCGGTCATCCGCGGCCTGTCCGGAGACCGGATCCTCATACTTGAAGACGGCCGGCGCGTGGGCGACGTCATCAACAGCGGCCTGGACCACGCCTCGGCGCTCTCCCCTTCCACGGCTCGGCGAATCGACGTGATTCGCGGGCCGAGCGCGATTCTCTACGGCAGCAGCGTCCTTGGAGGCGTGATCAACGTGGTGCGGGACGAGGTACCCCGCGCGGTGCCCTACCGCCCGACCGGCTTCGCCTCGATGCAGGGGCAGTCGGCGACGCGCGCCCTCGGGGGAAGCGGCGAGATGACCGTCGGAATCACCGAAAACGTCCCGCTCCGCGTCGAGGTGTCGAAGCGCGAGTCAGGGGATCTGCGGACGCCCATCGGGAGGCTCGCGGGAACCCAGACCGACGTGTGGAGCGCGTCGGCCGGGACCTCGTGGGTGGACGACTGGGGCTACGCGGGCGCGTCATTTCGCGTCTTCAGGAACGACTACGGGATCCCCGGGGGCTTCCTCGGCGGCCACACGAACCCGGTGCGCACGGAGCAGGAGAGGGCCGCGGGCCGTTTCCGCAGCGTCATCCGGCCCGGGCAGGGCCTGGAGGCGATCGAAGTCGATGCGGGCTACACGACGTACCAGCATCACGAGCAGGAGTCCTCCGGCATCCTCGGCGCGATGTACGAGCGCGAGATCGTGAGCGGGGAGACTCGGGTACGGCACGGGCAATGGGGCCCGTTCACATCGGGCGCCATCGGAACCAGAGTCTCGTTTGAGGACTTCGGATATGGGGGCGTGCTCTACAACCCGGATTCCCGGCGGAGGACGCAGGCCGCGTATCTCCTCGAGGAGATCCAGCTCGATCCGGTCTCGATCGAGGCCGGGCTCCGCTACGATCGAGTCGAGCTGGAGCCGGACGACGAGGACCCGTCCTCCGACATCGGACACATCCGCGCACGTTCCTTCGACGCGGTTTCCGGATCGCTGGGTGCGCTTCTGCGGCTGTCCGGCCCCCTCACCGTGGGCGGGAGCGTGGGCCGCGCCTTTCGCACCCCGGATGTACACGAACTCTACTCGGAGGGGCCGCACCTCGCGTCCAATTCGTTCGACGTCGGCAATCCCTCGCTCGAGACGGAAACCGGACTCGGGATCGACCTGTTCGGGCGGCTCACGGGACGACGCCTGAACGCCGAGGCGACGTGGTTCCGAAACGCCATCTCGGGCTACATCTTTCCGCAGGCGACGGGGAAACTCAGCCGCGTCCGGCTCCCCATCTACCAGTTCGTGGGCGAGGACGCCGTCCTGACCGGCTTCGAGGGCGTGCTCGAGTGGTCGATGCCGGCCGGATTCAAGGTGGAGGCCGTCGCGTCGTACGTGCGCGGCACGCTCAGCGCCACGGACGAGCCCCTCCCGTTCATGCCCCCGCTCCAGGGTCGCCTTGCGATCGGCTATTCCCCGGTGGACTGGTTCGTGGAGGCCGAGACGCGGATGGCGAGGAGCCAGGAGCGGACCGGAAGGTTCGAGGAGCCGACCGACGGATACGCGATCTTCGGCGTCTCGGGCGGCATGCGCTTCACCTTCGCCGGCCGGCTGCACGTCGTCACGCTCCACCTCGAGAACATCGGCGACACCGAGTACCGGCATCACCTGTCGAGGGTGAAGGAGATCATGCCCGAGGCCGGCAGAGCCCTCAGCGTCTCCTACCGCGTCGTCTTCTGAGGTGGTTGGAGCTGGCGGTGGCGGGGGTGTCCTGACGGGCTAAGCCAACATTAGGCGCTCGCCCTTGGGCTCCGGCACGGGTCGTCCCAACTCCCGCGCCCTGTCGACCCGGAACTGCATTGCATCCTTGATGTTGCTCAACGCGGTCTCTTGATCGTCTCCGTGCGCCATGCACCCGGGCAGTTCAGGCGCCTCGGCGACGAAAACTTGATCTTCGTTGCTCCAGTAGAGAATGATCTCGTACTTGTGCATCAGTCGTCCGCTCCCAGCCGCTGCTCCCGCAGCAAGCCACATCCCTTTACGTACATCGTAACAGAGCATAGAATCGGAGTACATGATACGAAGTTTCAAGGACCGGAGAACGCGGCGTTTCTTCGAGGGGCGGCGCGTCTCGGCGTTCCAGGGGTTCTCGGACCAGGCGGTGCGCCGATTGACCCTGCTTGACAGCGCAGAAACGCTCGGTGACCTGGCCGCGCTACCGAGCAACCGACTTGAAACACTGCGAGGCAACCGCGCGGGCCAGCACAGTATTCGGATCAATGCGCAGTGGCGTATCTGCTTCCGTTGGACCGACGACGGGCCATACGAGGTCGAGATCGTGGATTATCATTGAGGGGCGTGTGACATGAACGTGAGGAGCGGCATGAGGCCGGTGCACCCAGGTGAAATCCTGCGTGAGGAACTCGAAGAACTCGGGTTGTCGGCCAACGCACTGTCAAAGGCGCTCGGCGTACCGGTCAACCGGGTAACAATGATCCTCAACGGCCAGCGCGGCGTGAGCGCTGATACCGCGTTGCGGTTGGCCAGGTACTTCGGGACGACGCCGCAACTCTGGTTGAACCTTCAGAAGACCTGGGAGCTTCGGCGGGCCGAGATCGAGGCGGGTCGCCAGATCGCCGAGCAGGTCACGCCGCGGCAAGCGGTGGTGTAGAGAACCCGACCGTTCACCCTCCGGCCGCGTCGTACCAGGGAGGAACATGATGCTCAGGAACATTCTCGCCGCGATCGTCGGCTACATCGCCATCGTCGCCGTGCTCTTCGCGCTCTCCTCGCTTCTGTGGCTGGCGCTGGGCCCCTCGCGCGCCTTCCATCCGGGTACGTGGGAGGTAGCCGGCAGCTGGGTACTCTTCTCGGTCGTGATCGGGTTCGTGGGGGCGTACATCGGCGGACGAGTCTGTGCGAGGGTCGCGCACGATGCCAAGGGCGCCATGATTCTGATCGGCATGATGATCGTGCTCGGAGTGGTGTCGGCCCTGATTCCGGTGGAGGTGGCGACGGGACCGCGCCCCGATGACGTGTCGATGATGGAGGCGACCATGCGCGCCAGCCAGCCGGCATGGCTCACCTGGCTCAACCCGCTGATAGGGGTCGTCGGCGTCTGGCTCGGATCGCGGAAGTTGCGCGCCTAGCTAGCCGGCCGCACAACGCGCGGCCGCCTCGCAGGGGGGATCGGGCGTCGCTCGGGTTTGTCACCTGCAGCCCTGCCCAATCGTTTCCTCTCTGTATGCCGGCTCCGTGCCGGGCAGCCGTTCAAGACACGACCGAGGGGCCGAAAATGACCAGGCGTAAACGTCCGGATCCGCCCGGTCGCGCACGCTGCGCCGCGCGGCGCCACCGGTCCTCCGTTGCGGGAGCCCTTCTCCTGTTGACCCTCGCCGCGTGCGGGGAGTCCTTAACCGGTCCGTCCGACGGCGTGGACGAGATCACCGAACTGCCGCGCGCCCTGAGCGCGGCCGAGATCGAGATCATCGCGGCGAACAACCGCTTCGCCTTCGATCTCCTCGCGCAGGCGAACCGTCCCGGCGACAACCTCTTCCTTTCGCCGCTCTCGGCGTCGATGGCGCTTGGAATGACCATGAACGGGGCGGCGGGGGAGACCTGGAACCAGATGCGCGACGCGCTCGGGTTCGGGAGCCTCGCCGAGGAGGAGATCAACGCCTCCTACCAGTCCCTGCTCGAACTCCTCGTCGGGCTCGATCCCTCAGTTGAGACCGCGGTCGGGAACTCCGTGTGGACCCGGCAGGGCTTCCCGGTGCATGCGGACTTCCTGGGCGCCGTGCGGGAGGCCTTCGGCGCCGAAGTGGCGGAACTCGATTTCGCGAATCCCGCGGCGTCGGCACAGATCAACGAGTGGGTCAGAACCGCGACACGCGGCCGCATCGAGGACATCGTTCCCGAGGTGATTCCGAGCGCCGTCGTCATGTACCTGATCAACGCGATCTACTTCAAGGGTTCGTGGACCCTCCAGTTCGATCCGTCCGACACCCGGGCCGAACCCTTCCAACTGGACGACGGCTCCACCCGAACGGTGCCGCTCATGACCCTCCGGCGCGACCTCCCATACCAGGAGAACGACCGGTTCCAGGCCGTGGACCTGCCGTACGGGGGCCGCGCGTTCTCGATGACTCTGCTCCTTCCGAGGCGGGGCGTGAGCGTGGACGACCTCGCGGCGTCCCTGGACGCCGGGGAATGGGAGAGCATCGCCACGGGCTTCCGCGATACGGATGTGCGGCTCTCTCTGCCCCGCTTCCGGATGGCCTACGAACGCACGCTCAACGACGACCTCCACGCCCTGGGCATGGTCGACGCGTTCGGTCCCTCGGCGGATTTCTCGAGGCTCTCGCCGGCCGGCGTGTGGATCTCCGAGGTGAAGCAGAAGTCCTGGGTGGACGTCAACGAGGAAGGGACGGAGGCGGCCGCCGCCACGGTCGTCACGGTCGTCGAAAGCGCCGGTATCGAGCTTCGCGCCGACCGGCCCTTCCTCTTCTTCATCCGGGAACGCCTCTCGGGCACCATCCTCTTCGCCGGCAAGCTCGCGACCCCACCGGAGGGCTGACGGCGGCACGGGTGACTACCGCCGGCTGTCGCTCCACGACAGGGGGGTACTATTCGGTTTCCGGCGGAACCAGCGGCTTGAGGAGCGTAATCAGGGCCGGAAGGTCATCGCGAACCGTAGCCCATACGAGCGAAAGGTCGATGTCGAAGTAAACGTGCACGAGCCGATTGCGCATACCAACAATCTCCCTCCAGGGGATGTCTGGATGTGCCTGCCTCGTGTCTTCACTAACATGCGCGGCGGCCTCGCCAACGATCTCCACGGCTTTGAGAACCGAGAGTTGGGTACGCCGGTCCTGCACGAAGTCGTGGTATGACGTGCCTTCCGTGAAGGACAGTGCATCGCGCGCGGCGAGCAGCATGTCCAGCAGGTATGCCGAGTCGTCACGGGGCATAGACGACCCGCGCGGACTCCAGGATCGCCTTCCGGCGAATGTAGTTTCGGCTTTCTTCGATCGCGGTGCGGGTCACCAGATCGACCCTGCGGTCGAGCAACTCGGCCAGTTCCCGCTCCATCCCGGCGATGCCGAACAGACCCGGTGTCCGCTCCGTCCTGAAACGGATCAGTACATCGATGTCGCTATCCGGCCCGAAGTCGTCCCGCAGGACGGAGCCGAATAGCGCCAGCTCCTCCACCTCCCAACGGTCGCAGAACGCTTTGATCGCGTTCATTGGGACGCCGATTCGGGCGGCCAGGTCTGGTTTCACCGTGTCACCTCCCCGGCCCCCAAGTTACCATCGCCACCACGTCGGGATCGACATCGGCGGACGTGTCGCCCACCACGCGCACGGGAAGATCAACCCATCGGCTCATGTGCCCTCCAACAATTCCGGTGGCGGAGAGAACCCCGTCAACACATCCACATACACCACGATACCGCCGCCCGGCCCCTCATGCACCGCCCGGACGCGCCCCTTCGTTGGCGACGACCGTCAAGTGGATTTCACGCGAAACGCGTTTTCAGCGTATCGGTGAAAATGCCTCCCTGAACGAAAACCGATGTACTCCCGAGGCTGGCGCAGCGGCGGGTGACTAGCGGTGGCCGTCCCCGCGCGTCAGGGGGCTCAGGTAGTCGCGGTTTCCGAGGCCGAGCTTCCGGAGGGCGATGCCCGTCATGCACTCGTCCACGATCTGCTTGGCGTTCAGCACGGTCGTGTAGCCCGGGTCGACGAGCGGGTTGAGTTCGACGAGGTCGAAGCCCACCACGTTGTTCTCCGAGCAGAGCCCGCGGACCATGTAGAAAACCTCCCGGGGCGTCAGTCCTCCCGGCACCGGCGTCCCCGTGCCCGAGGTGTAGGCCGGGTCCATGACGTCGACGTCGAAGGAGATGTGCAGGTATTCGGGACCCTCGTTCGCCTGGTCGAGCACTTCCTGCATGACGTTCGTCCAGCCGTCCCGGTCGATCTCGGCCATCGTGTGGTACCGGAGGCCGTTCTCGCGCATCCACTCGAAGCCCTCCGGCCCCGGCCAGCTGCCCCGCAGCCCCACCTGGATGAAGTTCCGGCCGAGGATGTGACCTTCATCGATGAGGCGGCGCACGGGCTGGGCGTGCGAGATCAGGTGGCCGTGCCGGGCGTCCCCCGCATCGTAGTGCGCGTCGAAGTGGATGACGCCGACGTTCTCCTTCCCGTACACATCCGCAAGTCCCGCCACGTTGGCGAACTCGATCGAGTGGTCTCCCCCGATGATCACGGGGATGGCGCCGGTCTCCGCGATCTCGCGCACCATCCGGCGGATCGGCGGCATGCTGCGCTCCACGCTCAGGTTGTCGATCGGCGCGTTGCCGTAGTCGACCGCCGTGAGTTCGCTCCGCCACGAGATCATCGTCTCCATGCTGCCCACGCTGCGCCGCATGGCGCGGAGCGCGGTCGGCCCCTCGCCCGCCCCGCGGAACCCCACCCCCATGTCGACCGGAGCCCCCAGGAAGGCGACTTCGACCTCGCCCGCGACGAGGTCCTCGGTCGTGCGCGCGATCGGCAGCCCGAAGAAGGTGAGGACGGATCCGACCTCGATGGGTCCGGGTTCCCGAGGAGGATCCCCGGAGGTGTCGCGGTCGCGCCACACCGCGAGGTTGGGGTCGCTCGCGTCGAGCCGGATGATGGCGGAGTCGGCCGGGAGAGGCTCCCGTTCGGCGGCGGCGGCGGCGGTGTCGGCGACGGCCTCGGCCACGCTGTCGGCCGGCGTCTCTGACGGCGCGACCTCGGCCTGTTCCGGCGGCGGAACCTCGCAGGCGGCCAGCAGCAGGCTGCACAGGAGGACCGCGCGGGGAGACGGGTCGGATGTCATGGCTATATCTTTGCCACGACCTTCAGGATCACGCCAGCCAGATGCTCGATGTTGTCGACGATTCCGTTGATCTTCTCGTTGCGCGAGCCGGCGCCGTTCACGATCTCCATCAGCTCCGCCAGCCGCTGTTTGTCGCTGGGTTTCGGAAAGAGTTCGTTGATCTCGCGGTCCGTCATCGTGGTCAGCGACGAGATGTCGCCGGCCAGGTCACGTGCGGTCTCCTGCGCAGCCTCCGCAGCGATCTCGCTCCAGTTCAGGCCCATCATCGTTCTCCTGTTCCTTGCGGTGTTGTGCCCATGATGATCGCCTTGGCCGCTTCGATCCTGCGCAGATACTCGGCGGCGTCGTCCATACCCGCGCGGAGGCTCGACACGGCATTGTCGACCCCGTCGATCACCCCGTAGACCCGGTCTTCCGTCACACCCGCGGCCTCGAGAAAGCGATCACGGTTCTCGGCGACCTCGGCCGCCGACCAGAGGAAGCTGGTGAGCGTGTTGTTGATCGCCGCCGCCTCGTCGTACTCCCGTTCGATGCTCCGGCGGATGAGACGCTCCAGCTCATCGAGCGGCACCACGAGCTCGACCCGCATCCGGTTGATCTCCTGCTGCAGCGCCGGGCCGGCGTCGACCAGAAACCGGACGCGCTCGGCTTCGCTGTCGCTCTCGACGATGCGGCGCCACTCCGCGGCGACGTCCCGCCTGCCGAAGATCGTCCGGGCGAACTCCGGCACGAACGTCTCGTCGATGAAGCGGTCGACCTCGCGGCGCTTGAGGTCGAAGTACCGCTGCAGAAGCGTGATGTTGGCGTTCTCCAGAGCCCTGAGGCGCTGGCCGAGGGCCTGCGACAGCTCCGGTGCTTCGCTCGGAATGCTCGCGCACCCCGCCAGGACCGGCGTCAACAGGCCCAGCAGGGCAAGACGGACTCTCATGTATGCAACTCTCCTTCCGGGTCGATTTCAGGGTCACCCACCGGGTTCTCCCGAGCACGGGAATCGATGCGCGGTGCGCGGGGGACGATTCTACGAGGTAGGGGGCACGAAGATATCGAGGTGGCGTCCGCGCCGCGTTAAGTGAGAAGGGAACACAACGCACCGGTTGGGGGGTAAGGTGGATCACAGGAGGGAGAAGCAGAGCGGTTGACATGTTGCTCGACGCTCGACCCGACGCTAGTTTCTTCCTCCCATACCGAGTTACAGGGGCCTCTGCGTTGGGCTGGATGTACAGCATCCGGCTACGCCAAACATCGCAGAGGCCAACTCATATCTAGACACTTCTAGACACTAAGGTTGATGAATAATGAATCGCGTAGCGGTTTTAATCGATGGTGACTATATGCGATTCACTCTTGAGGAAAGGTTGAAGCGTTTTCCTGCTCTTGATGATTTCCGCACTTACCGCAACAATCTCATGACTGCGTACTACGCCGCCGCCAATAATCTGGAACTCGAAAACCTCGCGTCCGTACCGGGCGGTGCATTTTATCTCTATCGCATCTTCTATTACACGGCAGATCCTTATGGCGGGCCACCCTTCAAGGGTAGCGCTCTTCAAAGTTACGAATTCATCAAGCGGTTAGAGCGGGAGAAGGATGTCGCGGTTCGACGTGGGACAGTGAAATTCCGTGGATGGAAGGTGAAGTCCAGGATCGTCCGAAAGGTAAGCAAGGGCACTGTTGTGCAACTTGACAAGTCCGGGATTAAGCGCAACTACGTGCAAAAGGGCGTTGATATGCGCATCGGCCTAGATATTGCTACGCTGGCGCTGAAACGTCTTGTCAGTGATGTTGTCGTCGTTACAGGTGACTTGGATATGGTTCCCGCTTTCAAGCTGGCGCGTACGGAAGGACTTCGAGTTTATGTAGATACGATGGGCGGCATGGATGCGGAAGCAAACCTTCAGGTACATTCGGACAGAGTGATCGGGTAAACTGTACAAGTGCGGTAATCACCTGACCCCCGGCCTCGCCGAGGTCAGCGCTTCAGGCTGCGGTCTTCACCGTATCGGAACGTCCAGAGACTGCGCGGCTTCAGCCTGCGGGCACGAGCCGCCATACGAGGGGGAGGACGGTCAGGACCACGGCCATGACCAGGACCAGCAGCGGGAATCCCGCCTTGATGAAATCGACGAACCGGTATCCTCCGAAGCCCATCACCAGCAGATTGACCGGATGTCCCACCGGACTCATGAAGGCGCAGGAACTCGCCACCGCCACCGTCATCATCAGCGCCTGGGGCGAGAGTCCCTCACTCGTGGCCGTGCTGAGCGCAATGGGCGACATGAGGACCGCCACCGCCGCCGTCGGCATCATTTGAGCTGACAGCGCGGTGATCAGGAAGAGTCCCGCCACCACCGCCAGAGGACCGAAGTCCGCGAGAGATCCCAACACCGCCTCGGCCACCAGCGCGGCCGTTCCGGATTCCTGCATCGCCAGTCCCAGGCTGAGCATCCCCGCGATCAGGACCACCGCCTTCAACTCGATGCACCGATACGCCTCTTCAATGTTGAGACAACCCGTCAGCACCATCGCAACCGCTCCGATCGGCGCCGCGATGAAGATCGGCAGAAGGCCCGAGACCACCGAAGCCAGGACGCCCGCCATGATGACGGCGCTGACCGGAGCCTTCCGGCTTCGCACCACCTCCGCCGCTCCCTCGGTCATGACGAGGAAGTCCGGGTGCTCCACCAGGAGCGCGAGCTTGTTCCTGTCGCCGTACAGCAGGAACGCATCGCCCGGGAGCAGTTCCATTCGCGGGAGCCCGCTCCGGTAGATCTCTCCATTCCGCCATATCGCAAGGATGGAAACGCCGTAGTTTTCGCGGAAACGGAGTTCCTTGATCGTCTTTCCCGCGAATGTCGTGCGCGGAGAAAGCGAAGCCTCCGCCAGGCCGACGGTGTCGGACTCCAGCCGGCTGAAGTCCAGGGGACGGTTATCGCCCACCGTCAATCCCTGGAGCCCCCCCAGGATCTCGAGATCCCCGAGCCGTCCGCGGAGCAGGAGGACGTCCCCTCCCTCGAGTTTCGTGTCCGGATCCGGCATGAGAAGCTCTTCATCGGCCCGCAGGATCCCCACCACCGTCAGGCCGAACGCAGCGGCCAACCGGGTTTCCGCGAGCAGCTGACCGGCGAGCAGCGATTCCTCCGAGATTCGGACGCTCTGAATCCTGCGCTCCAGCCGGTAGCGGGGAAGCAGTTCTCCGGCCGGCACGGAATGGACGGCTCCAACGGTCCGGTCCTCCCCCAGTGCGGCGAGGCGCCCGCTCTTCGCCGCAGCGAGCAGACGGTCCCCCGGAGCGAGCGTCATCAGCCGCAACCCCGTGCGATGCGCCCGATCGCCCCGCAGAATCGCGAGTACGTGCAGGCCACGGGTCCGGCGCAGATCCGCCTCTCGAACGGTCTGCCCGATCAGCGGGGAATCTTCCGCCAACTCCAGTTCCGCCACCTCGATGGAGGCATCGGCGATCCGCTCCAGCGTTCGATCCCTCGACTCGATCTCCAGGTGCTTCCACGCGCGCAGGGCTTCGAACCGCTCGAGGGTGCCTTCGACAACCAGCTCATCTCCCCCGCTCAGAACGAAGTCGGTCCCGGGAGCGAGGATCATCTCCCCGCTTCGTTGCACGGCGACCACGTGGAGGCCCAGGGCCTGGCCCAACCGGCTTTGCTGCAGCGTCCTGCCCGCCAGGGTCGAATCGTCGGGGGCTCTCAGCATGCCGATCAGGCCGCGCAGGTCGTAGAGTCCCCCCAGATCCGCGGGCGTCGATTCCTTCTTCGGATCCCGGTCCGGAAACAGTCGCCGCCCCAGGAAAGTCATGTAGACGATGCCGACGGCGAGCGCGGTCAGCCCTACGGGCGTGAACGAGAACATCCCGAACGGCTCGAACCCGGCGTCCTGCAGCGCGCCGTTCACGAGGATGTTCGGCGCGGTTCCGATCAGGGTCGTCATCCCGCCGAGCAGGGATCCGAACGCGAGGGGCATGAGCAGCTTGGACGGCGGCGTCCCCGTGCGGCGGGCCATGTCCAGTACGACCGGCAGCATGAGGGCCGTGATCCCGATGTCGTTCATGATTCCCGACAGGAGGCCCACCGTGGCCATCATCACCGCGACGAGGCGGCCGACGCCATCGCCCGATGCCGCCAGAACGCGCTGGCCGATGAAATGAGCCACCCCGGTCCGTGTGAGCGCTCCGCTCAGGACCAGGACCGAGGCGATCGTGATGACCGCTTCGTTGGCGAAGCCCATGACCGCCTGCTCGCCCTCGAGGATGCCGGTCACCACGAGTCCCAGCATCACCATCAACGCCACCAGATCCACCCGGATCCGCTCGGTGACGAAGAGGACGACCGCGACCGCGAGAATCCCCCCGACGACGAAAACCTCGAAATTCACCCCGTCTCCCACCTCTCGTTCGAATTGAGCGTTCCCGGAACGCAAGGGCCCCGAGGACGAAGAACGCCCTCGGGGCCCTTACCCCAGCGTCTTGCTGCACCCGAAGGCCTTTTGCAGTAGAGGACGACCTGAGGAATTACGCTCGAAGGATCGTCAACTCCCATCCAAACCGCAACGTGCGAAGTTGACGGCCGCGCCAGGAGTTTGTAGCCTCCGGCATACGTCCAGCGTTCGCGCTTGACCAGGAAACTTGCTCCCCGCCCGACACGCCGAAAGGCCTCGGGCGGGGTTATTTTTTGGGATCCTATGGTGAGGACGGATCCGGCCTCACAAGACCCAGATGCGAGTGGCCCCCGAGATGTTTGGGGTAGCCGGGCGATGGACGCCCAACCCATCCGGGGGCCGTTATGAGTCTTGCTGCGAAGCAGCGCGTCTGAACAGGGCAAGGCGGGGGGAAGTTCTCAGCCACACGGGGTGTCACGCGACGGGTCTGTGTTACTGATTCAGTAACAATCATGCCTGTGTAGACACGCCCGAAGGGCTTATCGTCGCCGCGTCGAAAGGTGATCCAGGTCGAGTGGGTCGCTCTCGACGTAGTCGCGGGCGGTCAGGTCATCCAGAGTCAGGACCACGCCATCCACACGGACGAAGCGCCCGGGTGCCGGCTGCGCCTGCGGCAAGGCTGTCAGGCAGTGCTCCGCGTCTTCGGTCTCGTCCCACGAAGGGGCCGCCCTGACTCGAACTTCGCGGAGCGAGCGGAGGACGCGCCCCTCATCGCTCTGCCTATCGTGCCTCTCCGACATCCGGTCCATCAACGGCCTGGCGAACTCGACAAAGTCGTCGGGGAACGCGGTCCTCGATCGCTTACGCGCCAGCGCGAGGGATAAGCGACGCGCGTCTTCCTCCGTCTGGCATCCGTCGATCTGCTCCCAAGCGGCCACCACCGCCTTCTCGACCGTCATGACGCGATCGAGGTCGGCCACGAGACGTTGGTCGGCCACTCCCGGGATGAAGCCGTAGTCCGGTCTTCGACCCCGCTCGATCTCGCGGAGCACCCGATCATTCACCTCGACCAGCGGGCTAACCTCGGCGAACGGGCGACCGGCGCAGCTTCGGACAAGGTCGCAGGTCTGCGTGAGGACTGCGAAGCCGCGCACCGACGTCTCGGCGTTCTCGGCTCCTTCGACGACCGCCGCTTCGCCGTCGGCGGTCAGGGGGTTGTCCATGTTTACCCGAAACAGGAACCAGTCGTCGGCGACGACGCAGTCGCCCTGACGCCAGGTCGCGATTCTCTGGTCGACCTGCTCAACACCGGAACCGTCAACCGCGCCCACGCCGCTGGCCCCTTGCGGTTCGAGCGGCGCGTCCACGCCCCGGTTCTTGGTGTACACGGTCGCTCTTCGCGTCGTAGAGCTCGTCAGGCGGGAGAGGCTTACGCGCCGTCCGGGCGGCTTCACTGAGCGGCGTCAGCGCCGGGACGAGACGAGTGCGCCCGGGACCAAGGGCTAGGCGTGCCTCCGGAAACCGCTGGTCCGCCAGCATTTCGAACGGAGTCGTACCTTCATGGGCATCAAGCAGAGCCGCACGCGTGCTGCGTGCCGTGCCACGGTCGGCATGGCGGACAACGTCCAGCACACGCATGAGCCGCTCGTGGTTCGTAGCGTTCAACGGCTTCCCGCTGGCCCAGAAGTGAACGCTGCGGCGCGATACTCCGAACAGCCCAGCGAGCTGCTCCCAGGTCAGGCCAGAGATTCGCCGCAGCTCGGAGACGGCTTTGCGAGTGGCCTCAGTCTCGATCTCCACCTGTGTCGCCGCGGGCTCGTGGCTTGTTCCGCTGGCGGTCGCATCGGATTCGCGAGCGTACGGTTCGCCCCAGATTGTCGTAGGCTCTGCGGAAGACGTGCCGGCCACCGACAACGCGCCGCTTACCATGAGCACCGATAGCGAGGCGCGATCCCGGTTGCCCGCGCGACCCGAAAAGGATGTCGTCCCGTCGCTGACGGCCGACTCGCGTAGCAGGGATTCAAGGGTCACGGCTCACCTCCGTACCGCCGCAGAAACTCGTCCGACACCGCCCAGCGGAAGATGCTGTAGATGCGTTCGGCGAAGCCTCGCGCCTGCTCGACCACCGAGTCGACCTCGAGCTGCCGGCTGCCTGCCTGAAATGACTGGAAGGCATCGGTATCAAGGATCCAGCTGGGCTCGTTGATCGCGTCCAACGCGCCAGGATCGGTCGTGCTTTGCGGTGCGAGCAGTCCCCAGCGAGCGGTAATCTGACCCGCGTTGTCGGGCAGAATGAACACGTTTTCCGAGATCGCGCGCTGAGCACGTGCCGCGAGTGGGGATACGAGAACGCCCGCCACTTCCGGGCGAACGAGCTGGGGAAGAGCGCTCAGGTTTTTCCCGGACACGCGATCGATGTAACGTACGCCGAGACGATCCAATACCTGCGGATCGACGTGCTCCTTGAGTGCCTCCAAGATCAGCCTCAAGCGCTCCATGAAGTTTTCGCGGCTCGAGTATTTTGTGGTCTCCAGCGCGAGGAACTCGGGTGCCAGTGTGACACGCCATGCCCCTCTCGCTTCGTTAAAACGCCATAAGGTGTTCGAGCGTGTGTCCACCACTCCTTGTGCGCCCAGGACGACGCTGCGTTCCTCCTCTGGGCGCAGCACCGGGTAGAACTCCCGAACGGCCTCCTGGAACGAAGCGATGAACCCCCGCTTCTCCACCGACGCAACAAGCGGAAAGCGCACTTGGGCGATGACCCGCACGAGCGGCGGGTCAGCCAGCGGGACCTCGGGCGGGGGCGGCCCGGTCAGAGGCATGTCGGCAGCATTCATGTGATGGCTCGTTTGTCGATGAACGGCGTGGCCAGGCGGTGGCACGCCAGAGAATCATACGACACGGCGTCCCATTTGTGAATTAGAGTGTGAAATGGCCTTGAAGGGTTGCTCGACGTCGCCGTGTTGTTCCGGCGCCTCGATGACGTTAGCGGCCCTCCTCTGAGAAGCACGCGACGATCTCTGGACCGGACACACGTGACGAATTACCATCTGACCATGTCCGGCAATGGCGGATGCAGGAGATGCCAACCATGACGAGGAAGCGTAACCCGCACGTTACAGGCCGGGACCCCTACCGGCCCCGCGATGAGGCTCTCGCGGATGAGTGACGCACGACCGTTCAGCCACATCGCCTTCTTCGGGACGGTGAAGGACTGCCTGCCGGACGCCGAGTTTCGCGCTTTGGCGAAGCAGCTGTCTGCCGCCGCCCAGGCTGGACCGTCTCCGAGCCTGGTCGTGGCTCTGGCGAGCGAGCTGCTGGGCCGGGACCCGCTCAGGCTGCCGGATTGGGTGGATACGGACACACGCTACCTGGTTGTGTTGGACGTACCGGAGCAGGCCATCCTTCGCCTCGCCTCAAGACTTCGACTTCACAAGCCGGATCAGCGGCTGCAGGTATGTCGCGACGCTTCCGTCGTGAAGCGGCTGGTCATCGCGCTCGAGCGACCGGCTCCGTGGGAGGGCATCCTTGACGCATATGTCCTTGAGGATTCTCTGGTGGTCGTCCTCGGAGACATGAGCGTAAGGCAGTTCCCGTTTGGAAAGCTCCCGAAGGTCAGGCGGTTTGAGCCGGCCGTGGCCCGCCAATTCGAGATCGATTCAGCCGGTTCCTACCTGCATTGGCCCGACGGGGAGGTGCATATGGGTCCGTCTCAGATGTTGCAGGCCGTGGATCCCGTGTATCTGTCCGAGGTGGAAATCCGCCGGTACCAGATGGAGAACGTGTCGCAGGCCCTCCTCGACATGAGGCATGATCGGCGTCTGAAGCAGACGGAGATTCCGGGGCTATCGGAGAGGCACGTCCGGCGGTTGGAGAAGGAGAAGGTGCGTCTCACGGTGGAGGCGGCGAGCAAGTTCGCGGATGCGTTCGAACTGACGCTGTCGGAGTTCCTGGACGAACTGAGCGGGCTTCACCGGTGCCCGGGCCCGCCAGGATCTCGCCGTTCTCATACACCACCTCGCCGCGGCGGAGCGTCATCACGGGCCAGCCTGTGACTTCCCAGCCGGAGTAGACCGAGAAGCCGGCGCCGGAGAACATGTCCTCGTCGCGGATGGGGCGCGTCTCGTCCGGGTCCCAGAGGACGATGTCGGCGTCCGAGCCCACGGCGATCGTGCCCTTGCGCGGGTAGAGTCCGAAAAGCCTGGCGGCGTTGGTCGAGGTCACCGCCACGAAGCGCTCCTCGGAGATGCGTCCCCGGACGACGCCCTCGGAATAGAGCATCGGCCGCAGTTCCGGGAAATGTGTTGCCGGGGCTCCGAGTACCGCCGACCATACGACGCATCCGACCCCGGATCGTCACGAACAAGGTTCACACGATGAAAACCTCCGATTTGGTTGGATCGTCAACCGAGCCGACCGGTATAGATATGATGCGCGCCAGCCCCCGCCTCTCTCGCCTTTGTTCCGCTCCGCTCCCCCTGCTAGCGGCGGTGATGGCGGTCACGTTGTTCGCGGCGTGCGGAGACAGCACCACGGAGCCTCCTCCGGATCCCCCCCGGGCGACGACGATCTCCGTGAGCCCGGCCACGGTCGACCTGGCCGCACTTGGCGCGACGGTTCAGTTGTCCGCAGAGGCTCGGGATCAGAACGGTCAGTTGATGGCGGGGGTGGCAGTGACCTGGGCGAGCGGCACGGCCGCCGTGGCGACGGTCGACGCGTCGGGTTTGGTGACGGCGGTGGCCAACGGATCGGCGACGATAACGGCGAGTGCCGAGTCGGCGTCCGGATCTGCGGTCGTCAGAGTCCTCGACTTCACAGGACTGCTGCAACGGTTTATCGACGAGCACGGCATCGGGGCGGCGGCGTTGGGTATCATGAAGCAGGGCGCGATCGCATACGACGGGGCGGTCGGCTACATGGACGCTCAGCGCCGGGTGCCCGCACGGCAGGACATAATGATGAGGCTCGCGAGCGTTACCAAGCCCATCACCGCTGCCGCGATTCATAAGCTTGCGAGCGACGGCATGCTGGCGCTGGACGACAGGGTCTTCGATCTCGGGCAAACCGGAGGCGGGCTGCTAAAGATCGATCCATTCCCTGAATTGGGCGACTCGCAGCTGGCGGACATCACCGTGCTGCATCTGCTTCAGCACCGAGGTGGTTGGGACCGCGAGGTCGCGCCGGACTTCGCATTCCGAGAGATCGAGATCGCGGCAGCACTGTCGATCGCGAGTCCGCCGGGACGTGAGAACACTGTGCGCTTTGTCCTGGGGCAGCCCCTTCAGTTCAGCCCCGGTGCGAGGCCCGCGTACTCGAATATCGGATATCTTGTACTCGGCCTCGTCATCGAAGAAGTGTCAGGCAAGGACTACATGACCTATGTGCTTGAGGACATCTTCAACCCCCTGGGCGTGGCTCGCGGCGACCTCATTCAAGGCCGTACTTTCCCGGAGCACCGAAGCGCTTGGGAGCCTTGGTACGACAGCTCGTTCAGGTGCCGGAACGTTTTCGACCCGTTAGGGCCTACCGTGTGGTGCCCAGAAGGAGGGTGGGACCACGAGGCCAAGATCGCCGCTTTTGGCCTGGTGGCGTCCACACGGGCGATACTGGCGTTTCTTGATGCTTACATAGTCTTCGGCGACAACATCGGTCGCCGCCGCGGAGGCGGAGAGGGGTCTGGCTGGTGGGCTTACCATACGGGAAGTCTCGAAGGCACCAACACGCTAGCGTTCCAAAGCGGAAACGGGATCAGCTACGTCGTTCTCTTCAATCGCCGACTCCCACCAGCGTCAGATTATAGCTACGTAGAGTTGTTCCTGGACGTGCTTGAAGACCAAACGGCCGACCATATGGCGGCGCGACACACGGTCGCGGAGGCTTTCGCGAGGAAGGCGGATTCCGGCGCCGGCGACGTGCTCATTAGCCGGGGGATTACCATCGGAGCAGAGCGGAGATCCCGGTGAGGCCGGTCGACAGGCGACCTTGCCAACCTGCGCTCCCTGTGACCAACTGCCCGGGCGTCTTCCCGCTGGAGAGGACCTCGATCTCCTGCCCCTTGAGGGTGATGCTGTGGGCGTTGCCGGGGAGGCGGTCGGGTCGCGAGTTACGGCGCCCGCCACCTCCCGCGGCGGAGGAGTTCACCGGTGCCCGGCGCGGCCAGGATCTCGCCGTTCTCGTACACCACCTCGCCGCGGCGGAGCGTCATCACGGGCCAGCCTGTGACTTCCCACCCGGAGTAGACCGAGAAGCCGGCTCCGGAAAACATGTCCTCGTCGCGGATCGTGCGCGTCTCGTCCGGGTCCCAGAGGACGATGTCGGCGTCCGAGCCCACGGCGATCGTGCCCTTGCGCGGGTAAAGGCCGAAGAGTCTGGCGGCGTTGGTCGAGGTCACCGCCACGAAGCGCTCCTCGGAGATGCGTCCCCGGACGACGCCCTCGGAATAGAGCATCGGCCGCACCACCTGGAGGTTGCTCAGGCCGGCCCGATGACTGGAGATGGTCTGCGACGGGTCCATCTTCTCTTCGCGGAGATACGCGACGTGGTCCGTGGCGAGGACGTGCACGGATCCGCTGGCGATGCCCGCCCACAGGGCGTCCTGATCGCCCTGCTCGCGAAGCGGCGGCTGCCCCACGTAGAGCCCGCGGTCGGGGCCCTCGAAGCGCTCCCGCGTGAAGTGGAGGTAGATGGGGCGGGTTTCGACGAAGACGTCGAGCCCCCGGTCCCGGGCCTCCCGCAGCACGCGCAGCGCGCCCTCGGAGGAGACGTGAACCGCGTAGATGGGCGCCCCGGTGGCCTGGGCCATGGCGACCGCACGCTGGCAGGCGACGACTTCGGCGAGCACGGGCCGGCTGTCCGGGAAGTACTCGAGCGAGGTGCGCTCCGCGGCCGTCAGCTCGGCGATGGCGTGGGCGAGGATGGGCCAGTCCTCGCAGTGCACCATCGTCAGGATGCCGGCGCGCCCCGCCTCGGCCATTGTCGCCATGTGGTTGGGCACTGCGGCGTCGAACGTGGTCCACACCATGAAGATCTTGGTGCTGGTCTGGCCGGTTTCGGCGCCGAGGGTGGTCATCTCGGCCTGCTCGGTTCGGGGCGTGATGCCCGCGTGCAGGATGACGTCCGCGATCGCGTGCTCACCGATGAGCGCCGCCTCGCGCTCGATCGCCTCGGCGAGGTTCTGCTCTCCGGCGGGAAAGGCGAAGTTCGAGATCGTGGTGATGCCTCCCGCGAGCGCCGCCTGCGACCCGGTGCGGTAGTCGTCGCGCGTGCGTCCCCCCAGGTGGACGTGCGGATCCACGCCGCCCGGCATGACGAGCAGCCCGGTGGCGTCGATCGCGCGGGCGCCGGCCCCCGCGGCCAATCCGGTCCCGATCTCGACGATGGTCCCGTCCCGCACCCGCACGTCCGCGTCGAATCGCCGCTCCGAGGTGACCACGGTGCCCCCGCGGATGAGGATCTCCTGGGTGGCCATGGCGGCCTCGACCGGGCCGCCTGCGGCGAGCGTCGCGAGGAGCACGGCGGCCGCGGTGTGGAGGGGGCGGGCGGCGAAGTCTCTCGAGGCGGCCATGGGGTCCTCCGGGTAGCGGGCGGCGCGATGGACACCATAGCCCGGCCGCTCGACGGATCGCCAGCGGATCCCGGCTTGCGCCGGCGTCACCCGACCGCGCATTACTCTCGCGCGTGACATGCCCCCCGAGACCCCGGAGTCGCAATGGCCGAGCCGCAGAGCTACGCGAACCACGCCAGGCGCCCTCCGCTGCTGTTCATCGCAGCGTGCCTTCTCTCCATCGCCGCTACGGTAGGCGTCGGATACCGGGTCGTCGTGGATTACAGCGCAGAGACCTTGGCGCTGTTCGTGGTCGCCGCCTGTACGGCGATAGGCCTTCCTCTTGCGCGGCGCTTCTCGCTGGGCGTTCAAGACCGGGTGATCCGCCTGGAGGAGCGCCTCCGCCTGGAAAGGACGCTGCCGGACGAGCTGAAGGGCGACATCGAGCGGCTGACGACGGACCAGCTCATCGCTCTGCGCTTCGCGTCGGACGCGGAACTGCCCGGATTGGTGCGCCGGGTCCTCGCGGGCGAGCTGGCGAGCCGGAAGGGCATCAAGGAGGCTGTGGAAGACTGGCGGGCGGACCACCAGCGCATCTGAACGGGGGGGCCGCGACGAAGTCCTCGGTCGTGCGCGCGATCGGCAGCCTTAGGAAGGTGAGGACGAATCCGACTATCCGATGACCTGATCCGCGTGTGCACGAAGTTGAGACCGGCCACGAGCTCCCATCATATGCAGGTAGACGCGTAGTCCCTCACGACGCGCCAGCTTGAGCGCAGGCATCATATCCAAGTCACCGGTCACCACTACAACATCCGTGACGAGGCGTTTCAAGGCGAGCGTCGCAATATCAAGGCCAATCCGCATATCAACGCCCTTCTGCTTGAAATCGGGTTGAAGGTCCGACGCAACAACTGTCCCGGTACTGGTGGGCGGACTAATCAACTGGTTCGCGATGCTGGGTCGCAACTTCCACCCCTTGAACTTCAATTCGCCGCGACGCACAGCCACATCATTCTCGTGTTCCAACTTTTCGATGAATGATTGATTTCGGCGATACGACGGAGTATCTCCGTACCGTGTAACACTTCCATCTAGCGGATTGGTTTGCTCGCCGGTATACGGTTCAGCGGTGTAGTAGAAGATACGATACAAATCCGAGTCAGGTTGAAGCGGCGAAGCGGCATACGCGTCGAGGATCTTTTGGCGTTCCGCCCGGAAATCAGCGATGGTTGGGAATCGCCGCAGTGTTCGCCCTAACCGCTTCTTCATGAACTCACCATCGATCAAGACCGCAAGACGAGACGTGCAGCGCCTCCTAAAACCGGCTGGGGGATACGGAGTAGATAGACAAAAATTGGCCCCTGCGTCCGTTAGGTAGACGACCAAGAATGGGTCGCCCCGGCGCACAGGGGCCGCTTATAAGTCTTGTTGGCGGGGACGTTATGCCGCGTAGCAAACGGTGTCAAGCGCCGCCTTGACCTATAGGTACACCATCGCCTTGCGTTGGGTTTCAATCGACCCAGCCGTGAACCATAGCAGCCGAGGGGCCGCGCCGCGTTGCTCCTGCGTCAGACGTCGGTCAGCGTGAGCGGGCGGGGTGACCGCCCGTCGATGTCGGCAAAGCCGTAGTGTTCGGCGAGCGCGGCCGCCACGAGCACCTGTCCAGTCCACCGGCCAACGTCCTGATCGCCGGCCAGCGCGGCCACGGCCCGGCCTATGAACTCGGGGCTCTCCGAGTTGCTGAGGTCGAAGACCCCGGCCGTAAGCACTGCTTCCGTCCGCACCAGGCCCGGGTACAGGGATACGACGGCAACATCATGGTCGCGCAGCTCGACGGCCATGTCGGCGGTGAGCTTGTCGGTGGCGGCCTTCGCGACGCCGTAGATCACGTTACCCTGGTACTTCTGCGCTGCCCACTGCGAGACGTTCACGATGAGACCGCGCCGACACGGCACCATCAGCCGTGCGGCATGCTGGCTGGCAACGAATGCGGCCCGCACGCCGACATCCATCATCGCCGCCCAACGCCATAACGGCTGGTCCCAGAACGGCGCCGACCAGGTGAACCGGCCGTCCTCGACCATGTTCTCGTAACCGCCCCAGGCGTTGTTGACGAGTACGTCGAGCCGTCCCTGCTCGGTCACGATCGGCACCCCAGTGCTTATCTGACCTACCTCTACCTGTATCGGCAGACGGCCGATGAAGCGGCTGAGCTGAGCCTGACGCAGATCGCGGAGGGGACAGGCCTGTCCAAGCGGGCGGTCCAGGCCGCCTTGGCCACGCTGCAACGCCGCGGGCTCGTCGACATCGAACGGGACGGCATCACTTCCGTCGGCCGCTACACTGTGAACCGGCCCTGGCAGAGGTCGCGCTGAAGACGCGCAGTCGGCGTGGTGCCGGAGCGATGCATCGCGGGATGTCCATCGACGCGAACCGGGGTCGCCCGACCGGGTATCGGGGTGCATGGATAGCAGGCGAAGGACGGGAGCGGCTCTCACCTTCCTGGCGACCGGCCTGGTGTTTGTCGCAGGCTGCGGTGTGTTCGACCCCGGCCCGCAGTTCGGCGCGATCACGGGGAACTGGGCGGGCTGGTGCTGCGCTGACCTCCTGGATGCAGGCGGTCAGTGGTATGTCACCTTGGAAGAGGGTTCTTCGGGGGACGTCACCGGAACCGTCGAGTACATCGAGGCGGGCGGTCCGGCCATGCAGCCGCTGATCGTTTCCGGGACAGTAGACGGGAGACACAGCGGAGCGCGCGTTTCGTTGGGTTTCCGCTACGATGACGGGCGTCGAGGCAGTTTCACGGGAGAGCAGAGTTCCGAAACGGCGCTCCGGGGCAGGATGTCCGGCTGGAGGAGTTTTGGGCCGGATGCCGTGCTCTTCGAACGTACTCCGTAGGGATCAAGCTGTCGGCATAGCCGGCACTAGCTGTTGCCGTCGTAAAGAGTTACACCCAAGTCTCTCGCGAACGCTCGCAACATCTTTATGATGCGATACACCTCCTCCGGTGCGCTCGACACCGCAGAGTTGAGCGAATGAGCGATCTCATTCCTGCGGTTGATAAAGTTCTCAAGTGCTGCAAGAAGTTCACCGTGCGTCTTCCGTTCATCTTCCCGGTCGAAAAACGCCTTTAGTGATCCCTGCTTGCAAACCTCCGAGCAAATATCTTCTCGACCGCTGACCCTAAACAGTTTGTTAATCTGAGTCGCTCGCATATTGATTTCATTGTGGATTAGATGATCATATATGTTCTGTTGGATATCTCCCTCGACGAACGAGCACAGCGCATCAACCTTAGGACGCACCTGCTTAGCTGACATCTTGAGCGCGTCTCTCTTGGAGCGCCCGTTCACCTGAAGTCGCACCGCTTCACCTAGCGTTCGTTTCCATGCAGTCATCAAAAGCATGTCAGGCAACTCTGATACACTGTGCGCTCCGTTCACTACGTGTCTGGCGTGTTCAAGCGCCATCTCTCGAATGAACTCCTCAAATGCCGCCGCCAGCATCAACGTAGTTGCATGTATCGATGCCACTCGTGTCTTTGGAGACACTCCCGTACCTTGCCCAATCTGGACAAGCAGGAGAAGCGAATTCAGGGTTTCATCGAAATCGTCGACAATTACAGAGAAAGGATTTGCCACATGCATTACCCCGGCAGAAGGATTGTTTGCAATAGGTCGATACGGCCCCTTACTGCCTCAGCAGTGTTCCTCCTGCCTACGATCAGTTCATAGTTTTCGTCGTCAGCGACCGCGGTCCTCAACCTCTCGGCCACACCGACCCTGTCGGCTCGTACATCCTCTCGATGATCCCAGACCCTGCTGAGCGCGACCATCGCCGCGTCGTACAACGCCGCTGAGATTCGCTCCTTGCCGTGTTCGCGGAATTTGATCGTAAAAGGGTCATCACCGAAGAGGTCACACAGGAACGCGAAGTGCATTTGAAAGTCATCTGCGAACATCTCCACCTCCTCGGAACTCAAACTCTTAGCCATGGCTCTATCTAGCATGCTTCTCATGGAACCGCGGATATTGTCGGGATCACGCAACGCGAAGACGCGCAGTACAAGCTCACAATCTCGCATTGTAGCGTAGAGGTTGTTTTTCCGTCGAGCAGGATTCTCATAGTACTCTGCTTCGTCAGCTTCAGTGTATGGAGGAATCCCAAACACTTCTGTGAATCGCTCTAGGCGACTCAGCTCGAGAATGCACCGATTCAATGGGCCAGGATGAAGGGCATTCCGGATCTCTTGCGCATTGAGTCGTCGACCGCCAGTATTCAACCTATCAAACACTAAGCGCCGTACGTCGGTAATGGAGAACATACCTTCGTGGGGTCGCTCTGATTCGCTTTCCATCAACAATACAATCGCTGATATCGTGGCACGATCAAGGGTTCTCTTGATGCGCGGAGGGCACGTCGTATACCGTAAACCATTGAGTGGCGTGAGGACTGTTAGCCCCCGAAGAGCAAAATCGCCGGCGAAGAACTCGCGGATAGCATTTAGACGCTGCTGGCCATCCATCACTTCATATCTCGCGGCGTCAGCTTCGTAAAAGAATACTGGGGGGACTGGAATGTTGAGGAGGAGAGATTCGATCAGTTTGGATTTCTGCGGGTTAGTCCAGCGTAAGCGTCGCTGGTACTCGGGGCGAAGATTTATCGCATCCTTCTGCTCGATCATGTCGCGAATTTGCGGCAAGAAGAAGTTGTTGAACTGATATACGATCCGAAAGGAGTTCTGTGCGAGAAACTCGTCGGGATCCTGTGGTGTTCGGGAAGCCGTCTCCGGGAGCGGTTCTTGGTCACCGAAGTCTACCGTGATCTCCATCCGGTGCTCCGTCGGTTGTGAGGAAGGGGTGGGTGAGGGCGACGAACGGCGCAAAGGATCTTGGTACATTGCCGATCAGAGTGCAAGAACTTGTCCGAACGGTGAAGGGGTCGGAGCGTCGGAGGCGAAAGGAGAGGGGGACGGAGACGGTCGCTCGCCGACGAGGCCGAGCGCGATGCTTGGGGTTCGGTGGGGGGGCCAGCATGTACAAGGACGGCAATCGCCCCACATGCGACCTCGCGGACGCCGGCGCTTCAGGCTGCGTCCACATACAGTAATCACCTGACACCCGGCCTCGCCGAGATCAGCGCTTCAGGCTGCGGTCTTCACCTCCTTCCTAGTTGACTTCTTCCGGCTCCGGGGCTTCCGGATCTCCTTCTTGAAGACCTAGTACGGCGTCCTCCCTCCACGCCGCGGCCGCGGTGCGGTCGGTTCCGGTTGTGGGTCGCCAGGTCGGCGTCGAGATCGGTCTGCATCTCGTCGACCGACTCGTACCAAGTCGTCCGCCCCTTCACCCTGAGGTGCTCGTCCGGGAGCGCTCGATGGAACCGCTTCTTGTCCCTTGCAACAGATCGGTCGTAATCTTAGGTTCTTTTTGACGTTTCGGTTTTTCATCGGGAGAGCGATCAGAGATGGGTTTGGACTTGAATGCGCTGAGGGCGAGGAGGGGTGGCGTACCTGCCTATATCGTTGCGGAGCAAATTCTATGGCTCCGTAGCACGATGGGCCGAGAAACGACTCCCTTCCAACTCCAGAAACTTATCTACATTACGCATGGCTGGATGCTCGGGCTGCATGACGAGGCTCTTGTTCATGACAGTATCAGGGCGTGGGAATACGGCCCAGTGATTCTGGACGTGTACCATCGTTACAAGCAGCATGGGCGACGACCGATTCCATCACCAGAACATGATAGCGCTGACTTCTTGACGGGGACTCAGCAGACTGTAATACAGGACGTGGTTGAGGAATACGATCTTCCGTTCGAGGATCTTTTTAGGATTACTCACCATGAGGATTCTCCGTGGACGAGAACGTGGACAACGAAGGGGAGAAGCAGCATAATTCCGAATCACTTAATTCGGGAGCACTATCTCGGGGTAATCGAGCGGGCCCGGACGTGTCCCGAGGAGGAGAACTCGCCAGACCCATAACCGCTCCGGGTCGTCCTCTCTCATCATCTGACATTTATCGTCGTTGGAGACGCAAGATTGCGTTCGTCCGTTGGCCTATGTCCGTTGGTGTTGGGCTTGTTTGGTTAGGGCTGACGATTCTCGTTTTGATTCAAACATGCAAGCTCATTTTTGGTGCAGCGATCGAACTTGGACTAGCTGGTGTGTTCACAGCCTGGGCCGCGCTTACAGCCGCAGCCTTCCGTGCAGTCAAACCAGATCGGAAAAACCCCCTACCCGGCGGCCGAATTCAAGAGGCAACCCCTCGACGGATCGGATTCGGCAAGGACTGATTCCCGCTCTCCGCTGCAGCGTGGAACCAGCGACATGGTGAGCTTTTGGACTGCGGACATCGCGCACCTTCGTCTTCCGGTGCTCGATTTCCTTCAGCTGCGTGGGGCAGCTCGGAGGGGTGCCCGATCCTCTCGTCGCAGCCGCAGTACATCTCGATCTTACACGTCGTGCTCCTCGACGAAGAGGCCGTGCTACTTTCGATCGGCCTCTACGGCATCAACCCCGTCGTGCTCGGGCTCGCTCGTCGAACCCGACCGCTTGTGAACCCATTTCGGGTCACCGACTACCGGGCGCTTCATCCGCAGTTGTTTAGGTCGCCACGACCGCTCGGCTCGGGCCGTCGGCCAAGGCGCCGTAGTAGATGCGGCCGCGCTCGGCGGTGGCGATGGCGAGCGAGACAGCAGTTGTCGATCGTCTCCGCTCTCTACGTGGAAGCTGCCGAGCTCTGCGTTGTCGGACGAAGCAGCTGCTCCAACCACGGTCTACGGGAACGACCGGTGTGTAACGTCGTGGCCGCCATACCGGTCACCAGATCTGACCTGGAAGTAGCAAGTTCCTGCGCGCGCTACCAGTTCTCCTCGCAGATATGGACGCCGAACGGCGACCCGTACTGCGTGCAGTCACCCCGACAACGCGATGGCTCATCGGACGACGGGAGCGGGAGCGGCAACGCAGGATTCTCCGACCTCGCGTGGCGCGCCGGCTTCCCGCGCTCTGCAAGCATGCCGGCGAGTGCCCCGACCAGCCATGGATCGTCGATCTTCTCCAGCACGCGGATCGCCCGTAGCAGCCTCGGTCGTTTCGCGCCGTGCCGGTCAGTGCCGAACAACAGGTGCTCTCGAAGCGCGTTACGGGCATCCGCAAGCGCGACGTGAATCTCGTGGGGCGTCGGCGCGCCTTGCGGCTGCGCGCCGGACGCGGATATCTTCTCAGACACAAAATCCTCCTGAACCCGTCTAAACGCTTGTGGGAATTGAGGATGAAGCCCTTCTCGAAGCGCCTACTTCGGGTCGGGCGGTGAGCGGGCCGCCTTTGTGCGGCCCGTTTGCTATCCCTGCGATCTATGCCAAGTTGAGCGGAAGGTGGCGCGAGCTTCCAACCCCTCCTTGACGCACTGCCTGATTACCTGTGCCGATGACGATTCGACGCGCTCTGCTTCCGCGACCACCGCGCGCTTCATCGTTGGCGTCATCTGAACCTGGACGGTCTCCGATCGAGGCTCATTGTCGGGCATAGGTGGCTCTCCTTTGTTGAGGGTTCCTTGCGATGATCAGGCATACACCCATAAGTCTACCTGGGTTCCACCGATGGTGTCAAACGGAAATCGTGTGAGAATGGGGGGTACCGAAGAGACGCCTCCGCGCCTAATACGATCGGCTTGTTCTACCGGGGGACCCGCGCAGCGCCGCAGATCACGGCTCGCACCCGACTGGCGTCGGTCCCCTCGCCTCAACTGCAACGACGCGCCGCAGACTCACGCCACGCTGCGGTAGCGCCAGCGTGACCTAGACTTGGAGGGACGACGAACTGCGGTCGCGACGCAACGATCGCGGCCAGCGTCGCGCCGTCTCGCGCCAAGCACGGCGGCCCTGTCCCGCCTCCGCGCGGGCTACGCGTCCTGCAACGAATCAGACAGCTGGCCGCTGAGCCCGTCGAAGCCTGCCTTCGACGAGCTGGTTCCGAAGCCGGCGGACCACCTGGCCACCGGTCTCACCAGCCTGCGCTGCGATCCACAGGTCATGAAGGTCTTCGCGTGCCAGAAGTACAACATCATCCCGCGCCGCCTTCTCAACCTCGACCTCGGATAGCCCTGCGCGCGGTCTGTTTGTCGCAAGGACCGCGACCACTTCGTTGTCAGGAAGTTGGCGGCGTACGTCCTCCGAGCGAGCGATCAGCTTGCCCAGTTTGCCGCTCGCGTCCGGCGGCCCGACCGTGCACTCGACGGCGAGAATCATGGAAGAGCCGGGGTCATGAGCCAGGTGATCCACAGCGTCTCCCATCCCTTTCTGGGCGCTCAGCGGGTCTACCTGGAACCCCAGGAAGAAGAGGAGCAGACCAACGGCGGTCTCGAACTCCTTCGCGTTCCGCCATGTCTCGTCTCGCAGCTTCTCGACGAACTCGTGACCGCTTGGATCGAAGACGTCGTGCGCTCTCATCCGCAGATTGGAGCCCGTCAGGGGCACGGACACGCAGTCTGCGCACCTGTCTCCGATGATAAGGAAGAGCGTTGCGGTGTCATCGCTTTTTCGAATCGGAACGTGCAGTTGGGAGTGGAGAACATCTCCCTTCTGTTCCCATTCATGTTCAACGAGCTTGGTTGATCCGTGACGGAAAGGCTCTCCCGGCGTCCCCAGGGTCCAGGCCAGCTCAGCCTTCGCAACGAAGACTTCCGAGGCAGCCCGCAAGGCTACGGTCACGCCTTCGGACGTAGACGCTACACTCTCGCGATCGAAGCGCGCGGCCAGGGGCGCGATCAACTCGACGACGGTAGTGCTGCCTTGGACCTTCAGGCCTCCGGGCCGTGCGCAGAACCTGCGCACCAGGTCCGGCAGGCCATCGTAGGCGTTCGGACCGCTGCGGATCATGCTGTCCAACTCGAACGGGTCGTGACCCCCTTGTCTCACGGCATTGAAGATCGAGGAACCAAAACCCACGAGCGAGTGGCAGCTCCACGCGTCGTACTCGGCGATCTGGTGGGAGACGGCCAACTCGCTGAAGCTGTATCTCAGATTAACCGTAGGCTGACCCGACTCATCGACGTATCTGACGGAGCGCGGGCGCAGCTTCACCATATCACCGGCGACTCCGCGCACCACAGCAGGCAGATCCGCCACCGGACGAACGACTTGCCAGGCACGGACGTCTCGCCGGTCGACCCGCGACAGTCTTGGGATCGACCGGCGTGTTCGATGATCGAGAAAACCGCGCGTGATGAGGTTCACCCAACGGCGGCCATTCCGGACCGCACAGAAGCGCAGGTCGATCGATTCCCAGAACCCGGAGCCGTCTACCTGCTCCAGGAATCGGTTCGCAGCTCGCTCGTTGGCGTGTTGAGGTGTTTCCTGTGACACGTGACTCTCCGTTTCTTCAGCGGGATCGACTGGGAAGCACGTCGGGTAACCTCCGCCAGAGCACCAACCATACCGCGCGACTGTGAAGAGCCGGTCCAGGCAACGAAGATTTGATGGAAGAACAGCGTACCAAAATCAGGTCATCCCGCACCGCTTGCCTGCCCGGGTCACTCTGCCATCTCTCCACTTGTCAACGGCCGGCGTGTAGGGTGGACGACACGGTTCGGAATGCGTGGTCGGCGTGCCTCGGAAGACGCACGCGGACCGTCTCAGGAAGACAGCTCATGCGTTGGGCCTCCCAGAGCCACGTCAACCGCTTCCCAGGAAGGCTCTTCGGTTTCCGCAAGACGTTTCAGAATCCCCTTGCGGCAAGCGTGCTGCGCGGCGGCGAGAGTCTCCCGGATGGCCGGCGTATCCCTGACGTCTCCAGTGTGCACGGCCTTCGAGCCGAGATCGTAAGCCCTCTTGAGCAGGTCGTAGTACCGGCGGCGTTCCTCGAAGTCGGCACCCAGATGCCAGGCACCCATGAGTGCGAGGCGGAACCGCAGTTCGCCTCTGGACTTGGGTAGATATAGTACCTCTAACGCGATCCGGAGATCGATGTAGCGGTCAGCTAAGGTGGCGCTGGGACGCTTGGAGCTGATCCAACGCTTGATAGCCATGTCCACAGCCTTCGGTGACTGCGCACGGGCGTGGCGCTGAACATCGAGATCACGCGCGGCTTCCAGATGTTCCTGCTGAAGAAGAACTGTATCGTCCCACGACGATTCATCGGTCGAGGCAACATGGCTAGAGCCGTCGAAGATGTTGAAGGCTGCAAGGTCGCCGGCATCAAGCCAATCGTGGGTCCACCGCACACAGTGGTCGCTCGCGAGGGACAGCGCCTCGGTGAGTCGCTCGCGCCAGTTGTTGGCGGTGAGGCAGGGGATCCTTCCACCGGCCCACACCTCCCGAAGATTCCAGTCCGGCTTGTCGCCGTGGACACGCGTCGGTCGGTAGAGAGCGGGAGCAGCCGTGCCGTCGATCGACAGCACGGTTCGGCCGATGAATCGGAAGACATCGGTCTCGTGCGGGGTGAGAGAATGCGGCAGATGTGGTGCCAAATCGGCTGCGTACCCTCCCTCTGGCAGTTGCGTGATCTGCACGCCCTCCTCCAGCGCCAGCGGCTTCTCACACCGAACGCCCGCAAGTAGAACCTTGATTCGGTAGCGGTAGGGCTCTCCGGCAATCCAGCCACGCAGGATTCCCACCGCGCGCGCTGAGCCGAGAACGGCCGAAGCCCTGACCAGAGTGCGAGCGAACTCGGTAACCGTAGGCTCGGCCAAATCCTGCGCACCGCCCATCAAGGCGACCAGTCCGGTCCCGACACGCTGGGTCTCGGGCTCGATGTAAGCTTGCAGTTCGCGGTCGAGTCTCTCGACGAGCACGGCGAGAAGAGCCTCCGGAATGACGGCTCTTGCACTGCGCACCAGGCGTTGTCCGGTCGGATCGCCGGAGGCGTTCAGGCTCCGCATCTGGGCAGCAGTATACGTCCCCCCGTAGGGTTCCGCGTCGAATCGAGTTCCCCTCAGAATCTGGTCCCCCAAGTCCGTAAGTCGTGGCATCGTTACGAGCTGCGGGATGGGGTCAACGGGTGTGCGAAGAGGGAAACGGCATACTCCCGCATCCGGTGATCGGGCTCACGCGGCTCGGGAGAGAGACTCCCGTGAAGGAGGCCTCCTCGTCGGAAGCTACGCGTGGAAGCAACTGGAGGTCCAGTGATCGATTGTTCAGAGGCCTTGCTGGGAGGCGTGTTCCGTAGGGCGCTGACGTCCACGGCGCGTCCGGTTGAGTGCTGACCCGACTTACTCTTCTTCCGCTCGATGCTGTGCTTCGGGCTCCGGTACCACGAGATGACCCTGATGGGCCCACCGATGAGCGCCTGCAGCTCCTCGAGCTTCGCCTCGGGGCCCGCGACGCAGGAAGTAGGCGGACTAGCGCCAGCGGCGCCACACAACGACTCCAGAACGCCGCGGGGCACTTCTGGGTCAAACGGTCATGAGTGGGCGCCGAGTCCAAGGAAGTCCGTGGGCGTTACGATTCCGATGCCGCGGAAGGGGTCCAGGGTGAGAAGGTCGGCATCCCCTGTGATGATCCAGTCAGCACGACCGCAGACGGCCAGCTCGAGTACCTGGTCGTCCTTGGGATCGCGGCAGGCTCGAATCGATTCGGTGATTTCCACCAAGCGGGCGTCTCGGAGCAGCAGCCCGAGAAACCGTTCTCGCTCGCTCGGCGCGACATATCGATCGAACTTCGGGCGAGACACCACATCATGAAGCTCCCTCATCAAGGGAACCGATACGAGAATCTCACCGGTGTCGTAGGCCTGCGCGAGGGCAACTCCGGGCGTCGCATCCCCCGAAAGCATGGCACTGATGATCGCGTTCGTGTCGAAGACATATCGCATCACCTAGTCTCTCAGGAGCTCCTCGAGAATCTCGGGAGTCAAGCCGCGCGCCCGCGCGTTCCGCGTGATCTCCGCCATGACATCGTGGAGAGACTCGCCGGTCCGCGTGACATCACGCAGACGAAGGTTGAGGAGGAGGTCCAGCTTGCGACGATCCTGGTCCGACGCCGCCCGATAGGCATCAGCCAGATCCGGATCCACGGCGATCGTGATGGTGTCCGTCACCCGAGTCCTCCTTTCCGAAGTGGGTTCGTGGTCGGTTGTCTCCATGGTACCGGGTGAAAATATATCTCGGGACGGGCGTTCCGGGCGATTCCCGTGCGGATGCGTATTCCGAGGCATGCCGACCACCGATTCCATGCCGATCACCTTGGAGTGAGGTGCCTGGAGGGCTTCGACTGGACCTTCCAGCCCACGGCCGATTCGATCGAAGCTCGAGACCCTGGCCACGTGCGCCTTCGTGCGCGAGGCCGACAACGTGCTCTTCATGGGCCCGCCCGGCGTCGGCAGGAGCCACCTCGCCGTGGCGCTCGGCGTGAAGGCCATCAGGAACGGGTTCAGCACCACCCACTTCCTCCTCGATGACCTGATGCACGTGCTCAAGGGAGACGCGGCGGTCCCGCCCCGAAGGCTCAAGGCCAAGCGCTACCTGAACAGCGCGCTGCTCGTCATCGACGAAGTGGGCTTCCGGCCACTCGTTCGCCGGGAGGCCAACCTCTTCTTCCGCCTCGTGAGCGCGCGCTACGAGAAGGGCTCGATCATCCTCACCTCCAACCAGCACGTGCGCGACCGGCCCGAGATCTTCGCCGGCGACGAGATCCTCACCACCGCGATCCTCGACCGCCTGCTGCACCACGTACCCATCATTCACATCGATGGCCGCAGCTACAGGCTCCGAGAGATCGGCGGCCTGCTCACGCCGCCCAACCCCGCTCCCGCACAAGGAGGTGACATCAAGACTGCTTGAAGAAACCCGGGTGCGTAAATCCGGGTGTCTCCCAACTGCGTGAATCTGGGTGTCTCTTTACAGGGGCTCCCGGGTCCCCTCCATGAAGATCGAGTACGGCGTCCGCCCCTCCATGCCGCGCGGTGCAGGCGGTTCCAGTTGTAGGTCTTGAGGTCGGCATCGAGATCGGTCTTGCCCCGGCCTGAGGCGCTCGCCCGATTACCACCGGAGTGACAGGTCAGTACGCCGATGTCCCGATGGACTCGTTCTTCAACGGGAAGATGTTGATGCGCCGATGCACGGTGGGAACCGTGACAGGCCTCGTGATCGCATAGGTAGCCTGATCCTCAGTTTCTCACCAAGGCATTTCGTCCGGCCAGGTCAGCAGACCTTTCTCTGTCCCGATCGCCAGGAAGAGGAACGCGGCAATGGCCAGCAGGCAGAAGATTGCCCAAGCCCACCACGACCAGTCCGGGCTCTTCTCCAGGAACCAAAGCGCAGCGCCTATAACCCCCACCACGACGGCTCCGAGAACAAACACAAATGCTACCGTCTGAAGCACCAGAATCACGATCTCAAGTAGTAACTCGATCATCAGACTACCCCGCTGAAGTGACCCCCGAAAGTTTGGACACCGGACCTCTGGGTGTATTGTCACCGCACCCGGAAGTCACGCGTTCCTTCTCTTCGCCGCATGCTGCCTCGCTTTGCCCTGCGCCAGTCTGATCGCTTCTCGGTGACGTGTCTCGTGCCCGTTGGCAGAGGGAGCCCGACTCCCACAGGCTGCGCCTCAGCCCAAGTACCACGGCCCACGCGTCTTCGGCCATGGTGAGCGACATCACTCACCTTCGGCCCGGCCTCTTCCCTGTGCCTCGCAACTTCACCACCCGACCAAGAAGATCGAACCAGAACGGAGCGCCAAGCGATACTGCGGCGGCTGTCAGAAGCCACCCAAGCAGATGGCTAAGCCAAGCCCCCCAACCCCAATCCCCCTCGCTCCCCCACCCTAACGGAAACGACTGGAGAATCGCGTCGGAGACCTGCACGGAGTCCGCGCTCACGGTGTCGGAAGCCATGGCAACCGCCTCTTGGGCGATCGCATACCGCATCGCGTCATCCCGCCAAAGGTCCTGTGCGACGTGCACGGTGCTCGCGTTGGCCGACACGGCCACAACGGCGCCGATCGCGAAGATGATCAGCTGCGTCCGCCGGCGATACCAACCCGACACGCGGTTCATCCCCTCGTCAAACCACCCGGCGACCTGCCGGCGAAGATCGTCCACCGTCTCCGCGCCCAGGTTGGCCATCGCCCGGAGAGGCGCCTTGAGCGCCGAGTCGTCTCCGACCCGATCAACCAGCTTGGCCGCCTTGTCCCCCATGGCCACCGCGGGATTGCCGTCCTCATCTTGAGCGATCAGGTCCACGAGCGCCGAGGCGAAGGTATCGGCTGCGATGTACGACGGTTTCTTCTTACTCTTCGCCAAGGTGTTGACCAGCGGGTGTCCGTAGAGCCGGTCCGCGTAGTCGTCGCCGATCAGCGTTCCGATCCCCTTCTCGAGGTTCTTCGCCCGAAGAGAGAGCAGGGTGGAAACCCACTCCTTGACGACCGAGGCGACGAGGCTCAACACGCTGTAGAGCAGCGCGAGCCCGAGGGCGACGTCGACTACTGGATGGTCAAGCACTGCGCCTCCTTCTCCCTCTCTGATTCGAGTCCGGTCCCCTGGCTTCCGCCGCCGCGCCCCCGATGGCGAAGCTCGGATCGGCCGGTGTGGTGTCGATCAGCACGAACAGCGGGACCGCTTACCCTCTGGTGCCCACAAAGTACGTCACCCCGTCCATATCGACCTCCAACGCCCTGCCCGAGCTCCGTCGTAAATCGCCCGCCTGCTGGAGCGAACGGCCAAGGAGGAACACGCTACTCACCCGTGCTGCGCCCCCGCCAAGACGAACTACAGGAGCGCGAACGATCCGCGGCTCGTCCGCCGTCGAAGCCGGAGTCCGATAGCCAGCGCCGCTTGGTTGTTGAGAGCGCGATGATGGTCCGGACGTAGAATCCGTAGGTGTGTCTTCGCGGCCACAGAGTTATCGTGTCGTCGGGCTAGATCGGTGGCCGATGGGACAAGCGATGGACACGCGCACGCCGGCACAGCGTCGTCGTATCATGCAGGCGGTCAAGAGCCGCGACACGGGGCCGGAGATGGTCGTGCGCCGGCTGCTTCACAGCCTCGGCTACAGGTATCGGCTCCATCGGAAGGATCTTCCGGGGAGGCCCGATATCGCTTTTCTGTCTCGGCGCAAGGCGATCTTCGTTCACGGGTGCTTCTGGCACGGGCACGGGTGTCCGAAGGGGCGTCTGCCGAAGTCGCGCCTCGACTATTGGGAGCCGAAGCTCAACGCAAACAAGGAACGCGATAGGCGGAAAGAGGAGGAGTTGCGCTCGATGGGGTGGGATGTGCTGACGATATGGCAGTGCGAGACGGCCGACCTCGGAGAACTGGCCGGACGCCTGCACGGCTTTCTCGGCGGTCGAACGGCGCGCCGGGCATCCGGCGCGGACCGGGGCAGCTCCGCCGCGACCGTCAGCGACGAAACGGGCGCGGCGCCGTGAGACCTATCGGGATCGACCTCTTCGCGGGGGCCGGCGGACTGAGCCTGGGCTTCGAGCAGGCCGGTTTCGACGTGGCGGCGGCCGTCGAGGTCGATCCGGTCCATTGCGCCGTCCACAAGTTCAACTTCCCGCACACGGCCACGATCCCCCAGCCGATCGAGACCCTGTCCGGCGCCGATATCCTGGAGTCCGCCGGCATCGCCGGGCGCCGGGTCGACTGCGTGTTCGGCGGCGCCCCCTGCCAGGGGTTCTCTCTCATCGGCCATCGCGCCCTCGACGACCCTCGCAACGGGCTCGTGCGCGACTTCGTTCGGATCATCGAGGAGATCGAACCCCGAGCCTTCGTTTTCGAGAATGTCAAAGGGCTGACGATCGGCCGGCACCGCGAGTTTCTCGATGAGCTGATCGAGGAGTTCTCCCGGATCGGATACGTCGTGCGCATACCCTGGCGCGTTCTCAACGCCGGACACTTCGGCACGCCCCAGAGCCGCGAACGCCTGATCCTGCTGGGCGCCCGAAGGGGCGATGCCCTGTCCGATTATCCGGAGCGCGCAACCGAAATCTCCGGCCCGCAGCAGCGCATGGTGGGCTTGCCGGAGGGGCCGACCTGCTCGGACGCGCTGCGAGACCTCCCGGACGTCGACGGGATCGAGGATCTGACGCGTTCCGATGCGACGGACACCGCAGTCTACGGCGAGCCGTCGGCGTATGCGGCTGAGTTGCGGTGCCTATCCGACGAGGCCTGGCATTACGGCTACGTGCGCGAGTGGGACCCTTCCGTTCTTACGTCGAGCGCCCGTACCGGGCACACGGAGATCTCGCGGCGGCGTTTCCGCGAGACGGCCCCCGGCACCGTGGAACCCATCAGCAGGTTCTTCAGGCTGCCGGAGTTCGGGGTCTCCAATACGCTGCGCGCGGGTACGGACGGAGCACGCGGAGCCTTCACCAGCCCTCGTCCCATCCACTACCTCCACGACCGCTGCATCACCGTGCGGGAGATGGCCCGGCTGCACGGGTTTCCGGACTGGTTCCGATTCAACGCGACCAAGTGGCACGGCGGACGGCAGATCGGGAACTCGGTCCCGCCACCGCTTGCGAGGGCGATCGCCGGCGAGGTCATCCGGGCGCTCGGCGTGACGCCGGTGCGGCCGAAGGCCGCGATCTCGCTGGGGGATCCGGCACTTCTCTCGTTCGACCTCTCGAGTGCCGCCGGGTACTTCGGAGTCGAGCCGCCCCCGAGCCGTCGCGACCGGAAGAGCGGCGCGAGGAAGCGAAAGCAGATCGACATCGAACGCGAGCGTCTCGCCGGGCAGACGGCGCGTGTCTGAGACGTTGAACCGATACCAGGCGGTGATCGAGAAGGTGTTTTTCGATCACTACGAGGAGGGGCTGGCCGAGTTCGAGTTCGAGCGGGAAGAGCTCGAGGACGCGGTCGCCGCTCTCGGGGTCGCTCGCGTCAAGAATCTCGGCGACATCCCGTATTCCTTCCGTTACCGAAACCCCTTACCCGACAGCATTCTCGAAACGGAGCCCGAGGGGCGCGAATGGATCATCGAAGGAGCCGGTATAGGCCGGTACAGGTTCAAGCTGGTTACGGCGAGCCGTGTCGTACCGCGGGAAGATCTCGTCGTCATCGACATACCCGACGCGACGCCGGAGCTGATCCGGGCGTACCAACTCGATGACGAGCAGGCTCTGCTCGCGATGGTCCGTTACAACCGCTTGATCGATACGTTTCTCGGCCTTACCGCCTACAGCCTGCAGAACCATCTTCGGACGATGGTCAAGGATCTGGGGCAGATCGAAATCGACGAGCTCTACATCGGCATCGACAAGCTCGGCTGCCACTACGTGATCCCCGTTCAGGCAAAGGGCGAGAAGGACCAGATCGGGATCGTGCAGACGACCCAGGACATCCGTTTCGCCGAGCAGAGGTTCCCGGGGATGCGTTGCCGGGCCATCGCCGCGCAGTTCCTGGACAACGACGTCGTCGCGCTGTTCGAGTTGACGCTGCGGGACGGCGAGATCAAGGTCGTGGAAGAACGTCACTACCGGCTGGTGCCGGCCGATAAGCTCGATGCGGAGGCGATCCGGAGCTATCGGCTGTAACCGCTCAGCGAAGGGAGTTCTTCGTGCCGTCCAAGAAGCTCCTCGGCTTGGCCGTACTTCTGCTCATCGTCGGCTTCTGGCTTGCCGTCTCCATATCGGAATCCGCCCGTACCGCCAACAACGTGTACGAGATCACCAACCGCGTCGTAACGCAGCCCCGCAGTGCCCACCCGTGGTACGAAGACGGTGCGCTACACAATACGACGTTCGGCGGCTGGATAGCCGGATCGATCCGTGACCGTCTGGCAACGGCTGGCGATTGGATCACGGCGGTTCAGCGTGGTGAATACGGTAGGAGTAGCAGTCCGTCAGGTTCGCGTCTGCGAGAGCTCGCGACCGAGCTTCGCAACTGCGTGGACGATGCCACCGCCGAGGCTGGTCCCGAATACGGCCTCGACACGAAACCCGTGACCGAGGCCGCCTCCTTGTGTCTCGTCATGCTGTGGGGATCGTCGCCCCCTCGACCTTAGCGACGGGCGCGCTACAGGTCTCAGAAGCCCGAGGGGGGGTCGCTCTCCGCTCGGTGAGCCAGATGCGTGAGAACTTGAGAACCATCGAGGCCGTCATCGGATGCATGAGTCAAGGTCTCAGGGTCGATCCTTCGGTTGCCTTGGGCGAGCAGCTTGCGAGCGCAGAATCTCGCGAATCTCGCCACGCATGTCCTCCGGGGGAGGGTTCGTCTCCTGCGGCAGCACGCCGAACGATAGCCTGGCGCTTCCGGCCGTGAACCGACAGTAGTCGTACCTCGTCTTGTAGTCGGGCCCCCACCAGATCTCGAGTCGGTCTCGCTTCATCCAGGTCGAGTCGGCGCGACGAGCGTTGTCCATCCAGTCCTGGTACACGAGGTACTGCCGATCGTGGAATCGCCGAACGCTGTAAGACAGGGGAGGCGGGAAGCCCTCGCGGTCGCGGTGACGCACGAGCCCGATAACGCACCCGATCACTTCCCGCAGATGTTCCAGGTAGGCATCGCTGAGCTGCGGCACGTCGCTCGGCAGCTCCGTGAGGCTGTATCGCCAGGCAATGGAGCCGCGGTCCTCCGGCCCGTCCAACGTCGCCAGAAAATCCTCCACGGAGCTTGGCGGAAGGGAGGCCGGTGCGAACACGCCGTTTGCCTTCGTAGCAAGGTGATAATCGTCGTAGTTGTGATTCAGAATCTTCCGGTCAGCAGCCCTCAAACGGTCGGACAGCGGCCGCAGTGCATGCTTGTACCGCAGCGTGTCGGGGAGCCGTCCGTCGAGATTCAGGAGGCACTTGAGGGCCTGTTCGGCAAGCGAATACCCGGCCACGACGTATCCCCACGCCTGGGCTGACATGTAGCCGGCCACCAAGTCGTCGCGCACGGGGCGGCGTTCCCACTTTTCTCGCTCGACCTTCAGCGCAAGTTCCAGCCAAGAGGCGGCATCGAAGGGTTCTTGAAAGGCATTCATTAGCAGACCTTTATGTGTTTGATCATGAGTTTGTCTTCTTCACCGGCCGTTTGGAGTTGCCCCTCCTCATGCCCGGAGTCCTTACACGATCTCTGCGCTGATTGGACAGCACCTCTTCGGCGCCGGTCGAGCGGCCTGGCCGCCGGGATGCCGCCCACTAATCCGATGATTTTATCGGATCGACGTACACTCTCTCAGAGCATCGGAAACTGGGATACGTAGAGTGCGGATGGATGGCTCGCCGATTGTCCACAGCGCGAATCGGTACTCGGACTGGTACGAAAACGACCTCGGTTTGGTAAAGCCGACGCGCGACTCCAGGTCAAAAGGTTCACGCCCGGTGTCGAGTGAGCCCGAGATGTCCTCGTACGCTACCGGTCCGTGATGTACATGAACGATTTTCTCAAACCCGCTGTTGGCGGCCAACGCTCTCTGGACTATGTCCACTACCGAGTTGGCCTTGGTGTGGAGTTCGGGGTTCAGCGTGATCGCGAAATCGACACCCAGCTCGAGCGCGAACGCATCGACATCCAGAATATCCGTGATGGTGTCATACTCGGGCGAGATACGGCGCGCGAGCCTGTAGGCGTCTCGCTCGCGCACGGGACAGAATGCCGTGCAGAACACCCAGGGATCGGAACCGCCGAACGTCACCTGCGCCTCGAAAGAGGCCGATCGCATGTCAACCCCCTGCTTCAACAGCCTTCGAGCCATTAAAGGCGTGGCATCCATCTTGACGCGTCCCTCCATCGGGTCATACTGGCCACCTCCCAGCTTCTCGCCTTCCCTGTAGTGTGCAAGAGTCGGCGCCCATATCTCGTCGCTCAGGCGTGGCGAATGTGCCCGCTCGGAAAACCGAACGACCTGCCGAGCCGGTCGCCTATTCAGCAAGGAGTCATTGACCCGGCGGATCACGACGCGGGATCGCTCCTGTCGCAGGTCGTCGAGTACCGCGAAGGATTTCCCTTCGACATCAGGGGCATCTTCCTCCCGGACAGATATGCCCTTTCGCGTTGTGACTCGCTGCATCACGCATCTCCCGGCTGGCTCGGACCGCGTCCCATGAGGATGCACCCCTTGCTTGCGTGCCCGGATTCGCCACGCAACGGGGCTCATTGCTACGAAATGTAGTTGTTCCACTCCTGCAGGGTCCGGGCGCGGCGCTCCAGCAGGTCGGATTGCTGATACGTCTGAACGGCCCACCCGCTACTACCGCCTCTCACGGCTCCTGGACGAACTCACCCTCGCCCGCGGGGACGGCACCTATCCCAAGGTCGTCCAGCGGCTCGCCAGAATCTGGCTCCTCATCCTCGACGACTTGGGGCTCGCTTCGCTCTCCGGCCAGAGTCGCCACGACCTGCTCGAGATCCTCGACGACCGCTACGCACGGCGCGGCACTCTGCTGGCCAGCCAGCTCCCCGCCGAGCACTGGCACGACGTCGTCGGAGATCCCAACTTCGGCGACGCCATCCTCGACCGCCTCCTCAACAACGCGCACAGGATCACCCTCAAGGGCGGTTCCATGAGAAGGCTCTACGACTCAACCAGGGACGCCGACAGCAAAGACGACTGATCCGATCCGTGTCCAGTGCCGCTTCAGGATCGCCCGTGCCCCGGTCGGCTTCACCCGGTATCACCGGACGACTTCGCTCGGAACGGTCGGTCGGCTTCGCTCGGAACGGGTGGACGACTTCGTCGGAATAGGCAGCCTCAGCGGGCACTCCTACCTCGATACATGAGCATCAAAATCCGCGTCCCCGTCAGAGCCTAGCCCGGATTTCTCACACGCGCCCCGGAAGTGAACCGCAGCCGTCCGTTCGGGCATAGTTGGCCGGATAAGTGTCCCACTCGGAGTGCGGTGGTAGCTCGGGGAGGGTCGAGGCGGGCTGTTTCGGGCCGGTGAGAGCGCACCGGAGCCGGATCCGTGGCGCCTGGAGACACCGGTGCCCGGGCCGGGGGAGGCCGGGAGGCTTCTGGTGAGACCGCAGGGTCGGGTCGGCGCTACGTGGGGAAGCTGGCGTGGACGCGCGCGAACTCGGCGGTGAAGGGGTGGTTCGCGTCCATGGCGACGGCGACGCGGCGGACGGAGACGGAGACGCGGGCGCCGATCCCGAGGAGCTTGAGGCGGAGGGAGCCGGCGGTGGCTCGGGCGAGGCGCGTGTGGGCGAGGGCGGCCCGGAGCCGGATCATGAGGACCGAGGCGAGGGCGGAGAAGACGAGCCTGAGCTGGTTGGCGGCCATGGGGGTGGCGGAGGTGCGTCCGGCGAACAGGTCGAGTTGCTGCTCCTTGATGGCGTTCTCGGCGTTGCCCCTGGGGCAGTAGATGCGTTCGTAGACGGTTTTGGGGGCGATCGTCTCCGGGAGCGAGGTGACGACGAAGCGGGGGTTGGACTTGCCGGGGATGTGCTCGCACTTGGCGATGACGCGGCGGAAGCGGGACCAGCTGGTTCGGGTGGCGTGGTCGAACTCGGCGTAGAGGCGCACCGGACGGCGGCGGCCCTCGGACTCGACCTTGGCGGCGAGGAGTTCCGGCGCGATCCGTCGGCGGAGCCGGTCGTTCTTCGCGACGCCGAGGACGTAGTGGATGTCGCGCGCTTCGCAGAAGGCCATGAGTTCTTCGCGGGCATAGGCGGAGTCGGCGCGGACGAGCAGTTCGACGTCGGGCCAGCGCCGCCTCAGCTGCGTGACGATGCGCTCGAGTGCTTCGACGGCACCGCGGGCCGGGTCGGTGTTGCCGGGGCGGAGCACGGCGGCGAGCGGGTGGTGGCCGCAGAAGATGTAGAGGGGGAGGAAGCAGTAGTGGCCGTAATAGCCGTGGAAGAAGCGGCCTTCCTGGCGGCCGTGCGTCCGGTCGTCGGTGCAGTCGATGTCGAGGACGAGGCGCGAGGGGGGCGGTCCGGCCTTCGACTCGATGAACAGATCGGTGAGCAGGGCCTGCATCGCCTCCGGGTCGTGGCCGATCCTGTGGTACCGGCCCGGCTCACCCTCGGGCGCGTGTTCGAGCCGGTTGAGCGTGCTCTTGCCGGCCAGGGCGGCGCAGTCCTTCCGGGTGGCTCCGGTCTTGTCGCCGAGAAGGCCCAGCACGGGATCGTGGCGCAGGTGGTCGTGATCGTTGAGGTCCTCGAAGCCGAGGGCCAGGGCCACGATGCGCTGGGCCACCAGCGTGGAGACGGAGTGCTCGGTGCGCGCCGGATCGCGGTGGTCGGTGAAGCAGGCCGCGAACCGGTCGAACAGGCTGTCCGCGCGCCCGATCTCCCGGAGCAGCAGCGTTCCGGCGTGGGAGGTGATCGTGCCGCCGTTGAACGCGGCCGTGACTTTACGGCCCCGGAAGCCTTGAAAAGCGAACGATACGGGCTTACGCTGTGTCGGCACCGGTCCTCCTTTTTTGTAGCCGCCATGTTATTGGGGAATAACAAATTAGCGACTACTGGAGGCCGGTGCCTACTCCATCCTGTGAGAAATCCGGGCTAGGGCGTGCCGGAGGAACTGCGGCGGGTGGTGGACAGGGAGTTGCCGAGGATTATACGTCCGGTGATGGACGAGCTACGACGTGCCCCACCGCAGCCGCTCCGGACGGCTACGGCAGTCGTGGCGCATGGAGGTGACGCGCGGGGCGCTGTGGGTGCGGAACCGGGCTCCGTATGCTCGCTATCTCTACCGCGGCCAGTCTCAGGTTCGCATACGCGCTTGTTATCCGGTTCCTACGGGCGCGAGCGAACGATGAGATAGCCGAGGTGGTGGCCCGCTGGCTGGAGTCGCCCGCAGGCGTCCAGTTCCTCACGGGCCATCCCACGCTCGACTTCGAGACGACGATAACCGTGGGCTGAGCCCTTACCGTTCGTCCGGCGGCGGAATCGGCCTGATGAACTCGGAACAGGTGTTGCAGAATTCCCCGTCCGTCTCCACCACACGGTCACAAAAGTTGCGGTAGCGACCGGTGACTCGACCGCTGGTACCTGTGTGGTCACACCTCGAACAGAGACACTTCCCGTCCGCGCACCGCATGCACAACGGACCCCTGTCGCCGTGCTCGCGCAAAGACTGCTCGTAGAACGACCTCGGCACGACGGGCTCGTCCGTACAGCGCCGGCAGAACCTACCTTCGCGGCAGGCATCGAAGAGTTCTTCGAGTTCGATACCTTGTTGTAGGACTTCGGCGTGGAGCAGCTCCCACTCGGCTTCGAGCTTTGCCGCCTCCTCTTCGGAAATGATTTTGACCATCGTGCAACTTCTCCTTGGGCAGCCGTCTTCCGAGACTACACGAGCGTAGGCTCGACATCCGTTTCGTCGGAAACGCATTCCGTACCGCACAGCGAACAGTGCCAAGCTCCGTATTGTTCCCTACGCTGCAAGATCCCCACCTTGCCGTTCCCGTAACACCTAGGGCATGCCCAGTGAGCAGGTTCTCCGCTAAGCGCCGCCTGAGCCTGCATGAGCGCGTACACGAACACGCCATCCTCTACTTCGTAGACCTGATAACATTCGATGGGGGCCAAGAGGCGTCATCCTTCCCGTGTCGGAGTTCGAGTTGTGTTCCCCGTCCCACAACCCACCAAGACGCCGAGACTAAAGCCTCCACCCTCGACGCACAACGTGCCGTCATCGTCCGGACTGGCCCAGTTCGGCCACCCGGCGGTAAGGTTAGAGGAGGTGCTGCGCGTAGGCTGAAGAACGCCGAAATCGGGGCGACGTATGACACGGAAATTTACGTTTTGACGGCTGATTCGGTACCGAATACGACACATCATAAAAACCCAAAAAATATATTTTACAACAGATTACGTGATTCATGCCGGCAGAAGAAAATCGGACTTGACGGCGTATAATCGTCATTACCGTGCTCACGGCGATCGTCACCGTAGCGACGCTCCATGACGTGCTCTGGGACGACGCGGCGCAGACTCACGCTACGCTGCGGTAGCGCGAGCGGGTCCTCGGTCTGGAGGGACGACGAACTGCGGTCGCGACGCAACGATCGCGGGCGGCGTCGCGCCGTCTCGCGCCTGGGCACGGCGACCGTGTCCCGCCTTCGCGTGGGTTGCGCGTCTTGCGCCGAGTCAATCGACTGGGCGCTGAGCCCGTCGAAGTCTGTCTTCGACAAGCTGATTCCGAAGCCTGCGGACCACTTGGCCACCGGTCTCACCAGACTGCGCCGCGATCCACAGTTCATGAAGGTCTTCGCGTGCCAGAAGTACAACGTCATCACGCGCCGCCTTCTCAACCTCGACCTCGGATAGCCCTGCGCGCGGTCTGTTTGTCGCAAGGACCGCGACCACTTCGTGATCAGGAAGTTGGCTGCGTAAGTGATCCGAGCGAGCGATGAGCTTGCCCAGTTTGCCGCCCCCGTCCGGTGGCCCGACCGTGCACTCGACGGCGAGAATCATGGAAGAGCCGGGGTCATGAGCCAGGTGATCCACAGCGTCTCCCGTCCCTTTCTTAGCGCCAAGCGGGTCTACCTGGAACCCCAGGAAGAAGAGGAGCAGGCCAACGGCGGTCTCGAACTCCTTCGCGTTCCGCCATGTCTCGTCTCGCAGCCTCTTGACGAACTCGTGACCGCTTGGATCGAAGACGTTGTGCGCTCTCATCCGCGGATTGGAGCCCGTCAGGGGCACGGACACCCCGTCTGCGCACCTGTCTCCGATGAGAAGGAAGAGCGTTGCGGTGTCATCGCTTTTTCGAATCGGAACGTGCAGTTGGGAACGGAGAGCAGCTCCCTTCTGTTCCCATTCATGTTCAACGAGCTTGGTTGATCCGTGACGCAAAGGCTCTCCCGGCGTCCCCAGGGTCCAACCGAGCTCTGCCTTCGCAACGAAGACATCCGAGGCAGCCCGCAAGGCTACGGTCACGCCTTCGGACGTAGACGCTACACTCTCGCGATCGAAGCGCGCGGCAAGGGGCGCGATCAACTCGACGACGGTAGTGCTGCCTTGGACCTTCAGGCCTCCGGGCCTCGCGCAGAACCTGCGCACCAGGTCCGGCAGGCCATCGTAGGCGTTCGGACCGCTGCGGATCATGCTGTCCAACTCGAACGGGTCGTGACCCCCTTGTCTCACGGCATTGAAGATCGAGGAACCAAAACCCACGAGCGAGTGGCAGCTCCACGCGTCGTACTCGGCGATCTGGTGGGAGACGGCCAACTCGCTGAAGCTGTATCTCAGATTAACCGTAGGCTGACCCGACTCATCGACGTATCTGACGGAGCGCGGGCGCAGCTTCACCATATCACCGGCGACTCCGCGCACCACAGCAGGCAGATCCGCCACCGGACGAACGACCTGCCAGGCACGGACGTCTCGCCGGTCGACCCGCGACAGTCTTGGGATCGACCGGGGTGTTCGATGATCGAGAAAACCGCGCGTGATGAGGTTCACCCAACGGCGGCCATTCCGAGCAGCACAGAAGCGCAGGTCGATCGATTTCCAGAACCCGGAGCCGTCTACCTGCTCCAGGAACCGGTGCGCGGCTTGCTCGTTTGCGCGTTGCGGTGTTTCCTGAGACACCTGACTCTCCGTTTCTTCAGCGGGATCGATTGGGAAGCACTTCGGGTAGCCTTCGCCGGAGCACCAACCATACCGCGCGACTGTGATGGGCCGGCCCAGCTAACGAAGATTAGATGGAAGAACAGCGGGTCAAATCAGGTCATCCCGCACCGCTTGCTTGCCCGGGTCACTCGCCATCTCTCCACTCCTCCGACCGCCGGCACGTACGGTGGACGACACGGTTCGGAATGGGTGGTCGGCTTCCGTCGGAATACGCACCGAACGGAATACGCATCCTAACCTGATACAGCAATCGACGTTATGGTAACCCGACGATATCCCATCCGTTTTAGCTCTTGGACATGGAGTCGAAGATTGACTTGGGTGAAGAACGGCCACTCCTCCTTGCCGGCCAGAATCACATATGCAATCTCGTGGTCGCTCGCCGCAAATGAATCTGGAGCCAGCCCGATTTCGGGTCGACTCTCCTGCAGCTCCGCCAAGACACGCGAATCGTCAGCGATACGATTCGCGGCGTGTACACCTTGCGCGAATAGGTGGCTTAGCGAGCTTGAGCGATCTCTCCACTTCTTCACATGGACGAAGGTGCGTGTCGGGACATGGTATAGGTCGCAAAGTTCGAACCTCTCGCCCCAATCTGTAACATGATCGTACTCCTCATCGAAGAATGCGAAGTCGTCATTCTTCGCCGCTTCCAAGTTGAAGTCCCGTTCATCGTACGTGGCTAAGTACGGCGGGAGATCGAGGTCTTCATTGACCCTCACTTCAGCATTGAGAAAATCGCGCAAATCGTCGACGTAACCCTTCGACACCTGGCACCATTTGCCGTCACTCAGAATGTACACGTCTGCCTCATCCTCAAGCTTCGCATAGAGACATTGGTGAACATTCCCGCACGGTACGGTAACGTCATTGCGAATTGAGTGATACTTCACAGTGTATCGCTTGAGCGTGCTGAGTTTCGGCGTGTTGGTACGTAAGCACCCGAGGTAATCTTCAATCCGCAACTCGGGAAACGGCCCGCAATGATTGTAACTGAAGTCACCTACATCGGACCAATCCACGATATCTCGTGGGATCAGCCATATCCCATCCAAGTCTCCCTGGTGAATTTTTTCTAGCAATTCCGTCCACAGCCGCTCCCTTAGCTCCGAACGTGTTACTTCGTGTATGTGATCAATGAACCCGAAATCCTGTTGGTATCTTGTATCCTGGCTGGACTCATGCCACCGTGCGACCAACTCGGGCAGGTCATCAAGCATGGTCCGTTCTCGTACTCCCAAGGAATCTTGGCCGGTAACGCGGAACCCTGAACCGTTTCCAATCTTTCCGGTCACGGATTTCATAAGATCGCGATATTCATTGAATCCGAATTGTCGATAATTGGACGCCCGACTCGCCTGTGATTGGGTAGCTATTGGCGAAGCAGACAGAGTCTTGCGTGTTACGGAAATGATCCGATCGCGATCAATCCTGTTAAGGGCAGCGCGCAGCCCGAACTTCTCTTCGATGGCGCTCCGTTGTAGCATGGAGCTTCCATATCCGAAGGTAACCGCGAACAGGCGCGCATCGTGTTCTAGCAATAGGACAGCGGCGCTGTGTGCTCGAAACAGCTTTACGTCATCTGCGGACAGTTTGCCTTCGAAGAAATCAAGCCAAGTCGGTGGGTTTACATGGCTCTCTTCGATGTAGAGTGTTCCGCAGCCTGGGATTGAGAACTCCACGAGGGTACGGTTTGGCCGGGCTTTGATGATGGATTCTGCGGTCGTGCGACCGTCGCGGATCCGGTAGAGGGTAATGGGGAGTGCTTTGGGCATTAGCGCTGGTCCGTCTGCTGAGATGGTGAGGGCGTCAAGCCCTTTGACGCCATTCTAGAAGCGGAGGAATCCACCCGTCGAGTTTGATGGCCGATGTCACCCTGCGGCATCGGTCGGAGGATCGCAAGTTTCCGGTGCCTCGAGTGTTGGAGGCCTTCCGGATGGACGGGCTGTACAAGTATGGTATTCGCCTGACACCCGGCCTCGCCGAGGTCAGCGCTTCAGGCTGCCGTCTTCACCTCCTTCCTGGTTGACTTCTTCCGGCTCCGGGGCTTCCGGATCCCCTTCTTGAAGACCTGGTACGGCGTCCTCCCCTCCATGCCGCGGCCGCGGTGCGGGCGGTTCCGGTTGTAGGTCTCCAGGTAGGCGTCGAGATCGGTCTGCATCTCGTCGACCGACTCGTACCAGGTCGTCCTTCCCTTCACCCCGAGGTGTTCGTCCAGGAGCGTGCGGTGGAACCGCTCGATGAAGCCGTTCGACTGCGGACGGCCCACCTTCGTCTTCCGGTGCTCGATCTCCTCGAGCTGGAGGAACAGCTCGTAGGGGTGCCGGTCTTCGCGGCCGCAGTACTCGCGCCCGTTGTCGCTCAGCACCGTCTCGACCTTCACGCCGTGCTCCTCGAAGAAGGGCAGCACGTGGTTGTTCAGGATCTGGACGGCGGTCACCGGCATCTTCGAGGTGTAGAGCCGGGCCCACACGTAGCGGCTGAAGCAGTCCAGCACCGTCTGGATGTAGACCTTGCCCACCCCCTTCAGCGTGCCCGCGAAGAAGGTGTCCACGGCCACAAGTTCGCCCGTCTTCTTCACTTCGATGTGCCGCTCCCGGTACTCGAGGTCGAAGCGCTCCAGCGCCAGGATCTGTTCCTCGGTGAGTTCGAAGTCGCGCTCCCGGACCGTCTTCTCCAGCCGCAGGAGCCGCTCGTGGCGCCTCTTCAGTCCCCTACGGGGGTCCACACCCCGCAGACAAAAGCCGGTTCTGCGTCTGGTGCGGGAATGCCGGCTTCTTGCGCGGGAGCCACGGGGGCCGGTATCCGGCGGATCGTTTCGATGGGCTGTGGGGCCACAGACGCGGCGGTGGTCCCCGGTGATCTCGACGAGGCCGGGTGTCATGTGAGTGCCGTACTGAATTGGCCGTTTCGTACCACCCGTCCGCACCGCCTCCGGATCGGCCCTTGTGGGGATCGTCCCTCGCGGAGACCTTCCACCGCGCAAACACTGCAAAAGCATGGCCGGAGGGACAACGTGAGGATCTCGCGCCGCACGAGCGGAGGTCGGGGAGAATATGAGCTGAGCGAAAGCCACGGCGAAGTGACGCCTACCGACGTCGTCGGACGGCGATTCTTCGTGGCGTTCGACGACGACTGGTCAATCGATTCCGGGGTAACGCTCACTAGCCAAGGAGGCAAGAGACGACTTCGCCTTCAGGACGCTTCGATCCATCTCCACCGGCAGATCGCAGCGTCGCTGTTGATGCCTTCTCCGGTTCGCGCTGACGACGCACTGGGAAGCGGGCGACCTATCCTCATGTCTGATCGATACGCCATTGAGCACATTGAGTTAAGCGACGTTGCTCTCCAAGGGCCTAGCCGCGTCACCGTGCGCATCGGCGAAATCACTCTTCGCAATTACAATTTACACGCCGAGTTTCTCCACTATCCCGGACGCGTAGAGAGCGTGAAGCAGCTTTGGGCTAGTGCAGACAAGCTGCCTGACGAGATCGCAGACCTGCTACGCGCGCACCAGAGCCTCGTGACAGCCGGTACCGCAGTGCCTCTCCGTGGAGAGCAGATCGTGACTGCCCTTCAAGATCGACTCTCAGAGCTCGGACCGGATTTCCGGATCTATCGACAAGGAGGGGAGGATGTAGTACCTGATCTTCTCGAAACGCTCGAACTTGCCAAGGTGCCGCCGGAACCTCCGCTGCATGTCGCCGAGATCGACCCTAGTGCACTTGAGCTTCGCCGCCGCACAGTTCGCGAATGGCGTCGATGGGCAGCCGCCCGCGGTGCAGCGAGTGCGCGCTTCCGGCAAGACGTTCGTATTGCATACGACTGGACCTGCCTTGTGTGCGGGCAGCGCTATCCCCGAACATCGCTCAATCGGATGGCTGGCGTGGACGCCGCCCACATACTCCCCTGGGCGGACTACGAACTCGACCGGGTTGCGAATGGCCTCTGCCTGTGTAAGCAACACCATTGGGCCTTCGATGAAGGTTTGCTGGTCTTAGCTTGGGATGGTGAAAAGTACATCTTAGAAATGCCAGATGCCGCCGTAGCCACAATTCGCAATGAATGCCCAACTTTCGGGTTCACAGACCTTCTTAAGCACACGGGTCCGGTAGCAGTAGAGCGATTGCCCGCGCGTATCGAAGATCGACCGGATCCACAGCTACTCGCCCTCTACTACGAATTATATCACCGGAGCTAGCTCACGGGAGCTAACGCGATCTCCCGTTGTATCCGCACAGTCCCAACTCGCCAACCCCATCAAATATGTCTCGATCCGCCGAGCAAGCCACTCCGCCACCGGGACCGTCACGGCGTTGCCAAGTGCATGGTATCGAGGTGAATCGGGATCCGTGGCGAGAGACGATCCATTTTCGGACACGGTCCAACCATCTGGGAATCCCTGCAGTCGTTCCGCTTCAATGGGCATGTAGCGCCGAACACGTCCATCCGGATAGCTCACGTAGTTTCTGCTCCAGTCGGTGCCTGTGTGGCGCGCCGAGCATGCATACAAGCAGTACGCAAGAGCTGGTGTCACGGGCCCTTTGCTAGGATTTCCAACGCGTGTCTTAAAGGGGGAAACAGGTTTCTTCCCATTCGATCGACCCTTCTGATGATCCCCCGTGCCGCGTTGGGGCTCAAAAAGTATTCCTCCGGGACCTCGCCGGTCACGATGGCAGCCGACAATGAAGACTCTCGAACGTGACTGGGGGACTCCGAAGTACCTGCTGTTAAGCACGCGCCATCCCACGCCATACCCGAACGAGGCCAGAGTTTGAATAATGATTTGGAAATCTCGGCCTCCGTGGGAAGAGAGGAGACCCGGCACGTTCTCGATGACAACAACTCTGGGGCGACCTGACTCAAGAAGTCGAGAAAACTCAAAAAAGAGTCCAGATCGTCGCCCCTTAAGCCCAGCTCGCGGCCCCATTCGCGCCACTGAGACGTCCTGACAGGGGAATCCTCCCGCCCAGACGTCGGAAACAGGGATGTCTGTGTGGCTGACGTTGCTGATGTCTTCATGTCGCTTCACATCCGGCCAGTGTCGTTGAAGAATCGAACTGCAAAACTTGTCTATTTCACACTGAAACGTGATCTCGAACCCGGCTCGCTCGAAGCCAAGATCGAACCCCCCTATCCCGGTGAACAGGGATGCGATTCGATAGGTCAATTCTCCACCCTCGGGAGATCGGCCCTGAGACGGTCCAGTACGGCAAGCGAATTACGTTTCATTTCACACTCCCATACCACGATAGGTTTCCAGCCCATGTTCTTGCAGGCCTCCTGTGTCATCCGATCCCGCTCGGCATTTCTGTCGAGCTTCCTGTTCCAGTAATCTTCATTAGTCTTGGGGCGTCGTCCCCTTTGGCACTCGTGCCCGTGCCAAAAACACCCGTGCACAAAAATCACGACCTTGTATTTGGGAAGCACAATGTCCGGCTTACCGGGAAGATCGTTTCGGTGGAGCCTGAAGCGATAACCTTCCGCATGCAACAATTTTCGCAAAGCGCGTTCCGGCCGAGTGTCCTTTCCCTTGATCTGGCGCATGATCCAACTGCGCTTCTCCGGAGTGACCGCGTCCACCATATCGGCACCGCTAGTCAAGCTTGAGGTGTGTTTGACGCGGGTCGGACTCAACGATGACCACACGATTGCTAACCTCACACAAAGAGTCGACTTCGCTTCGCGTGAGAACTCGGCGACCATTCCTGTCTCGGTAGCGTGCATCTTGGATTCTGCCTGCACGAACCCATCGGAAGTACGTCGACCGACTCACACCGGCGCGGTCAAGGGCTTCGCCGATTCTGAAATAGGTTGTCCCGCCCAGCTGAATTGCCACATTGTTCACCGTGTTGGCACGTATCGATACGCTACGATACGTCGTGGCACACCAAAACGCAAGCTTGCAAGGAGGAGCGCGTCTGCTTGGGAACGGACCAGCTAATCGGTGTGCCGTTCACTTCGAACGCGGAATCGCTGGGAAGCGTACGTAGGATCCTCGCGGGCGGACTGACGAGCCGGAAGTTGTTGCAACAGGCCATCAAAGACTGGCGCGCCGACCACCCCGCGCGTCTGGACGGAGGGGGTGGAGGGCTGGGCGCAGTGACCGGGGAGCGTGGGCCCGGGTAGATTTGGTGAAGCAGCGTCCCCTGGCGGGGCCGATGCTTCACCGAGCTCGCGCCCGGGACGGGCGCTCGGTTGAACTACCGAGGCGGCATGATCGTCCGTGAGGTCGGGTCTGGACTCGGAGTCTAAGGCTAAGGCTGGGATACCAAGGCAGGAGTCATGGGCCCGGGTGGAGTTGAACCACCGACCTCACGCTTATCAGGCGTGCGCTCTAACCAGGCTGAGCTACGGGCCCCGAAGAAGACCGGCGCGCGACCGCTTCGTTCGAGACGGAGGGTCGGGCGCCGGGCGGACTCCATCCTATGGGCCCGGCGCGGCGGGTTCAAGTTTCCTGGACGCCGGGGATTCCACTCCTGGGCTCGTCATCTCCCGCCGGGTGTCATTCTCGATCGCAATTGACGGTAGCCACCCGCAGGTCGCGGCTTTGTGACCGGGGAGCGTGGGCCCGGGTAGAGTTGACAAAACAGCGTCCCCTGACGGGGCCGATGTTTTATCGAGCTCGCGCCCAGCGGGGCGCTCGGTTGAACCACCGACCTCACGCTTATCAGGCGTGCGCTCTAACCAGGCTGAGCTACGGGCCCCGAAGAAGACCGGCGCGCGACCGCTTCGTTCGAGACGAGGGTCGGGCGCCGGGCCGACTCCATCCTGTGGGTGCGGCGCGGCGGGTTCAAGTTTCCTGGGCGCCGGGGACTCCGTTCTCGACGACGTAGCTGGCGCGGGTGGCGATGGGGGCGTTGGGGCGGGTGACGTAGGGCATGACGCGGAAGTCGGTTCGCAACTGCTGCGGCGACAGGCTGCAGCGGACGTAGCCGCGTTGGGCGTTGAAGAACTTGATGTGGGGGTTGTGGCTCATGGCGTTGTCGCCCTGGGGGCCGGTGTCGACGCCGTCTCCGCTGGAGGAGATGGAGGTTCCGGCGAATTCGGTTCCGACGACCGGAGAGTCCGCGCGGTCGAAGTCGAGTTTGAGGTCGTTGACCCAGTTGGTGTGGAGGTCGCCGGTGAGGACGATGGGGTTCGAGGGGCGGCGGTCGTGGAGGAAGGTCATGAGGCGGGCGCGGTCGGCGGGGTAGCCGTCCCATTTGTCCATGGGGAGGGTCAGGGTCTCGGTGCCCTCGAGGAGGCGGGCCATGAAGACCTGGTTGGCGAGGACGTTGTAGCGGGCGGACGACTGGTCGAGGCCGTCGAGGAGCCAATCGGCCTGCGAAGCCCCGAGGATGGTGGCGGACTCGGCGTGTTGTTCGGGGCAGGGGGGTTGGCGGCGGCCTCCGCAGGGCTGGAGGGTGCGGTACTGGCGGGTGTCGAGGACGTGGAGGCGCATCAGCGAGCCGAAGTCGAGGCGGCGGTAGAGCTGGGCGTCGGGGCCGGTGGGGAGGGAAGTTCGCCGGAGGGGGAAGTGTTCGTACAGCGCCTGGAAGGCGGCGGTGCGGCGGGCGAGGAAGGCTTCCCGCGGCATCTGCTCGGTGTTGTGGAGGCCGGCCCAGTCGTTGTCGACCTCGTGGTCGTCGGGGGTGAAGACCCAGGGGGCGGCGGCGTGGGCGGCCTGGAGGTCGGGATCCCTTTTATATAGGGCGTACCGCGCGCGGTAGGCCTCGAGGGTGCGGGGTTCCTCGGCGTCGTGGCGGCGGACGAGGTCGTTCCGGAGGCCGGGGCCGCTCTCGTAGATGTAGTCCCCGAGGTGGATGACGAGGGACGGGGTCTCGGCGGCCATGTGGCGGAAGCCGGTGTACCAGCCGCGCTCGTAGTGCTGGCAGGAGACGAAGACGAAATCGAAGCGGTCCGGGAGGGCGCCGGGGGCCGGTGCGGTGCGGGTGCGGCCGGCGGGGCTCGTCGCGCCGGCGGCGTGGAAGCGGTACCAGTAGTCGCGTTCGGGGTCGAGGCCGTCGACCTCCACGTGGACGGAACGGCCGAGTTCGGCGAGGGCGGCGGCTTCTCCGCTGCGGACCACGCTCCCGAAGCCCTCGTCCGAGGCCACCTCCCAGCGCACGGGGAAGGCGGCGGCGGGGTCTCCGGGGAGAGCGAGGAGGCGGGTCCAGAGGACGACGCCGTCGGCGGCGGGCTCGCCGGAGGCCACCCCGAGTTCGAACGGGAACCGGTCCGCCGATACCGGGCGGGCGGCGCGCGGGCCGAGTTCGCGGCCGCGCACGGAGGCGCCGGGGCCGAACTGCGCGAGGGGGAGCGGGGCGAGCGCGCAGAACGCGGCGGAGCGGGTCCAGGCGGCGAGGAAATCGCGGCGCGACGTCACGGTGAAAACCGTCCTTCGAGGGGTCCTCTTCGATTGCCGCCGCCAGCCGCCCGGTCTAGCTTCACTCGCATGAAAAATCGTCCCTTCCGCGCCCTGACGGCGCTCCTCGCGGCCGCGCTCCCGATCCTCTCCGCCTGCAGCAAGCAGACGGCCTTCGGAGAGGCGAACAGCCTCATCATCCTCGCTCCCGAATCGCTCTCGCTGCAAGTGGAGGAGGAGACCCGGCAGGTGCTGGAGCCCACGATCTTCACGAGCCGCGACGAGAAACAGTACGAGGTCACCTTCGTCGATCCGGGTCACGAAAGCGCGGGCGAACTGAGACTGTTCCGTAACCTCATCGTGTTCGGGACGGCGGACGATCCGCTCCTGCTCGAGGTGGCGGAAGAGGCGGGCCAGGACCTCTCCGCGCTGGAGCCGGGGCGCGTCTTCCAGGCCTCCGATGTCTGGGCGCTGGGCCAGACGGTGACGGCCGCGCTCCTCCGGTCGGGCCGGGAGGCGGAGTCGTGGGTGGCGGCGCTGCCGTCGGTCCTGAACGCGGTGGACACGAGCTACCGCCAGCTGGTGCTGCGGCGGATGTTCGCGACGGCGGCGGATACCGCGCTCAGGACGGATCTGGGGCGGCGGTTCGGGTTCTCCCTCCTCGTTCCCCAGGTCTACGACCGGATCGCCCGGGATCTCGGCGGGGGCGACAGTCTCGTCATCCTGCGCAACGACAACCCGGACCCGAGCGAACTCATCCGCTCGGTCCTCGTCGCCTGGCGCCCGAACGCGGACTCGCTGACGAGGGAACTTGCGCTGGAGTGGCGCGCGGAGATCGACGGCACGCACTACAACGTCCCGCAGCGCATCGACGACTCGAATTCAAGCGTGGTCAACTTCATGTGGGAGGGCCGCCCGGCGCTGGAAGTGACCGGGGTGTGGCAGGACGAGACGGGCGGGTTCCCCGCGGCGGGCCCGTTCATCGTCTGGCTGGTCGACTGTCCGGCGCGTACGTACTTCGTCGATGCGTGGCTCTATTCGCCGAACCGGCCCAAGTACGAGTACATGCTGCAGCTGCAGGAGATACTCGGATCGTTCCGCTGCGCCTAGCCGAACGCTGCGCCTAGCCGAACGCGACAACCGAATCTGACACGCCTGGCCGGACAGGGTCGCCTGGATGCCGTTCGTACATCTACACACACATAGCGAGTACTCGCTCCTCGACGGCGCGAACCGGATCGACGACCTCATCGACCGCGCGATCGAACTCGGCATGCCGGCCCTCGCCCTCACGGACCACGGCAACCTCCACGGCGCGTGGGAGTTCCAGGAGAAGGCCCGCGCCAAGGGGATCAAGCCGATCCTCGGCTGCGAGGTCTACGTCGCGTACGGCGACCGCCGCGCCCGCAGGCGGGAAGAGGGCGCCCCGGCCCTCAACGCCCACCTCCTTCTGCTCGCCGAGAACCGGCGCGGGTACCAGAACCTCGTGAAGCTCTCGTCGATCGGGTACACGGAGGGCTTCTACCGCCGCCCCCGCGTGGACCGCGAGGTGCTTGAGAAGTATGCGGAGGGGATCATCTGCCTCTCCGCCTGCCTCGCCGGCGAAGTCCCGCGCTACCTGCAGTACGAGCGGTACGACGAGGCGAAGGAGGCGGCGGAGTGGCACGCGCGGGTGTTCAAGGACCGGTACTGGCTCGAACTCCAGAACCACGGGATTCCGAAGCAGGACGTCATTAACAAGGGGATCATCCAGCTCTCCGAGGAACTCGGACTCCCGCTCGTCGTGACGAACGACGCGCACTACCTGCGGCGCGAGGACGCGGACGCGCACGACACGCTCCTCTGCATCGGGACGGGCAAGGACAAGGACGACCCCGACCGGCTCCGCTTCCACGGGGAGGAGAGCTACTTCAAGACCGCCGACGAGATGGCGGAACTCTTCCCGGACCTGCCCGGCCTGCTCGCCGAGACGGTGAAGATCGCGGACCGGTGCAACGTCGAGTTCGAGAAGCAGTACCAGCTGCCCGATTTCCCGCTCCCGGACCGCTTCCCCGGACCCATGGCGATGCTGCGCCACGAGGCGACGGAGGGGGCGAAGGCCCGGTACGGCGATCCCCTGCCCGAGGCGGTGCGCGAGCGCCTCGACTACGAACTCGGGGTCATCGGGAACACGGGGTACGCGGGATACCTGCTCATCGTCTGGGACTTCATCGTCGCGGCGCGCGAACGCGACATCCCGGTCGGGCCCGGCCGCGGGTCGGCCGCGGGGTCGATCATCTGCTACGCGCTCGGCATCACGGACGTGGACCCGCTCGAGTTCGACCTCCTCTTCGAGCGCTTCCTGAATCCGGAACGCGTCTCGATGCCGGACATCGACATCGACTTCTGCTACGAGCGCCGCGGCGAGGTCATCGACTACGTGCGGGAGAAGTACGGACAGGCCTCCGTTGGGCAGATCATCACCTTCGGGACGATGAAGGCGCGCGCCGTGATCCGGGACGTGGGCCGGGTCCTCGGCTTCTCGCCGTCGGACACGGATCGTCTCGCGAAGCTCGTGCCGTCGACGCCGGGGTACTCGCTCACGGTGGCGCAGGCGCGGAAGAAGGTGGGGGAACTCGCCGAGCGCGACCGCGAGGACCCGCAGGTCAAGAAGCTCCTCGACTACGCCCAGCGCATCGAGGGACTCGCGCGCCACAGCTCCGTGCACGCGGCGGGGGTCGTGATCGCGCCGGGGCCGCTCGACGACTACGTGCCGATCTGCGCGGACAACAAGACCGGCGCCGTGATCACGCAGTTCGACATGAACGCGCTCGAAGCGGCGGGCATGCTCAAGATGGACTTCCTGGGCCTGCGCACGCTCACCGTGATCGACGACGCCGCGCGGAACGTGAAGGAGCGGCACGGGATCCGCGTGGACTGGGAGGAGATCGGCCTCGAGGACCCCGCCGTGTACGGGATGCTCGCCGGCGGCAGCACGAGCGGCGTCTTCCAGTTCGAGTCCAGCCTCGCGACGGACAAGCTGCGCGCGATGCGCTGCGACCGCTTTGACGACCTCGTCGCGGTCAACGCGCTCATCCGCCCGGGTCCGCTCGATTCGGGGATGACGGACGTCTACATCGCCAGGAAGCGCAGCATCGCGGTGGTCGAGTACCCGCACCCCGACCTCGAGGAGATCCTCGAGCCGACGTACGGGGTCATCACCTACCAGGAGCAGGTGATGCGGGCCGCGAACATCCTGGCCGGCTTCTCGCTCGCCGAAGCGGACGTACTCCGGAAGGCGGTGGGAAAGAAGGACAGCGACCTCACGGACGAGGTCCTCGAGGAGTTCGTCGAGCGCGCGGTCGAGCGCGGGGTCGCGAAGGCCAAGGCGGACGAGATCGCCGAACTCATCCGCACCTTCGGCCGCTACGGCTTCAACAAGGCGCACAGCGTCGCGTACGCCCTCCTCTCCTACCGGACCGCGTGGCTGAAGGCGCACTATCCGGCCGAGTTCATGGCCGGCCTCCTCTCGTCCGAAATCGGGAGCACCGATTCGGTCGTGCAGTACATCGGGGCGGCGCGGTCGCTCGGGATCCGCGTCCTTCCCCCGTCGGTCTCGGAATCGGGCTACCGCTTCACCGTAGTCGACGATCCCGATGACGCGGCGAAGTCGGCGATCCGCTTCGGGCTGGGCGCGATCAAGGGGGTGGGGCAGTCGGCGATCCAGTCGATCCGGGCGGCCCGCGAGGAGTCCCCGTTCGAGAGCTTCATGGACTTCCTCGAGCGGATCGATCTGCGGCTCAACAACTCGCGCGTGATCCAGGCGCTGATCGGCGCCGGGGCGCTCGACGACATGGGCGACCGCGCGGCCCTCTCCGACGGCCTCGAGGTCATGCTCAACGAGGCGCAGCTCCGCCGGCAGGAGGCGGAGAGCGGGCAGACGAGCCTCTTCGGGGGCGAGTCGGCGGAGACGCGGCCGGAGGTCGAACTCCCGATCGTGTCCGCGTGGAGCGAGCGCGACCGGCTGCGCGAGGAGAAGGAACGCCTCGGGTTCTACATCTCGGGCCACCCCCTCGAGCGCTACCGGGATCTCGTCGAGCTGTACTCGCTGGAGGCGAAGACGACGAACCTGCGCGAGCGCCGCGACCGGAAGGTGGAGGTCCCCTGCGTCGTCACCGAGACCTCGGTCCGCACCGCGCGCAAGGACGGCCGGGAGTGGGCGCGTCTCACGATCGAGGACTTCCACGGGACGGCGACGACGCTCGTGTTCGGCGACGTCTGGCAGAAGAACCGCGACCTCCTCACCGACGACCGTCCGGTTCTGATCGCGGGCACGGTGTCCGGCAACTCGCGGGATGACGACGATCCGCCCATCTTCCTCGACTCCGTGCGCCCGCTGGCGGACGTGCGCGACGAGGGACAGGTGGGGATCCTGATCGAACTCCGGGAGGATGAACAGCCGGAGCCCGGCGCGTTCGCGCGCGCCAAAGAGCTGCTGGAGGCTTCGCCGGGGCGCGGCCCGCTCTACCTCGAAGCCGGCTCCGCGGAGCCGGAGGACGAGGCGCGACCCTCGCGATTCGCGTCGCGATCGCTGCGCGTGGACCCGACGCCGACCCTCGTCGAGGAGCTGCGCGGACTGCTCGGCGGAAGCGGCGTGAGACTGGTCCGGAGTCGCTGACGGTTCGGCGCCTCTCCGGCCCCCCGCTGGCCGGATCACCGTCCGCGGGCCCATTTTGTGCGGTCAGCCGGCGGATGGATGTCGGCTCCGGGACCGAGAGATGATCGCGTATGTCGATAGAACACGAGGGCTTGGCCGAGCTCCGCAGCCATGTGGAGGAGCTTCGGAACAAGGCCAGAGAGCGCGGGATCGACGTGAGCGCCGAGCTGGGGCCGCTGGAAGCCCAGCTCGCCGCTGCGCACGATGAGGCCATGGCCCGGCTCTCGCGTTTCGACCGCGTAAAGCTCGCCCGCAACCAGGACCGCCCCTTCTCGCTCGACTACATCCAGGGCATCGGCACGGACTTCTTCGAGCTGAGAGGCGACCGGGTCTTCCGCGACGACCCGGCGATCGTCGGCGGCTGGCTCAAGCTCGACGGCCGCTCCGTCATGGTCATCGGGCACCAGAAGGGCCGGGAGATGAAGGAGAACCTGCGCCGCAACTTCGGTTCTCCCCATCCCGAGGGGTACCGCAAGGCGAAGCGCCTGCTGCGGCTGGCCGAGAAGTTCGGCCGCCCCGTCATCACCTTCATCGACACGCAGGGGGCGTATCCCGGCATCGGCGCGGAGGAGCGGGGCCAGGCGGAGGCGATCGCCCGCAACCTCGCCGTGATGGCGGGGCTGCGCGTGCCCATCGTGAGCTGCGTCATCGGCGAGGGAGGCTCGGGCGGCGCCCTCGGGATCGGCGTGGCGGACCGCGTCCTGATGATGGAGAACGCGATCTACTCGGTGATCTCGCCCGAGGGGTGCGCCGCGATCCTGTGGCGGAGCCGCGAGCACTCCGACAAGGCGGCGGAGGCGCTCAAGCTCACCGCCCGCGACCTGCAGGATCTGGGCGTGGTGGATCACGTCATCCCGGAGCCCCGGGGAGGGGCGCACACGGATCCGGAGGCCGCGGTCGAAGCGATGGGCGCCGCGATCCGGCGCCACCTGCGGGAGCTTGCGAAGCTGGAGCCGGGCGACCTCGTCGAGGCGCGGCGGGACAAGTACTACGCCATCGGCGCCTGGGAGGAGAGGTGAGCGAGGGCCGGCGGCCGCGCCCCGTGCGACCGCCCGCGGCGCCCCCGAGTCCGGCGGCACCCCCGACTCCTGCGGCGCCCCCGACTCCCGCGGCGCCCCCGAGCCCCGCGGCGCCCCCGAGCCCCGCGACGACGCCGGATCCCGTCGCGTCGCAGGGTCCGGCCGCGGGCGCGCGGAGCCAGATCCTCGAGGTCCAGTTCAAGGGCCTTCGCTCCGACTTCTTCGCCTTCAGCGGCGTTCCCCCGCTGGCGGAGCGGGAGTACGTCGTCGTGGAGGCGGACCGCGGGCAGGACATCGGGTGGGTGAAGCGCGCGGCCTCGGCCGGGGACCTGGCCTGCGAAGGGGGCTGCGACAGCGTGGGCGACCGCCAGGTCCCGCCGCCGTCCCGCCGCGTGATCCGCCGCGCCGCGCCGGCCGACGTCCTGCGGCTGCAGCAGCTGCGCGACCAGGAACTCGAAGTGCGCCGGCGCACCCGCGAACTCGCGATGAAACACCGGCTGCGGATGAAGGTGAGCGAGGCGGAGTGGCAGTGGGACCGCAACAAGCTCACGGTCTACTTCACCGCGGAGAAGCGGGTCGACTTTCGCGCCCTGGTTCGGGACATGGCCCGCTCGTTCCGGACCCGGATCGACCTCCGGCAGATCGGCGTCCGCGACGAGGCGCGCCGTCTCGGGGGGCTCGGCCGCTGTCGCCGCGAACTCTGCTGCCGCTCGTGGCTCACCTCCATCGAACCCGTCACGCTGCAGCTCGCGAAGGACCAGGGGCTCTCCCTCAATCCAAGCCAGATTTCGGGCGCCTGCGGCCGTCTCATGAACTGCCTCCGCTACGAACACGCCGTGTACGCGCAGGCGAAGAAGCGCTTCCCGCCCGTCGGCCGGACGATCCGGACCGCGAAGGGCCGCGAGGACGTGAAGTCGTGGGACCTGTTCGAGGAGACGGTGTCGCTCGAGGCGGGGGACGGAGAGACCCGCACGATCCCCCTCGCCCAGCTGAAGGACGAGAGGCGCGAGGCGCGGCGCGCCGAGCTGGACCGCCGCTAGTGCCCCGGTTCTATCTCACGACGGCGATCGACTACTCGAACGGCGACCCGCACCTCGGACACGCGATCGAGAAGATCGGCGCCGACGTGGTCGCCCGCTACCGGCGCGCCTGCGGGGACGACGTCCATTTCCTCATCGGGATGGACGAACACGGGCAGAAGGTCCAGCAGGAGGCGGAGAAGCAGGGATCGGCCCCCGCGGAATGGGTCGACCGGATCGCCGAGGCGTTCCTGGATGTCTGGCGGCGCCTGGGCCTGTCGAACGACGACTTCATCCGGACCTCGGAGCCGCGCCACCACCGCGGCGTGACCGCGCTCATGGAGCGGATCGCCGAGAACGGGGACTTCCGCCGCTCGAAGTACGAGGGCCACTACTGCGCCGGGTGCGAGGCCTTCAAGAAGGACGACGAACTCGAGGACGGGCGCTGCCCGCTCCACCCAGGGCGCGAGATCGAGTGGACGGAGGAGGAGAACTGGTTCTTCAAGCTCTCCGACTACCGGGACACGCTCCTCGAACGCCTGCGGAACGACCCTGACTCCGTGCGGCCCCGGACGCGGCGCAACGAAATCATGCGCCTGCTGGAGTCGGGACTCGACGACATCTCGGCCTCCCGCTCCAGGATCCGCTGGGGCGTCCCCTTCCCGGGGGATGAGGGGCATACGGTCTACGTGTGGTTCGACGCGCTGTCCAACTACATCACGGCGATCGGCTATCCGGACGGCGAGGCGTTCGGGAAGTTCTGGCCCGCGGACCTCCACATCATCGGCAAGGACATCACCCGCTTCCACTGCGTGTACTGGCCGGCCATGCTGCTCGCGGCGGGCGTGGAGCCGGCGAAGAGCGTGTGGGGGCACGGCTTCATCAAGATCGGCGGGGCGAAGCTCTCGAAGTCGGCGGGCACGGAGCTGGGTCTCGTCGAACTCATCGAGCGGCACGGGCCGGACGCGCTGCGGTACTTCCTGCTGCGCGAGGTGCCCTGGGACGGCGACCGCGACTACCCCTCGACGGAAGCCTTCATCGAGCAGTTCGACCGCCGCTACACGACGGATCTCGCGAACGACCTCGGCAACCTCCTGAATCGCGTGGTCTCGATGGTCTCCAGGTACCGCGGAGGGGATGTGCCCCCGGCGCGGGGCGGAGAACTCGCGGACACGGCGGCGGCCGCCCTCGCGGAATACCGCGCGGCGATGGAGGGCTATCTGCTGCACAAGGGTCTGGCGGCGGCGTTCGACGTCGTGCGCGCGGCGAACGGGTTCGTGGACGAGACGAAGCCGTGGGCGCTCGCGAAGGCGGAGCGCGAGGAGGGCGCGGACGCGGGTGCGCTCGACGGGGTGCTGTCGCAGCTCATCGCGGCGCTCGGCGCGGTGGCCGCGATGCTCGCCCCCTTCACTCCGCGGAAGGCCGCGGAACTCTGGGGGACGCTGGGGGGCGACGGATCGCCGCCGGCCTTCGCGCGTCTCGAGCCCTCCGTGGCCGGGCTCCGGACCGTGCGTCCGGGCGGCGTGCTCTTCCCGCGCCCCTGATCGCCCGCCGCCTTCCGCCCGGAACGCTTCCGCCGGAACGCTTCCGTCCATAGCGGGTAAAACGTTGACACTGGTTGCCGCCCGCGACTAGCTTCACCGGTCGATTTCGCGGCTGCGGACGGGTTGTTGCCGCTTCGCGGGGACCGGCCGGGTAGCGTCACCGGCCTTTTTTTCGCCCATCTCACGGCTGAAAAACTTGAGAAAACCTTCGTACTGGACGATACAGATACTGCCCGGGAGTGGAGGGCGCGCGTGCAGCTATCGCGTTGAGAAACGCCGCGCGAAAGCTGCCGGAATCGCGGCCGCCGTGCTCCTGATGATGGCATCCGCCTTCGTCGCCAGCGTGCTGGGGCGGCAGGATGCGGCGGAGCAGCTTGCGCGCTATCGGGCCGAGAACCGGCAGCTGATCAGCAGCCTGCAGGCGATGGAGCGCCGCAGCGGACAGCTCAGCCGGGCGCTCGACGACCTCTCCGTGCGGGAACAGAGATTCCGGCTCGTCGCCGGCCTTCCGCTGCTCGATCCCGAGGTCTACTCGGTCGGCGTCGGCGGTCCCGGCGGCGTCGCCCCGACGAACGACGAGTTCTTCGAGATCGCCCCGGACCTGGCGCGGGAAGCCGGAGACGTGGCGGTCGACATCGATCAGTTGCTGCGACGCGCGGACCTGCTTCGAAGCAGCCTCACCGAGGCGGCGGATTCCGTCGGAACGCAGCGCGAGCGGTACCAGCGCATTCCGTCGATCTGGCCGGTCCAGGCGGAGGGTTCCTTCCTCTCCTCGGGCTTCAGCCATAACCGGCTGCATCCGCTGCTCGGGCTCCGGCGTCCGCATACTGCCGTCGACATTTCGGCCGATTACGGAAGTCCCGTGGTCGCGGCGGGGGCGGGGCGGGTCACCTTCGCCGGCTCGAAGACCGGGTACGGCCGTATCGTCGAACTCGATCACGGCGATGGCTACGAGAGCCGTTACGCCCACCTCGGCCGCATCGCGGTTCGCGTCGGCGAGCAGGTCCGGCGCGGCGACATGCTCGGGGAGGTCGGCGTCTCCGGGACGGCCACGGGTCCCAATCTCCACTACGAGGTCTGGGTCAACGGCCGCCCGGTGAACCCGGTCGGCTACTTCCTGGACAGCTACCGCCCATAGCACGGGCTGCTAGGCTACCGCCCTCGGCAGGAGCTTCTTAGATTCCGCCCACTTATCCGGACACCCCAACTGGAGTTCGATTGATGTCGAAGCTGCGTGTGGCTATCCCGCTTCTGGCGATCCTCCCGTTGCTGGCCGCCTGTGGCGGCAGAATCACCGTGCAGGTGACGGCGGACGAAGCCGCGTCCGAACCGGTGAACGACCTGGAAGTTCAGTTCCTTCCATTCGACCGCGACTCCCTGTTCGCGACCATCATCGCACAGGCCGCGACGCCGGAGCCGGAGATCCCGGCGGACCTCGAAGAGGCCTCCCTGACGGAGCAGGAGTTGCGGGACCGGTGGAGCACGGCGGAGTCGAGTTGGAACAACGTCCGCGATTCCATGCGGTCGATCACCACGCGACTCGACAATCTCGACGACCGCAGCCGGGAGTACCGGGAGCTGTTCGACCGGTTCGGCGATCTCGAGGATCGCGAAGGGGCCCTGAATCGCCAGCGACAGGCGGCGTTCGACGAGTTCAACGAGATGCAGCAGGCCACGCAGCAGCGCGTCGACTCGATCTGCATCGTCATCGATTCCTGGGAGGAAGCGGCGTTCGCCGGGTACGGCGACATCGAGGACGACCTCCTCATGGCGCTGGGAAGGGAAGTGATGGCGGACACCACCGACACCGATGGGGTCGCGTGGGCGTCGGCGTCCGGCGGGCCCTGGTGGATCCACGCGCGGGTGAACACCGCGGCCGGCGAACTCTATTGGAACGTGATGATCGACGAGGCCACGTCGGACACGCTGCGGCTGGAGCCGGGCAACGCCGAACTGCGACAGGGTGTGCGTCAGCGCTGCTAGCAGGCCCCTGGCTGCCGGGTAGCTGGGGGGACGCATGGTCGACAAGCCGACGCCGCTCAGGCTCGAGATCGACGCGGACAAGGTCGCCTGGCTGATCTTCGACGCGCCGGACTCCCAGGTGAACCTCCTCGACCTCCAGGTGATGCAGCGCCTGGACCACTATCTCACCGAACTCGAATCGCGGATCGCCACCGGGCACCCCATCGCGCTCGTGATCTGGAGCGCAAAGCCCGACACGTTCATCGCCGGCGCCGACGTCAACGAGATCGCCGAGATCGAGGACGAGGAGGACGGCCGCCGGAAGAGCGCCATGGGGCAGCGGATCTTCAGCCGGCTGGGGCGGCTCGGGATCCCGAAGATCGCCGCGATCCGCGGCGCCTGTCTGGGCGGAGGCACGGAACTCGCGCTCGCGTGCGACTGGCGACTCGCTTCGGATAGTCCCGCCACGACGATCGGCCTGCCCGAGATCAAGCTCGGGCTGATTCCCGGGTTCGGCGGCTCGGTGCGGCTGCCCCGCCTCATCGGGATCCAGCGGGCGCTCTCGATGATCCTCACGGGGAGAAGCCTCTCGGCGTCGCACGCGTATCGATACGGTCTCGTCGACCAGCTCTTCGACGACGCGGGTTTCCAGCATTCGGTCGCGCAGGTGGCCCTGGACGCCGTGCTCGGGCGGTTGGAGCGCGAACTCCCGCACGCGCCGGCGCGAGACCGCTTCCTGGAGAACACGCGCCTGGGTCGCCGCCTCCTGTTCCGGGGCGCCCGCAAGCGTGTACGCACCGCCTCCGGGACGCGATACCCCGCGGCGCTGAAGGCGATCGACGTCATCGAGGAGACGCTGGACCTGCCGATCGACGAAGCCCTCGCGATCGAGGCGAGGGGCCTGGGGGAAGTGGCCACGACGAACGTCTGCCGGAACCTCGTCCGGCTGTTCCGGGGAGGTCGCGCCGCGAACCGGACGTTCGCTCCGGAGATCGCGGCACAGCAGCGGGAAGTCAGGAAGGTCGCCGTCCTGGGGGCCGGCGTCATGGGGGGCGGGATCGCCGAACTCGCCGCCGCGCACGACATCCCCGTCATCCTCAAGGACATCGACCGGGAGGCGCTCGATGTCGGCCTGCGCCACGCGAGCGAACTCCTCCGGAAGGCGGGCAAGCGGGGCATCATTGCGCCGGAGGAGGTGGGGCTGAAGTTCGCGCTCATCCACGGCACGCTCGACTACGAGCAATTCGGCGATGTCGACGTTGTCATCGAGGCCGTCGTCGAACGGCTCCATGTGAAGCAGCAGGTTCTGCGTGATGTGGAGGCGGAGCTCCCCGCGCACGCCGTCTTCGCGACGAACACGTCCTCGTTGTCGGTGACGAAGCTGAGCGAGGCCGCCGCCCGGCCGGACCGGGTCGTCGGTCTCCACTTCTTCAATCCGGTGCACCGCATGCCCCTCGTGGAGATCATCCGCGGGGAGTCTTCCTCGGATGCGGCGCTCGCCGTCGTGTTCAAGCTCGCGCGGCGGCTGGGGAAGACGCCCGTGCTCGTCGCGGACCGGCCCGGGTTCCTCGTCAACCGGCTCCTCGCGCCGTACCTGAACGAAGTCGGGTTCCTGCTGGACGATGGCGCGGACGTGGCCCGCATCGACCGGACGCTGAAGGAGTTCGGGCTGCCGATGGGGCCCTGCCGGCTGCTCGATGAAGTCGGTTTCGACGTCGCGGCGCACGTCGCGAAGGAGATGGCCCGCGCGTACGGGGACCGCATGCGCCCCTCCGCGGCCCTGGAAGCGCTCACGGGCCTCGGCCGGCTCGGGAGGAAGAACGGTCGCGGCTTCTACAACTATGCGGACCGCAAGGAGCGCGTGGACCGGGAGGTGGGCCGTGCCTTCGGCTCCGGGGGCGGCGGCGTGAGACCCGACGAGATCATCGATCGCTGCCTGCTGATTTCCGTGAACGAAGCCATGTACGCGCTGGAGGAAGGCGTCGCGGCGGGGCCGGGAGATGTCGATCTCGCGATGGTGATGGGCACCGGATTTCCGCCGTTCCGCGGCGGACCGCTCGCCTGGGCGGAATCCCGCGGCGCGCACATGGTGCGCGACCGTCTTCTCGAACTGCGGGAGCGGCACGGGGACCGCTTCGCTCCGGCGCCCGGACTGGAAAGGCTCGCCGACACGGGCGGATCGTTCACGTCCGACGCCTTGTGGCGTGACCCGGGGTCTCGGCCGGACATGTAGGTGGGTTTCGACCTCCTGGGGGCACGGCGCCGCGCGCTGCGGGCCGCGCGCCGGATCCCGAAAGATGCGCCCCGCGTCGACGTGGAGGTTCGCCGCGGGATCCGCGTGCAGCGCTTTCGCCAGGAATTGCTCGCGGACGGCCCGAGGTGGAAGATCACGCTTCAGATCCTCGATGCGCGCTTCAAGCCGGTGAGGATCGACGAGGCCACGACCCTGCGGCCGGGCTCCCTCCTCATCTGGTTCCTTCGACCGGGGCAGCCCTTCGAGATCGGCGCCTTCTACCACGGCCGCGGCGCCTTCCAGGGCTACTACATCAACCTGATCCGGCCTCCGCGGCTGGAGTCCCCGCGCTGGATCATCGAGGACCTCTACCTCGACGTGTGGCTGCCCGAGGGAGGGGACGGCGTGTTGCTGGACGAGGATGAACTGGACGCCGCCGTCGCCCGCGGCGAGCTGACGGCCGGGGAGGCCGGGGAGGTGCGCGCGGTCGGCGCGAGGCTTCTCGCCCGGTCGAGGCGCCGCGGACGCCCCCGCTGGCTGCCCCGAAGCGTCGGGAGAAGCCCCGCGGAGTCCGTGCCGGCGCTCCGTCTGCGGCGGGACGCGCCGGGAACCTTCCACGCCGCGCGGATCTCGGGCCGCATCATCGCCTTCGGGCTCTACCTGATGGCGGCGGTCTCCGCGACGTCCGCCGGTTTCGCCGCCCTCACCGACGCGTTCCTGATCGCGGGTCCGGCGCAGGACGCCTGGCGGCTGACCATGCTGGGCGAGGCGCTCGTCCTGGCGCCGCTCGCCCTCGGGGGCTGGCTGCCCGCGACCCGCTGGCCGCAGCCGCCCCTGACCGACGAGCGCTCCCTCTTCATCGCGACGCTCGCCGCGGGGCTCGCCGTGCTCGCGCTCAGCGAACGCGCGGAGTGGGCCGGAGCCCTCCTTCCGGTGTACGCGACGCTGGGTCTCTTTTCGCTGGTCTTCGCCGTCTGCCGGTGGCGGTTCGACCGGGAAGTGCCGGTATTCGCGCTCGCGGGCGTCGCGATGACGCTCGTCGCGCTCGTCCTACTGATCGCAACGTGACGGCCCGCGGCCGCCCGACACCGGCCTGCGACCGCCCGACACCGGCGGCCGACCGACACCGGCTCCGGGTCGACCGACACCGGCGCCGGGCCCTTCCCGTATGAGGAACGCATGAACGATCAATCCAAGCGAAGAGTCCGCTTCCTGGCCGCGTTCATCGGCCTCTTCGCGGCCGTGTGGTTCCTCTGGGACACGCCCTTCGTGTATCCCGTGAAACTCTTCGTCGTCCTGCTGCACGAGATCAGCCACGGACTCGCGACGCTGGCGACGGGGGGCGAGATCCTCGCCATCGAGGTGACGCCGCGCGAAGGCGGGCTGTGCCGGTGCCCCGGCGGGAATGCGTTCCTGAGCCTGTCCGCGGGGTATCTCGGAAGTCTGCTGTGGGGCGGGCTGATGATCTGGGGCGCGGAACGCTTCCCGGCGCTCAGTTCGTGGTTTTCGGCGGCCCTCGCCCTGGTCGTGGGCGGCGCGACGCTGCTCTACACGCAGGAGTCCTTCGCCGTCGCGTTCGGGCTCGCCTTCTCCGCGGCGCTGCTCGCGGTGGCCTGGCGGGCGAGCGCCGGCGTGAACCGCGTCCTCCTCACCGCGCTCGGCCTCACGAGCTGCCTCTACGCGGTGCTGGACATCAAGAGCGACATCCTCGACCGGCCGGAGCTGCGGTCGGACGCCCGGATGCTGGCCGAACTCACCGGCATCCCCACGCTCGCGTGGGGCGGTCTGTGGATCGGCCTCGCGCTGCTGTTCTGCTTCTTCCTCTTCCGCTGGGCCTGGCGCCGCGCCTAGCGGGCGGAGCCCCCGCCGTGCAGCCCCCCGCTAGTTGCCGCGGTCCCGCGCGATCCACTCCAGCGGCTCGTAGGCGCCGATGGGCCACGGGAAGACGACGGGGCTCTCGTAGCCGTCCTCGGACACGCTGGCCACGCCGAAGAGGTAGTTGTCGATGACGATGTTCTCGAGCGTGTGCTCGGTCACGTCGCCCGCGAAGACGCTCCACTGCCACTGCGGCGCATCCGTGAGCCGCCAGTAGACGCGGTATCCCGCGAGGTTCGGGGCGTGGTCGGAGGGGACGGGGTCCCAGCGCAGCGTCGTGGACGGCCGGACGGCGCCCTGGATCGCCACGTTCCGCGGCGGCGCCGGAGCCCAGGCCATGGCGGCGAGCGAGATCGCGTTCACCGCCGTCAGCTTCGCCGCGAAATCGAACTCGACTTCCTCGATCACGTCGCCGTACTCTACGCCATCCTCCACGCGGATGTCCTGGTGCTGGCGGCGGTAGTCCTCGTTCGCCTCCATGATCCGCACGGCGGGGAAGCCGACGTCGTTGAACGGCCGGTGGTGTCCGCCGCGTCCGAACCGGTCCAGCCGGTACACCATCATCATGTCGAGATTCGGGACGTAGCCGTCCACGAGGCGGTCGATGAAGCGGGCGAGATTCCGCGACGGCGAGTCCACCTCGCCCCCGGTGACGCGCCGCCGCGAAGCGACCTGCTCGGTCTCGTCCGCCCGCGTGCCCTCGGCGAAGATGCGCGCGATCGTGTTGTCCGAGACGCCGTTCTGGCCCTGGATGTTGCCGATCATGTCGTTGTTCAGCACCGCCTCGAGACGCCAGCCCTCGTCGAGCGCGACCCGGGCCATGTGCCGCCCGCCGAACAGCCCCTGCTCCTCGCCGGAGAGCCCCGCGTAGATGATGGACCCGTTGAACTCGTACTGCGTGAGGACGCGGGCGGCCTCCAGGACGCCGGCCATCCCGGACGCGTTGTCGTTCGCGCCGGGCGCGTCGGTGACGCCATCCAGCGCGCCCGTCGCGCGCGAGTCGATATCGCCCGACATCACGACGTAGCGTTCCGGGTCCGTCGTCCCCCGCTGGATCGCGAGCACGTTGACGATGGCCGTCGTGTCGGGGATGCGCGCCGCGCCCATGACGAGGGACGTCTGGTAGGAGACCTCCAGGCACCCGCCGCACGCCGCGGAAATCGCGTCGAACTCGGCCTTGATCCAGCGCCGGGCGGCCCCGATCCCGCGGGTGTCGGAGAGCGTATCCGACAGCGTGTGACGGGTGCCGAAGCCCGCGAGCCGGCGGATGTCCGCCTCCACCCGCGAGACCGAAACCGCCGCCACGATGTCGTGCAGCGCGGAGAGTGTCTCCGGCGGCTCCTGGCCGAGAAGCGGACGGGCGGCGACCGGAATCGTCAGCGCCGAGGCGAGGACGGCGATCGCGAGAGATTTCACGTGGGGCGCTGTGGGGCGGGGCGCGGCGGATCTTCGGAACACGGTTCACTCCCGGGGATGAAGTCCTGTCGGCGTCGGGCCGAGTCGGTGTCGGGCCGATATCTTATCGCTGCGCTGGCCAGCGGACAGCGGGCCGGTTAGCGTCGCGTGTCTCTCGGCGCCGTCCGGCGGCCTTTCGTCACCACCCTGAAGCGGTCGACCCGTGAATCGAACCGAACGTACAGGACAGCGAGTCTCGAATCTCTTCGGCATGACCCTGCGCCAGGCACCGGGGGAAACCGAGATCGAGTCCCACAGCCTTCTGCTGAGGGCCGGCTACGTGCGCCAGCTCGCGGCGGGCATCTTCTCCTACCTGCCTCTCGCATGGCGGTCGCTGAGGAAGATCGAGCAGATCCTGCGCGAGGAGATGGACCGGATCGACGGGCAGGAGCTGTCGATGCCCGTCGTCCATCCGGCGGAGCTGTGGCAGGCGACCGGCCGCTGGTACGACATCGACGCGACGATGGCCCGGTTCGTCGACCGCCGCGAGCGCGATCTGCTCCTGGCGATGACCCACGAGGAAGTCGTGGCCTTCCACGCGGCGTCCGAGATCCAGTCCTACCGGCAGCTCCCGGCCATGGTCTATCACATGCAGACCAAGTTTCGGGACGAACTCCGCTCCCGCGGCGGACTCATCCGCGTGCGCGAGTTCATCATGAAGGACTCCTATTCGCTCGACCGGGACCCGGAGGGGCTCGCGGCGCAGTACGACCGGCACTACGAGGCGTACGAGCGCATCGGGCGCCGCTGCGCGCTGCCGCTCACGGCCGTGCGGAGCGATACGGGCATGATGGGCGGCAAGATCGCCCACGAGTTCATGTACGTGACGCCGATCGGCGAAGACAGCCTCGCGCTCTGCGACGCCTGCGGCTACGCGGCGAACCGGGAGGTCGCCGAGTTCGCGCTCGAGCCCAGGGAGGACGGGATGTCGCCGGTGGAGCGCGTCCACACGCCCGGAACGTCCACGATCGAAGAGGTCACGGGGCTGCTCGGGATCTCCGCCCCGGAGACGGGGAAGATGGTCTTCTACATGGGCAGCTTCGCGGGGGAGGAGGGGGCTCGCGAAGAGAAGCTGATCGCGGCGATCGTGCGCGGCGACCTCGAGGCGAACCCGATCCAGGTCCAGAACCTCACGGGAGCGCTCGAGCTTCGCCCGGCGCACGAGGAGGAGATCGCCGCGACCGGAATGGTGCCGGGATTCGCCTCACCGGTGGGGGTGGAGCCCGAGGCCGCGATCTTCGTCGTCGACCGCTGGGTCGCGGAATCCCCGAACCTGGTGCTCGGCGCGAACGAGACGGACGTCCACCTCCGCAACGTCTGCTGCGGACGGGATTACGAGCCCACGGTCGTTGGCCCCGTCGCCCTCGCCTTCGACGGCGCGCCGTGCGGACAGTGCGGCGAAGGGCTGCGCATGGCGCGCGGCGTGGAGGTGGGGAACATCTTCCAGCTCGGCACCCGCTACTCCGAGGGGCTGGGGGCGATGTACGCGGATGAGGAGGGGGTCGAGCGCCCGATCTGGATGGGCTCGTACGGGATCGGGACGGGACGCCTGCTCGCGTGCGTGGCCGAGGAACACCGGGACGACTACGGCCTCAAGCTGCCGATCTCCGTCGCCCCGTATCACGTCTCGCTCGTCGTGCTCGCGCGGGAGGAGGAGACGTGGGCGACGGCGGACCGGGTGTTCGAGGAGCTGTGCGCCGCCGGGATCGAGGTGATCTACGACGACCGGCGGGAGCTCCGCGCCGGCGTGAAGTTCAACGACGCGGACCTGCGCGGCCTCCCGCTGCGCCTCGTCATCGGCGAACGCTCGCTGGAGGCGGGGGGCGCTGAACTCAGCCACCGCGGCGTCCGCGAGAGCCGGATCATCCCGCTGGACGACCTCGTGGCCGAACTCCGCCGGGAGATCGACGCGCTCATGGAGCAGCTCACGCTCGACTGAGCCGCGCCCGCCCGCTCAACCGGCGCGGCACACCCGGTCGCTCAGCCGGCGCGGCGCCCCGCGGCGCTCAGCCTCCGAACCGCACCCGCAGGCCGCCCACCAGCGTTCGCGGCGCGCCCACGCGAATGAACCCGTTCGCGTCGTGGGACATCTCCGCGATCGCATCGAAGAGGTTCTGCACGCTCGCGAACGCGCTCAGCCGGCTCGTCAGCTGACGGCGAAACCGGACATCCAGGAGGAATGAGCCCGCGATCTCCCCGGTGTTGAGATCGTTGTCGAACCGGGCGCCCAGGTACCGGGCCGTCGCGACCACTTCCAGCGTCGACGGGTCGATGTGCCCGACGCGCAGGATGGCGCGGTGGGTCGGGCTCCCCTGCACCTCGTTGCCGATCAGGTCCGGGCGGCCCGGCGCGTCGGTGACCTCGGTCGGGTTGTACTGGTGGTTCACCGCCAGCAGCCAGGCAGCGGACGGCCGCAGTTCGATCTCCGTCTCGAGGCCGACGCTGCGCAGCGTTCCCACATTGTCGCGCCGCCGGCAGACGCCGCCGGCCGCCACGAAGCCGCACGGCTGGATGACGCCGGACGTCTCGGCTTCCTGGATCGTGACGTCCGTGATCGCGTCGCTCACGGTCGAGTAGAAACCGGTCAGCCGGACCAGCACGGAGGGGTCGGGCTGAAAGTCCACTCCGATCTCGAGGCCCGAGACCTTTTCCGGATTGAGCGCCTCGTTCGATTCGTTGACGACGTTCCCGGCCGCGCGGAACGGCTTGTAGAGTTCGTTCAGCGTCGGGACGCGCAGGCCGTCGTAGGCGCTCGCCCGCAGCGCGATCTGTTCGGAAGCAGCGTACACGACGCCGGCATTCGTGCTGAACTGCGTCCCGCTGCGGTCTTCGAACGCATCATCCGTGAGCACGCTGCGGTCCGTCGTGTCGAGGATGTGTCGCGATCCGGACGAGTTGCGCCACACGTCGAGCCGAGCACCGTAGTGAAGTGTCCATCGGCCGCTGTCGCCGAGATCGCTGTGGGCCTGGCTGAAGAGACCGAACAGGGTCTGATCGCCTCCGGTCTCCCGCTGTCGCGCGAAGGCGCCGTCCCGAAACAGGTACCGCTCCGTCGCGGACCCCGTCGCCCGCAGGAAATCGGCACCTACGGCGAAATCTCCCCCGCTCCACACCAGGTTGCCGCCCACCCCGGATGAGGGAACGTCCTGGCTGATGGACGGCTCCTCGCTGTTCCGGCCCGCCTCGACCCCCGAGAACGAGTTCACGTAGGACTGCGACTGCATGTAGGCGTTGAACGCGAGCGAAGACGCCTCTCCGGTCGTGAGGGTGGCCCCGACCTGCCCGAATCCCGCCTCCGTCGTGTTGTTCCGGAGGGGGGTCGCGTTGTCCTTGTCCTGGTCGAAGTAGTTCCCCTGGGCGTGGATGCGCAGGCGGTCTCCGGCCTGGAACTCGACCTTCGCGCGCAATGCCCCGTGGCTCGACGCGGAGGGGATGTCCACGGCGCCGCGCAGACTGGGCTCCGTGAGGATGTAGCCGTCGCTGTCGAAGATCTCGCCGGCCACGTAGCCGCCGGCGCGCTCGTCGCCGAAGGACGCCATCGCGTCGCCGCGGAAGGTGGACTGGCTCCCTCCCTGGACCCCTGCGGAGAACCCGCCACCGCCACCCGAGCGCGTGATCACGTGGACGACGCCCGCGAGGCTCTGACTCCCCCAGCTGACCGTGGCCCCGCCGCGCACGATCTCGATGCGCTCGATGACTTCGACCGGGACCTGGCTCCAGCGCACCCAGCCGAAGTAGGGGTCGTTCAACGGGACGCCGTCGACGAGCACGAGCGTGCGGCTCGCGGCCGTCCCTCCCAGCCCCCGCAGCGTCACGGCCTGCCATGAGGGGTGCGCGACTCCCGCCTGGAAGGGGAAGCGGAAGTTGAGTCCGGGCACCTCCTGAAGGACATCCTGGAGCGTCTGCGCGGCCGAGAGACGCAGTTCCTCGCGCGTCACGGTCGTCACGTTGACGGGGACCTCTCCCACGGACGTCGGCGCGCGCAGCGCCGAGACGATCAGTTCGCCGAGCGCAATCACGCTGTCCGCGGGCACCGGGTCCTGCGCTTCGAGCGCCGCGCCCGGCCACAGCCCGCCAAGCGCGAGTACGAGAAACCCGCAGCGGGTATGCCGGCGCGATCGAAGCGCCGCTTCACGTAGCGTCATTGAGACTCTCCTCCAGGAGTTCCCTCACGATGGCCGGGTCCGCGCGTCCGTGCGTCGCGCGCATGACCTGGCCCACGAAAAAACCGGCGAGGCCGGTGTGCCCGGCGGCGTAGCGCGCCACCTCGGCCGGGTGAGCGGCCACGACACCGTCCACGACCTCGCGAATCTGCTCCGCATCGCCGATCCGGCCCAGCCCCTCGCGCCCGACGATCTCCCGAGGGCTTCCGCCGTCCGCCACGAGTCGCGCCAGAAGCGACTTTGCCACCGCCCGCGAGACCGAGCGTTCGAGCACGAGTTCCACCAGCTCGGCCAGCGCCTCCGGCTCGAGGGCGCCCGCGTCGCCTTCGCTGCCCCCGGCGCCGCGGACCTCGTGCACGAGCCAGGTCGCGACGGCGGCCGGATCCGCGCCGCCGCGGATCGCCCGCTCATAATATCGCACCGACTCGGCGGAACCGCTGAGCAGGTCGGCAAGTTCGTCCGGCAGCCCCAGCGGATCCCGAAAGCGGCCGAAGGCCGCCTGGAGCGCGGGGTCGGCGCGCCTCGCCGCATCGCGGGCCTCCCGCGCCGAGTCGATGCCGGGGACCGCCGGCCCCGTCGCCCCGTCCTCGGCGGGGGTCCGCGCCTCGGGGGCGTCGGCGCCGCGGGTTCCGTCCGACTTCGCGCGCCGGCTCCAGGCGTCGCGGAGCGTCACCGTTCGGTTGAAGACGAGCGGGCCGCCGGCCGGGGCCTCGCCGCCCGCGCCGTCCGCGTCCTCCGCGTCCGGGGTTGCGGCCGAGGCTCTCGTGGCCCGGTCCGGGACGAAGTAGCCCAGCCGCTCGAACTGCCAGGCCGTCTCCGGCGGATCGTCGGCCAGGCTCGGCTCGCCGCGCGCGTCGGTCAGGATCTGCAGCGAGTCCGGGTTCAGGCTCTCCCGGAGGCCTTCGGCGTCTCCGTCCGGGTTCGAGACGCGGAACAGGCGGTCGTAGAGGCGGACCTCCATCGGAACGGACTCCGTGGCGGACACCCAGTGGATCGTGCCCGCCGGCCGACGCCCGTCGGGCGCCGATCCGCTTCGCGTCTCCGGGTCGTACGTGCAGTGCAGGCGCACGATCCGGCCGGCGTCGTCCTTCTCCACGCGGCGGCAGGTGATGAAGTAGCCGTGCCGCAGGCGCACCTCGCGTCCGGGGGCGAGCCGGCGGAAGCCCGGGGCCGGCTCCTCGGCGAAGTCATCCCGCTCGATGTAGAGGACGCGGGTGAACGGGACCTTCCGCGCTTCCGGCCACCCCTCCGGCGGGGCATCGGCGCCGCGCGGAAAGTACGGAGCTTCGATCCAGTCGACCTCGCCTTCCGGATAGTTCTCGATCACGACCTCGAGAGGACGCAGCACCGCGAGCACGCGCGGCGCCCGCCGGTTCAGCGCCTCGCGCACGGCCCATTCGAGCGTGGCGATCTCCACCCGGTTGTCGGCTTTTCCGATCCCGACCTGCCGGCAGAAGGCGCGAATCGCATCCGGAGGGATCCCGCGGCGCCGGAAGCCGGCGAGCGTGGGCATGCGCGGGTCGTCCCAGCCCGAGACGTGTCCGTCCTCCACGAGGAGGAGGAGTTTCCGCTTGCTCACGATCGTGTAGTCGAGATTGCGGCGCGCGAACTCGTACTGGCGGGGCCGCGGATCCCACGAGCCGAGCGCCTCTCCGCCGCCGCCCTCCGCTCCCGGCACGCGGTCGATGCGGGCGGAAGCGGGACGCGTATGCTCGATGAACCAGTCGTAGAGCGCGCGATTGTCCTGGAACTCGAGCGTGCAGAAGGAGTGCGTGATCCCCTCGATGGCGTCGGACTGGCCGTGCGCCCAGTCGTAGAAGGGGTAGATCGGCCACTCGTCGCCCGTCCGGTAGTGATGCGCGTGCCGGATGCGATACATCAGCGGGTCGCGCAGCTTCATGTTCGACGAGGCGAGGTCGATCCGCGCGCGCAGCACGTGCGTTCCATCCTCGAACTCGCCCGCGCGCATGCGCCGGAAGAGGTCCAGGTTCTCCTCGGTCGAGCGATCCCGATACGGGCTGGGCCGGCTGGGTTCGCGCACGGACCCGCGGTGCGCGCGGATCTCCTCCTCGGACAGGCTGTCCACGTAGGCGAAGCCATCCTCGATCATGCGCAGCGCCATCCGGTAGAGCGCCCCGAAGTAGTCCGAGGCGTAGCGGATCTCGCCGTCCCACTCGAACCCCAGCCAGCGGATGTCCCGCGCGATCGCCTCCACGTAGGACGGGTCCTCCGTCGTCGGGTTCGTGTCGTCCATGCGGAGCGTCGTGCGGCCGCCGTACTCCCGCGCCACCTCGAAGTCGAGGCAGATGGCGGAGGCGTGCCCGACGTGAAGGAAGCCGTTGGGCTCCGGCGGAAAGCGCGTGAGCACGCGACCCCCGTGACGCCCGCTCAGGACATCCTCGGCGACGATCTGACGGATGAAATCCAGACGCTCTCGTTGCGGCATGGGGGAAACTACGAGATTGCCGGCGAACCGGAACGGGCAAAAAACCGGAATGGGCAAAAAAAGGGGCCGGATCCGCGGGGGACCCGGCCCGGCAGGCGTCGTGCTTGGCCCGACGGGGTCTCGTCAGGAAATCACGTGGAAATCAGAGGCGGCGGTCGCGGCGGTCGCCGTAGCGGGAACCTCGGGACATGTGCCCGTCGTCGCCGGCGCGTCCACCGTCCCGGTCGCCTGTGTGCCCTGCAAGGATCCGCTGTGCGTGCCCAGGACCAGCCCCACCGCCATCAACAGCCAGGCCAGAGAGCCCGTCGTCGCCCACTTCGACAGTCTGTCCATGTGATCCATCCCTTCTCAATGTCGGCGGCTGCGATCTGTACTCTTCTCGTACGAAAAACCGGCGCGGAAGTTTCCCGGCTCGCGATTGTGTGACCTATAAGACCCTCGGACCGCCGGAATGGTTGGCAGACCGCCCGGCGTGCGCGGATATGCGGGACGATCACGACGGCCTCGTGAGGCGGGCGAGGTACGCGCCGTCCCCGCCCTCGAACACCACCTCGAGCCGCCAGCCCGCGCGCGTGGCGTGACGCGCCAGGGTCTCGGGGTCGACGTAAAGCTCGCGAAACGGTCGCCCGACCCGGCCGGCGTGGGAGAGTTCGATCCAGGCTTCTCCCGGGTATTCGCCGGGGGGCGGCCATGCTCCGGAGGACGCCGTGGCAGGCGGTCGGGAGGGGGCCGCCTCCGCGCCGTCGACGAGCAGCTGTCCGCCCGGCGCCAGGAATCGAGGCGCATGCGCGAGGAAACGGTCGAGGCCCGCCAGCGTTCCCACCGGCCCGAGCCCGTTCATGAGCATGAGGACCGTGTCGAATCCGGGGCGCCACCAATGGCGGAAGTCGGCTTGCACGACGTGCGCCGCGCCACGCGCACGCAGCAGGCGAGCGATGTCGGCGGAGCCTTCCACCGCGACGACGCGCCGTCCGACCGATTGCAGCGCGAGGGTGTGCGGCCCGGCTCCCGCCCCGAGATCGAGCACCCGGCCGCGGCACAACTCGACGGCGTAGCGCTCGAAGTCCATCCATCGGTCCGGGGTCCGGAAGAAGAAACCGACGGGCAGCGCCTCGTCCTCGCCGAGGCTGCTCCGCAGCCGAAGCTCGACGTCGGTATCTCCCCCCGCATACGCGGCCAGCGCCCTGGCGAAGGGGGCGAGCGGCGGGACCCGGTCGCGGTAGGCGCCGGCCTCGCACGCGGGCGCGGGCCGGCCGGGCTCGAGCGCTACCAGTTCAGCGCCACCTCAGCGCCTCGAACACGGTGCGGCAGGCGTTGCAGTAGTACTGGGCCGTCGAGGCCTGTCCCCCGAAGGTGGCGAACGGGTCGGTATCGTCCGAGTCGCAGAAGGGGCAGGGGACGGAGGACGGCATGGCGGACGACTCGACGGGATCGTCGAGCGGCGGTTTCCGTGGCGGGGCATCGCCTTTCGCGTTGTCGGCCACGGAGTCAGTCCATCAGGAGTTCTCGGTTGCGGTCGCCCCGGACCCGGGCGAGGGAGTCCTCATCGGGTCCCCCCTCCGCCGCGCGCCGACGCCCTGCGAGGTAGCCCTCCCAGACCGGCTCGCGCGTACTGGCCCAGACCGCGTCGGCCTCCCGGGCGAGACCCGTCGCCGAGGCGAGCGGCCCCACCCGTTCGAGCCAGCGCGCCCGCGCCCCGGCGGCATCCCGCCGCACGATTCCATGCGCGGCGAGCGTCCCGATGAGCGGGTCGTCCTCGGGGCCGAACCAGCAGAGACAGGCGTTCCAGGCCGCTCCGAAGGCCTCCGCCAGCGCCGTCCGTCCGCCCTCGGCGCTAAGGAGGCGGGAGGTCCAGCCCTGTCCGTGATCGAAGTGGAACCGCTCTTCGTCGAGCAGCTTGCGCACCTTGTAGTGGATCGGCTCGTAGCGGCTCTCCGCGAGCATCTCGAACTGGACGGAGAGCGCGGTGTCCCACAGGAAGTTGAGGGCGAGGAACTCCTCCCACGTTTCGACGTCCCGGTCCAGCAGTTCCGAACTGTGGTATTCGCCGGCGCCGCGTTCGTGCTCGAGCGCGGACGGATCGTGGCCGAAGTCGCGCATCATCGCGTAGAGGATGCGGGCGTGCCCCCATTCGTCCTGCGCCATCGCGGAGCAGGCGATGCCGGCCTCGACGGAGGGCGCCCCGAGAAGCCAGTCCGAGTAGCGGATGCCGAGCAGCCGCTTGTTGTCGGCGAGGGCGAGAATGAGGTTGCCGAGATGCCCCGACACGCCCTCCGGAAGATCCTCCGCCGAACGGAAGCCGCTCTCCGTCATCGCGAGTCCGCCGTCATCGCGAGTCCGCCGCCGCCGCCCGCCCGCCCGGGCCGCCGAGCGTGAAGGGGGCCTGCGGCCGGTTCACCGCCGCGAACGCATCGCGCGGAGCAACCGTCATCTCGAACCACTTCGCCTCATCGTACGTCTGCCACGCGTAGACGCGCGCGAGTTGCTCGTTGGGGGCGGACACCGCGCCCACATGCTCGAACCGGTCCGCCCGCTTCTTGCGAGCGAACACCTCCCACACTTGTCCGTTGCCGCTCACGTGACGACTCCGACGGAGCGCAGGAGCTTCCGGCCGCGCGCGGAGATCGCCGCCGTCGTCCATGGAGGATCCCATTCCGTCACGATCTCGACCTTCCGGACTCCGCCCAGCTCCAGGAGGCGCTCCCGCACGTCCCACTGGATAAAATCCATGCAGGGGCAGGCGGTCGCCGTGAAGGTGAGGTGGACGGTGACGGACCCGGCCTCCTCGTCCCCCTCGACCCCGCGGACGAGTCCGAGGTCGACGATCGAAATCGGAAACTCCGGGTCCGCGACTTCATAGAGCGCCCGGCGCGCCCGTTCCGCGAGATCCGCGGCGGGTTCGGCGAACGCCGGAGGAGGCGGCAGATCCCGCCCGCCCCGCGTCTCCCGGAGGACGGCGCCGAAGTCCATGCCCGCCTCGTAGCGCGGGAGGGACCGCGGGCGCGACTGCGGGCCGGATCGCGGGACCGCCACGCCGCCGGCCGGGACGTCCGCGTTCATGCCGCGAGCAGCCGCTCGACCGCGAACCGGCTTCTCCGCAGCGAATCGACGTACTGCTCGTTCATCGGACCGCGCGCCTTCCACCGCTGGAACACCTGCTTCCAGGTGATCGTCTCGTTGAAGAGCCAGCGCCGCGCCTCCGGGTCGTACTGGCAGGGAAGCTCGTAGGTCAGCTCCACCTCGTCCGTGCCGGGGTCGTACTGCGCCGGAAGGTCGTACCCCAGCTCCTCGCACAGCGGCACGACGGCCTTGAGCCAGGTCCGGCGGAGCTGGTCGTTCGTCATCCCCTTGAGGCGGAAGTCGAGCTGCGCGTTGTGATGCTTCCGGTCGTCGGGCATCCCGAACCACTCCACGCCCATCGGGAACATCCAGTCGAGCGTCCGCTGCACGGCTTCCTTCGCGGCGCCCCCGGCCTCGGCGAAGCGGCGGATCCAGACCTCGCCGTGCCGGAGGTGGAAGTTCTCCTCCAGGCTCACCTTCACGAGGCCGCGCTTGAGCGGCCCGTAGCTCGTGTTGCGGTGTACGTCGCCCAGCAGCGTGATCCCGGCCCGGTCGTAGAGCGCGTTCGCCGAAACGAGTTCGGCCCAGTTGATCAGCGGCTGGTCGAAACCGTAGGGGTGCTTGAAGTGGGCGGGTTCCCGCTCGTACAGCAGCCAGTGGCGGTCGACGCCGAGATCCTCGAGCAGGCGGTAGGCGATGTTCGCGTGCCCGAGTTCGTCCTGGATGATCGCCGTGGCCGAGACCATCGTGTTCGTGGACGGGGCGTCCCTCGCGGCCATGAAGTAGGCCGGCGCGCTGATGAGTTCCGTGTCGCCCTGCACGGTGAGCTGCGTGATCAGCGCCCGCTTGTAGGTCTCCGTCATGTCCTCTTCGGACTCGACGATGAACCCCTCCTGCACCTTCCGCTGCAGTTCCTCGTCCGTGAAACGTCCCATACCGTGGCGCCTCTCCCGCCCGCACCGGGGTCTTCCACCCGGCGGGCGAACCGTGAATCTACATCATGCCGGGCGTGTGCGAGTCCAACCGCTGCCCGGCACGGAAACGAATCGTGCCCCCTCTGAGCGCGAGCGTCATCCGGTCGCCCTCGATCCGGAACGCTCTCACGGAACGAAGCGCCTCGAGAAGGCGCTGCTCGAAGTCCGCCGTGCGTTCCCCGCAGAGCCTTCGCATGGCCGTCAAGCCGTAGAACCGCATGGCCTCCGCCTCGTGCATCCGGAAGCTCGCGAAGATCCGATTGCAGCCCGCGAATCCCGCCATCTCCCCGGTGACGTCCGCGGCGTCGCGCGGCCGCGCCTGGAATCTGAGCGTCACGGGTTCACGCGGCGCGCGAAGGTTCGCGCTCCAGTCCCCGCGGTCGAACGATTCAAGCTCCCATTCGTGCGTGTACAGCGTAGGGGCTGCCGCCGCCGTCCCGTTGCCGGTCTCGGTGCTGCCGACCTGCGTGTCCTCCCCATCGGCCCCCTCGATGAGGGCGACGGAGGTGAGTCCCCGATTCGTCAGCGCGAAGTACGGGGTCCGGTCGACCGATGGACGGACCGTGACCGGGTCGCCCGGCCTGCGCACCCGGACCCTCACCTGGATCATGCCGTCGAGAATCTCCGCCCGGAGGACCTCGATCCGATCTCCGATGAGGCGCGCGGACACGTCCCGTATCTCATCGCCGTCCCTCAGAACGGCATGCAGCGTCAGGAACCGCTCCCGCCCGCGATCCGCCGCGAGCACCGCGACGGCGTCGATGTCCGAATCGAAATCGAGATCGCCATCCGCCGTGAGGAGAAGCTCGTGCCGCACGTTGCCCTCACTCGTCGTCACTCCCCCCGTGAGCGTGATCTCGCCACCCTCCAACGTGAGGAACGTCACGTTTTCCAACATCTCCCGACCGATGGCTTCGGGCTCGTCGCCGCACCCCGCGGCCGCGAGCGCCGCGACCAGCAGCCCGGTGAGCGCCGGGTTCCGAGTCACGGGCCTGCTCCGGAAAATGCCCGTCTTCACTCCGCCTCCATGAAGGGATACCGGTAGTCGGTGGGTGGATCGAAGGTCTCCTTGATCGTCCGGGGGGAGACCCAGCGCACGAGGTTCAGCACGGATCCGGCCTTGTCGTTCGTCCCGCTCGCGCGACCGCCGCCGAAGGGCTGCTGGCCGACCACCGCGCCGGACGGCTTGTCGTTGATGTAGTAGTTCCCCGCCGCGTTCCGGAGCGCCGCCCCCGCGCTTTCGACAGCGGCCGGGTCGCGCGCGAACACCGCGCCCGTGAGCGCGTACGGCGACGTCCCGTCGACGAGGGCGAGCGTGGACTCCCAGTCCGAGGCGCGATACGAGTGCAGCGTCACGACCGGCCCGAAGATCTCCTCGCACATCAGCCGGTGCGCGGGATCGTCCGCTTCGACCACCGTGGGTTCGATGAAGTAGCCCCGGCTGTCATCGCAGCCGCCGCCGGCGACGATGCGCGCATCGCCGGATTCGCGGGCGTAGTCGATGTACGACTTGATGCGGTCGAACGCCGTCCGGTCGATCACGGCGCCGAGGAAGTTCCGGAAGTCCGCCGGGTCGCCCATGCGAAGTTCCCCGGTCATCGCGACGACGCGGTCCCGCACATCCTCCCACATCGTGTCGGGCACGTACACGCGGGACGTCGCCGAGCACTTCTGCCCCTGGTACTCGAAGGCGCCCTGCACGATCGCGACCGCGAGCGCCTGCGGGTCCGCGCTCTCGTGCGCGAGGATGAAGTCCTTCCCTCCGGTCTCGCCGACGAGTCTCGGATAGGCGCGATAGTTTTCCACGTTCTGCGCGACGGACTTCCAGAGATGCTGGAAGGTGCCGGTCGAGCCGGTGAAGTGGATGCCGCCGAGGTCCGGGCTCGACAGGAGGACATCGCTGATCTCCGAGGCGACGCCCGGGACGAAGTTGATCACGCCCGGCGGGAGCCCCGCGGCTTCGAGGAGCCTCATCACGTAGTAGGACCCGAGCACGCCGGTCGTCGAGGGCTTCCAGACCGCGACGTTTCCCATGAGCGCGGGAGACGTGGTCAGGTTCGCCCCGATGGCCGTGAAGTTGAACGGGCTGATGGCGTAGACGAACCCCTCGAGCGGGCGGTGGTCCATGCGGTTCCGCACGCCCGGCCCGGAGATGGGCTGCTCCGCGTGCACGCGCCCCGCGAAGAAGGAGTTGAAGCGCCAGAAATCCACGATCTCGCAGGCGGAGTCGATCTCGGCCTGGATCGCCGTCTTGCTCTGTCCGAGCATCGTCGCCGCGTTGAGCTTCATCCTCCAGGGTCCGGCGAGCAGTTCCGCGGCGCGGAGGAGGATCGCGGCCCGGTCCTCCCAGGGCCGGTTCGACCACTCCTCCCAGGCGGTGCGCGAGGCGTCGATGGCGGCCTGCGCCTCGGCGGCCCCGGCGATGTGGCAGCGGGCCAGCACGTGGCCGTGGTCGTGCGGCATCGTCACGTCGAAAGTCCGCGATGTGCGCACCTCGCGTCCGCCGATGATCAGCGGGATGTCGATGACCTCCCCCTGCTGGCGGAGCAGTTCTTCCTTGAGGGCGGCCCGTTCCGGACTGCCCGGGGCGTAGTCATGGACAGGTTCGTTGACGGGAGCCGGAATCGCGCCCTGCTGAACCTCGTCGACAAGCGGTTTCATGAAGGGATCCCCCCTGGGTGAATTTTATTCGCGAAGGGAGGCGCAATCTGGCGGCCCGGGAGTGAGATTGAAAGGTGCCCCGTGCCCTTCGTATCGTGGAGTGGATGATTACGGAAGACATGACGTTTGTCAGGCTCGGAAGACTCGTCGCGGCCGCCGCGGTCGCGTCATGCCTCCTCTGTCCCGGTGTCGCCGCCGCGCAGGAGGGCGCCGCCTCGCTGCAGGCCCTCGAAGCCCGCCTCGGCCAGGCGCGCGAGGGCGCGATCCACCTCCTCGCGCCCTCTTCGTTCGAGGAGGCCGCGGACCGGGTGGAGGACGCGTCGCGGCGCCTGAGAGGTGGCCGGCAGGACGCCCGGTTCGAGGAGTTGCTGGACGAGGCCGGACGCTGGCTCGAAGCGGCGGAGCGGATCGCGGAGGCGGGCCGGCCGCACTTCATGACGGTGCTCGCGGCCCGGGAGGAAGCCCGCGCCTCCGAGGCCGGGACGCGGGCGGCCGAAGGGTGGGCGAGAGCCGAGAACGAACTGGAGACGGCCGGCCGGCGGCTGGAACGCGAGGACATGGAAGACGTCGCCGTGCGGGCGGACCGCGCGACGGTGCTCTACCGGCGGGCGACGCGTGCGGCGCGGCGCGACCAGTTTCTGGGAGCGGCGATGCAGGCGCGAACCGCCGCCATGAACGCCGGCGCGAGCGAGTTGTCCCCGAGTGCCTTCGGGGTGGGCGAGGCGCACCTGGCGAGAGCGGAGGCGGAGATCGAGGACCTCGCTCCGGTGGAGGGGCCGGCGCGGGCCGGAGAAGCGGCGCTCGCCGCCTTCACCCGCGCGCACCGCATCGCCGCCCTGTTCGACAGCGTGCGCCGGCGCCATGTGACGGTCGAACGACTGATCGACGAGCATGAGGCGGACCTGGCTCGCCTTGCCGAAGCTGCGGACGTGGAACCCCTCCGGGGCGACGCCGGCGAGACGACCGCGCGCATCGCGGGAGCCATCTCCCGCCTCCGGGCGGACAACGAGCGGCTGGGCGTCGAGCTGGCCGACGAACGGGCGCGGGCTTCGGAACTCGACAGCCGGCTGGCCTCGCTGGAGGCCCGGCTGGCCGACTTCGAGCGGCGTTTCACGGGAGCCCGGGACGAACTGCTCGCGGTGCGCGAGCGGGAGGCGCGGCTGCGCGAGGTCCAGGGCCTCTTCACGCCTTTGGAAGGGGAAGTCCTGCTCGTCGGGGACCGGCTCGTCCTCCGGCTCTTCGGCCTCACCTTCGAGCCCGCGCAGGCCGAGATCGACGAGGCGCTGTATCCCCTGCTCACGAAGGTGCAGCGCGTCATCACGACCTTTCCCGGGGCGAGCCTGAGAATCGAGGGGCACACCGACTCGCAGGGCGGGACGCGCGGGAATCAGGCGCTGAGTCAGCGGCGGGCCATCGCCGTGCGCGAGCACCTGCTCGCGCGGGTGCCCATTCCATCCTCGCGGGTCGAGGCGACCGGCCTCGGCGAGGAACGCCCGATCGCGAGCAACGAGACGGAGGAAGGACGCGCGCGGAACCGCCGGATCGAGATCGTCATCAACCTGCCCGGAAACTGACGCGAGGCGCCGCGCAGGGCGCCTCGGCCGCCACGACGGGCCGCTAGTCCCGGAGGCGCTCCGCCTGCACCGCGGCGATCACGCCCCACACCGCCGCGCCCACCGCGAGGCCCGTCCCGATCCAGCGGCCGACCTCCGCCCAGCGCCCGGGCCGTCCCGTCCGCCAGGGTCGGGTGACCTCGCGCCGCCAGTAATCCACCTCGTCGGAGACGATCTCGCGGGCCACCTCCGCCGCCGGTCCGGCCAGTCGCCGGGCGTCCACGCGCGTCAGTCCCCGGGCGGCCGGGAGCCGACGAAGTCCTCGCCCCCGTCCACGCGGATCGTGTTCCCCGTCATCCACCCCGTTTCCGGCCGGGCGAGCGCGACCATGCAGCGCGCCACGTCCTCCGGGGTTCCGAGCCGCCCGTGGGGGTTCTGGGCTGCGGCTTCGGCGATCATGTGTTCCGCGCCGGGGATCTTGCGGAGCGCGGGCGTATCCGTCACGCCGGCCCGGATCGAGTTGACGGTGATGCCCTGCGTCGCGAGTTCGAGCGCGAGTTGGCGGCAGTGCGATTCGAGCGCGGCCTTGGCCGCGGAGACGGCCCCGTAGGAGGGGATCACGCGGTCGCCGCCGGAGGAGGTCATGGCGAAGATCCGGCCGCCTTCGCCCATCAGGTCGCGCTCGAGCAGGCCCTGGGTCCAGTAGACGAGCGTATGGGCCATGACGTCCAGCGTCATGTTCATCTGCTCGGGGCTCATCCCGGGAGCGCCGTCGGGCACGAAGGGGCGCAGCGTTCCGAAGGCCAGGGAGTGCATCAGCACGCGCACGGAGCCCGGGCCCGCGCTCTCCGCGATTTCGTCCAGGACCCTGTCGCGCTTCTTCGCGGAGGCCGCGTTCACGTTGAAGAACGCCGCGCGCCGTCCGCGCGACTCGATCAGCTCCCGGATCTCCGCGACGTGCGCGAGTCCGGCGCGCCGGTCCAGGTGCACCCCGTAGATGTCGTAACCCGCTTCGGCGAAGGCCAGCGCAGCCGCTTCGCCAAAGCCGCTCGAGGCGCCGAGAATCAACGCGCCAGGCGCGGAATCCGTCACTCGCGTCCCTCCGTTTCCGTCCGTCGCGGGGGCCATCCCCCCGCCTCCGTCACCCCGCGGAAGTTGGAACGCACAGCATAGCCACCCGCCCCCCCGGTCGCACGGTCGAGCCCCCTCCGGCACGGCCCGCCAAACCCCCAACGGCGAAGCATCCGGCAGGCGCGCCGCGCATCGGCGGCAATCCATATTTTTTGAAAAAAATCATGCGCGACCCGATCCCTTCGAGCCGTCGTCGCAGCCCGTTCATCGCCGCATGTAACGGGCAAAAACGCGGCACGGGAGCCGCGCGGCGGCGAAGTGGATCCGCGACACAATCCACACATGATCGGGAGTTTTGGACGATCATTCAACAGTCACGTAACACACAATAAAACAGCCTGTTACGAGCTCATTACACAACCCTCCGATCCGGGAGCGGATGGGTCGTCCGCTTGCAGGAGCGGGAGCGTCGATCCTATCCTCATGGCGCGACGGGAAAAGCACGGCCCCCGATAGCCGCGGACCTCCGGGGTCCGTTCCGATACAAAGCGCGAAACCCTCGAATTTTTTGCGAGTGTGTCCTTGACCATGATGGCATCATCCGACTGTAGCCTCGTCAACGTCGCCGTGGATCTTCCGAAGGAGCTTGCTGCGGATGTGGAGGCCGTGCGCCAGCGAGATCCGGAGTTCCTTGAGCGAGCCATACAGTACGTTCTGGCCCGCCGCATCATCTTCGAAGAACTCAGAACCCCCGCCTCGAGACACCGCTGAGAGAAACCGCCGCCGTTGACGCCCGTCCCCCCCGGGGCTAAATCGCGCAGGGAGTTGGTGAGCGGGGAGGTGAGGGGTTGGCCAGCGATTGCGAGCCGGATATAGCCGTGTCCTCCGATGCGGAGCTTCCAGAGCCCCGTCGGGATGCCGAGAGGGAATCGGAGTCCGACGAAGGCGTACTGCGGGCCAAGTACGCGGACTACTGCTCGGCTCAACTCACCGAAGTATTCCTCTCCCTTTCCGAAGAGCGCATCTACGAACTCGTGGAGGAGGAAGCCCGGGCGCAGACCTCCGGTCAGGAGCGCCTGGGGTTCCAAACGAAGGTCCGACTCGCGACCAAGCGACTGCGGGAGAGCGTGCCGCTGCCCGATTTCGAGACCTGGCGCCGCGACTACGAAGCCGCCCCCGAGGAGTACGAGGAGTACCTGATGGGCCTGTGGCGGCAGCGTTCCGAGGAGGGGGAGGCCCCGGAGACCGATTGAATGGCGGACGAAGGACGCCCCCAATTGCGGATGTGGGACGAAGCAGGTCAGGAGACGGCCATCGGCAGCCTCGACGACGGGGAACGCCGGTGGCAGATCGTGGTCGTCGCCGAACCGGTCGCCGAGGATCTCGTGCGGGGCTGGCTCTCCTTCAGGCTCGACGACGAGAAGCACGACACGGCTCCGGTGATCATGGAAGAGACGGTGGAACTCGTCATCGAGCGGGCCATCGAATTTCCTGAGCCCATGTTGCAACAGCTCTTCGGTTCGGCTCGGCGGTGACCCCGGCGGGTTCGCCCGCTGACGCCGGCGCAGGCCGGCTCTGGCTCCTGGTGGCCGTCCAGGCGGCGGCGCTCTGGGGAATGGCCTGGGGTGGATCCGGCACGCCGTGGCCGGCAATTCCGCTGTGGGTCGTGGCGTTCGCGGCCCATCTCGGGGCGGTCGGTTACGCCGTCGCGCCCCACCGGGCGGCATCGATTCGCCGGCACGCATGGACCGCCGGGATCGCCCTCCGGGCGGGCGTCTTCCCCGCGTCGCCGACCCTCTCCGAGGACATCTACCGCTACATCTGGGACGGCTGGGTTCAGTCCAACGGAGTGAATCCCTACGCGCACCCCCCCTCGGCGTCCGCGCTCGAGGAACTGCGCACCGCATGGTGGCCGCTCATCAATCACGCGGACGTCCCCACGATCTATCCGCCGGGGGCCCAGATCGTGTTCGCGCTCCTGGCCGCGGCGGGCCCCGCGTGGTGGATCTTCAAGCTGGGGTGGCTGGCGGCCGATCTGCTGGTGGCCCGGCTCATCGACCGGCTTTCGTCCGGGCGGAGCGCGCTCCCGCTCCTCCTCTGGCTCTGGTCTCCGCTCGTCATCGTCGAAGTGGCCTGGAGCGGGCACCTGGATCCGCTAGGCGTCGCGCCCATGCTGGGCGCCGTCGCGCTGGCCGGCAGCGCGGCGGTCCCGGCGTGGCGGTCCGGGGCCCTGCTGGGGCTCGGCGGGGCGCTGAAGTTCGCCCCTCTCGCCGCGCTCCCGGCGCTCTTCCGGTTGCGCGGCGCCGGGGCCCTCGCCGCCGGCGTCCTCGTGCCCCTCCTGCTCTACCTGCCCTACATCGGCGCGGGGCCGGCCCTCTTCGACGGCCTGCGAACCTACGCGGACATCTGGGCGTTCAACGGCGGCCTCTACCGGGTGCTCGAGCGGCTGCCGGGGCATCCGGATCTCGCGAAGTGGATCGGCGCGTCGATCGTCGGCGCCATCGCGTTGCGCGCCGCGCTCCGCCGCTGGCCGCTGGAGCGCGCCCTCCTGTGGACGATCGGAGCCGCCCTCCTCCTCTCACCGACCCTCCACCCGTGGTATCTGCTCTGGGTGCTCCCATTCGCGTGTCTCTCGGCGAATCGGGGGTGGCTCCTGTTCAGCGGGACGGTGTTCCTCGCGTACGCCGGGAGGGATGCCTACCTCGCCACGGGGGCGTGGCCGGAGCCCGCGTGGCTGGTGTGGCTGATCCACGGGCCGCCGCTGGCCCTCCTGCTCTGGGACGGCCTGCGCGGCCGGCGCGGCTTACGCGGCCGGCGCGGCGGGCGTCAGGGAGGGGTTCCGCAGGGACTCGTGCGTCGTGAGCGCGTAGCCCGCGGCGAAGAGCGCGGTGAAGGGGAGGACGGCGGGTGATCCGGCGAGCGCCGTGTTCACGACGGCTCCGGCGAGCGCGGCGGCGAGCACGAGGCGGAGAAGCGCCGGCGCGCCCGAGAGCCGGGCGCGATACGCGACGACGGGGTGGAAACCGCGTTTCGGCGTGCGGGCGAAGGGGGTCCGGGTCCCGAGGCAGGCCCGCGCCACGGCGAAGGTGAGCGGCACGCCGAGCCCCAGCCCGAGGAGCAGCGCTTCGACGATGCGGCGTCCCAGCCGTCCTCGCGCGCGGATCCACCCGGCGGAGCCGTAGAAGAGCACGAACGGGACCGTGGCGAGGAGCACGGCCGCCACGTGCACGGCGGTGGGGAGACCGAAGCCGGTCGCCGTCGCCCACCCGGCCGCCGCGAGCGCCGCCGCCATCGTGAGCGTCAACGGATGAACGACGTGTCCCGCGAGATGGGCCGTCGCCTCGAACTTGATCGCCGCCGGGACGGGAGCGCGCCAGATCCGCGGCAGGAGCTTCTTCGCGCTCTGGATGCCGCCCTGCGTCCACCGGCTCTGCTGGATCTCCACCGCGCGCAGGCTCGCCGGCAGCTCGGCGGGGACCCGGACGTCGTCCCGGTACACGAATCGCCAGCCCGCGAGTTGGGCGCGGTAGCTGAGGTCGACGTCCTCGGTCAGGGTGTCGCTCTGCCAGCCTCCGGCCGCCTGTACGCACGCCTTGCGCCACATTCCGCCGGAACCGTTGAAGTTGAAGAAGAGGCCGGCGCGGTATCGCGCTTCGTGCTCGATCGCGAAGTGCGCGTCGAGGAAGAGCGCCTGTGCCCGCGTGAGCCAGCTCGCGTCGGGTGAGAGGTGGTCCCAGGCCGCCTGCACGGCCCCCACCCCGGGGTCCATGAAGGGGGGGAGCAGCTCCCGAAGCAGCTCCGGGGGCGGAACGAAGTCCGCGTCCAGCACGAGCAGGAAGTCGCCGCGGGCGAGGGATACGCCGTGAGCGAGGGCGCCGGCCTTGAACCCCTCGCGGGTCCCCCGGCGCACGTGCCGGATGTCGATCCCGCGCGCCCGCCACTCGCGCACCCGCCGTGCCGCGATCGCCACCGTGTCGTCGTCCGAGTCGTCGAGCAGCTGGATCTCGAGCCGGTCGGCGGGATAGCGCAGGCGGCAGGCCGCGTCGATGAGCCGTTCGACAACGTTCGCTTCGTTGAAGACCGGCAGCTGCACCGTGACGACCGGAAGCGCCCCCTCCCAGGCAGGCGCCTCCGCCCGGGCGGGCCGGCGCATCCGCAGCCAGAGCAGGCGCAGCCGGTGCGCCCCGAAGGGAGCCAGCAGGGCGAGGAGCGCCAGGTACCCCAGTTGTCCGATCTCGCTCATCGCCAATCCGTCTCCGGCACGCGCCGGCCCCCGACCGCATCGGCGCGGAAGTCGAGCCGGTCGAGGGCGATGGTCCCGTCGCTCATGACGAACAGCACATCCTGGTACTGGCCGATGTCGTCGAGCGGGTTCCGGTCGAGGACGAGGAGGTCCGCCTCGAAACCGGGGGCCACGCGCCCCGTCCGATCCGCGATGCCGAGCAATTCCGCGGCGACGGTGGTCGCGGACCGGATCGCCTCGATCTCGCTCATTCCTATTCCTGTGAACTCCATGAGTTCGTGGCTCATCCGCAGGACGCTCTCGGATCCGTAACCCGTGTCCGTGGCGGCGACGATCGGCACCCCGAGCGCGTGGGCGGCCGCTGCCGTCTCCCGGACCCGCGGCAGCATGTGTCGTCCGCGCACCTGGAGCACCGGGTCGTCGTAGTCGCCGCCGGGGACGGTGAGATCCGACACGACGGCGATCGTCGGCACCAGGTAGGTGCCCCGCTCCCGCATGAGGCGGAGCGTTTCGTCGCGCAGGTACGTCCCGTGCTCGATGCTCCGCACGCCCGCCGCGACCGCCGCCCGGCCGCCGCGGTCTCCGTGCGCGTGCGCGGCCACCGGGACGCCGCCTTCCGCCGCTTCGGCCACCAGCGCCGACAGTTCGGCCTCCGTGAAGAACGGCTTGCGGGGGTCGGTCTCCGGCAGGCCCGCGCGTTCGGTCGCGTTGACCTTGACGAAATCCACGCCGCGATCGAGCATCGCGCGCGCCACCCGTCCCATGGCCTCGGGGCCGCGCACATCGCGTCCGAGGAGATCGCCGAGCCCCGGCTCATCGAGGAAGAGTCCCTCCGCCGGACGGGGCCGCACATGGTAGCCCGCGGCGAGGATCTCCGGCCCCTCCAGGCCCCCGCGCCGGAAGAGTTCCCGCAGGCCGACATCGGCGAAGAACCCCGCCCCCATGCTGCGCGCCGTCGTGACTCCGGAGCGGAGCGCCCGGCGGGCCGCCTCGAGCGTCCCGATGTGGACATGCGCGTCGATGAGGCCTGGGACGAGGAAACGGCCGGCGAGGTCGATCGCCCGCGCCGCGGCGGGCGCCTCGCCCCCCTCCTCCACGGAGACGATGACCCCGTCCCGCACCACGACCGTCGCGTTCGAGAGGACGCCGGAGGTCCCCGGATCGATCACCGAGGCGCCGGTGAAGGCGATCGTCTCGCTCTGGCCCGCGGCCGGCGCCGGGGAGGCCAGGAAGACGAGCAGGACGCCCGCGCAGCGGGCGAGTCGGAAGCGTCGGGATGCAGTCGCCGCTGAAGTGATGGAAGACATTCGGAACCTCCGGCATCTTGATCGTGAAGTACCAAGATGCCTCCCGCCGGGGGGCGGCGGTAGAAGCGGACCGGGGTGGGGCGCGCCGCCACCGATTCGGGTACGTTGGAGGATGCAGCGCACGACGCCACCCCTGCCACGCGAGACCGCCGACGGTCGGGAACCGCTCCCGTTCCCGCTGCGCGTCGCCGCCATCGATGTGGGATCGAACGCGTTCCGCTTCATCGCGGCCGAGTTCGGCGATCCGAACCACTTCATCGAACTGGCCTCGGAGCGGGTCCCGGTCCGGCTGGGACATTCGGCCTTCCTCACCGGCGAGCCGTCGCCCTCCGCCATCGACCGGACCGTCGAGGGGTTCCGGCGCTTCCGGGAGGAGATCGACCGCCTGGGCATCGAGCACGTGCGCGCCGTGGCCACGAGCGCGGTTCGGGAGAGCCGAAACGGCGAGGATCTCGTCCGCCGCGTGAAAGAGGAAGCGGGGATCCGGCTCGACCTCATCTCCGGTACGGATGAGGCGCGATTCGTGTGGACGTCCGCGAAGCGGCGGATCGACTTCGGCGACTCCAAGTGGATGCTCGTGGATCTCGGCGGCGGGAGCGTGGAAGTCTCGCTGGCGGACCGCTCCGGAATCATGTGGAGCGAGTCGCACCGGATGGGATCGGTGCGGCTGCTCGAGGAACTCACGGGGGCCGACGATGCTCCCGCGCACTTCGCGAATCTGCTCGCGGAGTACGCCGCCACCCTCCGCATTCCGCACGCGAGCAAGCACTGGACGCCGGTCCAGCTGATCGCCACCGGCGGCAATATCGAGGAACTCGCCCGCCTCGCGGGCCACCGCGCGGCCGACGGGACCCGCCGCATCACGCGGGCGGAGCTTGCCATGGCGATCGAGGAATTCTCCCACCTCTCCTACAGCCAGCGCATCGGACGGCTGGGTCTGCGCGAGGACCGGGCCGATGTGATTCTCCCCGCCGCGATCGTGTACGACCGCGTCGCCGAACTCGCGGGAGCGGAGCAGATCCTCGTCCCCGGGGTCGGCGTGAAGGAGGGGGTGCTCTTCGACCTCGTCGACGAGCTGACGAGCGGGGCCGGTTTCGGACGGCTGGAGCGGATCGTCCACGAGGGGGCGCTCACGCTCGGGCGCAGATACCTCTTCGACGAGGACCACGGGCGACACGTGGCGGCGCTGGCCGTCTCCCTGTTCGATCAGCTCGCCGAGGTCCACGGCCTAGAACCGCGCGACCGGCGGATCCTGCTGGCGGGCGCGATGCTGCACGACATCGGGCAGCACATCTCCTACGCGAAGCACCACAAGCACTCGCTCTACCTGATCCATCACAGCGAGATCCCGGGGATCGCGCCGAACGAACTCCCTCTCGTCGCCCTCGTGGCGCGCTACCACCGGCGCGCCGAACCGCGCCGCGGCCACTACCTCTACCGCGATCTGAACTCTCGCGACCGCCGGCGGGTGGAGAGGCTCGCCGCCCTCCTTCGCATCGCGGATTCCCTCGACCGCGAGCACCTCCAGCGGGTGCACAGCGTCGAGGCGCGGGTGCACGAACACCGGCTCGAACTGCGTCTCGAGCGGAGGGGACGTCTGCTCCTCGAGCAGTGGGCGCTGCGCAAGAAGGGGAAGCTCTTCGCCCGTATCTTCGGCCTCGAACCGTACGTCACCTTCGACCTCTCCTCCGACTGAGACATCCCGGCCGCCACGTCCAAAACGAGCGGAAAAGGCGGCGCAGGGCTTATGTTACAGGCCCTGCGTCCGCAAATGGCGGGCGAGGTGACCAGGAGAGAGGGGCCGGGAGAGCCGCATGTCGTCCGACTCGAACGAGATTTCGCGCCGCCCGAGGCTTCATCGCGGCAGCCGCAGTCCGGGTGGAGTTTCTCCGACGGCGTCGTCCCGCTCCGCAGCCGTGAACCCCTCCCCGACGCGCGAGGCGCCGCCGCTCGCCGAGACCGCGCCGGCCCCGGAGCGCGACGCCGACTCCATTCCCCGTCCGCCCGGTCCGGAGTTCGGCCACCGCGTGAGGGGCGTCCCGGTTCTCCCGCGGGCCGTAGCACCGAAGCCCGTCCCGGACGGCGCGAAGCCGAACCACCCGTCGCTCTATTTCAACGCGGAACTCAGTTGGCTGGATTTCAACTGGCGCGTGCTCTACCAGGCCATGGACGAGCGGACCCCGCTGCTGGAGCGGCTCCGTTTCCTCGCCATCACGGAGAACAACCTCGACGAATTCGTGATGAAGCAGGTCGGCGGCCTCAAGCGCGTGCTCGGCGCGGGTGTGGTGAAGCCATCGCCGGACGGCCGGGGTCCCGCGGAACAACTGGATCTTGTGCGTGAGGGCGTCCGCACCATGCGGACCCGGCTGGCGCAGGTCTGGGAGGAGGAACTCCGGCCGCGCCTCGCGGCGGAACTCGACATCGCCGTTCGCGACTTCGAGGATCTGAGCGAGGAGGAACGCGAGCACGTGCGCCGCGTGTTCGCGGATAGAATTTACCCGATCCTCACGCCGCTGGCCGTCGATCCGGGACACCCGTTCCCCTTCCTCTCCAACATGAGCCTCTCGCTAGCCCTGATGCTCGAGCACCCGGAACGCCGGACCCGCCACTTCGCCCGGGTGAAGATCCCCACGGCGCTGCGCTGGGTCGAACTCCCGGAGAGCGGGCACGTGGTCCCCGTCGAGCAGGTCGTGCGGCACTTCGCGGGCGAACTCTTCCGGGGGATGAAGATCGAGAGCGCCTCCCTCTTCCGCGTCACCCGCAACGCGGATGTGGCCCGGGACGAGGAGGTGGCTGACGACCTCCTGCAGATGATCTCGGAGGAGCTTCGCGAGCGGCGCTTCGCGCGCGTCGTTCGTCTCGAGGTGGAGCCGGGCATGCCCGACGACGTGCGACAGTTCCTCGTTCGCCAGCTCGAGCTGGACGAGGAGGACCTGTACGAGATCCCGGGCCTGCTCGAGATGTCGGGCTTCTGGCAGATCGCGGCCGAGGGTCCGTGGGAGCATCGGCACGAACCGTGGGAGCCGATGATCCCGCCGCGCCTGATCCGCGAGGGCGAGACGGAGGACCGTCCCGACATCTTCACGGTGATCCGGGCGGGCGACCTCATGGTGCACCACCCGTACGAGTCCTTCACCGCGACGGTGCAGCGGTTCATCGAGGAGGCCGCCGCGGACCCCGCGGTCGTGGCCATCAAGCAGACGCTCTACCGGACGGCGGAGCACTCGCGGATTATCGCCGCGCTCGTCCGGGCGGCCGAGGCCGGCAAGGCGGTCGCCGTGCTCGTGGAGGTCACGGCCCGCTTCGACGAGGCCGACAACATGGAGTGGGCCTCCGTGCTGGAGGAGGCGGGCGTCAACGTGACGTACGGCCTCGTCGGGCTGAAGACGCACGCGAAGGTCGCGCTCGTCGTCCGCGAGGAAGGGGATGAGATCCGCACCTACTGCCACATCGGCACCGGCAACTACAACTCCGAGACGGCCCAGATCTACGCGGACATCGGGATTCTCACGGCGCGTCCGGAGATCGGCCGCGACGCGGTGAACCTCTTCCACTACCTGACCGGGTACGCCCCCGACCAGGAGTACGAGGAACTCGTCGTCGCGCCCCGCGACCTGCGGCGGGCCCTCACCGCCCGGATCGAGCGCGAGATCGCCCACGTCGAGGCGGGCCGGAAGGGGCGCATGATCATGAAGCTGAACGGTCTCGACGACCCGAAGGTGATCCGCGCCCTCTACGCGGCGTCCGCCGCCGGGGTGAAGATCGACCTCATCGTCCGCGGCCAGTGCCGGCTCCGTCCCGGGATCCCCGGCTTCAGCGAGAACATTCGCGTGCGCAGCATCGTCGGACGATTCCTGGAGCACGACCGGATCTTCTGGTGGGGAAACGACGGGGATCCCGAGGTGTGGATCGGGAGCGCGGACTGGCGGCGCCGGAACCTCGACGACCGCGTCGAAGTGCTGCTGCCCGTCCGCGACAAGCGGATCCGGAAGCGCCTCCGCAAGACGCTGCGCTTCGCCCTTCGCGACAACCAGCGGGCCTGGGAGCTGCGGCCGACGGGAGAGTACGTGCTGTGCGAGCCCGAGCCGGACGAGCGCCCGATCGACTACCAGAGCCGGATGCTGAAGGCGGTCCGGAAACGCCGCCGCAAGGTCGACGACCACTGGGGCGCCTCCGCCTGACGGGCGGCAGGCTGCCGGCGGCTCAGCGTCCTGCGCCGCCCTGTGCCGGATCCGGCGGGCCCTCCTGGTGCCGGATCGTGATTCCCTGGACCATGTAGACGACGTCCTCCCCGATGTTCGTCGCGAGGTCGCCGATCCGCTCCAGATTGCGGCCGATGAGGATGACCTGCAGGCACCCGGACAGGTTGTATTCCGGCATATGGGTGATCATCACCCGGCTCAGCGAGTCCTGGAGCTGGTCCAACCGGTCATCGCGCGCGATGACGGAACGTGCGGCGTCCGCGTTCCGGTGCACGAACGCGTCGAGCGCATCCCGCAGCATCGCCCTCGCCATGCGGCTCATCTCGTCGAGTTCGGGCGGGACCGGCACCTTCTTCTCGGCCGTCGCCAGCCGTTCCGCCGCTTCGGCGATGTTGACCGCGTGGTCGCCGATCCGCTCGAGGTCGTTGTTGATCTTGAGGACCGTGACGAGCACGCGCAGGTCGCTCGCCACCGGATGGTGGAGCGCGAGGATCTCCACCGTGGATTCCTCGACCTCCACCTCGGCCCGGTCGATGGCGTCGTCCGCCTCCCGAATCGCCTCCGCGTCGACCGTGGGCTGGCCCACGAGCGCCACCGCGCGCTGCACCAGCTGCTCGATGTCGTGCGCCATCTGGTGCAGCGTCCGCGTGACTTCGCTGACCCGGTCGTCGAATTGCCTGAAGGACATCGTCGCGGCCGGTCCGTCAGCCCTGCCGGCCCGTGATGTAGGCCTCGGTCCGCTCGTCCTCGGGATTGGTGAACAAGCGCTGCGTCTCCTTGTACTCGACGAGTTCGCCCATGTAGAGGAAGGCCGTGTCGTCGCTGATGCGCGCGGCCTGCTGCATGTTATGGGTCACGATCACGATCGTGTAGTCCCCGCGCAGCTCCCCGATGAGGTCCTCCATGCGGCCCGTCGCGATCGGGTCGAGCGCGCTCGCAGGCTCGTCCATGAGGAGAACTTCCGGTTCCACGGCCAGCGCCCTCGCGATGCAGAGCCGCTGCTGCTGTCCGGCCGAGAGCCCGAGGGCGTCCGCGTCGAGCCGGTGGTTCACTTCGTCCCAGAGCGCGGCCGCGCGGAGCGACGCCTCCACCCGGTCGCCGATGTCGTCCTGGAACCCGTTGATCCGCAGGCCGAACGCGATGTTCTCGAAGATCGACTTCGGAAACGGGTTCGGCTTCTGGAAGACCATCCCGATGGCGCGCCGGACATCGGCCGGTTCGACACCCGGCGCGTAGAGGTCCCGGCCGCGGAAGAGGACCTGGCCGGTGACACGCGCCGTCGGCACGAGGTCGTTCATGCGGTTGAAGCAGCGCAGGAGCGTGCTCTTGCCGCAGCCCGAGGGTCCGATGAAGGCGACCACCCGCCGTTTCGGTATCGTGAGCGAGATGTCCTCGATCACCCGCGTCTCGCCGTAGCGAACGCCGAGCCCGACGGTCTCGAGGACCGCATCCGGTGCCACCGTCACCTCTCGAATCGGTTGCGGATCAGAATCGCTGCCGCGTTCATCATGAGCAGCACGCCCAGCAGTACCACAATGGCTCCTGCCGCGAGCGCATGGAACTCCCCGCGCGGATCCGTGGTCCAGTTGAAGATCTGGATCGGCAGGGCCGTGAAGGGGTCCATGGGAGAGAGCGGGTCGAACGCGATGAACGTCAGCGCCCCGATCATGAGCAGCGGGGCGGTCTCTCCCCCGGCCCGCGAGAGGCCGAGGATGGTGCCGGAGAGGATGCCGGGCATGGCCGCCGGGAGCACGTGGTGCCGGATGGCCTGCCAGCGCGTGGCGCCGAGCGCGTAGGCGGCCTCCCGCAGCGAGTCCGGAACGGCGCGGATCGCCTCGCGTGCGGCGATGTTCACGATCGGGAGCACGAGCAGCGACAGCGTCGCCGCGCCCGCGAGGAGGCTCCGCTCGAGCGCCAGGAAGCGGACGAACACGGCGAGTCCGAGGATGCCGTACACGATGGAGGGCACGCTGGCGAGGTTCGCGATGTTCGTCTTCAGGAGACTCGTGAAACGGTTCCTCGGGGCGTACTCCTCGAGGTAAAGCGCGGCGCCGACCCCGAGCGGGAAGGACATCACGGCCACGAGCGCGAGCATCCACGCGCTCCCGAGAATCGCGGAGCGGATCCCGGCCCGCTCCGGGAAGCGGGACGGGTAGCTGGCCAGGAACTCGAACGAGAGCGCCGGGAGTCCGTCCGCCGCGAGGCTCACAAGGAGGACGACGAGGGACGCGACTCCGAAGGCCACCGCGAGGCGGCACAGCCACATGAACCGGACCCCGGCCCGGCGGCGGGCCTCGAGGCGCGGGTCGAACCGTCCGCCGCGGGGCGCCCCGGGGCTCACCGGAAGCTCTCCCGGAAGCGCGTCGTCATGCGCTGGCTCAGCAGGTTGAGGGCCAGCGTGATGAGGAAGAGGAGGAGGCCGACGGCGAACAGGGTCCGGTATTCGATCGACCCGGAGGGCGCGTCGCCCAGGCTCACCTGCACGATGTAGGCCGTCATCGTCTGGACGCTCTGGAGCAGGTCCAGCGTCATCCCCGGCGTCGCGCCCGCGGCCAGCGTCACGACGATCGTCTCGGCGATGGCGCGGGAGATCGCGAGGATGAAGCTGGCGGCGATGCCGGGCAGGCCCGCCGGCACGACGATTCGCGTCGCCACCTCGAACCGGGTGGCCCCGACGCCGTACGCGGCCTCGCGCAGGGAGCCGGGGACCGCGCTCAGCGCGTCCTCGGAGAGCGACGACACCATCGGAAGGATCATGATGCCCACGACGATGGCGGCGCTCGCGGCATTGAAGACCCCGACCCCCGGAAAGAGCGTCCGGAGGACCGGTGTAACGAGGACCACGGCAAAGTAGCCGTAGACGACCGTCGGGATCCCCGCGAGAATCTCGAGCGCCGGCTTCACGGTCCGCTTCGTCCGGATCGACGCGAACTCGCTCAGGTAGATGGCCGTCGCGAGTCCGACCGGGAGCGCGATCAGCGCCGCGCCCGCAGCGACGAGGAGGGTTCCGTTGACGAGCGGGAGGATGCCGAACGACCGCGGCACGAGGTCCGGAGACCATCGCGTCCCCGCGAGGAACTCGACGGGGGATACCTCGGCGAAGAAGCCCAGCGACTCGGTGAGCAGCACGACGACGATCCCGACCGTCGCCACGATCGAGAGCGCTCCGGAGGTGAAGAGGAGCGCCCCGATCAGGCGCTCGCCGACGCGGCTAGCCGATCCGGGCTCGGATTTCCGCATACGCTTCCGGCTCGAGCGGTATGTACCCCGTCTCCGGGATCAGGGTCGCCGCCTGCTCGAGGGTGAAGTGCACGAACGCCCGGACCTCCGGCCGGTCGAGCGCGTCACGCCGAATGTAGATGTACATCGGTCGAGCGAGCGGCGTATACGTGCCGTTCAGGATCGTTTCGCGGGACGGCGCGACGCAACCGTCGCCCCCGTCGACTTCGATGGCGCGCAGTTGCTCCTGGTTGTCCTCGAAGTACGCGTAGCCGAAGTAGCCGAGGGCGCCCGGATCGCCGCTCACCCCCCCGACGAGCACGTTGTCGTCGGCACTCGCGGTGTAGTCGCCCCGGCTCGCCCCCGCCTCGCCGACCACGGCGGCCGTGAAGTAGTCGAAGGTGCCCGAATCGGTGTCGGGTCCGTACAGCTTCAGCTCCTCATCCGGCCAGTCCGGGTGCAGCTGGCTCCACCTCTCGATCTCCGATCCGGGCATCCATATGCGCCGGAGTTCGGCCACGCTGACGCAGGCGACCCGGTCGTTGGAGGGGTGTACGACGAGCGTGAGGCCGTCCCGGGCGATCTGCACTTCGACCGGTTCGATGCCCTCCGCCCGGCAGGCCGCCGCCTCGGCTTCGTTGATCTGTCGCGACGCGTTCGTGATGTCGGTCTCGCCGTTGCAGAACCTCTGGAACCCGCCGCCCGTGCCGGAGACGCCGACCGACACGCGGACCGCGCGTCCGCCCGCGATCTGGAACTCCTCGGCCATCGCCTGGCTGATCGGAAACACGGTGCTCGAGCCGTCGATCTCGATGAGCGGCGACGAGGCGCCGCCGCCTCCGCCGGCCCCGCAGCCCCAGCCGGAGAGGACCGCCAGCATCGCGAGCGCCCCCGCTCTCCGCGCGCCCGACGGGCTCCGCCACGAGCCGCTAGGCCGGGACATCGAGGGTCTCCTCGTCGGCGATCTCCGCCGCGACCGGAAGGGTGAACCACACCGTCGTCCCGCTGCCCAGCGCGCTGTCGATGCCGACCTCGCCCCCGTGCGCCTCGACGAAGTGCTTGACGATCGCGAGTCCGAGTCCGGTGCCCCCGCGGGCGCGCGAACGCGCCGGATCGACCCGGTAGAAGCGTTCGAACACGCGCTCCACGTGCACCGACGGGATTCCCGGCCCCCGGTCCGTGACCTCGACGCGCTGGAACTCCCCGTCGGATCGGATCCGCACGGCGATGTTCGGGTCTTCATCGCTGTAGCGCGCCGCGTTGTCCAGGAGGTTGCGCAGCACCTGCCGGATCGCGTCCGGGTCGGCGTACGCGGACTCCCGCGTGCCGGAGACGTCCAGCGTCACCTCCTCTCCCCGCACCCGCGGCGAGAGCGTCTCCCACACCTCCAGGGCGACGGCCCCCACCGACACCGGCTGCGGCTCCGGACTCCAACTGCCGGACTCGAGCAGCGAGAGGTCGAGGAGGTCCTCCACGAGGTGTCGCATGCGCGTCGCGTTCACGAGGATGCGCCGGGCGAAATCGCGCGCGTGATCGGCATCGAGTTCACCCTCCGAGAGCGCCTCCGCGAACCCGACGACGCTCGTGAGCGGGGTCTTGAGTTCGTGGGACACGTTCGCGACGAAATCGCGCCGGACCCCTTCGAGACGCCGCATCACGGTGAGGTCGTGCAGCACGATGACCGCGCCCGACCGGTGGGGACGGGTCGACATCAGCACGGTATGTTCGCCGAGTTCGACCTCGACGGTCGTGGACTCGCCCCGCCGCGCGGCGCTCACCGCATGGATGACGCGGGGGGAGCGGAAGAGCGTGCCGATGCGGACGCCCGGCGAGACGTCGCGTCCCGCCCAGCGCTCGAACGCGGGGTTGCAGAGGCTCACGAGCCCGTCGCGGTCGATGAAGGCGAGCCCGTCCTCCAGCCCGTCGAACAGGATCCGGAGGTCGCTGGACTCGCGTTCGGACTGCGCCACGCGGTCCCGCACCTCGCCGGCCATGCGGTCGATCGCCCGGTTCAGGGAACCCACCGGTCCCGCAGCGGCCGGGGTGCCGGAAGGATCGAGATCGCCGGAAGCGATGCGGTCCACGGCCTCCCGCGCCTGGTCGACCTCCGCCTCGATCCGGCGGGCCGCCAGCCGGGTGGCGGGCCAGAGCAGGATCAGGATGCCGCCGAACACGGCCGACTCGACGGCGATCCCCCGCGCGTCGAGGCCGAACAGGAACCAGGCGGCGACATACGCCACCAGGAGAACCGCCGCCGCGGCGAGGAAGAAGCGGTTCGCGAGTCTCACGGCGCGCGAGCTACTTGTCGAGAGCCCGGAACCGGTAGCCGATCCCTCGAACCGTCTCGATCAGGGGGGCGGCGCCCCCGAGCTTCGTCCGCAGGCGGGCGACGTGCATGTCGACCGTGCGCGTCTCGATCGCCGCGTTCGTGTCCCAGACGGCCTGGAGCAGCTGGCGGCGGCTCTGCACCCGTCCGCGCCGCTCGAGCAGCACCTCGAGCAGGCGGTACTCCAGCGGCGTCAGGTCGACCTCGGCGCCCTCCGAGAAGGCCCGGTGCGCCTCGCGGTCGAGTTCCACCGGACCCACGGCGATCCTCCGCGAGACGGAGACGGGTTCCGCCTTCGCGCGCCGCAGCAGCGCCTCCACGCGGAGCGTGAGTTCGCGCGCGCTGAACGGCTTCGTGATGTAGTCGTCGGCTCCGACCTCGAATCCCTTGACCCTCTCTTCCTCTTCCCGCCTCGCCGTGAGCAGGATGACGGGGATCGAGTTCGTGCGATCGGCGCGTTTGAGCCGCTGCAACACCTCGTATCCGTCCATGCCCGGCAGCATGAGATCGAGGATGATGAGGTCCGGGCGCTCGGCGTCCGCCGTCGTCAGCGCCCCCTGACCGTTCACGGCCGTGGTTACCCGGTATCCTTCGCGACTCAGGTGATACACGAGTACGCTGAGGATGTCCGGCTCGTCGTCCACTACCAGGATCTGTGCGTCCGCCATCGTCACCATGCCGCAGGCTCCCGCAATCTGTGAATTCGTCCTGTGAATTCGTCCGCGCTTCGGACCCGATCCGGGGGAATCCTGGGTCGCACCTGCCGTTGGTATCGTAACTAATTTGTAACCATAGCGTAAACGCCCCGGCCGTGTGACGCGTTCGCCGTGGAACCTGTGACAAACTCGTGACGCTTCCTGTCTTGGGGCGTTACCCGACCCGCCTATCCTTTCCGCCGGTAGCAGGCCCCGTAGTCCATTGTTTCCGGAGGATCCAACCCAATGATCGCTTCAAGACGACAACGAAGACCCCGGCTTCGAGCCGGACCGGCGGTGCTTTCCGCCTGTCTCCTGCTCGGTTTCGCGACGGCAGTCGCGGCGCAGGAGGAGCAGGGGCGCATCTCCGGCCGCATCGTCGATGAGGAGACGGCCAGGCCGCTGAGCCTGGCGCAGATCGCCATCCCGTCGCTGAACACGGGCACCCTCAGCGATGTCGACGGCCGCTGGACGCTGAAGGCGATCCCGGCCGGCACGTACGAGGTGACGGCCCGGCTGATCGGGTACGCGAGCAAGACCGTCACCGGCGTCCTCGTCGTGGCCGGAGACGTCGTGACCATCGACATCTCGCTGCCACCCCAGGCGATCGAGATGAACGAACTGTCGGTCACCGTGGCCGATCAGCGCGGCACGGCCTCCGCCGTTCTCCAGAACCGGCAGACCGCCGCGGCGGTCACGGACGCGATCGGCCGCGAGCAGATCTCCGACTCGCCCGACTCCGACGCGGCCGCGGCGATGGCGCGCGTCCCGGGCGTCTCGATCGTCGACAAGAAGTTCGTCTTCGTGCGCGGGCTCGGCGAACGCTACGGGAACACCACGCTCGACGGCGCCGTCATGCCGTCGCCGATCGCGGACCGGAAGGCAGTCCCGCTCGACCTCGTGCCGGCCAGCTTCATCGAGAACGTATCGACCTCGAAGAGCTACCTCCCCCGGCAGCCGGCCGACTACGCGGGCGGGCTGGTCCAGATCGAGACGCGCAAGGTCCCGGGAGAGAACTTTTTCAAGGTCGGACTCGGCACCGGCATGGAGACGGCGACGACCGGCAAGAGCGGTCTCGGCTACGCCGGCGGAGGGCTCGATTTCCTCGGCATCGACGACGGCCTCCGCGCCCTCCCCGACATCCTGCCGACGGACATGCCGGTGAACCGGCGCAATCTGAGTTCCGCCGAACTGGAGGCGATCGGGGAGGCGTTCGCGCCCGGCTGGGCGGGCACGCCCCAGGACCTGCCGTTCGGGCGCAGCGGCGAACTCGCCTTCGCGACCGAGGTGCCCCTGGGCTCGAAGGACCTCGGGCTCCTCGCCACGGCCCACTGGGACGACTCCTGGAATCGCCGCGAGGGTTACGTGGAACGGGTGTTCGCCTCGTCCGGCCTCGCGGACCCCGAGGTCGACTACGGCGGCGACCAGTCGACGCGCGCCGTCACCCTGGGCGGTCTCCTGAACATGGACTTCCCGCTGGCGCCGAGTCACCGGATCTCGTTCAACGGGCTTCTCAACCGCGTGACCGAAGACCAGTCCCGCATCCTCGAGGGCTTCAACCTCGACTCGAACACGAACCAGCGGAACACGCGGATCCAGTACGTCGAGAACTCCCTCGTGCAGGGGCGCCTGAGCGGGAAGCACTACTTCGACGCCCTCGCCGGCGCGACGGCGGAGTGGAAGGCCGCGTACTCGCGCGCGGGCCGCTACGAGCCCAACACGCGCGAGGTCCTGTACCGCGAATCCGGCGGCGTCTTCCTGTGGGACAACTTCATCCAGAGCGGCAGCATCTTCCACCAGGACCTGACGGAAGACGCGGTCAACCTCAACGTCGACGTCCAGTTCCCGATCCGCGTGAACGGGCAGGCGGGGACGATCGAGGTCGGCGCCGCGACCCTCACGCGCGACCGCGACGTGCTCAGCCGGCGCTTCCGGTTCATCCCCAACCGGTCGGTCGCGAGCGATGTCCGGTCCGCATCGCCCGACCAGATCTTCTCGCCGGACAACATCGGTCCCGGTCCGCGACAGTTCGAGATCCAGGAGGCGACCTTCCGCCCCGACAACTACGTGGCCGACCAGACGACGACCGGGGCCTACCTCATGGCCGACTTCGAACTCGTGCCGCGCCTCCGCTTCGCCGGCGGGGCCCGCATCGAGCGCAGCCGGCAGGTCGTCGAGCCGAAGGACGTGTTCACGATGGGCGTCGAGCCGCTCACGGGCGCGGAACTCGACAACACGGACTTCGTCCCCGGCGCCACGCTCACCTGGGAGGCGAGCGACCGGGTCAACCTCCGGGCCGCCGCTTCGCGCACGCTGGCCCGGCCCGAGTTCCGGGAGCTGGCGCCCTTCTCGTTCGCCGACTTCGCGGGCGGATATCTCGTCGTCGGGAACCCGGTGCTCCAGCGCTCCCGGATCACGAACCTCGACGTGCGCTGGGAATGGTTCCCCCGCCCCGGCGCGGTCATCGCGGTGAGCGGGTTCTACAAGAAGTTCAAGGACCCGATCGAGGAGGTCGTGTTCCCGAGCAGCGAGTTCATCAAGAGCTGGCTGAACGCCGGGACGGCGAACAACATCGGGACCGAGTTCGAGGTGCGCTCGGACCTCGGGTTCCTCTCCGAATCGCTTGAGAACTTCGCGCTGAACTTCAACCTCACGCTCGTCGACTCCGAGGTGGAGACGGGGAGCGTGGCCCAGATCTTCGTCCCCGGTTCCGGGCCGCTCGAGATCGACGTGGTGGGGCAGAAGCGCCGCCTCCAGGGCCAGTCGCCCTACGTGATCAACGCGGGCGCGAACTGGGCCAGTTCGTCCGGCCGGACCTCCGTTTCCCTCCTCTTCAACCGCTTCGGGCGCCGTATCAGCCAGGTCGGCACCCAATACCTCGAAAGCGTATTCGAGGAGGGCCGGGACCAGTTCGACCTCGTCGTCGAGCAGGGGATCGGGTCGCGGATCACGGCCAAGCTCAGCGCCACGAATCTGTTCGCCGCCGACTACCGCTTCACCCAGGCCGGCGACCTGCTTCGCGGCTGGCAGCCCGGGAGGGCCTTCTCTCTCGGCATGACATGGCAGCCGACGGGTAACCGCTGACAAACGATCCGGGCCGCCGCCCTGCCTTGGGCGGCGGCTCTTCCCGGCCCGCGACTCAACGCTCCGGTCGCGCCGGACTCCAGACACGATGGAGCGTTGAGGAGAACAGCACGATGAATCTGGCACGACGCAACCGCCGGGTCGGTCTGTTTCTGACCGGGCTGCTCCTGAGTGGATTCTATGCGGGGTGCGGGGGAGAGGAAGACCCCGTCGCGCCCACGCCGCCTCCACCGCCTCCACCTCCGCCCGTGGCCCCGCCGCCTCCGCCGCCGCCGCCACCGCCGCCGCCACCTCCGCCACCGCCGCCGACCACTGCGGAGTTGTCGGGGACGATTACGCAGTCGATGGAGCTGGATCCGAGTCTCACGTACTTCATCCAGGGGACGACGATCATCGAGGACGGCGCGACGCTCACGATCCCGGCCGGCACGACGCTGATGGGCGACGTCAACTTCACCGGTTCGGCGCTCATCGTCCGGCAGGGCGGCCGGCTCGTCGCCGAGGGCACGGCGGAGGAGCCGATCGTGTTCACGAGTTCGAACGATGAGGGCTCGCGCCGCCGCGGCGACTGGGGCGGGGTCGTCCTTAACGGCCGTTCGAACTGCAACTTCCCCTCGGACGAGTGCGTCGGAGAAGGGAACTCGGGCCCGTACGGCGGCAACGTGACGGACGACGACAGCGGCGTCCTGAGCTACGTGCGCATCGAGTACGGGGGCTACGAGGTGAGCTTCGGCAACGAACTCAACGGTCTCACGCTGAACGGCGTGGGTTCGGGCACCCAGCTCGACCACATCCAGTCGCACTTCGGTTCGGACGACGGCATCGAGTTCTTCGGCGGAACCGTCGACCTCAAGTACGCCTACGTCACGGGCGCCTCGGACGACTCGTTCGACTACTCGACGGGCTGGCAGGGCCGCGGGCAGTTCTGGGCCGCCCAGCACGATCCCGACGACGCGGACAACGGCTTCGAGATCGACGGGAACGAGGAGAACTTCGACGCCACGCCGCTGACCGACCCGACGATCTACAACGTCACGCTGGTCGGGAAGGAGGCCGGGACGGGCTCCGCGGGCGAGAGCACGCGCGGGATCATCTTCCGTCGCGGCACCGACGGCACCGTGTACAACGCCGTGATCCTCGGCTTCGAGAAGGGCTTCGATGTCGACCAGTCGGAGACGGTCGGTCGGGTCGAGATCAGGAACAGCTACATCTACGGCCAGCAGGAGAAGATGTTCGAGGGCGACGACGATGGGATCGACGAGGAAGCCCTCTGGATGACGGAGGACTGGGGCAACTCGATGGACGATCCGATGCTCACGGACCCGTTCAACCTCATGATGCCCGATTTCCGTCCCGCCGCCGGCTCTCCGCTCACGGAGGGCTACGCGGAGCCCGACACGAGCGACGGCTTCTTTGAAGCGGTGGACTACATCGGCGCCTTCGCGCCGGGCATGCCGCAGTGGATCGAAGGCTGGACCACGTCGGACCAGGGCTAGCCGAGAAGCCGGGAACACACGAACGAACGTATGCGTCGCACCAGCCTCATCCTCGCACTGGGTCTGCTACCGATCCTTTCCGGATCCTGCGTGGATGCTCCGTCCGACGGAGGGCAGAGACTGTCCGGATCCGCCGGCTCCCTCGCGGAGTTGGCGACCACGGTCCTCGTCGGGCTGGCTGCGGCGGATACCCTCCGCCTCGAAACCGTCCGCCTCACCGAGGTCGAACACAACGAGATGGTATGGCCCGAACTCCCGGCCTCCGCGCCGGAGGTGAACTACCCGGTGGACCTCGCGTGGAAGAACATCCGGACGCGGAACCGCGCGGCGCTCTCCGACCTCTTCGGCATGTACGAGGACCGGAAGCTGCAGTTCGTCGACGCGGAGTGCCGCGGGCCCACGGAGGCGTTCGAGAGCTTCGTCGTGCACACCGACTGCTGGGTGACCCTCAGGCGCGACGGGGAACTCGGGCCGCCGCAGCAGATCTTCAAGGATGTCCTGGACTGGGACGGCGAACTCAAGATCTTCCGCTACTACGAGCCGTAGGCGGCAGTCTCTTCCCCTGCTTGGTAGCAAGTTCCCGCGGGGCGCGCCATCTTCGAGGCCCATGATCCCTCCGAAGAACGGAGACGCACATGGCCGAACCCAATGGCCCCCTTCTGACGTCGATGACCATTGAGGGCTTTCTCTCCTTTGGGGACGCTACGGACATCCGCCTGGAGCCTTTGAACGTCGTCATTGGGCCGAACGGGTCCGGGAAGTCCAATCTGGTTGAAGCCATGGCTGTGCTGCGCGCGGTCCCGAGAGACCTTCCGCAGCCGATCCGCGAGGGCGGTCGCAGCGTATGGGACTGGCTCTGGAGGCCCGATCCCTCGAGCACGGAGGACGCTGCACACAAAAACGCGCAGTCCGCACGCATCGAGGTGGTGTTCACCGAAGGCCGAATCGCCCAGCATCACACGAACCCGGCTGTCCGATATCGCCTGGTCTTCGGGGCCCAGGGCGATTCGTTCGTAGTGTTGGATGAGCGGTTGGAGAACGCCGACCGGCCCTCCGACAAGGAGAAGCCATACTTCTACTTCGGGTACGAGCACGGTCGCCCGATGCTCAACGTGCGAGACCGTGGTCGGGGCAGCCAACGCGAGCTTCGACGAGAAACGCTGGACATGACCCAGTCCATTCTGTCTCAGCGAAGGGATCCCGAGGAATATCCCGAGCTGGGTCGGCTGACGGATGCACTGGAGCGGATCCGAATCTACCGGCGCTGGCAGTTTGGTCCGGACGCCAAGGTCAGAGAGGCTTGCTCGCCGAGCGTGAGGGCGGATCACCTGTCCGAGAACTTCGATAACCTTCCCGCGCGCCTCGCCGTGCTCAAACGAGACCCGCTGGTCAAGCGCCGGTTGCTCGAGCTGCTCCGTGAACTCGCCCCCGGATTCAACGACTTCGAGGTCGTTCCGGAAGGTGGACTGCTGACCCTCTACCTTGTCGAGGGCGACCTCTCCGTTCCGGCGCGCCGCATTTCCGATGGAACGCTGCGCTTTCTCTGTCTGCTGGCCATTCTGGTCGATCCGAAGCCGCCGCCCTTCATCGTCATAGAGGAGCCGGAACTGGGGTTGCACCCGGACATCCACTCGCAGTTGGCGTCGCTTCTGCTCGACGCGAGCAGCCGTACACAGCTCATCGTGACCACGCACTCGGACATACTGGTCGATGCGCTTACAGGAACGCCCGAGTCGATCGTCGTGTGCGAGAAGGTCCGCGGTTGCACGGCATTGGAGCGCCTCAGCGCCGAGAGACTCGAACCCTGGCTAGACAAGTACCGGCTCGGAGAGCTGTGGCTGCGAGGCGAAATCGGCGGGACGCGCTGGTGAGCATCAAGCTCTACGTGGAGGGTGGCGGGGACTCAAAGGCGCTCACGACCGATTGCAGGAGAGGCTTCCGGAAGTTCTTCGAGAAGGCGGGCCTGGCGGGCCAGATGCCGCGCATCAGGGCCTGCGGCAGCCGCCGGAGCGCCTACGACGACTTCAAGGCGGCCCTCGGGAATGGGAGTGAAGTCCCCATGCTCCTCGTGGATGCGGAAGATCCGCTCACGGCGGGAAGCTCCTGGGAACACCTTCGCCACCGGGCGGGGGATCGTTGGGCTCGTCCGACCGGGGCGAGCAACGATCACTGCCACCTCATGGTCCAGGTCATGGAGTCATGGTTCCTGGCCGACCAGCCGGCCCTGGAATCGTTCTTCGGGCAAGGATTCCAGCCAAGCGCGCTCCCCCGAAACCCTCACATTGAGCAGATCCGAAAGGCTGACGTTCTGCGTGGCCTCACCCGTGCCACCAAGAGGCTGGAGACGAACAGGGAGTCGTATGACAAGGGATCGGATAGCTTCGAGATCCTCGGCAGGATCGATCCGTCTCGTGTCGAGTCGGCCTCACCATCCGCCAAGCAGTTGCTCGATGTCCTCCGCGCCGGGGGCCCAACCTCGTAGCCTGTCACAGGGGCGACGACGGTCTTAACGGCTGCGACGACGGTACGAGACTAAAGCGCTCAGTAGTCGACGGGGCGCAGGTACCACTCTCCGATCGCCGTCGGCGAGAGCATCGCGACGGTCGGCAGGTGGCGCTTCCAGTGCGTGCTCTCGAGCCGGCCCTCGACGAGTTCGACCTTCTTCCTTTCGAAGCCCGCCTCGACCAGGTCGTCCGGCCCGAGCCCGGAGATGAGGTGGTGGAGGATGAGATCGGCTTCGGGATAGGTGACGCCCAGGTCCTCCTCGTCCGTCTGCCCCTGGATCAGATCCGCCGTCGCCGGCTTGTCGACGACCTCGGCGGGCACGCCGATGGCCCGCGCGAGCGCCCAGACCTGGCTCTTGAACAGGTCGCCGAGCGGGTTCACCGGCGGGGAATCGTCCGCGTGCCAGGTGTAGTAGCCGAGGAGACGCTCGGCCTTGTTCCCCGTGCCCACGGGGAGCGCGGAGAGCTTGAAGGCCTGGTCGAAGAGGACGATCATGCGCTGGCGCGCGGCCACGTTCCCCCGCCGGTGTCCGCCGGCCTCCGGCTCGAACTCGTCGAGGTAGCCGTCCACGGCGCGCGTGATGTCGATCGTGCGGGTCGGGATCCCGAACTTCTTCGCCACGAGCAGGGCGTGCTCGCGGCTCCAGGGGCTCGACGTCCGGTAGGGCAGCAGGAGGGCGAGCACCGCTTCCGGGCCGAGAGCCTCCGCGCACAGCGCCGCGGTCAGCGCCGAATCGACTCCTCCCGACAGCCCGACGACGACCCGACGGAAGCCGCGCCGGCGCTCGATCTCCTCGCGGAGGAACTGAACGAGCCACGCCCGCACGAGATCGGTGTCGATGTCGAGCGGACGGGCATCCGCCGGATCCGGCGCGCGGGCCACGGCGACGCCCGGCGGCGGCCACCCGTCGGTCATTCGCCCTCGGGAGCCGGCCGGCGAACGCCGGATCCCGGGCTGTTCACGAGAAGACGGGTCCAGGAGCGCTCGAGGTCGGAGAAGAGCGGCTCTTCCGTGCGGGCGCGGGCGGTCTCGTCGAGGTCCACGCGCACGGGCAGCAGCGCTTCCTCCCACAGCGGCCCGGCCAGGAGCCGGTGTCCGCGCGGATCGTAGGCTGCGGACCCGCCGGCGAACCCCTTGCCCCCCTCGAACCCGACGAGCTGGGACACGACGACGAACACGCCGTGCTCGGCGGCGATCGCGCTCGCGAGGGCGTCCCAGCGGACGAGGTTGCCGGGGACTCCGGCCCCGGGGGCGGCCCCTCGCGCCGGCGAGGCGCTGAGGATGAGGATGATCGACGCGCCATCGAGCGCGGCCAACGTGCCGGAGATCGAGTGAAAACCGTCTTCGCAGATCAGCAGCGCGATCCGCCCCGGCGGCCCGTCGAACGCCCTGATTCCGGCTCCCGCTTCGACGAACCGCTCTTCCTGGAAGACGCCGTAGGTGGCGAGGAACACCTTCCGGTGGACGTGAAGGATCCCGCCTCCGGGCCCGAGCGTCGCGTAGAGGGCGGAGTTGTAGATGCCGTGCGCGTCCCGCTCGTAGAAGCCGATCGCGATGTCGACGCCATCCGCGTCGCCGCCGACCCGCGCGTTCAGGGCCTCGAACAGATCGGGGGCCGCGATGGCCTGTTCGCGCACGCCGCCCTCGAGGAAATAGCCGGTGAGCGCGGTCTCGGGGAACACGACGAGGCGCGGCCGCGGTTCCCCCTCGACCGCGCGCCCGATGGTCGTCGCGCAGTCATCCAGCGTCGCGTCGAGGTCCCCCTTCGAGGGCCGGAACTGGGCGATCGCGATGTCGAGCGGCATGCGTTTTCGCTCCTCTCCCCGGAGGGGCCCCCGCCGAACGCCTCACCGCTCGCGACGCTGCCGCAGGGCTTGGCCACGGGCGGCCATGGGGCGCCGCCGGGAGAACGTCCCCGAACCTCGGGCCGATGTCAACGGGCCCCGGCCTCCGTCCTTCGGTGCGCGCGCGGCGCGCGTGTTGCACGCCGCGCCCCCGCCGCGTTATCCCTCGACCATGCCGGAGACGCCGACCCCGATCGCGGCCGCGTACGCGGTGCTGCTCCTGATCGGCATGCCCATCCTCGCCGCCGTCGATGCCCGTCGCGGGGCGGATCTCGCCGCCGCGGCGAAACACCGCCGGCTGCTGTACGTGTCGGTGGGGGCCTCGCTCGTCGTTCTGGGACTCGTGACGCTCGGCGTCGCGGCGTGGCAGGACGTCCCCGCGGCCGCGCTCGGCTGGAGGGTCGAGGCGCCGACCGCCGCGCTCCTCTGGGGCCTGGGCGTGGCCGCCGCGGGGCTCGTGCTCGCCTGGCTGATCACCGTGGCCGCGCGGCTCGCCGGACTCCGGGAGACCGCGGCCGTGCAGCTGCTGATGCCGCGAAACGCTTCGGAGAAACGCGCGTTCCTCGCGCTCTCGGGGATCGCGGCGGTGTGTGAGGAGTATGCGTATCGGGGATTCGGTCTGTGGGCGATCTCGGCATGGACCGGCAGCCCCTGGCTCGCCGTCGCGCTGGTCTCCGTGTCCTTCGGTCTCGGTCACGGGTACCAGAGGCTGGCCGGCGTGCTCCGCGCGACGGCGCTCGGCGTCGTGCTTGCGGCGCCGGTCATCTGGACGGGAAGCCTGTTTCCGTCCATCGTCGGGCATTTCTGGATCAACGCGGCGATCGGGTTGGGCGGCTGGCGCTACCTCCGCGCGAACTTCGAGGCCGACGAGCCCGGTTGAAACCCGAGACGTGATGTGGAGAACCCGAGACGTGACGAGGAGCAGCAGATGATCGCGAGAACGTGCGCGCGAACGGTCGTGGTGCTTGGACTCGCCCTTCCGGCGGGAACGGCGGCGCAGCAGGCCCCCCCGCTCGAGATCGGCGGACTCCTGAGCGTCGGCGCCCGCGCGCACGCGGACTCCGCCATCGGGGCCGAGGGATTCCGGCTCTTCGAGTCCCGCTTCAAGCTGACGGGCAGGCTCGGCCTGGTCTTCGACTACAGGTTCACGGTGCGCTACGACGCGCCGAGCGACGCGCTCCGGATCCACGACGCGGCGGTCACGATGCCGCTGATTCCGCAATTCGAACTCAGCTTCGGCATGCTCAAGCCCTACTTCAGCTACGAGGCGAGCCTGGAGCGGGGCGACATCACTTTTCTCGAACGCTCGCAGGCCGTGATCGCCCTCAGGCCCGACCGGCAGATCGGCGTGCAGGCGGGCGGGCAGGCGCTCGACGGCCGGTTCACCTACGGGGCCGGCCTCTACAACGGCAACGGCCGCGCCGTCGCCAACGACGGCGACAACTACATGTTCGCCGGCCGGGTGCAGTACAACTCGATCGGCACGATCGCCTTCTACGACGAACTCGTCGTGCAGGCGGGAGCTTCGCTCGGCTACTCGACGGACACCTCCGCACCGCTCGGAACCGGCATCGTCACCGGAGACCCGGAGGCGGCGCCCCGAATCACGTCCGATTTTGCGGGCAATCGCCTGTTCTGGGGGGCGGACGTCCAGGTTTCCTACCACAACCTGACGCTGACGGGGGAGTACCTGCGGGCGGACTTCGATCTCGACGCGCCCCTCGGTGGGGGCGGGCCGGACGAGACGGAGGCCTCCGGCGGTTACGTGCAGTTCGGCTATCGGCCCTGGGGATTGTTCGAGGGTGTCGTGCGGTACGACGGATTCCAGCCGGCGCTGGGCGCCGACCGGAAGTTCATGGTGTTCGGACTGAACATGTATCCGGACAACTACGCGAAGTTCGGGCTGCAGTACGCGAGCGCGCTCGACGACTCTCCCCATGCGCCGACGCTGTCCGATGGCCAGTTCATCTTCCTCGCTCAGGTCGACTTCTGAGTCGACTTCCGAGCGGATAGCGAGGTCGACCGGACGGCGTGTACGGAGAAATGACGGTCGGCGTCGTCGTGCCGGCGAGGGACGAGGAGCGGAACATCGGGGACGTCGTCGCCGACCTGCTCGCGCTGCGCGATGACTGCGGCCGGCGCGTGGTCGACGATTTCGTCGTCTGCGACAACGGATCGACGGACGCCACGGCGACCCGCGCGCGGGAGGCGGGGGCGCGGATCGTCCGGCAGGACACGCCCGGCTACGGACTCGCCTGCCTGACGGCCCTCGCGCACCTGCGTGCCGTCGACGTCGTGCTGTTCACGGACGGCGACCGGTCGTTCGAGGCCGTGGAGGGACTCCGGCTGCTCGAAGCCGTCGCGGGCGGGGCCGACCTCGCGATCGGATCGCGCGCGCTGGGCCGGAGGGAGCCGGGCGCCCTGTCGGCCCCGCAGATCGCGGGCAACCGGGTCGCCGGCCTCCTCATCCGTCTTCTGTGGGGGACGGCGGTGACCGACCTCGGTCCCTACCGCGCGATACGGGCCGAGGCTCTGCGCCGCCTCGACATGCGCGATCGCACGTACGGCTGGACCGTGGAGATGCAGATCAAGGCCATCCAGCAGCGTCTGCGGATCGTCGAAGTGCCGGTGGACACCTTGCGCCGCCGCTTCGGCCGGTCGAAGGTGGGCGGAACGGTCCGGGGCGTCGTCGGCGCCAGCGCGGGCATCCTCTCGATGATCGCGCGACTCCGCTGGCGGCAGGCACGCGCCGCGCGCTCCACTCGGTCGCAGGAGGCAGGAAACTCACGATGACAAGGTTCGCTCCGCGGGGGCTGCTCGCAGGACTGCCCGGCCTCCTCGCACTCGGCCTCCTCGCGCTCGGCGCGATGTCCTGCGCCGGGCCGTCCACCGACGTCGCCTGGGACGCCCAGGACCCGGCAAACCCCGCGCGGCTCGACCACAGCGAGTGGCAGGCGCTGCTCGACGCCTACCTGGTCACCGACGATCCGTCCGGCGTCCACCTGGTCGACTACGGGAAGCTGCAGGCGAACGCGGCGGATCGGGCACGTCTCGTCGGCTACATCGACGAACTTCAGCGACTGGATCCGCGGGAGTACGCAAAGGACGTGCAGATGGCGTACTGGATCAATCTCTACAACGCGGTGACCCTGCGGGTCGTCGTGGACGAGTATCCCGTGGAGTCGATCAAGGACATCCACGAAGGTCTGATTCCCAACACGGGCCCCTGGCGCGACGTCCACGCCATGGTGGCCGGGCACCCGCTGACGCTGGACAACATCGAACACGACATTCTGCGCCCCATCTGGCGGGACAGCCGGATCCACTACGGCGTGAACTGCGCGAGCATCGGCTGTCCGAACCTGGCTCCGGAGGCCTACACCGCCGAGAACCTGGAGCGGCTGCTGGACCGGGCGGCGCGGGACTACGTGAATCACCCGCGGGGCGTGACGCTCCGGGACGAAGCGTCCGGCGTCGTCTCCAGCATCTACTTCTGGTACCGGGAGGACTTCGGGGATTCCGAGGCCGGCGTGCTCGAACACCTTCGGAAGTACGCCGAGGGCGACCTGGCGGAGCAGCTTCGGGACTTCGACGGCTCGCTCGACCACGATTACGACTGGAGCCTGAACGCGCCGGACGTCCCGTGACGTGAATCCGGGTCCCGATGGGCCGTCGAGACATGACTGGACCGTCGAGACATGACAAGCGCCGCGGGGATCCGGTCGGGACCCGCCGCGGCGCTTCATACCCCCTAGGGGAATCGAACCCCTGTCTCCTGGCTGAGAACCAGGTATCCTGGGCCACTAGACGAAGGGGGCGGAGTTGGGAAGCGATATTCTAGTCGGGCTGGAAGGCGTGTCAAGATGATGACGAGTCGAGGCAGCGTACGGAGCGGAGGCCGGGCGCGGTGAGCTGGGAACACCTGCACATCCTCTCGCACTCGTTCCCCATCGTCCTCGCCGCCTGCGGGAGCGTCGTCGGCCTCTACGGGTGGGCGCGGGACCACGAGCCGCTCGAGTTGTGGGGGCTCGTGGCCCTCGTCATCGCCGGCGCTTTCGTGGCCCCGGCCTACCTGACCGGCCTCGCCGCCGCCGACGTCGTCGCGGACCGCACCTTCGTGCGGCCCGGCATCGTCCAGACCCACCGCTTCTGGGCCACGTGGGCGACCGTCCCCGCCTTCACCGCCGGCGTGCTGGCCGCCTTCGCGCTGCACGAGCGGGACGACCGGCGGCTGCGGCACTTCGTGCTCCTGGTGGGCCTGTTCGCCACGTTCATGATCGGAATCGCCGCCTGGCAGGGCTCGAAGATCGTACATGGACCGAATGAGAATGCCGGCGCGGGGGTACCCTCCCCGACGGTCCACACCACCGCGGGCGGCTGAGACTCAAGGAGCGGCAACATGAGCACACGGACGGAGATTCTCCTCATCGCACTCGTCACGCTGGTTCTCGCGGCCCTCTCGAGTTGGGCGGGCTGGCTGAGGTCGGGAGGCGACGTCGCACTGTGGGAAGCCTGGCTGAATCCGGTGGCGGCCATGGTGTTCGCGGGGCTGGGGGCGCTGGCGTGGGCCGGGTGGGGGCGCTGGCTGCTATCGAAGTCGGGCGCCGGCAATCCGTCCCGTCAACTGTGGCGCCTGTGGTTCGTCCCCTGGGCGATCTGGATGGTGGACATCGTCCGAGAGCCTCTGACCCGGTCGGCGGAGAGTAGCGGGTTTCCGGGGAGCGGTCCGGCTCTCCTGGCGGCCGTGCCCGTCCTCGCCGTCAGCTTCTTCGTGGCGCTGGCGTTCTTCGCCCTGCTCCTGATCTTCGGCTTCCGCGAGATCGGGTATCTCCTGCGCCAGCGGAAGGCGAGGCGGGGGAGCGGCTAGCCGTCGGCGCGTGTCGCGCCCGAACAGCTAGTGCGTTGCGGACTCGAGGAGTTCTACAAGACCGTAGAAGATGAACGCGGCGGCGAGCATGGCGGCGGTCTGAAGGACGCGCTCCCGGAACGAAAGCTTCGCGAGTTGTCCGAGCAGCAGGGCGACGACGACCGTGCTGAGCAGCAGAATCCCGAGAATCATACTCATCTTCGCTAGCCATCCTTATGCGGCGGTTCGGGGCGGACATCGGGCCGCCCGCATCGGCGGGCGACGCGCCACAAGGTCGGCCCAAACCCGCATTTCGGCAACGTTCCCGCCGGTGAGTTCCCGCCGGTGAGTTCCCGCCGGCGCGTTCCGGCGGGAACGTCAGACGCGCAGGCGGGCTTTCGCCGCGGGTGACGGCGCGAGGCTCGGGAACGCCTCGGGAAAGGCGCGCACGACGGCTTCGCCGGCCTCTTCCAGCGTGAGGGAGGTGCCCTCGGACGCGAGACTCGTCATGCGGACGCCGTGGATGCCGCACGCCACGATCCCGCGGAAGTTCATGAGGGGCTCGGGCGTCACGTTGAGCGCGAAGCCGTGCGACGTGATCCAGCGGCTCGCGTGCACGCCGATCGACGCGACCTTGCGGATCGCGCCGGCTCCGATGAGCGCGTCCGCGCGTTCGGCAGTGATCGTCCCGAACCCGTCCTCCTCCACCGTCTCGAGGCTCCCGGCGGGTGGAGAGCCCGTCCACACGCCGGTGTAGGACTCGACCCGGAAGGCGGGGAGGCCGCATTCCGCCAGGACGCGCAGCAGCACCTCCTCGATGCGGCGCAGATACCAGTGGAGGTCCTGCCGGTGCGCGCGGAGGTCCAGGATCGGGTAGCCCACGAGCTGGCCGGGGCCGTGATACGTGAGATCGCCGCCGCGCTCGATCTCGACCAGATCCAGCCCCGCCTCGGCGAGCCATGCCTCGTCGGGCGGCGTGAAGTCCTCGCTCGATCCGCGCCCGACCGTGATGACCGGCAGGTGTTCGACAAGGAGCAGGAGGTCGTGATCCGGCGGGGAGTTCCGTCGCCAGCGGGCGATGGAGCGCTGAAGCTCAAGAACCTCCCGGTACTCGCGCCGACCGAGGTCGGCGACCCGGAGCTGCCGCTCTCCGCTCATCGAAGCGCCGCCGGCCCCGCCGGCCTACATGTGGATCGAGCGCCCGAGCGCGGCGAACGCGGCCTCCATCACGGCCTCGGCCATGCTGGGATGCGCGTGCGCGTGACGCACGATCTCGTCCAGCGTCGCTTCCAGTTCGCGCGCCATGCCGACCTCCGCCACGAGCTCGCTCACGTTGTGGCCGATCATGTGGACGCCCAGCAATTCGCCGTACTTGGCGTCCGCCACGACCTTCACGAAACCGTCCGCGGATTCGGCGGTCAGCGCGCGTCCGTGCGCCCCGAGCGGGTACTTGCCGGTGACGACCTCGTGGCCCGCCTCCTCCGCCTGCGCCACGGACATGCCGATCGAGGCGACTTCGGGGTGGCAGTACCCGACGGAGGGGATGTTCCCGTACGTCATGGGGTGTTTGGCCACGCCCGCGATATGCTCGGCGGCGACGATGCCCTCGTGCGATCCGACGTGCGCCAGCATCGGCTGCCCGGCCACATCCCCGATCGCGTAGACGCCCGGCTGGTTCGTCCGGCACCAGCCGTCGATCCTGATGAAGCCATCCTCCACCGCGACCCCGTTCTTCTCGAGGCCGAGATTCTCGGTCACGGGCCGCCGTCCGACGGCCATGAGCACGAGATCCGTCTCCTCGGCGGTCTCGCTGCCGTCGGGGTTCACGACCGTGAGGACCATCGGGCTCGAGTCGCGGTCCAGGTGCTTGACGTGGGTGTTCGTGAGGTTGCGGATCCCCCGCTTCCGGAACGAGCGTTCGAGCGCCTTCCCGATTTCGGGGTCCTCGAAGGGCACGAGCGTGTCGAGCGCCTCGATCAGCGTGACGTCGACTCCGAAGGCGTTGAAGACGTCGGCGAACTCGACGCCCACGAATCCGGCTCCGACGATCGCCATCTTCGCGGGGAGTTGCTGGAGGCCGAGCGCCTCGCGGCTGCCGATCACCTTCTCGCCGTCGAGTTCGAAGCCGGGGAAGGTCTGCATCACGGAGCCGGTCGCGAAGACGACGTTTCGCGCCGCGATCTCCCGGGTCTCGCCCTCCGACTCGACGGCGACGCGGCCCGCCCCCGCCAGCCGGCCACGGCCCTGCACGATGTCGACCTTGTTCTTCCCGAGCAGGTATTTCACGCCGGCCGTGAGCTTCCGCGTGATGATGCGGCTCCGCTTCACCGCCGCGGGGAAGTCGTACTCCACTTCGACCGGCTTCACGCCCATGCGGGCGCCGTGGTGCTGGAGGTTGTGCGCGAGCGCGGCGCTCTCGAGCAGCGCCTTGGCGGGAATGCAGCCCCAGTTGAGGCAGGTGCCGCCGAGGCCGCCCTCGTACGACCCGCTCTCGACGCAGGCGGTCCGGAGGCCGAGTTGCGCGGCCCGGATCGCACACACGTAGCCGGCCGGTCCGGCCCCGACCACGACCACGTCGTAAGTCTCCGACATCTATCCCTTCACTCTCTCTGTTGCTGGAGGGTTACAGCGGCCCATGACCGCTAGAGGATCATCTCGAGAGGGTTCTCGAGCATCGCCTTGAAGGCGCCGAGGAAAGCCGCGCCCGTGGCGCCGTCGATGACGCGGTGATCGCACGACATCGTCACCCGCATCCGCTTGCGGACGACGACCTCGCCGTCCACGGCGACGGGCTTCTCGACCGTCTGTCCGATGGCGAGGATGCCGGCTTCCGGCGGGTTGATGATCGCCGTGAACTGGTCGATCTCGAACATGCCGAGGTTGCTGACCGAGAAGGTCCCGCCCTGGTATTCCTCCGGCGCGAGCTTTCGCGCCCGCGCCCGGGCGATGAGGTCCCGCGCCTCGACCGAGATCTGCCGCAGCCCCTTGCGGCCCGCGTCGCGCAGCACCGGCGTGATGAGGCCTTCGTCGAGCGCCACCGCGATGCCGAGGTGGACCGCGCCGTGGTAGCGGATCGCGTTCTCCTCCCACGAGGCGTTGACGCCCGGGTGCCGGTTGAGAGCCTCCGCGGTCGCCTTCAGGAGCAGGTCCGTCACCCCGATCTTGCCGTCCGCGAAGCGGGCGTTGAGGTCCGCGCGCAACTCGAGCGCCCGGCCCATGTCGACCTCGGTCGTGAGGAAGAAGTGGGGGACGGGCCCGATCGACTGGCCGAGCCGGCGGGCGATCGCCTTCCGCATCTGGCTCGCCTCCTCGACCCGGTCCTCGAGACCGGGAGGAAGCGGTGCAGGCGCCGGTGGAACGGGTTCCGCGGCGGACGGGGCCGGCGCGGGTGCGGGCGCCGGCGCGATGCCCGGGGCGCCGGCGGCCAGCGCGGCCTCGACGTCGGCCTTGACGATCCGGCCGCCCGGCCCGGACCCGGCGAGGCCGGCCAGCGCGATCCCGCTCTCCGCGGCCATCCGCCGCGCGACGGGCGAGGCTTTGATGCGGCCCCCGGCCGCAGCAGCCGCGCCGGCCCCGGTCGCCGCCGCGGCCGGCTCCGCCGCGACCTCGACCGGCTCCGCGGGCTCCGGCGCCACGGCGGGCACGGCGGGCACGGCGGGCTCCGCGGCCGGGCCTTCCGCCGTCCCGGCGCCTTCCGCCGTCCCGGCGCCGTCCGCCTCCTGCGCCTCCGCGAGCATGTCGTCGATCGGCTCGTCCGGCTCGGCGATCACGCCGATGAGCGCGCCCACGGGGACCGTGGCGCCCGCCGGCACGACGATCTTGCGCAGCACGCCGCCGCCGAGCGCCTCGACATCCATGTTCGCCTTGTCCGTCTCGATCTCCGCGACGACATCTCCCTGCGCCACGGCATCGCCCTCGGCGACCTTCCACTCGATGAGCTTGCCCTCCTCCATCGTCGGGCTCAGCTGCGCCATCACGACTCTCGTAGGCATATCGGTCGGCGTCCCGGACGCTAGTCCGCGTAGCACACGTGGCGCACCGCCGCCGCCACATGGTCCGCGTTGGGGGTTGCGAGCTTCTCGAGGTTCTTCGCGTAGGGCATGGGCACATCCAGCCCGTTCACGCGCGCCACCGGCGCGTCCAGCGAATCGAAGGCCTCGCGCTGAATGTCATCGACGACCTGGGCCCCGACGTTGCACATCGGCCACCCCTCTTCCGCGACCACGGCCCGGTTCGTCTTCTTCACCGACGCCACGATCGCGTCCACGTCCAGCGGACGCACGGTGCGCAGGTCCAGCACCTCGACGTCGAGTTCTTCCTTCTCCAGGGCGCGCGCCGCCGCGAGCGCCTGGTGCACCATCTTCGAGTGGCACACGACGGTCACGTCCGACCCCTCGCGCTTGACCTCGGCCTTGCCGATCGGGGTCAGGTATTCCTCCTCCGGCACCTCATCCCGGACGAGGTTGTACATGATCTCGCTCTCGATGAACACGACGGGGTCGTTGTCGCGGACCGCGCTCTTCAGGAGCCCCTTCGCGTCCTTCGCCGTGGCGGGCGCGATCACCTTCAGCCCGGGTACGTAGCTGTACCAGGGCTCCGGCGACTGCGAGTGCTGCGCCGCGAGCTGGAGCGCCGCGCCGCCCGGTCCCCGGAAGACGATGGGGACGTTGTACTGTCCGCCCGACATCTGGAACATCTTCGCCGCCGCGTTCACGACCTCGTCGATCGCGAGCAGGGCGAAGTTCCACGTCATGAACTCGACGATCGGCCGCAGGCCCGCCATCGCCGCGCCCACGCCGAGCCCCGCGAAGCCCAGTTCGGCGATGGGGGCGTCCCGCACGCGCCATTCCCCGAACTGCTCGAGCAGCCCCTTCGTGACCTTGTAGGCGCCGTCGTACTCCCCCACCTCCTCGCCGATGATGAAGATCGAGTCGTCGCGCTCCATCTCCTCCCGGAGGGCGTCGTTCAGCGCCTCCCGGTACGTGAGGACGGCCATCAGCGCAGCTCCTTCCGCCACGCGTCGCGCCGCCGCATGTCGTCCGGGTATCCGTCCGAATACACGTAGCGATAGAGCGCGTCCGAGTCGGGGAGGGGGCTCCGGTCCGCAAAGGCCGCGGACTCCTCGGCGATCTCCTTCGCCTCGCGGTCGATCGCCTGGTACTCCTCCTCCGTCAGCCGCTCCGCGTCCATGAGTTGCCGGGTGAAGGAGAGGATCGGGTCATCCGACCGCCACTTCTCGACTTCCTCGCGCGTCCGGTACGTCCCGTGCATCGGGTCCGCCATCGAGTGGCCCATGTAGCGGAAGCAGCGCGCCTCGATGAAGCTGGGCGTCTTCTCGTTCCGTCCCCGCTCGATCGCCTCCTCCACGGCCTGGCGGACCGCCAGCACGTCCATGCCGTCCACATCGAGCGAGGTGAGGCCCTCGTACGCCCGGCCGCGGTCCTTCAGTTCCTTCACCGCGGCCACGCGCCGGAAATCGGTCCCCATCCCGTACCGGTTGTTCTCGAGGAGGAAGATGACGGGCAGCTTCCAGCGCGCCGCCATGTTCATCGACTCGTGGAACGCGCCGATGTTGACGACCGAATCTCCGAAGAAGCAGAGGCAGACCTGGTCCCCGCCCCGGTACCGGATCGTGTAGCCGACCCCGACCGCAAGCGGCAGGTGGCTCCCGACGATGCCGTGTCCGCCCATGAAGTTGAGCGTCTTGTCGAACATGTGCATCGAGCCGCCGAAGCCCTTCGAGCAGCCGTCCACCCGTCCGTAGAGTTCGGCCATGACGGCGTTCGGCGTCATCCCGCGCGCGATCGCCTGCGCGTGGTCGCGGTACGCGGTGACCACGTAGTCGTCGTCCCGCAGCGGTGAGATCGATCCCGCGGAGACCGCCTCCTGCCCGATGTAGAGGTGGCAGAAGCCGCCGATCTTGCCGACCTGGTAGACCTCCGCCGCCTTCTCCTCGAACCGGCGCTCGATGATCATCTCCCGGAGGAGTTCGACGCATTCCTCCTTCGAGAGTCCGAGGAAAGCGTCGGGGTCTCCGCTCGATGCCCCCGCGGGGGCGCCTCCCGCCGGAGCGTCGGAGACCGTGGCCGTGGACCGGTCGGCGTTCGCCGCGCTCATCCGGCCGCCAGCGCCGCAACCCTCCGGCGCAGTTCGACCACCTGCTCGCGCGCGTGATAGCTGGACCGGACAAGCGGCCCGCTCTCGACGTGCAGGAACCCCCGCGATTCCCCGATCTCCTTCCAGCGCATGAACTCCTCCGGGGACACGTAGCGGTCGATCGGAAGATGGTCCGGCGATGGCCTCAGGTACTGGCCCAGCGTGAGGATCTGGACGCCGGCTTCGAGCGCGTCTCCCATGAACTCGTCGATGTCGGCGGTCGTCTCCCCCAGCCCGAGCATGATCCCCGTCTTGATGAGGACCTGGTCGTCCAGTTGCCGGCCCGTCGTCAGGACGTTCAGGGAGCGGTCGTAGCGGCCGCCCGGCCGGGCGACCCGGTGCAGCCGGCGCACCGTCTCCATGTTGTGGTTGAAGATCTCCGGCCTCGCGTCGATCACCGTGCGGATCGCCTCGGGATTCCCCTGGAAGTCCGGCGTCAGAACCTCGATCGAACACTCGGGACGGCGCGACCGGATCTCGCGGATCATTTCGGCGAAGATCCAGGCGCCGCCGTCGGGCAGGTCATCGCGGTCGACGGAGGTGATGACGCAGTGGTTGAGTTGCAGCCGCTCGATGGCCTCCGCGACCCGTCGCGGCTCGTCCTCGTCGAGTTCCTCCGGCCGGCCGTGCGCGATCGCGCAGTAGGGGCAGTTGCGGGTGCACACGTCGCCCATGATGAGGAACGTCGCCGTGCCCGCCTCCCAGCACTCGCCGATGTTGGGGCACTGCGCCTCCTCGCAGACGGAGCTGAGTTCCAGCCCCCTCATCAGTTCCTTGAGGCGCTGATAGTTGGGGCCTCCGGGCGCGCGCACCTTGAGCCATCGCGGCTTCCGCGAAGGCCAGGAATCGGCCGTGCTCCCTCCCTGTATGACCTCGAGTGGCTTCAACGCCGCCGCCTTCTCGCTGTGTGATCCGCCCTGTATTCGCCGGTCCCGCGAACCCGGCCGACACGTCCGCATCCCGTCCGCCCGGAACCCTCCAAGATACCGGCTGTTGCGCGACGGACCAACCCGATGCGCCCCGCTCCCGCGGGCGGCGTTGCGGAATTGCTCAGCCTTCGGACCCCCGGTATGTTCCCGCGCATGACCTACATCATCACCGAACCATGCATGAGCGAGAAGGATGCATCCTGCGTGGACGTGTGTCCCGTCGACTGCATCTACGAGGGAGAGGATCAGTACTACATCCATCCCGAGGAGTGCATCGACTGCGGCGCCTGCGTGCCCGAGTGCCCCGTGGAGGCCATCTATCCGGACGACGAAGTGCCGGAGCAGTATGAAGCCTTCACCGCGAAGAACTACACCTACTTCGACGTTCCGCCGCCCGACTGATACAGGGCGTGAGCCTCGAGTCCGACCCCTGAGGCGAGCCGCCGCGATGTGGAACCGGTGTCCGCGCGGCGTTGCGCCGCACCTGGTGAGCCTCGGCCTCCTGCTGTCGCCGCACGCCGCCTCCGCGCAGCAGCGCGCAAACGGAGCTTCGCCGCATGCCGGCGACCCGGTCGCGCCGCGCCTTCCGGCCGCGAGTGCGCTCATCGACGTGCGGGTGCACGCGGCCGATCGTGCGTTCGAGATCGTGCTCGGCCCCGTCTCCCTGCCGGCCGGCGGTCCGCACCTCCGGCCCCAGGTGCAACTCGCGGAGCTGCCGGTCGCGGGCTGGATGCACGGTTTCTCGTGGCGGATGAGGGACCGGGAGGGCAACCCGCTCCCCGACCGCCTCCTCCATCACGTCAACGTCATCGACCCCGACAACCGCGAACTCTTCTCCGCCGTCCCGCGCCGGATCCTCGCCGCGGGCCGCGAGACGAAGAGCGAGTTGCTGCCGGGCGTGCTGGGCTATCGCCTCGCGCCCGGCACCCGGGTCCTCGTGAGCGCGATGTTCGCCCCGCTCGCGGACGCGTCGCACGACGAGGCATTCCTGCACATCCGGCTTCCGTACACGCCGTTCGAGGATCCGGGCCTCGTCGCGCCCGTGGACGTCTATCCCTTCTATCTCGACGTGATGGGTCCCGTCGGCGAGAAGGAGTTTCCGCTTCCGCCCGGCACGCACGGGATGAGCTGGGAGGGCAGTCCCGCCGTGGACGGGCGGATCCTCGGCATCGGAGGGCACCTGCACGACTACGGGGACTGGATTCGGCTCGAGGATGTCACGGCGAACCGGGTGATCTGGGAGACGGGGCCCGAGGTGGACGGCGGCGGCCGCACCGTCGGCGTGCCCACGAGCCGACTCTGGTGGCGCGGCGGCGTGCGGATCCGGAAGGACCACGTCTACCGCATCTCCGTCCAGTACTCGAACCCGCTGGGACACCCGGCGCCGGACGGTGCGATGGGCGCGATCGGCGGCATCATCATCTCCGCGGATGGGGACTGGCCGGAGTTCAGCCGCGAGCACCCGGACTACGTCCAGGATCTTCGCAATACCCTCGAGAAACCGAACGAAGTTGCCCACGGCCACGGCCACGGCCACGCATCCGGCTCGGGCCGCGGCGGCTAGCCGTACCCGGGGTTCTTCGCCAGGCTGCGCCGATGCCCGAACTGCCCGACATCACGATCTACCTGGAGGGGCTCGAAGCGCGCGTCCTCGGGCGTACGCTGGAGCGGGTGCGGCTCGGCAGCCCCTTCCTGCTCCGGAGCGTCGATCCGCCCTTGGCGGACGCGCACGGACGCGAGGTCGTCGCGCTGCGCCGGCTGGGAAAGCGGATCGCGATCGGACTCGCCGCCCCGGATGGCCGGGAGGACGAACCGGAGCTGTGGCTCGTCCTCCACCTCATGATCGCGGGGCGGCTCCGGTGGCGGGATCCCGGCGTGAAGATCCCGCGTCGGCTCGGTCTCGCGGCCTTCGACTTCCCGGACGGGAGCCTCCTTCTCACGGAGGCCGGGACGAAGAAGCGGGCGTCGCTCCACCTCGTGAAGGGCGCGGAGGCCCTCGCCCGGCACGACCCCGGCGGCGTCGACCCCCTGACCGCGGACGCGGCCGTCTTCCGCGAGACGCTCACGGCCCGCAACCACACGCTCAAGCGCGCGCTCACGGACCCCCGGCTCTTCTCCGGCATCGGCAACGCGTATTCCGACGAGATCCTGTACCGGGCGAAGCTGTCCCCGATCAAGTGGACGAGCCGGCTCGACGGCGAGGAGATCGGCCGGCTCCACGACGCCACGCGCCGCACGCTCGAGGAGTGGACGTGCCGGCTGCGCGACGAGCTGGCGGGGAAGTTCCCGGAGAAGGTGACCGCGTTCCACGACGCGATGGCGGTGCACGGGAAGTACGGGCGGCCGTGTCCGGACTGCGCGGCTCCGGTGCAGCGGATCCGATATGCGGAGAACGAGACAAACTACTGCGCCGTCTGCCAGACCGGTGGAAAGGTGCTCGCGGACCGGGCCCTCTCCCGGCTGCTGGGGAAGGACTGGCCGCGCAGCCTGGAAGCGCTCGAAGAACTCCGGTCGGGAGGACCGCCCGCGGCCCCCGAGGGGGGCGCATGATCCGCTACCAGGTGGCGAGTTCCACGATCGCTTCGGCGATGTCGTCAACCTGCGGCAGGGACGCGCGTTCGAGCGAGGGCGCGTAGCCGATGAAGGTGTCCGTCGAGGTGATCCGCCGGATCGGCGCGTCGAGCCACTCGAACAGTTCGTCGGCCAGGCGGGCCGAGATCTCCGCCCCGTAGCCCCACGATTTCGCGTCCTCGTAGGCCACGAGCACGCGGTTCGTCTTCATCACGGAGCGGCGGATGGAATCCATGTCGACCGGGTTCAGCGACCGCAGGTCGAGCAGGTCGGCACGCACCGGCTCTCCCGCGCGGTCCAGCTTCGCGAGCGCCTTGCGCGTTCGCTCCACCATCGCGCCGTACGTGACGATCGTGAGGTCGTTCCCCTCCGCGACGAGCGCGGCCTTGCCGAACGGGATCATGTACTCGGGACCCGGATAGATCCCCTTGTTGTACGTCTGCCGGTACAGGTGCTTGTGCTCGAGGAAGAGCACGGGGTCGTCGCACCGGATCGCGGTCCGCAGGAGCCCGTTCGCGTCCTCCGCGTTCGAGGGGCAGATCACGTGCATGCCGGGCGTGTGCGTGAAGAGCGAGGCGCCCGTCTGCGAATGGTACATCGCGCCGCCCGAGATGTAGCCTCCGTACGTCGTCCGGATGACGAGCGGGCACTTCCAGCGTCCCGCGGAGCGCCAGCGGAAGGTCGCGACCTCGTTCCGGAACTGGTGGTAGGCGGGCCAGATGTAGTCGAAGAACTGGACCTCGGCGACCGGCTTCAGCCCGCGCACGGCGAGACCCACGGCGCGTCCGACGATGTTCGCCTCCGCGAGGGGCGCATTGTATACCCGAAGCGACCCGAACTCGCGCTGCAGGCCGTGCGTCACCTTGAAGACGCCGCCCTTGCCCTTGACCTCGTCGAGGAGCTCCTCGCGGCTCGCGTCCGCCACATCCTGCCCGAAGACCACGATCCGCGGATCGCGCCGCATCTCGTCCCGGAGGCAGGCGTTGAGCAGATCGACCATCGTCTTCGGATTCCCCTCGGGGTCGGGCCGGGCCTCCGTCTCGAAGGCGCTCGACGCGGGATCGACGTCGTGCGAGTACACGTGGGTGTAGACGGTCTCGGGGGCCGGCTGCGGGCGGGCCATCGCCCGGTCCGCGGCGTCGGCGACGTCGGCCTTGATCTCCGCATTGAGCGATTCGAGTGCGCCGGCCTCGATCACGCCTTCCCGGACGAGGTAATCGCCGAAGGTGACGAGCGGGTCGCGCGCGGATTCGAGTTCCCGTTCGCTGTCGGACTTGTAGAGCCGCTCATCGTCGGACATCGAGTGGCTGTAGGGCCGGGTGACCTGTGCGTGAACGAGCGCCGGACCCTGGCCGGACCGCACGTACCGCGCCGCGCGCCGCATGACGACATAGCTCTCGAGCGGATCCGTTCCGTCGACCTCTTCGACGTGGAGGTTCGGGAAGTTCCGCACGAGACTCGAGATGCTGCCTCCGGCGGTGTTGACCTCCACCGGAACGGAGATCGCGTACCCGTTGTCCTCCACGAGGAAGAGGATGGGAAGCTGCAGGTTGGAGGCGGTGTTCATCGCCTCCCAGAACTCTCCTTCCGAGGTCGTGCCGTCACCCGTGCACACGAGCACGATCTCATCAGACTCCACGTGCGGGGCGACCGCATCGAGGTCGTCCAGGCCGGCGGTCCGGGCGCGAGCGATGCCCTCGGCGCACCCCACCGCCTGGTTGAACTGCGTGCCCGTCGGACTGGAAGGCGTGACGAGGTGCAGGGCCGGAGAACCGAAGTGCGCCGGCATCTGCCGTCCGCCGGTCGATGGATCCTCTTCCGCTCCGACGGCGCCGAGGAACATCTCGTACGGCGACATGCCGAGTTCGAGGCAGAGCGCGCGGTCGCGATAGTAGGTGAAGAACCAGTCGTGGCCGGGTTTGAGCGCGCGTCCCGCCGCGACGAGGAGCGCTTCGTGTCCGGCGCCGGAGATCTGGAAGAAGATGCGGTTCTGCCGCTTCATCGCGATTTCGCGGTCGTCGATCGTCCTCGACGTGTACATCACGCGATACATCGCGAGGAGGTCCTCGGCCTGGAGATCCCGCCATTCCGGGCGGGCCAGGGCGCTGAGCGCGCGCTCCAGGTCGTCAGTCTGGTCGATAGGGGTTGCCATGTATGTCCAGGTATTCAGGAAGAGTTGAGTGCCGGGTCTCCGGGCTCGGGAGACTCGCCACGACTCCGCCTTCGCCTTCCGCAACCTCCCCGCCCAACCACGACGAAGACCCGGCGAGGAATCTAAGCGTCCCCCCGCCGGCTGGCACCCCGTGGACGCGACGCTAGAAGCCGACCGTCCGAAAGCGGCGCAGCCTGGGGAGAATCGAGGCGGGGTGGTCCGAGATCGGATCGCCTTCCCCGCTCTCGGGCATGAGCCGGCTCAGCGCGTGCAGCATCGCCACGGCGTAGTCGGAGAACGCCCGGTAGGGCGGCGCGTGGCGAAACCCCCACGCTCCCGGCGGAAGGAGGAGGAGCCAGCGCAGGTCGCCCGCCAGCTCGATCAGGTCCCCTTCGTCCAGCGCCAGCTTCGGTTCGCCCATGGCCAGCCGCGTCAGCGCGGCCATGAAGAGAGCCGACGCCTCCGGCGAGAGCAGCTCGAGGTCGGGGTAGCGCGCCAGCACCCGGGCGGCGAGGGAGGGCGCTTCGCCAGTCGACGCCGCCGCCTTGGCCTCGAGGCCCTCGGGCGCGGCGAGCCGCTCGGCGATCGTCGTCGGCTCTCCGTCGCCCAGAATCAGCCACTCGAGTCGGAGGGGAGGGAAGGCCCGCTTCAGCGCCGCGAGAAACTCGGCCCGCGGGCCCGCCCTCGGGGACCCGCCGGCCTCCCGTTCGTAGTTCGAGAGCGTGCCGAGGCTCACGCGCGCGGGCTCGGACAACTCCGCGTTGACGCGGCCGCGAAAATCGCGCAATGACAGGCCCTGAAGCTCTTTACGGAAGAACCGCAGTCGTGATTGAACAGTGTCCATATATCTGAACATAGCGTTGGACGGCTCTGCGTTGCAACCGCCCGTAGTCGGTACGTGTTACGTTTCTCGACTTGGTGCGCTCAGGTCCATCCTTCCAAGGTGTTCATCATATGAGTTTCCGAAGAAACCACGGGCTGCCAGCCGGCCGTCGACTCGGCCTCGGGATCGCCTGTCTCATCGGCCTGTTCGTGCCGGCGACGGAGTTGCGTGCACAGGACGGTCCGGGGCAGGGCGAGCCGGAAGGGCCGCCGCCCTCTCCGCTGGAAGGCTTGGCGGTCCGTACGGGGCAGGCTCCCGTCATCGATGGAGTCCTCGACGATGCGGCCTGGAGCGGGGCGCCGGTGATGACGGACTTCGTCCAGCGCGAGCCGTTCGACGGGCAGCCCGCGTCGGAGCGCACCGAGGTGCGGATGGTGTTCGACGACGAGGCCATCTACGTCGGGATCTGGGCTCTCGACGAGGATCCGGCGGCGATCATCCCCGGGGACAGGATCCGGGACGCGGAGGTTTCCGAGGCCGACCACATCCTGCTTGCCTTCGACACCTACCACGACTTCCAGAACGCGTTCGTCTTCGGGACGACCCCGGCGGGCATCGAGTACGACGGACAGGTCGCCAACGAAGGCCGCGGCGGCGGTTTCTTCCTGGGGGGCGGTTTCAACACCCAGCGGCGAATGCAGTCCGGGGCCGGCGGGGGCTTCAACAAGAACTGGGATGGCTCCTGGAATGTCGCGACGAGCCGCGACGGCGAGGGTTGGTACGCGGAGTTCCGGATTCCCTTCAACACGCTCCGCTACGGGACCGACCCGACCTGGGGCTTCAACGTCTCCCGCCAGATCCGGCGAAGGAACGAGGAGTCCTTCTGGTCCGCGGTCCCCCGCGAGTTCAACCTCTACCGGCTCAACTACGCGGGCCACCTGACGGGGCTCGAGGCTCCCTTCCGGCGCCTCGGCTCCTTCACGCCGTACATGCTGGGCTCGACGGCGCGGGACTACGCGGGCGGGCAGACGGCGTTCGACCAGGATTACGAGTTCGGCGGCGAGGCCAAGCTCCAGCTGACGCGGGGCGTGACGCTCGACGCGACGTACAACACGGACTTCGCGCAGGTGGAGGTGGACGACCAGCAGGTCAACCTCACGCGCTTCAGCCTGCTCTTCCCCGAGAAGCGGCCCTTCTTTCTCGAGAACGCGGGATTCTTCGCGGTCGGGGGCGGCGGGGCGGATCTCTTCTTCAGCCGCCGCATCGGGATCGCCAACGGCCGGCAGGTCCCGATCACCGGCGGGGCCCGCGTGTCGGGGCGCGCGGCCGGATTCAACGTCGGGATGCTTCACATCGGGACGGACGGGGTCGACGGCGTCCAGGGTGCGAACGCGTACTCGGTCGCCCGCGTGGCGCGTGAACTGCCGAACCGGTCGCGGATCGGCGGCGCCTTCATCAACCGGGACGGGAGCGCTTCCGGCGACTACAACCGGACGTACGCGGTGGATGGCCAGCTGGGGCTGGGAGAGGCGTGGACGCTGACGGCGTGGACGGCGAAGACGACGACGCCCGGCCTGACGACGGCGGACCAGGCGTTCGACGCGACCTTCGGTCTCACGACCCGCAAGTGGCGGGGGAACGTCCAGTACCAGCACTTCGGCGAGAACTTCAACCCCGAGGTGGGCTTCCTGCGGCGGACGGGCCACCAGTACTACCAGCTCTTCCTGATGCACAACATCCACCCGGACGAGACCTTCCGCGAGATCCGCCCGCACGTCTCCTACTACACCTTCCGGAGCGACAAGACGGGGGTGGCGCCGGGGTTCGAGGAGTCGGCGCGGCTCCACATCGACACGCACTGGGAGTTCAACGACGGGATGGAGGCCCACACGGGCATGAACTGGGTCCGGGAAGGGCTGTACGAGCCGTTCCGGTTCCCCGGCTCGGATCTCACGGTGCCCGAGGGGACATACGACGGGTGGGAGACGCAGCTGCGCTTCTGGACGAACGAGTCGGCGAAGGTGTCCTTCCGCAGCGGGGCGAACATCGGCTCGTTCCTGTCGGGTTCGCGACGGAGCCTGAACGGGACGCTGACGCTGCGGCCGGGTTCCTCGTTCAGCACGTCGATTCGGCTCGACTACAACAACCTCACGCTGAAGGAGGGGAACTACGTGGCGACGCTGGCCGGCGTGAACTTCGGGTACTTCTTCACGCCGCGGATCTACCTGCAGTCGCTCGTTCAGTACTCGACCCAGCTCGACACCTTCTCCGCCAACGTGCGGTTCGGATGGCTCAACACGGCCGGGACCGGCCTCTTCATCGTCTACAACGACATCCAGGGGATCCAGGATCTGCACGGGCCGCAGGGCCGCTCGCTGATCGTCAAGTTCAGCCGGCAGTTCAACGTCCTCGGCGGCTGAGCGCCGCGGGCGCGAGCGGGGATCGGTGCGGCGGACCTGAGCATGACGCGGCCTCGGCTCCTCTTCGTCTGCGTGGAGAACTCCTGCCGCAGCCAGATGGCGGAGGCGTTCGCCCGCATGCTGGCGGGCGGGCGCGTCGAGGCCGTGAGCGGAGGGTCGCGCCCTTCCGGAGTCGTTAATCCGAAGGCGATCGAGTCCATGGCGGAGTGGGGCTACGATCTCGGCGTCCACCGGTCGGAGGGGCTGGACGACGTGCCGCCCGGCCCGTTCGATGCGGTCGTCACCATGGGGTGCGGCGACGCGTGTCCGCACGTGCCCGCCCGGCGGCGGGAGGACTGGGCGGTGAGGGATCCGAAGGACCTTCCGGCGGAGGAGTTCCGCGCGGTGCGGGATGACATCCGCCGGCGGGTGGCCGCGCTGCTGTCGGATCTCGGCGTGGCGCCCCGGGCGGAGGCGGCGGGCCCCGGAGGGCCTGCCCGGGCGTGAGCGGGACGGACAGGTCGCTCGTGGTCGTGGCCGGCGGGCGTTCGCGCCGCCTCGGCCGCAACAAGCCGCTGGTCGAGATCGACGGTCGCACGGTGCTGTCGCGGATCCTGGAAGCCACGGCGCATATCGCGGACGCGGTTCTGGCGGTGCGCGAAGTGCCGCCCTTCGAGCGGGCCCTCGCCGCGGAAGGCTGGGAGCCCGGCAGGGGAAGCGCGGGGCCGCCCGGCTCGGTCACGCTCCGCGGCCCGAAAGGCCGTGCCCTCCTCGTCGTGCCCGACCCGGTGTCCGACCTCGGCCCGCTCGCCGGCGTGGCCTCCGGGCTGGGCGCGGCGCACGGTGCGATCTGCGTCGTGCTGGCGGGCGACCTCCCCTTCGTCACGCCGGATCTCGTCGACGGCCTGAGCGGCGAACTCGCGAACGACGCGGAGGCGGACGCCGTCGTGCCGCTTGCCCGCGGCCGGGCCCAGCCGCTGTGCGCCGCCTATCGGCGAGAGGTCGGCCGGCTGGCCGCGCGGCTCGTGGCGCGCCCCGCCACGTCGGTGGACCCGTCTCCCTCGATGATGAGCTTCCTGGAGCGCTTGCGGGTGCGATACGTCTCGGCCGAACAACTCGCCCGCATCGGCGACCTCGAGACGATGGTCCGCGGCGTGGACAGCCGGGCGGACCTGGAGTGGGCCGAGCGGCGCGCCGCCCGATCCGACTAGCCCGGCGCCCGCTGGAACCCGGCCGCGACCTCTCCCAGGGCGGCGACCGCGTCGTCCAGTTGCCGGTCGCTGAGATAGGGGGCCGGACCCAGCCGCAGCAGGTCGTCGCGGTAGTCCGTGGCCACGCCCCGGGCCGCGAGGGCCTCGTGGAAGTCCCGTGCCCGCGGCGTCCGGAGCGCGAGGAAGCCGCCCACCGCCTCCGGCGGCGTCTCCCGGTCGCGGTCCACGAGTTCCGGGTCCGCGTCGAGCCCGTCGAATCCTCGCGCGAGACGATCCATCTGGTGCCGGCTCACCGCGCGCAGGAAGTCGGGAGCAAGTCCCCGCTCCCGGAAGAAGTCGAACACCTCGGCCGCCCGGTAGTGACTCGTTGGATCGTACGTGCTGCCCGCGAACCGCTCCGCTCCCGATCCGTAGCTCACCCGCCCCTCGTCCTCCGCCTCGTGCAGCGCCGAGAACTCCGCGAACCACCCCGTGACGGCGGGGCGCAGCCGGCAATCCGGGGGTACCCGCAGGAAGCAGTTCCCCTCGCCGAGCTGGCAGTACTTGTACCCGCCCCCCACGACGAACGCGCCTTCGAGTCCGAGGCTCGAGAGGTCGAAGGGGATCGCGTTCAGCGCGTGATAGGCGTCCACGAGGAGATGGGCCCCCACGCGTTCGCAGGACTCCGCAACGCGGTCGAGCCCGCCGACGATGCGGGCGTCACGGTAGAGAACGGCGGAGACGAGCACGCCCGCCGTCTCGTCGTCCGTCGCGAGACGGAGCCGCTCGGAGAGCGAGTCGATCGGGTCCACTGGCACGCGAACGATGGCGAGTCCCTCCTCCTCCAGCCGGTCGAGCTGGCGCCGGATGGAGTGGAACTCCCCCGCGGTCGTCACGAGACGCGGCCGCGCGCGCAGCGGCAGGGCGGAGAGAAAGCGGACCACGAGTTCGTGCGTGTTCGAGCCCAGGGCGCAGTCCCCGTCGTCCGGGCGCTCCGGACGTCCGAGGAGTTCGGCGTACCCGGCGCGGACCCGGTTCCCGCGCGCGAACGCCTCCTCCCACTTCCCGTCCACGAGCCGGGCGGCGTCCTCCCAGGCCCGGAGCTGTCCCTCGAAGCCGCAGTCGGGCCACGCCTGGTGCGAATGTCCCGTGAGGAGCAGCCGCTCCGCGACCCGGAAGCGGGAATAGTGCGGAGCGAGCGCGTTCGGCTCCCGGTACAGATCCTCCGGCGCGAAGCTCGTCACAGGTCCGTGCGGATTGCCCACAGGTCGGGGAAAACGGGGCGGTTCAGCGACGTCCGCAGATAGGCTGCGCCGCCGGTCTGGCCGGTCCCGGGCCGCGCCCCGATCGTGCGCTCCACCATCTTCACGTGCCGGTAGCGCCATTCCTGGAGTCCCTCGTCGAGGTCCACGAACCGCTCGCACAGCTGGACGAGCTGCGGGTCCTCCCGGTAAAGCCGGATGAGGGCGGCCCGCACGCCCGCGGACGGCTCGGTCGGCGCCGTGACATCCCGCTCCAGGTCCTCCGCCGGGATCGCGTACCCGCGCGCGTGGAGGAACCGGAGGAAGGCGGCCCACAGCGACGGCTCCCCGTAGCGGGATTCGAGCCGCCGGCGCGCGTCGCTTCCGGCCGGGTAGCGGTCGAACACGTCCGTCCGCTTGTGGCCGAGAATGAATTCGAGTTCCCGGAACTGGTACGACTGCAGTCCGCTCGCCTCTTCCAGCCGCTGCCGGAACGCGAGGAACTCCAGCGGCCGCATCGTTTCGAGGATGTCGAGTTGATGGACCTGGACCTTCAGGATCGTGAGGATGCGCCCCATGGTGTGCAGCAGCCGCGGCATGTCGTCCGCACCCATCCGGTCGCGCGCGAACGCGAGTTCGTGCAGCAGCTGCTTGAACCACAGCTCGTACACCTGGTGGATGATGATGAACAGCATCTCATCGTGCTCGGGGTCCCCGTCCTCGCCCGACTGCTCCCGCTGGAGCGACAGCAACTCGTCGAGGTGCAGGTATCCGGCATAGGTCAGGTATTTGCCGTGCGCCATGAATCTCCCTTCGGCGGCCGGTCCTCAGTACCCCCACTCGAAGCGCGGCGTGTAGCCATCCAGCGACGAATACTGCGGAGGCCAGGGGATCGGCGCCCCTGAAGCGTAGGCTGCGTGCCGGGTCCAGTATGGGTCCCAGAGGTGTGCGCGGGCGAGACAGCAGAGGTCCGCGCGCCCCGCCGCGAGGATCGTGTTCACGTCCATGAAGGAGGAGATGTTGCCCACGGCCATGGTCGCGATCCCCGCCTCGTGCCGGATGCGGTCCGAGAAGGGGGTCTGGTACTGGCGGCCGTAGGCCGGCTCCTGCCAGGGGACGGTCTGCCCCGCCGAGACGTCGATGATGTCCACGCCCGCCTCCTTCAGGCGGTGCGCGACCTCGACGGCCGTCTCCGCCGTCATCCCGCCCTCCGCCCAGTCCACCGCGGAGATCCGGACGGAAATCGGCTTCTCCGCCGGCCACGCGGATCGCACCGCCGCGAGCACCTCGAGCGGGAAGCGAAGGCGTCCGTCCACGTCTCCCCCGTACTCGTCCTCACGGAGGTTCGTGAGGGGAGAGATGAAGCTGGCCAGCAGGTAGCCGTGTGCGAAGTGGATCTCCAGCAGGTCGAACCCGGCTTCCTCCGACATCTCCGCCGCGCGGCGGAACTCGGCCGTCACCCGATCCATGTCCCGCCGCGTCATCTCGCGCGGGACCGGGCTGTGCTCGAACCAGGGCACGGGGGAAGCGGCCATGATCGGCCAGCCGCCCTCTTCGAGCGGTTCGTTGTCCCCCTCCCAGGACAGCCGCGTGGACGCCTTCCGGCCCGCGTGGCCGAGCTGCATCCCGATCGCCGCGTCGGAGTGGCGGTGCACGAAATCGACGATCCGCTTCCACGCGCCCACATGCGCGGGAGCGTACATTCCCGTGCAGCCCAAGGAGATACGGCCTTCGCGGCTCACGTCCGTCATCTCCGACATCACGAGTCCGGCCCCGCCGATCGCACGGCTGCCGAGGTTCACCAGGTGCCAGTCGTCCGGCGTCCCGTCCTCCGCCGAGTACTGGCACATCGCCGAGACGACGACCCGGTTCTTCAACTCGAGTTCCCGGAGACGGAACGGGGCGAGGAGGGGAGGGGGAGCCGGGCCGCGCTCGACGCTCCCGGGGGGAGATCCTCCGGCCCCCGCCGCGGCGCCCGCCAAGGCACGCTTCGCGAACCAGCGGTCGACGCGCGCGGTGAACTCCGGGTCGCGCAGCGCGAGGTTGGAGTGGGTGATCCGGAGGCTGCGCGTGATGAGGTTGAAGGCGAACTGCACGGGTTCCGTCTCCAGGAAACGCTCCGTGCCCTCGAACCATTCGAGACTCGCCTGGGCCGCCCTCTGCACGCTCTCGACCTCGGGCCGGCGGGCCGTCTCGTAGGCCTCCAGCGCGGGAGCGACGGCGAGATCGTGGGCGAGGAGCGACTCGTGGAGCGAGATCGCGTCGATCATCGCGAGCCGGGTGCCCGACCCGATGGAGAAGTGGGCCGAGTGCGCGGCGTCGCCGACGAGCACGATGTTGCCGTGGCGCCACGACCGGTTCCGCACGGTCGGGAAGCCCCGCCAGATCGAGCGGTTCGCGATGAGTCGATGGGAGTCCAGTTCCTCGCGGAAGGTGTCCTCGAGGAAGGCGACGGTCTCCTCTTCGGACGCGGCGTCCATGCCGGCGGCGCGCCACGTCGCCTCGGTCGCCTCGACGATGAAGGTGGAGACGGCTTCCTCCCCGTCGCCGCCGGGCCTGTACTGGTACGCGTGCACGCGCCATAGACCGTGCTCGGTCTCCCGAAAATGGAAGGTGAAGGCGGGGAAGGGCTTCGTCGTGCCGAGCCACACGAACCGGTTCGGACGGAGATCGACGCGGGGGCCGAACGCGCCGGCGTATCGGTCCCGCATGCGGCTGTTCACTCCATCGGCGGCGAGGACGAGATCGGCGCCGGCACAGGCCTCCTCCGACTCGACCTCCACGCCGCACCTCAGATCGACGCCGAGTTCGCGCGCTCGCGACTCCAGAATCTCGAGGAGGGTGGTGCGGGAGAGGCCGCTGAACCCGTGTCCGGTCGACGTGAGCCGGTGGCCCCGGTAGTGGATGTCGATGTCGTCCCAGTGGTGGAACGACCGTGTGATCGCCTCGTAGCTCTCACGGTCCGCCGCGGCGAGTTCCTCCAGCGTGGCGTCGGAGAACACGACCCCGAATCCGTAGGTATCGCCGGGGCGGTTGCGCTCGAGGACGATGACGTCGTGCGCCGGGCCCGAGCGCTTCATCAGGATCGCGAAGTACAGGCCGGCAGGCCCGCCTCCGACGCAGACGATCCTCAGGGGTCGCCCTCGTCGCGCGCGGCGTCGAACAGATGGCGCGCGATGATGAGACGCTGGATCTCCGTCGCGCCCTCGTAGATGCGGAGGGCCCTCACGGAGCGGTAGAGCCGGTCGACCGGGTGGTCCGCCAGCACGCCCCGTCCGCCGAGGATCTGCACGGCGTCGTCCACCACCCCCTGCGCGATCTCGGTCGCGAAGGACTTGGCCATCGCGGCTTCGAGGTCGGTGCGGTCCGCCCCGCCGTCGCGCTCCCACGCCGCCCGATACACGAGGAGCCGGGCGGCGGTGAGGTCCGTGCCCATGCGTCCCACCTTCTCCTGCGTGATCTGGAAATCGGCGAGCGCCCGCCCGAACTGCCGGCGCGAGAGGGCGTGGTGGAGCGCCTCGTGAAGCGCGCGGCCCGCCATCCCGCACGCCGCGGCTCCGACGGTGGGGCGGAGACGGTCGAGCGTCGCGAGCCCGAGCTTGTACCCTTCGCCCTCGCCTCCGACACGGGCCTCGGCCGGCAGTCGGCAGTCCTCCAGCGCGATCTCGCCCAGCGGGTGGGGGTCGGCCATCACGAGCGGCCGCACGAAGCGGAACCCCTTCGTGTCGGCCGGTAGGAGGAAGGCCGAGATCCCTCCCACGCCCTCGCCGGGGTCGGTGACCGCGAACAGGAGATAGAAATCCGCGATCCCCGCGTTCGAGATGAAGGTCTTCACGCCGTTGAGGACGTAATCGTTCCCGTCCCGGACGGCGGTCGTGCGCATGGCGGCGACGTCGGATCCCGCCTCCGGCTCGCTCATCGCGAAGGCGGCCACGGCTCGCCCCCGGACGGCGCGGTCGAGCCACAGTCGCCGCTGCCTCTCGTCGCCGGCCAGTGCGATCGGGGTCGAGCCCAACGCCTGGAGTGCGAACATCGCGTCCGCGAGCGGCGAGTAGAAGGCGAGCGTCTCGCGGATCACCGAACAGGCCCGGAAGTCCTGCCGGGCGATCGCTTTCAGCCAGCCGCCCCGCCCGAGGGACGCGCAGATCTCCCGTGCGTACCGCCGGGCGAGATCATCGTCGTCCCGATGCGCGTGTTCGGCGAACTCCGCGGCCGCATAGCGCCCGAGGCCCTCCCCGAGTTCGAAGTGCCCCGGTTCGAGAAAGGCGCGGACGGGATGGAGGTCGATCACGAGAATACCGCCGCCCGCTTCTCGACGAAGGCCCGGAAGCCCTCGCGGAAGTTCGGGTCCTCCATGCAGGCGGCCTGCAGACGGGCCTCCTCGGCGAGCGCGTCGCGCAGCGTCATGTGCGCCTCCCTCTCCAGAGCGCGCTTGGTGACGGACAGCGCGGAAGAAGGTCCCGCCGCCAGCCGCGCCGCCCACTCGGTTCCCGCGGCGAGCGCTTCGCCAGCGGGTACGACACGATTGTACAGTCCGAGACGAAGCGCCTCCCGCGCGTCGAGAAAATCGCCCGTCATCAGAAGCTCCGTCGCCCGCCCGAGACCGATGATTCGCGGCAGGAGCCAGGCGATGCCCATGTCGGCGCCCGAAAGCCCGACGCGGGTGAACAGGTAGGCGATCTTCGCGGATTCCGCCGCGATCCGCACATCGCAGGCGGTCGCGATCACGGCCCCGGCCCCCGCCACCGTTCCGTTCAGGGCGCCGACGACGGGTCTGCCGCACTCCCGCATGGCGGCGATCAGGTCGCACGTCATCCGCGTGAATTCCAGCAGTTCGCCGGAGTCCATCTCGAGGAGCGGTCCGATGATGTCCCGCACATCTCCGCCCGTGCAGAAGGCGGCGCCGGCCCCCGTGATCACGACCGCGCGGACCCCCGGCTCCCGGTCGAGCGCGCGGAACGTGTTTCGGAGTTCGTCGTAGACCTCGAAGGTCAGGGCGTTGCGCCGTTCGGGACGGTTCAGCGTGATCGTCGCGACGGAGGTCGCGGCATCGACCTCGTACAGGAATGAAGTCGGGTTCAGAGGCACGGCGCGCTTCCTTCCAGGGAGTGATGCGGCGTCACGGCACGACGGCGGTCGCCTCGATCTCGACCTGCGCGCCGACATCGACGAGCCCGCTGACCTCGACGAGCGACATGGCGGGATAGTGCCGGCCCAGCCGGGCGCGCCACGCCGCCCCGAGTTCGGAACGCGCGTCCCGGTAGGCGGCGAGATCCGTAACGTAGATGGTCATGCGTCCGATGTGCGAAGGTTCTCCGCCGGCCGCCCGGACGACCGCCAGCACGCGATCGAGCGCGAGCGTGAACTGTGCGGCGAAGTCCGCGGTCTCGAGGTCTCCCCCCGGTCCGGCCGCGGTTTGCCCGGCGACGAACAGCACTCGGCCCTCGCGAGGCGCGAGGAGTCCGTGATTCCAGCCCCGCGGCTTGCCCAGCGCGGCCGGATTCAGGACCTCGAACGGGTCGGTGCGGGCATCGGCCCCGCCATCGGCGCTCAAGCGGGCGTTCCCCGACACGTCACTGGAGGGCCGATGTGGCGCCGCCGTCCAGCACGACGGTCTGGCCGTTGATGCTCAGCGCTTCCTCTTCGCACAGGAACGCGATGGACGCGGCGACCTCCCCGGGAGCGATGAGCCGCCGCTGCGGCGTCGTCGCAAGGATCGCGTCGAGGGCGTCCGTCTCTTCCATGTCCGTTCGCTTCACGATGTTCTCTATCGTCGCATCCGTCATCGGCGTGTCGACGTAGCCGGGACAGACCGCGTTCACCGTGACCCCGGCTCCGGCCACTTCGGCCGCGGCGGAGCGCGTGAGGCCGAGGAGCGCGTGCTTCGACGCGGCGTAGCCCCCCATGTAGCGCCCTCCCCGCAGCGCGGCGATCGAGGCCACGTTCACGATCCGGCCCCAGCCGCGTTCCACCATGCCCGGCAGCACGCCCTGCATCGCGAGGAGCGCGCCGGTTGCGTTGATGCGCCACAGCCGTTCCCATTCCTCGAGCGCGAGCTTCACGACCGGGGCGGAACTCGCCACGCCGGCATTGTTCACGAGGATGTCCACGGCTCCGAGCCGATCCGCCGCCTCGCGGCACAGGGCCTCCACGCTCGCCGGGTCCGACACGTCGCACGTCGCCGCCCACGCCTCTCCGCCACCGTCCCGAAGCTCGGCGGCGACGGCTTCGATCTCGGGCGTGCTCCGCGCCGCGAGAACCAGCCGGACGCCCCGATCCGCCAGCGTCCGTGCGGCCGCGGCGCCGATGCCGCGTCCCCCGCCCGTGATGAGAGCGCCACGTCCGGCGAGACTCACGACTCCTTCTCCTCTCCCAGGGCTTCTCCCACCGCTTCCGCGAGGATGTCTCCGAGCGTCTCAATGGTAGCACGTCCCTCTTCCGCCGTCGCCTGCGACGGGTAGCCGAAATAGGCTCGCGTCCCCCCAGCTTCGACGAAGTCTCGGAGTCCGGCCCCGATCGCGGCGGAGAGGGAGACCGGATTGTCCTCCAGCTCGCGCATGATTTCCTTGCGCACGCGCCCGGGGCGGCGGGCGAGAACGATCGAACCCTCGTACTGCCCGGCGTGACAGGCCCCGCTCCGGAACTCCTCCGTCAGCCGGCTTCCCCACGGCCGACGCGTGACGTCCGGAAAGACGACGCGAATGGCGTCCCCCTCGCCGACCGCCGCGGCCGCTGCCCGAAGCGCCTCGAGGTGAGCGGGGTCGAAGTGTGCGTTCGCGATCGCCAGCGTAGCGATCCCGGCCCGGCCCAGGCTGGCGGCGATGTCGACGACGAGGGCGGTGAACGTCGCGGTCCCGATATCGATGGTGCCGGGGAAGCTCGCGGCGAAGGCGGCGGGCGTGTACCGGAGGCCGTCGAGGAGCACGGTCTCCAGACCGCGAGCCGAGAGTCGCCGGGCGCCGGCTTCCGCCATCGCTTCCGCGATGATGACGTCGGTGTCGAGAGGCAGATGGGGGCCGTGCGCTTCGGTGGCTCCCACGGGCAGGATGGCGACCGTTCGATCGAGGTCGAGCGCCCCGACCTCCTCCCACGTGAGGTCCGAAAGCCTGTGCAGAGTCATGGAATCTCGCTACGCCGTGCCGGTGAGGGGCGCAAGGCCGGGAGGATCGCGTCGGTTGTAGAGGCGCCGGGCCGCGCATACCGTGCGAGACCCGGCCCTGACCCCGGACCGCCCCGGACGACCCCCGCCGACGGAGCCCGATGCGAGCCGCCGTTCCGCAGCCGATCTTCGATGCGCCCGAGCGCTTCAACATCGCCGAGTACTTCCTGGGCGACCGCATCCGGGAGGGGCGGGGCGGCCGCCGTGCGCTCCTCACCGACGGCGGCGAGACGACCTATGCCGAGGTCGACGCGCTCGCGAACCGCTACGGCCACCTCCTTCGCCGCGCGGGCGTGCGGCCGGAGGAGCGGGTCCTCATCGCGCTCCCGGACGGACCGGACTTCGTCGGCGCACTCTTCGGCACGCTGCGGATCGGCGCCGTGGGCGTCATGCTGAACCCGTACCTTCGGCGCGACGAGATCTCGTACTTCCTTCGTTACACGCGCGGCGCCGTCCTGCTCGTGGATTCCGGCCGCGCGGACGCCTTCCGCGAAGCCGCGTCTCCCGGTGTCGCCGATGCCGGAGCCGGATCCGGGACGAACGACGCAGAGGGTTCCGGCTGGGCCGAAGAAATCTCCGCCCCCCGGGAAACGTTCGTCGTGGACCGGCCGCGGTTCAGGGAGCGTCTGCACGGCCAACCGGCGACGCTGGACCCGTTCCCCACTCACCGGCACGATCCCGCCCTCTGGCTGTTCAGCGGGGGAACGACGGGACGCCCGAAAGGCGTCGTGCAAACGCACGCCTCGTTCGCGAATACGACGGAGTGTTACGGCAAGCGGGTGCTGGGCCTGACGGAGGACGACATCACGCTCTCCGTCCCCAAGCTGTTCTTCGGATACGCCACCGGGTCCAACCTCTTCTTCCCCTTCTCGGTCGGCGCGACGGCGGCCCTCTTCCCGGAGCGCTGCACGCCCGAGGTCCTCTTCCATCGAATCGAGACGTTCCGCCCGACGATACTCGTGAACGTCCCCACCATGATCCGGCTCATGGTGGCGCAGTCCGACGCCGCCCGCCGCGACCTGTCCTGCCTCCGCCTGGCGACTTCGGCGGGCGAGGCGCTGCCGCCCGAGCTTCACCGGCGCTGGCGGGACACGTGGGGCGTACCGCTCCTGGACGGACTGGGGACGGCGGAGATGTGGCACATCTTCCTGAGCAACCGTCCGGACGAGGTGCATCCCGGAACCCTGGGCCGGGCCGTCCCCGGCTTCGACGTGCGGGTCTGCGACGACGAAGGCCGGGAGCTGCCGGATGGCGAAGTGGGCTGGCTCCGGGTCCGCGGGGGATCCCGGGCTCTGGGCTACTGGCAGCGGGCCGACGCGACGGCGGAGGCCTTCCGGGGCGAGTGGTACGTATCCGGAGACATGGTCGTCCGCGACGAACGGGGCGTCTTCCGCTACTGCGGGCGTGGCGACGACATGCTGAAGGTGAAGGGGAAGTGGTTGTCGCCCGGCGAGGTGGAGGACTGCCTGCTGCAGCACGCGGCCGTGGCGGACGCGGCCGTGGTCGGCGTCCCGGGCGGCGACGGGCTCGTGCAGCCGGTGGCCTGGATCGTACCGGCCGAGACGAACGCCGCCGCCACCGGACTCGCGGCGACGCTGCAGACATTCGTGGCCTCGCGCCTGGCGTCGTACAAGGCGCCGGCCGCCGTTCACGTCGTGGACGCGCTCCCCCGCACGCACCTGGGGAAGGTCGACCGCGCGGCGCTCCGCGAGACCGCGGAGCGGGTCAGCCCTCGCCGAGGAGCGCCATGACGAGTCCGCTGCGGATCTTGGGCTCGAACCAGGTCGACTTGGGGGGCATCATCCGACGCTGCCGACAGACCGCGACAAACTGGTCCATGGTCACGGCGGGCAGCGTGACGGCCATGTCGGCGCGACCCCCGTCCACTTCGGCCGCGAGCCACGCCGCGTCCCTGTTGGCGCCGACGAAGGTGAGCCGCTCGTCGGCCGCATCGGGGATGCCCAGATCCGCGAAGAGCGTCCGCTGCACGATATCGTGGTCGATGGAGCCCGCAGCGTCCGCCTCGTCGTAGACGCCGGCCCGCGGCAAGGCGCGCCGCCAGCCCCCGTCAGCCGTGTACACGCCGATCACATGCGTCTCTTTCGGCTGCAGGGGCCCGTCTCCGGCGAGCGCCACGTCGAACGAGCGCGCCAGAGCCGACTCCACCGACGCGCCGCGTTCGCCGGCGAGCCGGACCAGCCGGTTGTAGGGGGAGATCCCCATCCGGTCGGCCGGAAAGAACACCGCGAGAAAGGACTCGTGTCCCAGCATGGCCGCAGCGGCGCTCCGGTGGTTCCCGTCGGCCACGTACGCTTCCGGCTGGTCCGCCAGAAGGCGCTGCAGGCGCGTGACCCCGCCCGGCTCCGCGACGAGCCAGATGCGATGCGTCGTCCCGAGGTGCCCCTCCACCTCGAAGTCGGCCGCCGTTTCATCGGCGTGGCGCTCGAGCGCCGCCGCGAACGCCCCCGACGCGTCGGGCACCGCGTTGTTGACGGTCCCGATGATGGCGCCGGTCGCCTCGATCAGCCGTGCTCGTCCCCTCGCCTTGGGCGGGCGGACTCCCTCGTTGCGGATAATCGGCCCGTTCGGCGCCGCCTCCGTCCGGATCTGGGCCGTGCGCGCCAGCCCCCCGAGGCCGATCTGGCGCACGCCGGGGCGCTGCGGATCCACGATCTCGTAGATGTACAGGGCCCTCTGCACCTCGTGCGTGAGCGGGGAGGCGCGCAGGCGCTCGAAGTTGCGGCGCGCCCGCGCGAGCGACTCCTCCGAGTCTCCCGCCAGGATCCGGTCCGGGCTCGGCACGGCGCAGTGCGCCATGGTGACGCTCAGCACCGAGTCCGGTGCGTCCCGAATGGCTTCCCATATCTCGTGGTCCCCTTGAAACTCGTCGTAGTTGAGCGCGGAGACGCGGTGCGCGGCCGCCGAGTCGACGGGCACGAGCGCGCGGCGGATGGGGCGTATCGTGAGCATTTCGCAACGAACCGGGTTGGAGTATCGGTCGGCGCACTGTTGACCTCGCCAAGACCCTGCCAACCGGTGACATCCCGCGCAACGGTTGCCCGCGAGAGGCGGGAGCGTTTCTTATCAGAGGAGTGCCGCGTCCCCCGGCCGGCTCGGCCGTGTCCGGGGGGAGGGCGGCACTCCAGTCGAAACCAGTGCTGGAGGCTTCATGATATCCCCGCGGGTCCGGAACATCGCGTGCGCGGCCATGGTCGCCACTTTCGCCGGCGGCATGGCGGCGTGCGAGATCGACAACAATCCGTACGGACCCGCATACCGAACGGTCCATCACACCATCGTCGGGGCCTACCGGCCCCTCGAATTCCTGCAGCGCGACGTGCCGGGTCTTCCCGACGACTTCAAGCGTCTCCCCGCCGGTTCCGACGTTCGTCTCGTCTTCGGGTCGATCCAGAACCTGAGTTCACGGATCACGCTGACCGGACTCGAGCCGGGCGGTACGACCTTCAACACCCGGCTCTACGGTTCGTGGGAGTACGACGTCGATGCGCGACGGATTACGATGAAGATCGACCCCACGGCCACGAGCGCGGGGTTCGAGACCGTGCTCCAGGTGACGCTTCTCGACCGCTGGGTCCGCATACAGGGCGTCGCGGAGATCGGCGGCCGGCTCGTGCCTCTGGATCTGGGCAAGCCGCTTTTCGATCCGGCCGAGGGCGGCAGTGGAGGCCAGCCGGCGAACAGCATCTCGGCGCGGTAAGGCGCAGGGGGTCCCGCGGTGGCGAAGAAGGCGAAGGCGCGGCCCCGGGCCGCGCGCGGCATCGAGCTGACGGCGTTCCGGGTAGCGGAGACCGCCCTTGAGATCGTGACGGGCGACCAGCGTCGCGAGTGGATGGACGAGACGCCCGACCGCTTCGCCTACCGCTGCCTGCCGCTCCTCATCGCGAACCAGGCCGGCTGGGATCTACTCTGTCCGACGAAGTTCTGGCTTCGCTGGGACGGCGGGGTCCGGTTGGAGTCCATCCGTTTTCGCTGGGAGGACGAGCCGCACCCGGCCATCGCGAGCCATTTCGGGAGCGGAGTCGTGACGTTCACGCCCGGCTATCTGTTCCGCACCACGAAGGGCCACAACCTCTGGGCGCGGGGCTGCCCCAACCTCCCCAAGGACGGCATCGTCCCGCTCGACGGGATCATCGAGACGGACTGGGCCCCGTTCTCGTTCACGATGAACTGGAAGGTCACGCGGCCCAAGCACTGGATCCGCTTCGACGAGGGAGAGCCCATCTGCCGGATCCTCCCCATGCCGCGGCACTATCTCGAAGACGCGCGCCCCCGCACGCGCGAGCTGTGGGACGACAGGCTCGTCGCCAGGCAGTATACGGAATGGAACGAGTCCAGGTCCCAGTTCATCGACGACCTCCACGCCCGGGACGACGAGGCGGTTCAACAGGGCTGGCAGCGGACCTATATTCGCGGCCAGAACATGCGCGGCACGCGGATGCAGGACCACCAGACGAAACTCCGGCTCCGCGATTTCCTGTCTGTGGGCAAATAGGCGCCTCCCGCCCGGCGCATGGACAACCGCAAATTGGCTGCGTATTCTGGGCTCCGGAAGACGCGAACCGGATCAGGTTCGCCGGCATTGTGGTCGGCATGTGCGGCAAAGCCCGTACTCTCGGCGACACCAATACCTTCAGGAGCACGGGCATGCGCAGAAGCGGCACAGTCAAGTGGTTCAACGATCAGAAGGGCTTTGGGTTCATCGCGCTCGATGATGGATCTGCGGAGGTCTTCGTTCACCACACGGCGATCCAGGCGGACGGTTTTCGGAGTCTGGCGGAAGGTGAGAAGGTCGAACTCGACGTCGTCGATGGACCGAAGGGCCCCAAGGCCGAGAACGTGGTCAAGCAGGCCTATTGATCCGCCGGTAGAATCGCGCATCGCGTTGAGGGGCACGTAGAAGGAAGGGGGCGTCCGGGGTGGGACGCCCCCTTTTTCCGGTGGCGTCGCGCGACCCTCCTCCACCACCACATCCAGTGCCGTGTCCCTCAAATGTCACGGCACTTCCGGTAGCTCGCGGATTTCCGGGACACGACACTAGCGGTCCCGCGCTCGTTTAATCAACTTGCAGGTGTAACCGTCGCGTAACCTCCAGCGCCGGGATGGAATCATGGAGATCGACCGAAGAAGGTTCCTCGCATCGGTTGGTGCCGGTGCCCTCGCGGTGATGACGCCCGAGGACAAGGCGGAGGCTCTGGAGCACTACATGTGCGATCTCCTCGACGGCGAGGATCCGGGTCACGTTCACGACCATCATCACCACCACGGTCCCGTTCCGCGGACCGAAGACCTCGACCCGCGGCTCCTCGACGAGAACGACCTGCTGGCGGAAGCGGCGGAGGCCGAAGCCGAGTTCGCGGACGAACACCACGACGACGACGACCATGATGCCGGACAGGAAGTCCGCGCCCCGCGCGGAACCGGCAACCTGTTCAGGCCCAACGACGAGGTCCTGGAATCCCTGCCCGCGAATCCGACGCTGGAAGATTTCTTCCGCCTGAGGTTCTGGCCCGCCCGTCATGTCCTGCAGAGCGCGACTCACGCGTTGAATGACGGGCAGCCCGAGGAGAATGTCCTCGCCGGCCTGCTCCACGACACCGTGCAGAACCTGATCAAGGTGGATCATGGCTGGTGGGGCGCACAGCTCTACGAACCGTATGTACCCGAGTACGTGAGCTGGGGCATCCGGTATCATGGGGCGCTGCGCTTCTACCCGGACGAGGAGTACGGGTACGAATACCCGGAGCTGTACAACCGGATCTTCGGGGAGGACTACATCCCGCCGGATTACATCAAGCAGGCTGCGGAGTACGCGAAAGGCCATCCGCTGTACGTTTCGGCTCGCATGATCTGCGTGAACGACACGTATGCCTTCCAGGATGGCATGGAGGTCTCGCTGGATCCGTTCATCGACATCATCGGGCGACATTTCAAGCAGCCAAAGGAGGGTCTCGGGTACGACAACAGTCCGGTCGCACACATGTGGAGGTCCATCGAGATGCCCTGGGCTCCGCTCTAGCGCATCTTTCGGACGTCCCGCGGGCCATCGGCTCGGGCCCTCGGGGACGGGAAGTTCAGAGCCGATCTGCTTGAAGCGACGAACCTCGGGAGTTGAGACAACCAACCTCAGGAGATGAGTATGCTGAAACGTGCATTCCTGGCCCTTGCCTTTCTGGCGGTGCCGGCGGCGGCCTATGCCCAGGGTACGATCGAGGGCAGGGTGACCAACCAATCCGGCGCCGGCCTCAGCGGCGCGAGGGTCGCGATCCCCGCGCTCGACATATCGGTGGGCTCGGGTGCCGGCGGCGCCTATTCGATTTCCGATGTCCCGGCCGGCGACCACATGGTCGAAGTCCGGATCATCGGTTACGCCATTCAGACGCAGACGGTCTCGGTCGTGAGCGGCCAGACCGCGAACCAGGACTTCTCGCTGGAACTCCAGGCGATCAACCTCGGAGAGCTGGTGGTCGTCGGAAGCCGCGCGCAGCCGCGAACGGTGACCGAGTCGATGGTGCCGGTGGACGTGATCCCGGTGTCCGAGATCACGAGTCAGGCGGAGACGAACATCGACTTCCTCCTCCGCACCGTGGTGCCGTCCTACAACGTTCGCGTCGAGCCCATCAGCGACGCGGCGACGATCACGCGTCCGGCGAACCTGCGGGGGCTCGCATCCGATCACACCATGGTGCTGATCAACGGGAAGCGGCGGCACCGCGGGTCGATCATCACGTGGCTCGGGGCCGGTCTCTCGGATGGGGCCCAGGGCGTGGACATCGGTTCCATTCCCGGCATCGCGCTGCGTCAGGTGGAAGTCCTCCGCGACGGCGCCTCGGCCCAGTACGGCTCGGACGCCATCGCCGGCGTGATGAACTTCATCCTGAAGGACGACCGCGACGGCGGCATGATCGAGGTGAAGAGCGGCAGCTACTACGAAGGCGACGGCGACATGCTCACCGTCTCCGGGAACGTCGGGGTCCCGCTGGGGTCCACCGGCTTCGCCAACCTCAGCGTGGAGTACGGGAACCAGGACCCGACGGACCGGGCCATCCAGCGCGCCGACGCCATCGCGCTCCTCGGGGCCGGCAACAGCGCCGTGCGCACGCCCACGGCCCAGATCTGGGGGTCGCCCGAGGTCAACGACGATCTCAAGGTGTGGCTCAACACGGGCTACACGTTCAGCGACGACGAGCAGTTCTACGCGTTCGGAAACCTTTCCACCAAGGAAGTGGACGGCGGGTTCTTCTTCCGTAATCCGAACACGCGGGGCGCCGTGTTCAGCGGCGACGGGGGCGGGTCGCTCCTCATCGGCGACGTGCTGCAGGCGAAGGGCCTCGGATCGGCGAACTGCCCCGAGGTCCCCATCACGAACCATGTCCCCGACCCGGTGGCGCTGGCGCAGGTCTTCGCCGATCCGAACTGCTTCTCGTTCCAGGAGATGTTCCCGGGCGGCTTCACGCCCCAGTTCGGCGGCAACGTCACGGACTGGTCCGTCGTGAGCGGCGTCAAGGGCGGCAACGAGGACGGCTTTACGTGGGACGCCAGCGCCGGCTTCGGCAGCCACACCGCCGATTTCTTCATCTACAACACGGTGAACGCGGCGCTCGGGCCGGAGACGCCCACGCATTTCGATCCGGGGCTCTACCGGCAGGATGAGTTCAACCTGAACTTCGACGTCGCCTACGATGCCAGCGACCAGGTCCACCTCGCGGGCGGGCTCGAGCGGCGGGAAGAGCGCTTCACGATCGGGCAGGGGCAGGACGAGTCGTGGAAGATCGGGCCCTACGCCGCTCAGGGCTTCAGTTCGTCCTCCAACGGCTTCCCCGGCTTCAGTCCGATCGCCGCCGGAAACTGGGACCGCCAGAACGTGGCGGTCTACGGAGATGTTCAGCTGGGCGGCAGCGAAGATCCGTGGACGCTCGGCGCCGCGTTGCGCTGGGAGGACTTCTCCGACTTCGGAAGCCAGCTGACGGGGAAGGTCTCGGGTCGTCTCGAGGTGAGCGACGCGGTCGCCCTGCGCGCCGGCGGGAGCACCGGCTTCCGCGCGCCGACGCCGGGGCAGCAGAACGCCTTCAACGTGTCGACGGTGTTCGACGCGACGATCGGCGACCTCGTCAACCGCGGCACGATCCCCTCGACGTCGGCCGTGGCGGCCCTTCGAGGCGGGGAGCAGCTGACGCCCGAGAAGGCGTTCAGCATCACCGCGGGGGCCGTGTTCGACGCGGACGCGTTCAAGCTGACGCTGGACTACTACCGGATCTCGATTTCGGACCGCTTCGCGCAGACGCAGACGTTCAAGCTCACCGATCAAGAGGTGACGCGACTGCTGGGCGAGGGGATCACGAGCGCGGCGAACCTCGCCGAGTTCCGGTTCTTCACGAACGACTTCAGCACGAGGACGCAGGGGCTCGACATCGTGGCGAACTACACGCCCGCGTCGATGGGCGGCTCGACGAGCTTCAGCGCGCTCTTCAACTACAACGGGACGTCGGTCACCGACTTCAACCCCGACGTGATCGACACGGACCGGGTGGATCAGCTCGAGCAGTCCGTCCCCTCGTGGCGGGGCTCGCTCAACGTGCTGCACACGATCGGCGGGGTGCGCGGACTTCTGCGCGGCACCTGGTACGATTCGTGGGTGGACGTCGGCGGCGTCGTGATCGGCGGAGTGGAGGGCACGGCCTTCCCGGGCCGGTTCCTCGTCGACTTCGAGTTGTCGACGGACCTCACGGATGATGCCGAACTCACGATCGGCGCGAACAATCTGTTCGACACGTATCCGGCGACACAGGCTCCGGACACGGCCGACGACGTGGGTCTGCTCTATCCGGAGAGCTCGCCGTTCGGCTTCAACGGCGGATACTACTACGTTCGGGTGAACTACCGGTGGTCGTGGCTCACGGGGTGAGTTCCGAAGCGTAGGTCAGGCGGGATCCCGGGATCGCCGGTAGTCGAGGCCGAGCCCGGAGGGTAGGATCGACCCCGGCGGGAGGCGAAGGCCGCCCCCCGCCGGGGTCGTGTATTCGTACCGAACATCATGACGCCGCATCGCGCGGCGCGGGAAAGGGGATCCGTGGAGAACCTCCGCAAGTTCTACATCGACGGAGCGTGGGTCGAACCGTCGGTCGACGAGACGCTGGACGTGGTCAACCCGGCGACCGAGGAAGTGATCGGAGCCATCGCGATGGGCGGGCAGGCCGATGTGGACGCCGCGGTGGCGGCCGCGGCCGACGCCTTCGACGCCTTCTCACAGACCGACCGGGAAGAACGGATCGCGCTGCTGGAACGTATCTGCGAGGGCTACGCGGCCCGTTCGGCGGAGTTGGCCGCGACCGTCAGCGCGGAGATGGGCGCGCCGACGGCCCTGGCCGCGCAGGCGCAGGTCCCGTCCGGCATGGGGCACTTCCGAACCATGCTGAAGATCCTCGCGGACTTCGAATTCGAGACGGACCTCGGAACGTCCCTCCTCGTGAGGGAGCCGGTCGGCGTGTGCGCCTTCATCACGCCATGGAACTGGCCGCTGAACCAGATCGCCTGCAAGGTGGCGCCGGCGCTCGCGGCGGGGTGCACGATGGTGCTCAAACCGTCGGAGGTCGCGCCGCTGAACGCCCTGATCTTCGCGGAAATCCTGCATGAGGCCGGTGTGCCGCCCGGGGTCTTCAATCTCGTGAACGGGGCGGGTCCAGTCGTGGGAGCGGCGCTTTCTGCGCACCCCGATGTCGACATGGTCTCCTTCACCGGCTCCACCCGGGCCGGGGTGGAGGTCGCCCGGAACGCGGCGCCGACGGTGAAGCGCGTGGCGCAGGAACTGGGCGGCAAGTCGGCCAACATCATCCTGGACGACGCCGAGTTCGGGCGGGCGGTGTCCCGGGGTGTCTTCGCGGTGTGCAACAACACGGGACAGTCCTGCAACGCGCCGACGCGCATGCTCGTGCCGCATTCGCGGATGAACGAGGCCGCGGAGATCGCCGCTGCGGCGGCCGGAAAAGTCGTGGTCGGCGATCCCGGCGCCGAGGGGACGACGATCGGCCCGGCGGTGTCCGATGTGCAGTTCGACAGGATCCAGCGGCTGATCGAGCGGGGGATCGAGGAGGGTGCGCACCTCGCGACGGGAGGGCCCGGGCGGCCGGAGGGACTGGAGCGGGGGTACTACGTCCGTCCGACGGTCTTCTCGCACGTGAACAACGAGATGGTCGTCGCGCGCGAGGAGATCTTCGGACCGGTCCTCGTGCTCATCGGATACGAGGACGATGATGACGCGGTTCGCATCGCGAACGACACGCTCTACGGCCTCGCCGGCTACGTGTCGGCGGGCGACCGCGAACGTGGACGGTCCGTCGCGCGACGGATCCGATCGGGCCAGGTTAACCTGAACGGCGCGCGTCCGGACTTCCGGGTGCCGTTCGGCGGCTACAAGCAATCCGGCAACGGGCGTGAATGGGGCCGCCACGGGCTCGAGGAGTTCCTCGAGGTAAAGGCGATCCTCGGCTATCACGAGGAGGCGAAGTGAAGACGGCATTGTCCTCGACCCCGGCGGCGGCGGTGGATGAAGCGGCCGGAAACGGCGCGGCGGGAGCGATCGAGCCTGTTCCGCACCTGGTTGGCGGTCGGGCGCGGCCCGGCGCTTCCGGCCGTACGGCGCCGGTCTTCAATCCGGCGACGGGGCGTCAGACGGGCGAAGTGCCGCTGGCGGGGGTCGGCGAGGTCGACAAAGCCATCGCGGCGGCCGCGGCGGCGTTCGACGAATGGCGGGGTGTCAGCGTCGCGCGTCGCACGAAGCTCATGTTCGCGTACCGCAACCTGGTTGAGGAGTACGCCGAGGAGATCGCGAAGCGGCTCACCGCCGAGCACGGAAAGGTCCTTGCCGACGCGATGGGCGAGGTCGCCCGCGGCCTGGAGAATATCGAATACGCCTGCGGCCTCGCCGAACACCTGAAGGGGACGTACAACGAGCAGGCTTCCACGGGCGTCGACGTCTATTCCGTCCGGCGGCCGCTCGGAGTCGTGGCGGGGATCACGCCGTTCAACTTCCCGGCCATGGTGCCGCTCTGGATGTTTCCGAACGCGGTCGCGTGCGGGAACACCTTCGTGCTGAAACCGTCACCCCGCGATCCCGGCGCCGCGAACTTCATCGCGGAGCTCTTCCACGAAGCCGGCTTCCCGGCGGGCGTGCTGAACGTCGTGCACGGCGACCATGTGGCCGTGAACCGGCTGCTCAAGCACCCCGATGTGCGGGCCGTCAGCTTCGTGGGGTCGACGCCGGTCGCCCGGCACGTGTACGAGACCGCCACCGCGCACGGAAAGCGCGTGCAGGCGCTCGGTGGCGCCAAGAACCACATGGTCGTGCTGCCCGATGCGGATATCGACCTCGCCGCGGACTCTGCCGTCTCCGCCGCGTACGGATCGGCCGGCGAGCGGTGCATGGCGATCTCCGTCGCGGTCGCGGTCGGCGACAGCGCCGATCCGCTCGTCGACGCCATCCGCACCAGAATGGAGAAGCTGCGCATCGGCCCCGGCGACGATCCCACCTCCGAAATGGGCCCGCTCATCACGGCCGAGCACCGCGACCGCGTCGCGGAATACGTGCGCGAGGGCGCCGAGGCGGGCGCGCGCGTCGTCGTCGATGGCCGGGACGCCCGCTTCGAGGGCGACGGCTTCTTCCTCGGCGTCACGCTGCTCGACGGCGTCACGCCCGACATGTCGGTCTATCGGGACGAGATCTTCGGTCCCGTCCTCTGCGTGGTTCGGGCGGACACGTACCACGACGCCGTGGACCTCCTGCGCAACAACTCCTGGGGGAACGGTGCGGCGATCTTCACCCGCGACGGGGGCGCCGCGCGACAGTTCCAGGAGGACGCGGACGCCGGGATGGTGGGCCTGAACGTCCCGATCCCCGTCCCCGTCGGATACCACTCCTTCGGCGGCTGGAAGGAGTCGGCGTTCGGGGCGCACGCGATCTACGGTCCGGAGGGCGTGCACTTCTACACGAAACCGAAGGTGATGACGGCGCGCTGGCCGGATCCCTCCGGAAGCCGCGTCGACCTGGGGTTCCCCACCAACCGGTAGCTGCGCCGGCGGACGTCGACTCCAGCGGCAGCGAACTCCGGGCAATTGCGGAATTTCCGAGTACTGGTAGCCCGCCGGGCTCAGCCGCCTGCTGGTCCCGCTGCCCTTCCGCCGCGACGCTCGGGCTCAGTCGCCTCCACCGTCGGTGTCGCTGCGCGCGCCGGGGATCTCGATGTTGCCGCTGTCGTCCACCGCCCGGCTGAGGATCGAAGCTTCCTCTACGGCCGCGGAGGCGTCGTACTCGTAGCTCCAGCTCGCCCGGCCCTGGGCCGGACGCCAGGTTTCCCCCCCATCGAGCGACACTTCGACGGCTGCGACCACGCCGCCGCCGGTGTCGGACGCCGTCCCGGTGATCGTAACCATGCCGCTCTCCGCCTCGGACGCCGAGGGCGGGTCGAACGAGGACGAGGGCGGGCCGAGATCCGTCGAAGCCGTGGCGGCGACGAGGTCGGGCTGCATCGTGGCGGGCTGGACGCCCATGTCCGCGAACAGGTTCACCGTCGCCTGCTGCAGTACGAGATCCGGGCCGTGTGGATCCACGCCGACCCGCGTGTCCGCGCCGTTCATCCGTTCCGGCGGCACGCCGGTCTCGGTGTCGTGATGCGCATCGAGGCCCCACGACCACTGCAGCGTCCCCGAGCCGAACGTGAGTGCGCCGCTCTCGTGTCGATGGAGGACGGCGTGGTGCGTGGCGGTCCCCGTCTCGCAGCCCCGTCCCGGATGCACGCAGTAGAGCGTGTTGTGGATCGTCGTCGCGGCGACCCGGAAGAGCCCCGGCGGCCGGAACCCGTTGTCGATGTCCGAGTCCCACTCGTGGCCCAGGATCCCCTTGATCGATACGTACCGCTCGCCGGGCCGCAGCCGGGCGACCTCGGTGTTTCGCCAGAACCTCAGGTCGGCGAACTCCGCGTCCACGATGATGGGGTCGTTCCGCCACGCGTTCACCGTGAACAGCGTCCCCGTCAGCGCGTTCTCGGGCCAGGGCCCCTCGGCGTTGATCGAGCGGTGGTCGCGGAACTCTCCCGTCCACTCCACCGGATCGAGCCGCCGGTGATCCTGCGAATCCTTGTACGTGACGAGCGTCCGGTACGGCTCGCCGGAGCCGTCGATGCTCGCCTCCCACCGCACCTTCCAGTAGACCTCGTTCGAGCTGAAGAAGGCGAGGTGCATGCCGGCGGCCCGGGCCGCCTCCACGTTCCGCCGCTGCCGTCCGCTCCAGTACTCGTCGTGACCGACCGAAAGGAGGATCCTGTGCTCGAGCAGTTCCTCGCCTCGCCGGTCCGTGTCGATCCCCGAGGAATAGCTCACGTCGTAGCCGTTCCGCTCGAGCCAGCGGACCATCGGGTATTCGGAGTTGAAGACCATGTTCACGGCCCGGTAGTGCCGCGTCTCGAAGGGCCGGTTGTAGCTCACCTTCGGTGCGCGGGGTTCCCCGCCGTGGAGGCGGAGACGCTCCGGGTTGAGGCGTCCGTACACGCTGTGCCCCCCGTAGCGGTTGTACGCCTGCCAGGTGACGTCCGACGTCTGGAAGAGCATGTCGGACTCGCCGTCATCGTCCCGCACGACGAAGTAGATGTGGCTCGCGCGCGGTTCGCGCAGCGGGTTCCGCATCACGGCCCGGAAGCCCGGCGCCTCCCATAGCGAATCCTCTCCTGTCGGCGGGAGCGGCGTGGCCTCGAACTGGTCGTTCTTCACCCAGCCCTCGATCGGGTCCTCCCGCACGAGCCGCGCGAAGTAGATCCCGGAAGTCGCGTCCTCCGGCGCCTGCCAGGAGGCCGAGACCGCCCAGTTTCCGCAGTCCACGAGCGGCGCGGGCCAGGTTTCCATGCCGCCGCCCTCGGCCAGCACCGGGATCGGGCCCCGCAGGCACTCCGGCTGGATCTGCGGCAGCGTCGCGGACGGGTCGAAGGAGTCCACCCGGCGCGCGCCCATGCCGCCGTAGTAGCCCATGCGGTAGATGTCGATCCGGTAGTCGTTCGAGTCCGTGTCGATCTTGAACTCGATCGTCTCGCCCTGGTTGATCGCGATGTCGGTGCCGAACCCCTGGATGCTGGGGTCGCCGTAGCTGTTGATGTCCCACTCCGTAGGCGGGTGCCCCTCGAGACAGTTCTCCGCGACGATTTCGTTGGCGGGGTTCTCGCACGGATCACCCGCCATCGAGATCTGCAGTTCGCAGCCGGCCGCCGCGATAGCCGCGACAAGGCAAACGGAGGATGAAGGGAGCGGACGAAAGCGGGCCGCTTGGGACGCGATCATGGCGACACCTCCAGGTTGCCGCTGTCGTCCACGGCGCGGCTGAGGATCGAAACCTCGCTGCCCGTCGCGTCCGGATCCCACGCGTAGCTCCAACTCGTACGGCCGCGGGCCGGTCGCCACGTCATCCCTCCGTCCAGCGAAACCTCGACCGCCGCGACGACACCGCCCCCGGCGTCCGAGGCCGTCCCCGAGATCGTCATCATGCCGCTCTCCGGGTCGGGTCCCGAGGGCGCCTCGAACGAGGAGGTCGGCGGGACGTCATCCGTCGACGCCGTGGATGGAACCAGGTCCGACTGAATCGTGGCGGGCTGCACGCCCATGTCCGCGAACACGTTCAGCGTCGCCTGCTGCAGGACGAGGTCAGGGCCGTTCGGGTCCACGCCGACTCGCGTGTCCATGCCGTTCTGGCGCTCGGGGGGGACGCCCGTCTCGGTGTCGTGGTGTGCGTCGAGCCCCCACGGCCACTGCAGCGTCCCCGTGTCGAAGACGAGTGCGCCGCTCTCGTGCCGGTACATCGTCGCGTTGTGCGTGGCCGAGCCCGTCTCGCACCCCCGCCCCGGATGGACGCAGTACTGCAGGTTGTCGATCGTCGTCGCGGAGAGCCGAAAGAGCCCCGGCGGGCGGAACCCGTTGTCGATGTCCGAGTCCCACTCGTGGCCAAGGATCCCCTTGATCGACACGTAGCGCTCGCCGGGCTGCAGCCGCGCGACCTCCGTGTTACGCCAGAAGCGGAGGTCGGCGAACTCGGCGTCGACCATGAGCGGATCGTTCCGCCACGCGTTCACCGTGAACAGCGTCCCCGTGAGCGCGTTCTCCGGCCACGGACCCTCCGGGTTGATCGAACGGTGATCGCGGAACAGTCCCGTCCATTCCTCCGGATCGAGTTTTCGGTGGTTCTGCGACTCCTTGTAGGTCACGAAGGTCCGGTAAGGCTGCTCCGATCCATCGATGCTCGGCTCCCAGCGCACCTTCCAGAAGACATCGTTCGAACCGAAGAAGCCGAGGTGTATGCCGGCCGCCAGCGCCGCCTCCACATTGCGCCGCTGTTGGCCCGTCCAGTACTCGTCGTGTCCCACCGAGAGGAAGACCTTGTGCTCGAGCAGTTCCTCGCCACGCCGGTCCGTGTCGACCCCGGACGAGTAGCTCACGTCGTAGCCGTTCCGCTCGAGCCAGCGGACCATCGGGTACTCGGAGTTGAAGACCATGTTCACGGCGCGGTAGTGCCGCGTCTCGAACGGACGGTTGTAGCTCACCTTCGGCGCGCGCGGGGGGCCCCCGTGGAGCCGGAGGCGCTCGGGATTCAGCCGCCCGTACACGCTGTGGCCCCCGTAGCGGTTATACGCCTGCCAGTTGAGGTCCGAGGTCTGGAAGAGCAGGTCGGACTCGCCGTCGTCGTCCCGCACCACGAAGTAGATGTGGCTGGCGCGCGCCTCGCGCAGCGGGTTCCGCATCACCGCGTGGAAGCCGGGCGCCTCCCACAGCGAGTCCTCGCCGGTCGCGGGGAGCGGCGTGGCCTCGAACTCGTCGTTCTTCACCCAGCCCTCGATCGGGTCCTCGCGGACGAGGCGGGCGAAGTAGATGCCCGACGTCGCGTCGGCCGGAGCCTGCCAGGACGCCGACACGGCCCAGTTCCCGCAGTCCACCAGAGGCGCGGGCCACTCCTCGATCCCGCCACCCTCGGCCAGCACCGGAATCGGGCCCCGCAGACACTCCGGCTGGATCTGGGGCAGCGTGGCGGCGGGCTCGAACGAGTCGACACGGCGCGCACCCATGCCGCCGTAGTAGCCCATGCGGTAGATGTCGATCCGGTAGTCGGGGGAGTCCGTGTCGACCTTGAACTCGATCGTCTCGCCGCGGTTGATCGCGATGTCGGTGCCGAACCCCTGGATGCTGGGATCGCCGTAGCCGTTGATGTCCCATTCGGTGGCCGGGTGCCCCTCGAGGCAGTTCTCGGCCACGATCTCGTTGGCGGGATCGGCGCACGCCTCCTCCATGGTCATCCGCGGGGGCGCGCAGGCGCTCGCGAGAATCGCGGTCGACGCGGCGAAGGCGAGGAAGGACGGACGGAAGCGCGGGCGTGGCTGGGTCATGGCGACATCTCCGGGGCCTGGTCGGCATGCGGACGGCCGACCCTCCGGCCGCCCGGTCCCCGCAACATGGGTCCGGAGTCCGAGGTCTACAACGCCCGCCGCCGGCTCCGGGCGTCGGACGCGGCGGCTAGCAGCCCGTGGCGAGACGCAGTTCCGCTCGAACGCAGCGGGGCTTTTGCCACGGGCTGCTAGGGCAGACGCAGGGTCTCGGAATAGGCGCGGCCGAAGCGGTCCGTGGCCTCAACGCGCACCTCCACCACACCGGGTTCGACGGGCGCGTAGAACATGTGGTTGGTGATGCGGGGCTCGACCCACGGACGATGCGGGGGCAGGTCGTCGCCGGAGTGAAGCTCGACGCTCAGCGGGTCGCGTCCCGGCCGCCGGGCCATGAGGCCGCGGGGATCGCCATCGGCGAACCAGCGCACGGTCCACTCGGGATCCCAGTCCCACACGTTCGCCACGATCTCATCCGGCGCGGACGGGTCGGCCCCCGGCGGGTAGATCCGCATCTGGTGGGTCGCGTCGAATCCCGTGGACTTGTAGCGCCACGAGATCTCCTCGCCCGCGGCCTCGTAGACGCAATAGCCGTTCGGGGCGCCGTCCCAGCAGATCGGTCCGCTCCACCAGGCGCCGCAGATCGCGCCCGCCACGTGCTCGTGCGTCCCTGCCTCGAAGACGTGCTCGAGTTCGTGCGTGTGTCCCGTGAGGATGTGCGCCTGGAAGGGCTCCAGCAGCCGGTACAGCGCGTCGCGGTTCATGATCGCGCCCGGCGGATCGGGCGAGGTCAGGCCTCGTCGAACGTGGTTGCTCCCGAGCGCCGGGATGTGCGTCGCTACGATGACCGGCGCCCCCGCTTCGACGCGGTTCAGATCCGCCGCCAGCCAGGTCAGCGCGTCCGCGTCCAGATAGCCGAGGTACCCGCTCCCGTGCCAGAACACGTCGTCCAGCACCACGTAGTGCACGGCGCCGCGGTCGAACGAGTAGTAGCGCGGCCCGAAGTGGCGCGAGAAGGTGTCCGTCGAGGCCTCATCCGTAGGGCTCTCCATGTCGAGGTCGTGGTTCCCGATGACCTGGAAGAAGGGGACGCCGATCCGCTGCACGCCGCGCTCGTACTCCGGATACAGTCCGAGACGGTCGTACATGATGTCGCCGTCGGAGATGCCGAAGACGTGCGTGTCACCGAACTCCCGCACCGTCTGCCGGAGGTCGGGGACGGAGCGCTCGTGGAACCACCCCATCTCTTCCTCGGTCTGGGTCTGGATGTCCCCGAGGAGGAGCAGCGTGTGCCGCTCATCCGACACGTCCAGCGGCGCGAGGTCGAAGGCGACGGACATCTCGCTCGCGGACGGATCGATGCGCTCGTAGAAGCGGGCCGTGCCGGACGGGTTCAGCGGGATCTCGTAGCCGGACGGGACGCGAACCCACACGAAGTCCCGATCGGTCGACGTCACGAGTTCGAAGCGGCCATCGGCGTCGGAATCCACGACCTGGAGTCCATCGGAGATCGACACGCGGCCCAATCCGCGACCTCCCGCGCGGACCATCCCCTGCACGCGAACAGGATTCGCGATGCGGCGAGCGCGGGGAAGAGGGTCGCAGGGTGCCGCGAGGAGGGACTCGGCACGAGTCGCCAGCGCGGCCGCGGAGAGGGCGCCGGTCTTCAGGAACGTCCGCCGGTTCAGCATCTGCGCATTATCGTCAGCTGAAGTCGCGGCCCAGGATAACGGCGACGATGATCGCGCCCACCGCGAGCGGCGCCACCCAGCGGATGAAGAAGCGCCACGCCCCGTAGTGGAACCAGCGCGGCTCCGTGCCGTCCACAAGTTCCTGCTCCGTCGCCTTCCGGGTCATGAACCAGCCCGCGGCGAGCGTGATCGAGAACCCGCCGATGGGCAGCATCCAGTTCGACACGAAGTGGTCGGCGGTCGAGAACCAGCCGGCCTTGCCCGCGAACACCTCGAGCGTGGAGAGGAACGGCGTGCCCGTGAAGGAGAGCGCCGCGAAGATCGTGAACACGAAGATCGCCGCGCCGCAGAGAACCGTCGCCTTGTGTCGAGGGATTCGGTGCTCATCGATGACGTAGCTTGACACGACCTCGAGGAGAGAGATCGTCGAGGTCAGCGCCGCCAGCGCCACGAGCACGTAGAAGAGCGGCCCCAGCACGACGCCGAACGGCACCGCCGTGTAGAACAGCTCCGGCAGCGAGATGAAGAGCATTCCCACCGGTGAGCCGCTCACCTGGTCGCTCATCCCCGCCACCGAGAAGATGACCGAGAACATGATCACGGTGGCCACGAGCGCGATCAGCGTGTCGAGCGCCACGATCGCCCCCGATGCCTTCACGATCGACTGCTTGCGCGAGATGTAGGAGCCGTATGTGATCATCGCCCCCATCCCGAGGGAGAGGGTGAAGAAGGAGTGCCCCAGCGCCTCGAGGACGCCGCTCATCTCCAGCTCCCCGAAGTTGGCGCGGAAGATGAAGCGCAGCGCCTCTCCGGACCCGCTCATCCCCAGCGCGCTCACGAGGAGGAGGAGGAGGATTCCGAACAGAATCGGCAGGAAGATCCGGGCGATTCGTTCGATCCCCCTGCTCACGCCGAAGTAGACGACGGCGATCGTGGCGACGCTGAAGCTGAGGGAGAGCGCGAGCTGAAGGCCGGCGTTCCCCACCTGCTCGTTGAAGAGGTCGCCCGCCGCCATCCCGGCGGGATAGCCGCCGAACGTCCAGCCGAGGGACTGGGCGAAGTAGTACAGCGACCAGCCCGCGATGACGGTGTAGTAGCTGAGGAGGATGAACCCCGCGAGTACGCCCCAGCCGCCGACGACGCCCCACCAGGGTCCCGCCGCCTCCTTGAGCGCCCCGACCGCGCTCTTCTGGCTCCTGCGCCCGATGAGCAACTCCGCCATCATGATCGGCAGGCCGACGGCGAGGATGCAGACCAGGTAGACGAGGACGAAGGCGCCCCCTTCGTTCTCCCAGGTGATGAACGGGAACTTCCACAGGTTGCCGAGGCCGATCGCGCTGCCGGTCGCGGCCAGCACGAGGCCGACGTTCGAACTCCAGTTATCGCGGGGTTGGCTCATGGGACGTGTCCAGTCGGGCGTTATCCGGGCAGGGGACTTCCGCCCCTGCATGAGTTCGACGATCCATACTACCCCGTCGTCACGAGGGGCCACCAGACGCACGCCATGCCGAACCTGAACGAGATCATCCGGAGCACGCCCAAGGCGGAACTCCACATCCACGTCGAGGGCTCGCTGGAGCCCGCGATGATGTTCGACCTCGCCCGCCGGAACGGCGTGCCGCTCCCCTACGGCAGCGTCGAGGAGGTCCGCCGGGCCTACTCGTTCGGCAACCTCCAGGAGTTTCTCGACCTCTACTACGAGGGCATGAACGTCCTCCGGACCGAGGAGGATTTCCTGGAACTCGCCGACGCCTACCTGCGGCGCGCGGCGGCGGACAACGTCGTCCACGTCGAGATGTTCTTCGACCCGCAGGCCCACACCGGACGCGGCGTACCGTTGGCAACGCTGATGGACGGGCTCGAACGGGCCGTCGCCGGCTCACGGGAGCGGGGTGTGAGCGTCTCCCTCATCCTCTGTTTCCTGAGGCACCTCACGGAGAGGGAAGCGTTCGAGACGCTCGAAGCCGCGGAACCCTGGCGCGACCGGCTCCTGGGTGTGGGCCTGGATTCGAGCGAGGTGGGGCACCCGCCCTCGAAGTTCGCGCGCGTGTTCGACGCGGCGCGCGACATGGGCCTCCGGCTCGTCGCCCACGCCGGCGAGGAGGGTCCGCCGGAGTACGTGTGGGAGGCGCTCGACATCCTCGGCGCGGAACGCATCGACCACGGGAACCGCGCCCTCGAGGACGACGCCCTCGTCGCCCGCCTGCGAGACGACCGCATCCCGCTCACGGTATGCCCGCTCTCAAACCTCGAACTCCGCGTCGTGGACGACCTCGCCGCCCACCCGATCAAGCGCATGCTGGACCTCGGCCTCCGCGCGACCGTGAACTCCGACGACCCGGCCTACTTCGGCGGCTACATCAACGACAACTTCCGCCAGGTCGCCGACGCGGTCGGCCTCTCGCCCGAAGACATCCAGACACTGGCCGACAACTCGTTCGAGGCCTCCTTCACGGGGGCGCCTCGGCCCTCTCGGTACTGATGTGGAGGAGTCGGTCGCGGTGATCAGCGTGCACCAAGCAGCGCCTCGATCTTGTCCACGACCTCATCGATCACCGCCGGTGGGGCTCGGCATGCAAAATCTGCCTCGCGTGCCCGCCAATCCAGGCTCTTGACCTGATCCGCAAGGACTACGCCGGTCACGGGACTACCGGCGGGAAGCGCCACCTCGAACGGGTAGCCCTTCACCCTCGACGTGATCGGACAGAAGAGGGCCAGCCCGGTCTTCCTGTTGTAGATGCGGGGACTCAGCGCCAGCGCCGGACGGCGTCCGGCCTGCTCATGTCCCGCCTGGGGAGTGAACGCGAGCCAAACGATGTCGCCACTGTCGGGAGCATGCGGGGGCGCTACCAAACCTCTTCGCCGACCGCCGGACCGGTGTCTACCTCGGAGTGCAGCGTTTCCGGGGTGATCCGAGCCACCATTTCCGCCAGATCGTGGGTCTTCCTGCGCATTACCAGCCGGTCGCCGCGCGGAAGCATCTCGATGCGGGAACCTTCTCGGACACCCCACTGCTCGGCCACCGGCTTGGGAATGCGGACAGCCAGACTGCTACCCCATCTTGCAATATGTGAGCTCGCACCCACGGGTTTCTCCTCGTCGTCAGGGATCTACAATAGATATCTCGTCGCGCGCACCGCCCGTCAACCCGGAGCTTGACGCGACACGAACGCGCGACGACCGTCGAGCGTGGATCCCGTTCTCAGGAGACCATTCATCCGTCCGACATCTGAGTCATGCCTCTCAACGTAGTCCGAGCGCCGGCTGCGGCCCCGCTGTGGGAGGCCTGCGTCGACCGCTTTCTGGCGGGGGCCGCCTCGCCGGCCGAGGCGGGCACGGGGGCGTCCGCGTGGATCTGGCTCAACCACCGGAACCTGCGGGATCTCCTGTTCGAGGCCGCGCACGAACGCGGCCTCCCCGGATGGCTCGACCCCCCCGTCACGCTGTTCGGCGATCTGACCGACCGCTTCGGCATCCGCGAGAGGTCCGTCGGTCTCCTCACGCGCCGCCGGCTGGTGAGCCGGCACGCGGCGCGGCTGGGAAGCCGGATCCTGGGGCGGGAGCCCGGCCGGGGGGACGGCGTGATCCGCGGGCACATGCTCGACCGGCTGTTCGGCGACCTGCTGCCGGAGGGCGTGCCGCCGGAGGAACTGGAACGGGCGCTGGCCCGGCTTGGAGGGGACGACTTCGCGCGCCGGCGCAACGAGTGGGCCGTGGCGACGTACCGCGCGTATCTCGAGTCGCTCGAGGGACGGCGACTTCTCGACCGGCGCTCGGTGAACGCCCGCATAGCGGAGCGGATCGAGGCGGGAGGGCTGACGACGGTGATCGGCGGCGCGCGCCAGTTGCACGTGTACAGCATCGCGAGCCCGCGGACGCGGCGCCGCATGCTCACGGTGCTCGCCCGGCAGCGGGAGGTGGAGGTCCATCTCTACCTTCCCGAGGAGTCCGAGCCGGACCCCTTCTTCGATGGGCTGGCTGCCCGCACAGAGGTGATCGCCGGTCGCGGAGATGGTGGCGACGGCCACGGAGCCGGGCCGGTGACCGTGCAGCCGGTTCCGGATGCGGCGCGGGAGATGGCCTGGGTCGCGCGGCAGGTCAAGGAGGTTCTGACGGCAGGGACGGCGGAACCGCATCAGGTCGCCGTCGTGGCGCGGTCCGGGCGCGAGAACACCCACCGCGCGTATCGGGCGCTGCGGCGGGCCGGGGTCCCTGCCACGGCCCGCATCCGAACGCCGTTGGATGAGGTCCCGGCCCTCAGGGCGCTCCTCCTCGTGCTGCGCGGGGCGGCGCGGAACTGGGACTTCCGGTCGCTGCGAGCCGTCCTCGCGCACCCGTACTTCGACACGCGGGTCGATCTCCGGGGTATCGACGCGATCGCGGCGCTCCGCCGGGTCGTGGGGCTCGATGCCTGGAGCGAGAACCTCGAGCGGCTCTGCGGCCTCGTGGAGGAGAAAGCGCGGGAGATACGCGGCCGGGGGCTCTTCGCCGATCGCGTCGAGAAGGACATCGAGGCCTTCGCGGCCGTGCGAGCCGTACTCGAACCGCTGGGCGAGGCGCGCCCCGAAGCCGACTGGATCGACCTCACCCTGGCGCTCGTCAGGGAAGACCGCGGCGTCTTCCAACTGAGGCGACGGGTATGCGATCCGGTAGAGGAGCGGTGGGAGGTCGTGCGCTCCGACCAGCGCGGGATCCTCCTCCTCGAGAGACTCCTGCGGGAGTGGCGGGATCTCGACCACGCCGACGACCCGCTCACGCCGGCCGGGTGGTACGCCCTGCTCGAGAAACTCCTGCAGGCGAACGAACTCGTCCTCTCCACCCCCGGGCAGAAGGGCGTCCAGGTCCTCGAGGCGCACGACGCGGCCCTCGTCCCCTTCGCCCACATGTTCGTCGTGCACGCGAACGACCGCGAGTTCCCGCGTACGACGGGCTCCACGGGCGTGTTCACCGATGGGGAGCGCCGCCGCCTCGCCGCGCTGGACCTGCCCGTCGCGCACCGGGACGAGACGCTCCGCCACGAGCGAGCGCTGTGGCGCGCCGTCACGCAGCAGTCGGGCCCGGTATCGATCACCTACCGGACGACGGATGCGGGTGGCACGCCGCTCCTTCCATCCCTCATGGTCCCCCCGCACGAGGACGCCACCGAACTGCCGCGAATCCGGCGGCCCTCGGATGACCGGGAGCCCGTCACGCCAGCCGAGGCGGATCGGCGGGCCGCCTTCTCCCTGTACCGAACGCTCGGAAGCCCCGACTCGACGGAGCAGCCGTGCATCGCCCCCGCCCGCTCCGGCCGCATCGCGCGCGCGATCGTGTCGGCTGCGGCCGAGACCCACCGCGGCCCCGGGCTCGAGCGCTATCCCGGATTCCTCCTCCCCGCGTCTCCATCGAGCGGAGTCGATGTCCTGCATCCCGCCTTTCGACCGAACCCCTGGAACGGTCACCTGCGCGACCCCGACGTGCTGCGGGAGCTGGAGCACCGCTTCGACGACGACTACCCGTGGTCCGCCGGCCAGCTCGAGACCTACGCGCGGTCTCCCTTCACGTTCCTCATCGAGCGCGTGCTCCGGCTGGAAGGCGTGGAGGAGGCGGAGGAGGAGACGACGCCGCTCACCTTCGGAAGCGTGGCGCACGAGATACTGGATCGTTTTTATGCGGAGTTCATGGGCCGGCTCCCGCTCTCCCTCGCGGGCCCCGCCGCGACCCGCTTGGCGGAGATATCCCGGGACGTCTGCGCCGAACGCGTGGAAAAGGGCGAGTGGCTGGGTGTCGCCGCCCTGTGGGAGCAGACCCGCGAAGGGATCGTGACGGGCGTGCGCGACTACGTCGCCTGGGAACTCGAACAGATGGCGGAAGACGGCGAACGCCCGGTCCACACCGAGTTGCGGTTCGGTTGGGACGACGAGCGAACGTTCGTGGAGGGCGAGGACGTGCGGGGGCGGACGTCTCGCCTTCGCCTCCGCGGCAGCATCGACCGGGTGGACCGGACGGCGGGCGAGATCGGGGTCCACCATGTGCTCGACTACAAGAGCGGAAAACCGCCGTACAAGACCTGGTTCGACGACGCCACCGCGCTCCAGGGCGTCCTCTATACGCAGGTCATGGCCGACCGCGGCTACGAGATGCGCTCCGGCCGTTACAGGTCGATCAAGAACCCGGGGGCTCCGAAGAACGGCGGGCAGGTCAACTTCGGCGAAGCGAGGTACGAGAAGGCCCTCTCCATGGCGCTCTCCATTCCCGGCCGCGTCCGGAACGGCTGTTTCGAGGCCGTCGCGTCGCGGAAGGGCGGCTGGAAGTTCTGGGACCCGACACTCGAAATCCGCCGCAACCACGCACGGTTCACCGAGGGCCACCGCTTCCGCGATTTCGGCGGCGACGACCGTGGGCGCGGGGAGGGTGCCTGTGGGTGAGATCCGGTGGACCCCGGAGCAGGTGCACGCGATCCGGTCGGAGGACGACACGCTGCTCGTCGCCAACGCCGGCACGGGCAAGACGACGACTGTGGTCGGGAAGATCATGTGGCGGCTCGGTCTCCCCTTCGGCGTGAACGGGGCGACCGGTGAACCGCTCGCGCCGCCGGCCGTCTCCTGCCGGCTGGACGAAATCGCCGCCGTCACGTTCACGGAGAAGGCGGCCTACGACCTCAAACGGCAGCTCCGGAAGCGGATCGAGGCCTCGACGCGCGCGGACGAACTGCGCTGGGAGATCGACCGCGCCTCGGTCGGCACGATCCACTCCTTCTGCGGCGAGTTGCTCCGCGAACACGCCCTGCGCCTGGGCATCGATCCGACATTTGAGGTCCTCGACGAAGACGAGGCGTGGGCCGAGCAGGACGAACTCATCAAGACGCTTCTGCTCGACAAGCTCGAGGAGGAAGACGCGGCGGCGCAGGCGATCGTGCGTCGCTGGAAGCTCACGGGCTGGCAGCACGTCAAGGGTGCGATCGACCACGTCCGGGACGTGCTCCGAGACCTGAGGTGGCGGGACCGGCGGTACGCGGGATGGCTCCGGACAGACCCGCCGCCGGCGAGCGACGGCTCCCTCGACCTGTTTCCGCCCGAAAGCCCCGGCCTCGACCTGCCGGCCGTGAAGCGTCTGTGCCTCGAAGGCGGGGAAAAGGACGAGGAGGCACTCGCAATCTGTTCGGAACTCGTCGAACTGGGGCTCGAAGCCCGTGTGCGCTGGGACGCGCGTCTGGAGGAGGAGAACCAGCGCGACTTCGACAGCCTCGTCCTGGGGGCGGCGGATCTCCTGCTCGGCCCCGAAGGCGGCGCCGCGCTCGCCGCGATCCGGGACCGCTACCGGATGCTAATCATCGACGAGTTCCAGGACACCGACTTCACGCAGCGAGACATCGCCTTCGCCATCGGACGCGGCGTGGCGCGTCCCCAGCTCTTCCTCGTCGGCGACCCGAAGCAGAGCATCTACCGCTTCCGCGGCGCCGACATTTCGGTATGGAACGCCGTCGCCGACGATTTTGCCGAGGAGGGCGATATCCTCGACCTCCCTCGGAACTTCCGCAGCGCCCCCCCGATCGTCGACTTCGTGAACGTCGTCGGCCGGGTCTCGATGGACGAGACGGGAGCCGCGCTCGCCGAGGAGGAACTGCCGAGCCGGATTGACTACGCCGACCTCGTGGCCGGCGTTGATGATCATGAGCAGACCGGCGTTGAGTGGATACGGGCGCAAGGGAAGAACGTCGCCGAGCGCCGTGAGTCCGAGGCGGTTCGCATCGCGTCCCGGATCCTCGCGTCCGTGGGCCGCGACGAAATCCGCGATCCCGACATGGGTGAGCTTCGTCCGCTGGCGTTCCGCGACATCGCCCTCCTCTACCGCGCCCGCGGCGGCCTCGAGCACTTCGAGACGGCGCTCAAGCGCCACGGTATCCCCTACTTCGTTGCCGGCATGACGCATCTCGGGGAACGCCAGGAGATCCTCGACGTCCTCAACGCGCTTCGGCTGCTCGGGAACGAGCGAGATGACCTGCGCGCCTTCGGTTATCTCCGGTCGCCCTTCGTGGGGCTCCGGGACGAGACGATCGCCCGAATCCGCCTCCTCCAGCGCGGCGGGCCGCTCCTGCGCCAAGCGAAGCGGTGGCTGGAGGAAGGGGAGTGGCCCGAGGCCCCCGACCACCCGCAATTGGCCGGCGTCGAACGCCGCGCGCTGGAGGATGGGCTCTCGGTGCTCGATGACTTGCGACAACTCGCTCCGCGGCTCGCGCTCGACGAAGTCATCGAGGAACTGCTCGAACGCACCGGATACCGTCTGCACGTGCTGCTCATGGAAGGTGCGGAGGAGATCCTCGCGAACCTCCAGAGTCTCATCCACTTCGCCGAATCCCACCGCGCGCACGACCTCTCCACGTTCTTCGAGGTGTGGGATCGCTCGACGAGCCGCGACGTCGGACTTCCGCAGGCGCCGCTCTATTCGAAGGAAGACAACGTCGTCACGCTGTCGACGATCCATCAGGCGAAGGGGCTGGAGTGGCCGGTCGTCTTCCTGGTCGGCGTCGACCGGAAACTCTGGAACCCGCGTACGAACGAGTACTGGTCCGACCCCGAACTCGGCCCCCTCTTCTGCCTCAAGGCGTCCGACCGGGGAGCGCGCGGCAACCGGATCCTGCGCCGCGAGGAACTTGAGGCGACGGCGGAAGAAGCGCGTCTCCTGTACGTGGCGGCGACGCGGGCCCGCGACCGCCTGATCATCGTTGGCCCGACGGACGGGGGGAAGGGGTACGACAAATGGCTCGCCCGCGGCGGGGCCGACGTGCGGAGCGGCGGGGACACGCCGATCGTCCCGCGGACGAGCCGCCCGCCGATGCTGGAGTGGCTGGACCGGTACGATATGGCGGCGCCTCCGGCGCTGATCCACGCCCTCCCCGCACCGACGCTGCGATGGACCCGCTCGGCGACCGAACTCATGCTCCTGAACGGGGACCCCGACGAATGGGAGCGCCGCTACAGGCACGGCGCGCTCGCCCCCTGGCACTTTGCGCCCGAACCCTCGGGGGAGGAGAGAGGACTCCCGGCCCTGGTCCGGGGCCAGATCATTCACGGCGCGCTCGAGCGGCTGGAGGCCGAAGCGGAGATCGCCCGCGTCGTGGAGGAGACCATCGGTTCGCTGGACGAGCCCGAACTCGAGGCCATGCTCCGCCCGGGGAGCGAATACCGCGAGCAACTGGAGGAGGAGATCCGCCGCGTGGCCGCGAGCGAGGAGTGGGCCTGGTACACGGAGGGCGAACTCGGCCGCGACTACTGGAAGGAACTCACCTTCACCCACCTCGTGGGCGCGCGCGACTGGCGGTTCGGCGCCTTCGACCTGTACCGGCGCCTCGCCGGCCCCGACCCCGGCCGCGGCACCCCGCCTTCTCGCCTGGCCGGAGCGCTGGGCCTGGAGGAGGGGCTGGACGCCCTCATCATCGACTTCAAGACGCACGACATCACGGCGGCTCAGGCGCCCCGCGCAGCCCGCGACTACCGCATCCAGGCCGACGTCTACCGCGCCGCCGCCACCAGTCTGGCCGGCCGAACCGCCGTCGGCCTGCATTTCACCGGACCGAACGAACTCGTCCCCATGCCGGAGCAAGCCGCACGCCCCTGAACCCGGCTTCGGGAGCCGCCAGGTCACGCGTGAAGGGTTTTTCGCGCCTGCCGCTCATCCGTGAGGGGATTCGCAGTGTTGTGAATAGTTTTGACGTTTTTCAATCAACGGTGAATATTTTGCCGCAGAATTAACTATTTGTGAGACTTTTCTTGCGTTCCGTCCAGTTTGTGATAAATTTTGACAATCGGTGAAAGTTTTCTCGCAAAAACGAGCTCCTTGTGAATCTGCGCTTTTCCTCATGAGCGTTCGGTGGCGGCCTCCCGAACCCGGGCAACTTGCGGGCTATGCCGCGCTCATGGCCCGACACGACCTTCAAATTCCGCCGCCGCCACGCCTGGCCGCCATCGCCGAGCGCCGTCGTCCCGTCTCGACACGCGAGTGGCGGTTGCTTTCTCCCACCCACGCGCCGGACGAGAGTCTGGGAAGTCAGCTCGAGTTCGCCTTGAAGTGGGAAGGGGTAAGCCTGGGTGTGCTATCTGCTCTTTTCAGGCAGATCGAGCCGAGAGAGATCGTGCATATCGTGCGCGCCAAGCCAACGGGCGCCTACGCCCGCCGCATCTGGTTTCTGTATGAATGGCTGATGGACGCACGCCTGAACCTTCCCGACGCCGGAAAGGTGAAAGCCGTTCGGGTCGTGAATCCAAGGCAACAGTTTGCATCGGAGACCGGGCCCCTCTCTCGTCGGCATCGGGTGCGCAACAACCTGCCGGGCACGAGGCGGTTCTGCCCGCTGGTCCGACGGACCTCTCGACTCGGGCGCTATGTGGACATGAGCCTGGGAGAGCAAGCTCGGGAAGCGATTGGACGGACACACCCGGATGTCGTCCGGCGTGCCGCGGCCTTTCTGCTTCTGGAAGACAGCCGGGCGTCGTTTCAAATCGAAGGTGAGCAGCCGACGCAGGATCGAGGACTTCGCTGGGGCCAGGCGATCGGCGAAGCAGGCCAGCGCGACCTCTCGGTCGATGAGTTTGAGCGCCTCCAACGGGTGGTGATCGGCGACCCGAGGTTCGTGAAGCTCGGGCTCCGGACCGAAGGGGGGTGGATCGGCGAGCGCGACCGGCGGACCCGGAACCCGATCCCGGAACACATCAGCGCACGCCCGGATGACCTGGCAGAGTTGATGCGGGGGGTGGTCGAGTATGACCGGATGGCGGAGGAAACGTCCGTCGATCCGGTCGTATTGGCTGCTGCCCTGTCTTTCGGGTTCGTGTACATCCATCCCTTCGACGACGGGAACGGACGCCTTCACCGGTGGTTGATCCACCACGTCCTCGCCCGCGCGGGCTACAATCCGCCAAGTCTGGTATTTCCGGTGAGCGTGCCGATGCTCAGACGGATCTCGGAGTACCGCGACGTCCTCGAAAGTTACTCCTCAAGCGTCCTGCCGCTGATTGAATGGCGGGTAACGGGCCGCCACAACATCGAGGTCCTGAACGAGACGGGCGAGTTCTACCGGTTCTTCGACGCCACGGCTCACGCGGAGTTTCTTTACAGCTGCGTGGAAGAGACGGTGACACGGGATCTCCCCGGTGAAGTCGAATACCTGGAGAGGTATGACGAGTTCTCGCGACGCGTCCAGGAGGAGATCGCGGACATGCCGAGTCGGACGATCGATCTCCTGTCGCGGTTCCTCCGACAGAATCACGGCACGCTGTCGAAGCGGGCGCGCACCCGCGAGTTCGAGCGATTGACCGCGGACGAGGTGGAGCGGGTCGAAGCGCTCCATGCCCGTTGCTTTTCCCCGGGAACGGAGGCCCCTTGAGGGGGCGGGTCGCCACAGCACGTCGGAGGTAAACTGATGACCGGGAAGCTGGAACGCTGGTTCAGGCTGTCGGAGCGCGGCTCCGACGTGCGGACGGAGGTGACCGCCGGAGTTACCACCTTCCTGACGATGGTCTACATCGCCTTCGTCAATCCGTCGATCCTCTCCGAGGCCGGCATGCCGTTCGGCCCCGTGTTCGTCGCAACCTGTCTGGCGGCCGCGTTCGCCACGCTCGTGATGGGGCTGTACGCGAACTATCCGATCGCGCTCGCGCCCGGGATGGGACTGAACGCCTTCTTCACCTACGGCGTCGTGCTCGGAATGGGATACGCCTGGGAGGTCGCGCTCGGGGCCGTGTTCCTGTCCGGGACGCTGTTCGTCACGTTGAGCGTGCTTCCCGTGCGGCGCTGGATCATCGACGCGATCCCGCGGGGCCAGAAGATGGCGATCTCGGCCGGCATCGGGATCTTCCTCGGGGTGATCGCGCTGCGGGACGCGGGGATCATCGAGGGGAGTCCGGCCACGCTCGTCACCATGGGCGAACTGACGGCGGCGCCGGCCGTGCTCGCCCTGCTCGGCTTCTGCGCGATCGCGGCGCTCTCCGCGCGGCGGGTCCCGGGCGCGGCGATCCTCGGGATGCTCGGCGTGACGGCCATCGGCCTGATTCTGGGCGTTTCCGAGTGGTACGGCTGGGTGTCGCTGCCCCCGGATCCGACCCCCACGCTGTTCGCGCTGGACATCGGCGCCGCGCTGCAACTGGGCATGATCGCGGTCATCTTCACCTTCCTCATCGTGGACCTCTTCGACACCGCCGGCACGCTGATCGGCGTCGCGCACCAAGCCGACCTCCTCGATGAGGATGGAAGACTGCCGCGCATCCAGCGGGCGCTCATGGCCGACTCGACCGGGACCGTGGCGGGGACGCTGCTGGGGACCTCGTCAGTCACCAGCTACATCGAAAGCGCCGCTGGCGTAGGCGCGGGCGGACGGACCGGGCTGACGGCCGTCGTCGTGGCCGGACTCTTCCTCGTCTGTCTCTTCTTCTCGCCGATGGCCGAGTCCGTCCCGTCCTTCGCCACCGCCGCGGCGATTCTGTACGTCGCCTGTCTCATGGCCCGCGCGCTGAAGGACGTGGAATGGGACGACATTACGGAGTCCGCCGCGGCGGTCGTAACCGCGATCGCCATCCCCCTCACGTACTCCATCGCCGACGGAATCGGACTCGGCTTCATCACGTACGTCGCGATCAAGATCCTGGCAGGCCGCTGGCGCGAGTGTCCGCCGATGCTGGTCCTGGTGGCGCTGGTGTTCGCCGCAAAATTCATCTGGCTGTAACCTCACGACGTGTGAACGCTTTGCCACGGCCTGCTGCCCCGATCCTCCCCGATAGAGAGGCTGAATGAACCTCAGCACACGGCTTTCCGCCGGACTGCCCGCCATCGTCTTCCTCCTCGCGGCGCCAGGAGCCGCGGCCGGCCAGACGGAGTTCCAACTCCAGCTCGGCAAGCTGGTGAATCCGTTCTCGGACACGGGGCACGGGACGACGGTCGTCACCTTCCAGAACGCCGCGCAGTGGTCCTGGGGCGACCACTTCATGTTCTTCGACTACACGGCGGACGGGGGAAACGACGGGTTCAACGAGAAGGACCTGTACGGCGAGTGGTATCCATCGCTGAGCCTGGGGAAGATCAGCGGGAGCCGGGTCGGGTTCGGCCCGGTCCGCGACTTCGCCCTGCTCGGCGGTGTGAACTACAGTTCACAGGCGAAGGTGCTGAAGTACACGCCGGGGTTCCGGGCGTCGTGGGACATCCCGGGGTTCATCTTCCTCAACACGGACTTCGCGCGCCTGGTCGACGCCTCCAGCGGTGTGGACAACGGCGGCGCGCCGTCGACGGACAACGGTTGGATGTTCGACGTGAACTGGCTCGCGACGTGGGAGATGCTGGGGCAGACGTTCACGTTCACCGGCCATGCGGAGTACATCAGCGCCGTGAAGAACGAGTTCGGCGACGAGGTCCGCGCCTGGATCCTCGCCCAACCGCAGTTGACCGTGGACGTGGGCCGAATCCTGGGCGGCGACGGAGGTCGCCTGATGAGCGGCATCGAGTACCAGTACTGGCGCCACAAGCTGGGGACCGACGTGTCCGAGAGCGTGGTCCAGTTCCTCGTCGTGTGGCGGCTGTGAACGCCGTTTCCGCCTCGCGCGTGTCGAACAGGCGGCTCGGACGCTGCCTGCTCGCGGGTTCGTTGCTCGCCGCCGCGGCCGTCGTCACCGGACCCTCCGGCGGGCTCTCGGCGCAGACGCCGGAGCAGCGCTACTCCGATTGGGTCCGCCCGGGCTTCCGCCCGCAGGAATACGAGTTTCGCCGCAACCGAGTCCTCGACGGCCTGCGCGCCACCGGAGGCGGCCTCCTGCTCGTACCCTCCTCCGACGGCATCACGCACGGCGAGACCTTCCGTCAGCTCGACGACTTCTGGTACCTGACGGGCCTGGAAGTCCCACAGTCGATGCTCGTCCTCGACGCGCGACGCGACGTTTCAATTCTATTCATGCCGCAGCGCGACCCGCGCTTCGAAAACCCGGGCCGGCCGAACGATTTTCCGGGCCGGCCGCTGCTGGACGACTACCAGATCCGCGGCATCGGCGGCGCGGACGAGTACCGGGACATCGCCGAACTCGACGGCTTTCTCCGCGAGCGCGCGGGTGCCGGGGAGATCCTGCGCGTGAACGCGGGGACTCCGGGCGAGGTGCCGGATCCGGTCGTCCCCCTGGTCGGGAGTCTCGACGCCACGGCGTCTCTGATTCGGCGTCTCCGGGACGACTATCCGGAGGCGGAACTGGTCAATGCGTTCGAGATCGTCGCCCGCCTGCGCATGGTGAAATCGCCGGCCGAGATCATGCGCATGCGCCGCGTCGCCGATGCGACGATGCGCGGGATTCGGGCGGCCGCGGACCTCATCCGTCCCGGGGTGGATGAACGCACGCTCCAGGGCGAGTTCGAGCGGGTATGCCGCACGTCGGGCGCTCAGTCCATTCCGTTCACGCCCATCATCAAGTCGGGTCCCAACAGCCTGTGGCCGTGGCGTGTCCTCGCGGCCCACTACGATCGGCGCAACCGGCGGCTGGAGGACGGCGACCTCGTGATCTTCGATGTCGGGTGCGAACTGAACGGATACGTGAGCGATGTGGGAAGGACCTTCCCGGCGAACGGTGCGTTCACCGAGGTCCAGCGGGAGAAGCTCCTCGTGAGCACGCGGGCGGCGGAGGCCGTGATCGCCGCCGTGCGCCCCGGCGTCACGCTGCGCGAACTCACGCAGGTGGCCTACGACGCGATCCCGGACGAGGAAGAGCCGTACATGCAGACCCCCTCCTTCTTCGGCCACCACATCGGGCTTTCGACGGGAGATCCCGCCCTTCTCGACGAACCGCTCGCGCCCGGAATGGTGTTCACGATCGAGCCGTGGTACTACAACCACGACCTCGGCGTCTCCGTGTTCGTGGAAGAGGTCATCCTCGTCACCGAGGACGGCGCCGAAGTCCTCACCGATGCCCTCCCCCGCGACCCCGACGCCCTGGAGGCGCTGGTCCCGTGAAAAAGAACGCAATCCAGGCGGTGCGACCGATTGTCGTGCTCACTGCGGTGTTGACGGCCTGCGGGCCGGAGACGTGGCCGGAGCCGGCTCCGGTGGATTCCGAGATCCTGGCGGCCGAGCATGAGGAGTGGCGCGACGGTCGAAGGAACAGTCTCGCGAATCCCAACGCGGGGGTCATCAGCTGGGATGGGCTCTTCGAACTGCGCGAAGGGCCGAACACGTTCGGCTCGGATCCGTCTGGGGCCATCGTCCTGCCCGCAGAAGACGCGCCGCCGCTGGCCGGTACGCTGTACCTCGAGGATGGGGCCGTGCGTCTCGTCCCCGAAGACGGGAGCGGTCTGCGCCTGAGAGAGCAGGTTTCCGGGACAGCCGGTGAACCCGTCACGGAACCCATGCCGCTGCCGGACGACCGTAGCGAAGGGACGATCCGCCTGGCGCTGGGGTCGCTCGGGATGCGGGTCCACGCGGAGCCGGGGACTGACCGGCTCTGGCTTCGGGTATGGGATACGGATGCCCTGCGCCTCGACGCCTTCGAGCTTCCCGAGTACTTTCCGATCACGAACGAGTGGCGCGTGACGGCACGGTTCGAGCCCTATGCGGAGCCGCGCACCGTAACGCTGGGGGATGTACGGGGCGGTACGCTCGAGAACACGGCGCCGGGGGATCTGGTCTTCCGCGTGAACGGAGCCGAACACCGCCTCATGGCTTTCGCCGGCGCGTCGAGCCGCTCCTACTTCATCAGCCTGTGGGACTCGACTGCCGTGACGGACACCTACCAGGCCGGCCGCTACATGCGCGCGCCGTTCCCCGATGACGACGGCTGGACGACGATCGACTTCAACCGCGCCTACAATGCGCCGTGCGCCTTCACGCCCTACTCGGTGTGCAGCCTCCCGCCCCGCGAGAACTACCTCCGCTTCTCCGTCACGGCGGGGGAAAAGCGGCCCTGAGAGGGGCCGCGTCTGGCCTCATAAGATCGTTCCGGCCAATTAGTAGGCCACATATGGCCCTTGACGACCTCGTCGATCCGCCGGCAACACATCGCGTGGATCCACCCGCAGTCTGCGAAGAACAGGAGCAGATTCTGGCTACTGGCATGACACACGAATCGCTGACTTCTCGCGCACTGCGGATCGAACTGGGGCGTCGACTAGCGAGGCTGCGTCTTGCGAGGAATGTGACGCAGCGGATGCTCGCCGAAGACGCGGGAATCGGCCTGCGCACGCTTCGCCGCATCGAAACCGGACAGCCGTGCAGTCTGGACAGCCTGCTGCGCGTGGCGATCGCCCTCGGCTTGGCGGAGGGCCTGTTGAACGCTGTGCCGCCACGGGAGATCCGACCCATCGAGCGCGTGGACCTGGGCGGCCGGGAACGACGCCGCGCTCGCCCCCGGAAGGGCGCGGTGCCGGACGAGCCTTGGTCCTGGGCCGACGACTCGAAAGACTGACGCCAGCGTGAACCTCTGGGCCGCCGGACGGCGCGCTGCCTCCCGTGCCTCAGGCCGAGGGCAGCACCCCTTGCATCTCCTCGGCGGACATGAGGGAGAGGGCGCAGAAGGTGAGCGTCCCGTTCGCGCAGCCGCCGGAGACGATGGTCGGCGCGCCCACGACGAAGAGGTTCTCGTGGTCGTGTGTGCGGCCCCAGCGGTCCACGACGCTCGTGGCGGGGTCGTCGCCCATCCGGCATCCACCGCCCGGATGCTCCCACAGCTCGGACGGCCGCCCGATGCTCCTCATGGTGCCTCCGGCGGCGCGCGCCAACTCCTCGAACCGTCCCGAGATCGTGTCGACCGTGTGGTCCTGGAGGTCGATGCTCTCCTGCGCCGGCCGGTAGTCGATCTTCGGCATCGGGTCGCCCAGCCAGTTCGTGCGCCCGGCGTCGAGCGTCAGGCGGCTCTCCCGGTCCGGGAGCAGGTCGTAGTAGGCGCGGACGCGCGCGGTGGACTCGGACTCGGTCCGGGCCCTCCAGTCCGCCATGATCTCGTCGGCCCACAGGAGTCGTCCGTCTTCGTCCCTGAGCCTCGCGGTGCGGCCGACGTTCGACTCCCACAGGCGGAGATCGTGGCGCACGTAGCGGTCCAGCGGTCCCGGACTCGCGAAGCGGCGGGAGAGGAGGCTGTTGTAGACGAACATCCCGGGATAGAGGCGCATCGGAAGGTCGATGAAGCCGCTGAGGTACCAGTGTCCCGTCATGTACCGCCCCACGTTCCCCGTGCGGTTGGCGAGGCCGTCCGGAAAGCGGCTGTTCGCCGATAGCAGGAGCAGGTGGGAGCTCCAGGCGTGCCCGGAGGCGATCACGAAGGTGCCCGCGCGGAACTCCACGGGCTCGTCCGGCGCGTCCCGGTCGACGGCTTCCGCGACCGCGATCCGGTCCGAACCCGGCTCCAGGCTCAGGCGTCGGACGAGCGTGCGGGTGACGAGGTCGATGCGCCCGTCCGCCAGCAGCCGGTCGAAGGCGAAGTCGGGCGTGTACTTGGCACCCGTCGGACAGACGGAGCAGGTGTCGCACCGCCGGCAGACGTTCCGCCCCTGCCAGGGCTCCGTGTTGCGCGCCCAGGGCTGCGTCCAGAAGGGGATGTCCGTCTTCTCCGTCCACTCCCGCATGCGTTCGAGGCTGTACGAGAGCGGCAGCGGGGGCATGGGGTAGGGCTTCGAGCGCGGGTCGTACTCCGGCGGACCCTGCTCGCCCGCGACGCCGATCCGCTCCTCGGCCTCCTGGAAGTACGGCTCGATGTCGTCGAAGGAGATGGGCCAGTCGGTGGCGACCCCGTACAGCGACCGCAGGCGGAAGTCCTCCGGGGAAAAGCGCGGGACCGCGCCGCCCCAGTGCATCGCCGCGCCGCCGACGACCATGGAATTGTACATCGCGCCCGAGCCCGTCTGGCTGCGGATATGGTCGTTCGGCCAGGGGTTCTCGCCGTAGGCCAGCATCCGCGCCCGGGTGTCGGACCGTTCCTCGAGGGACGCCGTCCGCTCTCCCGCCTCGACCACGGTGATCGAAGCGCCGGTCCGCTCGGCGAGCCGTTCCGCCACCATGGCGGCCGTGATCCCGCCCCCGATGATGCAGACATCGCTCTCGACGACGCGCCTCGCACCTCTCCGCGCGGGGGTCATGGCGCCGTCCGCAGCGGCTCGGGTTCGTCCTCGGCCCCCTCGATGGTGCGGCAAAGCTCCTTCCGGATCGCCCGCCCATAACAGAGGTCGGTCGCGATCGCAGAGCCGAAGAAGTGGGCCATCAGGGCCAGCGCCACGTGATCAGCCTGCTGCGGCGCCCCGAGAGCGGCCCCCGATTCTCCGAGCGGCGGCGCCAGGAGTTCCCGGCGTCCGGGCACGTCGAGATCGGACAGGGCCATCCCGTGCCGACTCTCGCACTCCTTCTCGAGACCCTCGAGTTGCGCCGTCCATCCCGGTCTCGGATCCGGCCCCGAATACCGGATCTCGGGAACGAGGTACGGATGGCTGAGTTCGGCCACGGGATCGAGGGCATCGGACCAGCGCTCGAAGGCGCGCACGGCGCGTTCTCTGCCATCATCCCCCAGTTCGTCGGGGAGGACGGCTTCGCCGACGGCCCGCAGGGTCTCAGGGAGGAGGGGAACCGGGGTCGTGCCGGCCGAGGTGGCGTTCGTGTCGGTCTGCGCTGCGGACTCGCGGGTCTCCCCGGGGGCACACCCGGTGAGGGAAACGGCGGCCACCGTCGCGGCAGACTGCTTGAGGAAAGTCCTTCGAGATTCCGCCATGGCCCACCGGCCTTCCGGGAGTTGGCTGCCTGATTCTTCCAGAGAGCCTAGGCGTCGAACCCGCGCCGCTGCAACTCCCCCGCGCGCTTGGTGCTCATGCCGGAGCCGTTCCGCTTTCGCGGACGCTCAGTTGCCGTGGTTGCTCGTTTCCGGTGTTGTTTCCTTACGGTCCCTCACGGTCGCTCCGGCGCGGTTGTCCGCGCGCCGAGATTCGGCGCAGACCCAATGGAGCCGATCGGATTCGAACCGACGACCTCCTGCTTGCAAAGCAGGCGCTCTCCCAACTGAGCTACGGCCCCTCGAAAGGCGTGGGACAATCCGGTGTCCGGGCGGTGAAGGATGGGGCGCGCGCCCTCCGCTCGCCAGTTTCACGCCGTGTTCCACAGCCTTGAATCAAAATAGTCGAATAGCATCGAGTCGTCGCCCCGCGGCATGATTACGAGCAGCGAGCGTATGGCGCGCGTCGCCGCCCCGACGATGGTGCGGCGCTCGCGGACGAGCAGGTCGATGTGGGCGTCGTCATCCACGTCGGACGGGAGCCTTCAAACCAGCGAACTTCGTTCTTCGGCCCGACCCCACCCCGGCATCAATGACTCACCTCCATCAGTCCACGATACGACACAAGATTGACTTCGCCGAATTGATCCGGAATCGCCGGGATATCGCCTTCCCAGTCTCGCAGCATGCCGCGGACCAGACCGGATTCATCCCGGATGATGGTGACCGTCCGGGCATCGTGCTCATCGACGACGACCTCGCCTTCCGGGCCGCGAAGAACGATCCGATCCACCTCACCCCGTTGCACGGGAACCGCGAGGAGGAAGTACTTGTTGCCGAACTTGTCCTCGCGCGGCGTGAGGCGGAACGAAAACCGGAGATCGGGGCCGGAAGAGCCTTCAATCAGATACGGACCCGTGGATGACGGGGTAAGCGTCGCCATGGGTAACCGATACGGCGGGTCCAGCGTCAGGTCACCCTCGACAACGCCGCCGCTCAGAACAAGCTGCTCGGCTTGCGGCGATCCGTTCGATACGTCCCTCGCCGCAGCACGATGGTGGGCCAGCACTCTTTGGTAGTGGTAATCGCTCAGCCAAGCGTAGCTCTGGCAGTATCCCATGACATCCCGCGCGTCGGGGGTGACGACCACACCCTCGCGGAAGTCATAGCCGTACGCTCCGATTCCACCATCCCGGTACGGGAAACTCGGGTCAACGCCACCCGCGCCACCACAGGGGGTATGCTGTAGGTTCAGGCTGTGCCCCACCTCATGAGCCAGCTCCCCGGCCAACGGCTTACCCATACTGATCGGGCCGGCCAACATCGCAACTCCGCGCACGAGTCCCGTCTTGCTCAGGGCGGTTCCGTACCAGTATCCGGTGCCGGATTCCGAGTTGCGCACCGCCTCCAGCTCGCGGAGCAGCCCGATTTGCCCGGCATCGGTAGTTAGATCCAACGACGTGATGTAGGTCTCCCGCGCTCGAGCTTCAAAGGCCGAGAATGGAAAGGCCCACCGAAGCATGCTCACGACGTGGGAATCCTTCGTGAGGTCGGTTACCGACTGGAAGATCGAGGAATCGGGTTCCGCCGCATTCAGCACCGGGACCACCGTCAGCTCCATCGCAGGCACCTGCACCACAGCCAACTGCACACTGCCATCTGCCGGATAGCGATCCTCCGCATCATCTGCGAGGAGCAACGAACCGTCCGGGTCGGCATCGACGAAGAATTCGAGACCTGGCTGAATGTGCTCCGCCGGGATTACGGCATTATACGACCCGTAGAGATCCGCCTCATCCACATGGACGGGCAGTTCCGGACTCGGCGCCTCGATCCGAACCTGATACACCGGCTCACCTTCGCGATGGAATGTGACGAGCACCGGAGGGGCGGTGAAGCCGTGCAGCGCGGGAGCCGTAAGGAACACGCGCAGCAACGCGCCCCGATTCGCCACCAGCGGTACAGTTCGCCCTGGTTGCTGGATCGCCTGGACCAGGTACACCATCGGGAACTCCAGGGTAACACGCTGCGCGTCCGTGCAGAACGATCCCTCCAGAACGTCCAATCCGGCCACCCAGGTCTGGAACCCGCGCGTCGGCGGAATGCAGAGACCCGTATCTCCATATTGCAAGACGGCAAGCTGTGTCATCCTCACCATGCTGCCCGGAAGCAACCCGTCCAGGCTCGCGTTGCCGGTCAGAAGCAGCGTCGTCAGCGAGGACATGTACCCGACATCCACAGGTAAGCCGCCGGTGAGGTCGTTGTTGCTCAGGTCCAGTTGCTCCAGCTCCGACAGTGTGACGATCGCCGTCGGGAAGGATCCCCTCAGACCGTTGTCCGCCAGCAGGAGGGACCGCACGCGCCCCTCCTCAACCGCGACACCGTACCACGACTCCAGGTCCGCGTCCGTGTTCCAGCCCCGTGCGTTCCCCCAGGTCTCACCGCCTGTCGTGTTGAAGAGTTCCGCCAGGGCCATGCGTTCCACGACACCTGCGTCACATTCATCCACGCTCACCAATGAAATTCCGTCCATCCAATCGCGGAATCCGGGATCCAGTGGAGCGCAAAGCCGGGTCCCCACTGTAGATAAAGAAAGCAGTTCCCTCAAGTTCAGCAGGCGCCGGGGCATCAGGCCCGACAAGCTCGGATTCACCGAAACGTTCAAGCCGATTAGCCGTTTGGCGTTGCCGATCTCTGCCGGGATTGCACCGGCAAGATCGTTCTCCTGTAGCTCCAGCCGTCGCAAGAGAGAGAGGTCGCCGATCTCGAGCGGGATGGGACCGGTCAGCTCGTTGGAGTGAAGGCTCAAGTTCTCCAACCGGGAGAGCCCGCCCAACTCGGGCGGGATGGGACCGGTCAGCTCGTTGGAGTGAAGGCTCAAGTTCTCCAACCGGGCGAGCCTGCCCAACTCGGGCGGGATGGGACCGGTCAGCTCGTTGTCGCCGAGGCTCAAGTGCTCCAACGAGGCGAGCCCGCCCAACTCGGGCAGGACGGAACCGGTGAGCATGTTGGAGGAAACGTCCAAGTACTCCAACCGGGCAAGCTCACCCAATTCGGACGAGAGGGAACCGGTGAGCATGTTGGAGGAAACGTCCAAGTACTCCAACCGGGCAAGCTCACCCAATTCGGACGGGAGGGAACCGGTGAGGTCGTTGCTGATGAGAAACAGATTGACCAGACTCTCGAAGTTCCCGATCTCGGGCGGGATGGAACCGGTCAGCCCGTTATCCCGAAGGTCGATGGTGTGGACCCGCCCACTACCCGCGTGAACCGCCACTCCGTGCCAATCCTCCACGGAAGAAGACGTGAGCCAGTTATCTCGATACTTCCACGAATCTCCTCCCGTGGCGTGGTAAAGCGCCCTAAGCGCATCCCGTTCCACCTGCAGAGGGCTTGGCGGCGGCGGAGGTGGAGGTGGCGGCGGCGGTGGTGTCGCTGGCGGTGGTGTCGCTGGCGGTGAAGTCGGCGGATCCGTGATCTCCGAATCGCCGCCGCAGCCGACCAGCAGGCAGATCGTCAGGGACACTGCGCTCCGCCGAAGGATTAATGGTTGTAACCTTCCTGTCACGCGCAACGTCTCCTGTTCAGATTCCATCCCGGCTTGAATCCACGTGAAACACTGCATGATAGCACACACTGTGATACTGGAGCGATGGACAGCAGGTATTGAGCGATATTTTGGTGATATGCATCGCCCTGGTCAGCGCGCCGTCCCTGGTTGCCAAGCGACCGTATGCATCCCTACCCACCGCCTCCGACAGCTTGCCGCGCACGGCAAAACTTCGCTTGTCGAGCCAGGACACCGAGGCGTCGCGATGTCACGCGCGGCCTAGTCGCGTACCTGGGCCCTGAGTTGGGCGGTCCGGCCCAGAGCAGCGGCCACTGCGCCGATACGGAATGTCATGGCCGCAGCACCGTGCATCCGCCCGTCTGTCTCGACTCCAACGCCCCGTGGGTCTCGGCTGCTCCCGGCATCGGCGAGATTGCCGTGGCCATCAGCAGCGCCGCGGCAGCCCTCAATCGGATTCGTCGCGTTGTGGGGTCGCAGTAAGCAGGTCTTCGTCCCCCGTGACCTGCGCGTCGGCCCGTCCCGCGAGCGCAAGTTCAAGGAACATGCGGTCGAAGGGATCCCGGCATTCCGGGACAGATGAAGGGTCTTCGACCACCACGGACTTGCAGAACGGGAGGTAATCCGCCAGCAGTTCATCGCGCTCTCCCTCGACCAGCCGGAACTTGGGATAGCACAGGACCCGGACGAGTTCCGAGACCGTCTCGCGACTGGCGAGCGGCAGAATCGCGCCGGATCTCCACGCGTCGCGCAGATGGGATACCGTTCCCTTCGGAAACAAGAGCGCCGATACGAGGACGTTGGTATCGAGAACGGTGCGTACCGGCGTCATTCAGCGCGGCGCGCCCACGCGACGGCCTCCGCCACGTCCGCGTCGGTCAGGCGCCTCTCGGCCAGCTTCGCCCGCACCGCGCCCGCCCGCGTCGGGCACAGGGGCGTCAGCACGGTTCCGCCGCCTCGGCGTAGACCTTCACGGCGTCGAGATCCGCGGCAATCGCCTTGGCCACCACGCTCTTCATGAGCGGCGTGACGAGTCTGGCGAGGAGCTTGTGGGGCTTCGCCTCCATCACCATGGCCAGCCGCGTCCCGCGGCCATCCGGATCGGGCTCGACGGTGAAGGTCGTGTCCCAGATCGTGCCACCCGCGTCGGAGACGAAGCGAACGCGTTCGTTCAGCACGTATTCGGTCACCTCCAACTCCGTGGTCGCCTTTCTGCTCCCCATGAGACGCGTCTCCCGGAAGCGGGCGCCCACGCCCGTCCTCGCCTCCGACAGGAACTCCACGTGCTCGATGTGCGGAACGGCCTTCGAGAAGTTGGAGATGTCGGCGACGGTCGAGAACACGACCCCGACCGGAGCGTCGACGGTACGGCTGATTTCGGTGCGCGTCATGGCGGCGGCTCTCCGGTCGCTGGCCTGTCTGGTCGCTGAGGGATCCCCTGCTTGCTTCACCGGAACCGATACAATACCTATCGGCCCCGCTCATCATACCCATCTCCCCAGCCGACGAGCCACCTTCCGATGACCGCCCATTTCACGCCCCGCACCTTCAGCTTCCTGAGCGAGTTGGCCGCCAACAACAACCGCGAGTGGTTTCTCGCCAACAAGTCGCGGTACGAGGCGGACGTCAAGGAGCCGGCGCTCCGTTTCATCACCGACTTCTCCGCGCCCCTCGAGGACATCAGCCCCCACTTTCGCGCCGACCCGAGGGCGAACGGCGGCTCGCTCTTCCGGATCTACCGCGACACCCGCTTCTCCCGGGACAAGAGCCCGTACAAGACCCACACCGGGATCCAGTTCCGGCACGACGCCGGCAAGGACGCCCATGCTCCCGGCTTCTACCTGCACATTCAGCCCGGGCACTGCTTCGTGGGCTGTGGCTCCTGGCGCCCCGGCGGGCCGGCGCTCCGGAAGATCCGCGAGTCCATCGACGAGGATCCGCGAGCCTGGAAGCGGGCGTCGCGCGACGCCGGTTTTCGGAAGACCTTCGAGCTGTCCGGCGATTCGCTCGTCCGGGCCCCGCAGGGCTTCAGCGTGGACCATCCGCTGATCGAGGACCTGCGGCGCAAGGACTTCATCGCGGTCGTGCAGCTGAACGAAGATGACGTGATGACGGACGACTTCCTCGACACGTTCACCGCCCTGTGCCGCACGGCCGCCCCCTTCCAGCGCTGGCTGTGCCGGGCGACGGGCGTGTCGTACTGAAGGCGGCGGCCCGCGCACACCCGCGTCACCCGGTCCGGAGCTGCCACCGGCGCCACAGCAGGTAGATCGCGGGGATCACGAGCAGCGTCAGCACGGTGGCCGAGATCATCCCGCCGACCATCGGCGATGCGATCCGCTTCATGACGTCCGCCCCCGTCCCGGCACTCCACATGATCGGAATCAGCGCCGCCGTGATCGCAGTGACCGTCATCACGACCGGGCGCAGGCGCTCCAGCGCCCCCTCCCTTACGGCCGCGACCACGTCAGCCGCACTCCGCAGCCGCCCCTCGCGCCGGTGACGGTGGAACGCCTCATCCAGGTAGATGAGCATCACGACCCCTGTCTCCGCCGCGACGCCGGCGAGGGCGATGAACCCGACCCAGACCGCCACGCTCGTGTGATACCCCAACAGCCACAGGAACCAGATGCCGCCCACGAGGGAGAAGGGCAGCGTGAGCATGACGATCAGCGATTCGCCGATGCCCCGGAAGTTGAGGTAGAGGAGGAGAAAGATGATTCCCAGCGTGATCGGAACGACGACGCCGAGCCGGTCCCGGACACGTTCCATGAACTCGTACTGTCCGCTCCAGGTCAGCGAATACCCGCTCGGGAGGTCCAACTCCGCCGCCACGATCCGGCGTGCGTCCTCCACGTAGCTCCCGATGTCCCGGCCTTCGATGTCGATGAAGACGGTCGTCACCGGGAAGGCGTTTTCCGTCTTGACCGCCATCGGCCCCCGGACGGCCTCGACGCCCGCCACCTGGCCGAGCGGGATCTGCGGCCCGTTCGGTGCCGCGACGAGCACCTCGCGCAGGTTCTGCAGGTCGTCTCGCAGTTCGCGGGGATACCGGACGTTGACCGCGTATCGCTCGCGCCCCTCGACCGTCATCGTCGCGTCCATCCCGCCGACCGTCGCCATGATCGCGCCGTGGATATCGCCGACGTTGAGCCCGTACCGGGCCGCCTCCGGCCGGTCCACATCGATGTCCACGTAGTACCCCGACACACCCCGCTCGGCGAACGCGCTCCGTGTCCCCGGGATATTGCGCACGATCCGTTCCGCCTCCTCGCCCAGCGCCTGTAGCGTGTCGAGATCCGGCCCGAAGATCTTGATCCCCACGGCGGTCCGGACGCCCGTGGCGAGCATGTCGATGCGCCCCTTGATGGGCATCGTCCAGGCATTCGTCACCCCGGGAAGGGCTACGGCCCGGTCCATCTCCGCCAGCAGGCCGGCCTGCGTCAGGCCGGGACGCCACTCTTCGCGGGGTCTGAGCGTGATCGTGGTCTCGAACATGTCGAGCGGCGCCGGGTCGGTCGCCGTTTCCGCACGCCCCGCTTTCCCCAACACCGTCTCCACTTCGGGGAAGGAAGCGAGGACGCTGTCCTGATACCGCATGATCTCGCGGGCCTGGGCGATCGAGGCGCCCGGAACCGTGGTCGGCATGAATAGGATCGACCCCTCCTGCAGCGGCGGCATGAACTCGCTCCCGAGCCGCTGCCAGGGGAACACCGTCGCCGCCAGCATCACTGCGGCGGCCGAGACGACGATCCACGGGCGCTTCAGCGCGAAGTCGATGAAGGGTCTGTAGACGAATCGAAGCACGCGATTCACGGGATTCGCCCGTTCCGGACGGATGCGCCCCCGCACGAGATACCCCATGAGCACGGGTACGACCGTGATCGCAAGGAACGCGGCCCCCGCCATGGCGAACGTCTTCGTGAACGCGAGCGGCTTGAAGAGGCGTCCTTCCTGCTGTTCGAGCGCGAACACCGGCAGGAAGCTGAAGGTGATGATGAGAAGGGAGAAGAAGAGCGGCGGGCCGACCTGCTTCGCGCTCTCGAGCACGATGTCCCAGCGCGAGGTGTCCGGCTCCGCCCGCTCGAGGTGCTTGTGCATGTTCTCGATCATGACGATGGCGGCGTCGACCATGGCGCCGATCGCGATCGCGATGCCGCCCAGGCTCATGATGTCGGCGTTCACACCGATCCAGCGCATGACGATGAAGGAGATGAGAATCCCGAGCGGGAGCGTGACGACCGCTACGAGCGCCGAGCGAAAATGGAGCAGGAAGAGGAGCGCCACCGCCGCCACGATGAGCGACTCCTCGACGAGTTTCTCGCGCAGCGTCTCGATCGCACGGTGGATCAGGTCGCTGCGATCGTACGCGGGCCGCAGCCGGGTGCCGGCGGGAAGGCCATCGTTGATCTCGTCCAGCCGCACCTTGACCCGTTCGATCGTCTCCAGCGCATCGGAGCCGAAGCGCATCACGACGATCCCGGCGACCACCTCGCCGCGCCCGTCCAGATCCGCCACCCCGCGACGCGGCGCGGGCCCGACCTGTACCGTCGCGACATCCGCCACCCGGATCGGCGTCCCGTTCGGCGTCGCGCCCACCGCCACGTTTTCGATGTCGACGGTGCCCCGCAGGTAGCCGAGGCCGCGGATCATGTACTCGCGCCCACCCATCTCCAGGACGCGCGCGCCGATGTCGATGTTGTGCGAGCCGATCGCCCTCGACACCTCGGTCACGGGGATGTCGAACGCCCGCAACCGTTCCGGGTCCACCTCCACCTGGTACTGCTTCACGAACCCGCCGAGGCTCGCGACCTCGGAGACGCCCGGCACCGCCGTCAGCTGATAGCGGATGTACCAGTCCTGGAGCGTCCGCAGCTCTGCGAGGTCCAGGCTGTCGGATTCGAGCGTGTACTCGTAGACCCACCCCACCCCCGTCGCGTCCGGTCCCAGCGCGGGTTCCACCTCCGGGGGAAGCTGGCGCCGGATGCCGTTCAGGTACTCGAGGACGCGGGAGCGGGCCCAGTAGATGTCGGTCCCGTCCTCGAAGATCACGTAGACGAGGCTGAGTCCGAAGAAGGAGAAGCCCCGCACGACGCGCGCGCCCGGCACCTTGAGCATCTCCGACGCGATCGGGTAGGTGACCTGGTCCTCCACGATCTGAGGCGCCTGTTCCCGAAAGTCGGTCTGCACGATCACCTGCACGTCCGACAGGTCCGGGATGGCGTCGAGCGGGGTCGTGCGCAGCGCCCACAACCCGGCGCCGACGATCGCGACCGACGCCAGGAGCACGAGAAAGCGGTTGTGGACGGACCACTCGATGACGCGGCTAATCATCGTGACCCCGATGAGCATCCGTCCCGGCGGTGTCCTGCCCGACCGTGTCCGGGTCGGCGGCGGGCGCGATCATCTCTCCGTGACCCGCGTGCTGCATGCCGGGCATCCCCCCTCCCGTCGCCCCGAGACGCGATTCCGCGTCGATCAGGAAGTTTGCGGAGGCGACGATGATTTCTCCCTCCAGCAATCCGCTCAGGATCTGGACCCGGTCTCCCGCCCGAGCGCCGAGCACGACTTCGTGCGGATCGAGCAGGCCCTCCTCGTCCCGGACAAAGACCAGGTTGCGCTCACCCGTCACGACGACCGCTTCCAGGGGTACGGCGATGTCGTCCCGAATCGCGGTGACCTCGAAGAACACCGTGGCGAACATGCCCGGCTTGAAGCGAAGGCTCGGGTTCGGGACGGAAACCCGCACCCTGTTTGTGCGGCTCGATATTTCCACCGTGGGATGAACGAAGCTCACGTTCCCCATCACATGTTCGCCCGGATAGGCCGTGACTTCGATGTGCGCCTGCGAGCCTACTCCGACGAACTGGAGGTCCCGCTCGAACACCTCGCCTTCGACCCACACGGTCGAGAGGTCGGCGAGGCGGTAGAGCCGCGTGCCGGACGTCACGCGCTGTCCCTCGACGACATCCTTCTCGAGCACGATCCCGCTCACGGGAGCGACGAGCTGCATCGTCTTCGTCACCTCGCCGGTCTCCTCGATCCGCTCGATCTGCTCGTCGGTGATGTCCCAGTAGCCGAGTCGGCGGCGGCTGGCCTCGAGCATGGACTGCGCGTTCGACCACGCCTCGGAGACCTCGGGGTCGACTTCGGCCGCGAGGCGGCGCGCCGTGAGCAGTTCCTCCTGAGCGGCCACGAGCGCGGGGCTGTAGATCGTGAGCAGCGGCTGCCCACGCTGCACCGCCTCTCCCGTCGTCGCGACGAACAGTTCCTCGACGAATCCGTCGATCTTGGGTGTGATGTCCGCGATGCTGCGCTCGGGCGCGTCGATCCGGCCGACGGTGCGGATCTCGCGCGAGACGGTCATGCGTTCGGCCGTGGTATAGGTGACCCCGAGCGCCCGTTCCTGTTCGGAGGTCAGCTGGACCCGGCCTCGCCCGCCGGGGGGCATGGTATCGATCTCCGGCGGCGCGGCCATGGGCATCGCATGATCGGCGTGGTCCATTTCCATCCCCGCATCCCGCGCCGGCTCCGGAGCCGGATCACACGCCGAGAAGGCCGCCAGCACCGATGCGACGACGGAACGGGAGACAAAGGGGAATCTGTCGGATCTCATCATCGGATCACCTCCGGCCTCGCCCCGGTCAGGGCTTCGATTCTGGCCACGGCCGTGTGATAGGAGGCCGTGAGCCTCACGCGCTCGATCTCGTATCGGTTCACGGTGAGTTCGTTCTGGACGAGAGTCGTGAAATCCACTTCTCCCACCCGGTAGGCGGAGAGCGACGATTCCACCGCGGCCCGCGCCTGCGGGAGGATGGACGTGGAATACAGGTCGTGCAGCCCGAGGGCCCGATCGGACTCGGCCCGGGCTTCGGCGAGGCGCGCGAAGGTCTCGTTGCGCAGGTCGAGTTCGGTCGCCTCCGCGACGGCCCGCCGGGCGAGGGCTTCGTCGCGATGCGGAAACTGGCGGGACCCGGCCCAGAGAGGCACGCTGAAGCCCACGCTGAAGCTGAGCATGTCCGGGAACTGCGGCCGCTGGGCGTAATCGGCCGCGAGTCGAAGGTCCGGGTAGAGCGTGCGCCGGGCGGTCTCGTAGGCCGACTCCGCCGCCCGGATCTCCGCGCGGGCCGCTCGCAGCGCGGGGCGCCTCTCCGCGGCCTGCGCCATCAGCGCTTCCATGCGGGGCATCGCCTCGCCGGGGTCCGACAACTGCAGGGCCGGGACGCCGTGCTCGGGTCCACGGCCCAGAAGCGCGTTCAGTCGCGCGGCCATCGCCAGACGTGACTGCTCCGCCGCCGTGATTTCTTCCGTCATCGAGGCGACCGCGACCTGGGCCTGCAGGACATCGTTCTGGAGGCCCGTTCCCACCGAGTACAGCGTATTCGAGACGTCGAGGAACTCGCGCAGGAGATCACGCGTGGCTCGCATGATGCCGAGCGCCCGGTCCCGGAACGCGAGTTCGTAGTAGGCCGTCTTCAGGCGGAGGACGAGTTGGGCCTCCATCTCGCCCGCCGTCAGGCTGGCGGCGTTCGCGAGGTGCGATTCCCTCCGCTCCGCGGAACCGAGTTTCCCAGGCCAGGGGAGCGACTGCTGGATCTGGAACGTGTTCGCGGTCATTCGCTCGTCCGCTCCAAAGCCATCCAGCGGCCGGTTTCGGAGGCCGAACGAAATCACCGGATCCGGGAGGACTCCGGCCTGCGGGATGCGGGCGTGCGCGGCCTCCGCCCGCAGGCGGAAGGCCCGCAGCATCGGGTTCCCCTCGCGCGCGAGCGCAATCGCGTCCGAGAGGCGCAAGGTGTCGGCTTCCTGCAAGGCGGCCACCGCCGGTGGCGGCACACCGATCCCGGACGACAGCGCCACTCCCGCGAACCACGCGATGGGACGCAGCCGCGCCGGACGAGGTCCGGCGAGATGAACGGCTGACATGACATACCTCTTGTCTGAACGATGACGTCAAGCCACCGACCACCGCGTTACGGACGGGTGATCGGGGCAGTTGTGCGGCTTATTCGTTCAGACGTTCTTCGGAGGGGGCGTATCCGGGGAGGCTCGGGATCGGATGGGCGCCGCGGTGATCGCCAGTGCGTCGTCCGCCGCGTGCGTGATCGCCCGGAAGCCGGTCGCCACGACCGGAAGCGACGCCTGCAGCACGATGGCGCAGCCCATGAGCCTGTGGCAGTCCGTCCCCGCCTCGGAGCCGTGACCCGGCTGGTCGACGAGAGCGTGGACTCCGGCGGGCGCATCGTGGTCCGCGTGCTCGTGAGATCCCGCCTGGCACAGCGGTGCCCGCGCGTACGGCAGCACGAGCACGACGAGAATCACGAGAGCGGACGATCGACGCATGGACGGATCCATGCCGGAAAGGTAGGTCGGTGTGGGGAAGGTGTCGACAGACGGGGTCGCGGGTTGGGCCGGGATCACTCGGGCGTCGGGCGTGACGGCATGAAGAAGGCGTCGTTGTCCGTGATGACGGGGCCGCGGCCGATGTAGCCCGTCAGGTCCGCTTCGGCCATCGCCACGTAGCCGGCGATCGTCTCCGGCGGCCCGAGGTCGCGGGTGACTATCGGGTTGGCGGCCGCCCGCGTGAGCACCGACTGCATCACGACGGACGACATCGGCTCCCGCGTGGCGACGACGTAGCTGTGCGTCGACCCGGTCGACCACAGCACCATGTTGGGGAAGATGTCCCAGACGGTCCGCAGGATGTCGCGATAGTCGTCTTCGCGGACGCCGTGGATCGGGATCCACTGCATGAAGACGCCGTCCGCGGCGAGCCGACTCTCGACCAACTGGTAGAACTCGCTCGTGAACAGTGCCCATGAACTCGCGTTCGCGGGGTGCGTCGCGTCCACCGAGATGATGTCGTACGAATCCTCCGTCCGGAGAAGGAAGTTCCGCCCGTCCTCGACATGGAGCCGCAACCGGTCGCTGTCGAGAACATCGTAGTTCTCCTCGGAGTAGACCGCCGCCGCCTCCATCATCTCGGGAGAAAGGTCCACGGCGTCGATGACCGGGATGTCGTGCGTGTTCATCGTCCCCGTGGCGATCCCGTTGCCGAAGCTGAGGACGAGCGCGTTGCGCGCGCCGGGCCGGAGCAGCGGCGGCAGATGTCCGAGCAGGCGGAAGGCGGACATGCTCGCGCGGTCCGTCGGCACTTCGTCGCGGCCGTTGACGAAGGAGATCTTGAAGTTGTCCTCCGGGACCTCGAGCACGGCGACGGTGGTCTCCACGCCCTCCTTGTAGAAGATGAGCCGGTCGGTCTCCGTGTAGTACGAGCCGAGGTAGAAGCCGGTGGGGAGGATCGCGACGGCCAGCAGCGTGGCCACCAGCGCGCCCGCCGGCGCAAATCGCAGCCCCCGCCGGCCTCCGCGGTCGTAGTGCAGGGCCACGGCGCCGAGGGCGAGGTTCAGCACCGCCAGCGCGACCGTCGTGTTGCGCAGTCCGAGGAGCGGCACGAGCACGAACCCCGCGCCAAGCGATCCGGCAATCGCTCCCACGGTATTGAACGCATTCACGCGGCCGATGCGAAGCCCCACGACCTGCGTCCGCTCGCGGGTGTACAGGCTCCCGACGACGGGGAACAGCGCCCCGAGGAGGAGGGTGGGAGGAAAGAGCGTGACGAAGGCGATGAGGAACTCGTAGGCGACGGTGTAGCCGCCGAACCAGTCCTGGAGGTGGAGCGCGGGAAGTCGCGCGAAGGCGTGGAGGATGAGGACGGCCAGCAGTCCGAGCGCGAGCTGGATCGCCCCGAAGTGCCTCACCGTCGCCCGTTTCCGCCGCAGGACCCAGCTCGCGCCGGCGCTTCCGAGCGCGAGGCCGGCGAGGAAGACCGTCAGCATGAGCGAGAACGAGTAGGCGGCGTGCGAGGAGTGGATGTAGAGGATCCGCGCCCACACTACCTCGTAGCCCAGGGCGATGAAGCCGGAGATGCCGTAGGCGACGGCGACGTAGCGCAGCGCCCCCGCCGAGATCGGGAGCGCGGCTTCCGGGGGTCCGGTCGCGGGCTCGGCCCCAACCGCCGAATCCGCTGCGGCGTCGCCGGCCTCGCTCGCCGCGTCGCCGGCCTGGCTCGCCGCGTCGCGGGCCCCGCCGGCCCCGTCGCCCGCCAGCCGGGCCGGAGCCAGCCGGGTGAGCGCGAGCGCCCCCCCCGCGACGAACAGATTGATCGCCGCACCGAGGAAGATGGTCTCGCGCGCGCCCAGGTACCGTAGGAAGACGAGTCCGGTGAGGACGCAGCCCAGGGCGGCGCCCGCCGTGTTCACGAGGTAGAGCCGGCCCACATCGCTTCCGACGCGCCCGCCGTGCGTCGCGTAGATCCGGCTCATGACGGGCAGCGTGGCCCCGATGAGGAAGGTCGTCGGCGTGAGCACGGCCAGGGAGAAGACAAGCCGGCCCAGCGTGAGCCAGAAGCCTCCGGCCGGGAGGGCGTTGCTGAGCCCCGGATGGATTGTATGCAGGGCCCCGAGCAGGAAGGGCGACAGTGCGGCGAGCGCGGCGATCCCCACTTCGAGTGCCGCGTACGTGCGCAGGGGCCGCGCGTGCGCGTCGATGCGCCGGCCCATCAGGTAGCTGCCCAGCGCGAGCCCGATCATGTAGGCCCCGATGACCGTGCTGTAGGCATAGATGCTGACGCCGAACGTGAAGACGGACTGCCGCACCCAGGCGATCTGGTAGATGAGCCCGCTGACCCCCGACAGGAAGAAAAGAAGGAGCAATCCGGAGCGGTGCGCGCGGCTATCCGGCCTCAAAAGGGCTCCGGCGGTCGAGGGTCGTGTAGGGCGTCATCGGTCGGCGGCAACGTAGTCTGCCCCTCCGGCAGTCGATAGTCCGCTCGGACCGGCCGCACGGTCGTTCCCGCGGGAACGACCCGGTCGTCTGGCCGCGCACGAACCCGCGCGACAGGTTTCGTGGATGCCATCCACCTGACGACCACCCGCCGACTCGAGGAGCGTCCGATGCGAACGACAGCGATGACCCTGCGGACCGCGGTGCTGGCTGCGGCCTTCATCCCCTCCGCCCCCTCCGCGGCGCACGGCGCCACCCCGATGATGGCTGCCGCGAGCCCTGCGGCGGCCCAGGAAGTGACCGCGATCCGGGCCGGGCGGCTCATCGACGGCACGGGCCAGCCCGCTCGCGAGAACCAGGTCATCATCGTGCGCGGCGAGCGGATCGAAGCCGTGGGCGACGCGTCGGCCATCGCGATCCCGGACGGCGCCCGGGTCGTCGACCTGGGCGGCCACACCGTGATGCCCGGGATCGTCGACGCACACGCGCACCTCTCGATCCGGCCCGACATTCGCACGCTCCGGGGCCAGCTCGAAGGCATGGAGCAGCACGACGCCATGCAGATGGCGCGCATCGTACGGAACATCCGGGTTCAACTGATGTCCGGTGTCACGAGCATCTACGTGGTCGGCGAGGTCCATTACAACGACATCCAGGCCTCGCAGGCCGTGGAGGAGGGGATCATTCCGGGCCCCCGGATCTATCCAAGCGGCAACTTCATCTCGACCACCGCCGGCCACGGCCCGGCCGAGTACCGGACGACCAACGGACCCTGGGAGATGCGCACATTCGTCCGGCAGAACTACGAGATGGGCGCGCACCACATGAAGCTGACGATCACCGACCGCGCCAGGGTGGGTCCCAACAACGGCACCCCGTACGCTCCGGGCGAGAGCAACTACACGAAGGAAGAGATCGATGCCGCCGTGAACGAGCTGCACCGGCTCGGGATCGAGGCCACCGCGCACGCGAACGGTGAGTCCATCCGCCTGGCGGTCGAGGCGGGAGTCAACTCGATCCAGCACGGGGGGAACCTCGACGAAGAACTGATGGACCTCATGGCGAGCCGCGACGTGGGGTTCGTGAACACGTACACGATCGGCTTCCAGAGCGTCTTCAACGAGTGGGGCTTCCTCGACAACGAAGCGGGCGACATCCGCGACTGGCTCGAACGCGGACGCCAGGTGCACGAGCAGGAACTGTCACGGAACGAGGGTCGTGCGCAGCGGCGTGTGGCCCGCCTGGGACAGCTCAGCCGCTCGAAGGAGAAGGGGGTCAAGGTCGGCATCGGGACGGACAGCATGCACGGCTACATGCTGCTCGAAATGGAGAACCTCGTCGCCGCCGGGTTCACGCCGCTCGAGGCGATCACCGCGGCCACGGGGCTGAACGCCGAGATCGTGGGGATCGAGGATGAAGTCGGGACGGTCGAGACGGGCCGCTTCGCGGACATCATCGCGATCGATGGCCGACCCGACGAGAATATCCGCGATATGGGAAACGTGGCGTTCATCATGGTCGGCGGCCGCGACCAGTCCGCCCTCAGCTTCCGGTAACCGCAGCGTCTACCAGGGCTGGGACGCTTCGTCGTGGAGCGTGGTGGGCAAGCTGTAGGACTGCTCGAAATCGCCCACGTTGGAGATGTCGAGCATCTCCATGTAGTCGTACCCCCGATCGAGCTTGTGGAACCCCGGAATCCACTCCAGCGCCGCCCTCCTCAACCGGTGCTTCAACCACAGCAGGGGAACCTGCGGGATCCTCTGAGATGGGGGAAACAGGAACTGATCGGCCAGCTCGTCTCCCACCAGTTCCCGGCAAACCTGATAAATGAACGTGGCGTACGGCCGACGTTCCGTGGGGTCCTTTACGCCCAGCAGAAGCGGCGCGCTGTTGACGATGCTGTTCGCCATGATGATGGCGTCGTCGTCCGGGGCGGGCTCGCACAGCATCCCGATCTCGAACCTGCGCCGCGCCGCGTCGTAATCCTCGAACAGGAGCGCCTCGGGGACGCCCATGACCCAGGCGGTATATCTCCACACATGGACGTAGCCCTCGCGCTCCATGTCGCTGAATTTTGCGCCGAGGCGCCTGGCGTGCTGAAGGAGACGCGCCGAGAAGGTCGTGGAGGCGAGCATGATGTGGGACGCGCTGACGGGTATGCCGTGAGCCGCCGCGTCCCATTCGTCGGAATCCTTGAGCAGCATCCTGGATTGTGCATGCACGAGTCGGATGCGAAGCGTCAGTCTCCAGCCGTCCCCGCCCGGTTCCATCCCGCCGGGGAGATATTGGTCGGCGAGGTGCAGGAGGTTCTGGCGAAGGCGGCGAACCCCGTTCTGCGTGATGCGCCCCCGAATCCTGAAGGACTTGCTGATCAGCGTCGAAAAACCCTCGACGATCGCGGCCCCGGCCAAGGCCGCCGGAATGATGTTGGAGTTGCGGATGAAGCCGCGCGTGGCCGCCTGGGCCAGTTCCGGATCGTACCACTCCGGAATGACGGACACCTCGGCCACCAGTTCCCGGAGTGAATCCGGGAGACCAGCGGGCAACTCGAACGGATCCCGCAGGGCTGAAGCTATGAGCGCGTGTACGTCGCCCGGGGCGAAGGTCGCCGCAAGGTCCTCGACGACCCGATCGGCGAGGGGGTCGCCGAGGGTGGTATGACGGATGTAATCGTCCGCAAGTCGGGAATCGATGGCCCGCGCGGCCTCGTACCCGGCAGCGTAGCTGGACGGAATCCTCATCCGCGTGTTGATCTCATCTCTCTCCAATTCAACCCGAATCTCTCTCCATTTCAACCGTAGAGAATACGTTCGGACAACAAATGACAAAAGTTTTGGGGGAGGTGACGCCCGGGATCCGTTCACCCCGCGCTCTGGCGAATCGGTCGCGCGCCGCGTAAACCGTTAGGCCTGCGAGTGTCGACCGTCAGGCCTGCGAGCGTCGGCTGAGGGGAGGTGGGACACATCACGGAAGAGCGCCGTGTGAGTGACGACGGTCACTTCGACCGAAGCAGTATCCGGGGCCCCATCGGCTTCATGGCGAAGAACGGCATCGCCGCAAACGTGGTCATGCTGTTTCTCGTCCTCGCGGGCCTGGCCTCGGCCCGGAACCTGGTCCAGGAAGTCCTGCCCGATTTTTCCCTGGACCGCGTCCAGATCCTTGTCCCCTATCCCGGCGCGGCTCCCGAGGAGGTCGAGGAATCCATCGTCCGCCGGATCGAGGAGCAGATCCGGGCGGTGGACGGCCTGAGCCGAGTGGAAGCCGCCGCGTCCGAGGGGCTCGCGTCCGTGATTGCGGAGTTCACTTCGGGGACGGACGTCAACCGCGCCCTCAACGAAGTGAAGGCCGAGGTCGACCGCATTCCGACCTTCCCGGCCGCTGCGGAACGGCCCGAGATACGCGAGATCACGAGTCGGCAGAGCGTCATTCGTCTTCTCGTGTACGGCGATGTGCCGGAGCGCACGCTCAAGGAACTGGCCTACGGCATCGAGGAAGGACTCTCCGCCCTTCCCGAGGTGTCGCTGGCCGAGATCAGCGGCGCCCGTCCGTACGAGATCTCGATCGAGGTGCCCCTGCGGCGCCTGCGCGCCCTCGGTCTGACTCTGGACGACATCGCGTTCGCGGTGCGGCAGAGTTCGCTCGAACTGTCCGCCGGCCGGGTATCCACCAGTGGCGAGGACATCCTCGTTCGCACGCTGGGGCAGAACTACGAGCAGGTGGATTTCGAGGAGATCATCCTCCTCGGCCGTCCGGACGGCACGTCGGTGCGGCTCGGCGAGATCGCGACGGTGCGGGACGGCTTCGCCGACACCGATCTGAGCGTCCGCTACAACGGGCAGACGGCGGTCCGGGTCGACGTGTACCGGACCTCCGACGAGCAGGTGCTGGACATCGCCGAAGCCGTAAAGCGGTATCTCGACGTCGAAGTCGTGCCGGCCCTGCCCGAAGGCGTCTCGGTGGAACTGTGGAAGGATGATTCGGAGGAAGTCAGCGGCCGTCTCGGCCTCATGACGGAGAACGCCCTGATCGGGTTCGCGCTCGTCTTTGCGGCGCTGGCGCTCTTCCTGGAGATTCGACTCGCCATGTGGGTGGCCGTGGGTCTGGCGGTCTCGTTCATGGGCGCGTTCCTCGTGATGGGGTTCCTGGGCATCTCGATCAACATGTTCTCGCTGATGGCGCTCGTTCTTGCGCTGGGCATCGTCGTGGACGACGCGATCGTCGTTGGAGAGAGCATCTTCGCGGAGAGAGAGAGGGGACACCGGGGGCTCGCGGCCGCCATCCGCGGCACGCGCCGCGTCAGCACCCCCGTCATTTTTTCGGTTCTCACGACGATCACGGCCTTCGCCGCGCTGCTGAACGCGCCCGGCCCGCAGGGAGAACTCGGCCGCGGGATTCCACTCGTGGTGATCGCGGTGCTCGTGATCTCGCTGATGGAATCGCTGCTCGTTCTCCCGAACCACCTGTCCCATCTGGCGGCTCCCGGCGTGCGGAGGTCCGGCGCCGCCCATCGGATGCTGGAGCGGGCTCAGGGGGCCGTGGACCGAACGATGAAGCGCATCGCAGACGGACCGCTCGACCGCGGACTCCGCCTCGCGACGGAGCAGCCCTCCATCATCCTCGCCTCCGCGGCCGGCCTGCTCGTGATCTCGCTGGGGACGGTGGCGTCGGGCATCGTGCCCAACCAGTTCATCACCCCGATCGAGGGCGATGTCGTGTCGGCGAACCTGGAGATGCCGACGGGGACTCCGGCCGAACGCACCGCCCGGATCGTCGCGGAAATCGAAGCCGCGGGGCACCGGGCCGTGGCCCGCCTTTCGGAGGATGGCGATGGAGGCGAGGATCCGCTGGAATTCGACGTCGCCGTCACGGTGGGCGAGCTGGCGGCACTGTACGACCCTCTCGGCGGGGACGCGGTGGAGGCGGCTCGCGGCCACCTCGGCACCGTGCAGTTCAAGCTCCACGACTGGAACAGCCGGGGCATCGCCGCTTCCACCTTCGAGCGCGTGTGGCGGGAAGAGGTCGGGGTCGCCGCCGAGGCTAAATCGCTCTCGATCTCATCGAACCTTCTGGGTCTGGGGCTGCCCGTTCACTACGAACTGTCCCATCCGGATCCGGATCGCCTGGAGGCCATTGCGGGCGAATTCGCGGCGGAACTGACGGCCATGGAGGGGACCTTCGACATTCGGAGCAACCTCGATGAAGGGTTCCGGGAACTTCAGTTGGAGCTGAATCCGGAGGGCCGCTCCCTGAACCTGACGCTCGACCGCTTCGCGACGCAGGTGCGCTCGGCCTTCTTCGGGACGGAAGCGCTGAGGGTGCCCAGGGGGCGCGAAGACATGCGCGTGTGGGTCCGGCTTCCGGAGGAAGAGCGCAACTCCGCGACCGATGTCGAGAACTACCTCGTCCGCACGCCGGGGGGCGAAGTGCCGCTGGGTCAGATCGCGTCCGCCGGATTCTCCCGCTCGTCAGCCGCCATTCACCGGGTCGACGGACGCCGCGCCGTGACGATCACCGCGGATGTGGACCCGCGCATCGCCACCGGCCAGCAGGTGAACGCCAGACTGGACAACGAAGTCCTCCCGCGACTGACGAGCGAGAACCCGGATCTCGCCTACACGTACGGCGGCCAGCGAAAGGAGCAGGATCACGCGATCTCCGTGCTGGGCCGGTCGCTCATTCTCGCTCTCCTCATCATGTACAGCCTGATGGCGATCCCGTTCGGCTCGTACACGCAGCCCCTCATCATCTTGGCCGCCGTTCCGCTCGGCGCGATCGGCGCGCTCGCCGGCCACATGCTGCTCGGTCTCAGTTGGGGACTGTGGTCGCTGTACGGACTCGTCGGCGTCTTCGGCGTGGTCGTGAACGACTCGCTCATGATGATCCGGTTCATCAACGACCTCAGGGACTCCGGCCTCGAGCCCGCGGAGGCGATCATCAGCGGGGCCAAGGAGAGATTCCGGGCGATCATGCTCACGTCGATTACGACATTCCTCGGCGTGGCCCCTCTGATCTTCGAGACGAGCACGTATGCTCAGCATCTCGTGCCGCTGGCGACCTCCGTCGGCTTCGGCGTGTTCATCGCCACGATCCTCCTCATGGTCGTGGTGCCGGCGCTGGTGATGACGCAGTACAACCTCGCGGCGCGGCGGGAACGCTGGCGGCTGGCGCGCGCTTAACCTCCGGACCGGGTTCGTCAGGCGCCCCGCGCGGCGAGCCGCCGGCAGTAGCGGGCGATCCAGCGATTGGAGAAGCCGAAGAGCTTCGCACGGCGCGTGATCGCGAGGACCTCGCGGCGGGACATCTTCGTCTCCCGATCCAACACCTCCGGATTCGTGCGGCTGATGGCCAGGGTCCGCACGGCGAAGAGGAGCGGGAGCAGGCAGAAGAGGCGCACCCGGTGGTACCGTCTCGGGATCATCCGCATGTAGCTCCGGGCCGCCGCCAGGTGGCGGTCGGCCTTCTCCACGAGTCGCTCGAGCACCGTCATCGCCGCCGCGTGGTTTGTGGGCTCGAACAGCTCGCGGGGATCCATGCCGTCGGGGAGGAAGGACGCAGGCACGTACACCCAGCCGCGATGCCGGTCTTCGTGCAGCCCCCTGATCACGTTGACCGTCTGCAGCGCGAGGCCGAACTCCCGTCCCAGCGCCATCATTCGCGCACGATCCTGTCCGACGCCCGGCAGCCGATGGGCGAACAGTTCCGTCAGCAGATGGCCCACCCGCCCGGCGACTTCGTGCATGTAGTCGTCCAGGTCCGCCTCGGTCTCGAACTCCGATCCCCGCTCCGTCCACCGCGCCATCCCGGCGCTGGACTCCCGCACCCGGCGCACGACGATCTCCCGGGCGTCGGGCGCCAGACGGCCGAGTCCTTCGAGAACGCGCGCCGTGTGCCGGGCCACGGACGCGTCCGGCGTGTCCTCCGCGGCTTCTCCCAGGCGTTCGATGAGCGCCGCGCGTCCGGAACCTCCGTCGAGCACGCGCCGCCACTCTTCCAGCAGAAAGACCTTCTCGTCCTCCGCGATTTCCTGGTTGTCCTCCAGGTAGTCGGAGACGCGCAGCAGCAGGTAGGCCACGGTGATCTCGTCCCGCAGCGGGTGCGGAAGGATCTCGATGCCGACCGCAAACGTGCGGCTCGCACGCACGAGAAGCTCGTGGAGGGTGGTCATCCCCCGGGCCGGCTCCGGGTCACGAGACGGTCCGCTTCGCGGCGGGATCGGACTTGATCAGGAGGAGGCGGCTGTTCGCGGGGTAGAGCCACTCGGCGCCCCGTTCGGTGACCACCGCGTCATCCTCCAGCGGCACGCGCAACTTCGCGCCCCCCCATTCGGGGACCGCGGTGTACGCGAACATTTCGATCGCGAGGAGATTCGACGGCACGACCTCGAAGGTGAGGCGGCGCGGGTTCCACGTCGCGATCGAGGGGCCGATCCCGTGCCCGAGGTTGCCGACCGAGTGGTGCCCCTCCCAGGTCACGTCCGTCTGCGGCCCCTCCGTGGGCTGGTTGAATGGGATGGGATTGAACCCGGCCGCCGTGAGCGCGGCCCCGATCCGGTCCATGTTCTCGCGCGCGGTGATGCCGGCCCGGATCGCGCGGCGCGACACTTCCCGCGCCTCGATCGCCCGGTCGAACGCGTTCTGCACGCCCGGCATCGCCTCCGTCTCCCCCGGCCGCATCACGTAGGCGACGCGCTTCATGTCGGTGCAGAAGTTCAGGTGGCAGACGCCCCAGTCGATCATCATGACGTCGCCGCCCTGGATGATGCGGTCGCTGGAGGTCGCCTCGATGCCTTCGGGCCCCGTGATATAGATGGACGGGAAGCCGAAGGAGGAACCGAGCCCGCGCTCGAGCAGCCGGTCCATGAGCCACCATGCCACATCTCTGAGCGTCGTGACGCCGGGCGTGACGACTTCGTTCGAGAGGGCCCGCTCCGCGAGTTCGCGCGAAATCTCGCCCGCCTCGGCGAAGCCTGCGAGCTCCGATGCGACGCGGCGCGACCTGAAGTCGGACACGAGCTTCTCCGCAGAGACGAAACGCGACGCCCACGGTTCGCCCAGCGTTTCCGCGAGGTGCTGGTAGCCGGTATGGGAGAGACCGTCGGCCGCGCCGATGTTCGACCCCATGTTGAGGCCGATCCGCTCCGGATCCCGCTCGGCGACGAACTCCCGAAGATCGAAGTTGCCGGTCACGATGTCGTAGGCGCCGTTTCCGGCCAGCAGGTATCCCCCGATTCCCAGGGCGGCGCGTTCGATCCGCTCTCCGCCGCGGTCGGTGAAGATGTAGTAGCCGATGGGATTCACGTACCCGGGCCCGAAATCGGGCGTGAGCGGATCGTCGAGCCCCTCCTTGCGCACGGTGATCCACATGTCGATCCCGTTCTCGCGCATGACCTCGGGCAGCACGACATCGAACTTCTCGCGCCGCATCTGGTTCATCCGCTCCCAGCGCCGCCGCGCTTCCTGCGCCTCGGTGGAAACGGGCACCACAGGGAGCAGCAGCGTCGCCAGGAGTCCGGCGCGCGCGATCCGGCCGGTCACGATTCTTCGATACATGGATCCTCCGAGGTGTGCTGAATGCCGTATCGACCCAGCTCACGGACCACTGTTGGCCGCTCTCTTCTTCGTGCAGGCATCGTATGGGACTGCGGATGAGGCATCAAATGGAGTGAGTGCCGTTCTACTGGCAGCGGGTGGGCGACGGGGACATTATCGGGCATGCCCGTTCTAGCGCAGCGCCTCGCCGATCTGGGGACCGAGAACGCCTTCAAGGTCAACGACGACATCCAGGTGTGTCTCGACCGGGGACTGGACGTCATCCGGTTCAACATCGGGGCGCCGGACTTCCGCAGCGCGCCCCACCTGAATCGGGTCGCCGTCGCGGAACTCGAGGCCGGGAACTCGGGGTACTGCGACGCAGCCGGACTCCCGTCCTTCCGCGAGGCGATCGCCCGCCATGTTTCGGACACGCGCGGGATTTCCGCGGAGGCGGATCAGGTCGTCGTCACCCCCGGGGCCAAGCCGCCGATCGGCTACACCTTCCAGACGTACGTGGACCGGGGCGATGAGGTCGTCTACCCGAGCCCCGGATTCCCCATATACGAGTCGTGGGCGACGTTCGTGGGGGCGCGTCCCGTGCCCCTGCACCTCTCGGAAGAGAAGGGCTTCGCGTTCACGGCGGACGACCTCGGAGCGCTCCTCTCCGAGCGCACTCGGCTCATCATCCTCTGTTCGCCCTCCAATCCGACCGGAGGCGTGCTGTCGGCGGAAGATCTTGCGGGCATCGCGGCCGTGATCCGCGAACGCTGTCACCCGGACGTCCGGATCTATTCCGACGAGATCTACGAGCACATCCTCTTCGACGGTCTGGAGCACCGCAGCATCGCGTCGCACGAGGGCATGGCGGAGAGGACGGTCATCGCGAGCGGCCATTCGAAGGGGTTCGCCATGACGGGGTGGCGCCTCGGCTGGGCCGTCCTGCCGACGGAAGAGGAGGCCGACGTCTTCAAGCAACTGAACATCAACATCATGTCGTGCGTCCCGCCCTTCCTGCAGGAAGGGGGGCGAGCTGCGTACGAGGATCCGGCCACGGCCGGCGTCGTGGCGCACATGGTGGGAGAGTTCGAGCGGAGGCGGGACTTCATCGTGCCCGCGCTCAACGCGATCGAGGGCCTGAGTTGCCAGTTGCCGAAGGGCGCGTTCTACGTTTTTCCGAACGTGTCGGGCGTGTGCGAGCGGCTGGGCGTGTTCGATGCGCACGACGCCATGCCCGCGGAGTCCCGCGCGCGGACGACCCCATCGGGCATGCTGCAGATGTTCCTGCTTTATCGATACGGCGTGGCCACGATGGACCGGGCCTCCTTCTGCCGCATCGGCTCCGGGGGCCAGCACTTCCTCCGTCTCTCGATCGCGAACAGCATGGAGGACATCGAGCGTGGCGTGGATCGAATCGAGCGTGCCGCCGACGATCCGGACGGATTCGGGGAGTTCCTGGCCACGGAGCGCCTGTGGGATTGAGAGCCGCGCGGGAGCGAGCCGCGCCATCTCCCGCCGCACGGCTCGCGGTTTCCCTGCCGCTCGCGGTCCTGGCAATCGGCGCTACCGCGGGCGGGGGCCGGGCCCAGATGCAGACGGAGCGGGTTGACTACCGCGCCCTCGTACTCCAGGCCCCGGCCAGCGTGGAAGCGGCGGCGTACGGGAACGCGCCCTACCTGCTGGGCGGCGGGGCCGATCTCCTCTTCTACGCACCTGCTCTCATGGGGCGTGTAGACGGCATGGCGGCGGGTCTGCAGCGGTACGGCTCGGAGGGCACCATCGCGACGCTCGCCTCGAAGGGAAGCGTCGGACTGGGCGACTTCGCGGTCGGTCTCCAGTACATGCGCCACGGCGGCGCCGGTGCCGCCTCGTATCCGGACCTCCAGGCCGCGGCGTTCGGGGACGGCGAACCCGTGACCGAGTTCGCTGCCTCGCTCGGCTACGCACGCGCGTTGTTCGGCGTGGTCGACGCCGGCGTCGTGGCCAAGTATCTCGAACTTCACTACATGCGCGCGCTGCGGGATCGTACGCTCGTGGTGGATCTGGGAGTGGCGCGCGAGTTCGGACCCGCGATGGTCAGCCTGGCCGTCCGCAACCTGGGACCGGATCTGGAGACGCGGGACATCACGGACAGAATCCCCACCCAACTCGCCCTGGGGATTTCGACGGAGACCTTCGAGGTCGGGGAACTGGACATGTTCCTCACCAGCCAGGTCGCCCGGCGTCGCGATGGCGAGATCATCCCGGCCGGCGGCGTCGAGATCTCCTACTGGCCCGTGCAGGGCTACACCTTCCGCCTCCGCGCCGGACTCCAGCGCGTGGTGGAGGATGAACGGAGCCCGTTCACCTTCGGCCTCGCGTTCACGGGTGACGCCCTGACGCTGGAGTACGCCTTCCAGGCCTTCGACGTGGACGGAAACGCCCATCGTTTCGGCCTCAGCTTCCGCTAGCCGTTACGGCGGGTCCTCGCCCGTGTAGAAGGCGGTCACCCGGTCGGCGGCGGCCTGTGCCGCTTCCCGATCGGTTCCCAGGGCGATGGAAGCCTCGCACCACGCGGCGCTGCTCCGGCGGGTGAAGTTCTTCCCCTCCTCCGAGGCGATCCATGCTTCCGCCGTCTCCGGGACGACCGATGGGGCCGGGGAGAAATGCTCTTCGAGTCCGTACAACGCCTGGTCCCAGCCGATGCCGACCGCCCCCGGCCCGAACTCCTCCCAGAACTTCTGCGGAAACTGCGCGAGATGTTCGAGGCGCACCTCGGTGCGGCCCTCCGGCATCTCCGACAGCGTCACCGTCACCCAGCTGTCGTCTCCGTGCATGCGCCACGTCAGGGCGAAGCGCTCCGGCGGCTCACACGCGATGATCTCGCCGCCCGCATTTCCCTCCAACTGGTAACTCCCGCCTGCGCGCAGGTCGCCGGAAATCGGCAGGAACCACTTCGGGATCCGCGAGGCGCTGGTCAGCGCGTCCCACAGCTCCTCCCGGCCCGCGCCAACCACCCGGGTCGCGACGAGCGCGTGCAACGGTTTGCCCTCGTGCTCGCGCCGGCCGAGTTCGCGCGTGACGGAGCCCGCGGGCCGGGCATCGGCGTGGTTCAACGGTCGGACGACCTTTCCGAAAAGCCGATGTCGTCCACGACGACGGTGCCGGCCGCCGTGTGGTCGAAGAGGAGGCGGATCTCCCGGGGCGTGGCGGGATCGAACGCGGGATTGGCTTCGACGAAGTCCGCGAGAGGGAGGGAGAAGGACTGGAGCACGAGTTCCCACTGGTTGTCAAAGGACTCCGCGTCGTTGCGACGCCGCACGACGGTCTCCAGCGGTCGGCGGATCGGCCCATAGTTGGACAGCAGCAAACTCGCAGATTCGCCGTTCGCGTCCGTGACCACGACGGACAGATCCACCGGCTCCTCGTCTTCGTCGCGAACCTCGTCCCGGCTGTCCTCGGCCGCGTCTTCCGCAGCGGGGGACGCACCCGCGTCCGCGTCGTCGTCCCCGGGCCTTCGCGGCCCCGGCCGGCCCTCCACCGCCCCAAGCTGCAGATCCAGGTGAGAGGCGGCGCTCAGGCCCCACTCCGACCCCAGCCCGTCCGGCAACGCGATGGCGTAGCTGGCGGGCGTCCCCAGCGCGTCCTCGTCGCCGGCGCCCCGGTTGTTCCAGCCCAGCCAGAGCGCGTTGTTGCCCTGCGAACTCGACGTCGTGGGCCGGTTCCGCGAGCGGAGGTCGAGGAGGTTCTCCCGCCACGTCCCGAGCGAATCTCCTTCCAGCGTCACCCCCGGCGCCGTGCCCGTCGTGAGATCGATGTCCTCCTCGAACGACGCGAGCGGCCGGAAACTGCTCGACTCGAACTGTGTGATGTACATCGTCTCGGGCAGCCATCCGCCGATCACGCGATGGTCCCGGAACATCGGCATGTAGTCGGGATTGTCGCGGAGCGTGGTCTCGAGGAAGGCCGAGATATAGATTTCCCCGAACTCCCGTTGCGCTTCACCGTCTATGAGTCCCCGCAGGTCGAGGCGCCGGGCGCTGCGCGGGCCATTGTCCTTGTTCCCCCAGACGGTATTCCACTGTCCGTGATTGGCCCGGTACATGTAAATTGCGGTCTTGAAATAGTCGCCATTATCGGTGAACGACAGACGATTATAGAGGCGCAGACCGTGGAAGCTCGTGACATCGCCATCGTGCGAGCCGTGGAACACCATGTAGTTGACGTTCTCGACGGGCACGAAGCGCCCTGTTGGAAGGTACTGTCCGTCGACGGGGGCAATGGCGATGATCGCGCGGATCCCGTGGTTGAAGTCGAACTCGAGCGAAGCGTCGTCCGGATACCGTGACAACCGGTTGAAGGCCGCGGCGTGCCCGACCGCCTCGCCTCCGCGGGAATGACCGATGAGGGCGATGCGGTCGAAGTCGATCTTTCCGTGGAACGGGGTGGCTTCGTCCGCCGCGAACTCCTTGAAGGCGTCGATGTGTTTGAGGAGGAACCAGCCGCGCCCGTCGTTCTCGTTGCGGATGCCGCCGTTGATGAAATTCATGTCGACGGAGGCGAACACGTAGCCCCGGCTGGCCAGCAACTCGCCGAGATAGCCGTACCCGGGGTCGGAGAAGTCCCTCATGTCGTGGTTCCCGTGGACGATGAGGACCAGCGGGAAGGGGCCCTCGCCCTCGGGGTACCAGGCGCGTCCGTTGATGGGGAATTCCTTCGGCGTGAAGCCCCAGTAGCCGTTTCGCTCCTTCGCCGACTGCCCCAGCGACACGAGCTTCGAGGCGTCGACCGTCTCCGTCACGATCGAGACGGAATCGCGGTATTCCGGCCGGCGCCGATCCGTCCCGCTCCCGTAGTAGAGGCGCGAGACGCGATACGGGCCGGGGAGGGCGGGATGGTCGGCGTCCAGCGACTGCTCGGCGAGGACCGTGGTGTGGTCCGACGGCGTGAGTCGCAGCGGGCCGTAGCAGCCCGATACGGTGACTGCCGCGGCGACGAAGGCGAGAGCCGCCATCGGGAAAACGCGCCGCCGGCTCAACCGCCCAGGTCCTCCAGCTCAGGATCCAGGGCCGCCCCCGGGTCTCGTCCCTCCGGAGCCTCGAGCGAGAACCTGAACTGTTCCGCCAGTTCGGGGTCGTCCTCGATCTCCAGGACGCGCTTCGCGATGTACTCGCCGAGCACCGGCCCCTGCTTGAACGACTCCGCCGTCCCGAGGCCGGCGAGCCACACGTTGTCGAAGTCGGGGTGCTTGTCGATGAGGAAGTTGCGGCTGGGACCGAAGCAGTAGTGGCAGGCGCGCGTCTCGTTGATCGCCGCGCCGACCATGTCGGGAAAATAGCGCTCGAGGATCTCGCGCGGCCGCTCGTGGGCCTCCGGCGGCACCCAGCGGTCGCTGGTGTCGGGATCGTCGCCCTGCTGCCCGCCGACCCGCACGCGGAAGCCGCGGTGGTCCGGGCCGAGCGCGGGCCAGCCCGTACACCCCGGGACGCCGTAGCTCGGCATGTTGGGGAACATGAAGCGCCGATCCGGGACCGCGAAGTAGAAGACGTTGCCCACGGGGATGCGTATCCGGTCCCCGAACAATTCCGGGAACGTCTTGCCCATCCAGGGCCCCACCGCGAACACGAAGGTCGAGGCCGGCAGCGACTCGTCCCCTCCGAGGGTCACGTCGTTCAGCCGGCGACCGTCCGATGCCCCGAGAGCCGCGCGCGCGATCCGGATCTCGCCGCCCTCCATCTCGAACCGCTTCGCCACGGATTCGATGGCCCGCCGCGCCCGCACGACCCCCGCGTTGGGTTCATGGAGCCCCAGTGAGACCCCCTCCTCCGTCCGGATCCAGGGCCAGCGGTAGTTGATCTCGTCCACGTCGAGCAGTTCGTAGTCGACGCCGAGCCGGTCCCACTGAGCCATCGTGTCCTCGAGATAGGGGACCATCTCCTCGCGCAGGATGAGATCGCCCGACTGATAGAAGACACGTGGCAGGAGGAGTTCCTGTCCTTCTTCATCCCATTGGATCCAGCGCCGGATCGCTTCGTTGGCCCAGCGATTCCAGACGAAGCCCTCGGGGCGCCCCCCGTAGGAGGAACGGACGCCGCGCGTTTCCCCACCCGAGGTGGAACGCGAGTTGCCGGGCCCGTACGCGTCGAGCACGGTGACCGAGACGCCAAGCCGCTGGAGGTTGAGCGCCGTCCAGATGCCGAAGTTGCCTGCTCCAATGACGACGACGTCGGGCGCCTGGCCGGCGCGCCTGCGGAGGGGCGTGGCGCGCGGCTCGGGGACGGCGCCTGCGAAGAAGGATCCGCCCGACAGCGGCGGGACGGCGCCGAGCGATACGCCCGCCGCGCCGGCTGTCGCCGCCTTCAGGAAGTTCCGTCGATCGATCGCCAAGTGGAGCGCCCCCCTCTGGAGCGAGTCAGTGCGGCGTCAAAGCTGTCCCACGCGTCCAAGGCCGTGCAAGCACGGTGGTGCGACACCTCGCCCTCTAACAACAGGGCCGCCGCTCGCGGCGCTGCGCTACCGCCGCTCGAAGGCCGCGTCCATGAGAAGCCACGTGTTCGGGTCGAGGACGACGTCGAGCGGCTCGGCCGGAACGGGGATCGTGAACCGACCCTCCCGCCCGTCCACGTCGATCACTTCGAATCGAGGCGGCCGAGTGGCGCCGTGCACCCCGCGCTCGAGCGGACCATCGGGCGGAAGGTGGATCGCGATCTCCACCGGCATACGGAAAGTGTAGCGTTCGTCCTGTGTCTGCCGGATGTCGACGTGAATCGCCCCCGCCGTCGCGTCGTAGCTCCAGCCGCCCTCGTACTCCAGCCACCCGCCGCGGTAGAGCCACTGGTCGAAGAACGTCCGCAGGTCGAGCCCCGACGCCTCCTCCATCGCCCGCCGAAAATCCGCCGTCGTCGCGCTCCCGTCCCGGAACTCCCGGTAATACGCCTGGATCCCGGCCCAGAACGCGTCCTCCCCGACGACCCCGCGCAGCATGTGCAGCGTCCACGAACCCTTCTGGTACGTTCCCGGCCCGCTCGTCACGAGGCCCATGTCAGAGAGATTGTCGTGAACGATGCGATAGTCCGGGTTCACCGCCATGAAGTCCCGGATCCGGTCGCGGCTCACCTGCAACCGCTCGATGAATTCGTCGCGCCCGTACTGATGTTCGATGAAGAGCAGCGTGAAGTATGTCGCGAAGCCTTCGCTAAGCCAGATGTCATCCCAGTCGTATTCGGTGACGGAATTCCCGAACCACTGATGCGCCACCTCGTGGATGATCACGTTCCGCCAGCGCACGTCCCGTTCGCCCGTGACCGAGGCGTCGCCGTAGAAGATGGCGGTCGCCGCCTCCATTCCGCCGCCGACGCTGTTCGACTGCACGTTCGCCAGCTTCTCGTACGAGTAGGGGCCGACCATGTCCTCGTAGAACTCCATCGCCTGCTTCGTCGGCACCGCGAAATCGTGGAATCCGGCTTCGCGATCCTGGGCGTAGACCCACGTCTGGATCGGGATGCCCCGGAAGTAGTCCACGGTCTGGACCGCGAACCGGGCGACCCCGAGCGAGTACAGCCACGTTGCGATCGGGATCGACTGCTTCCAGTGCGAGCGGCGCGTGCCGTCCAGGAGGTCGGTCTCTTCGATGAGTAGTCCGTTGGAGATGACCTGGTAGTGGGCCGGCGCCGTGACGATGAGTTCGCTCGTCGCCTTGTCGTACGGGTGGTCGATCGTCGGCAGCCAGTTCCGCGCCTTGTTGGGCCAGTTGTCGCTGAAGAAGGTGCGGTCGCCGTGCTTGTTCGGCCCGATGATGAGACCGGTGGCCGGAATCCCTTCGTATGCGACCGTGATCCGGCGCCGCTCGCCGGCTTCTACCGGGGCCGCGAGCGAGATGTAGAGCGCGTCGTCCCGGTGTTCGAACTCCAGCGAACCGTCCGCCCCCGTCACGGCCCGGACCCGCATGCCGGTCCCGTCGGGCTTCTCTTCGATCAGATCCAGCCGCACCTCCTCGATCCCTGCCTCCAGGAAGCGGAGATCGATCGTCGCCTCGCCCGAGATCAAGTCCGTCTCGTCGGAGAGCGCGAGCGCGAAGGCGTAGTTGAGCGCGTCGATGGCCGGGTTCTTCGGATACGTGTCCATCGCCCGCTCCGATGGCCGCTCACGGGACGGATCCGGCCCGGTTCGGCCCGGTTCCGGAGTCGGGCGCGATCCGTGGTGCGTAGAACCCAGCGTGAGCGATGAGACCAACAGCAGCGGCAGAGCGTATTTCATCGGTACCTCGCGAAAGTGGTTCTGCGTCCGTCCCCAACCTGCACCGGAGAGTCCTCTCCCCGCACGTCCCGGAGGCGACGGGGGGCAAGACCGTTCGGCGGGCTACTCCGTTTGACGCGTTCCGAGACGCGTCTCTACTCTGCCGGATGAGCTACGAGGATCCTTGGACGCCGGCTGGTGCGGCGGGCTTCGACCGCGAACGAGACCGGCAAGTGCGGATCGCGGCCTTCGAGTGGCTTTCGAGCCAATGCTCGACCCACGGGGATGTGCTGCCCCTCAGTCTGCTGCGCGAAGGGTTCATGGTCGGTGGACGGCAAGTACACGTGATCGGCCCCAAAGGCATCTTCAAGCCCGCCGTGATGGACCTCCCGCTCTCCATTACGACGGCTCCCAAAGGGCCCTATCACGATGCGTTCGGTTCGGACAACCTCCTCCGATACCAATACCGCCGAGATGGTCCGGAACACCCCGACAACGTTGGACTGCGATCGGTCATGTCACACCATCTGCCGCTGGTGTACTTCCATGGCTTGATTCCAGGAAAATACATGCCCGTATGGCCCGTTTTCGTGGTCCGCGACGAGCGCGAGTCCCACACATTCTCAGTGGCCGTGGACGACATGGCACACACGAGTCTCGTCGGGTCGTCCGAACGCGTCCGAGAGGACACAGCTCTGCGCCGGGAGTATGTGACCGTCCTGACGAGGCGACGGCTGCATCAACGTGCGTTTCGTGAGCGGGTTCTCGCCGCCT